>DATJWH010000032.1:0-146316 GCA_035501415.1 Candidatus Limnocylindrales bacterium | reverse complement strand
AAATGACCTCAAAACGTGGGCCGCAAGCTCTTCAACAGCAATTAGTTAGAATCTACAAGAATCCGTAGGTTTCAATTCGGGGCTAGAATCTGGTTCGGGACCAGGAGGTCGGTGGTTCAAATCCACTCGCCCCGACCATTCCTTTCACGGGCATAACAGCCATGAGAGCAGTGATTCAACGAGTCAGTCGCGCGAGCGTCGTTGTGGACGGCCGCACCACGGGCGAGATCGGTTCCGGCCTCGCGGTCCTGCTGGCCGTCGGCCGCGACGACACCGCCGCGACCGCTTCGGCGATGGCGGAAAAAATCATCAACCTCCGCATCTTCAACGACGATCAGGGCAAAATGAACCGCTCGCTTCTCGATACGGGCGGCGCTCTGCTCGCCGTTTCCCAGTTCACCCTCTATGGCGACGCCCGCGGCCAGCGCCGTCCCAGTTTTCTCGAAGCCGCTCCGCCCGAAAAAGGCAAGGAACTTTACGACGAATTCGTCGCCGCGCTTCGCCGCCTTGGTATCCGCGTCGAAACCGGCGTCTTCCAAACGCACATGGCCGTCGAACTGGTGAACGACGGTCCGGTCACCATTCTTCTCGACTCCGAGAAAAAATTCTGATCTCTTGAACTCCACGCGGGCGCCGCAGCATCCAAGATGGAGTCCGACTCTATGACCGCTTGTCACCGGGCTTCGCGTGCTTTAGCCTGTGAAGGAGAAAAATCCCATGACTGAAATTCGACGAATTCTGGATCAAATGGACCGGGCTTTCGACGGCGATGCGTGGCACGGACCTCCCCTGAAGAGCCTGCTCGATGGCCTGACGGCCGAGGATGCGTCCACGCATCCCATAGAAAACGCGCATTCGATTTGGGAACTCGTCTACCACATCACCGCATGGAACACGGTTGTGAACGAGGAGCTTCTTGGAGCCGTCGTGGAAGTTACTCCGGAGCTCGATTGGCCGCCCGTTTGGGAAGTCACGGAAGTCGAATGGAAGCGCACCGTTCAGAATCTCGTCGACGCGCGGCGCCGCCTGCGCAAGACGGTCGAATCCCTACGCGACGACCAGTTGGACGAGAAGCCGAGTAAGCGTACCGAAAACTCGCGCTACGTAATGCTGCACGGCGTGGTGCAGCACGACCTCTACCACGCCGGGCAGATCGCGATTCTCAAGAAAGCGATCCGAAGCGAGCGTGCCGCGCACGCATGACCACTGCTCAGGAAAAATCGACGCTCACGATTCGCGCTCCGCAGCCGAAAGACTACGCTCGCATGGCGGGGCTCGCCGCTCAGCTTGGATACGCATCGGAGGCCAGTCAGATTGCGAAGCGCGTCTCCGGCATGGAATCTTCTCGAGACCATGCCGCGTTCGTGGCGGAACTGCCCAGTGGAGAAATCGCCGGTTGGATTGGCATATTCATTTACCGGTGCCTCGAAGCGGATGCGCGCGCCGAAATCAGCGGCCTCGTCGTCGATGGTAGCCTGCGCTCGCAGGGAATCGGGCGCGGCCTGCTCGATCGCGCCGAGCAATGGGCTCGCGAAAATGGCTGCGCGGCGATCGGCTTGCGCTCCAACGTGATTCGCGATCGCGCGCACGCGTTCTACGAACGGCTCGGCTACCGTCACATCAAAACACAAAAATCATTTCGCAAGGATTTGTAGCGAACCGCACCGCGCTGCCAGGAGGCTCGTCGGGGACCATGGACTGGACGGCTGCAACTGCCTTCTTTGGCGTCATCGCCGCGCTCGTCGCATTCTTCGTCATCTTCCAGTTCCGCAAAAAGCCGAAGGCCAAGGAAGCCAGCCGAGACCGCAAGTCGTACTGGGGAATCGGTCTTCAAGCCGTCGCCTTCTGGATCACCTGGTTCTTTGCGCGGCGCTATTTTTCGCCCATCGTTCCCATGCCGTGGATCGCGGAAACGGGCGTCACGGCGTTGACGCTCATCGTAGCAGGCTCATCCGTGTGGCTTTGCGCATCGGCCGTCCGCACGCTCGGCAAGCAGTGGACCTATGGTGCGCGCGTGATTGAAGACCATGAGCTGATCATGCAGGGCCCATACTCCCGCGTGCGCAATCCCATCTATCTCGGAATGTTTGGCATGCTGCTGGCGTCCGGCCTTGCCGTGGGGCGCTGGCCCGTGGTGATCGCGGCGATCGCCATTTTTCTGATTGGAACGCGGATTCGCATCCGTGCCGAAGAAGCTCTTCTTCGCAACGCCTTCGGAGAGAAGTTCGAGGCCTACGCGCGCCAGGTCCCTGCCTTCGTTCCCCGGCTGTCCTGAGTGGTCCAGGCCGAGCGGCGTCGCAACTTGATGCTTGCGGCACACTGCTGCCGCTATTTTAGCAGATATATCGTAATACGATATAATGGTAACGAATGGCGACCACATCCAGGCTGCAGACGGATTACCGCACGCTGGCGGACTTTCGCTACCAGATCCGGCGCTTCCTGAACTTCAGCGAATGCGCCGCTCGCGTGGCCGGCGTCGAGCCTCATCAGCATCAGGCGCTGCTCGCCATCCGCGGCCTGCCGGACGGACAGCGCGCCACCGTCGGCGCTCTCGCCGAGCGGCTCCAAATTCACCATCACACCGCCGTCGAACTCAGCGACCGCCTTCAACAGAAGGGGCTGATCCGCCGCGCGCGCAATGAACGCGATCATCGCGAAGTCCTCCTCGAGCTCACCCGCCGCGGCGAACGCCTGCTTCAGAAGCTCTCGCGGGCGCATCGCGCCGAGCTTCGCAGCGCGGGACCAAAACTGATCCAGGCCCTTCGCGCGATCGTCGGCGGAAACGGTGAAGGTGCGCACCCCTCGTCGCAACGCATTCACCGGAAGACAGCCGGCCGGCAATGAGCGCCGGGAGCATCAACGGATCGACTCCCGCGGGAGTGCAGGCGTATGGCTACCGCGTGGCGCTAATTTCCGTGCTGGCGGCGGCCGTCGGATCCCTCGCCGCAGTCATCGCATATGCGCTCTACAACCTGATCGGCCTCTTCACGAATATCTCGTTCTATCACCAGTGGTCGTTTCATTTTCGCAGCCCGCAGCACACGCCGCTCGGCTACTGGGTGATCCTCATCCCCGTTGCCGGCGGCCTGCTGATCGGCCTCATGGCCAAGTACGGCTCCGAAAAGATTCGCGGGCACGGAATCCCCGAAGCGATGGAGGCCGTGCTGATCTCTCGAAGCCGGATTCCGGCAAAGATCGCGATCCTGAAGCCGCTCTCTGCCGCGATCGGCATCGGCACGGGCGGTCCGTTCGGCGCGGAAGGTCCCATCATCCAGACGGGCGGAGCATTCGGTTCGCTGGTCGGACAGTTAATTCCGATGACGGCGGTGGAGCGGAAGGTGATGCTGGCCTGCGGAGGCGGAGCGGGACTTGCGGCCACTTTTAATGCGCCGATCACGGGCGTGCTGCTCGGCCTCGAACTCCTCCTCTTCGAATTTCGGACTCGGTCGTTTATTCCGCTGGTAATCGCGAGCACGATGGCCGTTGGAGTCCGGCGTCTGCTCTTCGGCGGCGGCCCGATGTTCGAAACCGGCGCCGTCGATTTCAATTTTCTTCCCGCGCTTCCCTACTACGTACTGCTCGGGCTGATCTGCGGAATCGCCGCCGTGGGTTTCGCGGAGGCGCTCGAAAAGCTTGAAGGATTCTTCGATGGCATGAAGAAGATCCCGAGCGTGTTCCATCCCGCCATCGGCGCGCTGGGACTGGGCATCGTCGGATTTTTCATTCCGCGCGTGCTCGGCTCGGGGTACGACACGATCGAAGACATCATCAACAACCACATCGCTCTCACGGTGGTCGTCCTCGTGCTTGTGTTCAAGGCTTTCGTTGTGCTGCTCTCGCTCGGCTCCGGAACGTCCGGCGGGACCCTTGCGCCGATGTTCATGATCAGCGCGGCGCTGGGAAACGTGTTCGCGGTCGTGGTGAACCGGATCGTTCCCGGCGCGCATCTTTCCCCGGCAGCATTCGCGATTGCGGCGATGGGAGCTTTGCTTGGCGCATCCGCTCGCGCGACATTCACGTTTATGTTCTGCGCGTTTGAAACAACTCGCGACTTCCACGCGCTGCTTCCGGTGATGATGGTCTGCATCGTCGCGGACGCGGTGGCCTATTACTGGATGCCCGCCTCGATCATGACCCAGAAGTTCGTGAAGCGCGGCATGGCCGTTCCGGGCGAATACGAGCCGAGCGCGCTGAAGTCCATACGAGTGGCCGAAATCATGGGCAGGAACGTGGCTACAGTTACGCCGGACACGCCGGTCGGCGAAGTGGCGCAGAAAATTGCGAGGAGCGAGCCTGGCTTCGATGCGATGCAGGGCGTGCCGATCGTCTCGAACGGCGGCGAACTCGTTGGCGTCGTGACGCAGCGCGATCTGCTGCGCGACCTGAAAGAAGATCCGTCCGGCGCGCGTCCCGTGCTGCCGGAGAAGCCGCGCGAACCAATCGTCGCGTATGAGGATGAGTTGGCGTACGACGCGCTGTTGCGCATGCTGCAGAATGACGTGGGGCGGTTGCCCGTGGTGACGCGACAGAATCCGAAGGGGCTGGTCGGCTTCCTGAATCGCGCGAGTTTTCTCACCGCGTGGAAGCGGCACATCGAAGAAGAATTTGCGCGCGAAGGAGGATGGCTCGACGGGTGGCGAGGATCGGGTCGCGGCTTCCCGCGAAGCTGGTGGCCAAAGCGGACCGGCAAGCCCGTCGAAGTCCCGCCGCGATCGCATCCCGAGATCGACGAAGAGCCGTAGTGGGCCGGCCTAGAAGCCACCTCCGCCTCCGCCACCGAATCCGCCGCCTGCCCCGCCTCCGCCGCCGAATCCCGAGCCGCCGGAACTGCTGCGCGGCGCCGCGGCCATCGCCATTCCCACCTGGCTCGACATCAGGTTCAAATCGGTGACGAAGAGAAACGGCTGGAATCCCGCACCGTAGGGCGCCGAATACCACTGCGGCGGCTCGATGGCGATTCCCGAAAATGCCTGAACCCATTTTTTTTCGACGCGCAGGGCCATTGCGTACGGCAGATATTTCTCGAAGAGTTCTGGAGCGTTTTCCATTCGCTTGATGCGGTCGCTCTCGACGCGACTGAGAAAATCCTCGAAACCGAGGACTTTCGCGAAAGTCTTGGCCCCGGTGCTCGTGCGCGCGGGCATGAACCAGCCGAAGATGCAGATCACAGCCGCAATAAGTGCGCCCGCAAAAAACCAGGTCAACGGCGCCATGCCAGTTCTTCCGGCGTACCAGATTCCGAAGAACACAACCATGAAGCCGACGACAAGGCCGCCGCCGATGTAGCCCTGGCGCACCGTGTCCGGGCGATGCAGGTAATAGCCGTCGGAAACGAGAGCGTTGAAGATTCCGTCGCGAATCGCCGGCAGGTGCGTATAGAAATGATTCTGCAGATCGGCGAGCTGCACGTCGGCCCTGCCACCGTTGTCGAAGAGCGCCGAGAGCATTTGGAGCTCGTGCGGGCGCGCGTCTTTCCAGTCGTTGGGCTGCCTCTTCATATGAAAAATGTAGTCGCGATGGTGCGTCAGTCCCAGAAGGCCGCTCTGCTCCTTCTGCTCGATGGTGAGGTAGCCCTTGACCGCGAGGTCGACGAGCGTGGCAGTGATGTCGCGCATTCCTGCATCATCATCGACGAGAGTGCCGCATTCGGCGGGCGTGAGATTGTCGGGCGGGTCGTACTGGACGGTGACGGCATCGCGCTCGGGATCGCGGCCGCGCGTCCACCAGAGCCAGAGCATGATGCCGAGAGCGAGAAACGGAAGGAAAAGCGGCCAGTTGCTTTCGAGGAAAAGTGAAATGCGCTCGGAGGCGGTGGGCTCGTGAACGAGGCCTTTGTCGAATCCGACGACGGCGGTAAGCCCCTGGTGATAGCCGAGCGGTCGATTCGAGTGGACCTGGATCACGTTGTCGCTGATGGTGACTTGCGCATCCTGCGAGCGCGAGCCGAAGACGCCGGTGTAAGCGATGGCGCGAACTCCCTCGACTCCTTCAGGCAGCTCGATCTGCGCGCTGGCGGTTTCGATGGGAGCGTCCCACTCCTCGCCGGTGACGTTCCAGTAGAGCTCGTCGTGGTCGCTGAAGAAGCGCAGCGCGTCGAGCACGCGATAGTGGAGAACGATGGTGCGTGTGGAATTGTCGGGTTCGGGCACCCAGATCTTGAGTTTGAGGTAGTGGCCTTGGTGGCTCTGATCGACCTTGAGCGAGGCGCCGGAATCGTCGGTGGCGGAAACGCGGTCGATGAAGAGCGTGTAGTTGAATCCTTCGGGGCTTGGGTACTGGATGGGAATCGTGCGATAGATGCCGTGCCAGCCCTCGCCGACGAACTGCGCGCGAATGCGCTCGGTGACGTCGATGGTGGAATCGCGATGGACGACGACCTGCTCGTCGAAATTCTGGATGATAATCTGGCGGGCGGCCGCGGGCAGCGCGATGAGAAGCGCGAGAGCGCAGGCGCGCAGAAGGACTCGCGGTCTGTTCATGCGGGAATCAGCTGGCGGCACCGCCGAAGCTGACCTTCGGCACTTCGCGCTCGGCCGGGGCCGTGATTTCGAAGAACTCGCGCGATTTGAAATTGAACATGTTGGCGATGATGTTCGACGGGAACTGGGCGATTTTGGTGTTGAAGTCGCGGACGACGGCGTTGTAGTAGCGGCGCGCGTTCTGGATGCTGTCTTCAATCGAATTCAGCGTGCCTTGCAACTGATTGAAACTCTCGACAGCCCGCAATTGCGGATAGGCCTCGGCGAGCGCGAAGACTTGGCGGAGGGCGGCGGTGAGCATTCCTTCGGCTTGCGCCTTGGCGGCGGGGCCGGCGGCGGTCATAGCCTGATTGCGGGCGGCGACCACACCTTCGAGGGTGCCCTTTTCGTGTGCGGCATAGCCCTTCACGGTCTCGACGAGGTTCGGAATCAGGTCGTAGCGGCGCTTGAGCTGGACGTCGATGTCGGACCACGCGTTGTCGCACTGGACTTTGAGGCGGACGAGGCCGTTGTAGATGCCGATGATGAAGATGACGATGAGCGCCAGAACGATCAGAACAATGAGAGTCATCATCTTTTGCCTCCACAGCCGCCGGGAGAGAGGGCGGACCCAAGTCGCGGGGTAAGGATACGGCGAGAGGCGGATGGTGTAAACCTCCAAGTTCCCCTGAAAAGAGCGGCGTGACGAAATGGCGTTTTTTGGCGATTAGACTGGGTGCCGGTCCTTTGTTTTCTATAACTTACGAGGAGTTCTAATTCCCCGTTTGGGCGATTAGAGAAAAGATCGCTAGTGACGTGCGGCCGTCGGCTGGATCTTTTGGCTTCAGGGGTTAAAACCCCTGAAAGAAGGGCGCCGGGTGCGCCGGGGCTGAAGCCCCGGCCTCCTGAAAAGCTTCGCTGGTGCGCGATCGCGTGGAACCGTAGATTAAGCATTGCGACGAGCCTTTGTTTTCAATGAGTTGCGGCGATTTTTAATCCCCGAACCGTAGATTAAGCCCCCCGACTCGTGGCTGGCGTCTCGCGACGCGAGTGGCGGGTCGGCAGTGAGGCATATGCCGCACGGGGCGAGAGAGAAGGCCGGGAGCGCGTACAGATTAGAAAAATGTAAGTGATTGATTTCGGGGCGGTTACGGCGATTTCTAATCTTCAGAGTGAAGATTAGAGAGACAAGGATGCGAGGAGGGACGGGAGCAAGGAGGGACCCGGCGGAACAGAAGCGAAGAAATGCCGTTTTTTCGCGATTAGAAAAATGTAAGGTCGCGAAAAGGCGGGGGTTAGCGGAGTTTCTAATTTTCCGTTTCGCGATTAGAAATTGAACCGGGAGGCAGGAGAAAGCTGAGTTAGGCGATCGCCGAGTCATCGGGCCCTATCTCCTTTCGTTTCAGCGCGTCGTGCACGAACACACGGCCAGCGCACAGGCTCGGTCCATGTATCCTTCCTATTTTCAGAAAGATACAAGAAAGTATAGCATAGCAAAGGGGTAAAAGTCAAGGAAAATTGACGAGATGAAGGAAATAAAGGAGATAGAGGAAGTATGGGAAAAGACGGGATGCGCCGCCCGATCCGGACTTGGTTACCTGGATCGATAGTCAGCGGAAACCCAGGCTAATGTTGCGAGGGGGTTCCGGGCGAGACGAGAGTGACGGTGTCCCGGGGCAGGTCCAATCGAAACACTCTGCCGACACGAGTAAATTCGCGCGGCCCAATGCCTGGTTCCCCCCAGTCCTTGAGCAAAATCACATTGTCGCTTTCAAACTTCACGGAGGTTGCCGCCCCCATGACCGTCCCTTCGTTGCTGATCTTGCCTTTCTTGAATGAGTCGAAGACTAGTTTTGTCGCGTACCCTTTGCCGGCTTTCTCGAGCCAAAACACGGTGGTGTGCTCCGGACGGGCCGTCGAAAATACGACCAGAACCCTTTCGGGAGAGGTCGCCATGGTCTGTGTGACGAAAAGCCAGCCATCTTCCGGCGAATTTCTGCCCCCCGTCCTTGGAAACCCAAGCCACTGATTGAACGGAACAGGGGGCAGGATCAGCGTCCTATGTGACCCAGCCATCCTTTGCCTGACGTCACAGTTTAGCGATGCCAACGCAGCATCCAAGGCCTTCAAATTCTCGGTCAAAGAAAGAGTAGCGTGTGACTCAAGCAATTGGTCGAAGTCAAGGTAGTCCCATCTTAGAAAGCCGTAGGCGACGATTGCCTGAGACAGACTGCGGCCTCCAGCCTGTTCGGTGCTCGGACGAGAGAGTTGCGCCGGTGTCGCGAGCACCAGCGCCAAAGCGCAAGCGGCCGCAGCGAGCACGATATTTGCCGTTGCCGCAATGCCACTTCTGAGAGCTTTCATCGCGAGGTCTCCCGCGAGAGGAAGGTCAACTTCGAGAGTAAGCCTTCCGGATCGCAAACGGTCTCGTCATCGGGGATCGTGATTCTGAACGCAGCAGGTATAGCGAAAACTGCCACATCGGTGGTTCTATCGTCGAGCTGCCTGAGTTTGAAGAGAAGACGCTCGCTCCAGCAGCGCCAGAGAATCCAGTTATGGATCCGCGATAGATAACGAACCATGATTTCACCATTGCCTTCGTCGTTGGATGCCGTCTCGGCAATGGTACTGCGAGAGATGGTGCGTGAGAGCGCGGGAGGAGGAGGGCGATTGTCGTAGCAGTCAGGAGTTACGGCGGATTGTCGCTGCGGACCTGCGTCCTACGCGACGGCCTTCGGCAGAGAGGTACGCGCTTCGCGCGGATCTTTTACCCGGCACTCCGCTACGCTCCGTGCCGGGCTACGTACGGTCGCGCCTCCGGCGCTGCAAAAGGCGAGCCCGAGAGCAAGGCTTGCGTTGGGGAGAGGCCACGCAACGGCGCTGCGGTGTCCGAGACAAAGCACCGTGACGCGCAAGAGATCCGCTTACCACGGCTCAATAAGTGACGGTGCGCTGCACCTCAAATTCGACGATCTTCGAGTCTCCGAGGACCACATTGATTACGTCATGGACGTCCCAATAAGGACTTGTCACTGGAGCCTTGAATGTCTGAGTCTCGCGATCGATTTCGGCCTTGGTCATGGGTCTTTTCGACCACCACTGGAATGTCAGTCGATCGCCGCTTACCTTGCTAGGGGTCCCTAACAACGCGAGCAGGTCTGCCTTGGTCAGCCGCAGTTTCAAGCCCCCAGCCGTGTGTACGTCGCCATCGAAAGCGGGGGTCGGTTGGTACTGAATCTGGCAGGGCGAGGTGGACCTGCTCCCTGCGACAAGTTTAAATCCACTGAGTTCGTATGGCGGATCGAACCTGTTCGATTCAAAGAGAATTTTGGTTTTGTCGGGGCCCTGAGAGACATAGCCGATATAGCCGATCGGTTCTACTTCTTGCGAACATCGGCCTATGTTCGCAGGGCCCAACTTATTCTGAACGTCAGCGAAGGTACTTTTCTCCAGGCTGAAACCCAAGAGAGTTGAATCCGAGCGCACGCCGGGCTTCGGAATGTGCTGTCCACGAGAGGCTGAGGATCCCGGGAGCAAGAGCAAGGGCGCAATCGCCGACACGATTGCCGCGAGCGCGACGCGGCTGAGTCTTGCGTATCGCGTCTTATAGACTGCGGCGATGCGGCTTCTGAGCGCCTTCATCGGACGAGACGGTGCGAGGACAAGGATCCAGAAGGCTTGTCCCAATAGACATTTACGAAGAACAAGAGAAGGCCGGCTGCGATCGTCGCGTAGCTTCCGAAACCGAATACAAATTCCGCGCGGTCACGCTCTTGCCGAGTGACATAAACGAGCGTGTTGTGATTTACCCTGAGTTGGAAAGTCCTGCCGTTTGCGGAGTCGGGTGTGCGCGGCATGTGAGCCCAGTAGCTCAAATGAATGTAAGCCCCAGAAAGAACGCCGAGACAGAACACAAGAGCCAGCGCGCAGATGAGAGATTTGCGAAGTAGCGCCAAGTTTTTCGTCTGACGGGTCAGTTTGCGGAGCGAGGGGTTCATCTGGTCCAGCAGCATCGTTAATGGTACCGCGAGATACTTGACGGCCGAGGAAAGGACGCAACCTGCGATTGTCGTAGGCGTAAGCGGTGGCGGGTGTCGCTGCGGCCCAGGGTCCTTCCGGTGCCACTTGTGAGATGGCGTCATTTCAGCGGAAGCGAAGGGTGGTGCGGGGCGGCGAAGCGAGCTTCGCCGAGTGACGATTTCCCCGGACGCGGAACGGCGGCAAAGCGGTAGCAAGCTACCGCACTCCAAGTCGGGAGAGGCGAGCGACGGGTGATCTCGGGCTTCGCGATCTGCGCCCTGTGGGTCAGCGAGCGTCGGTGTCGATGTGAACGCTCTTGAGTTCCTTGATTTGCGTGATGGCGATGGCGCGGGTTCCGTTTCGCATGAACACCGGGCCAGTTGCCTGCACATACTTTCCTACAAAGGGCATCATCTTCTCGCGCTGGCTGGAATCGGGCATGTCCTTAGAGATTGGGAAATAGATCAGGCCGCTCTTGGTGAGGATGATGATGGGTGAACCGTGCTTCACGCAATCCAGGGTGCACTGCAAGCTGAAGCTGGTGGCTGTCCCGGCTGGATTTTGGATGGGACAAGCAAGATCCCGAACGGCGCCTTCGATCGTCATCGTCTTTGCGTCGGGTGCCATCGTAGTACCCTGACGCGCGAGCGCTGCACCGATAAGCAACACGGACAAAGTCGTAACAGCGAGTACGCGAAACGAAGCGGGGCTTTTCATATTCACCCTTCAGGATTGGCCCGCCAAAGCGGACAGGCAAGCAGAAATCCTGGGACCTTTCTCTCACTCGGCGGCGTGACGCAGACCCATTTTTCCGATTTGGCCGCCTGAATTGGGGAGGAGTGTAGCAAGTGGCGTGCGTATCGGCAAAGGTCGGAGGACGTAGCCTTCGGTCGCGGCGCTGCGGCGGAGAGCGGGCACAGCGTGCTGTGCCCCTACGGAGAAAACTGCGCGCTGGCGGGGCGAAGAGAATAAAGGCGCCAATCAGGAGATTGGCGCTCCCAGGGCGCGCTGCGCGCGAACGCGGGACTGGCGGTTAGCGGGGAGGGACGAGGGGGTCGGCGACTTTGGGGGCGAGGCCGGCGGGGGACCAGGCGTCGACGATGGCACGGGCGAGACGGGCGATGGTGATTTCACCCTCGTTGTCGGGCGTCCAAGATTGGTCCTGATTATCCCAGGTGAAGATGGAGATGATGACGGGGCCGCGCGCGGTGTAGACGAGGGCGACGTCGTTGCGGACGTCGTCGAGCGCGCCGGTCTTGTGGGCGACGGCTGAGAGATTTTCGCTGGCGTCTTTGCGCTCGAGGTAGCGCGGAATGCCGTCGTTATCCTGCTGCTCGCGGAGGATGGTGATCATCTGGAGGCAAAGAGCGCGGTCGCCGAGATCGCAGCGGTAGATGCTTTCCATGACGCGGGAGATTTCTTCGGCGGTCGTCTTGCCGAGGCCGAACTGCTTCTGGTCGGGCGGCATGGGGCCTTCGGCGGGCTTGAAGACTTTCTTGTAGAAGTAGGTGTTCTTGAGGCCCATGCGGGCGAGCATTTCGTTGGTGGGCTTGAGGCCGACGGCGTCGATGAGCATGTTAGTGGCGGTGTTATCGCTGAGGTCGATCATGAGGGTGATCGTGTCTTTCAGAGTGAGCTTGAGGCCGGGATTGAGAAGATTGAGGATGCCGGAGCCGATGACCTGATTGTCTTTGGTGAGAGTGAGCGGAGCGGAGAGCTGGAGTTTGCCGGCTTTGATTTGCTCGAAGGCCTGGAGCATGAAGGTGAGCTTGATGATGGAGGCGGTCTGGACGGGGCGAGAGGCGTCGATGGAGACGGTATCGCCCGTCGCGAGATTCTTGGCGTAGAGGGCGACGTGGCCGTGGTGGGCGGCGGCGAGGGAGTCGACCTGCTGTTGGAGGGTGGAGGCGGAAGCGGGAAGGGCGAGGAGAAGGATTGAAAGGATGAGATTTTTCATGGCGGAAGAGTGATAGCACAAGGTGGAAAAGGGAAAAAGGCAAAACCTGTTGGAACCACAGATGAATCCGCCTCCGGCGCGACAGGCACAGATAAGCACGGATAAGGCAAGAGCAACATCAAACGCTCACCGCAGAGACGCAGAGAAAATCCAAAGGGCAAGAAGTCGAGGGAAGCAATTTCAAATTTGAAAACATTCAAAGGCCAAGAGAGGTCCCTCCGCTACGTCCCGCGCCCGCGCTGCGCGCGGGAAGAACGAAGACGCGGGACTCCGGTCGGGATGACAAGATCGGCGCGGCGTGAAAGCGAAGGCGCCGAGAAGCATGCGAGAGGCAACTGCAGATCCTCCGCTATCCCGCGCACGTCGGCGAAGGCAAACGAGAACCGCACGAGGTGGCGCGAGGATCTTAGCGGCGAAGCGAGCTTCGCCGAGCTACGGTTTCCTCCGCGCCTGCCGGATGTGAAAGCGGTAGCAAGCTACCGCAATCCAAAATAGCGGTGCCAAGGCACAAGTCGCTAGCGCCGGGGCTAAAGCCCGTTCATTTCTTGCAGAGCTTCTTTCGCGCGACGTAAAGCGTCGCGCTCCCCGGACTGAAAATCCGTGGCTTCCACCCCAAACCCAAAGACTTCGCCTTCACGCGCTACTCCAGGGAGCCGGAGGCGGCGGCGGCTGGAGGCGGAGGGATGTCGTCCTTGGGCGGCGGCGGGGCTTTGCGGCCGACGCCGAGGTGGTCGTAATTGAGCGCGGCATTGAGGAGAAGCATAAAGGTACCGTGCGTCTCCTGGCGCCACATCGGATTATTCGCGAAGAGGACGACGTGGCCGCGGCCGACGGGCACGTCGACGACGGCGGGAGCATTGGCGAGTTCATTGCCGCCAGCGAGCATGCCGCTGACCCAGAGATTCGATTCATCGGCGAAGCGAATGACGACGCGAGGCCACATGGTGTAGGGCGGAATCATGCCGCGCATCGCTTCGCGAACGTCTGGCGAGATGTAGGTTTCCTGCTCGGCGCGGGTGCGATGCGGCTCGGCAGATTGCGGATTCCACGGGCGGCCCTGCGGGATATCGGGATCGGTGACGGAGCCGCGTCCGCTGGGACGGCCTTCATTGGCTTCGCCTCCTTCACCGCCGCCGAAGCCTCCTGTGGGCGCAACGGAAACGCGGAAGACGGGCGCCTGACTGAAGTAGACGGGAACCGTGTCGTCGTAACCGTAGGAAATGGGGCTGCCCTTGTCTTCGACCTTCGCGTTGAAGATCGAGCCGCGGGCCTGAAGCTGATGCGTGGGAACGATGGAGACGCCGGACGTGATGCCGAGGTCGATCGGGAGCATGGTGCTGGAGCTGACGGGAATGAAGAGGCCGCCGTCCTCGATGAATTTCTGGATGTGAGCGGCGCCTTCGAGGCCCATGCCGCCGCGAATGTCGGCAGTGTGGTCGAGGATGCCGAGATTGGGAGTGAGGGCGGTGGTTTCCCATGGAATGGCGCCGCCGAAATCGGAGCCGTCGGGCGTCTCGCGCTTCGGGATGCCGTTGAGGAGACTCGAGAGATTGAAGGCGGCGGGCGGGAAGATGATGACGTCATATTTCGCGCGGAGATCGGAAGTATCGCGAACGACCTGATCGGAGATGTAGGAGTAGGGGATTTTGGTTTCGTCGAGTGCGAGGCGGAACCAGCCTTCGCCCTGCGTATTGGTCCAGGTGTGAAGGAGGGCGATGCGCGGGACGGAAATTTCGTGGCGCGCGATTTTGGAATCGACGGAGCCGGCGCGAATCGTGAGGCCGAGATCCTTCGCGGCGGCTTCGAGCTGATCCTTCAGATCGGAAGGATTGCCGTCGGCCGGGATGATGAACGAGCCGGCAGCGTATTTCGCGGAGCTGGATTCGAAGGGCTCTTCCGCGGCGAACATTTTCACGTCCTTCAGGCGGAAGCGCAGCGTGGCGAGCGAAGGAACGGCGTTGGCATCGACGAGGAAGAAACTGCCAACGCCGGCTGATTCAAGTTTGCCGGAAAACGGGGCGGGATCGGCGACGAGAGTCATGGGCGCCTTGAGGATGGCGGTGTCCGTGATGCGAAGAGTTTTCACGTTCGTGAGCGGGCCCATGGTCCAGCCGGTATCGTCGTAGGGAGTGGGATCCTTCACGTTGAAGTATTGCGTGTCGAGAAGCATGTCGGCCATGCGACTGTAGGGCTGGTCCATGCGGACGACGTAGCTGCCGGCGGGAATTTTGACGGGCGATGCGGCTTCGGATTTTTTCTCGCGGGATTTTTCGCCGCCATCCGGATTCATGCGGGAGGCAGATTCGGGTTTGGCTTCACCGGAGGCGTCTTCAGCCATAGCGCGGGACTTGCTGCGCTCGGTGGAAGGCTTGGCTTCGAATTCGCGGTCGATGCGATCGACTTCAATTCCTTGCTGCTGGAGCAGGCGGGCGAGGCGGACCTGGAGCGTGGGGCGGCGGCCATCGTTGACGATAACCCAGGCGGCGGGGCCTTCCGTCGTGGCTTTCGCGACAGCGCGCTTGCTCTTCAGGTAGAAATTCGAAAGAAATTCCTGCGCGTGATCGGCGGTGTAGCCGAGCGCGAAGAGGAGGCCGCTCTCCTGCATGTTGGTATTGTCGCGCATGGACCAGGTGATTTTCGGGAGCGGCGGATTTTCGCGGTACCACTCGCGGGACGTGTCGGAAGGCGGAAGGGTGCGGACGCGCGTATCGGCGCCGCCATTGCCGAAGGTTTCGTAGAAGCGGCCGATGGAATTGTGGCCGGTGGCGACGTAAAGCATGTAATTGGGCGCCCAGCCGTCGTAGAAGCCGTGTGTCCAGACGCCGGGAACGCCGCGTTTAGTGAACTGCTCGACTTCATAGTGGGCCATTTCCTGAAATTCGCTGAAAACGATGGGATCGAGCCATGCGTTGTAAGGGCCGGTGCCGGTCATGGTGTAGAGATAAGGAATGGACTCGTGAAGGTCATGAAGGACCTGCGGGTGCCATTCGAGGAAATTCTTCATCTGGACTTTCGAGAGCTGGAGGGCCATGGAGATGTTGTCGCGATTGTTGTCGTGCCCGACGTAGTGGCCCCAGTAGATGAGGTTGGGCGCGGGCTTATCGGGATTCGCCTTGCGATAGTTGTAGAGGTCGACCATGCGGTCGCGGCCATCGACTTCGAGAACGGGCGTGATGAGGAAGACGAGATTCTTGCGGATTTTCTGAATGTAGGGCGAGTCCTCCACGGCGAGCCGGTAGGCAAGTTCCATGAGCATTTCGGGGGAGCCGGTCTCGGGAGAATGGATAGAACCGGAAGCCCAGTAGAAGGGCTTGCCGGTCGAGATGAGCTGCTGGGCGTCTGCGTCTGTGATTTTGCGCGGGTCGGCGAGCCTGGCGGTGATGTCTTTGAGGTGGTCGAGCTGATTGATATTGGATTCGTCGCTGACGGCGACGAGCATGAAGTCGCGGCCTTCCTCGCTTTTGCCGACGGTGAAAACTTTCACGCGGGGGCTGGCGGCAGCGAGGGCGCGGTAGTAGCGGTAGATGTCTTTCGTGTAAGTGAGTTTATTCGGCGCGCCGATGACGTAGCCGAGGATTTTTTCGGGCGAGGGAACGGTGTCCGAGGCGGGAAGATGATCGACGAGCTCGGTGAGGAGGTCGGGCTCCGTAGTGTATTCCTTGATTTTAGCGGAGTAACCGGCGTCGATGGGATCTGCCGACGCCGAGGTCGAATCATGCTTCGCGGCCGGTGTTGTCGTGTTATTCGCGGCAGCGGCGCTATTGGGGCCGTCGTTCGGACCGTGGGCAAATGCTACGGAAAAGATGCCGGTCAGGATCAGGATTACGGCCGCCACGAAGGACATGAGGTACACGTTGCCACGCGCCGCCCCGGACTTCGCCACACCCATCGCCACACGCATGTTGATTCTCCTCGAATGAAATTTCGAAACGATGACACGCTCCCCCGAGCGTTGGGAGAGACGCACGATAGCATGAGGGCGTTTCATCGAATTGAATTCTTTCGGGGACGGGGCGCGCGAGAGGGTGTGCTATTTTAGGGGTTTCCCTGCCTGAGAGCGGCGAAACCGAGAGAGCGGATGGCGAAGAAGGCGGCTGCGGCAAAATCTGAAGAGGCGGTGACGACCGAGGACATCTTCGGCCCGGGCGGGCTGCTGGAGCGAAAGCATCCGGGATACGAGTTCCGGAAATCGCAGCTCGAGATGGCGAGGATCGTCGATGACGCCTTCGCGAAGCACCAGCACGCCGTGATCGAGGCAGGCACGGGAACGGGAAAAACTCTGGCGTACCTGATACCGGCGATACGCAGCGGGCGGAAAGTGGTGGTGTCGACAGCGACGAAATCGCTGCAGGAGCAACTTTTCCAAAAGGATGTGCCTTTTCTGCAGAAGAATTTCGCACCGAACCTGAAAGTGGCGCTGATGAAGGGGCGCGCGAATTTCTTGTGCCGCGCCAAGGTGCACCAGATGGAAGGGCAGCCGGTGCTGAAGGGCATCGACGAGCTGGACTGGTTCACGCAGATTCGCGCGTGGGAAAAACTGACGGAGACGGGAGACCGGAGCGAGCTGACGTTCCTGCCGGACGACTCGGAATTGTGGGGGCGCATCGACGCGCGCAGCGATCTGTGCACGGGGCAGAAGTGCGCGGAATTTCAGACGTGTTTCATCACGGCGATGCACCAGAGGGCGCACGAGGCGGACCTGATCATCGTGAATCATCATTTGTTTTTCGCGGACCTGGCGATCCGGCAGGACGATTTCGGCGCGATCCTGCCGGAGTACTCGGCGGTGGTGTTCGACGAAGCGCACGAAATCGAGGACGTGGCGAGCGATTATTTCGGGCGCGGCGTTTCGAGTTACCAGTTCGACGAGCTGTCGCGCGATACAGAAGCGATGCTGCGGATGCTGCAGGTGGAGGCGTCGGTGCTGCGGAAGTACCTGGCGCGGATGCGCGAGCGGGCGCGAAGCTTCTTCGAGAATTTCGGGGAGCGGGAGGGACGGTTCCCGTTCGAGCCGGCGGAGCGGGGTGCGTTTCTCGAACGGAACCGCGCGTCGTACGACGAACTGGCGGCGAGCGTGAAGCGCGTGGAAGCGGAGCTTTCGGCGCTCTCGCCGAAACCGGAAGAGGTGGTGACGCTGGCGAGGCGCGCTGCGGATTTGCGGCGCGAGCTGGCGTTTCTGCTGGAGAGCGAAGAGAAGAGCTACGTCTACTGGTACGAGCGGCGCGGGCGCGGACTTTTTCTGGCGGCGACGCCGATCGACGTGAGCCAGATCTTGCGCGAGCAGCTTTTCGAGCGGTTCGACACGGTGGTGTTGACATCCGCAACGCTGGCGGTGGAGGGAAAGTTCGATTACCTGAAACAACGTCTGGGCGTGATGCCGGCGGCGGAAACGGTGCTGCCGCAGGAATTCGATTTCCAGGAACAGGCGATGCTGTACATTCCGCGCGGAATGCCGGATGTGCGGCACCCGACTTTCGGCGAAAGCGCGGCGGAGGAAATCACGAAGCTGCTGGAAATTTCCGAGGGACGGGCGTTCTGCCTGTTCACGAGTTACGCGCAAATGAAGGATATCCACGAGCGGGTATCGCGGCGCGTGAAATTTCCGACGATGATTCAGGGGACGGCGCCGCGGTCGACGCTGCTCGAGCGTTTCCGGTCGACGCCGAACGCGGTGCTGTTTGCAACTTCGAGCTTCTGGCAGGGTGTGGACGTTCGAGGCGAGCAGCTTTCGTGCGTGATCATCGACAAGCTGCCGTTCGCGGTGCCGAGCGATCCAATCGTGGCGGCGCGCGTGAGGGCGCTGCAGGAGGATGGGCGGAACGCGTTCGCGGAATACCAGGTGCCGGAGGCGGTGCTGGCGCTGAAACAGGGATTCGGGCGGCTGATCCGGTCGAAAACGGACCGGGGCATCCTGGCGATTCTCGATAACCGCATCCAGCGAATGCAATATGGTAGAATTTTTCTCGAGTCGCTGCCCGCATACTCGACCACGCACGACCTCGCCGAAGTGGCGCGCTTCATGAAAAACTCAGGGGCGTAGCTTCGGAGCGGGCCGCGGCTGCCGAGCGCCGGTTTCAGAATAGGATCCAGCCATGTACGAGGTTTTCGTCGACGAGACGTTTGCCGCCGCGCACAACCTGCGGAATTACAAGGGAAAGTGCGAGAACCTGCACGGGCACAATTACAAGGTGCGCGTGGCGCTCTCCGGAGCGGAACTCGACGCGAGCGGGCTGCTCTACGATTTCGTCCACCTGAAGGGCGTGCTGCAGACGGTGATTCGCGGGCTCGACCACAAGTACCTGAACGAAATGAAGCCATTCGACACAGTAAATCCCTCGGCGGAGAACGTGGCGCGCTATATATATGATGAGACGATGAAGCAGCTGCATCAGTCGCCGAGCGGGGCGGCGGTGTCGAGCGTGACGGTGTGGGAGACGGAAACGTCGGCGGCGACGTACCGGCCGTAGCGGAGCCGTAGGGAGATGAATCGAGCGTTTCTGATTGTCGGGATTCCGGGAGTGGTGACGTCGTTCTGCTGGCTCGCGTTCGGATGGGGATGGCGGCTGGCGGTGGGCGTGACGGCGGCGGAGCTGGTGGCGTTCACGGGCGTGGTGATTTACGTGCTGCGTCGGCAAAGCCAGCGGGCGAGCCAAACGGAAACGCGGCAGTAGGACCTGCAAGCGATTGCGCCATGGTCATCACGGAAATTTTCCAATCGATTCAAGGAGAAGGGACGCGCGCGGGGCTGCCGTGCATCTTCGTGCGTCTGACGGGATGCAATTTGCGGTGCACGTGGTGCGATACGGCGTACGCGTTTTATGGCGGAGAGAAGATGCCGATCGACGCGGTGCTGGCGCGAGTGCGCGAGCTGGCGGGCGAAGGCGAGCGGCGGATTCCTCTCGTTGAAATCACGGGCGGCGAGCCGCTGCTGCAACCGGAAACTCCCGAGCTGGCGGCGAAGCTGCTGGAGCAGAACTACACAGTGATGATTGAAACGAGCGGGGAGCGGTTCGTGGGCGTGCTGCCGCGCGAGGTGATCAAGATCGTCGACGTGAAGTGTCCGGATTCAGGCGAGGCGAATACGTTCGATGAAACGAATCTTGGCGCGATGGATGAGAAAGACGAAGTGAAGTTCGTGATTTCGACGCGGCGCGATTACGAATTCGCGCGCGATTTCACGCGAGAGCACCGATTGAGCGAGCGGATTCGAGAAGTGCTGTTCTCGCCGGTGTTCCCCGACCCGGAAGGCAAATGGGAGGGATTGCAGGCGCGCGAGCTGGCGGAATGGATTTTGGCGGACCGGCTGCCGGTGCGGCTCGGATTGCAGCTTCACAAATTCATCTGGGACCCGGCGATGAAGGGCGTGTGAGCGAATCCTCGAGTCCGCGAGGGGTTCTATAATCTACTTGAGATGAGAATCGCGAAGGAAAAGGCGGTGGTGTTGCTGAGCGGGGGCATGGACTCGTGCGTCACAGCGGCGATCGCCAACCAGACGCATGAACTGGCGCTGCTGCACGCGAGCTACGGGCAGCGGACGGAGCGGCGGGAGCGGCGATCATTCGACGAAATTGCGGATTTTTATGGCGTCCGGGAGCGGCTGGTAATCCAGCTTGACGCGTTCCGGCAGATTGCCGGATCGGCGCTCACGGATGAGAGCGTCCGTGTGCCGGAAGAGGGCGAAGCACTGAGAGCAGGCGCCGGAGTTCCCGTGACATACGTGCCGTTTCGCAATGCGCACTTTCTTTCGGCGGCGGTGAGCTGGGCTGAAGTGATCGGAGCGACGGCGATTTTCATCGGCGCGGTGGCGGAAGACAGCTCCGGATACCCCGATTGCAGGCCGGAATATTACGAGGCCTTTCAGAAGGTGATTCGGGAAGGCACGCGCCCGGAAACACATATTCGGATCGAGACTCCGGTGATCGCGATGCGGAAAAGCGAAATTATTCGCAAGGGAATGGAATTGGGAGCGCCGCTCGACCGCACGTGGTCGTGCTATCAATCCGATGACGAAGCATGTGGAATGTGCGATAGTTGCCGGTTGAGGCTCCGCGCTTTCGAGGAAGCGGGAGCAGCGGACCCGATCGCATATCGGGCGCGAGTTGCGCCTTAGTCTTCTATGAGCGAGGAGGTGGACCACCGATGAGACGATGGATTCATTTTGCGGCAGTCGCGGCGCTGATGCTGGCGTGCGCCGGAATCGCCGCGGCACAAGGCAATAATGAAGTCGATGGGAAAGTGCTGGACCTGCAGGGGAATCCGCTGCCGGATGCTACGGTTACGTTGAAAAACGAGGATACCGGGCAGACCTTCAATCTAACGACCGACAAGGCCGGAAAATTCGTGCAGCTGGGGCTGAAGGCCGGGATCTATGACATCTCCGTGTCCACGACCAACCCGAATATTCCTCCCTACCAGCAGAAGTTCCAGGTGAAAGAGGGCGAGTCCGGGACGCTCGTGGTCAACTTCAAGGACATCATGGAGAAGTACGGGAACTCGGAGGAAGCCAAGAAACACGAAGAGGAAGTGAATGCCTTCAAGAACATGAAGACGCACTTCGATGCGGGCGTCGCAGCCATGACCGAGGCCAACGGCCTGCAGCAGCAGATTCGTTCGGCCACCGCGGACCAGAAGACCGCTCTCGAGCAGAAGCGCACGACGGATTGCCAGACGGCGGTGACCGAATTCGAGGCAGCGTCGAAGGGCGTCACGGTGAAGCAGGCGAAGAACTATGAGACCGTGTGGAGCAACCTGGGAGCGGCTTACACCTGCGTCGGCAAGTACGACGAGGCCGCCGGCGCCTCGCAAAAAGTGGCGGATGCGGACCCCAGTGCCGTGGCCTACACACGGCTTGGCACCGACCTGGCGAATGCGGCGGTGGCACAGACCGATGCGGCGGCGGCACAATCGAAACTGACGGATGCCAGCGGAGCGTGCGACAAGGCGGCGGGCCTTGATCCCGCGGCCGCAGGTACCTGCTGGAAGAATCTGGGAATTGTCCTCTATAACAAGCAGCGGCAGAAGGACGCCGTGGCACCATTGCAAAAGGCAGCGCAAGCCGAGCCGAAGGATGCCCAGACATGGTTCCTGCTGGGATCTTCACTGGCCGCTGGAATCGATGCCAAGCAAGAGGGAGGAAAGGAAATTTACGTCATTCCTCCCGGAACGGCAGACGCGTACCAGAAGTGCATAGACGCCGCGCCGAGCGGGCCGTACGCGCCGCAGTGCAAGGCCGGCCTCGATGAGCTGGCGCAATTGAGCGGCGGGGTGCAGACGTCGGTTGGGACCAGGAAGAAACACTAGCGAGCTACTGCTGGAACGGAGCGAGACTCTTCCGGCTCGAGCGGGAAATCGACAGGGGGCCTTCCTTTCGGCAGTGCGATTTACCCTCTCGACCGGGACCCGCAAGAGTGCTATGCTCCCGCTCGCAAAATACGAGTTGCCGGATAGCCGAAGTGGATTCACGCCAGCCCAGTACCCAGCGCCGCCGCAGTGAGCGAGTAGCGGAGTCTCTGCCGATCGTAGTCCGCGGAATCGATCTGCTTGGACAGCCATTCGAAGAGCGCACATCGACGCTTGCGTTCAACCTGCACGGCTGCCGCTACGCCTCGAAACACCATCTGCCGAAGAACACCTGGGTGACGGTGGAACTCGCGCGGAAGGCGGAACTGCACAATGTGCGCGCGCGGGTTGCGTGGATTCAAAGGCCGCATTCGGTAAGGGAATTCTTTCAAATTGCCGTTGAGCTAGAGACGCCCGGAAACATCTGGGCGTTCGAACCCGTTCCGCCCAGCTGGGAAGAGCTCGAAGCTGCATCTCGCGCTCACCGCAGCGCCGCGACGCCACAAGCCGAGCCGAAGGAAGCGGAGCGGTTCGAATCAGAAGAGGCTTCACAAATCCCGGTTTCCATGGACAGGCCAATGGGTGACACGACACGTGAGTCTTCGGCCGCCGCCGAGCCCTCTTTCGCGGAGGCGTCGGCGGGGGAAAGTCCGCTGCTTCGCGAGCTGAGCGCGGAACTTGAGCGGCGCGCGCAGCAGGCGGCGAACGATGCGGCGGAACGCGCGAGCGAACGGATTCTGCGAGCGGCGGAGGAAGCCGAGCAGAAGCGGTCGTCGATCGCGGACGAGTTCCTGAGGAAATGGAAGGAAGAGTTCGAGCAGGCACAGGCCGGAGCGCAGGAGCAATTCTCCGTTCAGATCGCGGCGAAGCAGAACGAATTCCTTATGGAGCTGAAATCGGGAATCGAGGACAACCTGAGCCGCGTCCAACGGTTGATCGAAGAGGTGGAGAAGAAGACGGAGGTGCTGCGCTCGGAGAACGATGCGGCTGCGGAAGCGGCGAGCCGCGTGGCGCACGCACGCCTGGAACTCGAAGCGGTGGAAGCGGCGCGGGCGTCGCAACCCGCAGCGCACGCGACGGAGCGCGCCAAGGAAGATCCGGCGGGACTGGACGCGGCATCGGCAAGCTGGCGGCAGCGAATCGAATCGGAAATGTCGCTCGCACAAGGCCAGTGGAACGAGCTGCTGCAGTCGTCGCTGGACAGCAACATGCAGCGGCTGATCGAGCAGCTTTCCGAGCGATCCGAGGACGTGCTGCGAAGAGCCGAGCAGAGGATGTCCGACCGGTTCACGGAGATTCGGCAGCCGCTGACGCAGACGGCCACGGAGGCGCGCGAAACGCTGGCGGAAGTGACGACGTCGCTCGAGGAGGAGCTGGCGCGCGCCCGCGGATCGCTGAAGGAGATCGAAAATTCGGCGAGCCGGATGAACGAATTTTCGGCGCAGCTCGAGGCGGCCACGCAGGACACGCTGAATGAATTGCGGCGGCGGCTGGAGGGCGTGCTCGACACGCAGACGGAGGAAATGAAGAGGCGGCTCGAAGGGATCGCGGAAAGCGCCGCGCAGAAGGTGGGGCCGGTCCTGGACGGGCTGGGACAGAGAGTGCTGGAGCAGACGCTCGCGGAGATGGATGCGAAGGTGGCGCCCCGGATGGAGCGGCTGCCGCAACTGCTGCGCGAGCTATCGACGCGCGAAATGCAGATGGAGGAAGGGCTGCGCCTGCATCGCGAGCGGCTACGCCAAGTGGCGGAGAACACGCAGCGGGAAATTTCGTCGCATCTTGTATCGGCAGCGGCGGAAGTGCGCAACGACTTCGAGACGGCGCGGAGAGAAGCCATCGCGCAGTGGAACGAGGAGCTGGAGGCAAGCGGCGTGCGGGCATCGCACGCGACGGCGGAATCAATCGAGCGCTCCTCGCACTGGTTCGAGCAGGAGGCGCGTGCGCGGCTGCAGGTGCTGGTGGAGCAGACTCTGGCGACGGCAGGCACGGGGCTCAGCGAGAAATCGGAAGAGGCGAAGCAGAAGTTCGCGAGTGAACTCGAGGCGGAGACGTGGCCTCACGTGGCGCAGATTCGCGAACGGCTGGATTCGTTCGCGGGCGAGCTGACGAATTCTTCGCGGTCGCAAATCGAACAGGCGGCCGAAGTGGCGGCGGCGGCGTTCGGGCAAGTGCTTCGCGGAATTTCGGACCAGGAGGTCGAGCACTTCGCGAACGCGAGCCAGGGAGTGGTGCGGAGCCGCAGCGTTGAGCTTGAAAGCTCGGCGCAGCGGGTTCTGCAGGATATGGAAGAGAGCGCGCAGGGACGTCTGGGCGATTTTCGCGCGCAAATGGCGGCGCAGCTTGAGGCAAGCCTCGCGGAAGGCCGCACGGCCGTGGCGGGCGAGTTTCAGTCGTTGCTCGACGTATATCAGGCGGAACGCGACACGCGTCAGAAGGAATGGGAACAGAATCTGGAGCGAATCGGCGACGAAGCAACGCACCGGCACGAGGAACGGCTGGAGACGGCGTGCGATTCGTGGATGATTTCGTCGGTCCGGCGGCTGAACGAGCACGGCCAGAATGTGATCGAATCGCTGATGCGCTCGACGGATCAAGGACTGCGCGATTCATGCGCGCGGTTCTTCGAGGGAATCGCGGAGACGCTTCGCGACCGCGTAAATGGATCGGGGATCGCGGCGTCGGCGTATGCAACACTTCAGCGGGATGCCGCAGACGTGGCGCCACCACCACCGGCACACAGCGAAGGCGCCAGCAACCATCCAAACGCATAATCCGCATAGCGAATTCGGTCGACTGCCTAGAAGGCCCGCGTAATTCCCGGTCTATTTTCCGCCTGCAATCTCGCGAACTGAATTCCCCACATACTGAATCTGTTCGGGCGTGAGGCCCGGATGAATGGGCAGGCTTAGGACGTGCTCGCACGCTCGTTCGGCATTCGGAAAGGTCCGCGGTGGATATCCGAGCTGCGAGTACGCGGGCTGGAGGTGAAGAGGTTTCGGGTAGTGGATCGCGGTCTCGATTCCGCGGTCCGCGAGCTGCGAAATCATGGCGGCGCGATTCTGAGCGTAAATGACGAACTGATGGTAGACACACACGTCGGCGGGATCGTCTACGGGAATAGCGACGCGAGAGTTATCGAGAAGGCGGCGGTATTCGCGGGCGTTCTGCTGGCGCTTGAGGGTCCACGGGTGAAGATGACGCAGTTTGATTCGCAGGACGGCGCCCTGAAATCCCTGCATGCGATAGTTGTAACCGACGAACTGATGTTCGTAGCGCGACGTCTCTCCATGAGAGCGGGCCGCGCGCGCGAATTTCGCGATTTGGTCGTCGTCGGTGGTGAGCGCGCCGCCTTCGCCGTAGGCCCCGAGATTCTTGGTGGGATAGAAGCTGAAGACCGTAGCGTGGCTGAGGCTTGAAATCATGCGGCCGCGATAGCGCGCGCCGTGTGCCTGGGCCGCGTCGCCGAGGATGCGGACGTCGCGGCGAAATGCGATTTCGCGAATGGGGTCCATGTCCGCGGGGCGGCCGTAGAGATGCACGGGAACCACGGCGCGAGTGCGCGGCGTGATGGCGCGCTCGATGAGATTGGGATCGAGATTCGCGGTCTTGGGGTCGATGTCGACGAAAACGGGCCGCGCGCCGCAATACGTGATCGCTTCCGCCGTGGCGATAAAAGTATTCGGCGTAGTGATGACTTCGTCGCCGGATTGCACGCCGAGCGCCAGCAAGCCAAGATGCAGCGCGGCGGTTCCGGAGCTGAGCGCGACGCAATGTTTCGTTGCGCAATAATCGGCGAACTCGCGCTCGAACGCTTCGACTTCCTCGCCCTGCACGAAGGCGGCGTTCTGGCAGACGCGATCGAGAGCCGGCAGGATTTCGTCCCGGAGCGCGGCATACTCGGACTTGAGATCGAGAAACGGAACCTTCATTGCACCACCCGGCGACAGAATACTTGCCATTGTAAGCGCTAGATGTGGGTCAGCGTGCCTGTAACTTTCGTGCGGCGCAGCGCCCACGCGAAGATGACAAACGACAGCGGAATCAGAATCAGGGCGAAAACCAACAGTGCGCCGATTGAAGGCCACAGCTCGCGCCAGCCGGCGCCCGCGAGAAGCGCAGCGCGCATCCCTTCGAGAGAATATGTGACCGGAATCAGCCGGGCGAGGATCTGCAACGACGAAGGCAGAACCGCGACCGGATACATCATTCCTCCAACGAGCCCCGAAACGCCGAGGACAATCCATTTTGCGGGATTGCCGCGCTTGAAAAGAATCTGATAGCTCGCCGAGAGAACTCCGAGGCCGAGGAACGCGAACACAGAAGCGATGAGGATCACAACGGCTCCCGGCCAATTGGCATGGTGGGGCGCGAAGCCGAAGAGCAGCACGCCCCAGGCAAGGTACACGCATGTGCGAAGGGCGAGCGCGACGAACGGATAGACGGCGGAGCCTGTGAGAATCACGGTGAGAGGCGTCTGCGTGACGAGCAATGCCTCGAGCGTCCGGTTCTGCCGCGCCTCCTCGAGGCTTGAATCGAACGCGCCCATCGAGACGCTGAGGTAATCGAAGAACGCAAAACCGACGAGCGCGAAAGCGAAGTAATCGCTGCCCATCGGCAGCAGTCGCGCGAGATCGGGCGTTTCGACGAACCGCGAAAGATAATAGAAGGTGGCGACGCCAAGCAGCGCCTCGAAAACTTCGAGGATGAGAGCCGTGCGGTAGCTGCGCGCAATCGCGAAATCGCGCAGGAAGAAGGCGAGGATTTTGCGGAGCGCTCGCGCCGCGTTTTTCACGGAAGCACCTCGGGGGTCACGGGGCGGCGCGTCAACTTGGCCATCGCTTCTTCAAGGCTGCTCGCGCCAGAGGCGGCGCAAAGCCTTTGTGGCGAATCGGAAGCCACAACGGCGCCTTGGTCGAGCAGGATGACGCGATCGGCAATCTCCTCGATCTCGCGCAGCAAATGCGAAGAGAAAAGCAGCGTGGTTCCCTGGCGCCGCACCAACTCCTCCTTCAGCAAGCGCCGAAAATCGCCGGCCGAGAGTGGGTCGAGGCTGCGTGTGGGTTCATCGAGCAGCAGGACTGCAGGCCCGTGAAGCAGCGAACGCGCGAGCCCGAGGCGATGCATCATGCCGGTGGAAAGGGTGCGGACCTGACGGTCGAGATCGTCGGCGATTCCGAGCCAGCGCGCGACCGCGGCAATGCGTTCGCGGGCGTGAAGGCCGGTTAGGTTGTTCATCGCGGCGAAAAACGAAAGGTTCTGCCGGCCGGTGAGGCGCGCATAAAAGCCCTCGTCGCCGCCCGTGTGGTACCCCAGTTGACGCCGCGCGCCGTCGGGATGCCGCTCGACGTCGAATCCGCCCACGATGGCGCGGCCGCGCGTCGGCACAATCAGCGTCGCCAGAATTCGCAGCAGCGTTGACTTGCCGGCGCCGTTCGGACCCGCCAGCGCGACGGCCTCGCCTCGCTGGACCGCAAACGAGACGCCGCCCAGCGCACGTTCCGTGGGCCGCGCGAACGGGTAAAGAAGCGCCTTCCATCCAGAAAGCGACGGCGGAAAGTGCTTCTCGAGCGACTCGACGAGAATGGCCGCTTCGGGCATCAGTCGCGTTTATAACCGAAGTCGCGGAGGTGAATCCAGTTCGGCGACCGAATCGTTTCCAGCGTGCCGCGTCTCCGCGATTGCTGTTCGGCAGGAGTCCCGGTAGAATGCTTGGAGTTTGCGACGATCCGGCTCGGGGTCGGGCGGATCCCACAACTCGCAAACGCGCAGAACCCGCAACCCGCCGGCGCATCTGCGGAGACTCCAGGGGACAAGTGGACGATGGACGCTGCGCTCTCCGTGCACTCAGTCGTGGTCGCCGCGAACGATCAGGTTTCCTGCCTCCTCGGCGAGGAATCAGCCATCCTCAACATGAAGAACAGCGTCTACTATGGCATGAACGCGGTCGGCACGCGTATCTGGAGCCTGCTGAAGGAACCTAGGACCGTGCAGGAGCTGCGGGACGCGGTTCTCGACGAATACGACGTCGAGCCAGCGGAGTGCGAACGCGACTTGCTTGAACTGCTCGAGCAATTACGCCGCGAAGGATTGATTGAGGTGCGCGCGACCGGCATGGCTGGGGCAGTTGGGGCGGCTTAAGCCGCGAATCTGGCGCAAACGGCCGCGACTTTCTGTGAGGTGATGGGTTGAAATCGGCGATGGACAAATGGGAGACGTTCCAGCGCCTCAGCGGGTTCGAGCGAGGAGTCGCGATTGAGGCAGGTGTTGCGCTGCCGGTTACATGGGCAGGCTTGCGGCTCGCCGGCTTCCGCCGCTGGAAGAGCGTGCTCGCGCGGCTGGCATCCTGTCCCGTTGAAAACTCGACGGCCACGCCTCTTCTCGAAGGCGCGCGCACAATCGCGCGCATGGAAGCGGCTGCCGCCAGGAACGTTCTATTCCATCCGACGTGTCTCGAGCGCTCTCTCGTGTTGTGGTGGCTTCTGAGGAGCCGCGGGATCCTAGCGGAATTGTGCGTCGGCGCTCGAAAGGACGGCGAGCGCTTTGAAGCACATGCCTGGGTCGAAGTCGACGGCGCGATTCTTAACGACCCCGGCGAACCTCATGTGCATTTTGTCCCGTTCGACGGCCCGATTACTCCGGTGGAGACATCCTCCCCTTGAGTGGCATCGCAGGCATCTTCCATCAAGACGGGGCGCCCGTTGACGGCGGTCTCTTGAGAGCGTTGACGCGCTTTCTCTCCTATCGTGGACCGGATGGGCGCGAGACCTGGACAAGCGGTTCGATCGGACTTGGCCACACACTGCTGCGCACGAGCACGGAATCGGCATCTGACAGACAGCCGGCAAGCCTCGATGGGCGGTTTTGGGTCACAGCGGACGCGCGGATCGATTGCCGCGAAGACTTGAAGAAGAATCTCGAAGCGAGTGGGCAGAGGCCCTCCGGCACGGCCGCCGATTCCGAACTGATCCTGAGCGCGTACGCAGCCTGGGGCGAGGAGTGCGTGGACCGACTGCGCGGAGATTTTTCCTTCGCACTGTGGGACTCGCGCGAGAAAAAGCTCTTCTGCGCGCGCGATCACCTCGGAATCAAGCCCTTCTACTACGCGCGAATCGGATCAACCTTCATTTTCAGCAATACGCTCGATTGCGTGAGGCTGCATCCCCTGGTCGGCGGCGAGCTGAACGACCAAGCAGTCGTCGATTTTCTGCTTGTCGGCGTGAATTGCGATGAAACGACGACGACGTTCCGTGATGTCCAGCGCCTCGCACCGGCTCACTGCCTCACGATTTCGACAGGAGGAATTTGCACCAGACGCTACTGGTCCCCTCCCACTGACGGCCGGATTCGCTATCGTGACGCAACGGAATACGTCGAGCACTTTCAGGAATTGCTGCACCGTGCCGTGAGCGACCGCATGCGTGGCAGCCGCGTCGGAATCTTTCTCAGCGGCGGGCTGGATTCGGGAGCGGTGGCTGCCACGGCGCGCCACCTAACGACTGCAGAGTCAAAGGCCGTCGACCTCCGGGCTTACACTGTCGTCTATGAATCTCTCATTCCCGATTCCGAGGGTCCGTTCGCGCAAAAGACAGCAGAGTTTCTGCACATTCCTATTCGCTTTCTTGTAAGAGACACCCTAAAACCATTCGAACGCTTGCACCATCCAGATTTCGCATGGCCCGAGCCGGTCGAGGACCCGTTCTTCGCGGGCTTGTTCGACGACTTCCAAACGATCGCGAAGGACTGCCGCGTCGTGCTCTCCGGTGACGGTGGCGATGATCTGATGCGTTTCCAAATGTGGCCGTTTGTCCGCGACCAGATACGGAATCGCGAATGGCGCAGTCTTTTTCTAAGCACTCTTGGATATCTTTCCGTCCGCCAGGTCCCGTGGCGTGGAGCCCTTCGGCGCGTGCGGCGCCTTTTTGGCCGCGACCCGCTCGCTCCGGTTTTCCCGTCGTGGATTCGAGATGACGTTCTGCGCAAATTGGATTTCAGAGCGCGATGGGAGGAACAGATGAGTCCGCAGGACCCATTCGGTCACCCAGTCTTGCCGAAAGCCCATGCGGCCCTGCGCTTGCCGCAGTGGTCGTGCAGCTTTGAAAACTCCGATCCCGGCCTGACGCGATGCCTGGTGGAATTGCGGCACCCGATTCTCGACTTGCGCGTCATGGCGTTTCTCCTCGCTTTGCCGCCCTTTCCCTGCTTCTTCGAGAAGCGTCTTTTGCGCGAATCTCTCAGCGGCCGAATACCGGAGGACGTGCGCAGGCGGCCGAAGTCGCCGCTTGCCGGAGATCCGCTGACCGCGCATGTGAAAGCCGCGGGTGCCCCCTGGAGCCGGCCCGACCGCTGGTGCGAGGAAATGGATCGCTTCGTCGTGCGCTCTGCGATCCCGCAAATAACAGGCGAAAGTTACTCCGAAGAAGCCTGCGCCGCTGTTCGCCCTTTCTGCCTCAACTTTTGGTTGCAGTCCCTTCGACGAGTCCGGTATATACTTTCGAGGGAGGCAGCGAATGGCTAACCCCGGGAAACCGGAACTCAAGAAGCCTTATGCAACGCCTCAATTGACGGTTTACGGAACCGTCCAGGCGCTGACGCAAAGAACTGGGAACGCCGGAAGCTTCGACAGTGGAGCAAGGAGAGGCACTAACCTCAAGACTCACGTTTTTTGAACGCTCGAGGCCGACAGAAGGTCCGTTTTCTCGGCCATTGATTCTCGATTTGGAATCTCCTTCGTGGCGCACTCCTCCCTACTCTTGAAGGCCGCTTCGCAGTTGAGCTACCGCATTTTCGGACTTTGCGTCTCTTCGAATGAGGCGATTCCGGGACTCGAGCCTTCAGCCCCGATAGCCGAAGCGTCCGACGTCGAGATCCACTTAGGGAGTCTGCCTCATGCGCACGAAGCTCTTCGCGATTCGCGCGAGATTCTCATATATCGAAGCCGCTGGCACGACGAAGCCGGAAGACCAGAACTGCAAATGTGGCGTCTCGCAGAGTCTGGCCTCCTACGAATCGATTGCGTAGACGGTACGCAGTTCTGGATCGACGGCGATGCGCAGCACCTGTGGGCTACCTGGCCGCAAACGCTGACACTCGAAGACGCCGCCTCCTACCTGCTCGGCCCAATCCTGGGAATTCTGCTCCGATTCCGCGGCATCACCTGCCTCCACGCAAGTGCCGTTGCCTTCGGGGATTTAGCCGCCGCCTTCGTCGGGCCTCCCGGCAGCGGTAAATCCACGACGGCCGCGGCCTTCGTTCAAAGAGGGCACGCGGTGCTTTCGGACGACATCGTCGCGCTGGTCGAGCGCAGAAATTTGTTCTGCGCGGTTCCCTCCTATCCTCACATCAGCCTTTGGCCCGAGTCGGTCGGGATGCTCTTCGGCGATTCCGACGCTCTTCCGCACTTCACGCCTGACTGGGAGAAGCGGCGGCTTGCGCTCCGGGGAAATTACAGGTTTGAAACCCGCGAATTGCCGCTTGCGGCGATTTACCTGCTCGGCCCGCGTACATCCATATCTGTCCCTAGAATTGAGCCGCTCGACACGCGTACCGCGCTGATGGCACTGCTTCCCGAAACCTACGCCACGAACATCCTCGACGCTCAAATGAGGGCAAGCGAATTCGAAGTTCTCGGCAGGCTCGTGAATGGGATTCCGATTCGAAGGCTGTCGGCTCGCGACGAATCGGCAGGTCTCCAACTGCTATGTGACCACGTGCTTGCCGACTTTAGAACCCTAACGACGCCCTAATGGCGTTCGGCGGGTCTGCGCCGGATGGATTAGGTTCGCGTTCCGAAGTGAACCACGCAGGTTTCATTCTAAACAACTGCATCTTCCGTTTAGTATGTGCCGTATCGAAACATGCTAACATTCCCGGCCATGTTTCAGGCTCCTTGCGCGCCAATCGAGTTTCTTGATTGGACCAACCAGCCCTATTCCATAACCATTCTCGAACGCAATCGGAACTCGGAAGGGGCCGAGTGCGCTATTCCGTTTTCCGCAAAATATCCGGATCGGCCAACATTAGGAGGGTTATCGCAATGAAGATGAGGGCTTCGTTGCTGCACTTTGGTGCGGCTGTCACCGTCGTTGTAATCGTCGCGATCGTTGCGTTTTCCGTTGCTCACCGCGAGATCAAGATGCGCGCTGGATCTGAAACACGGGCGAGACAGGTGACTCACCTGACCGAGCACCAGATTGCCGATAGCTACGGGGAGATGCCGCTGCGATTTGAGAAGAATATCGGCCAGACAGCTCCCGAGGTGCAGTTCCTCTCCCACGGCAGCGGATATCAGATTTTCCTCACCCCGCAGCAGGTCGTGCTCGAGCTGAACCATCCCGAACGGTCGAAGAAGTCCCTGGTGAAGGCCCGAACGCGCGCGGCGCTTTCCCGGCGCGCTTCGGTTCTTCGTTTGCATTTCGATGCCGCGAACTCCGATGTGGAGATGACAGGGATCGACAAACTGCCGGGGAGAATTGACTACTTCATGGGCAAGAACCCACGAAATTGGCACACCGACGTTCCCTCCTACGGCCGCGTCGCGTACTGCAGCATTTACCCCGGCGTGGACGCCCTTTTCTACGGAAGCCACCGGCAGCTCGAATATGACTTGGTCGTAGCCCCGGGCGCAAATCCTCGGCAGATTTCTCTCAGCATAGAAGGCGCGCGCAGCATGAGGGTCGACCGGTCGGGCAATCTGGTTATGCACGTCTCGGCCGGCGATGTCGAGTTGATGAAGCCGGCCGTGTATCAGGAGGTCAGCGGAAGCCGGCGGCTGGTCGCGGCAAATTATGTGGTGACCGGCAATCGCGTGCACTTTTGGATTGGGTCGTACGATTCGAACGCGCCGCTCGTCATCGACCCGGTTCTCAACTACTCCACCTACCTGGGCGGGGGCCCCGGCAACAGTTTCTGGGGATATGACGGAGGATACTCCATCGCAGTTAACGGCAGCGGCGATGCATTTGTGACTGGAAGCACGTCGTCCACGACGTATCCAACCACCGCGAGCCCCATTTCTCCTAGTGCCGGAGCAGACATTGCCGACGATGGAGCAGCGTTTGTCACCGAGCTGAATCCAACAGGCACGGCCGAACTCTATTCCAGTTATCTCACGGGCGATGGCGGCGAGGCGGGCTACGGTATCGCGATCGATCCCCCGGGCGGAGTTTCTTCCGATGTTTACGTGGTCGGTGAGACATTCTCCGACAACTTCCCCGGCACCGGCGGCGCCACGGGCTTTGAACCCAATCCGCCGGCAGATATCCTCACCGTTGGAGCGGGCTTTGTCGCGAAAATCGATCCTACCAAGAGCGGAGCGGCCGCCCTCGTTTATTCGTCCTATCTAGGTGGATCCGGTAACATCGGGGAGGGCTTCGGCGATTTCGCCAACGCCATCGCAGTCGACGCATCGGGCAACGCCTATGTCGCCGGCTCGGTCATTTCGACCGATTTCCCGATGTCCAGCCCCTCGACCACGATTCAGGGCTTGACGAGCTCGCTCGGCGGAAATGCGTTTCTCGTCAAAGTCAATGCATCGGGCTCCGCTCTTGCGTACTCCACGTACCTAGGCGGAACGAGCCCGGGCACGTCGGACTTTGACTTCGGCGATGAAGCGCTCGGCGTAACCGTCGATTCGTCAAGTAACGCCTACATCGTCGGCACCACGACATCCGGGGACTTCCCCACGACCGCCAGCGCCTTCGAACCCGGTCCTTTGCCGACCATCCAGAACGAAACGGGCTTCGTCTCGCGAATCGACACCACGAAGTCGGGAGCCGCTTCCTTGATTTACTCGACCTTCTTGGGCAGTCCCGGCCAGAGCCAGCCTGCTACTGACCACGACTACGGAGTCGCGATTGCTCTTGGACCGAGCAACGTCGCATTCGTAACGGGTGGGACTTCGTCTCCCGATTTCCCGACCACCGCGGGCGCGTATTCGACTTCGGCACCCTCCGGAAGCGGCGTCGCGTTCTTCACCAAGGTCGATACGACGCAGACCGGGTCAGCCTCTCTCGTCTACTCGACGTTCCTCGGCGGTTCGGACGGAGATTCTGGCCGCGGCATCGCAGCCGATTCCTCCGGCAATGGGTACATCGGTGGTGCGACTCAGTCCGCAGATTTCCCGATCACTCTGGGAGCGTTCCAGACTGCCATTGCCTCCGGTGGCAGCGGAGACGGCTTCATCGCGGAGATCAACCCGCAGAAGAATGGCACGGCTGACCTAGTGTACTCCACCTACTTCGGCGGCAGCGGCAGCGCCAACGGCATCGACGTCATCAACGCGCTCGCCCTCGACTCGACCAACAACGTCTACGTCACGGGTCAAACGTTTTCGTCCGCGGGATTTCCCGTCTATCCGGCGAATGCATTTCAGACCAGCCTCACCGGCAGCGACAATACGGCGCTTTCGGCCGCCTTCGTCGCGAAGCTGACTCTCGAGCCGACTCTCGCCTTCAATCCGCTCACTCTCCCCTTCGGCAATCAGGCGGAGGGGACGTCCTCGACTCCGATGACCGTCACCCTGACGAACAATACGACCTCGGCCATCGCCATCACGATTCAAACGGTCACTGGCGCGAATCCGACTGACTTCACGCAGGACGCCGGCACCACCACTTGCACCAGCTCCGTTCCCGCTGGATCGAGTTGCACCATCGGCATGATCTTCACGCCGACGACCTTCGGCTCCGAATCGGCAACGTTGCCAATCGCCTACACGGCAGGCTCGAATGCGCAGGCCGTGCAGAACATCAGTATGACGGGCACCGGTACTGGCACACCGAACTTCACGCTTACGCCCGCTGGTCTGACGTTTGGCGGCCAGCTGATCACCACCACCAGCGCATCTCAACCGGCAACTCTCACGAACACGGGCACGACCGCCATATCCATTTCGATCGCCGTCAGCGCAGGCTTCGGCGAGACCGACAACTGCCCCACCGGCAGCGGCCAAACTCTGGCTGGCGGCGCGAGTTGCACGATCAACGTCACCTTCACACCCGCTTCCTCTGGCCCGGTCACGGGTACGCTCACCGCCACTTCGAGCGGCGTCGCTCAGACCACGCAGCTTACCGGCACAGGGTGGGACTTCTCTCTGACTTCTCTGCCGTCTTCTCTTACGCTCACAAACGGCAGCGGGAGCTTTACGGGCACGATCGCGGCGTCGACCGGATTCACGCCTACGGTCAACGTGAGCTGCAGCGCGTCCATTTCGTCCGCCACCTGCACGCCTTCGCCCGGCTCCGGCATGCCCGGCACGCAGATTACATTTAACGTCATGCAGACTGCCGCCGTACCCCCGGGCGTCTACCGAGTGCCACCCGTTGCGCCGCGCCTTATCGTTCTCGCCGCGATAGCAATGCTTCTCTTTTCGCTCTTGCCGTTCTTGCGGCGGCGCCGCATTTGGCTGGGCGTGGCGGGAGCGATGGTGCTGCTCGTGGGATTGTCGGCGTGCTCGAATAATCCCAAGGGTCCAAGCAGTTTCTCGCTGACTATAACGGCCAGCAACGGTGGCGTCTCGCACACGTACTCCGTGTCCGTCTCCAACTAGCCGGATCCAGCAGGGCCGCGCGTCTCTCTCAGGGCGCGCGGCCCTTTTTCTTTAACCTGCGTGTGCTCGGCATGATCCTCGAGACAACCTAGCCGCCCCTGAAATGATCTAAAGCAATCCGAGCCGATTCGGCCCAGGCAGGGTATGATTGCGGGCTTTCGGGGCCAGCCCATTTCCCATTCGGAGGCCGTCGTAGATGAAGAAGGTTCTTGGCTTGTTCGCATTCATTGCTTTGCTTGCGGGACCTTCCCTCGCGCAGACCCCCAAGTATGAAATCACGCTCGGCCCCACGTTCGATCGTTACACCGCCCCGAGCGGCTATTATCTCGACATGGTCGGGTGGGCCGCTTCCGGCGAATACAACTGGCGTAGGTGGATCGGCGCACAGATCGACGCGTCCGGCGACTACAGCGACAAGACGCTTCTCGGCTTCACCAGCATCCACAGGCTCATGATCGGCCCGGAGTTCTTTCCCTTTCGCCATCACAAGCTGACGCCCTGGGGACACGCTCTTTTCGGCGAGGCCTACTATCGCAATACAATTCCGGCTAACGGCGGCTTCCCCTCGAAGGTGAACTCGGACGTTGCCTTTGCCTGGGAGGCGGGCCTTGGCGTCGACTTGAATATCAAGAAGCGCTGGGGCGTTCGCATGTTCGAGTTCGACTATGACCCGACGCGCTTCTACAACAACAAGCCCAGCCAGCCCAGCTACCGCATCTCCATCGCGGTGATCTATCGCATCGGTTCGCGGAACAAGTAACGTCCGCCTCACGCTGTGAAGTGGCGGGCTCTCGCACGAATTTGCGCTTGCGAACTGGGCGAACCTCGTAGCAGATTACGAAGCCGTGGAACTCATCCTCAAGGAAACTCGCGCCCGACGCGTCGCGCTTCTGGCCTCGCTCGCGCTCGCCGGACTCGTTATGGCCATGGCTGGCCGCCTCTGGCTGGCCGATCGGTGGGTTGACTCCCGCAGCATTCCTTCCATCGAGCGCGGCATCCACCTTGAGCCAGGCAACGCCGACGCCTGGGATCGCCTTGGCCGCGCTCAGCAGTGGGACCTCGAGAATCCGGACACCACAGCCGCAATCCTCGATTTCCAGAAGGCTGTCCGCTACGAACCAGAGTCTCCCTATTACTGGATCGATCTCGGCGGTGCATACGAACAATCGGGAGACATCGCGAAGGCGCGAGCCGCCTTCGAACATGCCCGCGCCGTCTATCCCATCTCTGCACAGGTCGCCTGGTTCTACGGAAATTTTCTCCTGCGCCAGCAGGATTCCGTGGCCGGCATGGAGGAAATCCGCCGCGCTGTACGTTCCGATCCGCTGATTCGGCCTCTCGCCATCTCGCGAGTCTGGCACTCGGGTCACGACATCGACTCCGTCGTCCAGATGTTGCCGCCCGAACCCAACGCCTACTTCGCGACGCTGGATTTCTTCGCCTCCGCTCACGATCCAGATCCTGCCCTTGTCGTCTGGCAGAAATTGCTCGCTCTCGGAAAGCGGCTTCCCCTCGCGCGCTCCTTTCCCTTCCTCGATGACCTGATTCACCAGGACCGCTCGGCCGATGCTCGGCGCGTCTGGCTCGAAGCTCTAGCCGCCGCCAGCCTTCCGCACGATCCTCCCGCGGATCAATCGCTAATTTGGAACGGCTCCTTCGCGCAGCCTTTCGCCGAGGGCGGCCTCGGCTGGCGTTGGGATTCACCCGTTGGCACCGCCATCGATTTCGATACTGCCCGCGGTGCAGGCTCGGGCCGCTCACTTCGCATTGATTTTGGCGGCGGGACGAATCCCGAACTTGGCTCCCCGTCCGAATACGTTCCCGTCGAACCGGGCCGCGTCTATAATTTTCGCGCCTACCTTCACACCGATCGCATCTCCACCGAAAGCGGCATGCGCTTTTCCATCATCGATCCCAACCATCCTCAGGCCGTCAATATCGTCACCGAAAATTTCACCGGCACCAATCCCTGGAAAGAAGTCGACGCCCAGGTTCCGGCCGGACCCGAAACTCATTTTCTGCTCGTCCGCCTCTACCGCTACCCGAGCCGCCTTTTTGACAACAAGTTGAGCGGCACGGTGTGGATGGCGGATCTTTCTCTCGTTCCCTCTTCAGCACCCGCGGAGGCGCGCAAACCATGAAGGCCATCCGCGCGGGCCTGTATTTCCTCTTCGCCTTTGCCGTTCTCGCGTTTGGCGCCGTCGAAGTCTGGTCCGAATCGGTTCTTGAAATCGGAGCCGCCGCGCTGCTGCTTGCGTGGGCAATCATCGCGTATCGCAACGCCGATGAAAAATGGGAATGGAATCCTCTGAACTGGCCTCTGCTCGCGCTGCTCGGAATCGGCCTCCTGCAGCTTCTTTTGCGCACGACCGCCTACGCGTTCTTCACGCGCGAGGAACTGCTGAAGCTCGCCGCATACTGGATCATCTTTTTCCTCTCCACGCAGGCCTTTCGCGGCCGCAAGGTCCTCACGGAACTGACCTCCTTTCTCGTCTTCCTATGTTTCGCCGTATCGCTCTTCGGAATCGCCCAGCACTTCACTTCCACCGATAAAATCTACTGGCTCCGGACACTCACGCAGGGCGGCGACCTTTTCGGCCCCTTCGTCAACCGCAACCATTTCGCCGGCTTCGTCGAGCTCACACTTCCCGCTGGCCTGGCTCTCATGGCCTTTGGCGGCTTGCGTCGCGAATTGTTTCCTCTCGCGACGCTGCTCACCATGCTGCCTGTCAGCGCTCTCGTCCTCTCCGGCTCCCGTGGCGGGATTGTCTCCTTCGTTTTCGAGCTTGGCGTACTTACCCTCTTGGTTCGCAGCCGCCGCTCGAAGGAAGGTCCGCGCATGGCGGTGCTCGCCATTGTTGGCCTCGCCGCTCTCGCCCTCATCGTATGGATCGGAGCCGATAAGGCCATCGAGCGCTTTTCCAGCTTGCCCAAAACCGACACCTCTCTCGCCCGTCGCGCCAGCATGGCTCGCGCCGCAAGTCACATCTTTTTCGAGCATCCCCTCCTCGGCTCCGGCCTCGGCGCTCTCGTCGTCGTTTATCCTCGCTACGAAACCGTTTACGATGGCCGCGTCGTCGAGCACGTTCACGACGATTACATGGAAGCTCTCGCCGAAACCGGCCTCGGAGGCGCTGTTTGCGGCTTTTTCTTCCTCGGCTTGCTCTATCGCGGCGCACGCGCGAATTTCGAAGCCGAGCAAGGGCACTTCTCCCGCGCCGTCCACGCCGGAGCCATCGTTGCCCTCGCCGGGCTCCTCCTTCACAGCTTCGTCGACTTCAATTTGCATGTCCCCTCGAACGCCCTGCTCTTTCTTCTCCAGGCTCACCTAGCCACTTCGGCGCCGCCGTTCCCGTCCGAGAATCCGATGCAGCGCGTGCGGCGTCGCAGTCGCCACGAGCGCGCCGAGGTTCCCGCTTGACGCTCCCTCGCGCCCGCGCTCCGCGCTCCATCCTGCCGATTTCCGCCGCGGAGCTTTGATCCATGCTCGCCGCAGTCGCCGGAGCCATCCTCCTGACATGGCTTGCCTGCGCGGCCATTCTCGTCGGCCTCGGCTCGCTCGCCCTTCGCGGATTTCGTGATGTTTTCTCTCTGTCCGACGCTTTCTGGTTCGGCCTCATTGTTGCGGTCGTCCTCCTCGAATTCTGGAACCTCGTCTTTCCGATCACCGCGCTGCCCGACGTCGTTCTCACTTGTGCTGCCGCACTGGGCGCATATCTGAACCGCGCCTGGCTCGCCGAAAAACTCAATATCCTCGCCTCTCACCGTCTGATTCTCGCCGCCTTCGTCGCGATTGCCGTTATCATCGCGCTTCGCTGCGCTGGTCCGTGCGAGTATTACGATACCGGCCTCTACGGCGCTCCCGCCATTCGCTGGATTCGCACCTATCCCGTCGTCTTCGGCCTGGCCAACCTTCACGGCCGCCTCGGCTTCGCCAGCTCTGTTTTTCTCTGTCTCGCCGCGGTCGGCCAGGGCCCATGGAAAAATCTCTACTTCCATCTATTCGCCGGCCTGATGCTCTGCGCCTTCTGGACCGCTATCCTCCCTGCCTCTGCGCGCATCCTGCGTCATGCTGAACCAACTTCCGCCGACTGGTTCCGCGCGCTTCTCATCATTCCCGCGTCCGTGTGGTCGGCGCGGAGCAGCGTCGTTGGCACCACCACTGATGAGCCCAGCGCGATCCTCTGCCTCATCGCAGGTGCAATTCTGTTCTCGCGTCTCGAGCGAAGGGCCCCCGCCGAAGCAACCGCGCCGAGTGCGTGCCTAAAAATCGTTCTCGCAGCCACGCTCTTCACTCTCGCTGTCACCTTCAAACTGTCGGTCGTCGTCTTTGCTTTCCTCGGCTGGATCCTCGCCTTCGCGCTGCTCTATTCGCTGCCTCGCGCAAGTCGCTATGTCCGCGCGGCGTTCGTGGCCGCCGGCGCTTTGCTGGCTCCCTGGATCGCGACGCAAGTCATTCTCAGCGGCTACCCTTTCTTCCCCAACTCCCTCTTCGGGCTACCCGTGGATTGGCGGGTTCCCAACGGCATTGCGCCCCTCTACACGCTTTGGGTCCAGTCCTGGGCGCGAATTCCCTTCTCAAAGGTGGCCGAGACGCGCGGATTCTCGTGGCTTCATCCGTGGTTTCACGCTGCCATCCGCGATCGAGCCTCCTTCCAAGTGCCCATCGCCATCGCGCTCGGCGGTGCAGCCATTCTTGCCTTCGCGCGCTCATCACACCAAGCGGACGAACCTCGCCGCCTGGCTGGTCTTTGGCTCTTGCTTCCCGCGCTCGCCGCGATTCTGTTTTGGTTCTGGATGGGCCCTGACGTCAGGTTCGCCCAGGCGCCGATTTGGACTCTTGCTGTTATCCTCGGCAGTCTCGCGATCGTTGCCATCCAGCGTCGCGTGCCCGTATTGCGTCCCCGGGTGCTCGCTGCGTTGCTGCTTCTTCCGATGGCGTGGTGCTTGTTTTCATTCGGATGGCGCCATTCGTACCGAGTGCTCGAATCCGTCGACGGCTTCATCGAACTCCCTCAGCCGCGCGTCGCGCCGCGAAGCAGTCTCTCTGGTGTCGTCGTCTACGTTCCCGTCGAAGGGAATCAGTGCTGGGACGCGCCTCTCCCCTGCACGCCCTATTTCAATAAGACGCTCCGCCTCCGCGATCCCTCCGACATGCGCTGGGGATTCACATCGGAGGGCTTCCCCGAATTTCCGCCATATTGAAACTCGCTCAGGCTTTGGGATTGCCGGTTCGGGAAGCTACAATTCCCCGCGCGTTCTGGGGCGCCTTTCTTGATGTCGAACTCTTCGACGATTCCGCGGACTCGCACCGTCGACAAACGCTGGACCGAGCGCAATTGGACGCTCCCTTTCGTCCTGATCACTCTCTTGGTCAATGCCATCCACGTCTGGGCTTTGCGCTGGTTCCTTGAGCCCGACGGCGTCAGCTACCTCGATATCGCCTGGGCCTACGCCCGCGGCGACGCGCGCAACGCCGTCAATGCCTTCTGGAGCCCTCTCTTCTCCTGGCTGCTTGCCGCCGTCTTCCGCTTACTTCATCCCGATCGTTTTCGCGAGCTTGCCATTGTTCACGCTTTGAATTTCGCCGCGTTCATGCTCGCTCTGGCCGCTTTCCTCTTCCTGATCCGGGAAATCCAGAAATGGGAGGTCGCGCTTCCGTCGCCGCCGACGATGGAGATGCTCGGTCCGGGGGCGCTCTCTCTTTTGTCCTTGGCGGCTTTCGCCTACGTCTCCCGCTACACCTTCAGCCCGTTCATCGATCAGCCTGACATCTTTGTCGAGGCGCTCGTTTTTGCGGATACGGCTCTCCTCGTCAGAATCGCTCGCGGCGACCGGCGGTCCCGAACATTCGCAATTTTCGGTGCGCTTTTGGGCTTGGGCTACCTCACGAAGACCATTCTGTTTCCCCTTGGCATTGTCTTCCTCGCCTGCGTTTTCTTCGCAGCCGGCCACACCCGCCGCGCGCTTGCGCATACCGCCATAGCCGCGGTTATGTTCCTCCTGATCTCCGTTCCGTGGATCGCAGCCGTTTCGCAAAAGGAAGGCCGGCCCATCATCGGCACCGCCGGCCACATCGCCTATTTCGTCTACTCCCGAGGTACGGACGCCTCGGATCTGTGGATGGGTGGCCCCGATGGAATCGTCCCACTTCATCCCATTCGCGTCGCGCTCTCTTCGCCTCCCGTCCTGCTGTTTCCTTCGACGCAGGGCACCTTCCCGCCATGGTACGATCCCAGCTTCTATTTCGCGGGCGCTGTAAATCGCTTCGCGCTTCGTAGTCAGCTCAGGATTCTCCGCGAATCCTTCGCTTCCTTTGTTCAAGTTCTATCCGAGAAAAAAGGCCCACTCATCGGCCTCCTTGTGCTTTTCCTTTTTGCGGGACCGCGGCGCTATTTCGGCGAGTTTCTCAGGCGCTGGCCTTTGTGGCTTCCTTCGGCCGCCGCGCTCGGAGCATATGCCCTCGTCGAATTTTCCGTTCGCCTCGTGGAGCCCTTCTTGCTCGTCCTGTGGCTCGCCCTGCTGTCGGCGGTGTGCGTGCCTCGCTCCTACCAGGGGCGCCGGCTGGTTTCCGCGATGGTGGCCGTGGTCGTCTTGCTCTTGCTTTTCCCGCTGGCGCGCGCCCCCCGCAGCGACTTCGCCGCCATTCGGGCGCCATTCCAGCCCGGCGAACACCTGTGTGGCGCCGAGTGGACGGTTGCAAAGGCGCTTAGAGGTATGGGACTTGCGAACGGAAGCCACGTTGCCGTGGTCGGCCAGGTTCCGGGTCATACCGACTGCTGGGCAGCTCTGGATGGGCTGACGATTATCGGCGAGATACCGTCCTCAGGCGCAGCCGAGTATTGGGCCGCCTGGCCCGATCAGCAAGCCCACATCCTCCGCATCTTCGCCTCTGCAAGCGCCATGGCTGCCATCACTTACACGATGCCAGCCTCCGCCGCGCCGTCCGGCTGGCAGCGGATCGGTGATTCGCCCTACTATGTCCATCTCCTCGCGGCGCAAACCCCTCCCTAGCCGCCTTTTGCTCCTAATCGCCGAGGATTTCGCCTCCTTGCTCTCTCACTCAGAATCTCCTCGTTGACACAAGTATCTTGCGTAAGCCATAGTGTCTCGGGGTCATTTCTATCGATGGTGGGTAAGGTCCTCTCGTTTTTGGACGGCATCCGGGTGTCGTTTGCGGCGTCGGCGATTTGTCTGGCGTTGTTCCTCCCGCAGGGCGTCCTCGCTCAGCAAAACCAACAAAAAGAAGAAACTCCCAAGCAAACCAACGAGAGAATCCAGCAGCTCGCCGATGCGGCGCGCGCTCACCCCGTCGATACCCCTATCGGGTCCGGCGACCTTCTTCACGTCGACGTCTTCGACGTGCCGGAACTTTCTCGCGATCTGCGGGTTAGCGATGCTGGGGACATCAGCTTCCCGTTGATTCCGGGGAAGATTCGCGCGGCCGGGCTCACTTCGTTTCAACTGGAAAGCCAATTGGAGCAGTTGCTCGTCGAAAACGGACTTGTCTCTCACCCGCAGGTTTCCGTCTTCGTGAAGGAGCAAAACAGCCAGCCCATCTCGGTGGTGGGAGCTGTCGCCAAGCCGATGGTCTACCAGGTGATCCGCCCGACCACCCTGCTTGAGGTGCTCGCCGATGCCGGCGGAATCAGCGACGACGCCGGAAGCGTCGTGATCGTCACCCGCCCGACACATCCCGGCGAGGCTCGGCTCGAGCCCGCCTCCGAGTCCAGCAACAGCACGCCGGACCAGCAAATCATCACCGTGCGCCTGCAGGATCTGCTCGACTCTGGCGACATGAAATACAACATCCCGGTGTATGGCGGTGACGTCATAAGCGTGCCCAAGGCCGGAATCGTTTACGTGATGGGTGCCGGAGTTGCGCAGCAGGGTGGCTACGTCGTCCAGAATCACGGCGAGCAGATTACCGTCCTTCGTGCGATCGCCCTGGCACACGGATTGACCGTCTACGCGAAGAAAGACCACGCCATCATCATGCGGACCAACCCCCTCACGGGTCAAAAGGACGAAATCCCCGTCCGCATCAAGGACATCGAGAAGCACAAGGCCGACGACCTGGCCATGAAGTCGAACGACATCCTCTACGTTCCCGATAGCGCCGGACTCAAGATCCTGGCTCGCGGCGGTGAGGCCGCCATCGGAATTGGAACTTCCGTTGCCGTGTACCGCGCGGCGTATCAATAGACATGAGGCCGATGGAAGAAGCCCCCAAACTCGCGTTGCGTGACCGCCGGTTGGGCGATTCGCTCGCGGTGGTTCCTGCGCCGTCGGTCCTGCCTTGGGATCAAGTGCCCCGCGAACCGCATCTGCTCGACTACCTCATCATTCTCCGTAAGCATCAGTGGCTGATCCTCACGTTTCTGCTCACGGTAGTCACGGTCGTCACCATCGCTTCCTTCAAGATGAAGCCGGTCTATGAAGCGGCGGCCCGCGTCGAGGTTGATAAGGAATCGCAAAACGTTCTGCGCTTCCAGGATGACAACTCCTACGACGAGTACATGGACTCCGAGGATTATATCGAGACACAGGCCAAAATCCTGCAAAGCGAAACTTTGGCGTTGCAGACCATCAAGTCTCTCGATCTCGGTCACTATCCGGAGTTTGGAGGCTCGCAGACCTCGCTGGCATTCACCCAGGGAGCTGCATCGCGGCGTCCGGCCATCCTGAGCGCATTTCTCAGCCGCCTCAGCGTGAAGCGCGTGCCTAATAGCCGCTTGATCGAGGTGCGTTTCGAAGCTGAGGATCCTCAGCTCGCTGCGCTTGTGGTGAATACCCACGTCCAGAATTTCATCGAGCAGAACTTCCGCAGCAAGTACGACGCGACGACGCAGGCGTCCACGTGGCTTTCCTCAGAACTCGAAGAACTACGCTTGAAAGTCGAGAAATCCGAGGACGATCGCATAGCCTACGAGCGGCAGAACCAGATCTGGCAGATCGACGAAAAGCAGGACATCACGACCCAGAAACTCGCCGATTTGAGTAAGGCGGTGACGGACGGGCAAACGGAGCTGGCGGAGAAGGAAGCTCTGTATCGGATGGCGAAGGAAGGGAACGTCGATGCGCTGCCAGCCGCGCGAGACAACGTAGTGATCCAGGATCTGCTCAGGCGAAAATCACAACTCGATGAAGACTACGCGGAAGCTGTGAATCAGTACGGTCCGAATTTTCCGAAAGTCCAGCGGCTTGCGGCTCAGCAGAAGGAATTGGACGCGGATCTAGCGAAGGCTCGGATAACTCTTGTCGAAACGATTCAAACCGAATATGAAACCGCCAAGGGCCACGTCGGCTTGCTTCAGGAGGCGCTCGACAAGCAGAAGTCCCAGGCCAACGACCTCGCCGAAAAACTCGTCCAATATCACATCCTCCAGCACGACGCGGAGGCGAACAAGACCCTGTATGACGGGTTGCTGCAAAAGCTGAAAGAAGCGGGAATTTCAGCCGGGCTTCGTTCGAGCAACATTCGCATCGTCGATCCGGCCCTCGCGCCAACCCAGCCTTCGCGCCCGCAGAAGAGCCGCAACATTTCGCTGGCGTTTCTCGTCGGACTGATTGGCGGAATCGGCCTCGCCGTCTTCCGCGAATACCTGGATAACACCGTGAAGTCGCCCGACGACATCGAGGCGCTCACCGGCTTGCCGTCGCTCGCTGTGGTTCCATCTCTGTCAGGCTCGAACGGGCATCACGGACGCCTGGCGCGCCTCGCGGGAGAAGCCGCACCGCAACCCGTCTCCGGCCCAAGGGTGGAGCTGCTCTCCTACATTCAGCCAAAATCGCAGATATCGGAGGCGTTCCGCGCTCTGCGCACTTCCCTCTTGCTCTCGCAAGCGGAGCATCCGCCGCAAGTGATCCTCGTCACCAGCGCGCTCCCGCGCGAGGGCAAAACGACCGCCGCGGTCAATCTCGGCGTGACGCTCGCGCAACTTGGCGACCGTACTCTCCTGATGGACTCGGACTTGAGGAAACCCGGAATTCGGCGAGCGCTGAATCTGACCATCGGCAAAGAAGCCGGCCTCAGCTCCTATCTCGCGGGCGTGTCCTCGCTCGACGAAGTCATCGTTCCGCATCCGACCATTAGCAATCTTGCCGCGCTGACCACCGGCCCGGTACCGCCGAGCCCCGCCGACCTTCTTTCCTCGCTCAAAATGAGAGAAGCGGTGGCCGAGCTTCGGCGCCGGTTCAAATTCATCGTGATCGATTCGCCGCCCATCATGGCGGCCACGGACGCCGTAATTCTCTCGGCGCTCACTGATGGGGTGCTGCTGGTAGTTCGAAGTGGCGACACGCCGAAGGAAGCATTCACGCGCACACGCGACCTGCTGGCGGCGGTCAGGTGCCGGATACTCGGAGTGGTGCTGAACGCCGTCGATTCTAGCGCACCCGATTACTACTACTCGTATCGCTACTATCCATATGCCTACGGGTACGGATATGGAGAGGACGTGGCTAAGGGTTCAGGCTCAGAGAAGGACGATGCACCGGGAGCTTAAAGTGAGGACACAATCTTGCGCTTCCTGATTACGGGCGGAGCCGGCTTCGTCGGGTCCCACCTCGCCGAGGAAATGCTGAATCGCGGCGACGAGGTCTTCATCCTCGATGACCTCTCGACAGGCAGCGTGGAAAACGTCCGCCATCTCAAGGCCGTAAGTAATTTCCACTATTGCTTCGATTCGATCACGAACAAGGGGCTCCTCGCTGAGCTTGTGGACGAAGCGGATGTGGTCGTGCATCTTGCTGCCGCCGTCGGCGTGCGGCTGATCGTCGAAAGCCCGGTTCGCACGCTGGAAACGAATGTATACGGCACGCAGCTCGTGCTCGACGCCGCCTCCAAAAAGAGGAAGCTAGTTTTCCTGGCTTCGACTTCGGAAGTCTACGGGAAGAATAACAGGGTCCCCTTCCGCGAAGATGCCGACTTGGTCCTTGGGCCCACGACAAAAGGGCGCTGGAGCTACGCGGCCTCCAAGGCGCTCGACGAATTTCTCGCCCTCTCTTACTGGAAGGAAAAGAAGCAACCGGTGATTATCGTGCGGCTTTTCAACACCGTCGGGCCGCGCCAAACGGGCCGCTACGGAATGGTGCTGCCGAATTTCGTTCGGCAGGCGCTCGAGGGCTCGCCAATTACGGTTTTCGGCACGGGAGAGCAGTCGCGGTGCTTCTGCGACGTTCGCGATTCCGTTCAGGCCATGCTGCGGCTGATGGCGAAGGATGCAGCCGTGGGCGAGGTCGTGAATATCGGCAGCGACGAAGAAATTTCGATTGAAGGGCTCGCTCGCCTCGTGAAGGAACGCACCAACAGCGCGTCCGTGATCCAGCACGTTCCATACGATCAGGCTTACGAACCAGGATTTGAAGATATGCAGCGCCGCGTACCCAACCTCGAGAAGCTCCAGCAGTTGACATCATTTCGCCCGGCAACGCCCCTGAATGAAATCGTGGATCGCGTCGTGGCCTCGTTCCGCAAGAAGCCGGTCGTTGGGCTCACGCCAGCTCTCGGCGTGGCCTCGGCGGCCGCAGCCACTTCCGAATAACAAGGGTGGAGGCCCGCTCGTGGCGTTTATCTGGGCTTTTTCGAGTGGATCGAAAGTTCCTCCCATTCTGATCACGAGCGGAGAATGAGGCCTTCCGTGCCCTACGCGATTCGGAGCGATTCGCAATCCATCGCAATCCCAACGCAGGAGTCTGCCAAGCGCGAAGGACGTCCGGTGGTGTGTATTTTTGCCGGCCTGCTCGTTGTGGGCGTATTGATGAGGCTCTTCGTGGTTGCAGCAGCCGGCAATCGGCTTAATGCACCGTGGGGCGGGGGAGGCGATACGTCCGCTTATGCCCTGCTGGCACACAACCTAGCCACAGGGAAAGGATATGGATATGCGGGACATCCGACGGCCTTTCGCGCGCCGGCTTATCCGATCGAGCTTGGGGCGCTGATGAAAATCTTCGGCGGCCGTGCATTCGCGGCGGATCGCGTGGTCCAGTTCGGGATGGGACTCCTCATTGCCTTGTTGTGCGGGGCAATTGCAGGTCGCTTATGCGGGCGCAAAGCCCTGTTGCCAAGCATTACTGTCGCGCTTCTTTGTCCGACTCTGATTGTGATGACCGGTGAGATTCTGACGGAAACGAGTGCCACTCTGATCGCGACGCTCTTTCTGTATTGTCTCGTTCGGTTTGTGCAAGAACACAGCTGGGTTACGCTGGCCTGCGCTTCGGTTCTTGTTGGGATTGCGGCGCTCGTGCGATTCAACATGGCGGCTTTTGGCATCGTCGTGCTGGGGCTGGTTCTTTGTCAGCATAAGATTCCGAAGTGGGGCGGTGTAGCACTGGCGATACTACTCCCAGCCGTGGTGACGGGGCCATGGCTGATTCGCAATTTTCTGGTCTTTCACACCGCGCCGACGTTCTCAACCGAGAGCGGTCCTGCAGCCGTAATGGGAATGCTGACCCCCCAGGGCCGGGCGATGCCGGGCGACTCCGAAAGACTCAGAGAGGCGCTGGGCTGGGTGCCTCCGGCGGATCTGGAAACAAATGATGCAAGCCGCAACAATCTGGGTGATGAGTCAGACCTGAATCGAAAGGCCTGGCATGTGGCCTTTCAGCTTTGGCGCCAGACCGGCTGGAAACTGATCCCTCTGGAGACGGAAAAACTTTCGTTTTTCTGGCTGAGCACTGACCAACTTCTTTGGACGCATTCCTTCCGCCCGGTGGTCCGCACAGCACGGGCTGGAGGAGTGCTGATTTACTGGGGACTCTTGGCGTTGGGTATCGCGGGTTGGTTCCGATTGCGCAAATTTGAGCCGCAAATCGCGCGCGTATTCTTGCTCTATGCGGCCTTGATTACGATCCTGCATCTTCCGTTTGATATGAACACGCGCCTGCGAATGCCCTTTACTGATGGGCTGCTGGCGGTCCTCGTAGGAATCTGGTCTCTGAGATTTCATGCGATTGACCGCGGCGCTGAAGTGGTTCTGGCGGCCCTCGGTGGAGCAACGGAGTAAGGGATGGCAACAATCGATCGAGTAGTCGTCGCCCGGACGTCATCGCTCCAAGATCTGCGGCGGTCTCCCTACCTCATCGCGTGCGCGGCCTTGGCTCTCCGCTTGGCGGTTCTATTCGTGACGTGGCACGGGGCCACGCCCGATCAATTGAGCGGTTCGTACGGTTACGAGGCCGGAGCCGTGGCGAAGTCGATCGCCTCCGGGCATGGCTTCAGTTCGCCACTGCCCGGAATCGATACCGGGCCGACTGCTTGGTTTCCTCCGGCTTATCCCTTCTTCCTGGCGGGAATTTTCAGACTGTGCGGAATCTATTCGGTGAAGTCGCATATCATAAGCCAAGCCGCGAACTGCTTGTTCGTTTCGCTCGCCATTTTCGCGATCCACGGGACAGCCCGGCGGTCCTTTGGCATAAGAGTGGCAACGATTGCGTCCTGGACGTGGGCTTTCCTACCCAGTGCAGTGCATATTCCAATCGCTTATGTTTGGGACACCGCGTTAACGGCAGCGTGGCTGATGCTGATGCTCTGGGCCACGTTGGTGTTGAAAGAATCACGGCGGTCCATCGCTTGGGCCGCTTACGGCGGCGCCTGGGCGATGGCGGCCATGATTAACCCTTCCCTGCTCATGGTCCTACCGGGGTTCCTCGGGTGGCTCGCCTGGGAGGGACGGCAGCGTTTGGAATCATCGCTTCGCAACGTCGCGATTGCGCTGATTGTACTTCTGGCTGGCATGGCTCCGTGGACTGTGAGGAACTATCACGTCTTCGGCAAGTTTGTTCCGGTGCGATCAGTTTTCGGCATCACGCTGTGGGAAGGAAACAACCCGGTCGCCGTGGGCGTAGATTCGTTTCGTATGCTGCCAGTTGATAACGCACAGGAGGCGAAAGAGTACCAGCGCGTAGGCGAAATCGAATACGCGAAAACGAAGCAAAAAGAAGCTCTGGTTTTTATGCGCTCGCACCCTGGAACAACGATGCACCTTGTGCTTGGGCGCATTGCAACCTTCTGGTTGGAAGCAAGCGATAGAGCAAACAATGTCTGGTCGCGAGACCCTTTCTATGTGAAAGGCCTGCTGGCTCTCAATGCACTGATGACGCTGTTTTGTTTGTTCGGAGTTATCACAGCTTTGTCTTCGCCTCATTCCGGTCTTGGGATTCCGTACGCGGTCGTGCTGCTGTGTTTCCCCTTGCTATACTATGTGGCCTATGCGTCGGCACGCTTTCGATTTCCGATGGAACCTGTTGAGGTGATTCTGGCAGTGTACGGAGTGGCACGGATCCTGGGCTGGGCGCAGGAACGGCAAATCTTCGCACTACCCGGCAGATGATACAGAGGCAGGTAATCGCGATGCGCACACCCGTTACGAGCAGGGGCACTGAAGAAAATAGAGCATCTCGCCGGCCGGCACCGACGCCGATCTCGTCCGGCGGATCGAACCGCAAACGGACGAGCACGACGCTCTCGGTGATCGTGCCGGCGTACAACGAGCAGTTTCTCGTGGCCACGAGCCTCGGGAGGCTGCGCGTGCTGAGCGAGTCGCAGCTGCTGGGTCACGTGAAAGTGATCGTGGTCGACGACGGGTCGTCCGATTCCACCTGGCAATCGATCAGCGAGTTTCGCGCCACGATTCCATCTGAAGAACACGATGGAAAGTTTTCCTGGGCTTTCCTCCGCCACGAGAAAAATGCGGGGAAGGGTGCGGCAATTCGCACGGGACTGGAGCAGGTGGACACGGAACTTGTTGTGATTCACGACGCGGACCTGGAATACCACCCGCACGACCTGCTGAGCATGGTGGAAGTATTCCTCTACGAGGACGCAGACGCCGTTTTCGGGTCGCGCTTTATGCCGGGCGGATACAAGCGGGCACTGTTCTTCAAACATGCGCTGGGCAACAGCCTGCTGACCTTCCTTTGCGACTTGGTCTGCGACCTGAACCTGACAGACATGGAAACCTGCTACAAGATGGTGAAAGCAAATCTGCTGAAGAGCATTCCGCTCGAAAGCAAGACCTTCGACGTGGAGCCGGAGCTGGCCATCAAGCTGGCCAAGCGAGGCGCGCGAATCTTCGAGGTGCCCATCAGCTATTCGGGCCGCACCTACCGTGAAGGGAAGAAGATCGGGTGGAAAGACGGCATTCGCGCGCTGTGGGCCATTCTGCACTATGCGGTGTCTGACAAGCTATATACCGCCGACGCGTATGGCGCGGAGATTCTGGGACGGCTGAACCGCGCGCCAAAATTCACGCGGTGGATGGCGGACGTGATCCGGCCATACCTGGGCAACCGCGTCCTGGAAATCGGGGCGGGAATCGGAAATATGTCCGTGCACCTGATGCCGCGACCCTCTTACTGGGCCACCGACGTAAATCCTCACTATCTCGACTATCTAGTGGGGCTGCGGACGACGCGTCCCTACATGCAGGTGGCGCAAACGGACGCGACCGACGAAAGAACGTATCCGGAAGGCCAGTCGTTCGACACGGTGGTTTGCCTGAACGTGGTGGAGCACCTCCAGGACGACGTTGGGGCGCTGCGAAACATCTGGAATGTGCTGGAGGACGACGGCCGAGCGATTATTCTCGTCCCGTATGGGCCCAAGCTTTACGGAACTTTGGATGAGGTACTGGGGCACTACCGCCGATACACGGAAGACCAGCTCGTGGATGCATCACAACAGGCGGGCTTCCGCGTAGAGCAAGTGCTGAAATTCAATCGCCCCGGCGTGGCCGGCTGGTGGCTGAACGGAAAGGTTTTGAAGAGGCGAACGTTTGGCCTGGGGCAGATCAAGATGCTGAATTTCCTCACGCCCCTGTTTCGCCTTCTGGATTCGTGGATTCCCCTTCCGCCGCTCTCGATCATCGCCATTTTGCGGAAGGAGCACAACAACGCCGGCATCTCTCCGGACCAGGCCTCGGCGGCCGGCGGGGGTACTCGATAATTCCGAGCGCGACAATGGAACCATCGACGGCCGCAATCGCGCGTGACGCTTATCGCGGGCAAACGCGCGCCACTTCGCGGACGAGGCGTTTCGAAATTCCGCTGCTCGTGCTGTTTCTTCTGAGCCTGCCGTTCAGCAATCCGTGGGTTCACGGCGACGGGGTGGGCTATTACGCCTTCGCTCGCGCGCTGCTGATTCAGCACAATCTCGACTTCCGCCAAGATTGGCTCGATGCGAATCTGCAGTTTCGACTGGCGCACACGGACGCAGACGGCAATCTTTCAGAGGGCGACTTCACTTCGACGGGCCACATCCTGAACCATTTTTCAATCGGTCCCGCCATTCTGTGGGCTCCGTTTCTGATCGTGGCGCATGCGAGCGTCCTTCTAGCTGACGCGCTCGGCGCTCACGTCGCAGCCAACGGATTCTCGCGGCCGTATGTTGTGGCGATGGCACTTGCGACGGCGATTTACGGCTTCCTAGCCATATGGATCTCATTTCAAATTGCCTGTCGATACGTGGAGGCGCGGTGGGCGTTCTTGGCGGCCATCGGGATTTGGTTCGCGAGCTCGCTACCCGTGTACATGTACTTCAATCCTTCGTGGTCCCACGCGCAGTCCGCGTTCGTGGTGGCGCTCTTCGTGTGGTATTGGGACAGGACTCGAGGCTCGCGGACGCGCATGCAATGGGTGGCGCTCGGGGCGATCGGCGGGTTGATGATGGACGTGTACTACGTGAGTGCGGTGCTCCTTCTCCTGCCGCTGATGGAATCCGCCGCGCAGTGCCGAAAGACTTTGACGGCTGGCGGCGTGCGGGAGTGCGCGAGACTGTTCGCGAATGATGCGCTGCTGGCGTGCGCAGCGTTTTTAGTCTTTATGCCGACGCTGATTACGAAGAAAATCATCTTCGGCTCGTATCTCAGTTTTGGGTACACCGAACACTGGTATTGGAATTCTCCCGCGATTCTCAAAGTGGGGTTCTCGTCGGAGCACGGATTGTTTTCGTGGACGCCGATCCTGCTGCTTGGTGTGGTGGGCCTTTTTTTCCTTGCGAAGAAAGACGGCGTTCTTGCGACGTATCTGCTGATTACGTTTGCAGTGTTCACGTACGTGATGGGGTGCTATCAGAACTGGCACGGGCTGGCGTCGTTTGGGAATCGATTTTTCATCTCGCTGACGTGTTTTTTTTCCCTGGGGCTTGCGGCGTTTTTCGAATGGCTAGGGCAGGAGATCGGTAAGACGCGCGCAATGAGGGCGGGTGCCCTGGCAACGGCTGTTCTAGTCCTGTGGAATTTCGGGCTGATGTTTCAGTGGGGGACGCACTTGATCGAGGCTCGGGGACCCATCTCGTGGAGGGAAGCCGCATATAATCAAGTGGCGGTGGTTCCGGGCGAAGCGACGCGAAGCTTGAAGAACTACCTGGTGCATCGGGGAAGAATGATGCAGCGCATCGAAGAAGAAGATGTGAAGCAATTAAGGTCACGAGGCGACTAGGACCAGGCATGAGCACGGCTGAAAGCACGCTATCGAATCCGCCGGTGATTCGAATTACGCCGCCAAGCAATTGGTGGGTGATTCCCGTTCGGGAGCTGTGGGATTACCGCGAGCTGCTCTACTTTTTCGTGTGGCGCGACATCAAGATCCGCTACAAGCAGACGGCGGTAGGTGCGGCATGGGCCGTGCTGCAACCCTTCCTGACGATGGTGATCTTCAGCCTCTTCTTCGGCGTGCTGGCTCACATTCCGTCGCAAGGCCTGCCATATCCAATTTTCTATTACAGCGCGTTGTTGCCGTGGATGTACTTCGCGGGATCGCTGCAGAACGCGACGAACACGATTGTCGACAATCAGCGGGTGATCACGAAGGTGTACTTCCCGAGGCTGGACCTGCCGATTTCGGCGGTACTCTCGGGGCTAGTCGATTTCGCCATCTCTTTCCTTATGTTTGCCGCGATGATGGCGTACTATCATGTGCGTCCAACCCTCGCGATTCTGTGGATGCCAGCGTTCCTGCTGATGGCGCTGCTGGCGGCCCTGGGGGTGGGACTGTGGCTCTCCGCGCTGAACGCAATTTACCGCGACGTTCGCTACGTAATCCCTTTCTTGATTCAATTCTGGCTGTTCGCGTCGCCCGTGGTGTATCCGAGCTCGCTCGTGGCCGCGAAGTGGCCGAAGTGGCAGTGGCTTTATGCGCTGAATCCGATGGTGGGAGTGATCGAAGGATTTCGCTGGTCGCTCGCAGGACAGGGCAAACCTCCGGGAGAATTGGTAATGGTTTCGTCGGGAGTGGTTCTAGTGCTGGTCGTCAGCGGCTTGGCCTATTTTCAGAAAATGGAAACGACGGTGGCGGACGTCGTTTGATCCGGGTGAAATGAGCCAAACGAACAGGGCGGTGATTGAAGTTCGAGGACTCGGGAAAAAGTATAGGGTCGGCGAGCGCGAGCCCTATAAGGCTTTGCGCGACATAGTCACGCGCGCTCTGCGCGCGCCCTTTCGCCGAACGCAGAAGACCGAGCAGGACACTCTTTGGGCGGTGCGCGACATCAGCCTCGATGTCCAACAAGGCGAAGTGGTTGGCCTGATCGGTAGGAACGGCGCGGGGAAGACGACGCTGCTGAAGCTGCTCTCGCGCATCACGCGGCCGACAACGGGTCATGCGGAGATTCGAGGGCGCGTGGGCAGCCTGCTTGAAGTGGGTACGGGATTCCATCCTGAACTCACAGGGCGCGAGAACATCTTCTTGAGCGGCGCCATTCTCGGCATGAGCCGCCGGGAGGTTCGGCGCAAGTTCGACGCGATCGTGGATTTCGCGGGCGTCGAGCGGTTCATTGATACGCCGCTGAAGCATTACAGCAGCGGAATGCAAATGCGGCTGGCGTTCGCGATTGCGGCGCATCTGGAGCCCGAAATTCTGCTGGTGGATGAAGTGCTGGCCGTCGGCGACCTGGAATTTCAAAAGAAGTGCCTCGGCAAAATGCAGGAGGTATCCGACAGCGGCCGCACGATCGTTTTCGTGAGCCATCAGATGAATCAGATCCGGCGCTTGTGTCGGCGCGCGTACTGGCTGGAAGGCGGCCAGATCGAGGAAGAGGGGCCCGCGAACCAGGTTGTCGGCAAGTACGAGGCAAAATTGTCGTGGAGCGCTAGCTCAAAGGTGAGAGAGGCAGGCCGGGCGACCGTGAAGGCTCGTTTTCTGAGCTGGCGCATCTGCGACCCGGCATCCGGGCTTCCGAATGTTCTGGCGTCGACGGGCCGAGTGCGCGTGGAGTTCGAGCTGGCGCTGAACATCCCATTGAGAATCGGGCACCATGGGATTGGTATCTACAACACCGATCGACAACTGCTTTGGGGCACGGCCATGGACAATCTGGAGCTGAGTCCGGGCACCTATTTCTTCGCCCACGAGTTGCCGGATCTTCCCCTTCGACCGGGTCCGTACACATGGAGGGTGAGCCTTTACGACGAGCATGGATATCTGGATTCGTGGGATTGCATACCGGAAATGCTGGTCACTACGGAACCCGTGACGCACCAGAAGGACGAGTGGGCGGGTGTGCTGAACATTCCAGATGCATTCTCGATCGTCGCGAAGGTGGAGCAGCCGGCGTAGCCCGGGAGAGCATCACAGGAAATCGACGCAGGGACAGAAGCCGCTTGGGAGGCTTATGGTCGAGACGATCTCGGTAATTGGATTGGGAAAGCTTGGTTCGCCGTTGGCGGCATGCGTAGCCGCAGCGGGATTCAAAGTCCATGCGGTGGACTTGGACGCGAAAAAAGTAGAGGCGTTGAATCGAGGGCTTCCACCAGTCCATGAACCCGGGCTTGCGGAAACAATCCGCGACTGCCAAGGACGCTTGCACGCCGGTCAGGATGCGGAACAAGCGGTCCGCGAAACCGACGCTACGTTCATCGTCGTGGGCACACCCAGCGAGGCTTCGGGCAGCTTTTCCCTTCGTTATGTGCTTCCGACGTGCGAGGCGATCGGTCGAGCCCTTCGGACGAAGTCTCGATTTCATCTCGTGATTCTGACGAGCACCGTAATGCCAAAGTCGACTGGCGGCGAGGTGAAAACAGCGCTGGAGCGATTCAGCGGGAAAACCTGCGGACGCGATTTCGGGCTGTGTTACAGCCCTGAATTTATCGCATTAGGGACAGTGATTCGCGATTTCTACAATCCGGACTTTCTGCTGATCGGTGAGTCGGATGAAAGATCTGGCGACATGCTTGCAGGAATCTACCGCCGCGTGTGCAAGAACTCGCCTCCCGTAGCGCGGATGAATTTCGTCAACGCGGAAATTACAAAGCTCGCGGTAAATACGTTCATCACGACGAAAATCAGTTTTGCCAACATGATCGCACGGCTTTGCGAGTGCTTGCCCGGGGCGGACGCAAATGCGGTGACAGGCGCGCTGGGGCTGGACAGCCGCATCGGCGGAAAGTACTTGAAGGGAGCGGTCAGCTACGGTGGCCCTTGCTTCCCGCGGGACAACCGCGCCATGGCTGCGCTAGCGAATCAGGCTGGCGCTTTCTCAGACTTGGCCGTTGCCACAGATCGCTTTAACCGTGCACAAATCAAATGGCTGGCGGAATTGGTGAAGCGGCATCACGCGCGCAGCGGCTCTATCGGGATCCTGGGACTCACGTACAAGCCAAATACGGATGTGATCGAAGAGTCGGTCGGCATGCTACTGGCGCAAGAGCTCTCGTCCGACGGGTCTCAGGTGGTTGTCTTCGATCCAGCCGTCGACGCGGGCAGAATTTCTTCGGTGAACAGCAAGCTGCTCCTTGCGAACTCAGCCCGCGAGTGTGTGCAGGCATCCGAGGTGGTGGTCCTGGCAACCTCCTGGAAGGAGTTCCTCGATCTTGCCGAAGACGATTGGGCGCGTCGCGGAACTTCGCGGGTCGTGATTGATTGCTGGCGAATGTTGGAGAACCTCGAGCACGTCGACGGCGTGCGCTACATCCGGCTGGGATTCGGCGAAGCACTCGAGAAACGCGTAGGCAGCCCCTTGAGCGCGGACTGACAACCGATGCTAACCATCTTTTCCATGCCAAAGGCCTTCCGCGGCCATATTGGAGTCATCCAGCGCAATGCCATTCGAAGCTGGACGCGCCTCTCGCCGCGGCCTGAGATCATCCTCTTCGGCAGTGACGAAGGAACGAGAGAAGCTGCGGAGGAGTTTGGAACTCGACACGTACCGGACGTGGCTGTGAATGAATATGGGACTCCGTTGCTCGGCGACATATTCCGTCAGGCGGAAGCCCGCGCCAACGCGGAGATCGTGTGTTACGTCAACGCCGACATTATTGTGCTGAGCGACGCTCTGCGGGCGATAGATCGGGTTCGGGCAAGGCTGCAGAGATTTCTCCTCATATCCGAGCGGATCGATTTGGATATCACCGAGGCGCTCGCATTCAATCCTGGCTGGGAGGCGGCACTCAGCGAGCTCAGAAAGCGCGACGGCGTGCCGGTCGGTTACACAGGGATCGATATTTTTGTTTTTCCGAAGGGGACGTATCCGCGAGTGCCCGATTTCGCGCTCGGGCGCCTATGGTTTGACCAGTGGCTGATCAAGGCGGCTTTGGAAAGCGGGATTCCAGTGGTGGACCTCTCGCGCGTCTCACCTGTCATCCACCAGAACCACGATTACGGTCACGTGCCGGGAGGAAAGGAATGGGTCTGGAAGGGGAAAGAGCAGAAGCACAACCTTGAGCTGTATGGCTCACCGCCTCATTCCCACACGTTTCTGAGCGTAACGCACGAACTCACCCGCGGAGGTGGAATTCGACGTGTAAGGCTTCGGAAGAAACTGTTTAAGACGAAAGAATTCGTGTGGGAAGTCTTTGTGAAGAGAACCGCCCGGCTCCGGAGCGCTCTGGGATTCAACAGAAAGCACTGGCAGACCGGGCCGACCCAAAGCAACTAGCCAACGGCGAAAATCGATATCGGCGCGCCGGCAAGCAATTTCGGGACCAGCAGGTGGTCAGCCGAAGGCTGAACTTGAGCACGGAAGAGAAGAAAGGAAAATCATGAGCGCCCCGGCGCGCACGCTGGGCGGGACGTCGAAGACAGCGGGTGTCGGTTTTTCCGTTGTGCTAAAGTGCCCCGCCTGCACCAAGACAGTCGAGAATTCCACGGGAGAGAAATCAAACGGCTCCTCACTGTACATTTGTGAGGGGTGCGATCTCCACTTCTGGCATCCCGTCGCCATGCCGGATCGAGCCTGGTATGAAGCTGCGTATGCCGGGCGAGATCACACAGCGATGCCGCTGGAGCCAGGGCACCGGTTTTTTCTCTCCGATCCTGCTGCGCCGAAGCGCGGGCGCTTGCTTGACATTGGATGTGGCGTGGGGAACTTTCTCGCTGCGGCACGGGACGCAGGCTTCGAGGTCACCGGAGTCGAATTCGATGCTTCGGCGGTCGCATTCGCGCGGAAGCACTATGGCTTGCAGGATGTCTTTTCAGTGCGGCCGGAAGAATTTCGCGAACGATCGCGGCAAACGTTCGATGTAGTAACGAGCTTTGAGGTTCTCGAGCACCAGGACGATCCACAAAGATTCCTGGAGACCGCGAACGATTTTCTCGCGCCCGGAGGGTTTTTAGCCGTCAGCGTCCCCAATCGAGAGCGCTGGCAAAAAGGTTTGGAGCCACTCGACTATCCGCCGAATCACTTGACGCGCTGGAGCCCGAAGGCGCTCAGAAATCTGCTTGAACGCAACGGATTCGAAGTGATGACACTGGAGAAGGAACCTCTTGGGATTCATCGCGCCGCGCAGGTGCTGAGTGCAGGCTTGCGGACCGGAATGGCGTTTCGAGTCGCGGGCGAACGAACTCCCACAATTTCGGACTTGGCCGAGATGAACCCGGGGGACGTGCGCAATACGCTGAGGCGGGTGTCGGAGCAGCCACGACATCGAGTGGCGGCGCAACTCGCCGTACTGAAAGCCTGGGCAATGATCCCGCTGGCAACCTTGCTGCTGCCGTACCTGCGTCTGCGTGGGCACAGCGGCCTTTACCTCTACTGCCTGGCACAAAAGCAGGCGATAACCCCAGGCCGCTCAGAAGGCAGAGTATAAAAGTGCCAGCACCATTCGTCACAGTTCTAGTCGACACGTACAACCACGAGCGCTTCATCGAACAAGCGATTGGCAGCGTCTTGAAACAGGATTTTCCGCTTTCCGAAGCCGAAATTCTCGTGGTCGACGATGGATCGACGGACCGCACTCCCGACCTGGTGCGGCGGTTCGAGCCGCGGGTGAGGCTGCTTCAGAAGGCGAATGGCGGCCAGGCGTCCGCGTTTAATTTCGGCATAGAGGCAGCACAGGGAGAGATCGTGGCGTTTCTCGACGGCGATGACTGGTGGGCGTCGAATAAGCTCAGTCACGTGGTCTCGGAAATGAGAAGCGACGCTTCAATTGGGATTGTGGGCCACGGCATCGTCATCGTTCACCGCGATGGGCGCCACGAGAGCGAAACCCTTCGCGAGGGCTTTCGCTTCCAGGCCGACTCACTCGAAGGAGCGAAATTGCTGCGGCGGCGAGGAGCCTTTTTCGGCACAAGCCGGATGACGATCCGGCGCGACGTGCTTCGAAAGATCGGAGCCGTGCCGGAAAGCATCGCCGTACAAGCCGACGAATATCTGTTTACGATCGCGGCCGCGCTGGCCCCGGCCCGCATACTTCCAGAGTCGTTGACGTACTACCGCTATCACGATTCCAATGCATTTCAGCTTTCCGATTTTGACCAGGCCAAGTTGCGCCACAAACAGACATCCTTGACCGCTCTTGCGCTCGCCATAGATCAGAGACTCCAGAGCGAAGGCATCGACCGAAGCACGCGAGAGGCGATTCTCAAATACACGCGAAGCAGCGCTGTCCAACTCCGGCTGATGTTGGATGGAGGATGGTCGTGGGAAACGGCCCAAACCGAGTGGTCGTTGTATCAGGTAACGCACCCCGATGCCCCGCTGCTGCACCGTGTTTTCAAGTTGGCGGTGGTGCTGGGGACCGCCCTTCTTCCACCAAGAGCCTTTTATCGGCTCCACAGGAAGATCACGCAGAGTGGCCTTTACAACCGGATGCGGCAGCATTGGCTGCCGATTCCCGAGATGGCGCATCTTCGCAAGGAAACGCGAACGGGATCGTAAACCGTGACACATGAAAATACTGATTGCGATCGGGGTCCAGCGGCAAGCCGAGGCGGGCGCTGCGAGCGTGGTGCTGAATCATGCGCGCGAGCTCGAAAGAAAAGGACATACCGTGGATTGCTGGTTCCTCGATGACGTCCTTCCAGAGTCGACTGGTCCAAAACGATTCGAAGGGTTGGTTTTCGCCTTTGCGATCATTAAGCGCATTTCCAGGGAACGAGAAAGATACGATGTGGTGAATTTGCACGCTCCTTGGGGTTGCGTGTACGGAGTGCGGCGAAGATTGGGCCGTGTTGCATCCGCTCCCCCCTATGTGCTGACGATGCAGGGGAGCGAAGAGCGATTCGTCACGATGATGCGGCGGGAAGATCGAAAGGGGCTGGCTTCCAATTTCGGATGGAAGAACCGGCTCTGGCACCGCGTGTATCATCAAATGATGTACGACATTTCGATTCGAACCGCTGACTATGGGGCTGTGGCGAATCGCGAAGCGTGGATTTGCGCGGAACTGAAGCATGGCCGAGAGCCGGGCAGAATCAGATTCGTACCGAACGGAGTGGAGGAGCAATTTTTCGGGGCGCGGGACTATACGGACAAGAGTGGCCTGAAGTTGCTTTATGTGGGTACGTGGCTGGATCGCAAGGGCGTCCATTATCTGGCCGAGGCTTTCCGGATCGTGGCTGGCGAAAGCTCCAAAACCCTTCTCACAGTGGCTGGGTGCGGTCAAGCTGAAGAACTCGTGAAGGCCTCTTTCGCGCCGGACGTTCGAGATCGAGTCCGGGTTCTACCATTCGTCGGGCGGGGGGACATGCCTTTCATCTATGCGGAGCATGACATCTTCGTGTTTCCTTCACTGGTTGAAGGGATGCCACTGACTTTGTTGGAGGCGATGGCCTCGGCAATGCCGGTCGTCACGACGAACACGAGTGGCATGGCCGACGTCGTGGAAGACGGATACAACGGTCTGCTGGCCACTCCGGCAGATTCTGCTTCGCTCGCTCGGTCAGTAAGCCGGCTGCTGGCGGCCAGCAGCCTCCGACGTGAGTTGGGTCAAGAAGCGCAACGGACAGCTAGGCGCTATACGTGGCAACGCGTCACGAGTCGATTGGAAGAGATTCTGATGCTTGCGGTGAGCGAGGCGCGACGGAAGTGAGATACGCCGTGCTAAACCTTCCGCGCATTTCCGATACGGCGCTGACGTATGGGAATAGGCTGATCCCCGCGCTGCGTCATCCGGTATTCGGATGGCTTGGACTGCGTCCCGTCCTGGCACAGCACACAGCGGACGAACACGATGCACTTCGCCGCTGGGCTTGCGACCGAGCAAGAATCGTGGAAATCGGAGTTGCGGAAGGCGTTTCCGCGCTTGCAATGCGACAAGTGATGTCGGAGACGGGGAGCCTTTATTTGATCGATCCGTTTCATCTCAGCCGACTGCAGACACTCAATTTCACACGGCGTGCGGCACACAGAGCGGTGGAAAGCTGTTCGCGCGGCAAGGTGGTATGGATCGAGGAGTTCAGCTTCAACGCGGCCTTGGGATGGAACAAGCCGATTGACCTGCTCTTGATTGACGGCGATCACTCGCCGAGAGGCGTTCAGCAAGACTGGAGCGACTGGAACAGGTTCGTCGAGCCGGGGGGAGTCGCCATCTTCCACGATGCGCGGCTGTTTGACGGCGGCTGGACGAGCGCCGATTACGGTCCCGTCCGCCTGATCGATGCGCTTTTCCGAAAGGGGCAAGCATCGAGTTGGAGGATTGTGGAGGAGGTTCATTCTCTGGTCGTGGTGCGGCGAGATTAGTAACGCGAAGTAGCAGCGAAGAGCTTCGAAGCGAATGCTGACACTTGGGATCAATTATTCGCAGATGCACGATTCGTCGGCGTGCCTTGTGCGCGACGGCGAAGTGCTGTTCGCCGTTGCGGAGGAACGCCTGAGCCGCGTCAAACACGATGCCCGCTTTCCCGTGCTGGCGATTCGCGCCTGCCTGGATTCAAGCGGTGTACGGCCGGAGCAACTCGACTTCGTGTGCCAGGGGTGGTCGCGGCCTCGCGCGGGATTTCTGCATGATCTGCGCTGCTATGCGCTGGGCAAACAGCCGGTCGATTCGCGCGCCCTGCTGAACACGACGCGCCACTTCGTGAGCATGCAACACCAGCGGAGCGGCGAGAATCGGTTCCGGCAGATGTACGGGCCGATCAAAGCGCGCTTTCGCTACGTGGATCATCATCTGGCCCATGCGATCAGCGGATACGCGTTTTCGGGGTTTGACGAAGCCGCCGTCCTGGTGCTCGATGGCCGCGGCTCTTGGGAAGCGACGTCGCTGTGGCACGGACGCAAGGGGCGGCTCGAACATGTGTGGACAATTCCCTGGCCGAACTCCCTGGGCTTGTTCTACGCGCAGTTTACGCAATATCTGGGTTTCCAGCCGTACAGCGACGAGTGGAAGGTGATGGGATTGGCGCCATATGGCAGGCCAGGCGTCAATCTTCGCAACTTCATCATCCCCGATGACAATCCCTATCAGGTTGCCGCGCGGCATTTGATCGGCAAAGACTCGGCGCCCACGGCCGCGATCGAGGCAGCCCTCGGACCCAAGCGCCCGCCCGAGTCGGAAATCAGCGACCGGCACAAGAATCTGGCTTTTGCGGTGCAAGATTCCTGCGAACAGGCGATGCTGACGCTCGCGCGGGCCGCTGTTGCAACGACCGGCTGCCGTAATTTGTGCCTTTCAGGTGGAGTCGCCCTGAATTCGAAGGCGAACGGAAAAATCCTCGCGTGCGAACTGGTGGATCAATTATTCGTGCAGCCGGCCTCTGGCGACGACGGCGTCTGCCTCGGCGCGGCGCTGGCGCCGTATCTGGATGGGCGGGGAGCTTTACCCACTCGAGCGATGCGGCACGCATATCTCGGACCCGAGAGCTCGGAACCGGAGATTCAAAGAGCCCTGGAAATCTACAAGCTGCGATTCGGCCGCCTGGGGGATCCAGCCGCGACCGCCGCGGAACTCTTGGCGCAGGGAAAGATTCTGGGATGGTTTCAAGGACGCATGGAGTTCGGACCGCGAGCGCTTGGGAGTCGCTCAATCCTGGCCGACCCGCGCGATCCTGAAATGAATGCGAAGGTCAACGAGGCCGTAAAATTCCGGGAATGGTGGCGGCCTTTTGCGCCGTCACTCCTCAAGGAAGCCGCCGGCGATTACCTTGAGTCAGCAACCGATTCTCCGTTCATGATCCTGACCGCACAGGTCAAGGAGGACAAGCGATCTGTGATTCCCTCCGTGACGCACGTGGATGGCAGCGCACGGCCACAAACGGTGGAGCAACAAACGAATCCTTTATACTGGCGCCTGATCGACGAGTTTGGAAAGCGCACGGGCGTTCCCGTCGTCATGAATACGTCCTTCAATCTTCGCGGCGAGCCGATTGTATGTACTCCTACTGACGCAATTCGCACTTTCTTTAGCTCAGGGATGGACGCGCTCGTGATCGGAAACTTCGTGGTGGAGAAGTAGCGTGCAGGAGACTCCGAAGTGGATCAGCTCTCTTTTCCTGCGCGCACCGGAGTCCCTGCGTTCCGTCCGGCGGATTCCTGTACTCGGCGAAGTCGTCCATCGTCTGAGCCATCGAATCGTTCCTGCCGACAAGAAAGTCTGGGCGCAAATCGAATCCGGCCCGGCAAAGGGACTGTGGCTTGAGGTGAATCCGCGCACGGGGCAGGATTATGTGAGAGGCGAGGCCGAAGAATGCGTCCAGGACATCTTGAATCGAAATCTGCGCGCTGGAATGGTCTTTTATGACCTGGGAGCAAATATCGGCCTTTTCTCCCTGCTGGCCGCGCGCCTCGTCGGCCCCGGCGGAAAGGTCTTCAGCTTTGAGCCTGAGAAGGCAGTTGCCGAGCGCCTTCGCCGCAACATCGCACGAAACGAGTTTTCGAATGTCGCGGTTATCGAAGCCGGAGTCTGGTCATCGAGTTGTGAGAAGCAGTTTGCGCCGGCCGATTCGGCGTCACCCGATCACGGAACCGGAACTTTTGTGACGGGTGCAGCCCGCTCTGGTGCTTCGATTCGGTGCATTTCATTGGATGATTTTGCACGCACGGCGCCGCCGCCTGACATCATCAAGTGCGATGTTGAAGGCGCAGAAGTGGAAGCGCTGCGTGGCGCTCAAGATCTTATCGAGAAGCATCGGCCACGGATCGTCTGTGAGATGCATTCAACGGAAAACGAGCATGACTTTCGGCAGATTCTGCAGCAACGCGACTACGATTTCTTCGTGGTCGACGATCATCATTTGTTCGCAACGCCCGCAGGGAGGCCAGTTTGATGCGCCGCGAATCGCTTGAAAGGTTCGCCTGCGCGAAGTGCGGGACCGGTCTGCGCATTGGGGCAATCCGGCAAGAGGAGCCCGCTTCCGGCGAAATCACCGACGGTCAAATGGAGTGCCCGACCTGCGGAACGATTGCCCCGATCGTGCGAAACATCCCTCGGTTCGTGGGCTCGGAATCCTATGCGGCCTGCTGGGGCTTTCAGTGGAATCGCTTCGACCGGATTCAAATAGACAGCGTCATGAACAATGATTTGAGCCGCGACCGTTTCTATAAGACCACCGGGTGGCCCTCCAAAATGGAAGGACAGCGCATCCTGGAGGTGGGGTGCGGCGCGGGCCGCTTCACGCAACTCGCGCTCGAAACAGGCGCCGAGGTCGTTTCCTTCGATCTCAGCTCCTCCGTGGAAGCTGCATGGCGGAACAACGGTGGCCATCCGAATCTCACGCTCTTTCAGGGAAGCATTTATGAAATCCCACTGCGCAAGGGGAGCTTCGACAAGATTTTCTGCATGGGTGTACTTCAGTTTTGTCCAGATGTTCATGGCGCGTTTCAAAGCATGCTTCCCTTCTTGAGACCCGGTGGTGAGATCGTGGTCGACGTCTATGAAAAGTCCGAGGGATTCCCTCCCCTAAAGACCTTCGTTCGCCCGATCACCAAGCGGATGGGGGCCGAAAGTCTTTACAAACTTCTGAGCTGGGTCATTCCCCCCGCTTTCGAATTGAAGAAGGCAATTCACGCATTCCCGCGTATCGGACCAGGGCTCTCCAATCTGATTCCCATTGGTCCGATCTCGCATGTGTCGCGAGGGTTGAACTATTCGGATGAAGAGTTGAAGCAAGTGAAGATTTTGAGCGCTCTGAACATGCTCTCGCCGAAGTTTGAGCATCCGCAACACATGGAAGACGTCCAGCGATGGTTTGCAGAGAGCAACCTCGTCGGTGTGGAACTGAAGCGTGGCTACAATGGGATCAACGCAAAGGGCAGACGCCCCGACTGAAATGTGGATCGCGCTCCTGGGGCGCCGCGACACGCCGACGGATGGCGTCGAGGACTATTGCACGTTCCTTGGATCCGAGCTGGAAACACGCGGAGTCGTGCTCGAGAAGCTTCGAGTGCGATGGAGTGAGGTGGGCTGGCTGCGCGCGCTGCTTCAGCTTCGGACAGACTGCACCGGTCGAAGCGGGCAGTGGGCGCTGATCCAGTACACCGCGATGGCATGGTCAAATCGCGGTTTTCCCTTTGGCGCGCTCTGCGTCCTTCGCGTGCTCCACAATCGTGGCGTTCGCTGCGCCGTCGTATTCCACGAACCCTGCCGGCAGGGCGGGTCGCGATGGATCGACCGTATTCGCGGCGCCTGCCAGGACTGGGTTGTTCGCCGGCTGCATCGGTCGGCAACAAAGTCGATTTTCGCAGACGCCCCGGAAGCCATTCATTGGTTGGCGGCCAAAGATCCCAAGGCGGCCTATGTTCCGATTGGAGCAAACATCCCCGAACGGTCCTTTGCGACATCGGCACGCAACGGTGGACGGAAGACCGTCGCGGTCTTTTGTCTGAGCGATCCACCCAACCGATCTCGAGAAGTCGCGGAAATTGCGGACGCATTGCGCAAGGTAACCGCAACTGGAATCCAAGCGCGCGTCGTGTTTATGGGTCGCGGAACGGCCGAAGCCAAGCAAGAAATCGGCGAGGTCTTCGATTCCAGTCAGGTTGAGGTGTTGAATCTCGGAATTCGAAGCCCGGATGAAATCAGCATGACCCTCTCGCAGTCGGATGCGATGCTTTGTGTCCGCGGCCCACTCTACGCTCGGCGCGGCAGCGCGATTGCCGCGATCGCTTGCGGGCTGCCCATCGTTGCATATGGCGGCGCCGCGGAGGGCACACTCATGGAAGAGGCGGGCGTGCGCTTGGTTCCATATCCCGATCGCAGCGCGTTGGGAGTCGAACTCGCGCGTGTCCTTTCAAATAGCGAGGTCTGGCAGGAACTCCACGAACGGAATGTTCTGGCGCATCAGAAGTACTTCTCCTGGAGCGTGATCGCATCGGGTATGTTGAGAGCTCTGGGCGCCGCGGAAAAGTTCGCACCATGAAGATATTGATCTACACGGAATACTTTTACCCGATTCCTGGCGGCGTTCAAACCGTAGTGTCTGACCTGGCTCGTGGCCTCAGCGAATGGCAGGCAAAACAGGGCACCTCGGAATCGTTCGATGTAACGGTCGTCACGCGCACCCGTGAAAGCTGCCCCGAAGACGCGACCTACCCGTTCAAACTGGTTCGCCGCCCGAGTTTCTGGAGGCTCTGCCAGATCATTCGAGGCGTTGACGTCGTGCATATTGCCGGACCCGCGCTCTTGCCTCTCACAATCGCATTTTTGCTTCGCAAGCCCATCGCGGTCGAGCATCACGGATTTCATGCTGGGTGCCCCAATGGTTTGCTGTTTCTCGAAGATGAGCAGGCGCCTTGCCCGGGACACTTTATGGCGCGGCATTACCGCAGGTGCCTCGCTTGCAATCGCGCGGCTGTTGGAACATTCAGAAGCCTTTACTGGCTGATGATGACTCCCGTGCGCCGTTGGCTGAGCAATCGAGCCGGCGCGAACATCATGCCGACCGCGTGGCTCGGCAGCGTTTTGGCCCTGAACAGGATGACTACCATCCATCATGGCGTGTCCAACCGAGCCTGCTGCCAGGATCATCGGCCCGGCGGCTCGCTGTTTGCCTTTCAAGGACGTCTTGTATCAACGAAGGGTGCCGGGCTCCTGATCGATGCAGCACGCATTCTTCGCCAGAACGGTCTGAGTGCCGACTTGAAGTTCATAGGTGACGGGCCCGAGCTTCCGGTTCTAAAATCTCGTGGAGCTGAACTCGGCGCTCATGTGGAGTTTAAGGGGCACGTCGCCAGCGAAGACTTGGATGAGATCGTTTGTGAGGCCGCGGCTGTGGTGATGCCTTCCCTCGGCGGAGAGGTCTTCGGTCTGGTGGCGGCCGAAAACATGATGCGCGGGAAAGTCTTGATTGTGTCTGATATCGGAGCGCTTCAAGAGGTGGTCGGCGAGGCGGGGCTAACATTCCCGACAAACGATGCCGCAGCTCTGGCGGACTGCATGCGTCAGGTTCTCGAGGACTCGGACCTGCCGCGTTCTCTCGGCAGCGCCGCCCGAGAGCGAGCGTCGCGGTTATTCGATTTAGATAAGATGATCGAGGCTCACATTTCCGTGTATCGAGAGTCTTAGTCTTGCTTTCGAGAGGGATCGATTCCTGATGTCACTGCAAAGGGTCATTGCATCTGCAATGGAATGGGTTCCGCAGAACATTCACATTGCGATGCGCGGCAAACGAAGCCAGCCCAGCAAACTGGCGAACGCGATCCATGCTGTCCTAAACCGGCTGCCGGTCCAAAGGTACCCCGTGTTGAAATGCTCCGGCGTTCTCGACGGCTACCGCATGAAGATCGATTGGAAAAAGAACCGAAGCTTTGCCTACGGAACGTATGAACCTGAGGTCGTGCGAGCCATATCGAGGGTCGTATCGGCGGGAATGACGGCTCTCGATATTGGAGCGCACAGCGGGTTTTTCACGCTATTGCTCGCGAAGGTTGTGGGCCCGAAGGGCCGAGTCGTCGCGTTTGAACCCTTACCCGCAAACTTTCGGATGTTGCAGGAGAATGTAAGGTTGAATTCGCTCATGAATGTGCGGTTGGAGAAGCAAGGCGTGCATTCCAATTCCGGTCAACTCACGTTCGAGGTTCCCGACGCCGAGTCTTTCCTGCTGGCGGGACCGATGCATCATGATGATGAGCGCCCAACGACCATGGTGCTTGCGACATCGCTCGACCTGTATGTCTTCCAGCACGATATGAAGGTTGACTTTATCAAGATAGACGTGGAGGGCGCCGAGGACGACGTTTTGAAAGGCGCAGAAAAAACAATCAAGGCCTTCCATCCCGCCATGGTGATCGAAGTCCACGATCTGGACAAACAGAGCCGGCTGCATTCTGGGCTTGCGGTCCTGGCGGCCTTAGGTTACGAACTCGAGCCCCTTGGCGAGGCTCTCTACACCACTCACGTGCTTGCTCGCTGGAAAGAGCATGGTCAACTGAAAGGCCAAGCGTGATTGGCAACCGCATTCCGGCCATGAGAAATCAGTCCCTCATAGGGATAGGCCTGTTCGCCCTTGGCATCCTGTTGGCTTGGCAAGTTGGCGGAAAAATCGCGGACGATGATTTCCGCACGATCGAGTTCATTGCGATCGGTTTCGCGGCGTGTGGGGCCGGTTTCGCCATCCTCCGAAATTGGCGCTCCGGATTCTACTTGTTCTTAGTCTGGCTGCTCTTCGAAGACCTCGTCCGCAAGTACATGGGGAACGACCTCATCCTCTTCTTTGGCAAGGACGTGCTCGCTGCTTTGACCTACATCTCGCTCTTCGTGGAGATCAGAAGAGGCCGGGAGAAGACGTTCCGTCCGCCTTTTCTGGTCCCCCTGGCCGTATTTGTGTGGCTGGGCGCTATTCAGATCTTCAATCAGAACTCCCCGCACATTTTGTTCGGACTTCTCGGTTTCAAGGTGTATTTCTACTATATCCCCCTTTTGTGGGTCGGTTACGCGTTGATACGGGACGACGAAGAATTGCGCAAATTTCTGCTCATCAACACGTTTCTCGCATTCATTATCGGAGGAATCGGCATAGCTCAGGCCGTTGTCGGCAATAGCTTTCTGAACCCGCCTGTCCTGGCGCCCGAAATCCGCGAGTTGGGCAATCTCGATAAGGTGACGCCGCTTTCGGGGCAGGTCTTCAATCTTCCCGACTCCGTCTTCGTAAGCGCGGGCCGGTTCGGGTTTTATCTGGTTCTCGCCTATATCGTCGTAATGGGGACGGCCGGCTATTTGCTCCTGCACAGCACGACTCGCGGCCGCAAGCTCGTTTTCGTGACTGTGGCAGTATTGGGCGGGGCGGCGCTGTTGAGCGGCTCGCGTGGCGCGGTTGTGTACGTAGCGGCCAGCACGCTTGTTCTTACCGTGGGCTTCCTCTGGGCCGCCCCTTGGCGCTGGAGACAAGCGCATCGACTTGTAAAAGCAATCCGCCGCTCCATCATCATGGGCGCTCTGGGCCTCGCTGCAATTCTCTTGATCTTCCCAGAGCAAGCCGGATCGCGCATCGCCTTTTACACCGAAACACTCAATCCCGGCAGCTCGGCATACGCAGTCACCAACCGCTCATGGGACTACCCGATTCAGAATTTGCTGACCGTCTTCGTCGAACCCAACTGGATCTTGGGAAACGGAATCGGCGTGGCGTCACTGGGCGCTCAGTACGTCGCCAAACTCGTACACCAGCCGCTGCCCGGCTTGTGGGTGGAAGAGGGCTATGGAGTTCTGATCATTGAATTGGGGATCATTGCGCCGTTCCTGTGGTTCATCTGGACTGCCGCGCTTCTTTACAGTTTGTGGAAGATAGTCCGGCAACTTCGCGAGACGCGCTTCGCTCCGATCGCTCTCGCCGTCGTCTGGTACGCATTCCTTTTGCTCTACCCTCTCACGTATGGAGGATTGGCCGCGTATCAGAACTACGTCAGCAACGCATATCTCTGGCTCCTCACTGGTATCCTCTTCCGCCTGCCCGAGATTTTGGCTAAATCGCCGGTACCAGACTCCGTCGTTCCTCGCCGAAAGCGGAGACTGGGTTTTGCACTTTGAGTCGGTGACTTACAGATCCGCTCTACGGCAAGTGAGATGACCTCTTCCCGAGATCGATGCTCGTGAGCACCGCAGGACCAAAGCCGCGCATCGCCGTCGTCTCGCCCTTCATTGACAAACGCCACGGCACGGAGCGTCGCGTCGCGGAGTGGATCGCCAGCCTCGCCAACGACTTCGAAATCCACGTCTACAGCCAGCGAGTTGAAGATCTCGACCTAGGCAGGGTCACATGGCATCGCATTCCGCGAATGCCGGGGCCGCACCTTTTGAACTACATCTGGTGGTTCACTGCCAATCACCTCTGGCGGACTTGGGACAAGCGGTTTCGAGGCATTCGTCACGATCTCGTCTTCAGTCCAGGAGTGAACTGCCTCGATGCGGACATTGTGTCCGTGCACGTTGTATTCGCGGAGTACCGTCGGCGATTGGGAGAGGAACTTCGCCTCGGCGCCAACCCTGTATGGCGCTGGCCGCGCATTCTGCATCGAAAGCTGTACTACGCTCTGGTCAGCTTCCTCGAAAGTCGAGTCTATCGAAACCCACGGACCATGCTGATCCTGATCGCGCGCCGGACGCAGCATGAACTGGAACGCTGTAACTCGGGGAATCGCGATTTCCCTGTGGTTTACGTCGGCCTCGATCGCGAAATTTTCAATCCCGAGAATCGTCTGTCCCTGCGCGACCAAGCGCGGTCGGACATGGGCTATGCATCGACCAGATTCGTCTTTCTCCTCGTCGGCAACGACTGGGCCAACAAGGGCCTGCCTTCCCTCTTGCAGGCTCTAACCCTCCTAAGGGAATTGCCGATCGACCTTCTTGTTGTGGGGCGCCAGGACCCCAAGCCATATCTGTCGACGCTCGCCAAAATGAACTTGCTTGGCCGCGTGCAGTTCCAGCTGCCTCGAGCCGACGTCGAATTCTTTTATGCTGCAGCCGACGCGTATGCCGGCCCCTCGTTGGAGGACACCTTTGCTCAACCGCCGGCAGAGGCAATGGCATGCGGGCTACCCGCAATTGTCTCTTCAACGAACGGAACGTCCGAGATCATCACAAGTGGTGTAAATGGGCTCGTCCTCGCTGATGCCACAGACGCCTGCTCGCTCGCGGCCATTATGAGACGGCTGTACGAGGATGTGGACTTTCGGGAGAGGCTCGGCCACAGCGCCGCCAAGTCGACCCGGCAGTACACCTGGGAGCGCAACGGCCAGGAAATCGCCACGATCCTTAGAGACGTGCTTGCCGGCACGACCTCGCTCAGCGGGAAGAGCTCCGACCAAAGAATGGCGATTCCGAAGGGATCACTGAGCTGACAGCGATGGCTCCCGTCCGCGAATCGCCAAGCCGTGCGGTGACCCGCGTTCTGGCGCTCTTCCCCGAATTGCTCGGTCCAGGCGGTGTCCAGGAATCCGGAAGGTTGACCGCGCTTGCCCTGTCAAAGATTGCTTCCGATCAAGAATGGTCGACAACCTTCCTTTCGCTGAATGATCCGAAAGGGATTCAGAGTTTTTCAATCGCCGGCAAGCAAGTTCCCTTCATGGGCTTCGATCGATCGAAGCTGCATTTCGCGCTTTCAGTCTTGCGAAAACGCTCGACGACCCGTCTCGTACTCGCTGCACATCCGTACCTGGCTGTTCCTGCCGTGCAAATGAAAGTCGCCAATCCAAGCCTGAAGATCGTTGTGATGTCGCACGGCGTTGAGGTATGGAAACCGCTCCCGAGGCTCCGGCGCGGTGCCTTTCGCAGATGTGACCTTTTCCTCGCTCCCAGTCGATGCACGGCTGAGAGCATCGCCAAGTTCCAAGGTATTCAGGAAGAACGGATAGTGAGACTGCCTTGGCCGCTCAACCCCGACCTTCTCCATATCGCCGACCGCTCCGCCGGCCTTCCCGTACCCGCGGACTTCCCCAAAGGAATAATTGTGCTCGCAGTTGCCAGGCTTGCGGCTTCGGAACGTTACAAGGGAATCGACCGGCTCATCCTTGCAACAGCCAATCTCCGTACAAAGATCCCGGACCTGTCCCTGGTGGTCGTCGGTGGAGGTGACGACCTGGAACGCCACAAGCAGTTGGCGCGTGATGCGGACATCGCTGATCGGGTCCGCTTTTTCGATGACATTTCGTCAGCGGACTTGGCCGCCTTCTACGCCCATGCGGACGTCTTTGCTCTCCCAAGCACCGGAGAGGGTTTCGGCTTTGTCTTCCTCGAAGCGATGGCTTTCGCCAAGTCGGTCATTGGCGTTCGTGCTGGCGGGGTTCCCGACATAATCGCGAATGGAGAGAACGGCCTCTTGGTCGAAGCCGGTGACAGCAATGGGCTCCAGCGAGCGCTGGAAAACCTTCTCATTAACGAACGGCTTCGCTCTGAAATGGGACAGAGAGGGGCGCAAATCGTTCGCGCGGAATATCAGTTTGCGACTTTTCGGTCCCGAATTCGAGAGATTCTGAATAATTGCCTGCTGGAATCCAAAATCCTGCAGTAGTACCCTTTTGGGGGCGCCCTTTGCAGTGTCGTACCCTCAGCCCGCATCCGATGACGACGCCGAATGATTCAACTGCGCTGCCCTATCGCGAATGCGAGTTCTAAAGACGGTTCAGTCGTACTTCCCTTTCCAGGACCGCGGAGGTCCCGTCTCCAAGGTGCGTGCGCTTGCTCTGGGCCTGGCAAAGCGCGGTCACGCGGTTACGGTGCTAACTGCGGATCTGGGGCTTCGCGATCAAATTGCTCCAGACGGGCCGTACCGGCCCTGTCTGTGGGGCTCGAGTTGTCGATTGGACGGAGTGGAAGTCGTCTATCTGTCTACGTTCACTCAGTATCGCGCAGTCACGCTAAATCCGGCCGTGATAGGATTTTGTCGGGCTTCCTTGAACCGCTTCGATGTTGTTCATTCCTACGGCTTGTATGACCTGTTGGGTCCGGCCGTGAGTTATTTTTGTCGCCGTCGCGGAATTCCGTACGTGGTTGAGCCCATGGGCATGTATCGTCCGATCGTTCGCAGCCTGAAACTGAAACGTCTGTATCATCGGACCATCGGCAGGCCTTTTGTGGACGAAGCGCGGTTTCTGATCGCGACCTCAGAACAGGAAAGGCGGGAATTGCTGGAGTCGGGTGTTCACTCCTCGCGAGTCGTAATTCGAAGGAACGGGATCGAACGGCCAGTAACTCTTCCTCCGCCAGGCCAATTCCGCCGCAAATGGAAAATTGACACCGGAGCGAAGGTCGTTCTGTTTCTTGGCAGGATAGTCTCGAAGAAGAGCCCGGATCTCCTGCTTGAGGCCTTTGCCCGCTGGCGAACAAGAAATCAAGCCGCCCAGGATTCCATCCTGGTCTTCGCTGGCCCGGACGAACGAGACGGTTTCGCGGATGCACTCAAGGCCCGCGCTGCCCAGCTCGGTCTGGCGCGAAGTGTCTTGTTCGTGGGACCACTGTATGACGCCGGAAAATGGGAGGTCTATCGCGACGCGGATGTCTTTGTCCTCCCCTCACAAAACGAGAATTTTGGAAATACGGCCGCCGAATCTGCAGCCGCAGGTACTCCAGTAATTGTCACCGACCGCTGTGGCGTTGCTCCTTTCGTTGGGCGCGCTGGGCTCGTTGTTCCCCACGATTCAGTAGCCATTGAGAAGGCTCTCGATCGCCTGTTGCTGGATCCACAACTGTACGAGGAGTGTCGCCGCGGCTGTTCCGAGATGGCGGATGCCCTTTCATGGCAGGAGCCGATCGAAGAGAATGAACGTCTGTATCAGTTATGTCTTTCATCGCCGTTTTTGGAAGAGGCGGTCGCCTGACAGGTTGTGCTTCAACGAACCGCGAGAAGTCGCAGGGTAGCTTGGGAGCGCGCTTGGGAAGCGGAACCAGTAGCGGACTTCGAGTCGGCGTAAGCGAGTCAGGACTTTCTCACTCGCAGACGTCTATGGGCACAACGGATGCACAGTCGGCGCGCCTCGACACCAGTGTTGAGGCCCGGCGCCATCCGGTTTTCCGCTGTGGCCTGTACATCGTCAATCTCCTGCTCCTCTTCTCGGTGCTTGGACTGATTTACTCGACCTTGTGGGAATATTCCACTCGCAGATATCTGAAGGGCTTCTCCGACGCGATTGTTCCCGCAAGCGTTCCGCCCGAGCAGAAGATCGAGGCAATCCTTGGCTGGATGGCGCGTGGTCCTGCGCGCCGCCCGGCAGGACCGTCTGCTGCCGTCCCCGATCGCGACCCAACGGAAACCCTCAACTACAACTCTCTCCTGCAAGTTTGCGGAACGGCCACAAACGCCTTCGTCAATTTGGCGGACAGCAGCGGTCTTGCTACGCGCCGGCTGCTCCTCCTGGATTCAAACCGCAATACAAAGCACGTTGTCGCCGAGGTATTCGTGGATCGCCGTTGGATCATCGTCGACCCGACGTTCCGAACGATCTTGCGTGGCCGTGATGGCGCAACTCTGACGCGGGAAGAGCTCGCCGATCCCGCCGTGTTTGCAGAAGCCACACACGCGATTCCCGAGTACGACGCTACCTATACGTTCGAGCGCACCGCTCACGTTCGCCTTGCGCGTCTGCGTCTCGTGGGCGTGCCTCTCAGAAGGGCGCTCGACCTTCTGCTTCCCGGTTGGGAGGACTCTTCCACCGTGACTTTGCTTTTGGAACGGGACTCCCTGGCAGCAGTGGCATTAACCCTGGCGCTCACTCTGTTCCTCGGACTCTTCCGAATCCTGTTGCGATCGTATGGAGAGAAACACTTGGGGATTCACTCCATCCACATGCGCGAGCAGCTTCGACGAGCCTTTCAGGCGTTTGTCCATACAACCGGTTAGACACAAATGTGCGGAATCTGCGGGGTCATCGGGGTCGAATCGAAAGAAGCGAACGAGCGAATAGTTCGCCGAATGCTTTCGGCGATTGTGCATCGCGGCCCCGACGGCCAGGGCGCGCTGATCTCCCCGCCAGTCGGCCTTGGAAGCCGCCGGCTGAGCATCATCGACGTTCAAGGCGGCAGTCAACCCATTTGGAATGAAGCGGGCGACGTTGCGGTTGTCTTCAACGGAGAAATCTACAACTTCCGCTCCTTGCGGACGGAACTCGAATCCTTGGGCCACCGTTTCACGACCGGCTCCGATACCGAAGTCATCGTCCATGCGTACGAAACCTGGGGAGCATCCTGCACGCAACATCTCAAGGGAATGTTTGCTTTTGCGGTTGTCGAGCTTTCGGAAGGTCGCGACTCACGACCAGCCAAGGTGCTCCTTGCTCGCGACCGGCTCGGAATCAAGCCTTTGTACTACGCTGCGCTCAACGGTGTCCTGTATTTTGCGTCCGAGGTGAGAGCCCTGATCGCCAGCGGTGCCGTTCCGGTGCAGGTCTCTGCTGCGGCCGTTCCTTCATACTTGCTCTTTGGTTCAGTCGTAGAGCCCTGCACGTTTGTCGAAAATGTCTTCTCACTCCCGCCGGGCCACACTCTTTCGATTTCCATTGGCAAACCGTTTGACGGCGTCAGCCCGCAGCCATATTGGAAGCCGGCGATGTCCAACAAATCCACGGAATCTGAGCCCGCGCGGCATTCGGTTGTGGAATCGCGGCGACATGTTCGAGAGCTTCTTGAGGACGCGGTCGAGGCTCATCTCGTTTCCGACGTTCCGATTGGCATTTTTCTCAGCAGCGGCATCGATTCAACGGTGCTTGCCGCCCTCGCCAGCCGCGCGCAAAACGGGATTCACACTTTCACGGTCGCTTTTCCGGAATCGGAATTTAGCGAAGCCGCAATCGCCCGCGAGACCGCGAAATCCCTGGGGACAAATCACAGCGAGCTCGCGCTTTCGGAGCAGGATCTGATTTCGCGGTTGCAGGAGGCTATCGGAGCTTTCGATCAGCCCTCCATGGACGGCGTGAACACCTACTTTGTTTCCTGGGCGGCACGGCAGGCGGGATTGAAAGTCGCGCTTTCGGGGCTCGGTAGCGACGAACTTTTTGGCGGGTACCGGTCATTCCGCGCCACGCGTCAGATCGCGCGATTGACGGCGATGGCCCACCTTGTTTCCGGTCCCTTCCGCTCCTTCGTTGCCGGCCCTCTCAGCCGCGTGATCTCTATCCGCAACTCGCGCGATGCCACCGGAAAGGCTATAGCCGCGTGGCTGAATCCCGGCTCGCTCCCGCATCCTTACTTCTTCACCCGCACCCTGTTCACGTCGCGCACGGTGGTATCTGCCTTATCTGCCGCGCCTATTCACTGGCAGAGCACGCCTTGGGCAACCTCGCTCTCCGCGGCGGCCGAGGACGCGCGTTTGACAGACGGTTTCACTGCTGTCTCGTGGCTCGAGCTTCGTTGCTATCTTTTGAATACCTTGCTGCGCGACACAGACGCCATGAGCATGTCTCAATCCCTGGAGGTTCGCGTGCCTTTCCTGGATTCGGACCTCGTCGACTACGTGCTTTCGCTGTCAGAAGAGGCGAAGGCGAATCGTGCGCAACCAAAAGCTCTGCTCGTAGAATCCCTGGGAGATCTGCTTCCGAAACAGGTAACTGCTCAACCGAAGCGAACGTTCACCTTTCCCTGGGAGCTCTGGCTGCGTGGGGACTTGGGAAAACAGGTGGGATCGAGCCTCGAAGACTGGTCGCCGGTCCTCGCTGCTCACGTCCGCCCGGAGTTTCCTCGCGCCGTGTGGAGCGATTTTCTCAGCGGTCGCACTACGTGGTCGCGTCCATGGAGCCTCTACGTCTTGAACGAATGGGTGCGGCGGAATGTGGCTGTCGATCCAGCGGGAAAAGAGGACCGGCCTGCCCCAGCAACGGTAACAGCCGCATGACTCGTTTCACGACATTCTTCTCGAGTGCCAAATGATCATCCTGGGAATCAATGCATATCACGCGAATGCCTCGGCCGCGATTGTCGTTGACGGCCGTCTGGTCGCCGCCGTCGAAGAAGAACGCCTCAATCGCGTTAAATATGCTGCGGGATTGCCTGCCCGCGCGATTCGCTTCTGCCTCGATTCCGCCGGTGTGAGCTTGTCGGACGTGGACCACATCGCGATTCCGCGCGATCCGTGGGCTCGCATCGGCACCAAGCTACGCTACGCGGCTCGCATGCCCCGATTCGCGCTCGATCGTCTCCGAGTCATGGGGCGTTTCGGTGGCATTCGCGAGGACCTTGCCAGCGCCTTTGAAATCGCCCCGGAGAACATCCGTGCTTCGTTCCATCGCGTGGAACACCACCGCGCGCATATGGCGAGCGCATATTTTGTGTCTCCGTACGATCGCGCCGCCGTTCTCTCCGCCGACGGCCTCGGCGACTTCGCAAGCGCCATGTGGGCCCTCGGTGAAGGCCCGCGGATGCAGACTCTCGGCGAAGTGACGTTTCCTCATTCGCTGGGGATGTTCTACACCGCCCTCACTCAATACCTGGGCTTTTGGAAATTTGGCGACGAGTACAAAGTCATGGGACTCACCGCATATGGCGAACCCGAGTTTCTTGACGAGTTTCGTCGCATCGTTCGGGCCGGCCGCGGAATGAAGTTCCGCCTCGGCCTCGAATACTTCACGCATCAGACGCAAGGGCCCGAAATGACCTGGCGCGATGCGAACAGTACGCCCGTGCTCGGCCGGCTTTTCTCGCCCTATCTTGAGAAAAGACTCGGTTCCGCGCGGAGCAAGTCGGAGCCCTTGACGCAAAAGCATCACAACATTGCCGCCAGCATGCAAGCGGCGCTGGAAGAGGTCATGACTTCGCTTTGGACCAACCTCGCGGCGACGACCTTCGAGAAGTCTCTGTGCCTTGCCGGTGGCGTTGCCTTCAACTGCGTCGCCAACGCTAAAATCCTTGGTCGTACTCCATTCGAGAACATTTTCGTTCAGCCGGCGGCGGGCGACGCAGGACTCTCCATCGGCGCGGCTCTTGATGTCTACCACACTCTGCTAGGACAACCGCGGCGGTTCGTGATGGAGCATGCCTATTGGGGGCCCTCTTTCTCCAGTTCGGAGGTTCGACGCGCTGTCGACGGCTTGCGCGGCTCAGGCGAGGAGATTCCGATCTCTGAACTGGATGAACAGTCGTTGCTCGAAACCACGGCCCGTGCCATCGCCGACGGAAAAATCGTAGGCTGGTACCAGGGCGCGACGGAGTGGGGGCCGCGCGCGCTCGGCAATCGAAGTATCCTTGCCGATCCGCGCCGGCCCGAGATGAAGGCCATCCTAAACGGCCGAATTAAGCATCGTGAGGAGTTTCGTCCCTTCGCTCCTTCCATTTTGGAGGAGGCGACCGGTGACTTCTTCACGGAAACGCATCCTTCTCCCTTTATGACCTTTGCATATCCTGTCAGGCCCGAAAAGCGAGCCGTCATTCCCGCACCGACTCACGTCGATGGAACGGCAAGACTCCAAACTGTGAGCCGCACCGCAAACCCTCTCTACTGGAAGCTTCTTCGCACGTTCGGCGATCTCACTGGCGTACCCGTTGTGCTGAATACCTCGTTCAACGACAATGAGCCCATCGTTTGCCGCCCCGAAGAAGCGGTCGACTGCTTCCGCCGCACTCAGATGGATGCCCTCGTCCTCGGCAACTTCTTTATAGAAAAGAAAGCGGCGTCTTTGACCAAGGAGCTCGCAGCGGGAGCCGTGGACCACCTTGCATAGGACGACATGCACATCCTGCTGTTGAACGAGTATTACCCGCCCGACACTTCTGCAACCGCAAAGATGGCGGCGCAGGTTGTCGAAACGCTCGCCCAGAAGCACCGCGTGACGGTTGTCGCCGGTCGCCCTTCCTACGATCCCGAGGAGTCTTACGACTACTCTCTTCTTCGCCGCGATACTCGCGAAAACGTGACGATCGAGCGCGTCGGGTCCACAGCATACCCACGCCACAGGATGAAGCGCCGGCTCGCCAACTATCTCTCGTATCTCGCCCTCGCCGTCCCTCGTGCTCTTGATCTTCGCGCCGACATCGTCATGTCGATGACCGATCCGCCCGTCGCCGGAATTGCCGGCGCATTTATCGCGCGTATGACCTCTCGTCCGTTCGTCTACAACATTCGCGATTTGTACCCCGATATGGCCTTGGGTGGCGACATCGTCAAGCCCGCCGCGTGGGTGCGGCGCTGGGAGGATGCGCATCGACGAGCGCTGCGACAAGCCGCGCGCGTCATCGTCCTCGGCGAAGATATGGGAGAACGCATCATCTCGAAGGGCGTGACGCCGGACCGTGTCGCCATCGTACGGGATGGAAGTACTGAACCCATGTCAATGCCGGAGGCAAGTCACCCGATCGTGAAGGAGATCCGCTCCGGCTTCCCCTTTGTCGTCCTGCACGCCGGCAATCTGGGGTTCTATGGCGCCTGGACCACCCTGTCGAAAGCCGCGGATCTTCTGCGCAACGAAGGGCCGGGACTCGTGTTCATAGGAGACGGGGCGAATCGCCCCGCGCTCGAGGCCGAAACCAGGGGGCTCCAGAACGTCAGGTTCCTCCCCTTCCGGCCCGCAGCGGAACTGGGTCACGTCATGATGGCGGGGGACATCCACATTGTCACTATCCGCCGCGGCCTGGAAGGAGTCGTCGTGCCCAGCAAGCTCTATTCGATCCTCGCGGCGGGACGTCCTGTACTTGTGATTGCCTCCTCGAAGAGCGATGCCGCGCGAATTGTGACGGAATCCGGATGTGGTTTGGCCGTGGATCCTGACGACGCCGAGGCCGTCGCCAGTGCCATCCGCGAGCTCCGGAATGACCCGGAGCGCCTCGCCCGGATGGGTTCCCGCGCCCATGAAACGGCCATGAAATATGCTAGAGTGAAAGAGTTGCAGCGTTTTGCCGGAATTATCGACGAACTAATCCAGGAAAGAAATGGAGACGGAGACGGCCATCTGGAATCATAAGAAGGTACTCATCACAGGCGGAACCTCCTTCATCGGCTCGCATCTTGCGGATGCTCTCGTTGAGCGCGGAGCCGACGTTCACGTTGTCGACGACCTCACTAGCGGAAAACTCAGCAACATTGATGGTCATCTGAAAAGCAGGCGCGTCACATTTACCGAGGCAGACCTGCGCGAACCTGGCGTCGCCCGCTCTGCAATGAAGGGCATCCAGGTCGTGTTTCATCTCGCCGCGGACCACGGCGGGCGTGGTTACGTGGACCTCCACCAGGCTGGCCCCGCTTCGAATCTTTTTCTCGACGGCCTCATTTTTTGGGAAGCTTTGAAGGCGGGCGTGGAGAAAGTCGTCTACGCATCCTCCGGCTGTGTCTACCCCAACTACATGCAGACGGACGCCAAAAAGGAAATCTATCTTCGCGAAGAGGACGTCAAGCCTCCGCATGACGCCGACAACATGTACGGCTGGGCCAAGCTGATGGCTGAGCTCACGTTGCAGTCATACCATCGTGAGCACAAACTCGGCGCGGCTTCGTGCCGCTACTTCACGGTCTATGGTCCTCGTGGAGTCGAGAACCACGCGGTCATCGCCATGATTGCGCGCGCTTTCGTTCGCCAGGATCCTTTCGAAGTCTGGGGCGACGGCACTCAGATTCGTAATTGGACCTATGTCGACGACATCGTCAGCGGAACGATTCTTGCCGCGGAAAAGATCAACGACGGCACCGCCGTCAACCTGGGAACGATGGAGCGAGTCCGCGTCCTTGACGCCGTTCATATGATCACGGAGCGCGCCGGGTACAAACCGCAGCTTCGCTTCCGGCCAGACATGCCCACGGGACCGATTAACCGCGTCGCGGACAACAGCCTCGCCAAGAAACTTATGGGCTGGGAGCCCAAGACACCCTTCCGCGATGGGCTCAACAAAACGATGGATTGGTATTTCGCCAGTAAGCGGAAAGAAGACGTTCGAGACACCCTCGAAACAATGCTCACGGCCCGCTGAGTGGGGACTTCCGTATGCCGTCGTCGACGGATCTGATTGCCTTTGGCATTGCGCTGGTTGCGTCGCTCGGTCTCACCATTCCCGTCCGGCGCCTCGCTCTCCGCTACGGAATGGTGGACCTGCCCGGCCCTCGCAAGGTTCACGTCAAGCCGATTCCGCTTCTTGGCGGGATTGCCATCTATCTCGGCTTCGTTCTTGCCATCCTGCTTACGCGTCACGCTCTGCCTCAACAGCAGATTGTCGGCATCCTTGCGGGCGCTACGCTGGTGGCCTTCGTCGGTATCCTCGACGACGGAGGACTGCTTCATCACCAGGTGAAGCTGTTCGTCGGAATGCCGATTGCAGCTGTCTTCCTGATGGCCTCTGGAATTCGCGCTCAAGTCTTTTCGCAATTTCTCCCCGGCAGGGTCGGCTTGGCCCTCGACATCGCTGCCACTCTTTTCTGGGTTGTTGGCATCACGGCGTCTTTTAGCATCCTCGACCACATGGATGGCCTCTGTGCGGGCATCGCAGCCGTTGCCGCGTTCTTCTTTACGCTCTCCGCCAGCATGAGCGGCCAGCTCATGGTCAGAACTCTCGGTGCGGCATCGGTCGGCGCCGCGCTGGGATTCTTACGCTGGAACTTCAACCCGGCGAAAATCTTCATGGGTGACGGCGGCGCGATGCTTCTCGGGTTCCTGATGGCGACTCTCGGTCTCAAGGTCCGCCCAGAGGGAGCGTCATCCCTGGTTACCTGCCTTGTGCCGGTCCTTATTCTTGGCGTGCCGATCTTCGATACCACGCTGGTCTCGATCTCCCGTGCGCGCCGCGGTCTGCTCCCCTTTACCTCGCCAGGTAAAGACCACACCGCACATCGCCTAGCCAATCTGGGACTCGGCCACCGAGGGGCGGTTCTCGTTCTCTACGCTTCGGCCGCTGTATGTGGAGTTGCAGGACTGACGATTCCCTACCTTTCGGCACAGAAGGCATATCTCCTGGCCGCTCTCGCAATCCTGCTCGTGCTGGCTGCCGTCTTTCTTCTGGAGAACGCCCCCTACGAACGCCAGGCGAAACTTCAAAAGTCCTCGTCGGCTCCTTGAAACGCGCCCCGATTCTTGTGGAATGGTCCTTGTGGGATATACTTACCGCCCGAGTATTTCTACGGAACGCAGTGTTCCTGGAATCGGGGATCCGCGGGGACACGGGCGCCTGACGCTCTTCATTCCATTTTTTGGGTGAAAACGAATTCTAGTGTGAGCATGCTTGCCACGGACGAAGACGGTGCCAGAAAGACACGACGGAACGGCCGGCCTGGCCTTCTCTCTACGCCCGAAAAGTCATAGAGTTGCTGTAGTCGGCGGCTCCGCGGCGGGGCTGTTCACTGCCTCGCTCTTGGCACGCGCTGGCCTCCCGGTCCGCATTTTCGAGCGGATCGAATCGCTCGACCCGGCGGCTCGCACCCTCATCGTCACTCGTCACATGCGGCATCTGCTCGGCCCCATGGCGGATGGCAGTGTCGTGAACGAGATCCGGCGCTTCGAGCTATTCACCGACGGCCGGACCGCCACTATCGCGCTCAAGCATCCTGACTTGATTATCGAGCGGCGCACGCTAATCCAGAACCTGGCGGAGGAAGCCCGCCGCGCTGGCGCTACGCTCGAACTCGGTTCCCGATTCGATTCACTCCGGCCAAATGACCGCGGACTCGTGCTCAATATCTTTCGCGGGAACGAGCAAGCCCAGGAAGAGGTTCACGTCGATACGGTGATCGGCGGCGACGGAGCTCTCAGCCGAGTTGCTCGTGCCGCGGGCTGGGCTCCCCTTGATACGGTCCCGCTGGTCCAGGCCATTGTGCCGCTTCCAAAGGATATGTCCCCGGATACCGCACGAGTCTGGTTCATCCCGCAGGACACTCCTTATTTTTACTGGCTGATTCCCGAATCTCCTGAGAGAGGAGCGGTTGGTCTGATCGGTGCCGACGGCAACCAGATGCGGCGGCATCTGGAGCGTTTCCTCGAAAAGCGCAAGCTCGAGCCGATTGAGTTCCAGGGTGCGCGGATTCCGGTCTACAAGCGCTGGATTCCTGTTTGTCGAAAAGTGGGCGAGAGTTTGGTTTACCTCGTCGGCGACGCCGCGGCCCAGGTGAAAGTTACGACGGTGGGTGGCATTGTCACTGGCTTCCGTGGCGCTATGGGGGTCGTCGACGCCATTCTCAAAGGCGGAGGGAGCCGCCAGCTCAAGAGCCTCCGGCGCGAGTTGGATTTGCATCTCCTGGTGCGCCGCTCGCTGCACGATTTCCAGCAAGCGGACTATAGCCGCCTCGTTGACCTTCTGAACGATCCGGCCAAACAATCGCTGGGCGAATATTCGCGCGACGAGGCCTGGAAAATGTTGTGGCGTGTCTGCGTGCGCCAGCCGCGTTTGATATTGCTCGGTCTCCGAAGTTTATTGGCGCGGCGCCATTCGGCTTCGGACCTTACGGAGTAGCTGGCGCACCTGGGTACTCTGCAGCTTGAGATTCGGTTAGACTCATTCCCTCTTCGCAATGGACCCAAACAGAAGCGCGACGTCTCGCTACCGCATTCTTGCCGCCATCGTTCTTCTCGCGGTCTTGGGAGCGGGTATTGTCGCGTTCCGCGGAGTCGGCCGCTGGCTTGTGGTCCAGGATCCACTTGCCCGCGCCGACGCCATCGTGGTTCTCAGCGGAAGCATGCCTTATCGCGCCGAGGCCGCCTCGGAAGTCTACAAGAGCGGTTATGCGTCGGAGGTTTGGCTCACGCGCCCTGCCAGTCCCGCGGCCGAACTGGCGGAGATGAACATCCAATATACGGGCGAGGAGGAATACAACCGCGAGGTATTAGTTCACGATGGAGTGCCCGCTGCAGCAATTCGAATCCTGCCCGGCGAAATCGTCGATACCGAGGAGGAAATCGACGAAGTCTCTCAGGCGCTCGCAAGCTCTCGGAAATCGGGCGTCATCATTATTACCTCGGGTCCGCACACGCGACGCGTCAGGGCACTTTGGCGCCGCCTCGCGTTGCCGGATCAGCGGGCCATCGTGCGTGCCGCGCCCGAAGACCCGTTCGATCAAGATCATTGGTGGAGGAACACTCGCGACACGTTTGCAGTGGTTCGCGAGATTCTAGGGCTTCTGAACACCTGGTCGGGATTGCGGGTTCGCCCGCACGGGCGTTAGTTCTTGCGATTCACCCCGTCGCGTCATCTATCCGTGAATCGCGCGCCTCTCGCCGGCGTCAAGAATCTGCCAGCGGTCCCACTCCGCCTTCCGGGTCAGGTCTCGCAGCCTGAGTTGCCATTCGAATCCGATTTCTTCGTCCGCGGACGAGTAAAAAGCTCGCCACGAACCTGTTGGCGCTCCCGTCCCGTTCGAGCTCGAGTTTCTCTCCTCGGAGCCCGCATCTTCCGCGGGATCCTGGCTGCGGAAATCGACCAGCTCCGAAAAATTGAGCGGGACGCGGAAGAACGTGACGTCCTGGTCGGGCGCCTTCGCTCCGTTGCCATTTCCATTCTCAGACGAGAAAGACGAGTGCAGTAGATGCCCACGCAATTCCAGGGCCTGGCGCTGCAGAATCAGCTCGAGCGACGGAGGCCGTGACGCTGATCGGTTCTGCGGCGCCAGTCGCAGTTCCCACAATGTAAGCGAGTCAGCTTCCGACTCCGAATCGGGATAAAAATCGATCGCTCGGCTCTGCCAGCTCGCAGTCTTGCTCTCCGGAAGCACTTCCGTGATCGTCGCCACGGTATGGCTGCGCCAGCGCTCCAGCTTCACCGATCCCACGAAGCTTCCGAACCTTCGAATGAAGCTTCGGTTCTCCTCGCTGATTCCGAGCGTCTCCTGCCAGAATCGGTCGCTCAGCCGGAACGCAAGCGTGTACACCTGCTCGAGGGGCATCGGCGCGGATTCTCCCAGGCGCCGGCGGAACTGCGGATCGCTGATCTCCTCCAGTTCCTGCACCCGGTCTCCGAGTTTCCGGACCATCCACGACTGGTGCCGCAACACCCTTTGCCAGTGTGTCGCCAGGACATAGAAAACGAAGCAAACGATCACGCAAATGCCGACCGCAGACCACAGGATTTCCATCGACCGAACTCCTCATCCACGAACGTATGCCTATGTTTCGCGGGATTCTAACACCAGATTTGGGCGCTTTTCACGGATTTCGCCTCGCCAGACCGTGAGCTTCCCGAGAATTGTCTTGGCCCGGAAACTCGCGTATACGAGAATGAAAGTGCGGTTTCTCGCTGTTGTCTAGGTTTTTTTCCGGAGAAGGTTGTGAGGATATCTGTTATCGGAGCCGGATACGTCGGCCTCGTTACGGGCAGTTGCCTCGCTGAGATCGGGCATGAAGTAGTCTGCACGGACAGCGACACATCTAAACTCGACCTGCTCGAATCGGGGCGAGTCCCCATTTTCGAACCGGGTCTCGAGCCGGTCATCGCCAAGGCCCGCAAAGCAGGTCGGCTCAGTTTTCGAGCGAACCCCGCCGCCGCCGTCGGTGCCGGAGATGCCATCTTCATTTGCGTCGGCACACCGCCTTTGGCAAACGGTGACGCGGACCTTAGCGCCATCGACCACGTAGCCCGCGTCGTCGCAACCGAAGCCCGCTCCCCAAAGCTCGTCATCGAGAAGAGCACGGTCCCCGCCCGAACTGGCCAGGAACTGAAGCGTGCGCTCTCCGTCTACGGTCGCAAGTCCGGGGTCGAATTTCGCGTCGCCTCGAATCCCGAATTCCTCCGCGAGGGCACCGCCGTCTCGGACTTCCTGCACCCCGACCGGATCGTCGTCGGCGTCGAGGACGAAACCGCCGAAAAACAAATGAAGGAGATCTATCGCCCCGTCCTCGAGCGCAAATTCAACTGTCCGGTTCACGCGCCCTTCTGCCCGGAAACTGCTCCCCCGGAATGGCTTGTGACCACCATCAGCAGTGCCGAGCTGATCAAGCACGCCTCGAACTCTTTTTTGGCCGTCAAGATTTCCTACGCAAATATGCTCGCCGACCTCGCGGAGCAGCTGGGTGCCGATGTGCAGGAGGTGGTTCGCGCCGTTGGCATGGATCCGCGTATCGGCTCCGCATTCTTGAATCCCGGGCTCGGCTTTGGCGGTTTTTGCTTGCCCAAAGACCTGCAGGCCTTCGTGCATCTTGCCGAACGCTCGGGGATCGACTTCGCGATGCTCAAGGAAGTCGAGCGAATCAATCACCGTCGCATTGAGCGCTTCTTCGAGAAGATTCGGCGCGCTCTCTGGGTGATCAAGGATAAGCAGGTTGGCGTCCTCGGACTGGCATTTAAGCCGAACACCGACGACATTCGTTTTGCCCCCGCGATTGAACTCATCGAAAAGCTTCTTGGAGAAGGAGCGCGGGTTCGCGCCTACGATCCGGCCTCGATGGACAAGGCTCGCGCCCTATTGCCCCAGGTTGAATTCGGAAAGTCTGCCTACGACGTAGCTGCGTCCTCTGAAGCTCTTGTCATCGCCACGGAATGGCCTGAGTTTCGCGAACTTGATTGGGCCCGTATCCGCGACGCCATGTCTCGCCCTCTGGTTCTTGATGGACGAAACCTCCTGTCTCCGGCTCAGATGAAGTCTCTTGGCTTCGAATACCACTCGGTGGGGCGCCCTGTGTAGGATGGGCGGGCTGTAGCGGAAAACTACTTCGGCCGGCTGGTCACCGACACCGTCTCGCGGAAATGTTCGTAGGTTATTTGTAGGCCCCGCTCCAGGCTCACCTTCGGCTCCCAATTCAAAATTCGGCGTGCCTTGGTGATGTCCGGGCAGCGTTGCTTCGGATCATCTTGCGGCAGTGGACGAAACACGATTGGCGCGTTCGATCCCACCAGCGCTCTCACGCGCTCCGCGAATTCGAGAATTGTGATTTCCTGCGGGTTACCGACGTTCACCGGCTCGTGCTCGTTCGATTCCAGCAATCTGTAAATTCCATCGATCAGGTCCGACACGTAGCAGAAGCTTCGCGTCTGTTTTCCGTCGCCGTAGACCGTGATCTGCTCCCCCGTCAAGGCTTGGTACAGAAAATTTGGAAGCGCCCGTCCGTCATTCAGACGCATCCGCGGCCCGTAGGTGTTGAAGATCCGCACAATCCGCGTGTCCAGACCATGATGCCGGTGGTAAGCCATCGTCATTGCTTCGGAGAACCGCTTCGCTTCGTCGTAGACGCTGCGCGGGCCGACCGGATTCACGTGACCCCAATAGCTTTCCGGCTGTGGGCTCACGTCGGGGTCTCCATAGCACTCCGACGTCGACGCCAGTAGAAACTTCGCCTTTTTCGCGAGCGCCAGTCCAAGTACGTGGTCCGTGCCGGCCGAGCCAACTCTCAGCGTCTCTATCGGAAGCTTCAGGTAGTCGGGCGGGCTCGCGGGAGACGCGAAATGGAGCACGGCGTCCGCCGCCCCCGGCACATCGATCGATCGCGACACATCGCTCTCGATCATCTCGAACTTCGGATTAGCCAGCAAATGCTGTACATTCGACCGCGATCCCGTCACAAGGTTGTCGATCGAGACGACACTCCAGCCCCGCTCGAGAAAAAGCTCACACAGATGCGAGCCCAGGAACCCCGCCCCTCCGGTGATGACAGCTCGCATCCTTCGCTCCTAGGTCCCAGCCTGCGCTGCTACTTTGCCGCGAACCCGGTCGTGTGGTCGGCCACGATTCGCCAACCCTCCGGGAACTTCCTCAAATCCAGGGTGAAAACTCCAGCGGGACTGTCCTTTTCTCGCTGAAGCTGAAACTGCCCCACAACGAATGCTGAATCCTCGCACCCAAGATGCACTTCAACATGCGAAAACGTCAGCCGCCCCATCGCCATTCGATCCGGGTAGTTGTGGTGGTACCGCTCGAGCACCGCTTGCCATCCTCGAGTGACGCCGTTTGCCCCGATGAACAGCGTCTCGCCCGACTTCCAATAGTAGCCCATGAACGAATCGATATCCCCGCGATTCCAGGCCTCTTGTTGCACGCCGAGTAGCTCCCGAATCTGTTCCTCCGCGCCGTGCGAATTGGCGCCTCGCTCCCCATGGCTTTCTGGCGGCCTCGCACTTCCGTAGGCTGCGAGAATCGTGACGGCGCACACAACGGAGAGCCCCAGAATGATCGCGGCCTTCATCCACCGGCTATTTGCCATGACAACCCCCTTTGTTTTCAAACCGCCCGTTGTATCGCATCCCGATTATCTCGGCAAGCTGGGATAGCCTCCGCGGGCTGACCCTGTCCTCTGGTACGGTCGTTCTATTGTCCCTTCCACTTCGAAACGGCACACTATGCTCAGGTTTGGGACAATGCTAATCGCAGCCTTCATCTTCGTGATGTCGATGGCAACGGTCATCCAGTTCGCCGCGCTGTCGTGGCGGGCGGGCCTCCTCCGTGTAGCAGCCGAGCCCCTGGCGGCCGATTGGGAAGCCCTGGCCTCTTCGACCTCTAACTCATTGATTTCAAACGGCTTCGACCAGGTTTCAGCCTATAGCAAGCTGTGTCCGGAGCTGGCGACTGGCTCGGTTCCAAAGCTACGCAGCGTCCGTCTCTATTCCCGGCTGATCAGCTTCGTGCAGAGCTCCTGCTCGGCCCTGGCCCCGTCCCTCAATCTAGGCTGGACAGCCCGCGAGATGGCCCTTTGCACCCGCTACGCAGCTGTGACCCTCTCGCACCGCCTCGAGCGCAACCAAGCTCTGCTGGCAACCGTTCGCTCCTTCTAAGTCCCCGGGCTCCAGAACGCCGCGATTTGCCTTTCGCCTTTTTTCCGCCGCCCCCTCCCGCATAGTTGGCTGATACGCCATGACTACCCCCATTTCATCTCCGCCTCGTCGGCTTGTATGGAATAAATTAAACAGGCACTCCTAGGAGTCAGACAGCGGGGATTTGTCGCCGATTGTGTCGCGCCGGAGCACTTTCCCCGAACGGCTCCCGGTGCTCCCTCTCCCGCCATCAGGCGAGCGGGTATGAGCGGGCGGTAGGAGGAATCAGGCATGAAGCATCAAGCTCTTCAAGACGCCCCGAGTCCGCGCAAGCGCTGGCCCGCGCTCTGCACGTTGGCCATTCTAACGGCCTTCGCCGCGCTCTTCGCGATCACGTCGGTGTCGGTCCGAATCCCCCCTTCGAAGCCGCCTCACTCTGCTCTCGGGAGCGAGGTCCTCGCCGCATACGGAAAGCTGCCTCTTGTCTTCGAAAAGAATCTAGGCCAGACGGATCCCCGCGTAAAATTCCTGGCGCATAGCAACAGCTACACACTTTTTCTAACGCAGAGCCAAGCCATTTTCGATTTCGGCGCCTCGGCGCCAAAGAACGATTCGCCCGTCCGCCTCGTCCTCAGTGGGTCCAATGCCTCCGCCCAGATCCAGGGTGCGGACCCGCAGTCCGGGCACACGAATTATCTGATCGGAAACGATCGCTCCCGCTGGCACACCAATGTCCCGCTTTACGCCAGCGTGCGCTACCGCAATGTCTACCCTGGAATTGACGCCGTCTACTACGGTAACCGGAGTCAGTTGGAAACGGACTACCTCGTCGCCCCGGGGGCGAACCCCGCCAAAATTGTGCTGCACGTTGAGGGCACGCACTCGCTCGCGCTGAACCACAAGGGAGACGTCGTCATCGCAGGCTCCTCCGGCAACGTCATCTTGCGCCGCCCATTGGTCTATCAGAAGATTGACAGCAAGCGCCGCGAAGTCGCAGCCAATTACGTTCTCCGCGCGCCGCGGCTCGTCGGACTCGAAATCGCCGGTTACGATTCCACGCAGCCGCTCGTCGTTGACCCCGTCATCGACTACTCCACGTATCTCGGTGGCTCGAATGGGACGGCTGGCGGGCTCGCTAACAATACCGCCACGGCAGTCGCCGTCGATGCCAACGGCGACGCCTACATTACGGGCAGCACCAACGCCTCGAATTTCCCCGTAACGTCTGGCACGTTTCAGGGACAGAACAACAGCAATGGCGCTCTCAAGTACAACGCATTCGTGACGAAGCTTAATTCCACCGGCACCGCTCTCATCTATTCAACCTACCTCGGCGGTACCAACAGCGACAGTGCCACGAGCATCGCAGTCGACTCGAACGGCGATGCCTATGTCGTCGGCGCCACTTCGTCCGGAGACTTTCCCACGATCGGTTCGGGCGTTCCTCCCATCCAATCCACGTTTCCCCCTGGAAACAGCGGCTCGACGGGTTTCTTCGCTGAACTCGATCCCAACGGAGCCAGTCTTCTCTACGCCACCTATCTTGGCGGAGACGGAACTCAGGACAGTCCGGAAGGCGTGGCCGTCGATGCGAATGGATACGTCTACGTTGTGGGCCTAACCAACTCCACCACGTTTCCCGTCACCTTCAATGCGCTGCAGATCGCCAACAACAGTGTCGGCGCCAATGGCGCGAGCTTCAACGTCTTCTTGTCTCGGATCAACCCGGCTCAATCCGGACTCGCCGGCCTCGTTTATTCCACATATCTTGGCGGCTCAACAAACGACGGTGGCTACGCGATCGCCGTCGACGCAAATGCCAACGCATACATTGCCGGTTACGCGGCTTCCTCCAACTTCCCGATCACCGTGAACGGATACCAGCAAAACCGGAATGGCAGCACGTCAAACAGCTTTCTCGCCCGCATCGATACCGTGAATTCCGTGCTCCTATATTCGAGCTTCCTCGGCGGCGGTGGTGTCGGCCCCGATCAGGCAAATTCCATCGCGATCGATTCCAATGCCAATGCCTACATCGCGGGCAAGACCTACGACACCGCCTTCCCCACGACGATCGGCGCTTACGAAACGGCCTTTCCTACGACTTCCGGCGGATACACCGGCTATGTGGCGCGCTTCGACACAAGCAAGTCCGGGAGTTCCTCGCTCGTCTACGCCACCTACCTCGGCGGCAACATTAGCGGCGATCAACCGCACTCAATCGCCATCGATTCGATGGGGAACGCCTATCTCACTGGAGAGACTTGGTCCGGCAATTTCCCGGTGACCCTCGGCGCTCCTGAAAACACGGGGATTTCTGGTCTGCAGAACGGTTTCATGACGGTTTTGACTTCCGACGGAAGCACCGTTACCTTTTCCACATATTTTGGTTCGAACAACAGCGCCGGCTATGGAGTGGCACTCGATTCCCTGGTGCCGCCGGATGTCTACATCGTCGGCTCCACGAACTCCAGAACATTCCCGGTGACCACGGGCGCCTTTCAGACCACTCTGCAGGGCGCGAGCGACGGTTTCGTGGCCATGCTCTCTCCCGCCGGTACCCAAGGAGTCTTTGCCAGTCCTACTACGCTGAGTTTCGGCAACCAGCCGGAAGGAACGCCGAGCTCTCCGCAAACCGTCACGCTCTACAACAACACCCAGACGTCGCTCGGCAACATCATCATTTCAATCGTCGGCACGAACTCGTCTGATTTCGGCCAGGTCAACAACTGCCCGAACCCCGCGAGCCTTGCCGCCGGTTCAAGTTGCACGATTACTGTTACTTTCGATCCTTCCACCACCTCCGCCGAATCGGCCACGCTGGAGATTGACGACACCAATTCGAGCGGCAATCTGACCCAAACTGTCGCGCTCACCGGCACGGGAACCACACCCCCTTCCGGCGTCGCCCTGACTCCTTCTTCCGCGAACTTCGGCTCGCTAACCGTCGGCTCGTCCAGCAATCCACAAGTCTTTACCCTGACCAACAACACTTCAGCCGCCCTCACCATCACCGGCAGCGGTGTCACAATCACAGGCACGAACGCCGCGGACTTCGCGATTCAGGCGAGCACCTGCCCCGCCTCTGGCTCGACCCTTGCCGCGCATTCGAACTGCATCATCACTGTCGTCTTTACCCCTTCGCAGCCCTCCGCTGAATCCGCCACGCTGAGCGTCTCCGATAGCGATGCGAGCAGCCCCCAGACCTCGGCCCTCTCGGGCACGGGAACGGCGCCGTCGGGTTCCGTGACGCTTGCGCCCGCTTCGATCGCGTTCGGGAATGTGAATGTCAATTCCACATCGCCCGCGCAGAACGCCACGCTGACCAACAGTAAGACAACCGCGCTCACCATCACCTCCGTCACCGTTGTGGGCGCGAATGCATCCGACTTCACCGCCGGCAGCAAGTGCGGCGCTTCTCTCGCGTCAAATGCCAACTGCACCATCGCCGTGACCTTCACGCCCACCACCGCCGGCGCAGAATCCGCCACGCTCTCCATCGCGGATAGCGATGCTACAAGCCCTCAAACCGTCGCGCTCTCCGGCACTGGGGTCGCCTCCGGGCCGGACTTCACGGTCTCTGCTTCGCCGTCGTCCGCCTCTGTCACCACTCATGGAACAACGTCTACCACGATCACCGTTAGTTCTCTCGACGGGTTCTCATCGCCGGTCACTCTCAGCTGCAGTTCGCTCCCGGGCGACGCCATGTGCTCCTTCGCCCAGAATCCCCTTACGCCGGCCGCCAACGGAACGGCGTCGACCACGGTGACTATCACGACGAGCGCTGGAGTTTTCGCTGCGGCTCCTCCGTCCTCGCCCGCGCGGCCTTATCCGCCCGCGTGGATTTGGATGTTTGCGATTTCGGCTCTGGGCTTCTTCGGGATGTGGAAAATGGCGGGACGCGGGTCGCGCCGCGCAGTGTGTGCGCTGGCCCTGCTCTCCATCGCAGCGATGGCCAGCTGCACTGGCACGCCCAGCACGCCGAAAGGCTCCTACACGGTGGCGCTCACGGGCCAGTCCGGCTCAGCGACTCACAACTTCAAATTCTTGCTGACCGTCAACTGAACGGCTCTGCGTTCGCGGAAATCAGTACGCCCAGCGCATCAATACCGCGCCGGTCGTGTATCCTGCGCCCACCGCAATCAACAGCACCAGGTCGCCCTTGCGCACGCGCTTCTGTTCGACGGCGTCGACCAGCCCCAGCGGAATGGTCGCAGCCGTGGTATTTCCGAACCGGTCGATATTTACAAGCACCTTTGAATCGTCCACTCCGAGCCGCTCCTGCATCGCTCGGATGATTCGCAGGTTCGCCTGGTGCGGAATCACGAGGGCGAGGTCCCGGCTCGTAAGCCCGTTGCGCTCCAGCACCTGGCACGCCAGCTCGCTCATTCTCCGCACCGCGTACTTGAACACCTGCTGCCCTTCCTGGTGAACGTAGTGCATTCGCTTGTCCACCGTCTCATGCGACGGCGGATTCAGCGAACCGCCTGCCGGCATGAAGAGATTGCAGCCCCCCGAGCCGTCGACGTCGTGCGCGAAGTCGATGATCCCTTCCGAGTCCGATTCCGCCGGCTCCAGCAGCACCGCCCCGGCCCCGTCGCCGAACAGCACGTAGGTCGCGCGATCCTTTGGATCCAGGATCGACGTCATGATATCGCTTCCGATCACCAGCGCCTTCTTGTGCGCCCCCGACCCTACGAATTGCGCGCCCACCGTCAGCGCGTACGCGAATCCTGAGCACGCGGCCGAAAGGTCGAAGCCCCACGCCTTCGTCGCTCCGAGGCGGTTCTGAATCAGGCACGCTGTGGCGGGGAACAGCATGTCCGGCGTTACCGTCGCAACCACGATCAGCCCGATTTCCTCCGGGCCCACGCCCTTCGCCGCCAGCAGCTTCTTCGCGGCTTCCGTGCCCAGATGTGACGCGGCTACTCCCGGGTCCGCGTGGTGCCTCTCGCGGATTCCCGTGCGCGTCCGAATCCACTCATCGGACGTTTCCATCACCTTTTCGAGGTCGAAATTCGTCACCACGCGCGGCGGAACGTAGCCTGCGACTCCGGTGATTTTGGCGGCAATGCGTCTGCCCATTCTGTCTCCCTGATTCGTTTGATTTGCCGCGCGATTGTATGCAATCCGCTCGGTGTGTGACAACAAAAAGACGCCGATTCGGCATCATCCGGCGGGTCAGTGCGGCAGGATTTCGTGGCGGTAGGTGATCTTCGCCGTTTTGCCCAGCATCGCGGCCACCGAGCAATATTTCGTCTGGCTCAATTCGATCGCGTCGCGGACCGCCTTCTCGTCCAGCGTCCCCTTGAGCCGGTACACAATCTCAATCTTCGTCCACACTTCCGGCGGCTTCGGCGCCCGCTCCCCGGAAATCGTCACTTCGATCGACTCCAGCTTCTGCCGCTTCTTCTCCAGAATCATCGCCACGTCTACCGACGTACACGCTCCCAGCGCGCCCAGGAGCGTCTCCATCGGACCTGGGCCATCATGGTGCGTGCTCCCCGCATCGAACTGAATTGTCTTCCCTGAGGGCATCGTCGCAAGGAATTTGTCACCTCCGCCCCATTTCACTGTTGCAGTCTGCACAATCGTTCTCCGATCCCGATCCCGTTTCTGCCGCCAAAATTGGCGCTCCAAGACTTTAATCGACTTTCGAGCGCTGCGTCCAGCGCGTGCACAGCCAACCTCGCCTGTCGTTGGGGAATCGAATCAACTTTCGCGCGGAAAACGTCGGGCAGAAAAAGGAAAGGGCCGCCGTTCCTGGGACGGCGGCCCTAGGGGGTCGTGCTACTTCAATCCTCTGGTCGGGCAGAGGGCCCAACCGGGAGGAAACCGAAGGAGCTACGCGATTCTGCGCAGCATCCGAACGACAAGAGCCTGCTTCTTTTCGAGCTTCTTGCCGCTTTGAAGCTTTTTCGCTGACTTGACCGGATTCGATTTGCGTGTCATTGCCATCCTCCGTGCGACGTCTCTGTTACGGGCATTCTTGGGGGCACGGGCAAACCGAACCCAGCCCGCCGGGTCTTAGACGATCGCCCTCAGCAGGGCCCGCTTTTGAAGCGTCTGCTTCTTTTCAAGCTTTTTGCCAGCTCCCAGTTTCTTTCCAGACTTGACCGGCTTTGCCATTTTCGTTTCCTCCGTGTAGGTAGCCTTCGCGGCTCCGCAATATCTTATTGCAATCACCGCGCCAAACTGATGGGTGACGCCGCGCCACATTCAGCCATTGAAAACACAGGGCTTAGCTCGGCTCTCCCGCCTTCTCCTCTCTGGCCGCGTCGAAAATTCGCTGAGTTTTTAACCAGCCGTTGACTTTTTCAACGCCAGGGTCACCCGCTCGAGCCTCCATCTGCCATTCGGACCCGTATCCCGCCTCTCCCTTTCGCTTCCGTCCTCTTCGCGTCTCAAAATCCGACCCGGCCCGCGCGCTTTTTGCGCTACCATCCCTGCGCGGCGGACCGATGAAAACCCTCTGGCAGGATCTCCGATACGGCGCGCGCCTCCTGGCGAAGGCGCCCGGCTTCACGACAATTGCCGTCATCACGCTCGCGCTCGGCATCGGCGCGAACACCGCCATCTTCTCCGTCATCAACGGCGTGCTTCTCAACCCGCTTCCCTACCCCGATCCCGGCCGCCTCGCCGCCGTCTATGCCACCACTCCCGGCAATCATCAGGGCCCCGTCAGCTACCCCAATTTTCTCGACTGGCAGCGCCAGACGCAGGCCTTTTCATCCATCGCGATGTACCGCAATCAGGACTACAACTTCGCCGGCACTGGAGAAGCCGCCGAACGCCTCAGCGGCTACATGATCTCCGCAAGCTTCTTTTCGACGCTCGGCATCCGCCCCGTTCTTGGCCGCGACTTCGGCCCCGCCGACGACGTCGTGGGCGCCGCCCCCGTCGTAATTCTTGGCGGAGGCTTCTGGCAGCGCCGCTTCGGCTCCGCGCCCGATATCGTCGGCAAGTCGATCGCCCTCAACGGCACCTCCTACGAAGTCGTCGGCGTCGTCCCTTCAACCTTCAGCTTCTACGGCAATGATCGCGACGTCTACACGCCCATCGGCCAGTGGCAAGATCCCTCCTTCCACGACCGTCGCATCGACATGAGCGCGCACGCCATCGGCCGACTCAAGCCCGGCCTCACTCTTCCGCAAGCAAGCGCCGACATGGACGGCATCGCCCGCAATCTCGCCGCTGCGTTTCCCGTCGCGGACAAGAATGTCGGCATCGCGCTCGTCTCCATGAAGGACGACATCACTGGCAACGTCCGTCCCCTTCTCGTCGTCCTTTTCGCCGCGGTCGGCTTCCTCCTTCTCATCGCCTGCGCCAACGTCGCGAACCTCCTGCTCGCGCGCTCCATGGGCCGCTCGCGCGAATTCGCGATTCGCGCCGCCCTTGGGGCCAGCCAGGCCCGCATGATTCGCCAGCTTCTCGCCGAAAGTGTTTTGCTCGCCGGCCTCGGTGGAGCGCTCGGCATTTTCCTCGCCTTCCTCGGCACCAAAAGCGTCCTTGGCATTCTGCCGGGCACCTTGCCTCGCGCGAACGACGTCTCCCTCGACGCGCGCGTGCTTCTCTTCACCACCGCGCTCTCGCTCCTTGCTGGAATCGTCTTTGGCCTCGCTCCCGCGCTGAAGAATTCCCGCGTCGATCTCCACGAAGTCCTCAAGGAGAGCGGCCGCGGCTCCAGCGGCGCTCGCCACAGCCTTCAGGGAATTTTCGTTGCCGTCGAAGTTGCCATGGCCATCGTTCTCCTCGCCGGCGCCGGACTCATGCTCCGCACTCTCGCCGCCCTCTGGCGCGTCAATCCCGGCTTCAATCCGAGCCATGCCATTACCTTCTCGCTCTCCATGCCCGGCACCACGGCCACCACTTCCGCCGAGACTCGCGCCCGCCTTCGCTACTTCGACGACAAAATGCGCTCCATCCCCGGCGTCGAAGCGGTCTCCGTCACGCTCGGCTCTCGCCCCATGATTCACGATTCCTCGCTGCCCTTCTGGATCGAAGGCGAGCCCAAGCCCTCGAATCTCCAGGACATGCACCCGGCAATGTTTTATCTCGTCGAGGCGGGTTTCCAGCAGGCGATGGGCATCACTCTCGAGCGCGGCCGCTTCATCACCGCTCAGGACCATGAGAACGCGCCCATCGTCATCGATATCGACGACGTCTTCGCGCGCACCTATTTCTCCGGCGAAAATCCCATCGGCAAGCGCGTCAACCTCGCCACCTTCGACGTCACCGCCGAAATCGTCGGCGTCGTCAGCCACGTCAAGCAGTGGGGCCTCGACGCCGATTCGAAATCGGCCATCGAAGCGCAATTCGATTACCCCTTCATGCAGCTCCCGGAAAGGCTCATGCCGCTCGTCGCCGATTCCGTCGCCGTCGTGATTCGCACGGACGGCAATCCCGTCGCCGTCATGGACCCCGTCCGCCGCGCTGTCGCCGAAATCGATCCGCGCGACGTCATCTACAACGTGCAGACGCTCGACCAGGTCGTCGCGCGCTCCTACGCCGCCCGCCGCCTCTCGATGACGCTCCTCGGAATCTTCGCGGGACTGGCGCTCGTGCTTTCCTGCGTGGGAATCTACGGTGTGATCTCTTACTTGGTTGGCCAGCGCACCCGCGAAATCGGCGTCCGCATGGCGCTCGGCGCGCAGCGCGCGGACGTCTTCCGCCTCGTTCTCGGCCAGGGCGCGCGCATGGCTCTCATTGGCGTCGCCATCGGCCTCGCCTCGGGACTCGCTCTCACGCGCCTCATGTCCAATCAGCTGTTCGGCATCAGCCCTCACGACCCGCTCACCTTCGCCGCCACCGCTCTCCTCGTTATGGCCGTTGCCGTCCTCGCCTGCTACATCCCCGCTCGCCGCGCCATGCGCGTCGACCCCGTCACCGCCATCCGCTGCGAATAGCTCCCCGCCTGATCATTGCGGATGGAAAGAAGTGCGCTCCGCCTCCGTTTCGTTAGTGGTGGTGCCTGCCCAAAAGTCTGAGCAGCTGCAAAATTAAATTGATGATATCGAGATAAATTTTGATGGCGAGATGCATGGCATCCGGCCACGTATTGGCGCCGACATTCTCCTTCTTCAGTAGCGAGTTGAAATCGAAAACCAAATAGAGTGTGAAAACGGCCACACCAAATCCAGACAATATCCTCTGTTTCACTCCGTCCATCGAGGCGAATAAATTGAAAATGCTGAAGAGCAACAAAATCGATAGTGCGATGAAAAGCGGGAGCTGAAGGAACCCAAAATCAACATGGGAATACATCCCGAGAAGGGCCGTCGCCAGGACTATGATCGAGGTTAAGATGAGAACTTTGCGGCCCAGTCCCTCTTCTACGTTCAACAGCACGTATTCCAGCTCTATACCTGTGAGGAATGACCAGGCCGAAAAGAGCGGGAAAGAAATGCCCAACGGCTTATCGATTCCCCAAAATAGCAGCAATAAAAATAGGCCAAAAGCGAGTGCAAGAATTGAATAGAAAAAACCGCTCGAAAAAATCCAGCGATAGTCGGGGGCTGTGTCCTCGGCCACACGGTCCAAAATGTTTTCACCGTCTGGAATATCCGCATAGGGGTTTGCGTTTTCAAGTTTCGGGTCAACGCGTTTGAACAACAGAAATATGAAATGCGTCGTAAGCCAAGTGATAAAAAGCTGCGCGCTAACGATAAACAATGTCTTCGAGAATAAGGTTGGAAAAAGACCGTTCACCTTGGTTGGCAACCCCCGGCCTAAACTTAAGCACCGCGCATCGTACGCTTGCACTGCTCGTGGGACAACGCGTTACGTGAGATACGAGCCTAACCCCATCCCGCGTTGACTTGATCGCCCTCGCATCCTAACATCCACCCCGAAGGGCCTTCCCTTCACTCCATGATTGGCCAAATCCTGGGCCACTACCGCATCTTGGACCAGCTCGGCGCCGGCGGCATGGGCGTGGTGTATCGCGCCCACGACGAGCAGCTCGACCGCAACGTCGCCCTCAAAGTCCTCCCGCCCGGAGTCCTCGCCGACGAAGGCGCCCGCAAGCGCTTCCGCCAGGAAGCCCTCGCCCTCGCCAAGCTCAATCATCCCAACATCGAAACCGTCTACGAATTCGGCAGCCAGGATGGCGTCGATTACCTCGCCATGGAGCTCATCGCCGGCCAGCCTCTGAACGAAAAATTAAAGACCGGCGCCGTCACCGACCGCGACCTCATGCGCTTCGGCGTCCAGTTGACCGAAGGCCTCGCCGCTGCTCACGAAGCCGGCGTCATCCACAGCGACCTCAAGCCCGCCAACATTTTCGTCACTCCCGACAACCGCCTCAAGATTCTCGATTTCGGCCTCGCCAAGCTTCTCCGCTCCGGCGAGGACAACGACATCACGCAAACCCTCACCTCGCACACCGACGCAATGGCCGGCACGCTCCCGTACATGTCTCCGGAGCAGCTTCGCGGCGAAGAGACCGACGCCCGCAGCGACATCTACGCTGCCGGAACCGTCCTCTACGAAATGGCCACCGGCTCGCGCCCCTTCCCCCAACCTCAGGCCGCTCAGCTCATCGGCGCAATTCTCCACACGGAACCGCCCCCGCCGCGCACCTTGAACGAGCGCATCCCGCCCGGCACCGAGGCCGTAATTCTGAAATCCCTCGACAAATCTCCCAGCAGCCGCTACCAGACCGCCCGCGAATTTCGCGCCGCGCTCGAAACCCTCACCACCACCGGCTTTGCCACCTCGCGCCTGCCGTCGGATTTCGCGGCCGCGCCTTCCGGCCCGCTTTCTCCCAGCGCGATGGCCGCGCTCGCGCAGCCGAAATCCAAAACCATTGCCATTGCCGCCGGATCGAGCATCGCCGTCGTCGTGCTTGTCGCGCTCCTTCTCGCATTCGATGTTGCTGGGCTCCGCTCCAAAATCTTTGGGCGCGCCCAAGCTCCCGCAGCGCCCCCGGCCACTGAAGTCGCTGCGTTGCCGTCGGTCGCCGTCCTGCCTCTCGTCAACACATCGAAGCTTCCGCAGCAAGCCTGGCTCTCCACGGCTCTTCAGCAGATGCTCACCACGGACCTCGCCGCCGGTGAAACCCTCCGCACCATCTCCGGCGAGGATGTCGCTCAGATGAAATCCGATCTCGCCTTGCCGGAAGCCGATAGCTACAACCGCGAGACGCTCTCACATATCCAGAAAATTCTCGGCGTCGACTATGTCGTCGCCGGCTCCTACGTCGCCACCGGGAAGGGCGATCTGCGTCTCGATTTGCGCCTCGAGGACGCCCGCTCCGGCCAGATTCTCGCCCCCGCCAGCGCCACAGGCCACAGCGCTCAGGTCACCGATCTCGTCGACATTGTCACGCGCGCCGGCATTGAGCTTCGCAAACAGCTCGGCATCGAAGGTCGTCCAGCCGCGCTCGACGCTTCGATGAAAGCCTCCATGCCCTCGAATAATGCCGCCGCCCTCCTTTACACTCAGGGAATCGAAAAGCTTCGCAACTTCGATGCGAAAGGCGCTGCCGACCTGCTCCAAAAAGCGGTCAAGCAAGACGATTCCTCCGCCCTCGCCCACTCCGCTCTCGCCGAAGCCTGGTCCGCTCTCGGCTACGATCAGCGCGCCAAAGACGAAGACACCAAAGCGCTCGCCCACGCCGACGGCCTTTCCCCAGAAAACAAAGGACTCATCCAGGGCCGCATTGCTGAGTTTTCTTCCCAATGGGACGATGCTGCCAACTACTACAACTCGCTCAAGACCCTCTATTCCGGCGGCATCGATTACGGCCTCAGGCAGGCAGCGGCTCAAACGCGCGGCGGCCACGCCAAAGATGCACTCGCCACTCTCTCCGCTCTCCGGGCCACCCCCGGCCAAGCCGGGGAAGATCCGCGCATCGACCTCGCCGAAGCCGATGCCGACGAAGCTCTCGGCGATTTTACGCACCAGGAAGCCGCCGCCGCTCGAGCCGAGGAAAAAGCCACGAAAGCCGGCATGCGCCGCGTCGCCGCCGATGCCGATTGGCACCATTGCGCTGCGCTCGTGAATCTCGGCGACTCGGCAAAAGCCAAACCCGCTTGCCAAAAAGCCGTCGACTCCGCCAAAGCCGTCGCCGATCCACTGCTCGAAGCCCGCAGTCTCACGGGACTCGGCAACGCCCTTGGCAATGCGGGCGATCTCGCTCACGCTCTCGAATATCACAAAGAGGCCCTGCAGCTCGTCCGCGGAATCGGCGCGCAGCGCGATGTTGCCGGCGCTTTGCTCAACATCGCGTGGCTGATCTATGCGCAAGGCGACCTCAAGACCGCGAACAGCTATTACCAGGAATCGCTCGATACCTCTCGCCGCATCAGCAACAAGCAGGGCATCGTCGATGCCGAAGGCGGCCTCGCTGGCGACGTCTACGCCTCCGGCGACTACCGTTCCGCGCAGCAGATTTATGCCGACATGCTCAAAACCGCTCGCGAAATCAAGGATCAGAAAAACGAAGCCATCGCCCTCAATAGCCTCGGCCTCGTCGCATTTCAGTTGGGCGATTTGCCAACGGCGAAGAAGTATGTCGATGATTCCCTTGAAGCCGCCCACAAAGCCGGCATGGACGCCGACTACGCCGCCTGGCTTTGCACCCGCGGCGATATCGAACTCGCGCAGGATCAGCTCGACGCCGCCGGGAAAGCCTATCAGGAATCGCAGAGCCTGAACAACAAGCTCGGCAATTCCTCCGGCCTCGCGCAGGATGACGCCGAGCTCGCGATTCTCGCGCTCGAACGAAAAGACCCGCAGAAAGCCGCGGACCTCGCAGGCAAGGCCGCCAACGCCTTCCACGACCAGAAGAATGCCGACGCCGAACTCGATTCCCTCGATACGCTCATTCGTGCCCTAATCGATCAGAAGAATCTCCCCGAGGCGCACAAAGCGCTCGTCCGCGGCCAGGCCCTCCCCGCGCAGGACCAGGGCATCCGCCTCGCCTTCGCCACCGCCGGCGCGCGCCTCGCGGCTCTCGAAGGTCAACCGATTCAGGGCTTGCTGAATTTCGACGAAATTGTCGGCAAGGCGACACAGATGCACTTTAAGAGGCAGGAGCTCGAAACGCGTCTCACGAGGGCCGCAATCGCTCTGCAATCAGGTCGTAAACCCACGGCGCTGGCCGACATCAAAAGCATTCAGGCGGAAGCGCGCGCTGCGGGATTCAATTTGCTCGCGCGCAAAGCCGCGGAACTCGCGAACACACATCCGCCCTCTTCGTCCTAATCGGCGTGTGAGGTGCTTCGGAAGGGCGGGGACTTCGCGCCTTCTGCATCCCCGCGCAACCGGCGATCCCGCCGTAACTCGCTCAAGTGGAGGGCTTCAGAATCTGTGTGAGAACCACCGATCCACGTCAGGGCACGGCTTCAGCCGTGCCGTAACCCGACACCATTTGGAGCGGCTTCAGCCGCTGAGAGGCGATTTACCTTAGTTCTTTCGCGCGCCGCACCCTACCGCGCCCAGCGCCGCCGGTACAAGCCCAGCAAACCAAGCCCCGAAACCAGGCTCAACAGCGTCCCCGGCTCTGGCGCGGTCGTCCCCGTACCTGAAGTGATGAAGTCCACCGTCGGCGATGGCGCGCCTGGTAGATCGCCGCTAGCGCACACGTTTGGCGTCCCGGAAGCATCGCAGGGGAACTGATCGCCATCCGCGTCGAACGCAAGATCCAAGTAAAACGCCAGACCGTTGCCGCCGTTCGCAAGCTGCGAAAGATCGTTGATTGTAAGCGTCGCGATTCCCGTCGTTGAGTCGATCACGACGTTCATGACGTTGTCCGTCGCGAGCGTATTGACGTCGTCCTGGGAAAGGCCATCCGTGTGAAACACGTTGTATCCGCCGAAGTTGTCGAAGTTGTCGTCCGTCAGGATGCCGAAGCTCGACGAATCGTCCTTAAAAAACGTCCCGTCCGGAATCTGCACGGTGATCGTCAGGCCCGTCGCGTCAGTAGGGATAGGCGTGCCGGCGTCGAACTGAAACGCGTATGACAGCTCGCAGGAACCGTTGCCGGTGGGCGAGCCGAAGCTGAAGGGGCAGAGACTCTGGTTGTCGATTAGCATCCCGTTGGATGTGCTCGACCCCGTCGCCTGCAGGTACGAGGGTCCGTCCTGCCCATAGTTCGACTGGGTGTGGGTTGGAACGGTACCTGCACTCGCTGCCGAGCTGATCAGCAGAGCTGCGGCGCACAGCGCCAAAAGTACCAGTACATTTCTAGGTCTGCGCATGGACACTCCTCTGGGAGATAGAGCTAGGCTATAGGAACCGCTGCACTTTGCTTTCCATGCCAGTCAGGGAATGCGGTGCCATCCACACATTTTGGGGTCCCTCAAATCGTTTGCTTTCTTGAAGTTGCGCAGATGCCCAGACCCGCCTTCATCCGCCGCAGCCGAGCCGCCCCGCAGTCTGCAACTCATTGCACACTATTGCCATGCCGTGGGCCTAAAGGACCGAATTCCGCTGCAGTCGGAATCCCTACAGGTAGGACCTACTCCGCTCGCTCGCCTTCACGCCCGGCCTCAGCGCTCAGGTTCCCGAGTGCTTCGACGCACCCGCTCCCGCCTCTACCGCAGGCCGTGGCGCCCGCCTCATCGTCTCGACGAACACCCGCACGATCCCCGGGTCGAACTGATTCGCCGCGCACCGCTCCAATTCCGCGAACGCGTCCTCCGGCGTCCGCGCCTTCTTGTACGTCCGCTCTGACGTAATCGTGTCGTACGCATCCGCAATCGCGATCACGCGCGCCCCTTGCGGAATATTCTCCCCGTCGAGCCGGTCCGGATACCCCGTCCCGTCGTAGAACTCGTGATGATGCCGCACCATCTTCCGTATCCGCGCCATCGCCTGCAGCGGCTCCAGGATCTTCGATCCCAGGTCGGTGTGCGTCTTCATCGTCTCCCACTCGGTGGCATCCAGCGGGCCCGACTTGTTCAGGATGACCTCGGGTATCCCGACCTTCCCGATGTCGTGCAGCAGCGCCGCCAGCCGGATTTCCTCCACTTCTTCCGTCGCCAGCCCCATCGCCTGCGCGATCATCGCCGCGTACGCGGACACCTTCTGCGAGTGCCCCTGCGTGTAGTGGTCCTTCGCATCGATCGCCAGCGCCAGCGACGTCACCGTCTCCACCACCGCCGGCGGCAATCCGTCCTTCGCGTCGCCTGCGCCCTGCTCCAGCGACCGCGTGAACTGCTCGAGCCGCCTGTAAATCTCCTCGAATGCCTCCGGCCCCGTCGCGAACAGGCGCTTCAGCGTCACTCCCAGGTACGCCTCGAGCACGTCCTTCTTCCATCGCTTGTGGTCGTTCGGGTCGCCCTGCTCCGCGCTCGACACCGAGTTCCCGCCCTGGTGCTTCGAGAGGTACATCGACGAGTCCGCCACCTGAATCAATTCCTGCGGCGTCGACCCGTGCACCGGGAAGCCCGCGATTCCGAAGCTCGCCGTAATATTTTTGTCCCGCAGTAGCGGATCGGACGCCACCCACCCGCGCAGTTTGCTCGCGAGTTGCCGCGCCTGCTCCACCGTCGTTTCCGGCATCAGGATCACGAATTCGTCGCCGCCGTATCGCGCCACCACGTCCGACCGCCGGCAGTTCTGCTCCAGGATGTGCCCCACGCGCTGCAGCACCACGTCGCCTTCCAGGTGCCCGTAGAAATCGTTCACGAACTTGAACCGGTCCAGGTCCATCAGCACCAGCGCGAACGGCCGGTTCGCGCGCGTCGACCGCTTCCATTCTGACGACAGCGCCTCCATCAGGTACCGGTGCGTCTTCACGCCCGTCAACCCGTCCGTGATCGCCTGCTCCTGCGCCTTCTGGAACGTCTGCGCGTTGTGCAGCGCGCCCGCGAACAAATCCGCCAGCGTCCGCAGCAGTTGCACTTCGCCGCCGGAAAATTCGCACGGTTCCGACGACTCCACGTACAGCACGCCCAGCAGTTGCTCCGCGTAAATCACCGGCAGCCCGATCGCCGCCTGCGAACTCGGCAGCACCGTTCGCGGCGAACTTGCATTCATCTCGCGAATGATTCCCACCTGTCCCGACCGCGCCACTTGCCCGATCAGCCCTTCGCCCAGCATCAGCCGCCGCCCCAGCGCGTCGCGCCGCGAGCCCGCCTCCGCCTGAATCACCAGCTCCTTCGCCGAATAATCCAGGATCGCGATTCCGATGTGGTCGTAGGTCAGCCCGTGCTCGATCTCCCGCGCGATCTTCGAAAGCATCTCCTCCGGATTCAGCGTCGTGATCGCGTGGCTCGAAACGTTGTTGATCAGCTTCAAGTGCCGCGACTTCTTCTGTTCCTCCGAGAAAAGCCGCGCATTCTCGATCGCGATCGCCGCCTCGCTTGCCAGCACTCGCAGCAGTTCCACGTGCCCTTCGTCGAACGCCCGCTCCTGCCGGCTGTGTACCGCCATCACTCCGATCGGCTGGTCGTACAGAATCAGCGGCACCGCGCAGATCGACGCCACTTCCGCCAGCGCCTGGAACCCGCGCCGCTCCGCCTCCTGCGCGAAATGGTCCCGGATCAGCATCGGCTGCCGCGTCCGCACCACGTGCTCCACCAGGTGCTTCCCCGCCGGCCGCGAGTACTTCAGAATCCGCTCTCCGTCTCTCAATTCGATTTCGAACCGCACTTCCTGCATTTTTTGATCGTAGAACGCAATGAAGAAGCTCGCCGCGTCCAGCAGCCGCCGTATCTCCGAATAGATTCGCTCGAACAGCGCATCCGGCTCCAGCGTCGAGCTCAGCGCCCTTCCAATTTCGTTCAGGATGTGCAATTCCTCGCTGCGCCTCGATGTCTGCTGGATCAGGTAGCTGTTCTCCACTGCCATCCCGATCTGGTGCCCCAGCGCCAGCAGCAGCCGCAGTTCCGCCGGAGTGAAATTCCGGCTGTCCGGCGTTCCCAGCAGCAGCACTCCGAACACTCGCTCCTTCGCTTGCAGGCTGATACCCACCACCGTTCGCAGGTGATTGCTCAAAAACAGGTGCCGCGCGTGGCGGAACTGCTCCTCCTTATCCAGCTCTTCCCAGTTCGCGTCGCGCACCAGTTCGCGCAACACCACCAATCCTCCCAGCCGCGCCACCAGCGCCACCAGGTACTCATCCACCTTCTGATCCTGAATTGCAGCGCAGAACGAATCTCCCAGTCCCGTCACCACCACCGATTTCGGTCCGCCCGCCTCGCCGTACTGCATCACCAGCGCGCCCGCCGGGATGCGCACCACGTTCAGCACGCGTTCCAGCGCCTGCGCCAGCATCTTCTGAATCTCGCCGCCCACGAAGCTCGACGTCGCCAAATTCAAATTCGACAGCGCCAGCATGTTCCGCTCGACGCGCCGCCTCTCGTCCTCATACACCACCATCACCATCAGCACGCCCGCGAACAGCTCCGGCAGCAAATCGAGCGGCGCGAGATCCTTCGTCGCCAGCCATCCCAGGTGCGGCTGGAACGCGTCCACCAGCCGCAGCACTCCCCAGCCGGCAAACGTGATCGTCAGCAGCAAGTCCGCTCGCGATTCCTGCTTCCGCGCCTCCAGCCAGAACGTCCGCGCCACCAGCAGCAGAATCACGCCCACCGCCAGGCTCAGCGGCACCGAGATGAATCCCGTCGCGTACGCCAGCGCCCAGGCGCTCGCCAGTCCCGCCACGGCCGCCACGGCGCGAATCGCCAGCTTCGCGCGCGCGTATAGCAACGCAGCGCAGTAGAACGCCACCGCTGCCATCACCAGCAGCCAGTCGTTCAGGGCCACAACCGAGGAGGAATTGTCAGTGCGAGGGCTGAAAACGGGAGTCAGGGCGTACAGTGCAATCAGGACCCAGCCGGCCGTCCACGCGACCACGTACTCCTGCCGCTTCTGCCGGTACATGAAAAGGAAAAATGCGCCGAGCAGGATTGCGCCTGTGAACAGTACAACCGCACTTGTATCACCGTGGGTCAGCAATAGCCGCTCCGCGTACCAGCGCAATACGGACGTTCTCCGAGAATAGCAGAAAAAAGAAACCGCTCCGGGGCGCGCGTCGACACACGTTTCCTTGCGGTCAACGTCTCCCGGAGCCGCAGAAACCGACCGAGAATCCTGAAGCTGCGGCGCATCTTCACACTCCCGCCGCTCCCTCCGACTATGGAGTCCCGCCCCCACCCGGTCAACGGTACCCCCGTACCAAGCTCTGTCGAATCAGTCACTTGCGACCCTCTTCCGTAGGCCAAACGACGAACCCATCGCCGAGTTTCGGGCCCATTTTGCAAGATGAGGAAATCGCGCTTTTTTCGCGATTAGACTTGGTCTCGGCCCTTTGTTTTCAATGACTTGCATGGCGTTCTAATATTCGGTTTCGCGATTAGGATTTTCCACGCGGTGGATGATGAGTCTTTCGGGTTCGATCCAGCGGCCGTCGTCGGTAAGGCAGGCGGAGGCACGGACAGCCTTGATGACGTCGTTGGCGGTGACTCGGACGGACGAAACCTGTTCGAGGATCGTATCGAGGACCATCCGCATATTGGCGTAGCGGCGGCCACGAAGGCCGAGGGCGTCGATGTGGCGGTAGATCGCGGAGTGGTGGGCGATGCCGTAGGATTCGGCGATGTCGTCGGGGCTATGCCAGTCGAGGTACTCCTGCTCGATAGCCTCGCGGTCAGGATGGTTGCAAACGCTGCACTTACGGGAATGGCGGCCGGGAGAGGCGCGGCGAGCAGTGGCGGCGGAGGGCCAGTGGCTGTGAGGCGATTTGTGCTTGGATTGGGTTTTAGGTTCGGGCGGGGTCTCGGGGCTGTCCGGCACGGACCGGCCTTGAGAGGCCAGGAAGTCCTTTGCTCTCTCGAAGATAGGCTGACTTTCGTCTCTCCAGAAACTGCGCTCCCCCATGTGTTTCCCCCTTGGTGCGATATTTGAAAAAAGCCGAATCTATTATAACACGGGATTGACAAGAATGCAAGACCCAGTACTATACGAAATGATAACTCATTGAAAAGGCCGGGGTTAGCTTCGGGAGTTCGCTCGAGAGACGAGGTTTGGAGGCGCCCGCTGGGGGAATCACGGTTATGTCGAAGAAAAAGAAGGAGATAGGGGCGAGCGAGCGACGAGAGGCGGAAATACGGGCGTGTACCGTCGGGAAGCCGGATGTGCTTGGCGGGCCTGCGGATTCGCGAGCCCGAGTGACACGCCACTCCCGCTATCGGATAGTGGGTAAGCTTGAAAATTGAGGATTTATCGCCCAGCCTGTCCGTAAAACTGCCCTTTGTATCCCTTTACGGGCGTGCCGAGCGTCTGCTCAAAAATAAGCTGGCATACGGGCATGTCAGGAACTAATTGGATTCTAAAACAACCATAATTACAGATTTCGAGTTGAATGGAGCCTTTGAAACCAGCGTGAATCGTCGGGGCTGTTATATGAATCCCAATACCAATTCTTGCTAAAGAACTCTTACCTTCAACCCTTGCTGCGATTCTAGAATTGATAGGGAGTTCGACTTTCTCTTTTGTCCAACCGAGCATAAATCCGCCCGGCTCCAGAATGTATCCCCTATCCGACATCCTTCTACTTCTTGAATACTCGTCCGCAAAATCGTTGAACGAATACCCTTTTGCCCCAGGTTGAACGATCTGTTGTTTAGTCGGAGCAGTGATTTCGGGTCTAATCCACTCCCTGATGTTTACAGCTAGTTTTAGGTCGAGGCTGGTAGAACTATAACAAGATGAGTCAGGCAGGGGTTTAATGATGATTTGGCGGGTATCGATCGCAACCTGTATCTCACGGTCTGTGAGAATCAAAGCTAAGCTCCGACTGAAGATTGCTTGACCCAGACCCTCCAACGTCCGGACGCACTTTCCCTAGGAAGTTCGACCAAAACTCTGTTCGACATCCTTCCTACCTCACTGACCTCCAATTTTCCCTTACTCAAATTGTTTGTGGCCACCGTAACTTCCTCTTGCCCCCCATCGGCGCGCGTTATGTAGACCGTCTTCTCTGCTGGTATAAATCCGTTTTTAACCTTGCACTGTATTCTGAGGACGTGCATATCGTTCTCCTCCTTGTTCGCCTTACCCTCGGCTTTATATAGCATACATTCGACCGTTCGGATGTGACAAAGGATTCACAATTTCCTCGATCTTCCACCCATAGTCTGAAATTCCCGTTTCCATCACCGATGTGACCCCGGTCTAGGGCTCGCTCGATTTTGCCGAAGCGATTCGCTAAGATGCTTTGTTTCAGCAAGTGAGAGGAATTGCGCCGAATGAGTGCCGGAAAACCTCGCGTCCGCTTTGCTCCCTCGCCCACGGGCTACCTCCACGTCGGCGGCGCTCGCACCGCGCTTTTCAACTGGCTCTTCGCCCGACGCCAGGGCGGCACGCTGCTGCTCCGCATTGAGGATACGGACGTGGAGCGCAACAAGCCCGAGCTGGTTGACGGCATCCTCCAGGGGCTCAAGTGGCTTGGCGTCGAGTGGGATGAAGGCCCCTACTTCCAGTCGAAGCGCCTCGAAAAGTACACCGCAGCCGCCCAGCAGCTTCTCGCGAGCGGCGCCGGCTTTGCCTGCTACTGCAAACCTGCCGCCTATGCCGGGGCCGATTCGGGCGCCGAAACCGAAAGCGAGGGCGACGACGAGGGCACGAAGGCTCAAAAAGGCGCCTTCTGCCCCTGCCGGCACTTGAGCGCGGCCGAGCTCGCCGCCAAGGAAAAAGAAGGCATCCCGCGCGCGATCCGCTTTCGCGTTCCCCGCGAAGGCGTCACGAAATTCGACGACGCCGTCTTCGGCCCACGCGAAGCCCAGAACAGCGAAATCGAGGACTTCGTCCTTCTGCGCTCCACGGGCCTGCCCACCTACCAATTGGGCGTGGTGGTGGACGACATCGACATGGGCATAACGCACGTCATCCGCGGAGCCGACCACCTTTCGAACACGCCGAAGCAGGTGCTCATCTACCGGGCCCTTGGCGCAGCGCCGCCCATCTTCGCGCACGTTCCGCTGATTCTGGGGGCCGACCGCACGCGCCTCTCGAAGCGCCACGGAGCCACCAGCGTCGGCTCCTACGCCGAGGAAGGATTCTTGCCCGAGGCGTTCCGGAATTTTCTGGCGCTGCTTGGCTGGTCTCCCGGCGACGACACAGAATTCATGCGGACTCCCGAATTGATCCAGCGCTTCTCGCTCGAAGGCGTCAGCCGCACCAACGCCATCTTCGACCGCGCCAAGCTCGAATGGTTCAACACGCAATATTTGCAGAAGCCGCCGGTCGAGGATCTGCTGCCGGAGGTGGAAGCAGAATTGAAGCGCTCGGGGCTTTGGCAGGAACGCTGGGCGGGAGCCGACAAGGCCTGGTTCACGCGCGCCGTGGATTTGATCCGGCCGCGCACGCGCTTCCTCACGGACTTCAGCGGATGGGCGCGCGCCTTCTTCACCGACGATTTTCCCTACGAGCAGGAAGCCTGCGAAAAATTCTGGAAGGACGAGCGGCTGGCGTCGATGCTGGGAAAACTTGCCGACTCGCTCGCGGCTCTGCCCGACTGGAATCACGATGCGTGCGACGCCGCTCTTCGCGCGCTCGCGGCCGCCGAAGGCGTGAAAGCAGGCCTTCTGATCAACGCGACGCGCGTTGCGATTGTGGGCCGGGCCGTCGCGCCGCCGCTCTTCGATACGATGGTCACGCTCGGAAAGGACCGCACCGTCGGCCGCATCCGCCGCGCGATTCCGCTCCTCAGGGGTTAAAACCCCTGAGGAGGGAAATTTGTTTGTCTTGTTTACCCGGCACTTCCGTGCCGGGCTACAGTTTGTGTCGTCCCTTCGGGACTCAGGATGTCTCTAGTGGGAGGGGGAGGCGAAGATTTCGGGGTGAAGCGGCTTTGCCGTCGCGCTGGCGGCGGCAATTTCGAGTTTTGCATCGACGGGAACTTTCACCGGCGGCAGGCAGCTCGAATCGTTGCAGGCCTGGTAGCGCAGCGTGATGGGAATCGTCGCGGCGCCCAGCGCGGCGTCCGCCTGCGCCGTGAGCTTCAGCCGCAGCGTGACGCTGCCGGAGTAAACGTCGAGCGCCTTGTCCGGCGAGAACGGGAATTTTTCCTGCTTCCCGTTCGGATACAGCGTATCGACCAGCGCGAATCCTGCCGGAAGTTGCGGAGTCACAGTGGTGGGAATCAGGTATGGGTCGAGCGGCTTGTGGGAATTCATGTGGTAGCCGCGCGCGATCGAGACAACGATCGCGACCTGAAATTCTTTTCCGCGCGGCACGGGCGCGAGAGAAACGTAAGCCTGCGGCTTCACCACGGACGTGGCTGGCATCGGCGGATTCTGCGCGGCGGCAACCGCGATGCCGATTGCGCCAACCGCCGCGATGCAAATTGCAGCAACAATTCCGAAACAGCCAAGCCGCATTTCTCAGACCTCGATCGGAGAGCCGATCTGTTGCGTCAGGATGCGGCTCATCACCTGGTTCAGCGTTTCGCCCGTCTTGTCGAGCACGAAACTCTGCGCCGCGTCCGACCAGCCGAGCTTGAAGCTGGTGGTGAGCGCCGAAATCCAGATTTGCCGCACCGGAGTGTTGGGACTGATCACGAACCGCGTCTCGTCTTCATCCTCGAATTCGATTTCGAGCTTCCCGCTGCCGCCCTCGACTTCGAAGCCGTGCACGTCGCCGAGCGTTTGCAGGCGCTTCTGCAAGCTCGCGAAGGCGGCATCGCATCGTTTCCGGAATTCCTGTTCGTCCATCATCGAAGTGGGGCGAGCGGCATCCGCGTCAGGAAGTTACGAGCCCAGCAGGTTCTGGATGTCCTTCTCGAGTTCGTCTTCGCTCACCATGCCCATGTACTTCTTCGCGATTTTGCCGTCGCGCGTGATCAGGAAGCTGGTGGGGTATCCGATCAAACCGCCGAACTTGTCGGAGATGTCGTCGTCGCCGAGAACGATGGGATAGTCCATCGCCATCTTGTGGCCGTCCACGTCGAACTGCACCTTCTGCACGAACGGCGCGACCACTTCCGCGCCTTCGTCGTCCATCGCGACGCCCAGCAGCGTGAATCCCTTGTTGCTGTACTTGTGCTGGAAATCGATCAGCCACGGAATTTCTTCGCGGCAGGGATCGCACCACGTGGCCCAGAAATTCACCAGCACTACTTTGCCCTTCAGGCTCGCCAGCGGAACGTTGTTGCCCTGCAGATTCTTGAACGTCACGTTGGGCTCGTCCCGGAAAGGTCCCGTCGATTTGCCGCTCGCGTGGCTGGTCCCCGAGCCGCATCCCGCGAGCATCGCCGGAGCGGAGAGCGCGAGCGCCAGAAGAACGGACTTGAAAACCTTGGTCATCGAAAAAACTCCCGTCAAAGTGTAAATCTCTTCAGAAATGTCAGTTTACCTGAAAGCCATGCCAAGCGGTTAAAGAAGACGAGTCCGCCCACCGCGAGCAGCAAGACTCCGCTGAAGACCTCGACCGCATGGAGATGCTTCCGGAACCGCTGATAGAACTTCAAGAAGCCGCCGATGCCGAGCGCAGTGATCAGAAAAGGAATCGCGAGTCCGGCCGAGTAGCAGACGAGCAGGAAAACGCCTCGCCCCAGATTCTGCTCGGTCATCGCCAGCGTGAGAACGCCGCTCAGGATCGGGCCGATGCAGGGCGTCCAGCCGAATGCGAAAGCGAAACCGAGAAGAAATCCGCTGAGGATGCCGGGCTTGCCGCCGACCTGGCGGAAGTGGACGTCGCGATTCAGCCAGCGCGTGAGCGACGGGCCGAGCAAGAAAATCAGCGCGAGCGCGTAGAGCTGAATCGCCTTCAGCGCGCCGGCGCCGAGCTCCGGCCGCAACTGCAGCAGGATTCCCGCCGCGACGAGCACGCCGCCGACGATCAGCCCGACGCGAATGGAAATCTTCACGAGCCACCCGATCAGGTGGAGGCCGAAAAGAAGAATCAAAGCGCCGGCGATGGGAGTGAGGTAGCGGCGATTCTCCGCGAGGAACGTGCCGACTGCGCTGGCTGAAGCGCCGAACGCGACAAACACGATCGAGAAGCCCGTGACGAACGCGAGCGCGGAAGTCAGCAAGCCCGCGCGCGGCGCCTTCCCTTCCTTGAGCTGCTCGACGCCGATGCCGGAGAGCATCGAGATGTAGCCGGGCACAAGCGGCAAGACGCACGGCGAGAGGAACGAAACGAGTCCCGCGATGAACGCCGTAAATACGGAGAGTTCCATCGAAATGTTTACGCTTTCAAGCCAAGTGTTGGATGTTGCGGCAGCCGCGCTCGATGCTACGCGAACGGGCGTTTTCTCACAACGGTTAGACGCAAGACCGCCGGTTTCGCTACGGCGCGGGCAGGCGAAGGGAAAACCCGCCAGGTGGCGCCCGCGCGCGCCAGCCGCACGGGATGCCGCCGCAGGGCGGTTCCCGCAAACCATTGCAGCGACGGCAATTGCCGGTTCGCGGCGATGGCGCGCCATCTGCTTTGGTGAGAGCTGCGGGCTCGCCGCTGGAACCGCGAACGACGAAGCGATTCGGCGTTCGCGGTGCGAGCCCGTTGAAATTTCGGCGGGAGGGACGCATGACTCCAAACCAAGTCACCGCAACCCGCATCGCGGCAGCGTTCGCCGCGGTGGCGGCGTTCACGCTGTTCGGCAGGGCGCTGGCGGCGGACTTTGCCGGCGTGGCGCTGACGATCGCTGCGATCGCGCTGGACGGAGTCGACGGCTACCTCGCTCGAACTCGCGGGCTGGCGACGCCGTTGGGCGCGCAGCTCGACATTTTGGGAGACCGCATCGTCGAAAATCTTTTCTTCACGTTTTTCGCGGTCAGCGGACTCGTTTCGTTCTGGATTCCGGTGCTGTTTTTCGTGCGGGGAACGCTGACAGATTTCCTTCGCGGCCTGGCTGCGCGTTCGGGCCGCAGCGGCTTCGGACGCAACTCGATGCTCGAGAGCCGCTGGGCGCAAGCCGTGGTGACATCACGCGCGAGCCGCGCTGCTTACGCCGTGCTGAAGTGCGTGTGCTTTTGCTACCTCGGATTTCTTTTGCCGCTGCGGCAAATGCCGGTCGAATGGTTTGGTCCCGCGCGCGCGTGGCTGACGGATGCGGGACACGCGCTCGTCGCGGCGACCGTGATTTTCTGCGTCGTGAGGGCGCTGCCGGTTCTCTGGGAAGGACGGCGGTATCTCGCCGGAATCGAGAGGCCGGTGGCGAATGCGGCAGCGGAGGTAACGCGATGAACGCGTCCACACGCGTTGGCGCCTTCTTCGATTTGGACGGGACGCTTCTGGCGGAACCATCGCTCGAATGGCGGTTCATCGGGTATCTCCTGGAGCGCGACGAAATCACCACAGCCAACGTGCTGCGTTGGCTCGGGCGATCCGCCGTCACACTTGCTCGCGGGCCGCGCGCGGCGTTCGAGGCGAACAAGCTGTATCTCGCGGGGATCCGCGAATCGCTCGCGGAGGATTGGCAGAGGTCAGGCGCGCTCGAGTCAATTCCGCTATTTCTCGGCGGCGTCGAACGAATCGCGTGGCACGCGAGCCGCGGGCAGAGGATATTTTCCGTGAGCGGCACTCTGGCACCGCTGGCCCGCGGCGTCGCGAGCGCGCTGAACAGCAACATCGAGGCGGTTGCCACGGAGCTGGATACGTGGGAAGGCTATTGGACCGGCGCCCTTGCCGATGAGCACGTGAGCGGCAACGTGAAAGCTCGCGCCGTCCGCCAACTCGCTGCGCGCCACAACTTGCGGCTCGATGAGAGCTACGCCTATGGAAATCGCGTTTCGGACCTGGCGATGCTGGAGTGCGTGGCGCATCCAACGGCCGTAAATCCGAGCGCGCGGCTATCGCGCATCGCGCGCCTGCGAGGTTGGCCGATTTTGGAGTGGAAGGCGCTGCGGCCAGCGCCTCGCCAAACGTGCGGCCAAAGCGCGCCATGGTTCGCACCGAAGGTGGCGCGATGAGAACGCGGCGCGAATCAGCCTTCTACGAGCGGCCATACGCCCCGACGGAATGGAACCGCGCTGCAGAACAACCAGAGCGGTCCCGCGGCGCGGCATCGAGCTGGCTCGAAGAAACGCGACGGGCCTGCGGCGCATTCGAGTGGGTGACGTTCAGTTATCTCGGGTGGCTGCTCGCAGTCTTCACAATTTGCCATCGGAACCTCGCGCAGGCGAAGCTCGACATCGCGCTGCACCTCACCGTCGCGCTGATGATTCTCTCGGTAGCGCGTGCGGCGGCGCGGTCGACGAATGGGCTGCTGCAATTCGCGCGGCACTGGTATCCGCTGCCGCTGTATCTCTGGCTCTTCGAGGAGCTTGGCGGCATCGTGCATACGATCTTTCCCGTGTGGTTCGACCGGTTCCTGATCGAGTTCGACTACAACCTTGCGGGAGTGCATCCTTCGGTGTGGCTTGCGCGCCTCGCGAATCCGGCGCTGAACGATTTCATGCAGTTCGCCTACATGAGCTATTTCCTCTACCTGGTGATTTTGCCCGCGATTCTGTACTCGCAGCGCGAGCGAATCGCCTTCTGGACGGTGATGACCTCGACGGCGATCGCACATTATTCCGTGTACGTGATTGCGCTGTTGTTTCCCGTCGAGAGCCCTTACTACTCGCTCGCTTCGCTGCACATAAAGGAGCTGACCGGCGGAGGAATCACGGCAACGATGAATTTCATCGAGCGATTCGGGCGCGTGCATGGCGCCGCGTTTCCATCGGCGCATGTGGCGGGATCGATGGTGGCGATTCTTGCGTCGTGGCGCTACCGGCGCGGGCTATTTTGGATTTGCCTGCCGTTCTTTGTGTGCATGTGCGTGGCGACGGTTTATGGGCGCTATCACTACGTGGCGGACGTGCTGGCCGGACTCGCGGTGGGGACGGCGGGATTTCTTGCGGGCACGCGCTTGATGGCAAGCACCGGCGCGGCGCCGAAGATCGCGGAGGACGGCAAATCAGGTTGACGGTTGGCGGAAGGGTATTTTGTGCCGTCCCTGAAGGGACTCAAAACCAAGATTTGTTTGTCTTGGTTACCCGGGACTGCCGTCCCGGGCTACAGTTTGTGGCGTCCCTGACGGGACTCGGGATACCTCAGACGCGTTTGTTACCATGATGGCCAAGCTGCAGATACGAGCACGGAATCCTGCGGGACTCAAAAACGTTCAAGCTATGAGTCAGGCAGCTTATAAGTCGGGATGCTTCGTGTGCCATTCGGTGGCCTGTTCATAGGCGTAGGCGATGGTGAGGAGCCGGGCTTCGCTCCAGCGCGGACCGATGAGCTGCATGCCGACCGGGAGGCCGTCGCGCGTGAATCCGCAGGGAACCGACATGGCGGGATGGCCGGTGAAATTGACGGGGCGATTGAGCCGAACGAGAGCAGAGCGAACGGTTTCTTTTTCGCCGGCGATTTCAACCTCGGCCTGGCCGATGAGCGGCGCGGGAATCGCCGACGAAGGGGCGAGGATCACATCGACGCGTTCGAAGGCGCCCTGAAAATCCTTTTCGGCTTCCACTCTGGCGGCGAGGCCGGCGATGTAATCGACGGCGCGAACCTTGCTTCCCTGCTCCAGGCGGTAGCGGACGTCATCGCCGTATTCGGACGCGCGAGCGGGAAAAAAGCCCTGCGATTCGTGGTAATGCGCCGCTTCGGCGAGCGCGATGTTGGTGACAGGTGCGAGGGTGCCGGCGATTCGCGGCATGGGAATTTTTTCGATGCGCCCGCCCAACGAGCAAAGGACTTTCGCAGCGGCATCGAGCAGAGCGCGGACTTCAGGGTGAATGCGGTCGAAGTAATAGTCGGAGGGCCAGCCGATGCGGAATCGCTTCGGCCGGGTCGCGCGAAGCTTGCGGTAATCGGGCCGGACGACGCCTTTCGGGAATGCTCCGGCAAGCGCCTCCAGCAAAATGCAAACATCGGAAACGCGGCGCGCGAGCGGTCCGGCGTGGTCGAGGCTGAGAGCGAGAGGAAAGATGCCCTCGACGCTCACGAGGCCGAACGTTGGCTTGAGACCGACGATGCCGCAAAGCGCGGGCGGCACTCGCAGCGATCCGCCGGTGTCGGTGCCGACAGAACCAAAACAGAGCCCCGAGGCAAGCGCGGCCGAGGAGCCTCCGGTGGAACCGCCGGTAATGTGCTCGCGATTCCAGGGATTGCGAGCGGAACCGAAATGCGGATTCTCGTTGGTGATTCCGTAGGCAAATTCGTGAAGGTTCGTTTTGCCGAGAAGAATGGCGCCGGCGCTTGCGAGATGCTTCACGACGTCCGCATCTTCATTGGGAACGAAATTGGCGAGAATTTTCGACGCGACGGTGGTGCGGATTCCGCGAGTGAAAATGTTGTCTTTGAGCGCGACGGGAATTCCGTGCAGCGGGCCTTTCCATTTGCCGCGAGCGATCTCGCGCTCGGCGGCGCGCGCTTCGCGGCGGGCGCGGTCCGCGACAACGGTGATAAAGGCGTTCAGCAGGGGATTCAAGCGTTCGATTCGCGACAGCGACGCGTTGACGAGATCGACGGGCGAGATTTGCTTGCGGCGAAGAAGAGCGGCGGCTTGCTCGATGGAAAGGAAGGCCAGGTCCGATTGCGGGCGCGGCTTGGGCGGCGAGGCGACGCGTTTCATCAGAAGACCTTCTCAGGCCGGCGCAGGTTGCCGACGGAGCCGACGTTGGCGATGCGGAAGGTGACGAGGTACTGATTCTCATTTCGGATGGTGCCGAAGGAGAACTTGCGGTACTCGAATCCGATGCCGCAACACGAGCCGTTGTAGCTGAGCTCGGCGATCTGGTTCTGGAATCCGTGCACCGTGAAATCGTAGCTCGCGCCGAAGGTGACATTCAGACCGGGCCGCGTGAGATCGCCGTAGCCAAACAGAGTTCGCACTTGATTCGAGCGCTGCTGGAAATTCACCGGCGGCGACGGAGGGTTGAGCGGCAGGTTGAGAGTGGAGAAATGGGCGAGCGTGAGAAATGATTGCTTGTAAGGCTTGAGCTTCAAGAGAGTGCCGATGGCGGTCATACGATTGCGCTGCGGATCATAATTCAGAATGAACTGCGTGTCGTAGCGCTTTCCCGGTTCGATGGTTAGGTCGCTGACGATCGGAGAGAAGCGGCGAGGCTCGTCGGCGAAGGCGAAGGGCGAGAGGTCGTCGAGGGTCTGGAAGACGTTGCGCTGCCCGGGAACGAGCGCTCCGCCGAAGGTGGGATCGAAGAAATATTTCTGCGCGAGCTGCCAGGTGACCAGCTCCTCGGGATCGCCGCCATCGGTGCGGCGATAGAGGCGCTGGGTGATGCCGTACTCGACTTCGTTCGTGTCGGTGAGCGTTTCGTCCTCGTCGAAACGGATGAAGCGGCCGAAATCGTTGACGCCTGTTACGTAGTTGTAGGTGATGTCGGGCTCGATCGTGTGCTTCCATCGAGTCCCGTCGCCGTCCCAGACGCGCTCGAAGGTAGGCGGGCGCAGGTCTAGCGAGAACTCCTCCGTGTTGCGAAAGAATCCCTCGTCGATGAACTGCTGATTCTGCATCTGCCCGCCGTAATAGGTGGAGCGAAACGTGAAGCGCGAAGTGACGTCGAACCAGGGGCCAAAGTGAACGGGAAGCGTGACGCTGGGCGAGAACTCGGTGCGATCGACGAAGCTCGAGGTGTCGAACGGCGTGACGGTCTCGCCGCGATGGACGGCGCCAGTGAAGGCGTCGAATGAAAAGTAGAGCGGAAGCTTTTCGAACGGCGCGCGGTCGACGGAGCTGAAGCGAGCCTCGGGAGCGGTGCGGAGAGTAATCGAGGTTTGTGGCGTGGCGCTGAGGAAGTTTTTGTAGCTGAGCGCGGCGAAATCGAGACTGAAGCCGTCGAAATTGTGCGAGAGAAACGCGGTGTTGGTTACTTCCGAGTTCACGGCCTGCGTGTAAGTCTCTGACCAAGCCAGGCGGAAGGTGAGCGAGCTGAGCTGATCGAGATCGGCGACGGCGCGCCAGTTGCGTGGCAGGGCTGCGGTGAATAACAGATGGGCCTCGTGGCCGCCCTGGGGAAGCGGAGGACCGGCGGGCTGCTCGAGGCCGCGGTCGATGAGGCCGAAATAATTGGCTTCGAGGCGGGCGTTTTCCCAGGGGCGCATGCGGAGTTCAGCCTTCTGGTTCCAGCCGCGCTTGCTGAAATACTCGCTGCCGAGGGTGACGTCCATCCAGTCCTTCGGCGCCCAGTAGACCGACTCGCCGAGAATCAAGCCTTTGCGGGAGCTGTCGCCGAATTCGGGAATCAGGAATCCGGAGGTGCGGCGCTTTTCAGCGGGAAGAGTGGCGAACGGAAGATAGAGCACAGGAACCGAGAAGACGCGGAAGTTGCCATTTTCGAGGTGAACGGATCTTTGGAGCTCGACGGTTGCGAGCGGGGCATAGAACTTCCACGTGGGGCGATCGGGGTCGCAAACGGTGAGCCACGCATTGCGAATGCGATAGGTGTTTTCGTCGAGGCGCTCGGCCTCGTCAGCCTCGAAATAGAGGGGATTGGGGCTGATGAGGAGCGTCGGCGTGGGGCGGCGTTGCAAAGCGAACGTGGCGCGGACATGGTGGAATTTGCCGCGGCCGGTGCGCAGCTCGTACTCGGCGGCGTCGGCCTCGACGTGCTGCGTGAGGTAATCGAGCTGGACGTGGCCGCGGGCGGTGACGACGTCCGTTTGCTCATTCCACTCGATGTGGTCGGCGCGAAGGCGCAGATTTTCGTAGTGGAGGTCGACACTGCCGTCGGCGTAGTAGATCTTGCCAATTTCGCCGCCCTGACGATCGGCTTCGAGCGTGACTTCGCCGCCGGGCTGGATGAAGCGCGAGGGCTGGGTCCCACGAGCTGGCTGCTGCGGCTGCTTCTGGGCCTGGGTTTGCGTCTGGCGATTGGCTTCGGCCTGAGCCGGCAGGGGGCGGGGCGAGGCGGCGAGAATCACGAGAAGGAGGGCGACTAAGGGAATGGGTTTGCGGGGCGATTCCCAAAATGTCGCGGTCGGCATCAACTGAAATTTTCCGCAAACAAGAAAATGAGCCTAACACGCACCCTGCGAGGTCGCAATGCGCTGTTCCCGCGCGCCACGGCCGGCAAAGGGGCATTTCCGGGGCTCGCGAGAGGATGAGAATGGGTAAAGCGGCGCGCGCGTTGCATCGCTAGGTTGCGCGAAGCGTTGCATGATAGGCGACATCTTCGCTTTACACGGCACTGGCCGAGCCGCGCGCGGCGTGCTACTATCTTCGCGTTCCACTGGAACCTCCGCAGCGCAAAACGGACCAGTGATACGAATCTGCGATAAGTGTGGCGCCCTCCTGTTGGATGAAGCGGAAGAGTGTTCCTTCTGCAGGGTCGATGCCGAGCAAAACGAGCAGGATCAGCTCGAACAAGACCATCTCGAACAAGATCAGGTTCCCGAAGCTGTAGCTGTAGGGGTCGCGGCCCAAGCCGAAGCCGAAGAGCCCGAATGGCGGAGAGAAGTCTCGCGCCGCCTGCAGGAATACCGGGCGCGACGCCGCCATCTTCATCCTGACGATTCCCAGTCCGGCCTTCCATTCCACGAGGAGGCGCAAACCGAGGCGGAAGAAGTCCGCCTGCGGCCGCGTGCGCGTCCAGCGGCGCGGCAGCGGCAAAACGAGCGCGTCGAGATCTGCATCCAGCCGGAGCTGGATTTCGCAAATCCGCTCGACCGCGCGCATCCGCAAACGGCGTTGGTGCCGGTGGCTTCGGTGGCCGAACGGCGCACGGCGGGCATCATCGACGCTGTTTTTCTGGCGCTGACGTTCGCGGGCTTCCTGGGCTTGTTTCGGTCGCTGGGCGGCCAAATCACGCTGGCCAAGATGGACGCGATCGTTTATCTGATGGTCGCCTACCTGCTTTATGGCCTCTATTTCGTGGTGTTCACGACGCTGGCGGGAGCGACTCCCGGAATGCAGCTTCGCGGCTTGACGATTGTGCGGCTCGACGGCAGTTTGCCGGACACGCGGCAACTCGGGTGGCGCAGCTTCGGATATCTGCTCTCGGGCACGACGCTGATGCTCGGCTTCATCTGGGCGTTGTGGGACGAAGACCACTTCACCTGGCAGGACCGCATTTCGCAGACGTACGTCACCGCCGCAACGCCTGTGGGAGACTCGGATGCGATCGAGCTGCCTCCGGACATCCACGCGGCCCGCGGGACATTCGGACACTGATGCAAGGCGGCCGGTAGTCCGGCAGGAATCCAGGGCGTAAACTGGGAAGGGCGAGCCATGAGCCGCGGCTTCGTGAATCAGAAACTCGGCAAGCGGAATAGCCGCCGCGCGGAACTCCAGCGCGCCAAGAACGAACCCGGCAAGGCCTGCTGGCCGCAAAGAGCGCGCGAAACGCGCGAGCGGCCCGAGCGCCGCACACCCAGCCGCAAATCCTCCTGAGGGTCTCCAGCCGATGCTATAATCGGGATTCGCTGTCGCTGGACCGAATGCGGCGCGCGGGGCGGCAAGCCGCATCTAAATTGGCGAACGGCAAAGCGCCGAGTGGCTGAGCGAATGACCGGCTGCTGAGCGGCACGCAAAGGGAAGGCACCAATGAGTCCTCTGACCAAAAAGATTGTGATCGCCCTATCGGTGGTAATCCTGCTTTACGTGACCACGGGCTACGTGCGCGCCCGGTCGTCCGCCGATCAGGCGTTTCGCGCCCTGACGGTGTACAGCGAAGTACTGAATCACGTTCAGCGCGATTACGTCGACGATCCGAACATGCACCAGGTGACTTCCGGCGCGCTGCACGGCCTGGTGGACACGCTCGACCCGCAATCCGCCTATCTCAGCCCGCTCGAATACACGGACTTCAAGGAAAAGAGCGCCGCGAACGCAAAAGGCGGAATCGGCCTCGCGCTGACGAAGCGGTTCGGATATATCTCGGTGATCGGAGTGCTGCCGGAGAGTCCTGCGGAGAAGGCTGGACTGCATTTCGGCGACGTCCTCGAAAAGATTGCCGGCTTCACCACGTCGCAGATGGCGGTCGAGCAGGCCGAACTCCTGCTGAGCGGCCAGCCGGGAACGGTGGTGAAGATTTCGGCGATCCGCCGCGGCAAAATGGAGCCGCAGGAGATGGATCTGACGCTCGCGAAGCTGGCGCCGGGAAAGCTCGTCGAGACGAAGCTCGAGGGGGACATCGCGTACTTGCGCGTGCCTGAATTCGATTCCGGCATGACGAAGCAGATTCACGACAGGCTCGCGCAGTTGAGCCAGGAAGGCGCGCACAAGCTGATTCTGGATCTGCGCGATTGCGCTTCGGGCGAGGCGCAGGAAGGCATCTCCACCGCGCAGCTCTTCCTCAATTCCGGCACGATCACGACCCTGAAGGGCCAGACGATCACCACGGAGACTGCGACCGCGAATCCGGCGAAGGTGGTGTGGACGCAGCCTGTCACCGTGCTGATCGGCAATAGCACGGCGGGCCCGGCGGAAATCGTCGCGAGCGCGATCGCCGATAATCATCGCGGCGACACCGTGGGGGATCGCACCTACGGCACCGCCTCGATGCAGAAGCTGCTTCAGCTCGATGATGGCTCGGCACTGATTTTGACGGTGGCGAACTACTACACGCCCGCAGGCAAGGAGATTCCGGCCGATGGCGTGGCGGCGACGGTGGAAGTTCGGCCTGCCGCTGAAGATTACGCGCAGTTGACGCAGCCCGGGCCGCCTCCGCCGCCGCCCGGCCAAGTGGTCTCGCCCGACGACGCCGTTCTGAATAAGGCGATCGCAATTTTGAAGGGCGCAGACGCGCAACGAAAGGCCGCGTAGCCGCTCGTGCGACCGTCGCGCGGGAGCATCGCCCCGCCGCCAATTTTTCCAGTTGCGAATCCATTTTCGCGCTTCCGTGTGTGCCACTGGATTTTCGTTTGCGGCAGCGTCCTCGTGTTGCTCCTGGCGGGCTGCGCTAAGAAATCCATCTCGAAATCTGAGCTTCGCGCTGTGACGCACGAGATTGTGGCGGCGGCCCAGCAGGTCAGCGCGCACAAATCGGAAGTCACCATTCGCCCGGAAGCCCATCCGACGATCCCCGGCCTTCCATCCGAAGTCGCCGCCGATAATATCTACGTCTCGCTCTCCGACGCCTCGCAGGCGACGCCGCTCGAAAACGATCTCGCCTCGATCGCGCGCCGCCACGGCCTGAAAGTGATGGCGACAACCTCCGGCGGAATCGTGCGCTTTGATTTTGTCTCGAACGGAGTCCGCACGCACACGATTCACATCGTCACGCCGATTGCATCGCAGCCGGATGGCTCGGCGCCGGGCTCCGCGCGCGCGCCGCGGCTCGCGATCATCCTCGACGATCTTGGTTACGATCGAGCTGCCGCCGATTCGCTGCTCGCGCTTCCCTTCCCGTTGACCGTCTCCGTAATCCCCCACCTGCCGCTCTCCAGCGAAGTGGCCGAGGACGCCTATCGCCGCGGCGACGAGGTTCTCCTCCATCTGCCGATGCAGTCCGAATCGCAGGACGTCAGGCAGGAGCCCGTGGAATTGCGGGTGGGGATGAATTCGCAGGAAGTGCAATCGGCGTTGGAAGGAATGCTGGAAACGGTGCCGCACGCGGCGGGCGTGAACAATCACCAAGGCTCGCGCGCCACGGCAGATCCCGCCCTGATGCGCGAATTGATGCCGGCCCTTCGCGCGCACGACCTCTTCTTCATCGACAGCCGCACCACCACCGCGACGGTAGCCTACGAAACCGCCGAGAATTCCGGCGTGCGCGCCGCTTCACGCAAGGTTTTTCTCGATGACACGCCCACAAAGGACGCCGTGCGGGCTCAACTGGACCTTGCGGCGCGGGACGCGGCTCGCGACGGCTTCGCGATTGCAATCGGCCATCCCCATCCCGCCACCATCGCGGCTCTTGCCGAAACGGTGCCGCAGCTTCAATCGCGCGGCATTCGCATCGTCTTTGCTTCGGACGTGGTTCACTAAGCTAGCCGGGACGCTTGCACCGCGCGCGCCGCAGCTCCCTCAGTAATCGCCGCCCGTTCCCTGAAACAACGGCGTACAGGGCACCGACTTGGCTTCCGTGCCGTCGTGCACGGCATAGCTGATCGGCCTGCCGTTGCCGTACGACGACCACAACGCTGACGCGCCGTGCTCTCCATTTTTGTTCAGCGCATAGAACTGCAAATCGAAAAGTTTCAGCCGCGACTTGTCGAAGCTGTAGTTGTGCACCACGCGATGCAGCGCTTCGAGACACGCGTCGGTCGGCGACATTCCCTTGCGCATCATTTCGACGATCGTGTGGCCGCCGCAAATCTTGATGTTCTCTTCGCCGCGGCCCGTCGAGCCCGCCGCGCCCACCTCGTTGTCGACGAAGCACCCCGCGCCGATGATCGGCGAATCGCCCACGCGGCCGGAGATTTTCCACGCTAACCCCGATGTGGTCGTGGTGCCGCAGATGTCGCCCTTCTCGTTCACCGCCAGGCAATTGATGGTGCCCGTCGGCGGATGCGATACCACGTGCTCGATCCACGCGCGCAGTTCCTGCTTTTCCGGCGTATCGAGCAGCTCGCTCATCGTCTTGTTCCACTCCGGACTATCGAGGCCGGGCCGCCAATCCTTCGAGCTCTTCGCTTTCCACGCCAGCCACGCGAGCCGTGATTCCTCCGTCAGCAGGTTCATGGTCTGAAAGCCCATGTCCTCGGCGAACTTCGTGGCCCCCGCGCCGACCAGAAACGTGTGATTCGTCTTCTCCATCACGTCTCTTGCGACCAGCGACGGATTCTTGATTTTTTCAATGGCTCCCACCGCCCCGCTTCGCCCCGTGGGGCCGTGCATCACGCAGGCGTCGAGCTGCACCACTCCCTCTTCGTTGGGCAGCCCACCGTAGCCCACCGAGTTGTCGTGCGGGTCGTCCTCCACCTTCGTGACCACCGCGAGCACCGCGTCCAGCGGGTCGCCGCCACTCTTCAGTATCTTCATGCCGTCATCGAGATGCTTCAGGCCGTTGTGCGCCGAAATGATCAGCGGCCGCGTGCCTTTTCCGGCCGATTGCGGACGCGCGATGGCCGGTGCGGCTCCCAGGAGTTTTCCGGCGCTCGCCGCCACGCTTCCCGCCAGAGTCGAAAAGAAGAATTTCCTGCGTGTCCACTTTTCCATTTTTTCGCCTCACACAAAATGATTACGGAATCCGAGCGCAGCATAATTCCGCATCGAGGATTCGACAAGCGGATTATCTTTGGCGCGTCTGCCGGCGCTTCGCATTCCGCCGCCAACGCCACACCCTCTTGCCTTTTCCTCCACCGCGGCTCAACATGGGCGGCTCGCGCATTCCCGCGCGGAACTGCTTGTGTTGCACTCGCATACTCTCGATACGGGAGGCTTCATGATCCGAGGAAACACTAAGGGCCTTTGTCTGGCTGCGGCGCTTTTGGCTGTTGCAGTGACCGCGCCCGCGCAGAAATCGCACAAACGGCAGGCCGCCTCGAGCCCAGCCCGGCCCGACGCTCTCCGTGCCATGTTTGACGTTCGCTCTTTTTCCGGAGCGGAAATTTCGCCGGATGGAAAGAGAGTGGCCTGGGTCGAGAATCTTCCGGGCCCAGGTGGCGCTCCCTCGTCGGACACCGCGATTTACGTCGCTGACGTGAACGCTCCCGAGCATCCCGCGCGAATCAGCGCCGGGGACGGCAAAGTTTCCCATGAGGAGCACGATGCCGTCTGGTCGCCAGACGGCAAGCGCATCGCCTTTCTCTCGGACGCGGCGAGTCACGGGCAGCTCCAGCTTTTCGTCGTCGATTCTGCCGGCGCCAAAGCGAAGCCCAAGCAGCTCACGCACTTCAAGGGCTTCGTTTCCGATCCAGGATGGTCGCCCGATGGAAAACAGATTGCGGTTCTCTACACGGAGAATGCCACACGCGCCGCGGGTCCGCTGGTCGCTGAAACGCCGGATGAAGGGGTAATCTCCGAAAACTATCTCGAGCAGCGTCTCACGCTCGTCGATCCATCAACTTCTGTGGTGAGAGAGATTTCGCCCGCGGACACCTACGTCTACGAATATGGCTGGGCGCCCACGAGCGACCGGCTCGTCATTTCTTCGGCGAAAGGCAATGGCGATGACAATTGGTGGGTGGCCAGCCTGTCCGCAATTGACGCAGCTACCGGCGCAATGCAAACCGTTCTCGCAAAACCAGAGACGCAGATAGCGGTTCCGCGATGGTCGCCTGACGGAAAGCAAATCGCGTTCATCGGCGGACTGATGAGCGACGAAGGCGTCACCGGCGGCGACGTTTTCGTGGTTCCTGCCATCGGTAGCTCGGCGCAGAACGTCACGCCGGAGATGAAGGAAAGCGCGTCATCGATCTCCTGGCTTCCCGGCTCAGGCGCCATTCTCTTCACGGCGATCGCGGACGGCGAGACGGCCATCAATCGCCTGGGTCTGGCCGGCGGCGGGATTTCGCGGCTGTGGTCCGGCGCCGAGAGAATCTCGCCCGGCCACTTCAGCCCCAGCATATCGGTTTCGAGCGATGGGAAGATCTCCGCCGCGGTGCGTCAATCCTTCGCGCAGCCGCCGGAGGTCTGGGCCGGCCCGATCGGCAATTGGCGGCAGATTACGCACAATAATGCCGGTCTTGAGGCCGGTTGGGGAAAAGCCGTGAGCCTGCATTGGACCACCGAAATCGGCACGGTGCAGGGGTGGCTGGTTTACCCGCTGAACTTCGACCCGGCCAAGAAATATCCCATGGTCGTCGCGGTCCACGGCGGACCGGCTTCCGCGAGCATGCCGGGCTGGCCAAGCCGCTGGTCGTACTTCATGACGCTTCCGAGCCGCGGCTATTTCGTCCTGTTTCCCAATCCGCGCGGCAGCTACGGCGAAGGCGAGAAATTCACGAGCGCGAACGTGAAGGACTTCGGGGGAGGCGACTTCCTGGACATCATGGCCGGCGTGGATCAAGCCATCAAGTCCGCGCCCATCGACCCGAACCGCCTCGGAATCACGGGCTGGAGCTATGGTGGATACATGACGATGTGGGCTGTCACGCAGACAAGCCGATTCCGTGCGGCGGTTTCCGGCGCGGGGCTGGCGAACTGGGTCAGCTACTACGGCGAAAATAAAATCGATCAGTGGATGATTCCCTACTTTGGGGCGTCCGTGTATGACGATCCGGGCGTTTACGCCAAGAGCGCGCCCATCAATTTCATCAAGAATGCGAAGACGCCGACGCTGGTGGTGGTCGGGGACCGCGACGGCGAATGCCCGGCGCCGCAATCGTTCGAGTTCTGGCACGCCCTAAAGACGATGGGCGTGCCGACCGAGATGGTGGTCTATTCGAGTGAAGGCCACATGTTCGTCAATCCCGCGCATAACCGCGACGTGATTCAGCGGACCGCGGCGTGGTTCGACACTTACCTGCAGATGGTTCCATAGGCCGAAAGTCAGCGACGCCCTTCTTTCGCCTGTCAATCCGTACAGGAATGGGGACTAGTCCGAAATCTGTCCCGTCGGACTATTTCGCTCTTCCAATCAAGGGAATAGCCTTTCTGGGAGCGGCGTGAAATGAGTCCTGACTTTTCATGCTGCGGAAGGAGTCTAATGTCCCACTGGATTGGTACCACGTCTCCCTCGGATGCCGGAATGTCGGATTTCAAAGAATGCCTGAAGCACTTGCGCGACGGCCATGCAGAGGAAGCCCTGTTGCACGCGCGGCGCGCCCTGGGTGTTGCGCCCAAGAATCCCTTTTATCTCTCCTATACGGGCTTACTGGCGGCTCTCGCGGAAAAGCGCTTCGGCGATGCGGAAACCCTGTGCCGAGAAGCCGTGGGGATGAAGCACAACCACGCGCAACTCTATCTGAACCTAGCGGAGGTCTATCTGCAGGCTGGCCGCACGCCGGACGCGATCAACACGCTGGAACGGGGGTTGGTGTCTGCGGGGCGCGATTTTAGGATTCGCCGGGCGCTCGAGAAGATTGGCATGCGCCGCGAACCGGTGCTGACGTTCCTGCATCGCAGCCATCCGATTAACCGCACGCTCGGACGGTTGCGTCATCGCTTTAACGGCCCTTCGAAAGCGGCCTGACGTCACATCATCGCGTTTCGATTTGTCTGTGCTCGGCCCGGGACGGAACCTTGGCGGGAAGACCTCCCGGGCCTCATTTTTCCAGGATCTGCGCCGCGCTCGAAATTCTCGCCTTCCGTAAACCAGCCACACACTCATCAGCCCCATCGCTAAAAGGCCCAGGCTGCCCGGCTCGGGAATTCCCTTGGCGGGAGGCGGCGGCACCACGGGTATCAGCGGCACGGCGGGCGAACCCCCGCCCCAGAAGATCGGGAGAATCGGCGGGACAAAAACGCCGCCTGCCGGAGTCTCGGCTGGAGGCGGAGGCAGCCCAAGGGTCGGCGTGAAAGGCAGTTCCGGGGCAGGCGTCAGCTCGGTTAGCTCGGGCGGCGTGGGATTCTCCAGCGCCGTGCGGTTGGGCTCCTTCAGCGCCGTGGGAGCTTCTGGAACCGCGGACAGCCGGTTGCCGCAGCGGGTGCGCGCCTCGTGCTGGCCGTCGGTCAGAACGGTCTCGCCCTTGTGGAGCAGGAGCTTCCGGCGGGTCCAGTAGACGTGGTCGCCCATGCGGTAGGAGACGTAAAAGGCCTCATCGCGGTCGAGGCGAACGACGCGGACGCGGGCGAGGTTGAAGCTGGTATAGTGCAGAGCCACCACCGGATCGTGGTCAACGGCGCTGCGTAGTTCGTGTTGGTCCCTGGCACCGCCGGGAATCACGGAATAGGGCAGCAGCGGCTGCGGGCGTAGACCCGCCCCGGTCAGAGGCACGTCGGTAGTGGGCGGCCGTATAACGGCCACCGTTGGCGCCATGCGGGCCGGTGAGGGCGCCTTAGTGCGAAATTGCCAAACGACGAGAAGAAGAGGAAGGACCGTTGCGAGTAGAAGGACAACTTGTGATAGTCGCCATGAAGATTGGATTAACTCGTCGGATTTTTCCCAAGCCTTGCGATACCAATACCACCCCATTGTTCAGTTGCCCACCTCCAGCGACTCCCCGAGCCGCTGGTCCCAAGATTCACTTCCTGCTGCGATTCAGCTGAGAGGCCACACTTCATCGGATGCGCACCGGTTCGCCCGGCTCCCCTCCAAAGAAGAGCGAAAGCATACCCGGTTTTCAGGGGATGCGCATTAAGTTTTCGTGATTGGGAGAAGGGGAGGGTCGGATGCAGCCCTTTGAACCGGCTGGGAGGGACGTGGAGGCGACGTGGCGGGACGAGAGGAAGGCGCGGGCAGAGCTCCCAGCGCAGGACGAGGACTGGCCGCACTTCGGGCCCCCCTCGTCCCACGCCTATCGAAAGACGCCGAAACTCAGAGGCGACCCATCAACAGGAGTATCAGCAAGATCACCACGATAAGGCCGATGCCACCGCTTGGATAGTAGCCCCAGCCGCGGCTATAAGGCCAAGCCGGAACGCTCCCGATCAAGGCAAGAAACAGGACGACAAGAAGAATCAGAATCATGGCTCCTCCGTCTTTCAAAGTTCGCATATGAGCAACCCCCGGCAATGCCGGCCCAGTTCGCCTAGGCCGTGCGTCTGGATCCCGCGGCGACCAGGGCGATGCCTCCGACGAGCGCGATTCCCCCGAGGACCGGCGGCAGCGGAATGGTCTTTTTCGTGTCCTTCGTGGCGTGAATTGGGCCGACATCAAGGACGCGGTCCCTCTTCGTGTACGTAATGCCCTGATATGCCAGAGCAAATACGCCGAGAACGATCAGAACGATGCCGACGATCGAGATTGGCTTCATTTTTCGGTTCCTCTCTCAAACGGGCGGAAGAAATCGACGCGCTGCACGCTGTTACAGTTATAGGGCGCTTCGACCGAGCCGGCCATACGCGAATGCCCCTAGCGAAGAGCGCTTTGTTTACTTACGCCTCGAGGGGAAATGCCGGGCAGCGAACGGGAGATCAGCCCTGACCGAGAGGCAGGAAATACTGCGTGCCTTTGACGGGCTGGCGGAGACGGCGGAGGAGTTCCTGGAGATCCTGGTTGCGCTCGACGAAATCGATTTCGGATGTGTCGACGACGAGCAGATTCGATTTCGAGTAGCGGAAGAAGAAGTGCTCGTAGGCGTTTGCGACAGCTTCGACATATTCCGGAGAAATCTGCGTTTCGGCCGGATCGGCCTTCTTCGAAACGCGCTTGCGGAGGACCTCGGGTTTGGCCTGGAGATAAATGACCAAGTCCGGCGAGACGATCGACGGGGCGAAAGCGTCGAAATATTTTTCGTAGAGCTTGAGCTCTTCGTTGTCGAGATTGATGTAGGCGAAGATTTTGTCCTTCTCGAAGAGGAAGTCGGCGACGATCGGCGCGGCGGAGTCTTCAGGGCGCGCCTCCATGAGGCGGCGGTGGCGCTCGTAGAGGTAGTACATCTGGGCGCGAAAGGCGGCGCCGGGCTTTTCGTCGTAGAAATCGCCGAGAAAAGGATTGTCGTCGCAATCGAAGATGCGGCGCGCGTGCAATTGTTCGGCGAGCACCTTGGCGAGGGTGGATTTGCCGACGCGAATCGGGCCCTCGATGACGACGTATCGCGCGGACTTGAAGCGGGGCTCAGCCATGGACGCGCGATTATAGCAGACGCCCTCCGGCTGCAAGGTGAATCGCGCCTATTCGTAAATCCCGCCGGTTGCATCAGGAAGCTCGCCGGAAGCGCGCGGTGAAGTGGCGCAAGAAAGGCGCCTGATAGGTGAGTTCGAGGCCGCGGATTTTTTCGCGGCGGCGCCAGACTTCCAGGACCACCTCGACGACGTAATCGATATGCGATTGCGTGTAAACGCGGCGCGGAATGGCGAGGCGAAGCAAATCCATCGGGCCAGGGAGCTCCTTCCCGTTTTCGTCGCGGCGGCCAAACATCAAAGTGCCGATTTCGACGGAGCGGATTCCGCCTTCGATGTAAAGCTCGGCGGCAAGGGCGACTCCAGGAAATTGAGTTGGAGGAATGTGCGGGAGAAAGGCGCGCGCGTCGATGTAAACCGCATGGCCGCCGGGTGGCTGGACGATGGGTACGCCTTCGGCGGCAATGTGATTGCCGAGGTAGGCGGTGGAGACGATGCGGTACTGCAAATAGTCTTCCTCGAGCGCTTCATTCAGGCCGACGGCGATGGCTTCCAGGTCGCGTCCGGCGAGGCCGCCATAGGTGGGAAAGCCCTCGGTGAGGATCAGCAGGTTGCGTTCGGCTTGCGCGACGCCGTCGTCGTTCGTGCAGAGAAAGCCGCCGATGTTGACGATGGCGTCCTTCTTCGCGGACATGGTGCAGCCGTCCGCGAAAGAAAACATTTGTTGCGCGATCTCGCGCGGCGTCTTGCGCGCGTAGCCGGGTTCGCGCAGCTTGATGAAGTACGCGTTTTCGGCGAAGCGGCAGGCGTCGATGTAGAGCGGGATCTCATAGTGCATGCAGATTTCTTTCACGGCTTTGATGTTGGCCATGGAGACAGGCTGGCCGCCGCCGGAATTGTTGGTCACCGTGAGCATCACCAGGGGGACACGCTCGGGGCCGACGCGCGCGATCAGTTCCTTCAGGCGGACCGTGTCCATATTGCCTTTGAAGGGATGCTGGCGGGAGGGTTCGAGGGCTTCCGGCGTGGGCAGGTCGACGGCCTCGGCGCCGACGAACTCGCAGTTTGCGCGCGTGGTGTCGAAATGCGTGTTATTGGGGACGACGTCGCCCTTGTTGCACATCACGCTGAAGAGGATGCGCTCGGCAGCGCGGCCCTGGTGAGTGGGAATCACGTGCTTGAATCCCATGATGGATTGGACCGCGTCGTGGAAGCGGACGAAGCTGGGCGAGCCGGCGTAGGACTCGTCGCCGCGCATCATGGCGGCCCACTGCTCGGTGGACATGGCGTTGGTGCCGGAATCGGTGAGGAGATCGATGAGGATGTCGTCGGAGGCAACGAGAAAGAGGTTATAGCCAGCCGCTTCGAGGAATTTTTGGCGCTGCTCGCGGGTGGTCTGGCGAATCGGCTCGACGCTCTTGATTCGAAACGGCTCGATGATCGTTTTGGCCATGAGATTCAGGCAGCCCGCGAACGGCGGGCGGCGCTCCTCAGAGAGGTTGGTGGTGCGGCGGGAATTGTGCGGCATCGGCGGGTGAAAGAGCAACAGAGGCGGCAAATTTGACGTAGAGGAAGTAAGGGAGGTAGAGGAAATGCGAGGACCGGAGCAGTGGTTGCGCTGAAATACGAATAGCTCACCACTACAACTCCCCAGCAGGTCAAACATGTGAGTCGCTACTTGTGGGCGTAGTGTTCGCTGCCGATGAAGTGTAGCGAAACATAGGGCTCGTTGCCGACCACCCAGCTGTCGTGGCCGGGAGGGCCGGGCGGAATGTAGAAGAGGGTGCCGGCGCGGAGTTCGTGGATGGCGCCATCGTCCATGGCGGCAGTGGCGCAGCCGGAGAGGACGAGGCCGACGTGCTCGACATTGCAGCGGGAGGCGCCAACGCCGGGCCCAACGTGGATGGACCACTTCCAGCCGGGCTGGTAGGTGGCGCGGCCGATGGTCATGCCGCCGATGCGGACGAGTTCGAATTTTCCCTTCTCGAAGTTGCGGATTTCATCCGGCCGTTCGAAGCGCTTCAGGATCACTTCCATGTCGGGCATAAGTCCTCGCGATGAGGGTGTTCCGTACTCCATTCTAGGTTAGCGCAGAGGCGCAAGGGCGTGGCGGCGAACGGGGATGGAGAGCAGCGGGCGGTCAATTTGGGCGGTTGAATGGAAAGACAGACGGACTTCGGATCAGGCGCTGACGACGCGGTCGCGGCCCTGTTCCTTGGCGCGATACAAGGCGGAGTCCGCGGCGCGAAGAAGAGAGTCGCCGGTCGCTCCATGTTCGGGATAACTGGCGATGCCGATCGAGAGGGTGACGCGATCGAGCGCTTGACCGCGGTATTCTGCGATTGTTTGCCTGACGGCTTGGCGCAGTTGCTCGGCGCGCTGGCGGATCGCTTCTCCCGAGGCTTCGGGAAGAATTAGAGCGAACTCTTCGCCTCCATAGCGGCACAAGACGTCCTCGCCGCGAAACAGAGAGCGGATGACGTTGGCCAAGGAACGCAGCACCGAATCGCCTGCTTCATGACCGAAGGAGTCGTTGAAGCGCTTGAAGTGATCCACGTCGAGCATCATAACGCCCAGCGGGGATTTCCTTCGGAGGGCGCGGCGAAGCTCGCGGTCGAGAGATTCCTCCATATAACGGCGGTTGAAGAGGCCGGTAAGCGGATCGCGAACCGACTGCGCGCGCAAGACTTCGCGCAGATTGAGATTGGCGAGAGCGAGACCCGCGTGCTCGGCTAGGGTTTTGGCGAGCCGCTGCTGCGACTCTGGGAACCTGGGAGCGGATGCAGCGCCGGGTGCGTGGTTGCGTCCGCTATCCAAATACAACAGCCCCAGGCCCTCTCCGTGAGCCATCATCGGGACGCAGAGCGCTTGCTGGGGATGCACACCACCGCCCAGGTGGGCGCAGGTGAGTGCGGCGGAGCTGCCGTCCAGGACATGAACCCGGCCGCGACGCAGGGCCCAGCAGTCTTTCGGGGCGAAAAAGCGCTCGGCCAGGGCCGGCTCTCCCCACGTGGCGGTGACTTCGACCAGATCGCGAGAGCTGGCGATGATGCCGACAGCACCAGAAGAGCCCGGGAAGAGAACCTGGGCGCGATCGGTGATGAGTTTGTGGGCTTCGTCGGCAGAGAGGCAGGATTGGAGGAGGTCGGCCAGGTCTCCGAGAATGGCCGATTCGCGGTTGACTTTGTCGAGCTCCTCATAGAGCTCGGCGTATTTCTTGATTTGGCGATTGAGCTCGGACCAGCGGCGTAGAGAAAAGACGCCAAGGCTGAAAGCGAGGACGACACCGACAACGATGAGCTCGTCCACCTTGGAATCTTTGTGCCGAGCGATCCATTCGGCAAGCGATCCCGTGTCGAACAGGAAGACCGAGATGACCGCCAAGGCGAGAATCCCCAGGATGACAAAGAGATCGCGGCGGGCCTGATTTCTGGCGGCCCCCGAGAACGGCGGCAATGTTTCGCTGCGGCGCGGCATCCGACTTTCTTTTTTACTCTGAAACGAGAGGGGATTGAACATTAACGGGAAGGGGGTGTTCCGAGAAGCCACGAGGGCGACTGAGACGGTCGGCGAGACTGGATGAGGCGTGCAAGAAAAACGGGCGGGGACGTTCTAATGGCAGGCCGGAGCCGCCGGCCAAAGGAACGGCCATGAAAACCCTCCTGCTTGGCTCAGCTCGAACAACGGTTAGGAGAACCTTTCCGGTTCATTCGGCTCTGACTCCAACGAGATTGCGAATTCCGCGGTTCGCGGAGCTGGCGCTTGCGATGGCCGCGATGCTTGCGTCGTTGCCGTGCGCGACGCAGGCGCAGGGAACGGCGCGCACGGACGGATGGGTGGTAATTCCCCTCGAAGAGTACCGGGCGCTGCATGCACGGGCGTTTCCGGGGGAGCGTCCGCCTGAACAGCCGCCCGTGGAAGCGACGCTGACGCGCGTCGAATACAACCTGCAGATCCATGGCGGGGTGGCGTCGGGCGCGGCCGACCTGACCGTGGATGTGCTGAAGAACGGCTGGGTGCGCGTGCCGATTCCGACGGGACTGCTGATCCGCGAGGCGAAACTCGAGGGCAAACCGGTATCGCTGGTGGCGGGTGGACAAAACCGCAACGGGCAGGTGTGCGCGCTGCTATCACATTCGGGGCGCGCGACGCTGGCGCTGGAAGTGGATCTGCCGGTCGAATCAACGGCGGGCGAGGAAAGCATCGCGCTGCCCGCAACCGCGTCCGGCGTGACGAAGGCAACGATCGAGCTGCCGCAACAAGGAGTCGACGTGAAGCTGAGTGGCGGGCTGCTGGTCGACACGAGCGCGGCGGGCGCGCAGAGCAAGTGGCTGGCGTACGGGCGCGGAGGCGAGCCGCTGAGGTTTGCGTGGCACCGGAAGACAGAGGATCACCGGGCGGAACAGCCGCTGCGACTGCGCGGGTCCCTGACGGAACTGGTGGGGCTCGGCGAAGATTCGACGGCGATTTCCGCGGAAGCCGATATCGAAGTGACGCAGGGCGTGGCGAAGGCGGTACAGATTGAGATCCCGGCGAACGTGACGATCAATCAGGTGCAGGGCGCGATGGTGGCGGACTGGGAAGCGAAGGATGGCGAGCTGACCGTGACGTTCCTCGAGCCGGTGGAGCAATCGACGCGGTTTGAGGTAGCGGGCGAAACGCGGACGCCGCGAGAAGGCGAGATCGCGATTCCCGTGCTGCGACTGAAGGATGCGGAGCGCGAAACGGGCGGAGTCGCGGTGGATGTGCTGGGCGCAGGAGAAATCAAAGATTCGAAGATGCAAGGGCTGGAAGCGGCGGACGCAACGGACCTGGGCGCGATGGTGGCGAGCCGCGAATCGCCTTCGCTGGCAGCGTTCCGGTTCCGGGCGGGAGATGCGCAGACAGCGCGAACGCTGCGCGTGGACGTGGCGCGATACACGCCGCAAGCGGTGTTGATGGCGAACATCGAGGAGGCGCGGTACCAGATCCTGATGAGCAACGACGGTAAGACTTTGGCCCAGGCGCGGTATGCGGTGCGAAACAACGAGCGGAACTTCCTGAAGGTAACGCTGCCGGCGGGCGCGACGCTGTGGAGCGCGTCATTGGCGGGACGGCCGGTGCGGCCGGGGCAGGCGCCGGATGGAGGGCTGCTGCTGCCGCTTGAAAAAGCGAAGGCGGGAGGGGCGGAGGACAGTCCGGCGTTCGAGGTGGAGGTGGTCTATGTAATGCGCGGAGCGCCCTGGGGAGAAAAGGGGCAGGCGGCGCTGGCGCTGCCTGCCGTGGACCTGCCGATCTCGCGAACGGGGCTAGTGCTTTACTACCCGCCGCTGTTCAAGGTGACTCCGGAGGCGGGTGCGTTCCGGACGGAAGCGTACGAGAACCCGAGTTCGCCGACGCTGAGCGGCAGTTTGAATGGAGGCGTGTCTGGCGGCGTGGGCTACGGAATGGGTCCGGCCGCGACGCCGAGGCCCGCAGATAAAGACGACGCGAACACGCGCGCGCTGGTAGACCAGTTCCGCGCCGAATCGCCTTCGGGGAAAGTGGCGGGAATACTGCCGGTGCAAGTTTCATTTCCCGCCTTCGGGCCCTCGGTGTTTCTAGTATCGGAATTGACGGGCGAGAATCAGGCTCCTGCGGCGGAATTGAATTATCAGAGAGAGAAAAAGGGAGGCGCGCGATGAGAGCGATCCAGGGATTTTTGGCGGTTGTGATGGCGTGCGAAATGGCGTTTCCGGCGGGCGCGTTGGCGCAGGAACGAAACGTGATTCCGGTGCCGTCGCCGGGAAACGTGACGCTGCCGGTGGATGAATACAATCACCTGCTTGAACTCGCGAGCCATCCGGTGAAAGGGCCAGAAGCGGCGCCTCTGCCGTACACGATTCAGAGCGCACGGCTGCAATTTCATGCCGGCGAGAGCGCGGCAAAGGGAACCGTGGAGCTGCAAGGCGAAGTGCTGCACGACGGCCTGACGAAAGTTGCGCTGGCAAGCGGCATGACGATTCTCGACGCGCACCAGAATTCGAAGAGTCTGCCGTTCGAAGAAGAAAACGGGACCGATGTGGGAGTGCTGGGCGGGCCGGGGCAGTTTGCGGTGACGCTCGACGCAGGATTGCAGGTGAGCGCGGAGGCGGGACGCGCGTCGATGATGGTGCCAGCTCCTGCGGCGGGAAGCGTCGAGCTGACGCTGACCGTGCCGGGAGACCGCACGAGCGTGCGAATCAGTCCGGGGCTGATAACAAGCCGTACGTCGGAAAACGGGCAAACAACAGTGGAAGCTACGCTGGTGCCGGGAGCGACGGCGAATGTTGCGTGGACGACGCGCGAGGTGGCAACGCCGACGGCGCCGAAAGAAGTGCGATTTCTCTCGGATGTGAAGACGCTGGTCTCCGTGGGCGAAGCGGATCTGGGAATCGCGGCGCTGGCGGATGTGACGGTGGTGCAAGGCGAGCCGTCGCAATTCAACGTGGAAATTCCGGCGGGATATGAAATCACGGGGGTGACAGGAGCGTCGCTGGATTCGACCGAAACGAAGGCGGGCGTGCTGACCTTGAAATTGAGCCGGCCGGCGCAGCGAAGCTATCAATTCCTGATTTCGATGACGCGGTCGATTGGGGAGACGAAGGCGGATGTGCCGTTTGTGACATTCGAAGGCACGCAGAGGGAAACGGGCGAAATCCTGGTGGAGGGAACCGGGACGATCGAAATGTCGGAAACGGAAGGCGGCGGATTGAAGCGGATGGACTTCAAAGAGGCGAGCCCTTACCTGCGGGCGCTCGCGCGATTTCCGCTGCAGGCGGCGTTTCGGTATCACAGGCAGCCCGCGGAGACGCCGAAACTGGCGCTTGCCTGGACGCGGTTTCAAGACAGCGGCGTGCTGGCTGCTGTGGCGGAGCGGGCGACGGTGACGACACTGGTGACGTCGGAGGGGCGGTCGCTGACGGAAGTCGAACTGCGGGTGAAGAATCAGGCGCAGCCATTCCTGAAGGTAGAGCTCCCGGCGGGAGCTAGCATTTTGTCGGCGGAGGTAGCGGGAGAAAAGGTGAAGCCGGTGGTTGGGCCGGATGGGAATCGCGTGCCGCTGCTGCGGGCAGGGTTTCGTCCTACGGACGCATACACGGTGTCGTTCGTGTTCCTGCACTCGGGGACGCCGTTCGCGAAGAAGGGCGGGTCGGAGCTGACGCTGCCGAAAATGGATGTGCCGATCGACATGCTGGAGTGGGAGGTGTTTCTGCCCGCGCGCTACAAGGTGAAGGATTTTGGCGGCGACGCGATGGCGGCGTATCTGGTGCCGGAGGCGTCTGAGGAAGTAGCGGAAGGCGAGGGAGATGCGTCCGACGAGGGGCGCGCAGCTGCCGCGGCGGGAGTGGCAGGGTTGGAGCCGCAACGGCTGCTGCCGGGTCAATTGGGGGGATACGTTGTGGATCCGTCGGGGGCAGTGGTGCCGGGCACAATCGTGAATGTGAAGCAGCTGACGACGGGGCAGGTGACGACGGCGAGGGCGGATCAAATGGGACGATGGCTGGTTTCGAATGTGGCGTCGGGGCCGGTACAGGTAACGGCAATACAGCCGGGATTCAATCCAATCATGCAGCGACTGCAGTATGACGCAAACAGTCCTGCCGCGGATAATTTTGCGATGAAGGTGGGCAGCGTGTCCCAAAGCGTGACAGTGACGTCGACGGCTATGGCGACGGATGAGGCGGTGGAATCGCGCCGGATCGAGCGCGACTTCAAGCGGAACGCAGAGATGGCGCAGACGCAGCCGTCGGCAAACGTGTTCAAGCTGCAGCAACGCGCGGCGGGCGTGTTGCCGATTCGCGTGGATGTGCCGCACGCGGGAAATTCGTATCACTTCGTGAGGCCGCTGGTGCTGGACGAGGAGACGAACGTGACGTTCGCGTACAAGACGAAATAGCACGCGGCGACGGAGCGAGGATTCGAGCGCGCGCAGCGGCTGGAGCTACTCGGAGCGGAGCGCGTCGATGGGATTGACGCGAGAGGCGCGGCGCGCGGGAGCGAAGGCGGCAAAGGCGCCAGCCAGGGCGAGCAGCAGTATGGCGGCAACGAAAGGCAGCACGTCGTCGGCGGCAAGGTTCGGCAGGCGGCTCGCAAGAATTTTCGCGACGGCGATCGCGCAAGGAATGCCGATCGCCATTCCGGCCAGCACCAGAGCAAGAGCTTCCTTCACAACAGAGAAAAAGACGGCGTTCGTCTGCGCGCCCAGGGCGAGGCGCACGCCAAATTCGCGGGTGCGGCGGTTGACGGCATAACTGAGCAGGCCGTAAAGACCGATGAGCGCCAGAAAACCTGCGACCACACCGAAGAATGTGGAGAGCGAGGCGAGCATGCGGTCTTCGGAGAGATTGATGGCGATGGCGCGGGACATGGTTGCGGTGGAGCGGACGAATTCGCGGCCGAGCGAGCGGATTTGCGCGTCGACGGCGGGCATGATGGCGAGCGGGCCAGCCTGCGAGCGGACTTCGAGGTATCCCCATTCTAAAATGCGGGAATCTTCGGCGCCGGCGACCTGGAACAGCGGAAGGTAAGCGATGAGCGGGTCGTGTTGGTGAAGGTCACCGAAGCGGGCATCGCGAGCGATGCCGACGATCTGGAGATTCTGGCGCGGGTCATGGTCACCAATGGAAATGGCGCGGCCGACCGCGTCTCCGGCAGGAACGAGGCGGTCGGCGAGAGATTGGCTGACGATCGCGACGCGCTGCGACGTGGTGGTATCGCTGGGCGCAAAGTCGCGGCCACGGACGACAGAGGCGCCGAGAGTCTGGAAGAAGCCCGGAGAAATAAAATAAAGATTCGCCTTCGGGGCGGAAGCAGATCGATCCGACGAGGGGAGGAAGACAGGTTCGCTCCACCGATTGACTTGCACGGGCGAGGAATCGGAGAGCGATGCCGAGGCGACGCCGGGAATCGCGGAGACGCGAGCGAGGAGGTCGCGTTTGTAGGAGGCGATATCGAGGCTGCCGTAGCCGCCAGGGTCCGGAGTAAGACTGAAGACCGCGACGTGCTGGGGATCAAAACCGAGGTCGGCGGTGGCGAGATGGTGGGCGGTGCGAATCAGAAGCCCTGCGCCGACGAGCAGCACGACCGCGAGCGCAACCTGCGCGGCAACAAGCCCGCGGCGGAGCCAGCCTCCGCGGCCGCCGACAATCGTGCGAGCGGCGGCGTAAAGAGGCGCGCTTTCCCGAATCGTGAGCCAGCCGGGAGCGAGACCGAAGAGAATGGTGGCGAGAAAGACGGCGGCGATGGTGAAGGCGAGAACGAGAAGATCTGGACGAAGAGAGATAGTGAGCTTTACGGGGCTGTTCCACATCAGGCTGAGGAGGAGCGGGCTGGACCATTGCGCTAGAACCAGTCCGACAAGGGCGGAGGAAGCCGCGAGGACGAGGCTTTCAGTAAGGAGCTGGCGAAGGATGCGGCTGCGCTTTGCGCCAAGAGCGAGGCGCACGGCAATCTCACCGGAACGCGCGGAGGCGCGAGCAAGCAGAAGAGTGGCGACATTGAGGCACGCCAATAGGAGCAAGGCAGCGACCGCAGCCATGAGGATCGCGGCGGATTGAGAGAAGTCCCTGCGGAGAAAGGATTGGCCGCGAGAACCCGGCACGAGTTGAACGCGGCGGGCGAGATCTTCGGCAACGTCTTTCGATGACAGGCTCGCCGGCTCCGTGTCACGCAGAATCGAAGGCCAGAGGACCTGAAGCTGCGCGTCGGCCTCCTGGAAAGAGACTTTATCGCGAAGCCGCGCCGTGACGAGGAGCGGCATGGATTCGAGGTTTGAGCCGAACAATTCGAATGGGGCGGCCTCGACGGGAATGGTGGCGTCGGCGGAGACGTCGATCTGCGGGCTGGAGAACCCTTGCGAAGTGACGCCGACGATCGAATACGGGCGGCCTTCGACGCGAATCAACTGGCCGACGACATGCGGGTCGGCACCGAAGCGGTCGCGCCAGCATTCGAAGCTGATGACGGCGACGTTCGAGGAGGCGCCGGATGAGGGATGAAAGTCCGAAGGCAGGAGAGTGCGGCCGAGAATCGCGCGGACGGGATATGTGGAGTAGAAGTCACCGGAAACGTATTGAACAGCCGCGAGTGACGGAACGCCGCGGACTTCGACGTTGGACATGGGGAGAAGCCAACCGGAAACGCTGGAGAAAACGGACTGGCGCGAGCGGAGTTCGTTCAACTGGGCGTAGCTGACGGCGCGGGGACTATTTTCAGCGGTGACTTCGTTGATTTCGACGAGTTGCGCAGCGCGCGGGACGTCGAGCTGGCGCAGGGAGATTGCGTCGAGCAGCGTGAAGATGGCGGTGTTCGCGCCAATCGCGACGCCGAGCGACACGATGATGATAAGCGCGAAGAGCGGATTCTTCGCGATTTGCCGCAGGGCGAAGCGGAGGTCGCGCGTGAAGGCATCGAGAAACCGCATGACGCCGACTACGCTAGCGCGTTATCCGCGCAGCGGCAAGCGAACGGCGACACGACGAGGGCGCCCGCGACTCACCAGCTCTTCGAAATGGCGGTGATGATATGCGCGAGCGCATCGACGTCGCGCGTATCGATCACTTCGCCGGGAGAATGCGAATAGCGCAGCGGCCAGCCGAGTGCGACGTCGACCGAGCCATAGCGAAGGAAGGCGGAGCCGTCGTTGCCGCCACCGGTGACGCCGTATTGCACGGGGATTTGATTCGCGCGCGCGAGTTTGATGACGCGTTCGACGAGATCAGGACGGACGATGTTCGAGTTGTCGACAGCGCGAATGACGAAACCCTTGCCGATGGGCGCATCCGCGAAGCGCTTCGATTCGATGGGCGAATCAGAGCTGACGAACGTGTCGACGGCGAAGACATAGTCGGGATGATTCCCGACGCCCAGGCGCTTCGCGGTGGCGGCGGCGCCGTTGAGGCCGATTTCCTCGGCGGTGGAGAAAACAAAGGTGACGTTGCGGTCCTTCAGCGGGCCGCCGAGCGCCCACGCGGCGGAGATCAGCGCAGTGTCGCCGACGCGGTCGTCGAAGCTGCGTCCGTTGGCGCGTGTGCCAAGCAGCGGCCGATAGGCTTTGGGAATCGTGACCGTGTCGCCGACCTTGATGCCGAGTTTTTCGACTTCATCGGGCGTGCGGGCGCCAACGTCGACTCGGATGGCTGTTCCGGAGTTGCGGCCGCGTGGCCATTCGAATTTCGGGTCGTCCCAACCATTGGGCAATTCCATGATTGCGTCGTGGTCGCCGTTGGCGGCGTGAACCAGCGCCGGATGGCCGAGGAAGAAGCTGGGCTCGCCGCCGCCCTGCGACGTGACTTCGAGGCGGCCGTCGCTTGAGATGGATTTCACCTCGTAGCCGATTTCGTCCATGTGCGCGACGACGAGGATGCTGGGCGTCTTCGCTCCGGCGGGAGCGGTGCCGACTCGCAGGACGAGATTGCCAGCGTCATCGGTTTCGGGCTTGGCCCACGGCGGGAGAAGCTTCTTTACCTCGTCGCGGACAGGACCCTCATGGTTGCTCACGCCGTACGAGGGGACGAGCGCACTGAGGATTGCGACGTTCGACATATGGGCGCCGGGAGCGCCCATGGCGGCATGCTCCTCCCCGCTGGCCATACCTCCGCCGGAACCGCTGGGAGTGGAGGCGCCGACGTAGAGTCCGACCAGACGGCCCAGCGCGCCCAGGTCTTTGGCGCTAAGCGTCTCGGCAGGAGTGTCGGGCCAGGCGGTTGCAACGCCGAGGTGCGCCCACTTTGGAGGAAATGACGGAGCGGCAAGGTAGCTTGGCGGCGCGATGCCAGAAGAATAATCGCTCGCAAAAGGAATCTGGTTCGAATCGGCGAGCTGCTTGAGCTCGGCGGCAAGACCTTCGAGGCTGCCGTCGGTTTGCGACATGCCAACCAGAACGCCGCTGCCGGGTTCGCGGCGCGGCGCGCGATGCATGCCTTCCGCCCCAGGAATCGGCCCGCCGGGAAGCAAGCGGCCGACATAGACCATTTCATCGAACTGGCGCGTTTCGAGCAGGCGTTCGAGTCCACGCGCGCCCGTCCGCTGCTGAACGACAAACGCGACAGTGAGAGTACCCTTCACCTTTGCCGAATCAAGATTGCGAAGCACGTCCACCAGAATGGCTGCGCCGAAGCGATCGCCCATCGAGGTGCCGGCCAATTCGCTGCCGGCGAGATCGAAGAGGCGGCGGCTGATGACGACGGGACTGAGATTGTCGATGCCGGCCCTGCGGACTTCGGCGGCGGACGTCGCGCCGATGTCGATGTAAATGTTCTCGAGGTCGGTGAGGCGCGGCGGATTCATGCGGCCGGGCTGAAGATGGACGGAGAGGCCGGCAACGACGCCGTCGATCCACTTGCCCGTGTTGGTTTCGACTTTCACAGGCTGGGCGGAATACAGCTCGTTGTAGATGGGAGGCAAGCCATTTTGCGGAAGGCGCTGGACTCGAAGATAGCCGTCGTCGGTGATGCCGCTAACGACTAAGCCAGGCTCGTCGATGGGCGCGACAAGGAGGCGGCTAGGCGAGCCGCTGCCAATGGTCACGATGACGTCGCCGAGATTGTCGATGACGGGATTCAAGTTGGAGAGCTTCGACCGAATCTTCTGTCCGAGCTGAGACTCGTAGCCCGAAACGGCGGGAGTCGAGACAAACTGGCTCAGATCACTTTGCGGGCTTCCACCCTTTTCCGATGCGGTGGTACCGGCGCTGACTGCGGTTGGAACCACAAACAAGGAAAGCAGGAGAACGAGAAGGGAGAGATGCGGACGATTCATGATTGCGCCTCGCTGCGATTGGAATCAATACGAAGCGGGGAATGTATCGCAGGCGGCACGAGGGTGCAATTCGAAACGCAGACGAGGTAGGCCCGAAAAAAAAGAGCCCGCCGCGGAATCAAACCACGGCGGGCTCAAATTCGCGAACCGGTTCAAGAGCAGGACTAGTGGCTGTGCCGCCAGTCCCAATACTCTTTCTGCTCCTCGGCGCTCCGGTGGTTGAAGTCTTGGTGAGGCCTGTGGGTCTCGACTTCCCATTGCTGATAGACCACGGTCTCGTGGTGATCCCAGCGATGATAATCGTGATGGTACTGGTCGTAGACGCGGACACGCGCCGCACAACCGGAGAGCAGAACAGGGGGCCCGATCAGTGCTGCAGCCAACAACAATGACGTGAACATTCGCCGCATCTTGAGTTCCTCCTTGCCGGGCTTTCTCGATTCTAGCGTCGCGGGAAGCCAGGCAGCCATACAGCATCCTCCCGCCTTCGCTGCATAAAACCCCGCAGATTGGGAGAAGTTGCCGCTGTAAGCGTGCACTTGCCGGAGACTCAAACTCGCGCCCCTTCAACTTGAGTTACTCTCCTATGAACTTGCCTTCCGCTCGACCGCGCGCTTTAATACGAGGCACCTCCCGGTGCCACGGAGGGCAGCCATGAGTGAAACCCACGGCGATCCCGGGGAATCCCTGACAAACCGCCTCGAGGCGGCTACCGGGGAATTGCAGGCGCTCGAGCAGATGGTGAAATCGGGGGAACTCGATCAGCGCGTGCTGCGCGAATTCCGGAACGCGGTTGACCACATCCGGGGAACTGCGTGGGCCGTGCAACAGTGGGTGGGCCTGCAAGGCACCGGGGATCCCTACGCTGTACTGCCGAAGCTTTCAGCAGAGCGCGTGCGCCGCGCCACGCAACTGATTAACGATATCGTGCTCGACGTTCAGGCAATGGATATTGGAGTCGAGACAGAGGGCATCAAAGAGCTATTCCATGCGGTGGAGGACCTGCAACGCCGGCTCGCCGCGCTGATCAACCGCGAAGCTTAGCGGGCGTGAGGCACGCCCAGGTCGCCATCCTGAACGGCCGATCTGTGCTGCAGATAATAACCGTAAATGCTGAGCCCGAGCCCGCCGAGGAACAAAGTTGGCGAAAGATAGGTGGTAAGAATCGGCTGAAGCGGGAAGGGGAGTTTCATCGCGCTGTAGCCGCCTGCGAAGTAGCCGATTACGGCAGCGAGCAGCATGTAGAGTAGCCCGCGGCGAATCTTGGAGCCGCCGTCGTCACTGATCGCTTCAGCCTGAGCGCGCGGCATCGGCGGAAGCGTCTCGCGACAAAAAGCACACTGAATCGAGCGCGCAGAAACCCGCTTTCCGCAAAATGGGCATTCCCGGATCGCCATGCCAACCCCCTCCAGATAGTCTATCGGGTAGAGTAAAAGCAAACTGGCTGCCATCAGCTAAGTCATTTAGAAACAACAAATTACAGGGACTTTGAGCAGCTCCCGCGGGCAGTGGACGGGTGAAATCGTTACATTCGGGGCATCGCTCTACGAACCAAGCCGGCCCTCCGAAATTCCAGGCCCTTCCCGGGCGTATGTTAGGATGTGCACACCGATCTCATGGCCAACAAGGCAACCATGAACTTTGGCGAAGCTGTACGCATCGCCACGGCAAGTCTGTGGGCGCACAAGCTCAGGAGCGTCCTGACGCTGCTGGGCGTCGTGATCGGAGTGATGTCCGTGATCGCGGTGGTAAGCATCGTCAACGGGCTCAACCGCTATGTGGCCGAGAAGGTGTTCAACCTCGGTGCGGACGTCTTCCTGGTGAGCCGCGGGCCCATCATCATCACGAACATCGATGATTACCAGGAAACGCAAAAGCGGCGAAAACTCCGGCTGGATGATTACGAATGGGTGCGAGACAACTGCCGAAGCTGCGCGGCCGTGGGCGCGAGCATCGACAAGCAAAACGCGCTGGTGAAATACGGGACGGATTATCTCTCGAATACGCACGTGCTCGGCTGGACCGGTGAAATGCCGCAACTCTATGAACTCGACCTGATGGAAGGGCGGCACGTTACGCCGCTCGACGTGTCGCATGCCACGCCGGTATGCGCGATCGGATACGACCTTGGCCAACAGCTGCTGGCGGGTACCGATCCGATCGGCAAAGAGATCCGCATCGACACGTTCGGGTGCCAGGTGATCGGCGTGGGGAAAAAGCTGGGAAGCGTGATGGGAATGTCGCGCGACAACTGGCTGATCCTGCCGATCACGACATTCCAGAAGGCATACGGCAGCGATGATTCGATCCGGATCTGGGCGAAGTCGGTGAAGGGCGCGGCTGGCGTGGACGAGTCGATGGACGAAGTGCGGCTGCTGCTGCGAGGACGGCGGCATGTGGCGTATAACTCGCCGGACGATTTCGCGATCGAGACAAACGATTCGTTCCTTTCGCTGTGGGGCAGCATCAGTGGCGCGTTTTTTGGAGTGACGATCGTGATCGCGTCGATTTCGCTGATCGTGGGCGGAATTGTAATCATGAACATCATGCTGGTGAGCGTGACGGAGCGCACGCGCGAGATCGGGCTGCGAAAATCGCTGGGCGCGCGGCGGTTCGATATTCAGCTGCAATTCCTGATCGAGTCGAGCACCATCTCTGCGATCGGCGGCGTGTGGGGCGTGATACTGGGCATTCTGCTGGCGAAGTTCGTCACGCTGACCACTTCCCTGCCGAGCTCCGTGCAGTTGTGGTCTGTGCTGATGGGATTGATCGTGGCGACCGGCGTGGGATTGTTCTTCGGCGTGTATCCGGCGTCGAAAGCGGCGCGGCTGGATCCGGTGGTGGCGCTGCGGGCGGAGTGAAAGGAAAGCAGTGCGCGAAAATCGCGGTTTCAGCGAACTCAAGGAGGCGGTGGGGCTGGCGCTCGACGCGCTGCGGAGAAATCCGCTGCGGTCGTGCCTGACGATTCTCGGAATCGTGATTGGCGTGAGCACCGTGATCGCGATCAGCGCGGTGGTGAACGGGCTCGATTCGAACGTGATCGGTTCGGTCGAGTCGATGGGCTCGAACATCATCATCTGTTATCGCTTCTCATGGGCAACCATGGGGCGGCTGCCGGCCGACGTGCTGCAACGCAAGGAGCTGAAGGCGGAGTGGGCGGACGGGATGAACGATCTGCCGCACGTTGTGGCGGCTGCGGCGTCCGCGAGAATTTTCCACCCGGAACTGGGCGTTGGAAGCAGCGACGTTCGCCGCGGGGACACGCGCGCGAAAAACGTGATCCTGCAGGGCAATCCTCCGGAGATCGCGAAGATTTATGACTTCAGCCTTTACCGCGGGCGATTCTTCAATCAGACCGACGAAGAGCACCGATCGCCCGTCGTCGTGCTTGGCTACGACACGGCGGACACGCTCTTTCCGGGAGGCGAGGATCCGCTCGGCAAAGAGGTGCTGCTTGAAGGGCGCGTCTTTACGGTGGTAGGCGTTCTCGAGCACCAGAAGCAGGCGTTCGGCAACGGCAAAAATCCTGAAGACAATATCGCAATTGTACCGCTGGCGACGATGAACAAACTGCATCCAGAGTTCAGGGACTATACGCTGTTCATCAAGGCGACCGACGCGCAGTATGTGCCGGTGGTGGTCGATGAGGTGCGGGATTATCTGCGGCGAATGCGGCGGCTGGCGTCGGACAAGCCAGACGATTTCGCAATTTTCACGCCGGACGCGTTCATCGATCTCTGGAGGCAAATCTCAAGCGGAATCTTCGTTGTGATGTTCGCGGTGGGTTCCGTCGCGCTGCTGGTCGGCGGAATCGGCGTGATGAACATCATGCTCGTCACCGTGGCGGAGCGAACGCGCGAAATCGGCATTCGGATGTCGATCGGCGCGCGCGAGCGCGACATCCTGGTGCAGTTCCTCGTGGAGGCGATCGTCCTCACGCTGGTCGGCGGCGTGCTCGGCATCGTGTTCGGGAGCGCCGTCACCTTGGGGCTCGGCAAGCTGCTCGGATGGCCGATGGCCCCTAGCCTCACGGCGCTCGGCGTCGCCGTCGCCACGAGCGTGGCCATCGGGACCATTTTCGGCCTCATTCCGGCGATCCGGGCCGCGAAGCTCGATCCGATCGCGGCGCT
>DATJWH010000031.1:0-8489 GCA_035501415.1 Candidatus Limnocylindrales bacterium | reverse complement strand
GGTGTTGATGGTACGGATCGAGCCGACTGCCGACGCTTCGTTCGCCGCCATGCGGGACCGAAGCAGGTTCGGAATTGCGATCGCCGCGATGATCAAAATAATCGCCACGACGATGAGCAACTCGATTAGCGAGAAGCCCTTCTGTTTCTTATTCATTGTTTCTCCTGGGAGCGTAAGCTCCGAAAACTCTCTGTGCTGCTTGGCGGGAGTGCGAGGCTCTTAGGTGCATCGGTAGCGCCAATTGCCCAAAAAAGTTGGCCGCCCGACACTAGGCCAAGTAAAGCATTTACAATCAATAACTTACAGCAAGGGTCTCGGGGCGGCCGCTGCTGTGCCAGTCTCTCGGCGATTTCGCCGGCTCGGATTGTGACACAATTCGGCCGTCCAATCGACTATCCGTGTCGTGACTCGCATCACATACACGCCCGTCACCGACGTCAGACCTCATACTTTTTCGCGTAATGGCGAAACGAGCGGTAGGTCATCTTAAGCAGCTCGGCGGCGCGCGTGCGGACGCCCCCCGAGCGCTCCAGGGCAGCCAGAAGATAGGAGCGCTCGACCTTCCGGATGTGATCCTCCAAGTTCAAGCCCTCCTCCGGCAAGGTGACGACTCCGTTCCCGTTGCTCGAAGCGTGGGGCGCGGCACCCTGGTAGTGGTTCTGAATGCGGTCGGGCAGAGCGTCGACAGAGATGCGCCGGCTGGTTTCCAGCGCCACCGCGCGCTCGATCGTGTTTTCGAGTTCGCGCACGTTCCCAGGCCAATCGTATACCTCCAGGCGGCGCATGGCCTCGGCTTCTATTCCTTCGATGTTCTTGTTCATTGATTTCGAGAAGCGCTCGAGAAATTCGCGCGCCAACAGAGGAATATCCTCCGCCCGGTCACGAAGGGCCGGCAAATGAATCGGGATGACGCTCAGGCGGTAGTACAAATCCTCGCGGAAGCGCCCCTCGGCGATTTCGTGCTCGAGGTCCTTATTTGTCGCCGCAATCACACGGACGTCCACGTCCGATTCCTCGGTGCTCCCGATCGGCCGCACTTTCCCTTCCTGCAGAACGCGATAGAGCTTCACCTGCATCGTGACGCTCATGTTGCCAATCTCGTCCATGAACAGCGTGCCGCCGTGCGCCGCCTGGAAGAGGCCGCGCCGGTTCTCATTCGCGCCCGTAAACGCGCCCTTCATGTAACCAAAAAGCTCGGACTCGAGGAGCGTCTCTGGAAAGGCGCCGCAATTGATGGTGATAAACGGATTCTTGGACCGCGCGCTGTGCTCGTGAATCGCACGCGCCACCAGCTCTTTTCCCGTGCCGCTTTCGCCGGTGATCAGGACCCGGCTGGTTTGCGGGGCGATGTTCTCGATCAGCTCGAAAATGGCCTTCATCTTCGGGCTGGTGCCGATGATGTGATCGAGGCCGGTCAGCCTCCGCAGCTCGCGCCGCAGGTAGCCCGCTTCCTTCTTCAGGGCGAGCGTCTCGGTCACGTGCTGAACAGCCGGCCGCAGCTCATCGAGCAACCGGTCTCCCTTGATGACGTAGCGGTCCGCGCCAAAATTCACGGCATCGATGGCTGTATCGATCGTGGGGACGCCCGTGATCAAGATGAAGGTCGTGGTGGGGCACATTTCCTTGCAGTAGCGCAGAAGCTCCACGCCGTCCATGTCGGGCATCCGAACATCCGACACCACGATGTCGAAAATCTGCGACGCGAGGCGGCGCTTCGCCGCTTCGCCGTTGCAAGCGACATCCACGCGGTGCCCTTCCTTGCGAAAGCTGATTTCCAGCAGTTCGCAAATCGAGCGCTCGTCGTCGACAACAAGCAGGTGAGCCATGCGCTATCCCTTTCCTACCGGGCGAAGGACATCCGCCTCGAGGGATTCGTGGCGCCGCGCCGCTGCAGCGCGCGTGCGCACGGCTTTCGGGAGCTCCACGATGAATTCGGCGCCGCGGCCCTTTTCGGTCTCGACGCGAATCCGGCCCTGGTGCGCCTGCAGAATTCGGTAAACGATGGCCAGGCCCAAGCCCGTTCCGCCGCTAAATCCCGACTGGAACGGCTCGAACAGTTGCGTCAATTGGCGGGAGTCGATGCCGATGCCCGTGTCGCGAATCGAAATTCGAACCCATTCCGACTCGATTTCAAGTTTCACGGAGAGCGTGCCACCCTCCGGCATCGCGCGCAGCGCGTTATTGCAAAGATTCCACAGGACCTGCTTGAGCGCGTCCCGGTCCGCCCGGGCCTTCGCACCTCGGGCTGCGAAATCCCTCTCGATTTTGTATTTGCCACGCGCCCGATCGTCGTGCTCGATCAGAACTAGCGTCTCTTCGATCACGGCCGCGACGTCCACGTCCACGAAGGCGTAAGTCTTCTCGCGTGAATAATCGAGGAAGTCTGAAACGATCTGGTTCAGCCTCTGCGATTCGCGGCTCACGATCTGCACGAGCCTCTTGTCGTCGTCATCGAGAGGAGCCAGCCGGACAAGCTCCTTCAGCGCTCCGCTCATCGCCGTCAGGGGCTGGCGGATTTCGTGAGCGATCGCGGCGGAAAGCCGGCCGAGAGCCGCCATTCGCTCCTTGGTCACGACTTCGCGCTCCAGCCGCTTCAGCTCCGTCAAGTCCTGGAAGTTGAAGACGTACCCGGTCGTCTGATTCTGAGCCGTGCGCAGCGGCGAGATCGAAAGGCCCAGGAAGCGTGTGGCGCCGGAAATCGTCCGGAACTCGATCTCTTTGCGCGATGCCGCCGGGCTGCCGTTCTCATCCGCGTCGACAGGCCAGAATCCGGGGAACGCCTCGGCGACGTTTTCGCCGCGCACCAGCCCGAATCCGTGCCCTGTAATTTCAGCGCCCGCGCGATTCAAGAGAAGGACGCGGCCGTTCAAGTCCGTCGTCAGAAGGCCGCCGCGCATCGATTCGATGATGTCCTGGTTGAACGCCTGTAGATCCTTCAACTCCGCGTTCTTCTCCTGCAGCTCGACGCCCTTCTTGCGCACGCTTTGCGAGAGCAAGCTGCCGAGGTATGCCACCGCCAGGAATGCAAACAGGTTGCTTCCAAGCCAGGATTCGAGCGCGCGCGATCCCGGCATCGACGGCGAGGTGCGCGGAATCACGTTGTAGAACATCAGCTCCACCACGCATCCCAGCAGCGCGAAGCTGGCGCCCGCGATCGCGAACACGGCGCGGCGCGAAAAGAGGATGCTTCCCATCAGGATGCTCAACAGGTAGAGCGAGATGAAATAGCTGTCTTGAGCGCCGGTAGAGTAGACCACAGCGGTGATGATCAGGAGGTCGCCCGCGACCTGGAGCGGCGCGTGCCAGACGGCGTTCGGAACCCAGCGCTGAAGCATGAAGTAGCAGGTCGCCAGCGTGTACCACAACACGATCAGCGGCAGGAGCATCCGGATCGGAAGCGGAATCGGAGTGAACTGCCCCACTCCCACCACCGCGAGTAAGAAAGTGATGATGAGGAAGCGGACTCGCCCCAGCCAGGGCAGCCATTCCGTTGCGATGGGTGTCGATTCCATGTTCACAGGCAGTCGCCGCCTCCGGTTCCCACCGGAGCGTGCATTGAAGTGCGGGAATTCGGCTTCTCGCAGGCGGGGCCGCGATTCATTCCTTCATCCAGCGGTCCCGCCCCGAGAGATTTCACGATGTGCCTTTCTTTTAGTGGCCCGCCAGTTTGCCGATCAAGGAGAAGAGCGGCAGATACATCGAAATGACGACGCCACCAACCACCACGCCGAGAAATACGATCATGATTGGCTCGAGAGACGTCAGCAGGTCTTTCACGGCCGCGTCCACTTCGTCTTCGTAGAAGTCCGCGATCTTTTGCAGCATCGCGTCCATCGCGCCGGTCTGTTCGCCGACGCCGATCATCTGGGTCACCATGCCGGGGAAGACGTCCGTTTCCTTCAGCGGGTCGACCAGCGACCGGCCGGCTTCCACGGCTTTCCGCGTCTGCGAGATGGCCTTTTCCACAACGGCATTGCCCGACGTGCGCGCCGTGATATCCAGGCCCTCCAGAATCGGCACGCCGCTCGAAATCAGCGTTCCCAGCGTTCGAGTGAACCGGGCCACCGCGATCTTTCGCAGCACGATTCCAAGAATTGGGATCTTCAGTAACACAGTGTCGATCGCCATTCGGCCGGCCGGGGTGCCGTACCAGAATTTCAACGCGAAAATGGAGCCCACCGCAATGACCACAATCATTAGCCCGTAGATACTGCCCACGAAGTTGCTTAGCGCGATGACGATGCGCGTCGGCAGCGGCAGATCGACGCCCAAGCCGTTGAACAGCTCGACGAAGATCGGCACCACTTTCCACAGCAGGAGGATGATCACGCTGACCGCGATGCTCATGACCGCGATCGGGTAGATCATCGCCGACTTCACCTGGCGCTTCAGCTTGACGTTCTTCTCAATGTAAGTCGAAAGCCGCTGCAGAATGGTGTCGAGAATACCGCCCGTCTCGCCCGCCTCCACCATGTTGTAGTAGAGCGGGTCGAACACCTTCTCATGCTGCTTCATCGAGGCGGAGAGCGTCGCGCCGCCTTCCACCGATGCGCGCACGCCGTTCAAGATCTTCTGGAACGTCTTGTTCTCCTGCTGCCCCGCGAGAATCTCGAGGCACTGGACCAGCGGCAAGCCGGCGTCGATCATCACGGAGAACTGCCGCGTAAACACGGCCAGCTCTTTCGAGTCGACGCCTGCTCCGAACGTGGGGATGTTGAACTCCTTCCCCTTTTCGGAGAGTTTGCTCACGTTGATCTGCTCGCGGCGCAGCGCGGCGGCCAATTCGTTCTTGCTTGGGGCCGTCCGCTCCCCCGCGACGGTCGCGCCCGCCCGGTTGGTTCCTTTATATGTGTAAACCGGCATTGTCTTGCCTCCTCTTTTTCTTTACCGCCGGACGGGAGCCCGCCCACCGGCTGGTGGTGAGGTCACCCCTCTGTTGATCAAATCCTGCAATTCATCTGGGTTCGAGGACCGTGCTAGCGCCGTTTCCAGGCTGATGAACTTCTGGAAGTACGCGTTCGAGAGACTCTGATTGAACGTTTGCATTCCGGTTTGTCCGGTTCCGGTCTGCATGGCCGAATAGATCTGGTGGATCTTGTCTTCGCGGACCAGGTTGCGGATGGCCGCGTTGGGAATCAGGATTTCCATCACCATCGCGCGGCCGCGCCCGTCAATCCGCGGCAGGAGCGATTGGCAAAGAATCCCTTCCAGCACCATCGAGAGCTGCGCTCGCACCTGCGGCTGCTGGTGTGCCGGGAAGACGTCGACGATACGATTGATGGTGGAAACCGCCGAGTTCGTGTGCAGGGTTGCGAACGTCAAGTGGCCGGTTTCAGCGATGCGCAACGCCGACTCGATTGTCTCGAGGTCGCGCATTTCGCCGATCAGCACCACGTCAGGATCTTCTCGAAGAGCGGCGCGAAGTGAATTCGCGAAGGAGTGCGTATCCGAATGAACTTCGCGCTGGTTCACCAGGCACTTCTTGTGGTTGTGCAGGAATTCGATCGGGTCCTCGATCGTGATCATGTGCTCTTCGCGTTCGTTGTTAATCTTGTCGAGCATCGCCGCCAGCGTCGTCGACTTGCCCGACCCCGTCGGCCCCGTCACCAATACCAGCCCGCGCGGCTTGTCGCACAGGTTCTTGACCACTGGGGGCAGGCCCAGCGCGTCGAAGCCCTTGATTTCCCATGGAATCGTCCGGAAGACGGCCGCCACAGCGCCGCGCTGATGGAAGATGTTTCCGCGGAATCGCGCCAGGCTCTTCAACCCGAACGAGAAGTCCAGCTCCAGGTTTTCTTCCAGACGATGCTTTTGCACGTCCGTCAGCACGCTGTACGCCAGCGCCTTGGTGTCCGCCGCCGTCAGCGGAGGCATGTCCAGCGGCCGCAGCTTGCCGTGGACGCGCACGCGCGGCGGGCTGTTTGTCGACAGGTGGAGGTCGCTTCCACCCATCTCGATCATCTTTTTCAGCAATTCGCTCAACGTAATGCCGGCCATGTCTCCCTCTCTCTTTACAGCACCGTCTCGCGCAGTACCTCTTCCATGGTTGTCTGTCCCGCCGCCACTTTCATCAGACCGCTGCGGCGCAACGTGATCATTCCGCCCTCGAGCGCCTTCTTCTTCAGTTCCAGCGCCGAAGCGCCCACCAGGATCAGCTCCCGCAACTCGTCCGTGATTTCCATCACTTCGTAAAGACCCACGCGGCCCTTGTATCCCGTGTTGTTGCAAGTGGCGCAGCCTCTCCCGTGCTGCACTTCCACTTTGTTCGCTTCCTCCCCGCTATATCCCGCATCAATCAACGCCTGGGGTTGGATCTGCAGCGGCTCCTTGCATCCTGCGCAGATGCGCCGGACAAGGCGCTGCGCGCAAATCAGGTTCACCGACGTCGCCACGAGAAACGGCTCAATGCCCATGTTCATCAAGCGGCTGATCGTGGAGGGCGCGTCGTTGGTGTGCAGCGTGGAAAGCACCAAGTGCCCGGTCAGAGCGGCTTTCACCGCGATTTCGGCCGTCTCGAAGTCTCGAATCTCGCCGACCAGGATGATGTTCGGGTCTTGCCGCAGGAAGGCGCGTAGAGCCGACGCGAAGTTCAACCCGATCTGTTCCTTCATCTGCACCTGGTTGATTCCGGGCAGTTGGAACTCGACCGGGTCCTCAGCCGTCATGATGTTCGTTTCTGGCGTGTTGAGCCGCGCCACCGATGAATACAGCGTGTTCGTCTTGCCCGATCCCGTCGGCCCCGTAACCAGCACCATCCCGTACGGCTTCAGAATTTGCCGCTCGAATTTCGAGAGCGACTCCGACTCGAAGCCCAGCTTCGTCATGTCGAGCCGCAGGTTCTCCTTGTCCAGCAACCGGAGAACGATCTTTTCGCCGAAGAGCGTCGGCACCGTGGAAACGCGGAAGTCCAGCTCCTTCTTCTTCCCGTCGCGCACGTACTTGATCATGATGCGGCCGTCTTGCGGCAGCCGCTTTTCGCTGATGTCGAGCTTCGACATGATCTTGATGCGGCTCGTGATCGCGTCCTTCAGCTTCAAGGGCGGCGCCATCACGTTTTGCAGAATGCCGTCGATGCGGAACCGGACGCGCAGCTCCTTCTCATACGGCTCCACGTGGATATCGCTCGCGCCTCGCTTCACCGCGTCTGTCAGGACAAGATTGCACAGCTTGATGATGGGCGCTTCCTCGGCGGCCTTTTCCAGGGTCGCCAGGTCCATCATTTCCGCTTCTTCGCCGGCCAGTTCGAGCGCTTCGTCGTCGCCGGCCAGGTCCTTCATCACCTTGTCCAGCGCTTCGACGCTCTCCACCTCGCCGTAGAACTTGTGAATCGCCTCGCTGATCGCCGTTTCGGACGCCACCACCGGCTCCACGTTGAAGCCGGTCATGAACTTGATGTCGTCCATCGCGAACACGTTCGTCGGGTCGGTCATCGCGATGGTCAGCGTCGACCCTACGCGCGAGAGCGGCACGATCTGATAGCGGATGGCGGTCTCCTGCGGCACCAGTTTGATCACCGCGGGGTCCACTTCGTAGAATTTCAGGTTGATGGAGGGTACGCCGTACTGCCGGGAGAGCACCGCCGTGATGTCGTCGTCGCTGACGAGCCCCAGCTTGACCAGGCAGGTCCCGAGCCGGCCACCGTTCTTCTTCTGGTAGTCGAGTGCCTGCTTCAACTGATCCGCTGAGATCAGGCTGTCTTTGACGAGAATTTCGCCGAGTCGCGAAGACATAGGTGTCCGCGCACGGTACTAGGACCAGGCGCGAAATGGCAGGTTAGCATGACCGGCTCGGGCACGATGGACACGGAAGGTCAGTCGTGGTCAATCCGCTAACATCTGATACGCCTCGCCCAAACCTGGCCCTTCGTACAGGCTAAATTTTGACCCTGTACTAACGTACAGGTGCATGAAAAATAAGGAGTTAGCTGCATTCTGAGTTATGCGCTGCGGTATTTTGCGATGCTTGTAGTTGCCATTCTTCGGCATCTTCAGCCGCCCGCGCCGCGATCCACCTTCGATGGAGCGGAATCCATAGCGCGAGGTAGCCTCGAGGGGCGATCTGACCGCATTTTGATAGCGACAGAATATGGCGGTGGTCGGTATGAGGCCTTTTCCTTACTCCAACCGACCGGCTACCCGCGATCTCGAGCCTTCCGCTGAGCTGGCGCGCTGGCCGGTCGTCATGGCCTCGCAACGTCTGCCGCCCTTTTCCACTGGAGCGTCGCCCATCTCGCTGCCTCCGCGGCTCGCGGCTCTTTCTCAATTTGTCCCCTTCTCGTTGACGCCCGCCCCTCCTTCCGTTACGATGGGTTGTTTCGCGGGCGGTTAGCTCAGCGGTTAGAGCATCCGGTTTACACCCGGAAGGTCCAGTGTTCAAATCACTGACCGCCCACCATCCAGCGTTACTCGCGGGGACGTAGTTCAGTTGGTTAGAACGCTGCCCTGTCACGGCAGAGGTCGCGAGTTCGAGTCTCGTCGTCCCCGCCATTC
>DATJWH010000030.1:0-139007 GCA_035501415.1 Candidatus Limnocylindrales bacterium | reverse complement strand
GGGCTCCGTCCTGTTCCTCGTCGCGCTTCGCGGCCCCGGGGTCGACGGGCTTAATCTACGGTTCTGGGATTAAGAACTCTCGTAACTCCTTGAAAACAAAGGACCGGCACCATGCTTAATCTACGGTTGCAGCCAGTCTCGCCACGAAGAGGCTTTTCAGGAGGCCGGGGCTTTAGCCCCGGCATACCCGGGCCCTCTTCCTCAGGGGTTTTAACCCCTGAAGCCAAACGGGCTCGCTCCCTACCTCCCCGCTTCCTTTCATCCTTGCGTCCTCCCATCCGGAGGCCTTTAGTTCACGGTTCCGGGATTAAAACGAGGATGCGACGCGCATCCTCGTCCCGAGCGAGCATCGCGAGCCGAGGGATCCCTCCTTTGCCAACGCGCGACCCCAGAGCGAAATCCCAGCGAACCTTAATCTACGGTAACGGGATTAATTTTCCCCGTAAGTCATTGAAAACAAAGGACCGGCACCATGCTTAATCTACGGTTCCCGGGGCGCATCGATCCTTATCTGTGTTCATCATGCCTGCCTGCCGCGGGCAGGTTCATCTGTGGTTTCAAGGTTCTGCCTCTCGCACTTGCGCTCCTCACCGCTTTGCCTCTCGCCACCCAAGCCAGTCAGGCCGCTCCCTCCGCCCGCCGCCCCGAAATCCAGAATCACTTCCAGCGCGCCGCCGAGGACCTCAAGCAGAACGATCCTCAAACCGCCGCAAAGGAATTTCGCGCCGTCCTCGCCCTCGACCCGAAGAACGCCGAGGCCCAGGCTATGCTCGGCATCTGCGAAAAGCGCCTCGGCAAGCCCGACGCCGAATCTCTCCTCGAAAACTCCTTCCGCCATCTCAAAGATCCGGATCTCCGCGCCCGCGCCGGCATGGAGCTCGGCACCCTCTACTTCCAGCGCGGCGATCTCGAGCATGCCGCTTCGGTCGCCCAGGCCCTCGTCGACCTGAATCCCGATAACATCGACATCCTCTACTTCGCTCAGCTCGTCTACTCCGAGCTTTCCGACGACACCCTCAACAAGCTCACCATCATCGCGCCCGGCTCCGCTCGCATGCAGCAGGTGATTGCCGAGCATCTCGTCAACGCAGGCGATCTACCCGGCGCCATCACGCACTACAAAAAATGTCTCGAAATGGACCCTCACCTCCCTGGCGTCCGTTTCGAACTCGCTGAAGCGATGCTGCAATCCTCGCCGTCCGATCCCGCCGCGCAATCGGAAGCCGAAAATGAAATCCAAACCGCAATCAAAGAAGAAGGAGACACCGCCCGCATCGAGGACGCGCTCGCCCGCATCGCTCTAACCCGTGGCGATCAGCAAGCCTCGTTCGACCATTACCGCCGCGCCCTCGTCCTCAACTCCGCGGACGTCGACGCCGAAGTCGGCGTCGGCCGCTATCTCGCCTCTGAAGGAAAAACGGACGAAGCCGTCAAACTGTTCCGCATGGCCATCGAGGCGGACCCGCTCAATGGCGAAGCCCACTACCGCCTCGGCATGCTCTACCGCAAAATGCAAATGCCCGAAGCCGCCGCCAAAGAAATTAAATTGTTTCAGGAAATCAAACAGGCCAAGGATCGTCTGCAGGAAATCTACCGCGAAATGAACAAGCGCCCGCCGCGCAACGACGAGCAGATTCCCGATTCGCAGGAAGAAAAATGAGGGTCCCGATCTTCGGCCGAACGATGCCCGTCGAATTTCGGGCCTTTCAGTGGCGTGTGTATTTGTCGAAAACGTCCACCACCGGCAGCGCGTTCCCGTTCTCGTCGAAAAATCCCCGCGAGACGAGCGGCCCGCCCGCCACCGCCGGCTCCCACCAGAAAACGCCTCGGCCCAATCCGTTCGGCGTCTCCTGCACCACTCGATTCACTTCATCCAGAAATTCCGCCTGCCCTGCGGGCGTCTCCGGAAACGGCCCCGGCCGCTTTGTGTACTCCGCCGGCCGCCAGTCGTACGCCGCCTCCACCACGATGATCTCCTTCTTATATTCCTCGGCCATGAACACCATATTGTCGCGCAAATCGTTGAGGCTGCCGTGCCACCAGGGATAGTACGACTGCCCGATCACGCCGAACGGAACGTGATACGTCTCCAGCTTGTCGAAAAATTCCTTCGTGCGGACTTTGTCTCCGCCTCGGTCGATGTGGATCATGATGCGCGGGCTTGGCTCATCGCCGCTTCCCACGCGCACGCCCGCAATGCCCGCTTTCAGCAGCTCCGCGAAATTGTCCCAGTTTGCCGGCAGCTTGCCGTCGGGCCAAAGCATTCCGTTCGTGATTTCATTTCCCACCTGCACCATGTCCGGCAGCACGCCCGCCTCGCGCAGCGCCGCGATCGTGTCGCGGCTGTATTCGAAGACGGCCTTCACCAGTTGCGCGTGAGACATGCTCTGCCACGCCGCCGGCGTGAATTGTTTTCCGGGATCCGCCCACGTATCCGAATAATGAAAATCGAGGAGGAAATGGAAGCCGCGCTTCTTCGCCTCCTGCGCGAGCGCGATCGTATATTGCAGATTGTTGGGAAGCTCTTTCGGCGTGTGGAAAATTCGCAGCCGCACCCAGTTGTAGCCGTGGTCCTTCAGGATGTCGAGTCCCGGCTTCGCCTGGCCGTTGTCGCGAAACACTTTTCCGCCGTCCTCGGCCGCCTTCAGGAACGACACATCCGCTCCTACGGCGTAGGTGCTGTGACCATCCCCGTTCTGTGCCGCGCGTGCGCCAATCGCCGCGCACACCGCCGCCGCCAGCGCCAGAATCTGAGCCGCCCGCGTCGCGACGCGCCTGAAACTCATTTGCCCAGCTCCCTGACTACTTCATATTCCCGGATCACTCGCACGCCATCCAGCTTCGCAATCTCGCCGCCCGCCGGAAATTCCGGACGCGCGCCCCTCGGCAAATATATGGTGCTGTCGCTCCGCATCGGAAGAATTCGCAGCTCGAGCCCATGTTCGATCGCTTGCGGCGGAATCTCCCAAAGGCCAATCTCCCATGCCGACCCATTGTAAAAATTGTCGGTCACAAGCTTGCCGTCCGCATAGATACGGGCAATGTCACCTTCGTATCGAATGCTCAGGAACGTTCCGCGGGCTTCGCTGGGATCGAGGTGCGGCAGGCGAATCGTCCACTGCGCTGCCTTATCGAATGCCGAATCATCCGGTGCAATCGGCACTCCATTCCCCAATTTTGCGGGAGGCGGATCATCCGCCTGCTTCGCTTCGATTGCTTCCACTTCTGGCGCCGGCCCATCGGCGGGAGCAGAAACAGCATATTGATCGAATATGCCGTCATGCCCCGCATCCACGAAGCCCGCGGGAGCCTTCTGCCACGCCGGGAAAAACGACGCCTTCAGCGACGCCGGATCGGACGACACCAAGTGAACGCGGTCGCCATCAAAGAATAATTCCGCGGGCGACAGGACGAACCGTTCCTTGCCTCCAATCTTCGCCTTCCAGACATTCAGCGCCTGCTCGCGCGAAAGAACCACAACTGACGTGCTCGCGCCCGAGCCATCGCGGATTTGAAACGCCACATCCGATCCGGGCTCGATTTCATCGATGTATGCAATGCCCCCCTCGCGCCGAACTCGCGCATGAGCAGCCGAAATCGACACGCCGTCTTTCTCAGCGATTGCAAACTCTGCCGCGATTCCCGGCTCCGCAAAAAAGAAGAACGTCCGCTCATCGCTCAGCCGCCCCAGCAGTTGCGCCGTCGCGTAGCGAAGCGTCGCCGCGCCTAGGTCCAGATTCACCGGCCACGCCACATAGCTTTGCGCCGGAATTTCGACCGGATTCCTGGGAATTTCCAGCACGCCCGACGGCATCTCGATCCGCACGCGAAATTCCTTCCGCTCCGGCAACGGATGGAGCCGCTGATAATTGTTGATGAAGAGAAATCCATGATCGCCCGTGAGCCTTGCCGCCACGCGCGGTGTTTCCGTGTCGCTCTTGCCCACCGGCATCGCGTCCGGGAAGTAAGGCGTCATCGGCGCCAGGCTGCTGCCGAAATCGTCGAGAAACAGATGGAACATCTTCAGCGCGCGGAACGATTCGTGCATCTGCCCAAACTCGCCGAGCGGCGCCTGAAAATCGTAGGACTTCTCCGGCAGGTCGTTGATATATCCCGTGGCTTGCGATTCCTGCAGAGTCGTCAGCTTCCCGTCGGGGTTCGTACCGCCGTGATACAGGTAGTAGCCGTAGAGCGTGACTCCCGAGCCGAGCTTCACCAACTCCATCGCGGCAAGATCATCCGCCGTCACAATCGGCCGCCGATGATACGAAAGCTCCATCCCTCCGGCCATCTCCGCGGTGAGATACGGGTAATGCTCGTAGAGCGCGTCGATATCCGGCCGCTTCGACCGCAAATCGTCGCCCACATTTTCATCGCAGCGAATCCGCGTGAAAAAATAATTCGCGTTGGGCGGCAGGGTATCGAGGCTGCGGCTCCAGAACTGTTCCGGATAGCCGCTGAAGACCGGCAGCACGCCGGTCGAAGGAACCACGGCGTTGTCCCACCCGGTAATCGTAAAAAACGGCGGATCGATTCCCGCCTGCCGCGCGAGATCCCGCAACGCCAGAATATACTCCGCGCCTTTTCCAGGGCCGCGCGCGCTGTATTCGTTTTCGACTTGCACGCCGACAATCGGGCCGCCGTCCTTCCAGAAGAGCCCCTTCAGTTGCATCCCGATTTGCCCGTAGAAGCGCTTCACGTAACCCATGTACGTGGCATTCAGCTCGCGCGTTGGACACGCCTTGATCAGCCAGTCCGGAAATCCGCCGTTGCGGCACTCGCCGTGATCCCAGGGCCCGATTCGCACCCACACGTACATCCCGTGCTTCGCGCACAGCTCGACAAACTTCCGCAGATTCTTTCGCCCCGCCCAGTCGAATTGCCCTTCGATCTCCTCGTGGTGGATCCAGAAAACGTACGTCGAGATGATCTGGATTCCGCCGGCCTTCATCTTGAGGATTTCTTCTTCCCATCCGGCTTCGGGATAGCGCGAATACTGAAATTCGCCCATCACCGGAAACCACGGCACTCCGTTGCGGAGCAGGTAGCGGCTGTTGACCGACAGCACTTCGCCCTTTGGCGAGCGTCCGCCGGCGCTGAACGGAATCGGAGCGGGAGGCTGCGGCGCGGCTGTTGCGCGAATCACAATGTCGGAAGACGCAGACCCAGACGCCGCGCCCCAAAATCCGACACCCGTCGCGAGCAAGAGCACAGCCGCAAAGCTACAAACCGTACGGAATCTCATCACCCGGCCTGGCACACAAATTCGCACCCAAATCTACCTGCCGAACCGGGAGTCTCAATCAGCCTAAGGTTGGATAGAAGGCAGTCGCGGGCAAATCGCAGAGAGGGCCGCACCTACAGATGCTCGAGCCCGCGATGCAGCGCGGCCACCACCGCCTGCGTCCGGTCGCTGACGCCCAGCCGCAGCAAAATCACGCTCACGTGGCATTTCACGGTGGCTTCCGTGATTCCCAGAGCGCTGGCGATTTCCTTGTTCGACCGGCCCTGCACCATCAGGGAGAGCACTTCGCGCTCGCGCGGGCTCAGGTCCGAATTCGGCGTGCGGTCGGCCAGGCTTCGAACGATGGGCGGCGGCAGGAACTTCATCCCAGACCGCACCTTGCGCAGCGCGTCAACCAGCGTCTCGTGCGACATCCCCTTAATGAGGTACCCGAGCGCGCCGGCGGCAATCGCCTGATGAATATCCTCGTCGCCCTCGTACGTCGTCAGCACGATGCTCCGCGCGTGCGGATCGATCCGCCGAATCGTGCGCAGCGCTTCGAGGCCGCTCATACCCGGGAGCCGCAGGTCCATCAGCGTGATGTCCGGCCGCAGCTTCTTAAAACTCTCCACGGCCTGCTCGCCCGTCCCCACCTGCGCGCATACCTTCATGTCGTTCTGCGCGTTGATGATCGCAGCGACGCCGAGCCGCATGATGGGATGGTCGTCGACGATCAGAACGCTCGTCTTGGAAGTGCTGTTCATTTCGGCTACACCGCAACTCGCCGATCGGCCGTCATCGGTCGGACCGGCAATTCCGCCAGAATTCGAGTTCCCTGCCCCGGCGCGCTCCGCACGTCGAAACGCCCGCCAAGGCTCTCGACCCGCTCCCGCATTCCTACCAGGCCGAAATGCGAGGCCTCCAGAGACGTCGCCTCCGCGAGATCAAAGCCGCGGCCATCGTCCGCGATTTCGAGGCTCATCTGCGCGGGCTCGAAATGCACTCGGATGCAAACGTCCGTTGGCTGGCCGTGCCGCACCGCGTTGTACACCGCCTCGCGCGCGACCATGAGAACCACATGCTCCACAATTCCATCGAGCGGCACCGACTTCCCCGAACTTTCGAATCGCACGGGCACGTGGGAGAGATGGCTCACCTGCCGCGAGATCTGCTCGAGCATCGATCCGATCTCCGGCGCCGTCTTTTCCTTGCGGCGCAAATTCCAGACGGCGGCACGCGCTTCGTCCACCGTGGCGCGCACCTGGTCGCGCGCGGAATCCAGCAGCTCGCGCTTTTGTCCCACTTCGTCCGGCTCGAGCGACACGACCGCTTCCAGCAGTGCGGAGGCGCTGGCGCAACCCTGGATCACCGTGTCGTGCATTTCGCGCGCGATTCGGTTCCGCTCCTCGAGCACGGCGTCAAACCGCTTCTGCACCAGCCGCAGGCGCGAGCGGTACGCGAAAAAGACCAGCGCGATGATTGCCGCCACACACAACGCCAGGAACCAGGGCGTTCGATAGATGTGCGGCCGCCATTCGATGCCGAGGGACGCCTCGGTCACATTGTCCGGCATATTCATCTCGAACGCCTGCACCTGAAACTCATACTCGCCCGGCGGCAAATTCGTGTAGTACGCCACGCGGTTGCGGAGAGCCTCCACCCACTGCCGGTCGAAATTGACGAGGCGATAGCGGAACCGGATGCGTTCCTGCGACCGCAATCGAATCGCCGCGTAGTCGATCTGCAATCTTCCCTGACCCGGCGGGACAATCAATCGGCCGGAAGTAGGAGCTTCGCGCCCGTCGACCAGCACCTGCTCGATTACAACCTGCGGCAGCTCGCCGGGCCGCGTCTGATCGGGAATCACTCGCACCGGCCCGCGATTGCTGGCGAACCACACCTCGCCGTTCAGCGTCAGGCATCCGGCCGGCTGGACGCCGCCATGCATCTGCGTCGCTTCGACGCCATCCGACAATCCATAGAGCGTGACCGCCGGACGAAACTTGGGATCGGCGGCGTACTGATCCAGATCGTGGCGCTTGACCGAGGAAATTCCGTCGGGTCCGCTCATCCAGAACGTGCCGCGCGCATCCTCCAGAATCTGAAAGATGCTGTTGCTCGCCAGGCCCTGTTCCGTGGTGAAGTGCGTCATCTTGCCGTCGCGCCAGCGAAACAGGCCGTTGCCTCGCGTTCCGAACCACAGGCCGCCGTCGCGATCCTCGCGAATCGTCCACACCTTTTCGTCGCGAAGAATCTGCGTGACCTCGTCCTGAACGAAACGCCCATCGTGCCAGTGCGTGACCCCGCGCTCCGTGCCGATCCAGATGTCGTTGCGGCTGTCCTGCGAGATCGCGCGGATGCTGAAGTACGCCAGCCCATCGCTTTCGCGATAGCTGGTGAGCACGCCGTCCTTCCAGCGGCTGATTCCCTCGTCGGTTCCGATCCAGACGCTGTGATCGCGCCCTTCGAGAAACGCGCGGACGAAGTCGTTCACCAAGCCATTTCGCTTCGTGTAATGAAAGCGGCGTGCGCCGCGCGTCACGAAGACGCCGTGCCCTTCCGTGCCCACCCACCAATCGCCTTTGCTGTCGCGAAACACGGTGCGCACGCGCATGCCCGGCCCCGGATCGGGAACGAGCTGAGCCGCGAGCCGCTGCGGCCCGATGCGATAGAGATGCGTCGTCGCGACCCAAAGCGAACCGTCGCGGTCCGGATACAACGTACCGAAGTCCGCGTTCTGAGCGCCCGGAAGAGGAAACGTGCTCATCGCCGTGCGGCTCAGGCGCAGCAGGCCGGTTTGCAGGCCAACCCAGATGTTTTGCTCGGAATCCTCGAACACGGAGAGGACGGTGCTGCTCGGCGGATCCTCGGGCGTCGCGACGTGCACGAAATTCCCGTCGCTGTAGCGCATCAGGCCGGCGCCGATGCTTCCGATCCATAGAGTTCCCTCGCGGTCCTGCCGGAGCACGCGGACCGTGCTGGTGATTTCGGGAACTTCGCGAAACTGGCGGCTTTCAAGCGATGGACCTGAACTCAAACGGTCGAGTCCCGAAACCGTCCCGACCCAAAGCGTCCCGTCTCGCGTTTCGAAAATTGACTTCACACGGCTTGCGCTTCTGCCGCCGCTCAACAAGAATTCGCGGCAATTATCGCCGTCGAACATCAGAAGCTTTGAGCCGCCAACCCAAAGTCGGCCTTCGTGATCTTCGCGAATATCGTGGACTGCCAGGCTCGGAACCTTGTCCGTGCCGTCGATGCGCGTGAAGCGATCGCCGTCGAGCCGAAACAGGCCTGCGTCCGTGCCCACCCACATCCTGCCGCGATGATCCTGATAGACGACGCGCACGAACCCGTTCGCCAGCCCCTCGTTCGCAGAATAGGAGCGGAAATTGCCGTCCTTGTAGCGGAAGACGCCGCCGCCGTCCGTGCCGGCCCAGAGGCTTCCATCCTTCGCCACCATCAGGCTGAAGACGCTGTCGTCGTGAATCTGCGGCGTGTTTTCGCGGTTGAAGACGACGAAACGCTCGCCGTCGAAGCGCACAAGTCCGCCGCTGGTGCCAATCCAGAGATAGTGATCGGGAGTTTGCCCGAAGGCCTGAACGGTGCTCTCGGGAAGACCGTCTTCCGTTTGCCACACTCTGCGCGTGTAGCCGTCCGCGACAGCGCGCGACGACTGCGCTTCCGCAGGGATCGAGACGACGAGCGCAAACGCACAAAGCCAGGCCAGGCGCCACATGACGTTTGCCGCGTATCCTATCACTTCCGCGAGCGCAAGGATGCGGCTTCACGAAGCGGAAGAGGCAAGCCCCCCGTCGTACCGAAGAATCTGTAGGCGCGACTCGCGAGTTTCCGGCGGGCTAACGCAATTCCGAAGCTTGAATGGATGCTTCGGCAGCCTGGGTTGAATTGTGGCGTGCGCGCGGCGACAGGGCCGCGTCCCCGTCGCTGCGCATTCGCCTGCTGTACGCGCGACCCGCTACGGGTGCGTGGAATGCTCGATGAAGCTCGCGATGTTGTTGTGCAGATTCACGCGATCTTCATCGTTCAGGTACATCATGTGGCCCGCCGTGTAGTAGTCGAGCTTGACGTTCTTCTGCAGCTCGGCCGGCAACCCCAGATGCTCCATCGTGTATTCGGTGGCGAAGAACGGAGTGGCAAAATCGAAGTAGCCGTTCTCCACTTCTACGTGCAGATCCGGATTCGTGATCATCGCCTGCGCGAGATCCGGTTCCACATTCGGCGCGCCGGGGAAGAATCCGCCGCGTCCACCGGCCGGCCGCCGCGTCCATTTCCACTCGCCCCCGGACTGCGCGGTGTTGTGGTAGACGCGGTCCTTGCCGAATTTCAGCTCGTCGTGGTTGTACATGTTGATCAGAGCCGTGTAAGCGCCGCCCACCGCCGGCCCTTCCGGATCGCCCTGCGCGAATTCTTCGAGCAGGTCGTAGGTGTAGCCGGAAAAGCGCGCGTCGATGCGGCCCGTTGTAAGGCCCGCGCTGCGCTGCAGTTCAGCCATGAACTGGCCGAGCTTCACGCGCAGGTCCGCCTTCATCAGGTAGTCTTCGCTGAGGCCGGTGAAATACGAGAGCTTCTTTGCTACCGCTGCTTTCTGGTCGTCCGGCAGCGTCGCGCCCTTGTAAAGAGCGGCGGCGTAATCGCCCTGCGCATACTGCCGGGCTTCCTCGATGAACGTGGGCAGATCGGCCGGCCGCTCCTTCAGCATCTTGTGATACCACGCCACCGCGGCGTAGCTCGGAAGATAGAAAATGTAGGGGCGATCGTCGCCGGGGCCGAACTCGATGGTCGAAAGGTCGAGCACCGACGAAATCAGCACGATTCCGTTGAGGTGAATCGAGAAGTGGTTCTGTAGGTAGTTGCCCAGCGCCGCGGACCGAAACGTTCCGTAGCTCTCGCCGATCAGGAACTTCGGCGAATTCCAGCGGTCGTTCCGGCTGAGATAGGTATCGATGAACTGCCCGAAAGCCTCCACGTCTTCATCGATGCCGAAGAAATCCTTGTCCTGCGCCTTGCAAACGGCGTGGCTGTACCCCGTGCCGATCGCGTCGATGAAGACCACGTCCGTTTTGTCCAGCAGGCTTTCCGTGTTGTCCACCAGCTTGTATGGCGCCGGCGGCACGAATTTGCTGTCGTTCACTTCCACGCGCCGCGGACCGAACGCGCCCATGTGCAGCCACATCGTTGCCGAGCCCGGTCCTCCGTTATAGAGAAACGAAACCGGCCGCTGCGTCAGGTCCTTCACGTCGCTGCGCGTGTATGCGACCGCGTACATCAAGGCAGTCGGCTCGCCCTTGTCATTCTTCAGCAGGATGAATCCGGCGGTCGCCTTGTACGGAATCACTTGGCCGCCCAGCCGAATCGTGTGATCTGTGACCGAGGAATCTTCCTTCGTGGCATTGGCGTCGCAACCTTCAGGCGCTTTTGCCTCCGGTCCACGCCCTTCCCGGTCCGGCCGCTCCGGCTGCTGCGCGAAAGCCCGCGGCGTGGTTCCAATGCAAAAAATAAGAGCTGCGACAAAACACAAAACTTTCCTCATTCGTTCGCTCCCTTTCATGTGGCACTCGAATAACGCGGGAATTCTAGGTGTGGAGCGAAGCAGAAGTCAAAAAAAGTTCGGCCCGCCGGCCGCCCGGAACGCTTTGAAGGCAACGCAGCCGGCGAGATTCAGGATGCTCCCGGCCGCAGCCTGCAATTCGACATGGTTCGAGTTCCTGACGCCGGGCCCGCCTTCTGCCCGGTGCGCAAGCGGCCCGACTGACTCTCGCGATCAGTGCGCGAACGAGAAATTCAAGCCAGTGGACAGAACCACATCGTTGTCCTTCGTTCCAACGATCGGCGGGTTTGTGATGTAGCGGTCGCTGACCGTCACTTGCCAGCCCAGCCATTTCTTGATCTGCGTCACCCACGCCGCATCCAGCGAAAAGCGATACTCCCCCGTCTCGCTCAGGTCGGGATAGAAGTAGAAATGCTGCACGAAGCTTGAAGTCGCGCCGAACTTCTTCGCGAAATCCTCGCCCACCGTAACAGCCGCCAGGTTCCGCTCCACAGTTGTGGTCACGCCTGCAACCGTCCCGCTATAGGTCTCACGCGTGTAGTTGACGCCGGCCAGAAGGTCGAGCGTTGTGTTCGGGCGGTTGATCGCGTGCGCGCCGAGGCCGCCTCCGTAAATCTGCTGCAAATTCAAATCCTGGAGCGCGTTGTGCGCGAAATCCCCGCTGACGAAACCGAAAAGGATGTGATTGATATTCCTGTCGTACCGGATTCCCCCGGTAATTTCGTTCGCGGTCACGGTCGCGCCCGTCAGCGCGCCGTTTGTCGAGTAAATCGAAGTCGCGTACATCTTGATTTGGTCGGAGAGCGTCTTGCGGTCCGCGTTGAATCCCAGAGCCAGGTTCGTCGTATCGCTGTTTCCGCGCGCCAGCGCGAACCCGAAATTGGCGCCTCCCTTCCATTCCTCAAAAAGCCCGGGGTGAAGGCTGTGTTCGTAAGCGGTCTGCTCCGAAGCGGACCGGATGATCGTCACATTCGTCAGCGGCACCGTCACGTCTCCCGCGTTTGCAGTGTGCACCACCACGTCCGACCCCTCGGACGTGATCGTCCCGTTGACTGTCGTCTTGTCCGACTTCGCCACATAGAGCGGCTTATCCGTGGTCACGTCCTTCACTGCCGACCATTGCACTTTGATCTCGCCCGCATAGTCCGTCTTCAACGTGATCGTCTTGCCGTCCGAGCTTTCGATGGTTCCAGTCAGCCGGTCTCCGTTCTTCAGCACGACTGTGTCGCCGAACGCTCCGAATGCCAGAATCGAGAACAAAAATATGCCTGCGAGAACGCGAGCCATGATCGTGATTCTCCTCAGTGAGAAAAGTGGTCCCCGGGGTGGGCCCTAAAAGTGTACCAACATTCGAAATGGCGGAGAAGGGCGCTCGCGGTTTTGCTCCGTCGCCTGGACGGAATGGCAACGCCCCGCAAAAAACTTCTCGGCCGCGCTCGATTTTCATCCCGCGCCGAATTAGGATATTCGCGATGCTTCAACGGGCCCTGATCATTCTGTTCTTATCCCTCGCCGCGCCAGTTGCTTCGTGGGCGTGCATTTGTTCGCAAGCGCCGCCCGGCCAATGTCCCGGCCTGCAAAAGGACGACGTCGTGTTTGTCGGGACTGTCACTCAGACCGTCTACTTCCCGCACGGGCTTCCCGCCGCCGGCTCGGACTCTTCCGCGCCCTCGGCCGCCGCCTCCAACGCACCCGGCGTCATCCGCTATCATTTTCGCATCGACGAGAAATTCTCCGGCGCCGCCTCCGCCGAAATCGATATCTTCTCCGGCGGTGACGACGGCGACTGCGGCTACCGCTTCAAGGATGGCGAGCAGTATCTCGTCTACACGCAACAGGAGACTGAAGGCCGCCTCTTCGCCACGCGCTGCAACGGCACTCGCCCGGCCAGTGACGCGCTTGCCGTGCTGCCGCAGTTGCGCGCCATGCGCGACGGCCGCCGCGTCGCCTCCGTCTTCGGAATCTTGCGTCACGCACAGCCCCCCACTCTGGCGCTGCCCGATGATCCCGACGACCCGCTTCCGAACGTCGCGCTGAAATTACGCTCGCGCTACGATCGTTTCACCGCGACTACCGACGAGCATGGCGTCTACTCCTTCTATGATGTTCACGCCGGCGAATACCAGTTCACCGCCGACCTCCCTCCCACCGTCCAGCTCAGCCAGCGCACTCTCACCGGCCCGTTGCCCACCTTCACGATTCCCGCGAACGCCTGCTACGAATACGATGTCGACGCTCTTCCCACCGGCAGCATCCAGGGCTCCGTCCTCGGCCCCGACGGCAAGCCGCTGCGCCTCGCTTCCGTCGAACTCTTCCGCGTCGGCACATACAACGGCTCGCGCTCCGGCCTTTGGACTTTCCAGGGATCGAAGGGCTTTTTCGAATTCGATCACATCGGCGCCGGCGAATACGTCATCGTCTACAACCGCGGCAATCGCATGGACCCCAGTTCCCCATTTCCGCGCACCTTTTATCCCGGCGTCGAAGATCTCACTGAGGCGAAGCCCGTCGAAATGAAGGAAGGCGAGGAGCTCACGAAGATCGACTTTTCCGTGAAGGGCGAGTACGCGACGCGCGAGTTGCGCGTCCATTTGAACTGGAAAGATGGCAAGCCGCCAGGCATCGTCACCGTAATGGCCAGGGCCGACAAGGGCGATAATCCCGCCGCGCAGAAAATCGACGACGGCGCCTACTCATTCACTCTGATCAAGGCCGCTCACTACACCGTTTCCGCCTGGGAGCAGCTCGATCCCACTCGCGGCGGCCCCGCCAACTGCACCCTTCCCCCGCGCATCGATTCCGACTCAATCGTCGTAGACGGCGCCGACGACGCCGCCAAGGACATCACGCTCACGTTCGCCAGCCCAACATGTGGTCACCAATAGAATCGCTCTTTTCGAACATCCGAGATGCAGGCGCGTAACCTGACGCTCCGTCGCGCCGGGAGGCAAGACTGATGACGTTCGCAATGAAATTGATCCGGCCGACCGCGATCTTTCTCGTGCTGATCTCGCCGGCTCTGGCGCAAGCGCCTGGTCGCTCCGATGCCACCGGACGCGCACTCACTTCGATGCTCAATCAATTTCTGCATGACGCCGCGACTGGAAATCGCGCCGGTTTCGAGAAGTTCTTCGCTGACGACGTAATCTACACGCGCTCGGCCGGAGTCGTCGTCACGAAAGCGGATATCTTGAAGAGCATCGACAGCCTGAAACCCGCCATGGTGAGCAAAACCACGTACGGTGCTGAAGACATCACAATTCACGATTATGGCGACACGGCAATCGTGGCGTTTCGACTGGTAGCTCGCACGGAACATTCCGACGGCAAAATCGAAGTCTCCAATTACCGCAACACCGGCACCTTCTTGCAGCGCAACGGCGAATGGCAGGCCGTTGCCTGGCAATCCACCAAGGTGCCGGAATCCTCGAAATGACCCCGCTCCGCGTCCCAGACTATTCGTCCCGGAGCGCCGTCATCGGATCGACGTCCATCGCACGCCGCGCGGGCATGTAACACGCCAGAACGGCCGCACCGAGCAGGACAACCGATACGCCCGCAAATGTGAGCGGGTCCGTCTGCTTCACCCCAAAGAGCATGTTTGCGAGGATCCGCGTGGCGCCGAGCGCGCCCACAATGCCAATCACGAGCCCCGCCGCAATCATTTCCACTCCGCGCGCGATCACAAGTCCGAAAATATTCCGCGGCTGTGCGCCGAGCGCCATTCGGATCGCGATTTCCTGCGTCCGCTGCCTAACCCAATAGGAAACCGTGCCGTAGATCCCGACCGCCGCGAGAGCCAGCGCCAGGAACGCGAATGCACCCAGCAACACCGCGTTGAACTTCCGCTGCGATTCATGTTCGGAAAGCGCGACGCTGACTCGTTGGAAGTCGTAGATCACGAGATTCGGGTTGACCCCACGGGCCGTCTCGCGCAATTCCGTTGCGAGCCGCTTAGGATCGCCGGTCGCGCGAATAACAATGTCGTCTCCCCAGAAATAAATCGAGGAAGGCACGTAAGCCATGGGATCGGCCGGTCTTTCGAATCCGTCCTGGCGCATGTCGCCCACAACGGCAACGATCGTGAACCAAGGGCTCTTGAAATTCGGATCCTCAAATTTGAAGCTCTTGCCGATCGGATCTTCATTGGGCCAGTACTGCCGCGCCATCGTCTGGTTGATGGCAGCCACCGATGGCGCATTTTCCGCGGCGTCGGCTTCCGTGAACGCTCGCCCACTGAGGAGTGGAATTCCCATGGCACGGAAAAAGTCTGGAGTCGCATCTCCGTTCAGGAGAAACCGCGTTTCACCGGAAGATGCAGCCGCGTGGCCCTCAATCGCGAAGGGCGTCTTGTACACTTCGCCGGGGAAGAGCACGTTCGAGGTCGCGCCCATGGCGTCGACTCCGGGCAATCTCTTCACTCGTGTCACGAAATCGGCGTAGACTGCGTTTCGCGCGCCCTGTGTGTCGTTCGCACCTGCAGGTCCCGAAGGCCACGCTACCCTAAATGTGAACGCATGCTCGGCGTCGAAGCCCGGATTCACATTCAACACTTGCCACAGACTGCGAATTAGCAGCACTGAACCCACGAGCAGCACGAAGGTCAGAGCCACCTCGGAAACGATGAGTACTCTTCGAGTGATTTGCGCGCGGGGCGCCGCTGTACTCGTCTCCTTGAGCGCATGGTTCAAGTCGATGCGTGACGTAGAGAACACCGGAAGGGCGCCGCAAACCAGCGCCGTGAAGACCGCCACTGCGACCGTATAGCCCAGCACTCGTGCGTCAAGCACGCTACCGCCCAGCCGGGTGACGTCAGCATTCATTTTCGCGACTGCATCGATTATCCATCCGGCCAGCACGATTCCCGCCGCGGCACCCGCGGCCGCGAGGAGCAAGCTTTCGGCGAGGAATTGCTTCGCGATTCGCCATCGAGTGGCGCCCAGCGAGGATCGGATCGCAATTTCCTTTTGGCGGCCCACCGCTCGAACCATCATAAGATTTGCCGCGTTCAGGCAAGCGATTAGCAGCACGCCGAAAATTGCGCCCCACAGCACGAGCAGGCCTTGACGTACTTTCTGCGACAGCTGCACGCGCAGGGGGACAATCCGGATACCGACTCCGGCGTCAGCGGCCGGGTATTCTTCTGCAAGTCTTCGTGCGATCGTGTCCATCTCGGCTTGTGCCTGGCTCCAACTCGCGTGAGGGCTCAGCCTGCCGATGACGCCCATGTTGGGATATTGTCGAGCGTTCGCTTGCAAGAACTCGTTTACCTCGCGCGGCTTCCACAACTCCGCGCCGTTCGGAAACAAGAAGTCCCGAGGCATCACGCCAATGATCGTGTCGCCCTTACCGCCAAAGCCCAAGCTGCGACCGATCACCTGCGAATCACCGCCAAACCGCGTCTGCCAGAGGCCGTAGCTGATAACGACGACGTTCGTGTGACCCTTGATCGAGTCGTCGGGAACAAACTCGCGTCCGAGAATCGGATGTACGCCCATAACCGAAAAGAAATTCGTCGAAACCAACGTTGCCGCAACACGTTCAGGTCCGGCCGCCCCGTTGAGCCATTCCTTTGTTCCGGAACCCGCCATGATTTCGTGGGCGAACATGACGAAGGCCATGTCCTTAAAGCTCTGCCCTTGCGCGCGCCAGTCGGCATAGTTGGGATACGAGACGCTTCCTTCGAGTTCGCCCGTGCGTTGATTGCTTTGCCAGAGAAAGGCAAGGCGGTCGGCATGCGGATACGGGAGCGGACGAAAGAATGCGGCGTTGGCAAGCCCAAATATCGCAGTGTTTGCGCCGATGCCGAGTGCGAGAGTCAGGACAGCAACTGCCGTGAAACCGGGGTTCTGGGCCAGCGCGCGCAGGCTATAGCGGACATCCTGCCAGAGGCTTTGCATCGTCTTGCCTCCAAAGTTCCCGCGTCGCGTTCTAGTTTATAGGAGCCCGGCGCCCACAGGCGTTCTTGTGGAAGGGCGGTCTGCAATCAGCCAACTATGCGGCTGACCGGTGCGGAAACGGCGGGTCTGGGCGCTCAGTGTGCGGCCTTCTGAGAAGGAATCGCCGGGCCTTCGCCCTTCACGTAGTGGCTGAACCACGCAAGGTCCCGCTCGTAGAGGTCCTTGATGAATGATGGCCGCCGAAATTCGTGGTACTCCCCCGGATACACCACTAGCAGCGTCGGCACGCCCAGCCGCTTCAGGCTCTCGTACATCTGCTCGCCGTTGATGATCGGCACATTCCAGTCCACGTTGCCGCCTTCGATGAGCGTCGGCGTCGTAATCTTCGTCACGCGGTTGAACGGCGAAAGCTTCTCCCAGAGCGCGCGGTTTTCCCACGGCAGTCCCAGCTCGATCTCCCACTCGCGCACGTACTCGTCGTGCCCCCAGTTCGTCGAGTACAGAAATTCGCCCGCGTTCGAAATCGCCGCCTTGAACCGCGCCGTCTGCGTGATGATGAAGTTCGTCGAGATGGCCCCGTACGAGTGCCCGCCCACGCCAAGCCTCTCCGGATCGGCCAGCCCCTGCTCGACGGCATAGTCCACCATGGCCATGTCGTCCTGAAAATCCTTGTTGCCCCAGTCTGCGTAAATCGCCTTGCAGAAATCCTGCCCGTACCCCGACGATCCCCGCGGATTCGGCGTCAGCACCACGTATCCATTCGCCGCATAGAGCTGCGGCAGAAAATTGAACTCCGCGTAGTACGCCCACACCGGCCCGCCGTGCGGCCGCAAAATCGCCGGATACTTCATCCCCGGCTTGTAATCCGGCGGCTTGTACAAATATCCCGCCACGGTCGTGCCGTCCTTGCTCTTGAAGTGGACGTACTCCACGCTCGGCATCCGAATCTCCGCCACCAGCGCGTCATTCGTCGTCGTCAACCGCCGCAGCTCGCCGCCGTCCGCTGCCCGCAAATAAATTTCATCCGGCCGATCCAGCATGCCGATCTGCGCTGCAATCGCGCCGCTGCTCGAAACCGTATACGCGTCCACCATCAGTCGCCCGCCGATTGGCCGCGTCATCTCCCCTCCACTCGCCGGAATTCGCAGCACGTTTTGCGTCCCATCATCGTCCGCGATGAAATAAATGTATCTCCCGTCCGCCGAAAAATGCGGCGACGATACATTCCGGTCGAGCGCCCGCGTCAGCACCTTCTCTTCTCCGCCGCTCGACGCCGCCAACGCCAGCTGAAACGTCGCGTACTGAAATAATTTCGGATCGAGCTGGCTCGTGAACGCGATCCATTTGCCGTCCGGCGACCATGCCGGCGCCCCGTCCGTTCCCGGATTCGTCGTCACTTGCACCAGCGTCTTGCCCTCGTCCGTGTTGTCGGCCGCCACCACCCAGATGTCGTCGTTGAAATTCCGATCCGGATCTGCCGAGCGGTTGCTCACGAACGCGATCGACTTCCCGTCCGGCGACCACGCCGGCGCGCTGTCGTCGTAATCGCCCGAAGTCACCTGCCGCATCTTCCGGTCCGCGACGCCAAAAACATAAAGGTGAGTCCGCCGCCGGTCGAGATACCCAATCTCGTCCTCCTTGAAATGCAACCGGTCGATCACCCACGGCCGCGGCTTCTCCTTCGCCTTGCTGTCGTCGTCCTTGTGCTTCGCCGCTTCGATTTCATCCGGCGTCGGATCCTGGAGCACCAGCACCAGCCGGTCGCTCGATGGCGACCACGCGAAATCGTTCACATCCTGAATCGTATCCGTCAGCCGCTGCGCTTCGCCGCCTTTCCGATTCAGCAGCCACACCTGGGTCTTGCCTTCGTCGCGCTCGGAAAGAAACGCCAAATATTTTCCATCCGGGCTCCAGCGCGGGTGCGACGACGAAACCTTCTCCGCCGTCAGCGGAATCGCCTCACCTCCCGCCGTGGCCACCATCCAGATGCGCGATTCGTTCTTGTCCTCATTCAGATCGTGCGTGTGGACGACATACGCCACCCATTTCCCTTCCGGGCTGATCTGCGGGTCCGCAACGTCCTTGATCCGAAAATAATCGTCGATCTGGAGATTCCGTTTCTGGCTCGGCGTCGCACTCGCACCAGACTCCTGCCCCTGCGCCGCACGCACGCCCGGCCAAAGAATCGCGCTCATCAGTGCCAGCGCCACCGCAGCCGCTCGAAAATTCCCTCTCGATATCAAGGTCCGCTCCCCTGAAAAAAATTCCCCCGCACGCGGCGAAGTATACCAACGCCCAGCCCTCCCTCTCCAAAAAAGCAAAACGGGCAGAGTTGCCTCTGCCCGTTCGGCCCTGCATAACTTTGCGGAGATGGGTTCCCGGGCCTCTCGCGAGAGCCCGGTCCTGCACCTATTGCTTGATCGTGATTGCCTCGATCTTGATCACCTTGCCTTCCATCGTTCCCTTCACGGTGACCGTCTTTCCCTCGGCTCCATCCACTTTGTCCTGCGGCTCCAGCACGTAAACCATCTTGTCAGCCGGGTTGTACAACGCGTACTTCGCGCCGTGTTCCTTCACGCAGGTCTTGGTGCACGCGGCCTTGGCCATGCTCGCGTCTTTCGCGCCGCACATGTCGTTCGTGACTACTCCCGACCATGTGCCCTTCTTTGCATCATCGTGGCCTGCCAGCGCAAGACTGCCCGCGAACAGCATCGCTGCCGCACAAATCAGTACACGCTTCATCGCTCCTCCTCAGGACAGCATCGCCCCACACCGGCGAATACTCTGGCACTATTTCCCCGCTTTGTCCAGACGCCTCCGTTCTCCGTTGCCTTCCGCGAACCCCGCTCTCTACGTTGACACTCTCCCGAACCGAGGTCTACGCTGGACTGCTCATGCCCGCTTCGAAATCACCTTCTCGCGCTCCTGTTGCCGCTTCCGCGCCGCCAGCCAATCTCCGCCCTCATCCGCATCTCTACGAAATCAACACCTGGGCCTGGCTCGAGGAACTCTCCGCCCGCCTCGGCCGCCTGATCAAGCTCGCCGACGTCCCCGATTCCGAATGGGACGCCATCGCCGCGCGCGGCTTCGACATCGTCTGGCTCATGGGCGTCTGGAAGCGCAGCCCGCTGTCTCGCGCCGTCGGCCTCGACGCCGCCTCCACCGTCTCCTATCCCGCCGCGCTCCCCGATTGGAAGCCCGACGACGTCGTCGGCTCGCCCTATTCCGTCGCGCAGTACACGCCCGATCCCCGTATCGGCACCTGGCCCAGCCTGGACCGCATTCGCGACAAGCTCCACGCCCGCGGCATGCGCCTCTTCCTCGATTTCGTCGGCAATCACACCGCGCTCGACCATCCCTGGATCAAGGCCCATCCCGAATTTTACGTGCAGGGCACGCAACAGGATTTCGACCGCGCCCCCTCCGCCTTCTTCCAGGCCGGCAAAAAAGGCGCTCCCGTTTTCATCGCCCTCGCTCGCGATCCCTATTTCCCGCCCTGGCGCGACGCCGCCCAGTTGAATCATTTTCATCCCGGCCTGCGCGCCGCTCATCTCGAAGGGCTTCGCACCGTCGCCGCTCATTGCGACGGCGTCCGCTGCGACATGGCCATGCTCCAATTGAACGACATCTTCGCGAAAATCTGGACTCCCCTGCTTCGCGGCGCCGCCGCGCCTCCCACTGAATTCTGGACCGAAGCCCGCTCCGCCGCGCCCGGCCTCACGCTTCTCGCCGAAGCGTATTGGAACACCGAATCGCGTCTCCTCGATCTCGGCTTCGCCTTCGCTTACGACAAAACTCTCTACGACGCTGTTCGCGCCGCCGACGTCGCGCACGTCCGCGCATCGCTCGCCGCGCCGCTCGAACTTCAGCGCCGCTTCTCGCGTTTCCTCGAAAATCACGACGAGGCGCGGTGCGCCGCCGCCTTCGGTGGCCCGCGCCTGCCCGCTCTCGGCACTCTCATGTGCACTCTTCCCGGCATGCGCTTCTATCAGCACGGCGAACTTGAGGGCCGCAAGATTCAGCTTCCCATCCAGCTTCGCCGCGCCACCCCCGAACCGCCCGATCCCGCCAGCGTCGCCTTCTTCGACAAAATTCTCCGCATCACCAACGAGCCCGCCTTCCACAACGGCAAATGGAGCCTTCTCCCCGTCGTGCCCGAAGGCGACGACACCTCGCAAAACCTCATCGTCTACGAATGGCGCTCCGACGAAGCCTGGAAAATCATCGCCGTCAATCTCTCTGGAAATCCCTCGCAGGGCCGCGTCCGTCTTGGCGACCGCGTCTCGCCCTCCGCCGAATACATCTTCAACGATCAGCTCAACGACGTCCGCTATCCTCGCCATGGTGAAGAGCTTCACAATCTCGGCCTCTTCGTCCGTCGCGACGCCTTCCAGGCACACATATTCGACATCGCCGCCGCCTGACCGCAGCCGCGCCCGCCACCTCTCGCCGCCGGTTCCGGTTGAATTGCCTCTCTCGCTCCCATATCATTCCCGCCTTCGCGCTCAGCCAATGCCAACTGAATCCCCCGACACCCGCGCTGCCGCTTCGCAAGCCGGCGCCCACCTGCGTCAAATTGGCTTTTTGCCCTTGCTCGCGATTTTCTACGGCTACACGGCTGGCGGTCCTTTCGGCTACGAAGAAATCTTCCGCAGCGCGGGCCCCGGCATGGCTCTCGTCTTTCTCACGGTCGTGCCGCTCTTCTGGAGCATCCCCATTTCGCTCGCCGCCGCCGAATTGAACAGCATCCTTCCCGTCGAAGGCGGCTTCTATCGCTGGAGCCGCGCGGCCTTCGGCGATTTCTGGGGCTTTCAATGCGGCTGGTGGAATTGGACCGGTACGTTTCTGCTCAACAGCCTCTACGGCGTGCTTCTGATGGACTACCTCGCGGACTATCTTCCCTGGCTCACCGGCTACACAAAATGGGCTGGCGCCTGCCTCGTCCTCTGCCTGCTCGCCTACTTGAACGCGCGCGGCATTCAGGTCGCCGGATGGATTTCGATCGCGCTTCTCGTCCTCGTTCTCATTCCCGTCGCGTGGCTCTGTGCCGTTTCGCTCTTTCACTTGCACTACAATCCCGTGCTCCCCTTCACGCCGCCGGGCAAACCCTTCGGTAGCGTTTTCGGCCAGGGACTCGCTCTCGCCATGTGGAATTACGCCGGCTACGAACAGCTTTCCAGCGTCACCGGCGAAATGAAAAATCCACAGAACACTTTCGTCCGCCTGCTTGCCTGGATGACGCCCCTCAACATCCTCACTTACATCCTGCCCACCACTCTCGCTCTCGCCGTGCTCGGCGATTGGCAGAAGTGGGAGACCGGCTACATCGTCCCCGCCTCTCGCCAGATTGGCGGTGAGGCGCTGGGCGCCGCCATGCTCGTCGCTTCTCTCATCGGCACCCTTTCGCTCTCGAACAGCACCATCCTCTACACCACTCGCATTCCCGCCACGATGGCCGAGGATGGCTACCTTCCCGCGTGGCTCGGCAAAATTCATTCGCGCTTTCGCACGCCCGCGCGCGCCATCGCCGCTTCTACCGTCGTCTACTGCATCCTCGCGAAATATCCCGTCGAGGATCTCGTCAACATCTACATCTGGACGCGCATCGCCACCACGCTTCTCACGCTCTTCGCTGCCTGGCGCATGCGCGCCAAGTCTCCCAACGCTCGCCGCAGCTTCCGCATTCCCGGCGGCATCGCCGGAATCGCCTACGTCGTCGCCTTTCCCACACTTCTCTGCGCCATCAAGGTTTATTACAGCGAGCCCCTCGTCTGGCACTGGGCTCCTCTACTCCTCGCCTCCGGCCCCGTCGCCTACGCCATCCTCCGCTGGGGCTTCCACCGCACTCCCCACCCCCTCCCCTCCCCCGACTAATCCGCGTCAGGGCACGGCTTCAGCCGTGCCGTAACGACGCCAAATCAAAGCGGCTTCAGCCGCTGAGGCAATCCTTTTAAGCCCTCATTCCGCGAAACGACCCTTGCCCTGCGGGGAAATCTCGCGGTCTGCTCGTGCTGATCATGGAGGCTCGATGCCAACTTTGTATGTGAGGAACATTCCCAAAGACCTTTACGCCGCTCTACGCCGCCACTATGGTCACGCCTGCCGAAGTCGCCGCTCTTCGAAGTTCAGCGTCGTTCGTAGCAAGCGTGAGGTTTAGCTTCTTGGCGAGGCTGAGGTAGGCAGCGTCGTAATTCGTGAGAGCGTGGGATCGCGCGAAGGTCGGCAATTCGAGGATCTCGCCCGGAGTCTCCCGAGCGACTTCGATAGGGAGCGCTTTCAAGCGCGTCAAGAAGCCGCTAATTTGATCAACGGAGATTCGCTTGCGGCGGTGCGCCATCAAGAGGCCGTTGCCAACCTCATAGAACCACAGGATGGGAACCAAAGCGCGCTTTTGGGAAAGGCTTGCAAGGACTGCCAGGCTGTATGTCCGGTCCGTTTCGTCTTCCAGGAACCACTGGAGCGCTAGGGAAGCGTCCAGCACCAAATCATTCACAGACGGTGGCCCTCGTGGATCAGCTGCTTCACGGATACACCCTCAAGGCGCACGCGATTCGTCTCGACGAACGCGAGCATCTCCCGCACGGCCTCGCGCTGCGCTCCGTTGGAGCCGGCAACCGCGGACTTCTCTTTGTCTCGGAGCGCGTGCAGCGCTTCGCCAATCACTTGCTCAATCGAACGAAAGTGTCCGGAGTTTAGCTCGTCCCGAACAATTTTTTCCTGCTCAGGTGTCAGTTTGATGTTCATATCCAAGCCTTTGTTTCTCAAATGATACCAGCGTTCGGGTTCCTTAGGCCACACGCGTAACGCAAACACGCGGAACCTAGTTGACCAGTTCGAGTCTCATTGCCCTGAACCCACTTGGATCTTCGTGGAACTCGTCGAACCCGTACGCGGCGAGGGCGTGCTTGGCCCTGTCTGTGAGCCGCGTGCCTAGAACTTCAAGGACTGCATATGGCGGATCTGCCGAGTGCGCGCCATGATGCAAATCGATGGAGTCAAGTTTTGCTATCAGGAGTTCCTCAGGGCTCGAAGCCTCCATGTCGTCGAACGTCGTGATGCCAGTGAGATGATTCTCGTCAGGTCGTTCTTTCCAAAGACGCTGCGCTACGGGCTTATTGGAGGGCGTGTCCACTATCCACACGGGCACGCCTCGTGGGAGTCCGGCCAATCGCTCGCCGAAATTCCGGTCGACGACAACGCAGACCTTACACGCGGCAACCATCGCTGTGAGTCTATCTTCCGAAGCCTGAGACGAAAAGGTCTTTTGCCTGTGGTCGAAGCCCGGTTGCGCCTGCCTGCCATCTGCCTCGCTGCGAGAAAACTGCGGAAAAAGCGAAACCGAAACGGACAACACTGGCAGCTCCCGTCCGAGATTGAGCGTTAGGGAGCCTGCGCTACTGAGGATTGCGTTTGATTCTCGAGTTGAGCTAGCTGGTCGCGGAGGCGTGCTGCTTCATCCCGATCTTTTGCAGCCAGTGCGCGGTACTTGACGGCGCCGACATCGCCAATCGCGCCAAAAAGTTTGCTGACGCCGTCGGTTTTTCCCTTGTTCATGTGTTCCAGCTGGTAGACGAGATCGTCCTGATAGAGAGCGTCCGTCTCCACTGCGTCAATGCGACGCTGCAGGTCCTGGATGTTCGCCCAGCGCTGAGCCTGCTCGAGGGCAGCATCATGAACCGCCGGCGTCGCGGATTGATACGTCTCATCTTCCTCAAGGTCCGCGGTGAGTCCCTCGAGATTTCTTTGACCGTTGATATTGCCCCGGTCGGCGGACAATTGGTACCAACTCAACGCCGTGGCATTGTCGACCTGCACGCCTTCCCCGAATTGGTACATCCAGCCGAGCTGGTTTTCCGCGTCGCTGTTGCCCTGGGCCGCGGCTTGTTCAAACAGCGACATGGCCTTCGCGTAGTCGACCGCCACTCCGGTGCCATGCTGAAACATGTAGGCGATGTTCTCCTGAGCTTGGTCGCTGCCGTGTTCCGCAGCTTTCGAATACCAGGAAACGGCCTCGGCGTAACTCTGCTGCTGGCCCCATCCTTGCTCCGCCATGAAGCCTAGCTGGTTTTCGGCGTCGAAGTCTCCGTGGTCGGCGGCGCGGCGGTACCATGCGAGGGCTTGGGCATAATCGCGCTTCACCCCAAGCCCGCTCTGGTAGAAATAGCCGACTTCCTCCTCTGCATCATGGAAATTCTGATCGGCCGCTTTGCGGTACCAGGCGAAGGCTTGCTTGTAATCACGATGGACGCTGAGCCCGGCCTTGTACATGCCCGCCAGGTGGTACTGCGCGAGCGCGTAGCCTTGGTTCGCCGCGAGACGGTAGTAGTTGACGGCGCTCTTGTAGTTCTGTGGCAGACCGGCACGGTCTTGATACATCCTGCCGAGCTGATCCTGCGCCGGAGCAAAACCCTGCGCGGCGGATTTGCGATACCAGGACAATGCCTCTGCGTAGTCGAGCGTCACATAGCGAGCGCCGAAATAGTAATTTCCCAGAGCAAACTGCGCTTGTGCGTCGCCCGCAGAGGCTGCGGCGAGAAGAGAGTTGGGGTCAGTCGCCGCCGGCGCAGTGGCCTGAGTCGAAGTTTGAGCTGAAGTCTGCGCGGGTGCCTGCGCGCGCGCAACACCGGCCAGCATCAACAAGAAGAGGGCTGCTCGCGTGACGGTAGTCCAAGAGCTCATTGGGATCTTCCGCTTTTAGCCTGCCAGACCGAGCCTGATATGACGATAGACTGCCCGTACCAAAGCGTCAGAATGTGCTCAATCTTGTATTCGCTGCCGCGGGCCATCGCGTCGCGTTCTCTGCAACCGGGTTCTTTGTACCGGGAAGGGCGCTAAGGTCCGGGGCGACATTGCTTCCCCATCCTCTCTCGCCCAACTTTTTTCAACTTTTTTCGATTTCTAGTCACAAATCGCGATTTCGTAACTCCAATTTTTCCTGTGGCTTGCAGACCTGAAACGCCCATGTCAAGTTGCCACGCATGATAAAATAGTGTCAGTGGGAAAATGAGAGACTAGAGGCCAAAAATCGGATGACCCGGCGACCTTCTCCTCCCAACGGCCGGGCGAAACTCAAGCGAATTTTAATCTACGGTAACGGGATTAATTTTCCCCGTAAGTCATTGAAAATAAAGGGCCGGAGCTATGCTTAATCTACGGTTGCAGACTGGCGCGGCTCCAATCCAGCCTCCAGCCTCTGGCTTCCGGCCTCTGCCTTTTCTAATCTATACACTGAAGATTAGAAATCGCCGCAACTCTCATCAAATCAGCGCCTTGCATTTTTCTAATCTATACAAATCCCGGGCCCTTTCTATTATGTCTTGCTCCTCAACTCCTGAATCGCGGGCTGGCGATTCCTCCTTTCTAATCGCGAAATCGAAAATTAGAAACTCCGCTAAGCCCTGCCCTTTCATCGCGTTACATTTTTTTAATCGCGAAAAATCGCCATTTCACCACCTTGACCCGGCCGACCGGCACCTCGGCTTTCAGGTCGGAGATCCTTCCTCGCTTCCGTGTCCCCGTGCCTCCTTGCCTCGACCAAGCCTTGCTAGCTTCCGCCGCCTCCACAGGCTAGAATTTACGTTTAGCTGCACCACGACCATGTCTCCCGGGAGGCCGACGCCATGACATCGCCAGCCACGACGCTGCATCGCGGTGAGTTCCAGAACGAGCCCTTCATCGACTTCACCAAGCCCGAAAACCGCAAAGCCATGGAGGATGCCCTCCGCCAGGTCAAAGGCATGTTCGGCCGCGAATATCCTCTCGTCATCGGCGGTGAGAAGGTCACCACTTCCGAAAAGACGAAGTCCGTGAACCCCTCCCACCCGAGCGAAGTGATCGGAGTCTTTCAGAAAGCCACCGTCGAAATGGCGAATCAGGCGGTCGAAGCCGCCAGTCGCGCCTTCGATCGCTGGAAACGGGTTCCCGCCGAGGAGCGCGTCGCCGTCGTCTACCGCGTCGCCGATATTCTCCGCAAGCGTCGCTTCGAACTCGATGCCTGGCTCGTCTACGAAATCGGCAAGACGTGGCCTGAAGCCGACGCCGACATCGCCGAACTCATCGACTTCTGCGAATACTACGGCCGCGAAGCGTTGCGCCTCTCCGAACCGCAAAAGCTGGTCCCCATGCGCGGCGAGAAGAACTACCTGAAATACATTCCGCTCGGCGTCGGCATCGTGATTCCGCCGTGGAATTTTGCGGCGGCCATCATGGGCGGCATGACGCTCGCCGCAGTCGTCACCGGAAACACGGCCATCGTGAAACCATCCAGCGACTCGCCCACGATCGCCGCGATCTTTGTCGATATCCTTTACGAAGCCGGCCTGCCGCGCGACGTCGTCAGCTTCTTCACCGGTCCGGGCAGCACCGCCGGCGAAGCGCTCGTCACGCATCCGAAGACGCGCTTCATCGCCTTCACCGGCTCGAAGGAAGCGGGCCTGCGCATCAGCGAGCAAGCCTCCAAGACTCGGCCCGGCCAGGTCTGGATCAAGCGCACCGTCCTCGAAATGGGCGGCAAGGACGCGATCGTCGTCGACGACGAAGCGGACGTCGACTCCGCCGTCGAGGGCGTCGCTCTCTCCGCCTTCGGCTATCAGGGACAGAAGTGCTCCGCGTGCTCGCGCGCCATCGTCGCCGAAAAAATCTACGACCAATTCCTCTCGAAGCTCGTCGAGCGCGTCAAGAAGATGAAAGTCGGCCCCAGCGAGGATCCTTCGAACTTCATGGGGCCTGTCATCAATCAGTCCGCGATGAAAACCATCCTCGGCTACATCGACGCGGGCAAAAAAGAAGGCCGGCTCCTTCTTGGCGGCAAGCAGGCGCCCGGCGACGGATATTTCATCGAGCCTACCGTCATCGCAGACATCAGTCCCAAGGCGCGAATTTTCCAGGAAGAAATTTTCGGACCGGTGCTCGCGGTTACCAAAGCCAAAGACTTTGACGACGCGCTTTCGATGGCCAACGACAGCGAATTTGGCCTCACCGGCGCCGTCTACTCGCAGAACTCGAAGAAAATCGAACGCGCCGCTGACGAATTTCACGTCGGCAATCTCTACATGAATCGCAAGTGCACCGGCGCAATGGTCGGCGCGCATCCCTTCGGCGGATTCAACATGTCCGGCACGGATTCGAAATCAGGCGGGCAGGATTATCTGCTGCTGTTTACGCAAGCGAAGACCGTTTCGGAAAGAGTCGGCGCCACCAAATAGAGGAAACATTCAGTGACAAAACGCGCGGTTTCTTTCCCCACAGGGAGCGCCGCGCGAAACTGCATCCACGGCGTCTCACGCGTTTTGCGGTTCCCGGCTCGCTTTCGCCGCTGCGGTCACCCAATCCTTCGGCTGGTTGCGGACGCCCCAGAAATCCGGCGCCGGACGGATGAACTCCACTCCCACTTCTGTTTTCCCCATGAACCGCGGCCCGAGCGCCGTCACTCGCGCGAGAATCTCCTTGCCGGTGTCGGGATTCTGCAGCGTGACGAATTTGTTCGTCGAGACTTTCGCCGCGAGCAGCACGAGCCCGCCGTGCGCGTTCACCACGATCGCGTCCGTCTCCTCCCAAATCGTCTCCTTCGTCTCCGTCTCCACGCGCACGCGCACGCGGATGCGCACCACGATGCGGCGGCTCCGGCGCCGATGGCGCGGATCTTCGTAGTCGTCGAATGGTTTGGGTGGATTCATCGGAACGCGAAAACGGCGAATGCTCTCCTAGTGCTGCGCGGCCTTCGACGCCGCGGCGATTTTCTCGATATCGGATTTCTTGACCATCGTGCCCATCCGGACGTAGCGGCCGTCGAGCGTGATCGCGAGATTCTTCACCATCTCGTCGAGCGCCGGTCCGGCGGGATTCGCGGCCGCGGGCGCCGGCTTCACCGCCGCCGCGTGCTGCTCGATTGTGGCACGAAGCTTTTCGAACGCCACTCGCGCCTGGATCGCGTCATACACGCCGTCGAATTCACCCTCGACTTCCATCCTGAGATTGTCGCCATCCATCCAGTACGCCATGTCCCATCCGCGGAGCGTTTTCAACATTTCAGCAGCAGAAGGATTTTGCCGCGACACCACGGGCGTGATCTGGGCGAGGGCGGTCTTGGGCACATCGCCGAGCACAAAGAACGTGGCGCCCGCGACGCGCTGCGCGCGTTCGCAGAGATCCTCATGAAGCGCTGCATCGCCGCTCTTGGAAGCATCCGCCATCATCAGAATCTGCGTGTCGGGATCGCGTCCCATGGCCAACGCCAGCCGGTTCGCGCCAAGGAACATCATCGACGTGCTCGAGGAAGGCGAAGCGCTCTGAAAGCGATAGACGTCTCCCGCCTCGTAGTGATGCATGCTTCCCGCCGTCGCGGCATAAGACGAAATGCGCGGCTGGTCGAAGCGGCCGTCCAAAATCAGCGCGGCGCTTCCCGAGTCGGTCGACGCGGCCAGCAGCACGTGGTCAAGGTCGCGATCCAGATGAAAATTCGTCTTCTCGACAAAATCCCTGTACGACGCCGCTTGCGGCGATTGCTCGAAAGCGCCGAACTGGCTCGCCATCTCGGCGGTGCGTAGCGGCGTCAGATCGAGATAGCCCACGATATTCGCGTCCACCGGCGCGGCAGAGAGCAACGCCGGGCAAACGCCCTTGGGGGCGGCCGGCGCCCCGCTGTTCAAAACATATCCGGCGGCCCCAACCGCCAGAAGGACCACACCCAAGCCGATCCAGAGCCACTTCATGGGAACCTCCAGAGCTTGAGAGGATGGGCGCGTCTCCTGAATTCACGCCACACAGTGAGACGCCGCTCCTGTGCTATTTCCTTGAGTTTAGCTGGCCCGGCTGGAACGCAGGCGGCAAGTCGCGACGGGCGTGTGCAACTAGGAACCTGTACGGGGACTGGAGAAGCGGGAGGATCAGACCGTGGCGCTCAGCACCCGGCCGAGGCGCCCACTGACACAGAGTTTGTCCTGGCGGCCCGCGAAGTAGCGTGCGTTGATTTCGTCCGAGCCGAGGTCTTCGACCGCATGAAAGCCGACGGCGCGGAGTTGAGCGGCAAGATCGGCCGGATCAAAGAAGAGCTGAAAAGGCTCGCCGGCAGCGGCCACGCGCTTGGCGAGCCGGTCGAAGATGAGGCGGCCGGCCCAGTTCAGCGACGAGCGGGGGACGGCATAGTCGAAGACGACGCCGCTGCCGCGCGGCATCGACGCGATGAACCCCAGGGTGGCGTTCATGGCTTCGGAGGTGAGATAGGGCGTAACGCCGAGCCACGAAAAGAACGTGATAGCGTCGCGGCGGAAACCCACTGCATCGAGGCCGGCCGCGAGCGATTGCCGCTCGAAATCGACGGGGGCAAAAGTGAGCGACGGAGGCACGGCGATGCCGCCGGCGCCCAGGCGCTGCAGCTTCCAGATCTGCGTGACTGGATGATCGACTTCGAAAACAATCAGCTTCGATTGGGGATAGGGGTTGCGGTAGGCGAAGGTATCGAGGCCGGCACCGAGAATCAGATACTGAGCCGCGCCACGCGAAACGGCGCGCGCGAGTTCATCTTCCGCGAAGCGGCTGCGCGCGACCATGAAGGCGCGAACGTACCGCGAAGCGGCTTTCCGCGCATCTCCGCGCCCGGCTTCGACGCGCGCCGCGATTTCAGCGCCAAGGATGGGAAGAGCGATCGGATCGTCGAGAACGAGCGGCGAATCGAAAAGCTGGTGAGCGGCGCGCCGCATGGCGACGCGGAGCGCGGTCGTGCTCGGCTTGCCTTCACGCATGGGTCAGAGAAAGAGGCACGCAAATTTCGCAGGAGCGCCGTTCGGAAACGCGAAACGTCACTTGATTTCGAGGACTTCCTTTTCCTTGGAGGCCGAAAGGTCCTCGATTTTCTTGGTTTCGGAATGGGTGAGCTTTTCGAGCTCGTCGAGGGAGCGCTTCTTCTCGTCCTCGCTGATTTTCTTTTCCTTCTCGAGCTTCTCGACCGCTTCCTTGATGTCGCGGCGAATGTTGCGGACGGCGGTGCGATGATTTTCGAGAACCTTGTGCACGTGCTTGACGAGTTCCTTGCGCCGCTCTTCCGTGAGCGACGGAATCGGCACGCGGATCACTTTGCCGTCGTTCGTGGGATTGAGGCCGAGGTCCGACATCCGAATCGCTTTGTCGATCAGCGGCACCGCGCCGGGATCCCATGGCGAGATGACGATCATCTGCGGGTCCGGAACATTCAGCGTGCCCAGCTGATTGATGGGCATCGGCGTGCCGTGATAGTCGACGCGGATGCTATCGAGAATCGCGACGTTCGCGCGGCCCGTGCGAACACCGGCAAGATCGCGGCGAAAATCCTCCACCGCCTTCTCCATCCGAACCTTCGCCTGGGCCATGGCGTCTTTGCTGGTTGCAATCGTGGTCATCGGAAAATCGCCTCCGTGGATGAGCTTTCAAGCCGCCGTGACAATCGAGCCCACGCGCTCGCCCGCCACCACGCGCTTGAGGTTCCCCGGCACGTTCATATTGAAGATAACGATGGGCATCTTGTTGTCCATACAGAGCGAGATGGCCGTCGAATCCATCACCGAAAGGCCCTTCTGCAGGACCTCAAGATACGTGATGCGCTCGAAGAATTTCGCGTCCTTCACTTTTTCCGGATCGGCGTCGTAGATGCCGTCGACACGCGTGGCTTTCAGGATCACTTGCGCCTTGATTTCCATGGCGCGAAGCGCTGCGGCGGTGTCCGTGGAAAAGTAGGGATTGCCGGTGCCGGCAGCGAAGATGACGACGCGATTTTTCTCGAGATGCCGCGCGGCGCGGCGGCGAATGAAAGGCTCTGCCACCTCGTGCATCTCGATGGCGCTCATCAATCGCGTGTGGCAGCCCACCTTTTCGAGCGCATCCTGCAGGGCGAGGCCGTTGATGACGGTCGCGAGCATGCCCATGTAGTCGCCGGTGGCGCGGTCGATGGAAAGCTGGCCCTGGCGCGTCCCGCGGAAAATATTTCCGCCGCCGACCATGATGGCTACCTGCACGTCGAGACTGTTGATCTCGTTGACCTGCGCGGCGATGCTCTGGATGGTTCCGGCGTCAATGCCGAAATCGTGAGGCCCGGAAAGCGATTCGCCGGAAAGCTTGAGAACGACGCGTTTGTACACCGCGGTGCCGGCGGGCGCGTCCGTTCGGGTCGCTGAAGTTGTCATCTCGTGTGGCTTACGTCCCCTAACCCCGCGGGCATTCTAACAGAGAATTTCGCGAAGCTCACGCCGCCTCTCGATGCAGGCACAAATCGCCGTCGCAGTCAGAAAAAGCGGAACAGGATATGGCTGGGTGAACAAGCCCGGCGCTAGGCCTCGACGGGCGTCGCCGCTGCCTCCGCGGGAGGCTGAGCGGCGCTGTCCGTCTCGCCGACCTTGAACCGCGAAAAGCGGCGGATGGCGATATTCTCGCCGAGCTTGGCGATCGCCTGGTCGACCAACTCCTTCACCGTGACGCCTTCGTCCTTGATGAAGTGCTGTTCGTACAGGCAATTCTCCTCGTAGAACTTTTCCATTTTGCCGCTGACGATCTTTTCGATCACGGGATCGGGCTTGCCGGTGGCCTTCGCCTGCTCGCGGTAGATCTCGCGCTCGCGGTCGAGCACTTCCTGCGTGACTTCCTCGCGGCGCAGGAAGCGCGGATCGGTGGCGGCGACGTGCATCGCGATCTCGTGGCACAGGCGCTGGAAATCATCCGTGCGCGCAACGAAGTCGCTCTCGCAATTGACTTCCACAATCGCGCCGATTTTTCCGCCGGCATGAATGTAGGAGCCGACGAGGCCCTCCGAAGTGGTGCGCTGCGCCTTCTTGGCAGCGGCGGCCTGGCCTTTCTTGCGCAGGATGCTGATCGCCTGCTCGACGTCGCCCTTCGCTTCGAGGAGAGCGTCGCGGCACGCCGTGAATCCGGCGCCCGTGCGGTCGCGCAACTCTTTCACCTGCTGCGCGGATACGTTTGGCTTTGCGTCGGTTGCCATGGAAACTCGCAGTTCCTTTTCGCTGGATTCGAAAGTGAGCGCAGAAGGGTGATCCCTAGCGGGAACCTTCGTCGTCGTTCGTCACTGGCGCGGCGGCGGCTGCTTCTTCGGCCGGCGGTTCCTCGCCGCCGCCCTCCACGAAGTCGCCCTCTTGCTTCTCGTAGACCTCGTACGCGCTGGTGTCCACGTATTCCACCTGATCCTCGCCCGCCGCGCCCTCGGCCGCCTTTTGCTCGGCCACCTGCGACTGTTCGAAGGACTGGCGCCCGGTGAGGACAGCGTCGGAAATCTTCGACGTGAACAATCGGATGGCGCGCAGGGCGTCGTCGTTGCCCGGGATCACCCAATCGACGAGATCGGGATCGCAATTCGTGTCGACGATGGCGACGACCGGGATGCCCATGCGCCGCGCTTCGCGAACCGCGATGACTTCGGCGTTGGGATCGATCACGAACATCGCGTCAGGCAGCGTCGCCATATTCTCGACGCCGGAAAAATTCTGTTGAAGGTGTTTCAGCTCGCGCTCGAGGCGAGCCGCTTCCTTCTTGGGAAGAGCGGCCATGCGGCCGTCTTCGACCATCGACTTGAGCAGCTTCAGGCGCTTGATGGATTTCTGCAGGGTGACCCAGTTCGTGAGCGTGCCGCCCAGCCAGCGATGGTTGACGTAAAACATCCCGCAGCGCTGCGCCTCTTCGGCTATCGCTTCCTGCGCCTGGCGCTTCGTGCCCAGGAACAAGACGCTGCGGCCCTGGCCCGCCTGGTCGGCGACGTAGCGCGCCGCTTCGCGGAACATTTTCAGGGTCTTCTGCAAATCGATGATGTGAATTCCGTTGCGCTCGCCGAAAATGTATTCCTTCATCTTCGGATTCCAGCGCCGCGTCTGGTGGCCGAAGTGAACGCCGGCCTCCAGCAGCTCCTTCATTGTAATTTCTACGCCCAAAGCTCCTCCTTATTCGAAGGGATGCTTTCATGCCGCAAAAGCGGGACGAGCATCCTTTTTCGCCGGTACCTTGCCGGCCGTGAATTTTTTTCCCGGCGTGCCCGCAACCGCGACGGCGGCCCGGAACATCCGAGGCACTGCCCAACTAACGCTTGCTGTACTGGAAGCGCCGTCGCGCGCCCTTCTGCCCGTATTTCTTGCGTTCCTTCATGCGCGGATCGCGCGTAAGGAATCCGTTGGTTCGCAACGCGGGACGCAGCTCCGGATTGAAGCGGGCGAGCGCGCGGGAGAGCCCCATGCGCACCGCTCCAGCCTGTCCGCCGACGCCGCCGCCCTTCACCTGGGCGCGAACATCGAGCTGGTCGAGCGTTTGCGTGAATTTCAGCGGCTCAACGGCCGACGTGTGCCACGCAACGTTGCGAAAATATTCGTCGACGGGGCGGCCGTTGACCGTGAAGCGCGCCGGCCCCATCTTGATGTAGACGCGCGCGATTGCTTCGCGCCGGCGCCCGGTGCCGTAGAACTGCTTCCCCGCATCAAAACTGGCTGAACTCAACTTTCCTCCTGTTACGCGTTACGCGCGGTCCAAAGACGACGCGGCGCGCAGGCCCGCGGAAATTCTCTTTCCTGGGCGCATCAAACTCGGGTCTCTCGCGAGGCTACAGCGCGAGCGGCTGGGGCTTTTGTCCGGCGTGGCGGGCGAGCGCTTCACTTCCGGCATAAACACGCAGCTTCTTGGCGCGACGCGCGCGAAGCTTGTTTTTCGGCAGCATCCCAAGCACCGCTTCGCGTATGACCTCTTCGGGACGGCGTTGCAACATCACCCGGATGGGAATTTCCTTCAGCCCGCCCGGATAGCCGCTATGATGACGATACACCTTCTGGTCGATCTTGTTCCCCGTCAGGCGAACTTTCTCCGCGTTGACGACGATCACGTGATCGCCACACTCGGCGTTCGGCGTGAACGCCGGCTTATCCTTGCCGATCAGAATACGAGCCACGCGCGTCGCCAGGCGTCCCAGCACCTGGCCGTTCGCGTCGACCACAAACCAACTCTTGCCTTCGGCCATCTCTTCGGCTTCCCGGCCCTTAGGAACATACGTCCGCATCAGCTCAGTCACACCTTTCCGTCTAAAGACAAACGCTAAGTGTAGGATAAGCGCGGAGATATGTCAACGACGGGTGAGCCGGTAGGATTCAGGGAAGGGGCGAGTCGGGGTGAGGCATACGCGGGCACACGGCAACCGTGACGCATGGCCGCCTGTGAAATTCGGCGCCGTTAGGCCTTGTCTTTGGAGGCTCCCGCGGTTTCCGGCAGATCCTCGGGCCTAAGGTGCGGATTTGCCTCAAGAAGCGCCCTTTTTTGTGCCGCTTGCAGCGCTTCCGTGCTCGGGGGATTTTGCAAAGAGTGCCGATATTTCCGCTCGGCGCTCTCGGCCCATGCGGAGACCAAAGCAGTCGCTCCTCCCCAAAGCGAGATCGCACCGGCTATGACAACCATTGCTGTGGCCACGGGATGTGCGACGGCGAACCTGGGAAGGGCAAGCAGGACGACGCCTTGCTTGTTCGAAGGCCCTTTCGCCTCGGTCCTGCGAATGGATTCGACAATCCGGGGGTCCTCAAGCGTGTCCTGAAAGAACTGATGTGACATATCCAGAAAAATGTCAGCCCAAATACGAAAGCCGGCCCAAAGAAGGAGTGCGGCAACCAAAACCGTTAGGGACGCCACGATGGGATGAGCTTCGATTAAGCGGATTGCGTGGTGCACAAGGTCCTCCTCTCCCCGACCGAGCACTTTCGGCGACACCCTACACCCTCAAACGTCGACCGGCAATAATTAAATTACAGGTAATGGAATGACCTCTAACTAAGGACGTTCCGGGAGCTGGGAGGGCGACGTTGTGATGCAATTTCGTCTATGATGGCCTCCCCGATAGGAATCCAGAGAAAGAACGCTGGTTAGCAATCGCAGAGAACGCGCACACCAATTTGCCTTGCGAACTGTTCTCAGGCAAATGATTGACCAAAATTCCTGCGAAATGAAAGGACGGCACTCATGAATACGGAAGCAACGCATCAGGCGCTTGCAGGCTCCCAAGCAGGCAAGCTGACATTCCCTGAGGTTGTACAGATGCTTGTGGGCGCGGGCGTGGAGTCGTACTTCGCCGATCTGTTGAGAGGCGAGGAGCGGTTCTACGCGGCGACCGGCGAGACGCACGTCGAGAAAATGGCGGCGATGCCTGGCAAAGTGGCGGATGAGTTCTCGCAGGCTGGAATCGTAGCAGCCATTCGCGCGGCGCAGGCCGACGAAATCCGCTACCCGGAATTTCTGAGGCGGGCGCTCGCGGCGGGAACTGCGGGGTATTGGGCGTTTCTGGCGGGGAAGAAGGTGATCTACTTCGGCAGGAAGGGCGAGTTTCACGTCGAGGAGTTTCCGAAGCCAAAGGTGTGAGCGCCTGCGAAGCAGTAAGCGTGGGCGTAGAACGCTACGGGCCGCGACTCCTCGCGCGCAGGGGTCCTTCACAGTCGCGTTACCGCCAGGGTGTTAGCTTTTGCTTGATTACGACCAGTGGGATCACGTCAAAAAACCCGAGAATGGATTCTCCATCGTCAATGCCATGCTCGAACTGTTTGCGGACCTTGCTGAACGGAAAGGCAGCATTGGAGTCGCTGAAGAAAACAGCCCAAGAGCCCTCGTGTAGACGCCAGGCTCCGCCATACTTGCTTATTAGGCATTCGCCAAGGAAGGAGCCGACGAGTTGAATCAAGTCTTCCACTTCCTGCTCCGCAATATCCTCTCGGCGCCGCTGTCGTTCAATGAATCCTTCAAGCCATGCTACCGTTTCGCGGTTGTATCCAAACTTCGCTCGCATACGACTCATCTCGCCAAATTTGGCGAGGGCGGCGTGGGCTTTCGTGCGAATAGCTTGTTCCTCAGTCATTGTTTCCCGGTCGGGCGGGCTTCGCTTAAATTGGCGACCGGATGATAACGCGGTAATCAGAAACTGACCACCGGCTTGGGTCCACCTTATGCCGTGGTCCCATGGATCTTCGCTGAGGTGTGGGCCAAGAGGGTCCTTGCGCAGGGAAGAGGGACGAAAGGGATGGCACACTCGTCATGAAGACGCTACGGGCCGCGACTCCGCTCGCAACAGCAGCGAGGAAGCCGCGGCCCGCACAGGCTCCGCGCGCAGGGGGCGGGCGAAGCCGCGTTTTGTCTCCGCCTTCGCTAAAGCTACGGCGGGACCGGCCGCCCTGGCTGAGGCCAGGCGCGACTGATCGCCTTTGCTGAAGCGACGGCGTTGGCGCGAGGAGCTTAGTCGGCCGAGGTCGAAGCGGTGCTGCGAGCGCGCGTGTAGGCCTTGCTCTCGCTGTCGCCGCCCGCCGCATCGCCGGCCTTGTCGATCTCGATCGAGCCTTTGAAGTAGGCGCCGTCCTCAATCATGATGCGGGCGGTGGTCAGATCGCCCACCACGGAGCCGTCCTTCTTGATTTCGATGCGGTCGCGCGCGCGCAGATTGCCCTTCACGTTGCCGTAGACGATCACTTCGCGGGCGATGATGTCTGCGGTGACTTTGGCGCTGGCGCCGACGGTCAGCTTGCGGTCTTCGAGCTGAACCAATCCTTCGACGCTGCCGTCAATCTGCAGGTCCTCGTTGCCCGTGATCTCGCCCTTGATGTGCAGGCTGGCGCCAAGCCGCGCCGTGCTGCCACCGGTCGTGGCGGGATATGTTGAATCCAAAGGTGCCATGGTTTTTGCCTCCCCTGAAAAGGATGATGCGGATGTCGCGGCCGGTCTAGGTTGCTGCGGGAGCGGCGTCCTTGCGGGAGCGTCCGGCTTCTTGTCTCCCCACATTTGCCCTCCTTGGGCCGAAATCACCAAACAGTGCCGTCTGATTGAAGACTGGGGCTATCAATCTAGTCCCGTCACCATACGCCTGCCAATTCCAAATTGGAACAATTGTGTCGCGTGCATCAACGGGCGAAAGGCCAGGAGAAGCGGGAATCTGATGGGAGCGCGCGGCAGAAGATCCGAAGCGCCGGGACGCGGCGCTTCGGATCCTGCTCGATTGCGGAGACAGGTAGTCGAGATAATTGCGGAGGTCAGTATTTGCGAAGCACGCCAACAACGCGGCCCTGGATGCGAACATCGTTCGCGGGAACGATGATGGGAGACATCTGTGCGTTCGCGGGCTGAAGGCGGATGCGGCCTCCATTTTCGCGATAAAAGCGCTTGACGGTGGCTTCGTCCTCGCCAACGAGGGCCACGACGATTTCGCCGGAATTGGCGACTTGCGTTTGCTCGACGACGATGAAGTCGCCATCGAGGATGTGATCGTCACGCATGGATTCGCCCTTTACCTGCAGGACGAAGGTGTTCTGGCCGCGCGCAAAGTCGGCGAGCGAGATGGTTTCGCGCTCCTCGACGGCTTCGAGTGGACGCCCCGCGGCGATACGGCCGGCGAGCGGCAGCTCGACCACGTGGCGATCGAGAATCTCCTCGCGGACCGGCCGCGGGAGTTGGACAACCTCGATCGAGCGGCTCTGGTTGTAACCGCGGCGGATGAATCCCTTCTTCTCGAGCGTCGAAAGATGCTTGTGCACCGTGGCGAGCGAGGTCAGCTTCAAGGCGCGGCCGATTTCTTCGAAGCTCGGCGAATAGCCGTTCTTATTGATGAAGCTAACCAGGTAATTCAGGACTTCCTTTTGCCTCTTCGTAAGAGCCATCAGTCTCTCCGTCGCGAACCCGCGAGTCAAAATTGCAGGCGGCGCGCCGCGCCCCGCGACCGGGCGGCAACGGCTTCGCGCACCTATTGGCAGCGTCTGGACTGTAGGCAAATAAAAAGCGAAAGTCAATAGTACTGTGGGACAGCTGGTCCTTAAAGTGAGGCTTTGCGATACTCTCCATTTCAGCTTGAATGACTATCAGGTCTAAACCGGTGAGATTCCTGCTGCTGCTCCTTATTGGGTATGTTTCGGCATTGCTCCTCCTCCGGATATTCGAGTCGCATTTCTTGTTTTTCCCCAACAACCCGGGTCGGCTCGAGGGCAATTGGCAACCCTCCGGCCTGCCTACTGAGGACGTGGGGTTGCGCACTTCGGACGGCGTGAAGCTTCATGCTTGGTGGATTCCAGCGCCATCGGCAACGATCACGTTCCTGGCGTTTCACGGGAACGCGGGCAACATCGCGAACCGTGAGGACATATATTGGTTCTTGCATGAGACGCCGGCCAATGTTCTCGCCGTGGAGTATCAGGGCTATGGCCGCAGCGAAGGCACGCCAAGCGAGGCGGGACTCTACCGCGACGCCGAAGCAGGCTATCAGTATCTTGTCCGAACGCGCGGCATCCCGCCGAAGCAGATCGTTGTCTTCGGTCAATCGCTTGGGACAGCGGTGGCTGCAAACCTGGCGGCCAACTCAGAAGTCGGAGCCGTAATACTTGAGGCCCCATTTCCCTCCGCGTCTGCCGTCGCACGGAAGGTGTTCTGGTTTCTGCCGGGAATTCAATGGCTGCTGGCCGGACAGCTCGCAACAGACAAGCGGCTCCGGAACATCAACGCGCCCATTCTTGTCGTTCACTGCACGGAAGACCCAGTGATCCCGCCGCCGCTCGAAGAACAGGTCTACGGCGCGGCAAAAACCCCAAGGTTCATTCTGCGGGTCAGCGGGCCTTGCCATGAGGAGGCATCACTTTTCTCGCCTGAACGCTATCGCGCGACCCTGAAGGATTTCCTTTCCGCAACGCAGGCCAATGCGCCGCAGAACTGATCGCAACCTTATCTCGCGGACATCGGGCTTTGTCCCAGGCCGTCCTCAGGTTTTTTCTCGATGCAAAGGCTATCGCTCGGGGTCTACGCTGTGCTAACTTCCGTCGCTACGTAGCAGGGTCTCCAGCCCGCCGACCAGCCCAGCCAGAATTTCCTTTCGAGGTGAGTTGATGCAAAGGAGCTCGTTCGCAATCGCTGCGCTCGGCGGCCTTTTGTGCGCCGGGCTGGTTGTCCTGGGGCCGGCGGCGGCACCGACAAGCGGCCACAAAGTCGAAACGTCGAGGGCATCCAATCCGCCCGCCAAGGACGATCACAAACAAGCCAAGACATTCGACGGAACCATCGCTTCGCTCAACGGAGAGCTTTTCATTCTCCGCGACGATGCCAACGACACGTGGTATCACCTTGACGACCAGGCGCAAGCTGCAAAGTTTCAAGGCAAGAACGTTTCAATCACCGGCACGCTCGACGGACCCACCGACACGATTCATGTCCAAACCATTCGCGAGGCACCACGGCAGAAACAGTCGAGCCAGCGGGAGAGCGCACCGCCGGGCAACCAAGAGGGAGAGCCTCAAAAGAATCAATCCAGCATGAAGGAGCCACGCGGGGACCAGCCGAGCACTGCAAGCGCCCCGAGCGGAACGGCAAGTTCCGCACCGCCTCCGGATACGCCCGCCGTGGCCGAATCACAGAAAACTCCGGCGGATCCTGATCCGGTCGAGAGCGGATCGGAGGAGGCGGCGCATACTGCTCCCACACCCTCCGCCGCTGTGAATGTCGAGTCCCCAAAGCTCTCCGACGCCCCGACCAAAACCTACGTCGGAACAGTTATTTCGCTGAGCGATGAGGTTTACGTTCTGCGAGACAACGCCAATTGGTACTGCATGGACGACTGGACCAGGGCCGAGAAATTCGCGGGCAAGAGAGTTTCGGTCACCGCAGCCCTCGACCCAGAGGGACATATGCTCCATGTTCGGAGCATCGAGGAATCCAGCAAGTAGCGGCGGGAGCCTACGGCACGGAGCGCAGCCAAGTCATCCCCGCGGTTCTGCGAGTGCCAGCTCGAAATAGCGCGTGCCGGAAACGGGATTGAAGCGATAGGCCGGAATCTCGCGAAAGCCCAGCGCGCGATATAGTTCCTGCGCCTGGCTCATCTGCGGCAGCGTGTCGAGGCGCATCCGCCTGTAGCCAATTGCGCGCGCCGCAGTGATGGCGGCCTCCGCGAGCGCCTTCCCTGCACCGCATCCCCGGCAATCGGGTTTCACGTAGAGCCGCTTCATTTCGCAGATGTCGCCTTCAATCTTCCTCAGCGCAACGCAGCCTGCCGGCTTGCCACCTGCCACGCGCGCCGGTTCCTCTGCGGCTACTTCCACAAAGGCCAGGAACAATCGCCCATCCGGCGGGGAGTAGTCGCCCGGAAGCGTGGCGAGCTCGCGGTCGAAATTCTGGAACGAGAGGTCGACCCCAAGCGAGGCCGCATACTCGCGGAAGAGGCTGGACGCCTGGTCCACATCTTCTCGCGTTTCTGCCTGGATGATTCGCAGCACTCTGCACCCACCCAAACGTGCAGTGCCATGCTCCCCCAAACAGATGGCCGGGCTAAAGGCCCAAATTGGACGTGACGGTGGTCACCTCGACCACGTGTGCGCATCACGGAGACGAAGCATCTAAGTCCCATAGGATCAGGGCGATGCCGGAAACGACAAAATGAAGCGGCAAATTCGATGTTCGTTCCACCGTCCGTGTGCTACGCTTTCTGTGTTCGAAAATACCCGTCAGATTGACCTGGGTGGAAAGGGCCGAACGTCCCCGAATTTCGTCTCCTCACTGATACGACTGGGGTTTTGAAAATCATATGTCCACGACGACCATTATTCAGCAGCGCAAGCGCGAGGTTATCGACAAGGCGGTCATCCGGTTCTGCGGCGATTCCGGTGACGGAATGCAGATCACGGGAAACCAGTTCACGAATACCGTCGCGCTGTATGGCAACGACCTAGCGACTTTCCCGGATTATCCCGCCGAGATTCGCGCCCCTGCGGGCACGCTTCCCGGCGTCAGCGGATTCCAGGTCCACTTTTCGTCGAACGACGTGTACACGCCGGGCGATGCGGTGGATGCGCTCGTGGCCATGAACCCCGCGGCGCTGAAAATGAATCTGGCCGACCTGAAGAAGAATGGAATCCTGATCGTCAACCTCGATAATTTCAAGGAGACGGACCTTCGCAAGGCGCAGATCACGCAGAATCCGCTCGAGGATCATTCTCTGGATGGATACCGCGTTTTTGCGGTTGAGCTCACTCGCCTGACGCGCGCGGCCCTGAAGGACCTGGGCCTCGACGCCAAGAGCATGGACCGCTGCAAGAATTTCTTTGCGCTCGGGATGTGCTATTGGCTTTACAACCGCCCAATGGATTCGACGGTTCGCTGGCTCGAGGACAAATTCAAGACGAAGCCGCAGCTCGTGCAAGCCAACAAGCTCGCGTTGCAGGGCGGCTACAGCTATTGCGAGGCCACCGAAGCGTTTCAAATCAGCTACGAAATTCCGCCGGCGAAGCTTCAGCCGGGCGTGTATCGGAACATCAGCGGGAACGCGGCGCTGGCTCTGGGATTTGTCGCGGCTTCGCGCCAGGCGGGCATTCCACTTTTCCTGGGCTCCTATCCGATTACGCCGGCGTCGGACATTCTTCATGAGCTGTCGCAGTATAAGGATTTCGGCGTCATCACATTTCAGGCCGAAGACGAAATCGCGGCGGTGACTTCCGCCATCGGCGCTTCTTACGGCGGCGCGCTCGGCATCACCACCACCTCCGGTCCCGGCATGGCGCTCAAGACCGAGGCGCTTGGCCTTGCGGTCGTCGTCGAATTGCCGCTCGTGATTTGCGACATCCAGCGCGGCGGGCCTTCGACCGGCCTTCCGACGAAGACTGAGCAGGCGGACTTGCTGCAGGCGCTCTATGGCCGCAACTCCGAAGCGCCGATTCCGGTCATCGCTCCTTCGACGCCGGGTGACTGCTTCTGGGTCGCGCTCGAAGCCAGCCGGATTGCGGTCAAGCACATGCTGCCCGTCATCATTCTTTCAGACGGCTATCTCGCGAACGGCGCGGAGCCCTGGAAGATTCCAACCACCGCGGAGTTGCCGAGTTTCCCGGTGAAATTCGAAACGAAGGCGGAGGGCTTCCAGCCTTATCGCCGCGATCCCGAGACTCTCGCACGGCCCTGGGCCGTTCCTGGCACGCCGGGACTCGAGCACCGTATCGGCGGCCTCGAAAAGCAGGACGTCACCGGCAACGTGAACTACGAGCCGCTGAACCACGAGCACATGGTTCGCCTGCGCGCCGAGAAGGTCGCTCTCATCGCGAACGATATTCCAGACGCGGTGGTCGAAGGCGATCCCTCGGGAGATCTCTTGATCGTCGCCTGGGGCTCGACGCAGGGCGCCATCACTGCCGCGCTCAAGGCGGAGCGCGCCAAGGGCCACCGCATCGGACACGTTCATTTGCGCTATCTGAATCCTCTGCCACGGAATCTGGGCGAGATTTTGACGCGCTACAAGCAGGTGCTGGTGCCTGAAATGAACATGGGCCAGCTCGTGATGGTTCTGCGCGCGAAGTTTCTAGTCGACGCGCAGGGCTACAACAAGATTCAAGGCAAGCCTTTCAAGCAAATCGAAATCGAACAGAAAATCGAAGAGATGCTGGATTAACTCGGGAGAATGAGATGACCACGGCCAGTTTGCCGGTTTATACCAGGAAGGATTTTCAGACCGACCAGGAAGTGCGGTGGTGTCCGGGCTGCGGCGACTACGCGATTCTTTCCGCCGTTCAGGCTGTCTTTGCGGAGCTGCAGATTCCGCGCGAGAAGTTCGTGGTCGTTTCGGGCATCGGCTGCTCCAGCCGCTTCCCGTACTACATGAACACATTCGGCTTCCATTCGATTCACGGCCGCGCGCCCGCGGTTGCGACCGGCCTGAAGGTTGCACGGCCGGATCTAGAAGTCTGGGTCGCCACCGGCGACGGCGATTCGCTTTCTATCGGCGGCAATCACACGATCCACATGCTGCGCCGCAATGTCGGCATCAAAGTGCTCCTCTTCAACAACCGCATCTATGGCCTGACCAAGGGACAGTACTCGCCGACGTCCGAGCTCGGTAAGAAGACGAAGTCCACTCCTTTCGGCACCACGGACCGCCCGTTCAATCCCATTTCCCTGGCGATCGGTTCGGAAGCCACGTTCGTTGCGCGCTCGGTGGACGTTTTCCAGCAGCATCTGAAGGACACGCTGAAAAAGGCCGCCGCACACAAGGGCTCCGCCTACATCGAAATCTTGCAGAACTGCAACATCTTCAATGATGGCGCGTGGGAAGACGTCACCGAAAAGGACGCGCGCAGCGAGCACGTCGTGCAGCTCGAGCACGGCAAGCCTCTCATCTTTGGCAAGAACCGCGACAAGGGGATCCGGCTCAATGGTTTGGAGCTCGAAGTCGTCCAGCTCGGCAACGGGACGAGCGAGAAGGATCTGCTCATCCATGATGAAAAGCATCCGCGACCCGCGTACGCTTTCCTCCTAGCGCATATGGAGCAGCGACCGGGCTTCCCCACTCCCATCGGCGTTCTTCGCGCGTGGGACAACGTTCCGCGCTACGAAGACCTGATCAACGATCAGATTCAGCAGGTCCAGACGCGGAGAGGCAAGGGCGACCTCGACAAACTGCTGCATGCAGGCGATACGTGGGAGGTTCGCGGCTAGCTTTTTTCGAACCAGCTTGATTCAGGAAAACGGCGTCGCTCTTCGTGGCGCCGTTTTTGTTTCCAGACCACGCATCCACCGCTGGAAGACCTCGGGCGGACCACAGCTCGGTGTTCGTCACGGGTGGTCCTTCTCCCCTTTTCATGATAGACTAGTCTGTCTAGTCAGGAGAATGACGATGAGACCTCGACCAACAAAGCGTACCAAGAAGGCGGGGGCGCCTGCCTCGCCCCAGCCCCAATGGCAGCTGCAGACTGCCAAGGCTCAGTTCAGCGAAGTATTCCGGCGTGCCCGCGCGCAAGGACCTCAGTGGGTCACTCGACAGGGTAAGGAGGCTGTCGTGATTCTGCCCGCCGAGGAGTTCGAGCGGCTTCAAATGCGATCGGCGCAGCCCGAAAATCTGGTCGAGTTCTTCGCGGAATCCCCCCTCGCCAAGGTTGAGATTGATCTTGAGCGAAAGAGGGACTACGGCCGCACTCTTGATCTATGAGCGGCTTTCTTCTCGACACGAACGTCATCTCCGAACTCGTGAGGCCCAGGCCGGAACGGAAAGTAATTTCCTGGGTCGCGGCTACCAGCGAGGACCTTCTGTACCTGAGTGTTCTCACGCTCGGCGAAATCCGCAAAGGGATTGCGGCCCTGAAGGACGCTTCCCGGCGCGTAGCTCTCGAAGGCTGGCTCGATGCCGATCTTGTCACCCGTTTTGCGGGCCGCATTCTGGCCGTCGACCTCGCGATCGCGGATCGGTGGGGACATCTCGCCGGACGGCCGGGTGCCAAACTCCTGCCCGTCATCGACGGGCTCTTGGCCGCAACAGCTCTGCACTACAATCTGACTCTCGTCACGCGGAACACCGCCGATGTTGCCTCCACGGGTGTCGCCGTATATAACCCTTGGGTCTGACGCGCGACTCACGCCTTCAGGACTTCCGGCTCGCGTGAACTGACGGAGCTGTTCATGTCTAAGTTCGAGGATTCGAGACGAGGGTTCCTCTCGTCGGCTGCAGTTGGCCTTGCGGCGGCTCGCCTCGGCGCTCCCTCCGGCGTTGGCGCTCACGCACCGAACCTATCCGCAGACGCTTCCGGCGGAGCGATCGGTTTCGACGTTCGCTCCTTCGGCGCGAAGGGCGATGGCACGGCGCTCGACACCAGCAGTGTGAACGCTGCCATAGAGGCCGCCGCAAAAAATAAAGGCGGTTCCGTCCGATTCCCAACCGGGAATTATCTCTGCCATTCCATTCATCTCAAGAGCAACGTCGCACTCTACCTCGACCGAGGCGCGACGATCATCGCGGCGGATGCGCCCGCGGCCGGCTCGAGCGGCCCGGCCTATGACCCGGCCGAGCCAAATCCGTGGGACGCCTTTCAGGATTATGGCCACAGTCACTGGCACAACAGCTTGATCTGGGGCGAAGGCCTCCAAAATATTTCGATTCTCGGTCCGGGCCTCATTTGGGGGCGGGGGCTCAGCCGCGGCTGGGGCGCCGGCCCCAAAGCCGAAGATCCGGGCGTCGGCAACAAGGCCATCAGCCTGAAAAACTGCCGCAACGTGGTGCTCCGCGACTTCTCGATTCTTCACGGCGGCCACTTCGGTGTGCTAGCGACGGGTGTCGACAATTTCACCATCGACAATCTTCTGATCGATACGAACCGCGATGGCGTCGACACCGACTGCTGTCGCAACGTGCGCGTCTCGAACGTTAGTGTCAACTCACCGTGGGACGACGCAATTTGTCCGAAAAGTTCGTTTGCGCTCGGGTACGCCCGCGCCACAGAAAATGTCACTATCACGAATTGCTACGTCACCGGAGGCTACGAGGAAGGCACGCTGCTCGACGGCACGTGGAAGCGCTTCGATCCCGACGCCAAGGTTCCGCGAACGGGCCGCATCAAGTTCGGCACCGAGTCGAACGGCGGTTTCCAGAACATTACGATTTCAAATTGCGTTTTCGAAGCCTGCCAGGGCCTTGCGCTCGAGACCGTCGACGGCGCGCTTCTCGAGGACGTGGCGATTACCAACCTCACGATGCGCGATGTCACGACTGCTCCCATCTTCTTTCGTCTCGGCCGGCGAATGCGCGGCCCGGCCGGCGTGCCCGTGGGGCAGTTGCGTCGCGTTTGCATCAGCGATGTGGTCTGCTCGGGCGCGGTTTCGCGCTTCGGATCGATCCTGAGCGGGATCCCCGATCGCGCGATTGAAGACGTCAAGCTCAGCAACATCTATATCCAGCATCGCGGCGGCGGCACGAAGGAGGACGCGACCATCGTAGTTCCCGAACTCGAGGAGAAATATCCCGAGCCGAACATGTTCGGAACCATCCCCGCGCACGGATTCTTCATTCGCCACCTGAAGGGCCTCGAGATGAGCCACATCGAAATCGAAGCCATGGAGCCGGACGCACGCCCTGCCTTCGTTCTCGATCATGTCGAGTCCGCGGACCTGCTGCGCATCCGCGCTTCACATGCCGCGGGCGTTCCCATTTTTTCGCTGAAGGACGTCGAGGAGTTCAACCTGTATCTCAGCAGGCCTCTCGCCGACACACACAGGGATCGCGGAAAGGATCTAAAGCTCTAAGAGGTTAGCGCGGAGTTTGCGGAGTCGGCGACGGAGGCTCTACGTCTTTGGCCAGCGCCTGCTGCGTTGCCGGGTGCGGCATCTGCGCGAGAGCGCCGTCGCGCACCGCCACGAAGTCAGCCCAATCTTTTTTCGCCACGGGCTCCGATGGCGGCAGCGGCAGCCGCTCGAAATTCAGGAATTGCCCATGCCGCTCGATCCGAAAATCCAGGTGCGGACCCGTCGCAAGCCCCGTCATTCCCACGAGCCCGATTCTCTCGCCCTGATCCACGCGCTCGCCGTTGTGGACCAGAATCCGCGAGAGGTGCATGTAGTACGTCGTGTAGCCGTTCGTGTGCTGGATCTTCACGAGATTTCCGTCGCCGCCCTTGCGCCCGGCGAAAATCACGCGCCCGTCGCCGATCGACTGCACCGGCGTGCCTGTCGGCGCACCGTAGTCGATGCCCAGGTGCGGCCGGTACTCCTTCAGAATCGGGTGGAAGCGATGCAGGCTGAAGTGCGACGTGATCGGCGCCGCAAATTTCAGCGGCGAGTGCAGAAATGCTTTCTTCATCGACTTGCCGTCCGGCGTGTAGTACGCAGGATGGCCCATCGGATCGCGGAACAGCACGGCGCGGTACGCGTGGCTTCCATTGTTGTACTCGGCCGCCAGAATTCGCCCATACGATGCGAACTCGCCGTTCGTCAGCACCTTCTTTTCAACCACCACTCGAAACGTGTCTCCGGGCCGCGGATCGGTGTAGAAGTCGAGGTCCCATCCAAAAATATCTGCGAGCCGCATTGCCAGCTCGGGCTTTTCGCCGGACTGCGTCACCGCGTCGAAAAGCGAATCTTGAATCTGGCCCTGCACACCGACGGTTTGCGTTTCGGAGGGAATCGTCTGAATTTCCGAATGAAAGTCGTCGCCCTGCGGCGAAATCATTAGAATGCTGTCGGGATCGATCCGGTACCTCACGGCGCGGAGTACGCCGAGCACCGACCGTCCCACGGAAATTTGGTTTCCTGCACGCACGTGGCGCAAATTGAACACGGATTGCGCGGACGCCGCCAGGCGCGCGGCCGTCGGCGCATCGATTCCCATCGTCTCGAGCGTCGAAACGAACGCTAGTCGCGGAGGGACCAGGCGCTGCTTGAACAAGATCACCTCGTTCTGGATTCGCCGCGCCTCCGCCTGCGCCCGCTGCACCTCGGTCCGAAAATCCTGGTCGGCCGCATAGCGGCTGCGGTACGACGCACCGACGCACGCCGCCCCGGTCGCCACCAGCACGATCCAGAAAATGATTTTGCTCTTCGTCATCCGCCGCCGCTTCCCCCAAGAGGCCTCTCAGAATAGCGCAGCGCCGCGACAACGAAAAAGTGAAAATCAAAAGCTTTTCGCCGCGCGAGTTAACAACGCGCATATTCCCCGGGCGATGCTATCCTTTCCGACCGTGAACTCGAGGCGGCATACATCGTTCTCAGCGGTCGTCCTCGCCTTGCTGGCAGGCTTCGCTTGCCCGGCTTCCTCCTTTGCGCAAGCGCCAGTCACGATTCGTGTAGACGCCTCCGCCAGTCTCGGGCCGCTCCGGCCGGTGTGGTCCTACTTCGGCTACGATGAGCCCAATTACACCTACACTCCCCACGGACGCGAGTTGATCTCCGAACTCGCTTCGAGCAGTACCGTGCCCATCTATATCCGCACACACAACCTGCTCACAACGGGCGACGGCACGCCCGCCCTGAAATGGGGATCAACGAACGCCTACACTGAGGATGTCTCCGGGAAGCCTGTGTACGATTGGACGATCGTCGATCGCATCTTCGACACGTACCTTCACGCGCGTGCAAAACCTTTTGTCGAGCTCGGCTTCATGCCTGAGGCGCTCTCAACGCATCCGCAGCCCTATCAGCACCATTGGCCGAAGGGCCCACTCGACACTGGCTGGTCGTATCCGCCCCGCGACTATTCGAAGTGGGAGGAGCTCGTCTACCAGTTCGTGCGCCATTGCGAGCAGCGATATGGCGACCGCGAGGTGGCGTCGTGGTATTTCGAGGTGTGGAACGAGCCCGACATTTTCTACTGGCACGGAACTCGCGAGGAATACGAGAAGCTTTATGACTTTTCCGCGGAGGCAGTGAAGCGCGCAATGCCCGCAGCGCGCGTCGGCGGTCCGGCCACCACGGGCCCGGGGAATCCAAAAGCCGCAGAATACCTGCGCGCATTTCTTGAACATTGCGCGCGCGGCACGAACTTCGTCACGGGCAAACCCGGTGCGCCGCTCGATTTCATCAGCTTCCACGCCAAGGGCTCGCCGAAGGCCGTCGACGGCCATGTGGAGATGGGCCTCGCGGCGAATCTGAAAAGCGCCGATCGCGGATTCGAAATCGTCGCGTCGTTTCCGCAGTTCGCGAAGCTCCCGGTCGTCCTCAGCGAATCGGATCCCGACGGCTGCGCCGCTTGCGCCTCACGCCTCCATCCGGATCTTGCGTATCGCAATGGAACTCTCTATCCGGCTTACACGGCCGCGGCTTTCGACGGCATCTTGAAGCTCGCGCGCAGTCGCGACATCAATCTGGCTGGCATAGTCACCTGGGCTTTCGAATTCGAAAACCAGCCCTATTTCGAAGGTTTTCGCACGCTCGCCACGAATGGAATCGATAAGCCTGAATTGAATTTCTTCCGCATGGCAAGACACGTAGCGGGCGAGCAACTGAAATCAGAAAGCTCCGGTGCCGAGTCACCCGGAGACATCATCGAATCCGGCGTTCGCGCAAATCCCGATGTTGACGCTCTCGCAGCGCGAGGCAAGCGCTCCATCACCGTGATGATCTGGAACTACCACGATGACGATGTGCCCGGCCCGAACTCGCAAATTGCGCTTAGCCTCGTCAAGCTTCCGCCGGAGGCGCGCCGTTTGCGTCTCCGCCATTACCGCATCGACCGCGACCACAGCAATGCCTACACCGTCTGGCTTGCTCTTGGCTCGCCGCAGAATCCGACGCCCGGTCAAGTCGCGCGCCTAAAGGCAGCCGCGCAGCTGCAATCGCTCGAACCTCCACGATCGATCGCCGTTCAAAACGGAGAAGTCTCCGTTAATTTCTCGCTGCCGCGAGAATCAATTTCCCTGTTGGAATTCAGCTGGTAGGAATCGAGGAACGTGGACCGGCGGACTTCAGCGCTGCCCGCCACCGGTCGCAATTGCGGTGTCCCGCGAATTACGGTTGGGTTCTTCGTCCACGAAATAATTCCGCTGGTAGAGCCCGCGATAAATCCGTCCCGCGATCTCAGACGCGTGCGGTCCGCTCGTGATGCGGCCGCCACCGTGCAACAGCACGACGATCACGATTTTCGGGTGGGCCTGATCCGCATATGACACGAACCATCCTAGCCTGCCGCCCACATTCTCGTCGTTGCACGTGCCCGTCTTCCCCAGGGGCTGCTCGCCATAGGGATCGTAGCTGCGCTTCGCCGTGCCGTAGAGCACGGCGGCGAGCATTCCCTCCTGCAGATCGGGCAGAAGGCTTGCGATGTCGAGCTGCTGCCGGACGCGCGGCTGAAAATTCTGCTTCTCTTCTTCGGTGCGCGGATATTGCAGGTAGTACATCGTCCCGCCGTTCGCGAACGCCGAAACCAGCGCCGCCAGTTGGAACGGGGTAATCCGGATTCCTTCGCCGAAGCTCGACATTCGCGCTACCCCGCCGTATCGCGGCGGCGCCACCGGAAGAGAGCCCGGCTGCTCCTCTGAAATGTCGTAGCCCACGCGCTGGCCCAGGCCCATCAGGGTCGCATACTTGTGAACCGTTTCAAACCCCAGTCGGCTGCCCAGCTCTTCGAAGAACTTGTTGTTCGAGTGCGCCATCGCCTCGGTCAGGTCCATGTAACGGCGCCGGCCCACCTTGATCATGGTGTCGCGCGTGATCGCGCCCTCTTCGAGGCCTGCCAGCGCAATCACCGGCTTGATCGTCGAGCAAGGCTCGAACCCCGCGCTGAATGCCATCTTCTGGTCCACAATCGTCAGAATCCGCCCGTTCGACGGATCGACCGCCACCACCGATCCCCTCTCGTGCCCCAGCGCCGCGAGCGCCAATTCCCGTACCTCCGGATCATCGGGCTCGGCGACGTCGTACTTGGCCGGATTGAAATAATAGATTGTGCGGCGCGAGCGATACGTGCGGTGGGCCGGAGCCGCGCTCAGCGCAACTCCGCAGGAAAGAAAGAGACACAAGATCGCAACAGCATTTATGAAGGCTGGGTTCCGTTTCATCTGCGAGTCTGCCGCCCTGAGACCTGGATTTCCCCGATTGCGCGACCTAGTGTAGGAAACCAGAGCACACTCCGCAATCGGAAATGCGTCTCTATTTTCCAGGCAGGCAAAGGAAGTGGCAACTGACCGAAAGGTCAGGTTTGGGGAGTACGTTAGTCCCGGGCTCCGCGCCGCCCAAGCGGGCAGTTCGGGAACCGGCCCTAGGATACCGCCGCGGCGCGGGGGAACCCCGCAGCTCCCATCACTTCTTCCGCCTGCCTGCGATGTCGCTCGCAGTGCGACGGAATCAGCAGCAGCCATTGATAGCAATCCAAGGGCCCGAAGAATGGATGCGGGAAGCCGTGCCGCCGCAGCGGTGCTTCTGTCGTCTTCGCGAACTCGAGGCTCCGCTTTCGCGCCGCCTCGAATTGTGGGATTAATTCCTCAAGCGCCCATCGCCCCGACGGCACCACCCTCTCCGGCGCCGTAAGCCGTTGCACTCGGCCGGTAATTCTTTTCACGAACGCGTCATCCTCCTCCGATGGCTGGATCGAAACGGGCTCTTTCTGAAGCGCTCGATCAATCCCTATCAGAGTGAGTCCTTCGACGTAGGCGATGTGCTCCACAAGCTCGGCCACCGACCATTGGTCCAGCGCCGGCTTGTATTGCCATTGTGTTGGGGAAAGGCCGCGCGTAGTTCCGAGTAGACGTTCGCGCGTCTCCTCGAGCAATGCGACGGCTCGCTCACGCTCGGCCGATGTCATTGGATTGCCGCCAAATGCGGTTATCGCGCGACGCGGCCCTTTGCGGCAGCTGCCGCCATCGAAACCGTCTTCGACGATTCGGACGCACCCGCAGCCGCAGCTTTGGCGCTTTCCTCGCCGCCGATCGTCGGCAGGCCCAGCGCCTTGCGCAGCTCGTGCTCGATCTTGCCGCGAATTTCGGCATTTTCCTTGAGGAACATCCGCGCATTCTCGCGGCCCTGGCCGATGCGCTCGCCCTTGTAGGAGAGCCATGTGCCGGACTTTTCGAGGACGCCCTTCATTACGCCGAGATCGAGCAAATCGCCTTCGCGCGAAACGCCTTCGCCGTAAATGATGTCGAATTCCGCCTCGCGGAACGGCGCCGCCACCTTGTTCTTCACCACTTTCGCGCGCGTCCGCGAGCCCACCACGCGGTCGCCCTCCTTGATCGACTGGATACGCCGTATGTCCACGCGAATCGACGAATAGAATTTCAGCGCGCGCCCGCCGGTGGTTGTTTCCGGGTTGCCGAACATCACACCGATTTTTTCGCGAATCTGGTTGATGAAGACGAGGCACGTCCGCGATTTCGAAACGATCGCGGTGAGCTTCCGCAGCGCCTGCGACATCAGCCGCGCCTGCAATCCCATCTGCGCGTCGCCCATTTCGCCTTCCAGCTCGGCCTTCGGGACCAGCGCCGCCACCGAATCCACCACCACGATGTCCACGGCGTTCGATCGAATCAGCGCCTGCGCGATTTCCAGCGCCTGTTCTCCGTTGTCCGGCTGCGACACCAGCAGATTATCGACGTCCACGCCCAGCTTGCGCGCATAGGCAGGATCCAGCGCGTGCTCCGCGTCGATGAACGCCGCCTGCCCGCCCACCTTCTGCGCTTCCGCGATCACATGCAGCGTCAGCGTCGTCTTCCCGCCCGATTCCGGGCCGTACACTTCGATCACGCGCCCGCGCGGGAATCCTCCCACGCCCAGCGCGGCATCGATCGAGATCGATCCCGTGGAGATCACGTTCACCGGCACCAGCACGTCCCGGCTCCCCAACCGCATAATTGAGCCCTTGCCATAATCCTTTTCAATTTGCGAAATCGCGATTTCCAGATTTTTTGTCTTTTCGTCGGTCATCGAACCACCTCGGCAGGGTTTCAGGGTTTGCACTCGCAAACCCTGGGATGAGAAAGCCCCAAGGCTGCAATTGTCTCCCTGACCTGATTTTTTGTTCCCGCTGCAGCGGGCGGCCCGATTCTACCAGACTGTGCCAGGCCCATCCCGCCTTTCTGGAACGGCACTATACCAGAGGGGCGAAGAAAAAGCAAAAGGTATTTTTGAGGGGTCTATCAGGAACCACTCGCGCCTCAAGATCCATTGACTCCGACTTCGCATAATGCGAAGATGCCCTCCCATGCGAATCGTCAGCCGCAGGGCGATTCGAGAGGCTGCCGCAGAACACCCCGAATGGGGAGCCTCCCTGAAGGCATGGTACAAAATCACCCGGAACGCTAATTGGGGCAATTTTGCGGACGTCAGGAACAGTTGGCGAAACTCGGATGTTGCAGGACGGTTCGTCGTATTCGATGTCAGCCGTAACAAGTGCAGGCTGATCGCCACGATAAAGTACCGCTGGAGAATGGTCTATATCCGCCAGATTCTGACTCACGCCGAATACGACAGGAAGGAGTGGCAGAACCTATGATCGCAGTATCTGGAAAATACGCTCTCGAAGTTGCCTCGCCCGCGCCGATCACGTCCGAGCACCAGCATGACGAATACGTTTCGGTTCTGGACAAGCTGAGCGCCAAAGACCATCCCACCGATGACGAAGAAAAATATGCCGAGGTTCTGCTAACTCTGATCGAGGCGTATGAAGAAGAGCATCACGCGATTCCCGACGCTTCGCCGATCGAAGTCCTTCGCGCCCTTATGGATGGCAACAATCTTCGCCAAAAGGATCTCGCATCCATCTTCGGTACCGAAAGCATCGTCTCGGAAGTCCTCCACAAGAAGCGCGGCCTCAACAAATCTCACATCGAAAAACTGAGCAAGCGATTCCACGTCTCTCCCGCAGTCTTCTTCTGACCGCCGGATACGATCGCTCCCCGGGCTGCCGGCCTCTTCCGCGGGCGGCTGATGCCCTTAATCATCAGCCACAACGTCAGCAAGATCTCCTCAAAGAAAGCCGCCTGTCAGACCCGAAAGACCGCATCTCGATATTTCGGCGCCAGTATTCCTGCAAGAAACACGTGCCACAATCGCGTCCGAAGCCGCCGCTACTTCTTTCGCTTGCGCGGACGCCGCACACTGCCCCAATCTGAAATTCGCTGGATATCCTCTGTGCCTGTGTTGAATCCCTGGGTGAGGTTCTGCTGCCGGCGGCGTTCGGCATCCTTGCGCTCTTCCTGACGATGCGTCTGTTCCACTTCCTCTTCGTTCATGCGCTTTTTCGCGGCTTCGTCTTTTCCTGAATTCGAAGCATTTCTCATTTCTTGCCTCCCGTGGCCGCGCCAATTGTTCGCTGCCTATTCCGACTCTAGAGGGCTCCCGCCAGCCGGTCGATACAGTGGAGGACGTAGTTCGCCGTGACAAGGAACAGGAGCGAGCCCGAAATTGCCCGCCGGGCTGCTGGATTGGTGCTCCCGGGGATACAATCTTTCCGGCCAATCGAATGGACCGGGTAGCGACACGACGTCTTTGCGGGATCGCGATCATTGCGGCGATGGCGACGATATCCCCGTGCTCCCTGCACGCGCGCCAGCAGCAGGACGATTCTCAGTCCCCTGCCCAGCAGCGCAAGCAAGCCGAGAACGAGCGCTCACCCAAGGCCACGCATTACGTCCGCACCCTCGGCCCCTTCCTACTCGAGGGCCACAATTTCAGCGTAAAGCTCGCCATTACCTGCTATCGCGAATCGAAACATGAAGGGCCTTGCACTGAGGACGATGAGGAGGCAGTCCGCTCGCTGAAGATCGACGACGACGCCGGCAAAACCCGCTTCAGCGAATCCTTTCCGGTCGGCTTTATGCACCAGCTCGAACGCCACGCCATCGACGTCGTCCTGCTCGAGGGTCGCGAGCATCAGGCGCTTGAAATCCTGGACACCGAGCTGCCGTCGCACGCGAATAGTGGCGCCACCGTCCAGCTATTCGCTGTCCACGACGGCGCCCTGCAGCCTCTCGACGATGAGCCGCTCGGTTTCTACGGCGTCCTCGGCCCGATGCCGGTCGGCAAGGCCAAGGATTCGAAGCAGCTCCTCCCCGGCGACGCCCTTCCCATCTACGTCCTGACGAACTATTTCTACGTCGTGGCTCCGTTGCGCATCGACTGGGAGAAATTTCGACTCGTTCGGCAGAATTCCGGCGAACTCGATGTCGTCAACCAGCCTCCCTACCAGCGCAAGCCCGACATCGAAAGTGACGCGTTCATTCATCTCTACCCTTCGCCCGACGCCAACGCCACGCCCGCCGGCGTCGACGTCACCCCGCAATCTAAAGTCGAAGTCCTGAAGGCGCTCTTCCGCAAAGGCCCGCCGCAGTTGCACGACCACCCTGCCGACGTCTGGCTCCAGATCTCCGTCGACGGCAAGACCGGCTGGATCATCGGCCTCGACGACTACACCGCCATCGGCCTCAGTCCTTCGGAATAGCCGTCGCCCGCGCCTACGGCTTCACCGTCACCATCACCACGCTGTGGCTCGGCACCGTCGCCTTGTAGCTCCCCGTAAATTTTCCCAGGTCCTTGTGCGCCCACATATCCCGCACGCTCGCGTTCAGATGCTCCGGATACCCGATCTGCTCCCACGTCGCCGTTATTTCCTGCTCGCCGTCGCCGCGGTTCAGCAAAATCACTGCGCGGCTTCCATCCGCCATCTGCTTCGACCACACCTCGCGGTCGCCGTCCTTCCACACGCGCGTCCCTTCGTGCCCCAGCGAATCCTGGTCCACTGCGATCACTTCGCGATTCGTCAGGATCGCTTTCGTCTCCGGCGACATATTCGCCAGATCGTTCCCTGCCATCAGCGGTGCCGCCAGCAGGCACCACAAGCTGAAGTGCGCCGCATCCTCGGCGTTGGTCATCCCGCCATTGCCAACCTCCAGCATGTCCGGATCGTTCCAGTGCCCCGGGCCCGCGTACGATTCCAGGCCCACCTGCAAATCCAAAATGCTCAGCACCCCGTTCGAGCAGCAGCTTCCGTCCGGCCACTTCATCCGGCCAGCCCAGTGATCCTGAATGTCGTCCGTCGTGCGCCACAGGTTGCCGCCCGCCTTTTCTCCCCATAGCCACGGCTTGTGCGAGCCCCATTCACACAGGCTGAAGACGATCGGCCGCCCCGTCGCCTTCAGCGCCTGTGCCATCGTCGTGTACGAGGCTTCTGCATCCTGGGTCCCCGTGTTGCACCAGTCGAATTTGAGGTAGTCGACGCCCCACGCCGCGTATTGCATCGCGTCCTGATACTCATGACCGCGGCTCGCCGGGCGCCCCGCGCACGTCTTTGTTCCTGCATCCGAATAAATCCCGAACTTCAGCCCCTTCGAATGGACGTAATCCGCCAGCGCCCTGATTCCCGACGGGAATTTCACCGGGTCCGCCACAATATTCCCGTTCGCGTCGCGGCTCACCTGCCAGCAATCGTCGATCACCACGTATTGGTAGCCCGCGTCTTTCATCCCACTGCTCACCATCGCGTCGGCCGCCGCTTTCACCACGTCCTCGTCGACGTGGCACGAAAACTTGTTCCAGCTGTTCCATCCCATCGGCGGAGTCAGCGCGACGCCATCCGTGGCATGCGCGGGGATCGCGAGCAGCAGGCTCGCGCAAAGCAGCAATGGCATCATGGCGATTGCCCGGCAAATCTTTTTCATGGCAGAAAAATCCTTTCTTGATAGTTCCGGCGCGACGAGCTTACTACAATCGAGCGTGCGCGTTTCAGGCTTTGCGCCTCCGTCCCCAACCCGGACGCAGCCTCTTCAGAAAGGACAGATGCTTATGTCACCTCGATGGTCCCTCCTGCTCTTCACAGCGGTCCTCCTCGCACCCTTGCCGGCCGGCTCGCGCGCCGCTCAAGCCCCTTCGTCTTCAGAAGCAAAAGCGCAATTGACACAGCTCGAGCAGCGCTGGCTCAGCCACGAAAATGATCCGCGAGTGCTCGAATCGATCCTCGCCGGCGACTTCGTCCATGTCGTCTCCGTGGGCATGATCACGAAGGCCGAGCACATCGACTACGTCCGCCGCCATCCCTTCAACGACACCAGCCGCCACTTCGAGGATCTTCGCGTCCGCATCTACGGCACGGTGGGCATCGTGAACGGAATCGTCGTCGCCAAGAGCGCCAGCGGCAAACTCCGCAAGTCCACCTTCACCGACGTCTTCGCCTACCGCAACGGCAAATGGCAGGCCGTCAACGCCCAAGAATTGCCGGTCACAAGTCTCGAATGACCAGCCAATCGCTAAAGGCGCTGCGACCCCCCTCCCCAGCCCACGCTCGCGTCACCGTAACGCCGCGCTGGCTGGTCCCTCCCGCGGTGCTCAACCGGGCAATCCTGACCTTTCGTACTATTTGCATGAAGGAACTGCCTAGTTAACCTCGACACAATCTTCTTGTTTCGAGGGAGCCATGAACGTTACGCGCGGGCTTGCATGGTCGTTAGTGATGACGCTTACGTTCGCAGCAGTGGGCTGCGTGCGAACTCGATCTATCCCTCGGCCCGACACCACCAAGCTGATGGCCCTCGTCCGTGGGTACAACCAATCGCCACAGCCCATCGAAACTGCAGCGGTACAGAACGCAAACGAGCTGCCTCTCGCCCCGTCCGATGCCGAGGAGCAAGAGGCTGAATATAAGGGACGAATCGCGGCGGCCTTGGTCGAACGGAACTATGACGTACTCGAACAAAGCGCCAACGATGCTCGCCTTCGCAAGACCCGATTTACGGGTGGCGTGTGGAAACTGTATTCGTTTTATGAGGCCGTAAGCTATCCAATCACAGAGGAGCATTCCTCCGACTCCGACTGGACCCTGCATATCTCCACACTGAAGGCGTGGGCCGCCGCGCGACCCGAATCTGCCACCGCCCGCATCGCTCTGGCAGAGACCTATATCAACTACGGCGATCGGGCAAGGGGCACAGGATATGCGAATACAGTTTCGGAGGAAGGATGGAGGCTGGACGCGGAGCGCACCGCTCTGGCGGCATCTAGCCTGGCTGAGGCTGCCCGCCTGAAACAAAAGTGCCCATATTGGTACGAAGTGATGCAGCACGTGGCTCTCGCACAGGGTTGGGATAAGTCGCAAGAGAAGGAATTGTTCGAGCAGGCCATCGCGTTCGAGCCCGGTTTCTACCATTTCTATCGTGAGCACGCTAACTACCTGCTCCCTAAATGGTACGGGGAAGTCGGCGAGGCTGGAACGTTCGCTGATCAGATCTCCAACCGCATTGGCGGCGACGAAGGAAAGTTCATCTATTTCGAGATTGCCAGCCTGGTGAGATGCCAGTGCGAGGAAGACGACCCCAATTCGGACAACTTGTCCTGGCCGAGGATCAAGGAAGGATATGCCGCACTCGGACGCCTCTACGGCTATTCCAACTTGAAGAACAATCGCTTCGCTCACATGGCAGTTGGCGCGGACGACCGGAACGCAGCACAGCAGGCCTTCGGCAAGATTGGAGATGATTGGGACCATACTGTCTGGGGAAGCAGCCAGAGCTTCCAGCGCGCAAAGAACTGGGCGGGGGGCGCATAACCGCAGTTCTCCCGGGGTCCCGTTTCAGTTCAGCGGCCGCCGCCAGATCTGCTTTGATTGCGTGATCCGCGTGCACGCAATCCACTTTCCGTCCGGCGACACCTGAGGATGCAGCAAATTTTCCGAGTCGTGCGTTAGCTGCCGTGGAGACCCGCCAAACGACGGCACCACGAAAAGCTGCATGTGCCCGTCAATCAGCCCGCTGTACACAATCGTTTTCCCGTCTGACGTCCAGTCCACGCCGTCATACGTTGTGCCCTTGTAATCGACAAGCCTTTCGGCGTTAGACCCATCCACATTTACCGCCCACAGCGTGCGATTCTCGCCCCCGCGATTATCCTCGATCGCGATCTGCTTCCCGTCCGGCGACCACGCGGCACACGCCGCGCTTCGAACGTCGCTCGGCAGCGGAAATCTCTCGCTCTTAAACACCCTCCCGAGTTGCGGGTCCACCGTCAGCACGAACAATTTGTCGATTCCCGGGGGCCCATTTCGATCCCACGAGCTGAACAGCAACTTCGTCCCATCCGGCGACCAGAATGCCGGGCCCGCCTCCCATCCGAAATCCGTCAGACGCAATTCCGGCGCGTGCACGTCGTCCGCTTTTCTCAAGTAAATATCGTCCGTGCTGTCCGAGCTTCCGTACTCCGCCACCGCCCGCGGCGAGCGGTGCGAGTGAAACGCGATCCACTTCCCATCCGGCGACCACGCCGGCGAAAAGTCCTCGTTATTTCCCGAAACGATCACCGCCGGCTGCGACGCCAAATTCCCCTGGTCGTCGATCGAGACCACCGCGTCATCCAGGTCCAGCGCCCAATCCGCCAGCCGCCAGCCGCCGTAGAAATATCCGATGCGCTTGCTGTCCGGGCTCCACATCGGCAGTTCTCCACCCGGCACAATCTCCTTCGCCTCGCCTCCCGCGGCGGGCACCAGCGCAATTCCGTCGTGATACACGGTCCGCACCCAATAGAGATTCCCGCCCGAAATCGTCGGAGCAACGTTGTCCTGCCCCGCGCTCTCCACCACGCGTTGCCGCGCGCCCGTCGCTAGATCCAGCGAGTAAATCTTTAACCAGCGGTCCGCGTTCGGTTGATTTCGCTGCTCGTTGTTCGGCGCGCCGTCACTCGCCAGCGGCACATACATCTTGCTTCCGTCGGGCGAGAGCGCCATCCCATGCCGCATCGGACTCGCATCCAGGTGCCTCGCCACCACCCGCGACGCCCCTGAATTTACGTCGATTCTCAGCAGTGTCGAGTCCCCGCCGGGCTGAAACAGCAAATCGTAGAAGTAATTTCCGTCGGGCGAAAACGCCATCGCCGTGATTCGCCCCGAAACCCCATAGTCGCGAAACCGCCCGCGCACTTGCAGAAACACCGCCTGGTCCGGCGCGTCTGTCCGGAAATAGCCGATTTCGCTCACATCCGCCGAGCACACCGGCACTGCGTCCATCGGCAGCGCCGAAAGCTTCGGGTCATCGTCCGTCCCATCGTAGTTCGGCAGAAACCATCCATCCTCCACCGTGCGTTCCCCCAGCCGGGCGACGCCGTGCGCGCCGCAAAAAACTTCGTTGTCCAGCCGGTTCAGATCCCCCATTCGGCGGAAAAGATCGTCCTTCCCCGTCTTCAGCGAAATCAGTTGGATGTCGCCCTTCCCGCTCCCGTTGACGATCACCCACTTTCCGTCCGGCGATATTGTCACTCGACGCCGCAGTCCCTCGAACCATTGATTGCTCGGCAGGTCCAGCGCGAGTGTGTCATTCGGATTTGGCGCAGGGGTGGGCGCCACGGCCTGAGGCGCAACCGCGGGCGCAACCGGGGCCGCCTGGGCGGCAGACGGTGTGGCCTGCGCCGTCTGGTCCGTCACCTGCTGTGTCGACTGGCTCTGCGCAAGCGCCAGCGGCAGCACTCCGAGCAGAGGAATGGCAGCGACCGCAATCCGGCGCTTCATGACGAGAATTCGCATGGCAATGCCTGTGGGAGAAGACGCCCCACACCAAATTTTACGCGGAAATTTCAGGCGTACTTGTAGAACCCGCGCCCCGATTTCCTTCCCAGCCACCCCGCCGCCACGTACTTTTTCAGCAGCGGACACGCGCGGTACTTCGAATCCCCAAATCCCTTGAACAGCACATCCAGAATATCGACGCACACGTCCAGCCCGATGAAATCTGCCAGCTCGAGCGGCCCCATCGGATGATTCATCCCCGTTTTCATCACCGCGTCCACCGCTTCCGGCGTCGCCACTCCCTCCATCACGCAGAACGCCGCCTCGTTGATCAGCGGCATCAGCACGCGGTTCGACACAAACCCCGGCGCATCGTTCACCGCCACCGGCTTCTTCTCCAGCCGCTCGCACAGCGCCATGGTCGTCGCAAACGCCTCGTCGCTCGTCGCCAGCCCTCGAATCACTTCCACCAGCACCATCACCGGCACTGGATTCATGAAGTGCATCCCGATGAACCGCTCCGGCCGGCTCGTCTGCGCCGCCAGTTGCGTGATCGAAATCGACGACGTGTTGCTCGCCAGAATCACGCCAGGCCGCAGCGCCCCATCGGCTTCCTTCAGCACTCGGATTTTCAGTTCCAGTTGTTCCGGCACCGCCTCCACCACAAAATCCGCCGCCGCAAGCTTCGACGCGTCCGTCGTCGCCTCAATTCTTCCCAGCACCGCCGGCTTGTCCGCTTCCGCCAGCTTCCCTTTCTTCACTTCGCGGTCCAGATTTTTCCCGATCGTCTCGAGCCCGCGATCCAGGAACCGCTTCTCCACGTCGCGCAAAATCACCTTGTATCCCGACCGCGCAAACACGTGCGCGATTCCATTCCCCATCGTCCCCGCGCCCAGCACCCCCACCGTTTTGATCGACTCAATCGACATGGCGCGACAATCATAATGAAGCAGAGGCCGCGAAGGAAGCGCAGGATGAGCTCTCGGCGGTTCGGTGGAGGAAAACGACCAGATTCAAGAGGGACGCGGGCGTCCTACTGGGATGCGACTTTAGGTGCCGCACGAAGCGGCACAAACCAGCGCGGCGGGCAAAATCCCAAAGCCCGCTCTTCGGTACAGGCTCACCCGCGTCCGAAGCAAAAACTACGACCGAGAGCGGCCGCTGTCAATCAGAAAAACGAATCCTTCTCGCGGGACTGTGGAAATTTATTCCGGCGGCGTCGCCTCCACTACCTCGCGAACAATCTCCTTCGCTCGCGCCTCCGCACTCGGCATCACGCGCAAGTGCTGCTTCCCATCCGATCCCCCTTCGACCACGCACCCAATCCCATTCTCCCGCAGGCAAAGCCGCACCGTCTCCTCCATCTCCTCTTCGCCGGACCAAACCTCCGAAGTCGCCTCATCCGGATGAAAATCCTCCACAATGTCATCCGGCGTTGCCTCCGTGGAAGCATTGTCTGAAAGCAGCGACTCAGTCGAAACAGCCGCGAATGGATCCGCGCGCCGCTCAGGCTCGGTGCTGTAAATCGGTTTCCCGAATCGAAAGGGTTCCAGCCGAGCCGCCTCCGCTCGCACTCGAATGTCGTCGCGGTCGGCCAGGTCCGGCTCCCGAAGCACTTCCTCAAGAATCATGCCCGCCCTTGCCCAGTCGCCCGGACTTACCCAGACCAACAGCATTTTCTGGCCGAATGCCGGCAGCCCGAATTCCCGATCCGTGTCGTGGTGGGCAATTCCTGCAGAGTCGAGTGCGTCGCAAATCGCACGGTACAAGTGAGGCTCAACGCCGCTCCACACGAGGAGATTGCCCTCGGAGTCGGTCGCCACATCGCGACCGTCACTGCCATCAGCAGTCAACTGCTCGACCAGGTCCACGTCGCAGTCCGGGCAGTGCGTGATTCCCAGCCGATATTCGGCTTTGCAGACCGGGCAGAACATCCCGCCGCAGTTCTAACCCAAAATTCCTGATTTCGCCAGTCGATGCCTGTTTGATTTCTTCGGGCGGCGCCGGAGGTAACGCTTCTACGCCGTCCCGGAGCCTCGGTTAGGAAGATATGAGAGGCTGCAAAACAAAATGAACTCCCACACACATCCAGAAAGAGCCTATCTCTCCACTGCCAACGCCACCGCATTGCCCCCGCCCAGGCACAGCGCCGCAACGCCTCGCTTCAATCCCCGCCTCTGCAATTCATACAGCAGCGTCACCAGCACGCGCGCGCCCGACGCCCCAATCGGATGCCCCAGCGCCACCGCGCCGCCGTTCACATTCACCTTCGCCTGATTCAGCTTCAGCTCGCGCGTCACCGCAATCGCCGCCACCGCGAACGCCTCGTTCAGCTCGTACAGGTCCACATCCTTTTCCCGGTCCCATCCCGTTTTCGCCAGCAGCTTCTCCACCGCCTCCACAGGCGCCATCATCACCCACTTCGGCTCGACGCCGCTCACTGCCTGCGCCACGATCTTCGCCATTGCCTTCTTGCCCAGCCGCGCCGCATTTTCCTCGCTCGTCACCACCACGGCCGCTGCTCCGTCGTTCGTTCCCGGCGCGTTCCCTGCCGTCACCGTCCCGTCCTTCTTGAACGCCGGCCGCAGCTTCCCCAGCGCCTCCATCGACGTATCCTCGCGCGGCGATTCGTCTGTCTTGATCACCACCGGCTCGCCCTTCTTCTGCGCAATCTCCACCGGGACGATCTGCTCGCCGAAGAAGCACGACTTGATCGCCCGCACCGCCTTCTGGTGGCTCTCCAACGCGAACCGGTCCTGCTCTTCGCGCGAAATCTTGTACTTCTCCGCCACCAGCTCCGCCGTTTGCCCCATGTGAAAATTCTCGAATGCGTCCCACAAGCCGTCCGTGATCATCGAATCGAAAATTTCCTGGTTGCCCAGCCGGAACCCCGTCCGCGCGCCCTTCAGCAAATACGGGCAGTTCGACATCGACTCCATCCCGCCCGCCACCACCATTTCCGATTCGCCCAGCGTTACCGCCTGCGCCGCCAGCGCCACCGCCTTCAGCCCTGACCCGCACACTTTGTTGATCGTCATCGCCGCCACGCGCGCGTCGAGCCCGCCTCGCAACGCCGCCTGCCTCGCCGGATTCTGCCCCAGCCCTGCCTGCACCACGTTCCCCAGGATCGCTTCATCCACCGCCTTCGGCTCGATTCCCGCGCGCCGCACGGCCTCGGCCACCACCTTCGCGCCAAGCTCCGTCGCCGCCAGCGGCGCGAGCCCGCCCATGAATCTCCCAATCGGCGTCCGCACCGCGCTCAATATCACCGGCTGTCGCATGGAATCTCCTCCAAGGCCAACGAAACTGTGGAACCTCAGTATAGGCACGCGGCTCGAACCCGGTCAATTCGCCCTCAAATGACCCCCAGTCTAATGGCATTGAAAAACTCAACATAAGCTCAATAATTCACCGCTCCCGGCTCCGCCTTCCACTGGATGCCTTCCTCGTCCCGAACCTAAGTCCTTCGCGATCAATGCCGTCCACGCTTCGCCCGCACGCGCCTCGTTTGGCGTCCGGATTGCACTTCTTCCTCCGACGGCGCTGAAAGGCAGCCGGCTTGACACCGCTCGGTAGCTGGCCTATCGTGCCGTCCGCAAAATCGGAACGATTTTCCCACGAGAGGAGACGCTCCATGAAAGCCGCAAAACGAGGAAAGAAAGCAACCAAGCGACTCAAGAAGGGCAAGAAGATGGAAGCGACGAAGCCGCTTAGCGGTGATGCCTATCGCGTGATCCCCGGCATCAACAATCAGACGAACATCAAGCCGCTCATCGGCGATATGTACAAAATCATCTAACCTTCATTTCCCAACTGCGGGTGTCTCCTGCCAGCCTCGAGACACCCGTACGCAGTTACTGGCTCATTCGTCACCTACTTCTCCACGACGAAATCCCCCAGCACCAGGCAATCCATCTCGCTTCTCGAAAATGTGCTGAACGCATTCTCCGGAGTGTTCACGATTGGCTCGCCCTTCAGATTGAACGAGGTGTTCAGCACCACCGGGACTCCCGTCGCCTCTCCGAACTTCTCGATGAGCCTGTAGTACCGCGCATTCTGCTCTCGAAAGACCGTCTGCAGCCTCCCCGTTCCATCCACGTGCGTCACCGCCGGCAATGTCGCCTGCTGCTTCTTCTTCACAGGCGCCACGTACAGCATGAACCGCGCCGGAAAATGCCTCGCCGCGTCGGGCAGATCGAAATACGTTTCCGCATGCTTCGCCAGCACCGACGGCGCAAACGGCCGGAACGCTTCGCGAAATTTGATCTTCGTGTTGACGATGTCCTTCATCGCCGGATTTCTTGCGTCGGCAAGTATGCTTCGCCCTCCCAACGCTCGCGGCCCCCATTCGAACCGTCCCTGGAACCATCCCACCACCTTTCCTTGCGTCAGCCGCTCCACCACCCACGCGAGCAATTGCTCCTCGTCATCGATTCGCCGGTGCGAAATATTATTCTTCGCCACGAACGCCCCAATCTCGTCCCGCGAATATCCCCGTCCCCAGAACGCATGCTCCATCTGAAACGACCGCGGCTTTCCCAGCACCGTGTTGTAAGCCCACAGCGCCGCGCCCAGCGCGCCTCCGTCGTCCCCGGCCGCCGGTTGGATATAGAGTTCCTCGAACGGCGTCTCCCTCAAGATCCGGTTGTTCGCCACGCTGTTTAGCGCCACTCCCCCCGCCATGCACAGTTTCTTCAGCCCGGTTTCCTCATGCGCCTGCCGCGCCATCCCCAGCAGCAGCTCCTCGGTTACTTGCTGGACGCTGCACGCCACATCCGCGTAGTGTTGGTTCAGCCGTGCGCCTTCCTCGAAATTCGCCGGGCGCTCGCCGAAATATTTCGGGAAGCCTGTCGCCTTCGTGTAGAACAGCATGTCCCGAGGCCGCGGCGCTCCCAGCAACGCAAGTACTCTCTCGTTGAACATTCCTTCCGTCGAATAGTGGTAACAGAAATAATTCATATCCAGGGTCGCCGAGCCATCCTCGTTCGGATCAATCAGCTCGCGCACCTCGTCCACGTAGCTCGGCTCGCCGTACGCCGCCATTCCCATCACCTTGTACTCGCCCTCGCCAATCTCGAATCCGAGGAAGCTCGTGAACGCGCTGTACAGCAATCCCACCGAATGCGGAAACCTCATCTCTTTCGTGAGCAGGATTTCGTTCTTCCGCCCCGTCCCGATCGTCGCCGTCACCCACTCTCCCACGCCGTCTACCGTCAGGATCGCCGCCTCCTCGAACGGCGAGCACAGGAATGCGCTCGCCGCGTGCGACATGTGATGTTCGCAGAAAAGAATCTTGTCCTTGTGGATTCCAAGCTCTGCGGCCAGCGTCCTCGCCACCCAGAACTTGTTCATCAGCCAGTTCGTCACAACTTCGTGGAACACCTTCCGCGAGTGCGGGTACGTCTGCAGGACGCTCGCTGCGATTCGGCTTAGCTTCCGGTGCGGCTTCTCGTAGAAGACCGCGTAATCCAGTTCCGAACCGCGAATGCCCGCCTCATCCAGGCAGAACCGGATGGCGTTTCGCGGGAACCCGTAGTCGTGCTTCACCCGCGAAAAGCGTTCTTCCTGCGCCGCCGCCACCAGCCTGCCGTCGCGCAGTAGTGCCGCCGCTGCGTCGTGGTAGTAGCAGGAAACTCCCAGGATATCCATCCGCTATGGCTTTCGCGCCGACCCGATATCCAGCTTCTCGTCCGGACGGTCGAGCCACTCAGCGGGTAGATTCTTGATGCTCAGCGGATCGCGGAACCACCGCGTGAACAGGCCGAATGGAAGCAGCAGCGTGAAGTAGACCCCATCGACCACCAGGCGCCCAACTGCGGAGGCCGCTCGCCGGCACTCGTTCGCCATTCGACTCAGCCACGGTGCCGTCAGCATCGCTGCGCGCAAATCTGCATTTTCGAGGATCGCTTCCGAAAGAGGGCATGACCTATATCACCGAACCCCTGCCGATTTCAATCGCCTCCTGAGCGCCCCGATCGTGTTATCCTCCTTTCAGAAATTTCCAGAAATAATCCTCCATGTGGGATTGGTGGCAAAGGACGAGGCAACGGCAGCGCGAGCTCGCTCAGGGCGCGGACGCAGATCTGGTACGCGCGAACGGCAAGCGCTGGAAAATTGGCCTCCTCTTGAGTGGTGTCTCGATCCTGCTTCTCGCGATTCCGGGCACAATCCACTTATCCGGCATATGGTATGAAATCGCCGGAGTTGTAATCTTCAGCGTCTACGCCGCCGGAATGATTTTGCTGTGGTGGGCCAGGGCCGAGAGCGGGTTCCTCAGCAAGCCTGACCCGAAGAAACCGCCCAGCATCCTGGGCTAACTCGCCGCTCCGCCCGTGCTAAGCTCCCGGCATGGTCTTCACCAAGCGTCTTCGCGATGGCGTTCGCCGCGGCGAAATCACCTGCAGCGTCCGCATCTGGACCCGTCCTCACGTCAAGGTTGGCGGCCGCTACCCCATGGGAGAAGGCGCCATCGTCGTTGACTCCATCGAGCCCATCGGCCTCCCCGACATCACGCCCGCTCTCGCCCGCGAATCCGGCTTCCTGGGCGTCCTCGATCTCCTCAAAATCGCCAAGCACGGCCCCGGCAACAACATTTACCTCGTCCGCTTCCATTACGTCCGCCCCCGCCGCAAGACCTCCTAAATATTCCTGTCGCCACTGGCGTCTGCTGTGCCGGCGCGGATGTTGTTTCTGCCGCCGCTGGAAACCTTGTATGCGCCCTGCTATCCTGTGCGGCGCTGTTGCTTCCGGATCTCGTTGCGACCAGCGCCGTCACTGGCGAGCGCTGAGCTCTCCCAGCCGCGCGCTGGCTCCAACGACAACCAGACTGCTTTGCTGGCGCATGGGCAACGACTATGAATCTGTACGGCAAGTTGGCCGTTGGAGGAGTGGCCGCTTTCGCTGTCCTCCAGTTGATGCGTCCGCCAATACCCACTAGACCCGCCACGGCTGAAGTCGACGCACCAACGAACGTCAAAAACATCCTTGGCCAGGGCTGTTACAGTTGCCATTCGGACGAGCGCAGGCTGGCTTGGTTCGACCGGATTGTGCCCGGTTATTGGCTGGTGCGATACGACATCCTCACGGCGCGTGAGCACCTGAATTTCTCCACATTGGGAGCGAAACCGCCAGCGGCGCAAAGGGCGGCACTCTTCGAGGCGGTCAACATGATCCAGCTCGGAGCAATGCCTCTGCCCCGGTTCCTGGAGCTTCATCCGGCCGCTAAAGTGAGCCCGAAGGAACTGGCCACGCTGAAAACATACCTCGCTCCCTGGACGTCTCTACCAAGTCCGCCCGCCGGCGCAGCCGCGGCCACGCCTGCGGCCGCTCAGCCGTCCGTGTCTCTGGCGCAGGTGCCACCAGAGTCCAACGGATTCCCGTTCGATCCGGCCTTCAAGACCTGGAAGCCCATCAGTTTCACTGACCGCGGGGATAACAACACCTTCCGGTTCGTTGTGGGCAATGAAATAGCCGTCAGGGCCGCACAGTCCGGCCACATCTCACCCTGGCCTGACGGATCTCGCTTCGCCAAGATTGCGTGGCAGCAGGAACTGGGTTCCGACGGCCTTGTTCATCCCGGAGAATTTGTCCAGGTCGAGCTTATGCTCAAGGGTGCCCGGCCCTACAAAAACACCGAAGGCTGGGACTGGGGCCGCTGGCGTGGCGCCAATCTGACCCCCTATGGGAACGACGCCACCTTTGCGAACGAATGTACCGGCTGCCACATGCCCATGCGAGACGACGACTACGTTTACACGCTTCCCATGACGGTGGCTCAAGTTCCTGAAAAGGAAGTCGTAAACAACCAAGCCGCCGCTCTGCCTTCGGGCTCGGCATATCAGCCATTCGATTGGAATGCCATCACTATGTTTGCTGATCGGCGGGCACATACCATGTCGGCCCTTTATGGCAATGACGCAGCAATGAAGAGCGTCAACGCAGGCCGCAGTGCTCCCGGTCCAATCGCCTATATGCCCGGATCGACATTGGCTCTCGTCACATGGCTGCAGCGCGACGATCCTCACTGGTTCGGAGCGCGAATTCCCGGAGCTCCGCAATCTGTCGAGTTTGTCCAGGTAACAGCCTCCGGTCACGCGAATTGTTATCAACGCTTTGGCGGTGGGGGCATGGGCGAGACTGGCTTGGCCCCGCAAGAAGAGGCTAAGCGCACCGGTTTTATTCTGAATCTGGCTCCGGCTTGGCTGCCATGAGGCTACATCTCAGTATCGGCCCTTCCCTGGTCAATTCTCCGAAAGCACCTTAAGCTCCGGCTCCCCGAAATCCCTGTCTCCCGTGTCGCCTCCCGACTACAATGCCGCCCATGCAGCTTTGGTTCGCCCGCGCCGGTGCCGTCACTCTTCGCGAACAGCTCGTCACGCAAATTGTCCTCGGCATCCTCAGCGGCGACTTGCCTCCCGGCCATCGCCTTCCCAGCACTCGCGAACTCGCCCGCCGCTTTCGCCTCCATCCCAACACCGTCAGTGCCGGCTACCGCCAGCTCCAGCGCGAACGTTGGGTCGAGTTTCGACGCGGCAGCGGCGTTTACGTCTGCGACGTCCCTCCGCGCGGTCCCGCTCCGCCCTCCATCGTTCTCGACCAGCTCATCGCCGAACTCTTCGCCTCCGCCCGCCGGCTCAGCGTGCCTCTCGCCACCGTCCATTCCCGCTTGCGCCACTGGCTTCGCCTTCAGCCGCCCGACCATTTTCTCCTCATCGAAGCTGACGACGAACTCGCCCGCATTCTCTCCCTCGAAATCGCTCGCGCCGTCAAACTTCCCGTTAAGGTCTCTACCGCTCTCGTCCCCGGTCTCGCGCAGTCTCTCGTCGGCGCCATTCCCGTCTCGCTCCCCAACAAGCAGAAGGCGATCCGGGACGCCTTGCCCGAAGGCTCTGATCTTCTCGTCCTCCAGGTCCGCTCCGTCCCTGCGTCCCTCGCCGGCTGGCTTCCTGCTCCCGCGAGCGCGCTCGTCGCAGTCGCCTCCCGATGGCCCGGCTTCCTGAAATCAGCGCGCGCGATTCTCGTCGCCGCCGGATTCCCCGCCGACAGCCTTCTTTTCCGCGATGCCCGCAAGCCGCATTGGCAGCGCGGGCTGAGGGAAGCCGCCGCCATCGTCTGCGACTCCGCCACCGCCCCCGATCTCCCGAAAGGCCCCCGCCCCATCATCTTTAGCCTTCTCTCCGAAGCCTCCCTCGCCGAACTCCGCCGCTACGAACAATTCATCCGCGATCCCCTCTCCTAGCTTCGGTTTCGTACCGCCGCCGTCCTGCCGGCTCATCTGCCTTCGCTTTCGCCTTCGCCTTCGTCCGGAGTCCCGCATCTCTGCGGTGTGCCTTCTCTGCGGACTCCTGCTTGTCTCCGTGACCTCTGTGGTTCGCCTTTTTCATCCGCCCCTGAAATTCTGAATTTCAAATCTGAGGTTCGCTCCTATGACACTCGAGGAACTGTCACATCCCGCCCGCCTCTCTCCCGCGCCCTGGCCTACTCTCGCCTCGATTCGAAAGGAGCCATCCCAATGCGGCGCGCACTCGCTCTCTTGCTGATAGCCCTGCTTCTCGCCCCCGATTTGTCCGCGCGCGATAAGCACACCTGGAACAACGTCGAGAAACTCAAGCCCGGCTCGCTTGTCCTCGTCTCGCTTTGGGACGGCCGCGACTACCGCGGCACTGTCGAATCCGTCGCCGATTCCTCCCTGCGCATCTACGTGCCCGACCGCTCCGAGCCCCAGATCATCTGGCAGCGTACCTTCGACCGCTCCGCCGTCCGCCGTATCGCCAAGATCCGCCAGCCCGATCTCCCCAACCCCTCCAAATGGATGGCGGCGGGCACCCTCACCGGCATAGTCGTCGGGGGCACTGCTGGAGCCATCTCCGACGTACGGAACGGAAACCAAGGCCGCTGGTTCCTCGGTGGACTCGCGGGCGCTGGGCTGGGCTTCTTCGCCTCTTGCGCCGTCCTTGCAGCCGCTGGCACCATTGGAGTAGCCCGGAGCGTCCCGCATCACAAGATCATCTACGAATCCCCCGGGCCGCCTGCTCCGTCCGCCCCGCCCACTTCCTGAGTCTCGCCCGGTCGAAATCGGCACTCTAATCGCAACTCGATTCGCGATTAGACCGTCCGTAACCCCATGTCACCACTTAACTTACGGACTCACTCTTCGGGCCCGATTTGACGCGCATGAGATAATGTGTGTTGAAGATGAAAGACCAATTCAATCCGGCGCTCACCATCGCTCAGGCTACCCACCGAGGCCAGCGTGGCGGGGTTCGCCCGTAGCCCTCGCCTTAAAACCCAAAATCCACCCGTTTTCCTCAAATTTCTAATCGCGAATCCAATTATTAGAACTGCTCCTAAATCAAATCCCATCAACAACTTAATTTTTCCTAATCGCGAAAAAACGCGGTTTTATCACCCTCCTCTTTCATTCGCCTTATATTCGCCTCTTCCAAACTCTGGTACAATCCCCCTTCGCTCTCCGTCCATGACCTCTCATCACAATTCGCCAGACGCGCCCGACACGGGCTTCCCGCTCAACCCCGAGCAGCGCGCCGCCGTGGAACACGGTGACGGCCCCCTCCTCGTCGTCGCAGGCGCTGGCACCGGCAAAACCCGCGTCATCACCGAACGCATCCGGTACCTCCTCGAATCCGATCCCGCCCTCGCCGGCGAGAATATCCTCGGCCTCACCTTCACCGACAAAGCCGCGAACGAAATGAAGCATCGCGTCGTGAAAGCCATGGGCGAACGCGCTGAAGGCGTCTGGCTCAGCACCTTCCACAATTTCTGCCTCGAAAAAATCCTGCGCGTTGCGAATTCCGAAGTCCAGCCCCTCGAGGACCTCGACCACAAAATCCTGCTTCGCCGCAACCTCGCCCGCCTCGAACTCAAGCATTTCTGGCGCCTCCAGGATCCCAGCGAATTTCTGGCGGACTTCGTCGCATTCTTCTCGCGCTGCCAGGACGAACTCGTCTCCCCTGACGATTACCGCGCTCACGTCGAAAATCTCCGGCGTCGCTTCGACGAGCGTAAGCCTTCGTTCCAGCCCGATGAGCTCGCCATCGCGCGCGAGGAAATCGAAAAGCAGGAGGAGCTCGCCCGCGTCTACTGCGTCAGCGAGCAACTGCTCCGCGAGCGCAGCCTCACCACCTTCGGCGCGCAACTTGCCGGCGCCGTCGCTCTGCTCCGCAGCGACGAAAGTCTCCTCGCCCAGGTCCGCGAGCAGTATCGCTACATCCTCGTTGACGAATTTCAGGATACGAACATCGCGCAGCTCGAGCTTCTCTGGCTCCTAGCTGGCGACCGCCGCAACATCATGGCCGTTGGCGATCACAATCAGGCCATCTACCGCTTCCGCGGCGCCTCCTACGGCAGCTTCACGATTTTTCTTCAGCGCTTCTGTGGCGTGCGCGCCGCAAGACTCGCGCCAGAGATGCGCAAACAAGTCGTCCGCCTCTCGCAGAACTATCGCTCCACCAAGCGCATCCTCAACGTCGCCGACGCCGTCATTCGCAACAATGAACCTTCGCCCCTGCTTCCCGACAGCCGCCTCACCACGCAGAATCGCGAAGGCGACCGCATTCGCATCGTCGAATTCGGCGATCCGCGCGAGGAAGCTCACTGGGTCGCCTCGGAAATCGACCGCCTCCATGAAGCCGGCTCGGCGTGGCGCTCCATGGCCGTCCTCTATCGCAAGCACAATCATCGCGAGCCGCTTCTCGGCGCGCTGCAGCGCCGCGGCATCCCGTTCGTTATTCGCCGCCTCTCGATTCTTTCGAGCACCATCGTTCGAGACCTGCTCGCATGGCTGCGCGTCATCGGCGATCCCGCCGACAACATCGCCTGCGCCCGAGTTCTCGCCGCTCCCTACTGGGGACTCGAGCCGCGTGACCTGGTTCGCCTCGCGGAACGCGCCGCGAAAAATCATCGCCGCCCGCTCTCCGACGAAATCTCGTCGCCCGAAAATGTTTCTCACTTTCCGCGCCTCAAGGAAGTTACCGAGCTGCTCGGTCGCCTTCGCCAGAGCGCGCACCGCAAAAGCGCCGGCGATCTCCTCGACGAACTCATCGCTGCCCTCGGCATCGCGCCGCTTCCCTCCGAAGCCGACCGCCTCTACATCGACCGCCTCGCCGCTTTCGTCCGCGACTGGGAGCGAAAGAACGATCCCAACAAACTTCGCGATTTCCTTGAATACCTCTACTACTTCGACGAAGCCCGGGGCGACATTGTCCTCGACGACTATCCCTCCCAGGACGCGGTCGAGCTCATGACTGTTCACACCGCGAAGGGACTTGAATTCCCGCACGTCTTCGTCCTGCGTCTATCGCGCAACGAATTTCCCTCCTCGGCGCGCAGGCCCTTCTTCGAATTTCCGCCCGAACTGATGAAGGAAGAACAACCGGAGGGCGACTTCCACATCCAGGAGGAGCGCCGCCTCTTCTACGTCGCGCTCACTCGCGCGAAGATGCGGCTCACGCTTTCCACCGTCATCTCGAAAAGAAAGAAGCAGTCGCAATTCCTCGAAGATTGCCTCGAAGGCCAGAAGGCCCGCAATCCCGATACGCAGCAACTGTCTCCGAAAGTCCTCGTCCCGCCAGCCGAGGAAGCGGCCGGGCCGATGCCCGACTCCGCCGATCCTTCCTATCTCTTCAGCGGACTCCGCGAAGAGACTCGCGCCTACTCCCATGTCGCGCTATGGGCCAAGGCATACCATCCGCCGCGGCCCGAGCCGTTGCAATTGAGCCCATCCTCCATCGCCACTTACCAGGACTGCCCGATGAAATACCAGTTCCGGTATCTCTGGGACATTCGCGGCGGCGCGCACGCGCAAGCCACATTCGGCAACGTGATGCACAAGACCATCAAGGAATTCGTTTCCGATCTCAGCGAGCGCCGCAAGGTTTCTCTCGAGGATGTGCTCGCCGTTTACGATCGCGAATGGTCTTCGGCGGGATTCCCGGACTCCTACCACGAAGAGGAATATCGCAAGGCGGGCCGCCAGCAGCTCGAAGCCTTTTATCGTACTTACTCCGCGGCGCCCGCGGATGTTGTCTACCAGGAGAAGACTTTCGAGCTGCCGCTCGACCACGAAATCGTCGTCACCGGACGCATCGACCAGGTGAATCGCATCGGCAAGCGGGAGTACGAAATCGTCGACTACAAGACGGGAAGGCCGAAGGACGCGAAGAAGATTGCCGACGACATCCAGCTCGGCATTTACGCGCTCGCGGCGCGCGAAGTTCTCGAAATCGAGCCCACGCGCCTCGTTTTTTACAACCTCATGAACAACGAGATGGTGGCTGCCACTCGAGACGCCAAAGCGCTCGCAACGACGAAGCAGAAAATCGGCGAAGTGGCTGATTGCATCCGCGCGCGCGAGTTCTCGCCGAATCCCGGCTATCGCTGCGGCACGTGCGACTACAAACCGCTTTGCCCCGCACACGAGCAGCTCGTCTCCATCCGGCTCTCGCGGCCGAAACCGAAGCCGGGAATGCTTTTCTGAATGGATGCGCGAATGAGCGATGGAACGTTGCGCGGACAAAATAAAACGGGGCGGCTGCTTTCGCTGCCGCCCCGTTCTTTTGAAAGCCCTGAGATGACCTCAAAGCCTCAATCGGTTCCGCGCATGAACTACAGTGTTGCTTCTCCCGCGGGAAAAACGCGAATCGAATCTCGAATCACGCTTCAACCGCCTCGTTCATCTATAAATGCGACTGCCGTTGAAGTCAAGCGGAAAAACTTTTTCGGCGATGGCTCGTGCGAAACATTTTCCCGGAAAATTTCAGTGCGCGATTCCCAGCGCGCTTTGGTAGTAGCCTTCGCGCGCGGAAACGTTCAGGTCCGGCCGCTTCACGCGTACTTCGATGGTGTGGTAGTCATGCGTCTTGTCCGCGCCGCGCGGAGAAAACGTCAGCGTGTACTGGTTCCGCGCTTCTTCCGTCACCGCCGAATACAATCGGTCGAGATCGTCTTCCTTCCCTGCGTAGAAAGTGTCGCCGCCCGTCTCGAACGCGTACTTGTCGGCCTGGCCGAGCCCGTGCTCCAGCAGCGATTTTCCCGGGATCGAGTGCGACACCGAAATCGAGTACACCGAAACATCCTCGCGAAGCAGCGATCGCAGCGTCTCCTGGTAGGTGTGCACGTTGTGCCGCGAATTGCTCCCGTCGGACACCAGAAAAATGATCTTGCGCCGGTCGCGCCCGCGTCCCTTCAGCATCTGGCCCGCGGCGTACACCGCGTCGTCGAGGGCGTTGTCCTTCGCGGGCCGCGAGGATCCGTGAGCCGGGATTCCCTGCCCGGTCGGAAGCGCCTGTCCGTTGATCACCGGACCCGTCGCCGACGTGGGATCGTTGACGATCGCGACCGCGCTCGAATGCGAGCCGAGCTCGAGCCGCTTCAGCTTCGTGAAAAGGTCGTCGTTGTTCTTCGTGAAATCCGAAACCACTTCCTGGTAGTCTTCGTACGTCATCACTGCGGCCTCGTCGTTCGGCCCGAATCCCGCGGAAATCGAAACCAGGCTTTTCTGCACCTCCGCCGCCTGCTTCGTCGCAAGGTCGTTGTCGATCAGAACCACGGCGGAAAGCGGAAAGGCATTCGAATCGAACAGAATGATCTTCTGCTCCACTCCGTCCTCGAACACCCGGAACTCATCCTGCTCGAGGCCGGCGACCAGCTCGCCGTGGCTGTCCTTCACCGTCACGGGAACGATGACGAGCTCGGTGCGCGAAACGATGCGCGTCCGCGTATCCTGCTGCGGTTGTGCTGCCTGCTGCGCCGGGCGCTGTTGCGCGGGAACACCGGGGGTGGCATGCTGAGGTATCGGCGACTGCGTGGATTGCGCTCCCGCCGGAGCGGCCGCCAACAAGAAAACCGCCAATGAAAAATACAATCGCTTCATGACCGCCTTGAACCGAACATCCACCGAATCGTTCCAGGCATCGTACTTCTCGGAACGAAGTTCAGGGAGAATTATACAATGCGATTGACCCGCGCCGCTGCAGCTATGCTGGCCCTCGCCGCCCTCTTGGTGGCAGGCATCTTGGCCCCCGCCGCGCTTGCAGCACCGCAGTCGACTGCCGGACCCATGAGACCGGCAGGCGCCGGCCAGGCGCAGGAACAACAGGCCACGCCACCACCGCAGCAGCAACTGCCGCCCGAATCGTCGCAAACTCTGAAGGTTCAAACGAACCTTGTCAACGTATTTGTCACGGCGCGCGACAAGCACAACGGGATCATTTCCGACCTGGGCAAGGACGACTTCAAGGTCTATGAAGATGGCCAGGAACAGAAGGTTGTCTACTTCGCGAAAGAAGCGGACATGCCCATCACTCTCGGCATCCTCATCGATACGAGCGGCAGCATGCAGGACATCCTCGGCGCCGAGCAGGATACGGCCTCGCGCTTCGTGCATGAAATCATGCGCAAGAAAGACGAAGCGATGATCGTCAGCTTCGACTTCGACCTGAATCTGCTGGCCGACTTCACGGAAGACACCTCGGTCCTCGAGCGCGCCATCCGCCGCACCCAGATCAACGCTGTCTCGAGCGGTGGCGTCGTGACGCCCGGCACGGTTCCCATGGGCAGCAACGGGGGAACGGATCTTTACGACGCGGTCTACGCCACCTGCCACGATGAACTCGCGGGCGAAGCCGGGCGCAAAGCAATCATCCTGCTGACCGACGCGGAAGATACGGGCAGCAAGGTGAGCCTGCAGGATGCCATCGAAGCGGCGCAGCGATCCGACACCGTGATTCACGTCCTGCGCCTCTCCGATGAGCCCTTTTACATGCAGATGGGAATCGGGTACAGCGGAGCCAGCGTGGCGAGAAAAATGGCGGAGGATACCGGCGGCCGCGAGATCGAAGTTCGCAGCGAAAAATCCCTGGAAAAAGCGTTCGATCTGATTTCCGAGGAGCTGCGCTCGCAGTACGCGATCGGATACTACCCGACGAACACGAAGCGCGACGGAACATTCCGCAAAATCAAAGTCGAAGTAAGCCGGCCGGACGTGAAGCTGCTCGCGCGCCGCGGCTACTACGCACCGATTCATTAGCCAAGAATTTTCCTGCGCAATTTTTTCCCCTTCTCGCTTGACGCCGCGCCTGCCTCGATGTATCTGAGTGAGTCCGAAATTCGAATCTGAGGTGATCAACGCGATGAGATCGAAGCGACTGTCCGGTTCTTCCTCGAAGCATGGCCTCACGCGCCGCGATTGGCTCGTCGGCACTGGCGCATCTCTCGCCGCGCTCGCCGCGAACCCGTCAACCGCGATGGCGCGAGTCGCCCCGAATCAGGACGCCGCCCCTCAGGAATCAGACGCCGTCATCGCGGACCGCAACCGCCGCATGCAGTGGTGGCATGAAGCCCGCTTCGGGATGTTCATTCACTTCGGTCTCTACAGCGTTCTCGGCCGCCACGAGTGGGCGATGGAGGAGGAAGGGATTCCCGTCCACGAATACGAGCAACTCGCCAAACAGTTCAATCCAGTGCGGAACTCGGCGCGCGCCTGGGCGAAGCTCGCGAAGCAGGCCGGCCAGAAGTACATGGTGATGACCAGCAAGCACCACGAGGGCTTCTGCAACTTCGATACGAAGCTGACGAACTATTGCGCGCCGAAACAGGCGGCGGGACGCGACCTGTTGCGCGAGTACGTGGAAGCAGCCCGCGCCGAAGGCTTGCGCTTCGGCTTCTACTATTCGTTGATGGACTGGCACCATCCGGATGGCGCGCGCTGCGCGGCCGACGAAGACGCGCGCAAGCGTTTCGTCGAGTACACACACGGGCTGGTTCGCGAGTTGATGACGAATTACGGCAAGGTGGACGTACTGTGGTACGACGTGGACTGGCCGCTCGACCCGCAGGGCTGGCAATCGGAAGAGATGAACAAGATGGTCTTCGGGCTGCAGCCGGACATCATCGTGAACAACCGCAACGGGCTGCCGGGAGACTTTTCCACTCCGGAGCAGGAGATTGTGGCGTCGAAGAGCGGACGCGCGTGGGAAAGCTGCATGACGATGAACGACAGCTGGGGATTCCAGCGCGCGGACGACAACTGGAAGAGCCCGAAGACCGTGGTGCGCAATCTGGTGGAATGCTCGCGCGACGGCGGAAACTACTTGCTGAACATCGGACCCAGGGGAGATGGCTCGATCCCCGACGATTCTGTGAGGATCATGACGGAGGTGGGGCAATGGATGTCGCGCAACTCCGCGACGATCTACGGCAGCGATTTCTGCCGCGTGCACAGCTCGAACTTCGCCGGCTTCACGCGCAAGGGCAACACGCTGTATATGCACGTCCACTTCTGGCCGGGCGACACGGTGGCGCTCGGCGGGCTGACGACTGCGGTGAAATCGGCGAGGCTCTTCGCAACGAATGAACCGGTGAAGTTCGAACAAGAGAAATATCGCGTGCGGTTCATGGGTTTGCCGAAGGAAGCGCCTGACCGTCCGGTGACGACGATTGCGATCGAGTGCGAATCCGAACCGATTCAGGATACGGGAGCGATTCGGCGCAACCGGCCGCGCGGAGGGGTTGGAATCTAGGTTTAGCTGGTCTTTGCTGCTGCTTTAGAGCCAACGGTGAGCGCGTCCGCTTACTTGCTCGCAGGCGTTGCCGCGGACGTCGAAGCGGAGTAGTAGCCTTTGCGGGTTCGAACCGTCAATCCCTTCCGATCCGTATCGACTTCAATTCTTCGATAGTGGCCGTCCAGCTGATTGTTGGATGGCGAATAAGCGATGAAGTACTGGCTGCGCAATTCGGTGCCTATATCGACGAAGGATTGTGCGAGATCGTCCACCTTGTAGGGAAAGAAGACGCGGCCTCCGCTCTGCTCTGAAAACTGCTGAAGAACTTTGTCGCCGGGATCGAGATGGTATTTGCTGGGCCGGTCGGGATTGTCGATGGCGATCCAATCCGTGTTCGTGCTGATGCAGTAGATCGAGGCTTCGGCGCGCAGCGCCTCTTCCAGAGCCTCGCTGAGCGCGTGATCACTCAGATTGTCGTCACCGTCGCTGATGACAACGAGCACGCGGCGAATTTCCGGACTCGGCCCGGTGGGAAGCGGCGCGCTGCTTAGTTTTTCGGAGGCCATGTAGATGGCGTCGTCGAGCGCCGTTCCGCCGCCGGCGCGCTGCTTGCGAATCGCATCAGTGAGTTCGGAGATGTCGCCGGTGTAGTCCTGAATGACCTCCGGCTCATTGTCGAAGGTCATCAGAAACGCCTGATCCTTGTTGCGACGAATCACGCTGCTCAGAAAATCGATAGCGGCGTCCTGCTCGAATTCGAGGCGCGGGCGAATGCTATTGGACGTGTCGAGAAGAAGGCCGATGCGAAGGGGCAGGTCGGTCTCGCGGCCGAAGAAGCGAATTTCCTGCGGAACGCCATCCTCCATAACCTTGAAGTCTCGCTGCTGCAAGTCCGTGATGAAATTGCGATGGCGGTCCGTCACCGTCGCGACGAGGTGCACGAGGCCCGTGGTGGAAATGATCTTGGGAGGTTCTTTCTGCTGCGGCTTCTGAGGCTGCTGCTGTTCGGCCTGAGATTGCTGGGCAGGCGGCGGGACCTGGACTTGCTGCGCTCCAAGCGCAATTGCGGAAGCCAGACCAAGAGACAAGGCGATGAGCAGCCGGGGGAGCTTCACGACAGCAATTATAGGAAGTCCTTCAAGGCAGCGTCAATTAAATCGGAGGGTACTTCGGCAGCGCGGCCGGCACTTCGCAGGTAGTCAGTGAGGTCGGGCGGAAGGGGCGCGCGGAAGGACATGGGCTTGCCGGTGCGAGGATGCGCGAATGCCAGACGGGCCGCGTGAAGGAAATTCCTTCCGAGCTGCGGTAGCAATGTCGCGCCAATGCGCTCCTGGCGGGGAGCACCGTACAGCGTGTCGCCAACAACGGGCGAGCCGAGAGCCGAAAAGTGGACGCGAATCTGGTGCGTTCGCCCGGTATGCAAATCGGCTTCGACAAACGTGAACGCGCCGAGGCGCAGGCGGACGCGCCAGTCCGTGCGAGCCTCGCGGCCTTCGCGGCGGCGGGCCGTCATACGGCAACGGCGACGAAGGTCGCGCGCGATGGGCATGTCTAGGCGGCCCGATTCGCCCTTGAGCTTGCCGTGGAGCAGTGCGACGTAGGTTTTTTCGACCTGGCGGTCGCGAAACTGCTCGACCAGATTCTTGTGCGCGGCGTCCGTGCGTGCGATGACGAGAGCGCCGGAGGTGCCTTTATCGAGGCGATGGACGATTCCAGGACGCAGCGGGCCGCCGACGGCAGACAGCCCATTCGCGCCGCCGAAATGATGGAGGAGCGCGGCAACCATGGTGCCCGCGTCGGCGCCAGCGCCTGGATGGACGACCAGATTGGCCGGCTTGTCGATGACGGCGATGTCCGCGTCCTCGTAGAGGATGGCGAGCGGGATTTCTTCGGGCTGGACGCCGGGCGGTGGAGGCGGCGGAATTTCGACGGCAACAACCTCGCCCAAGGCAACGCGATGCGACGGCTTGCGCACGGCATGGTCGACGCGGACGCGGCCTTCGTCCATGAGCGACTGGATGCGGGTGCGGCTCAGGTCGGGGAGATGGGCGGCAAGGAAGCGATCGAGGCGCGAGCCGGCGTGCTCGGCGGAGACCGTGAATTCGAATTGGTCAGACGAAGTCTTCAGGGCAGCACCGGGATGAACGTAGCACACCGGAAGCGCAATTCAATGCGGGCGAAGCCGCGACGGAACGGTGCCGGACAAGCTATCTAGCGGGAAGCGACCGCAGGGGCGGGCTGAATCGGCGCGGCGCCTCGAAGTCCGCGATACCAAAGGAATCCGCCGGCGAGAATGAGGCCGACGCTGACGACCTGCATAAGGGAAAACGAATTGTGGAAGAGCATGGTGCGGCCGGGATCGCCACGGAAGAATTCGATGGTGCCGCGCTCAACTCCATAGAGCAGAAAGTAGGTGCCGAGGATCTGGCCCTTGAAGCGCTGGCGCGAGCCAAACCAGACGAGAATCAGGAAGTTCACGAATTCCGCAGCAGATTCGTAGAGCTGCGTGGGATGCAAGTGGATATCGAGTGGCGTGCCGGCAATCTGGCCGGCAGCCGGATTTGTGAAGGTGATTCCCCAAGGCATCGTGGTGGGCTTCCCGTAGCAGCAACCCGCAGCGAAGCAGCCGAGGCGGCCAATGGCGTGTCCGAGAGGGACACCAACGGCGCAAACGTCGAGGACCGGAAGGAGCGGCAGCTTCTGAAAGTAGGAATAGAGCAGGATGGTGAGTACGGCGCCGATGACGCCGCCATAGAACGTGCCACCCGATTGGAACGTTGCGATGCTCAGAATGTCGCGCGGATGGGCGATGTAGTAGCCCCAATCGCTGAAAACGAGCCAAACCTTGGCCAGAAGCAGGGCCACAAGAATCATGTAGATGCCCATGTTCCAGACCTTTTCCGCGTCGAGACCGACACGCGCAGCCTGGTGGCGCGCGTAGAGCAAGCCAGAAATCACGCCGGTGGCGACGAGAACTCCGTAGGTGTAAATCGTGAATGAACCGAAATGGAAGAGGATGGGATGCATCAGTCGCGCGCTTGGGCCTCAGGCTCGCTCCTGAGTAGGATGCCTCCAATCGCGAAAGAGTTCGAGGACAACGAGCCCGGCGCCAATCACGATGGCGGAGTCGGCGAGGTTGAACGTGTACCAGTGATGGCGGCCGATATAAAAGTCGATGAAATCCGTCACGCTGTGGCGCAGGACGCGGTCAAGGACGTTACCGGCCGCGCCGCCGAGGATCAGGGCGAGTCCGCATTGGCCGTACCAGCCGCCGGCGCGATTGGTGACCAGCAACCAGATAAGCAGCCCTATGACGGCGACCGAAAACAGAATCAGCACGGGTGCCATCCAAGGGGCGGTGGAATCGGCGCCCAGGCCGAAGGCAACACCAGGATTGCTGGTGTGGACGAGGTTCACCAGGCCGGGGATGACGGTAATCGGAAGAGTGCCAACCGTGATCGAGCGCTCCACGATGTATTTGCTGACCTGGTCGACCACGAGCGCGCACAACGCGATCAGAGCCAGCGAATACCATCCGTTGCGGGAGACGTAGGACATCAGGGCTTGACGCTCCCCACTAGTATACCGCCATCGCGCTCGATTTCAGCGAGGGCTGCCGTGCAGCGTTCGCAAAGGCCGGGGTAGTCGGCGCTCTCGCCGACGTGAACCGAGTAGTTCCAGCAGCGGTCGCACTTCTTGCCGTGGGCGCGTTCGGCTCTAACCTGGAGGCTTCCTGCGCCATCACCTGCACCCGGCTGGAGCTCGACCTGCGAAACGATGAAGAGCGCCGGGAGAAACTTCGCGACGCGCTGGAGGATCGCGGCAAGTTCGCCGGAAGCGGACAGCATGACTCGAGCTTCGAGGTTCGCGGAAATTGTCTTGGAGGCACGCAGCGGCTCGAGAACTTTCAGGACTTCCTCACGAACCGCGAGGACGCGGTCCCAATCGCTGGAACGCTTTGCATCGAGCGCCTGCTCAAATTCCTCGGCCGCGGGAAAGAGGGCCATGTGGACGCTTTCCGGGTCACCCTCGGCGCGCGGCATGAATTTCCAGACTTCTTCGGAAGTGAAGGTCAACGTGGGAGCGATGAGGCGAGCCAGAGCGCTGGCGATACGGTAGACGGCGGTCTGCGCGGAGCGCCGGCCGGGATTATTCGGAGCAAAGGTGTAGAGGCGGTCCTTGAGAACGTCGAAGTAGAACGCGCTGAGATCGACCGTGCAAAAATCCTGCAGCGCGTGATACACGCGGTGAAACTCGAACCGGTCGTACCACTCGCGGCATTCGCGAATCTTCGTGCCGGTGCGGCGTAGCATCCAGGCGTCCATCTCCCAAAGCTGCGGATCGGGGACCAAGTGGCGCGCGGGATCGAAATCGGAGAGGTTGGAGAGCGCGAAGCGGAAGGTATTGCGAATCTTGCGATAGGCTTCCGCGAGCTGCTGCATCATCGCTTCGTATACGCGGACGTCGGTGGTGAAGTCCTGCGAAGAGACCCAGACGCGGAAGACATCCGCGCCCCACTTGGCGCAGATTTCCATCGGGTTGCCGGCGTTCCCAAGCGACTTCGACATCGGGATGCCCTTTTCGTCGAGCGTCCACCCATGAGCAACCACCTGGCGATAGGGCGCACGGCCCTTCACACCCATGGCAACGAGCAACGAGCTTTGGAACCAGCCACGATACTGGTCAGGGCCTTCCATATAGACGTCGGCCGGCCATGTGCCGTCCTTCTCACTCAGGACCGCGAGATTTGTCGAGCCGGAATCGAACCAGACGTCGAGCACGTCCTCTTCCTTCTTCCACTTCGACGCGCCACACGGGCATTTGGTACCCGGGGGAAGCAATTCTTCCGCCGTATGAGTGAACCACGCGTCGGCTCCTTCGCGTTCAAAGAAGGGCAGAACGTGGCGAAGCGCCTTGAAGTCCATGAGCGGCTTGCCACAGCTCTGGCAGGTGAAGATGATCAGAGGCACGCCCCAGAACCGCTGGCGCGAGATGCACCAATCGGGGCGCTCGGCAATCATGTCGCTCATTCGAGCCATGCCCCAGTCCGGATTCCATTTCACATTCTGAACTGCGAACAGCGCTCGTGTCCTCAGAGTGCGGGCCTGATCGCCGGAGACGGAAACCATTCGAGGATCGGGTTCTCCGCAGGGCTTATCCATAGAAACGAACCACTGCTCGGTGGCGCGGAAGATGACTGGATTGTGGCAGCGCCAGCAATGCGGGTAACTGTGAGCGAGTTTTTGCTCACCGACGAGGGCACCACGCTGCTTGAGCAGGTTCACGATAATCGGATTCGCCTCGAATACGGTCTTGCCCTTGTATTCGGGCAGGCCTTCGGTAAAGCGACCGTCATCGTCCTGCGGGGCGTACGCCTCGAGGCCGTACTTCTGGCCGGTATAGAAGTCTTCGGCGCCGTGGCCGGGAGCCGTGTGCACGATGCCGCTGCCCTGATCGAGCGTGACGTAGTCGGCGAGAACACCAGGAACTGTCAGATCGAGGAACGGGTGGCGGAATTTCGCGCCTTCGAACTGCTTGCCCTTCCACCCGCCCGACGTGCCGCGAACCTCAAGCTTCAATTCCGATTGCAGAGCGGCGACGCGCTCCCTGGCCAGGAGGAGCTTCCCCATCGAAGTGTCCGCCACGACGTACTCGAAGTCGGGATGAAAGGCGAGCGCGCGATTGGCGGGAAGCGTCCACGGAGTTGTCGTCCAGATTAGCGCGCTGACATCTCCGCCGAGGGCCACACCCGGTGCCACCTCGGCTACGGGAAATTTCACCCAGACTGACGGGCTGGTATGGTCTTCGTATTCAACTTCGGCTTCGGCGAGGGCGGTCCGGTCATAGATGCACCAATAGACTGGCTTCAGACCGCGATAGACGTATCCCTTTTCGAGGAAGTCGATGAAGGCCGCGGCAGTGCAGGCCTCCATGCCCGGGTCCATGGTGAGGTAAGGCTTGTCCCACTGACCGAACACGCCGAGGCGGCGGAAATCGCGCTTGTGGGCCTCAACGTAGCGGGACGCGTACTCTCGGCAGCGGCGGCGGAATTCGGCGGCGGAGACTTTGGTGGTCTTCCCGCCGAGTTCCTTTTCGACTTTGGTCTCGATCGGAAGGCCGTGGCAATCCCATCCGGGAATATAGGGCGCGCGGAAGCCGGCCATCGACTTCGACTTGACGATCATGTCCTTGACGACTTTGTTCAAGCCGGTACCGATATGGATTTCGCCGGTGGGATAGGGCGGCCCATCGTGCAGCACAAACAGCGGCGCGTTTGCGCGCGAGTCGAGAATGCGGTAGTAAAGGCGCATCTGTTCCCAGGCCGCGAGTTGCTCAGGCTCGCGCTCGGGCAATTTCGCTTTCATAGGGAAGTCAGTGCGGGGCAGGTTAAGGGTGCTCTTGACGTCGAGGGGTTTCGCCATCGTGCCGGGCTCGTTTTTCGCTTTCCGCTGTATCCAGCTGAGGAAACTCAAAATTTGGTGTTCGCATCGTATGTTACAATGAATCAGGAAGCGTGTCAGCCGCGCCCGGCCCAATACATCCTTTTTGGACGCTTGGCGTCTAAGGTTAGGTATATTTGCGCGGCGGGGGCGGGAAGGCATCATGCGGGACTTTAGCTCGAGGTTGGCCAACGACGAGCGTTCGAGCACGGAGCCCACACTCCAGCTGGGCCGCATGCCGACCGCGGCGATCCACGAATCTCCGCTGAAGAGCCTGATCTCCAACCTGAAGGATTTCCTCACCGAGCGCCCCGTCAAGGTTAAGCCCGGCGAAGCGGCGGCTTTCCGCATGCCAAGCTTCGGCGAGGGAATGGGGGAGAATGTCCGGGAGCTGTTCCGCCCCGCGCCAAAGCGTGTGAACTCGGACCTGCTGGTCGACTGGAAGCAGGCAGGTTTCTGGCAGAATATACAGGACGCGCTCTTTCCGAAGAAGCTACCTCCGCTGCAGGTAACGAGCAAGCCGGTCCAGGTGAAAGAGATCTGGACGAAGGACACGCAGTTCACGCGGGTGCAGGCGCTCTCGGTGACGATTCACGTCGCGATTCTGGTGCTGATCATCGTTCCGCTGCTGCCGGAGATCATGTCGCCGGCGATTACGAAGGCGAATTCGAACGTCGAGATCACGACGATCTCTCCATATCTGCCAAAGCTGGCGCCCGGAACCAAGAAGGCGGGCGGCGGTGGCGGCGGCGGAGAACACAATGTGATTCCCGCGAGCAAAGGGAAGCTTCCGAAGTTCTCGCTGAACCAGTTGGCATCACCATCGGTGCATCCGCCGCTGGCTCCGCAGTTCCCGGTGCGGCCGACGGTTGCCGGCCCTCCACAATTGAATCTGCCGAGCCCCAATATGAACAACTGGGGCGACCCACTCGCGAAGGTGATTAGCGATTCGAATGGTCCCGGCAGCGGGGGCGGAATCGGTTCAGGCAGCGGCGGCGGCGTGGGCAGCGGAAGCGGTGGCGGAGTTGGCCCGGGATCGGGTGGCGGCACGGGCGGAGGTGTCTACAACGCTGGAACCGGCGGATACGGATATCCCGCATGCCTATATTGCCCGCAGGCACAATATTCGGATGAAGCGGTCAAAGCAAAATATCAGGGCACAGTTTCGCTAATCGCGATCATCACGCCGGACGGGCGCGCGACGGACATTCACGTCGTGAAAGGCCTTGGCCTCGGGTTGGATGAGAAGGCTGTCGAGGCAGTTCGAACGTGGCGATTCAAGCCTGCGCTGGGCCCGGACGGCAAACCAGCGCCTGTGCGCCAGATCATCGAAGTCACTTTCCACTTGTACTAGCTTCTGGCGATTCGAAGCTCCGCCGACGGTGTATCTCCGCAGGTTAGTCATGCGAACAGGCGGCGATTGAGTTCGATACTCAGAGTAGTTCCCTTCTGCTACGATGACGCGCGTGAGATACGGCGTTTCCCTTTCCGTCGCGGTTCTTCTCCTTAGTTCCATCGCTACCCCTAAAGCCGAAGCGCAAAACGGTTCGATCGAATTCAGCGCGCGGGCGACTCCGTCCGGCGGGCTCGAGGAGCCGGTTCGCGGCTTCCCTTTCTATCTGCTATCAAAGAGCTTCGAAGAGATCTCCCGGGAGGTGGCGGCGTCCTACCCGCCGCCGAACATGGAAGCCTTCATCGACAAGCTCGACGTCTCGCCAGAATTGAGGGCCTGGATGAAGAAGAATCACTGGGTCCAGCTGTCCGGCGACGAGTTCGTGCAGAAACTGACTCCGGCGGACATTCTGGGAGTGCCGGAATTTTTTGCGGCCTACATGCAGAGAAATGCCGGCGGCCGGTCAGTGGATTTTCCAAAACCGAAGTTCAAGCTGGGAGACGAGAAAAAAGATCCGGCGAAGTACAAAAAGCTCGTGGACGACTATCACGAGGCAATCAAGCACTACGTGGAGGCGAATCCCCAGACCAAAGATGGAATGGACCTGGACCTGGTGGAGAAAGACCCGAGTACGAAATGGGCGGCCGTGGTGGGAAAGCGAGAGCCTGAAATCCGGCGGCAAGCTTTGGAGCTGGCGGAATCGAAATATCTGGTCGCCCGCACGCAGACAAATTTGGATGGAAGTGGAGCTCTCACCGAAATTCCCTCGGGCAATTACTGGCTGACGACCCTGGAAGTGGCCGCCGAGGTCGGAGATGCGCGGCTTCGATGGGATGTGCCGCTGAAGGTCCGACAGGGAGAAACGACGCGGATTGCGCTGTCGAACGTCAATGCGATTCAGCCGCCTTCCAAGTCGCCCTGATCGGGCCCCCGTGACATGAGTGAGACTCCGCTGGCTTCGCTGATCGGTGACCTCGCCGACCGAACCGCTGAAGTGCGCCAGAATGCGGCGGCGGAAATCTTCCGCCGCGGCCGCGAACTCGCTATGTCTGGCGCACGCGAGTGGCTAGAGGACCAAGAATTCGCTAAGTGCCTGTCCGTCTCCGGGGGCGCGCCGCTGTTGACGGTGGGCGTAGCCGTTTCGCAGAAGCAGTTCGAAGAGATTCAGAGAGCCAACGGCTTGCCGGAACTGGCGAGCGTTCCTCCAGATCAAGACGCGAAGGAATTTGAGCTCGAATTTCGCGGCGGTCTGCGGCTGGACATCCTGACCAGCCGCGATCCCAGCGGCTCGGGCGCGATTGCGCGCTACTTGCAGAAATTCCACGAGGGCATTCAGCAGATCGAAATCGAAACGAAAAATATAGACGAAGCGACTCGAATCCTTCGAACGAAATTCGGGATCCAGCCCGTGTACCCGGCGACCCGCGCGGGAGCGAACGGAACGCGGGTGAATTTCTGGCTTGTCACATCACCCGGAAGCCAAAAGGTGCTGATCGAGCTCGTGGAACAACCTCAGCCGTCCGCGAAGCATTAACCCGCCGCGCTACTCACCACTTTGCTCGATCAGTTTTGCGACCAGGGCGGTCCAACCCGTCTGGTGATTGGCGCCAAGGCCGGCGCCCGTTTCACCGTGGAAGTATTCGTGGAAGAGAATCAGGTCCCGCCAAAAAGGGTCGTTCTGAAACAGAGCTACATCTCCGTAGACAGGGCGGCGGCCTTCACGCCTCAAGAAAATATGCGAGAGACGCCGTGAAAGTTCGCTGGCCGCGTCCCAAAGGCTCAAGGCCTTGCCCGAACCTGTGGGGCATTCGACTTTGAATTCGTCGCCGTAGTAGTAGTGAATGCGCTGCATCGACTCGATCAGCAAGAAATTCAGGGGAAACCAGACCGGTCCGCGCCAATTCGAATTGCCGCCGAAGAGATCGCTGGTCGACTCGGCGGGCTCGTAATCAACTTGATGAGTCACGCCATCCAGATTGAGCGTGAATGGATGATCCTTGTGGAACTTGGAAAGCGCGCGCACGCCGTGAAGCGACAGGAATTCGTTTTCGTCGAAGACAAAGCGGTAGATGCGCTCGAGCTTGCGTCGATTGGCGATCGTCAGAAGCAATCGAGCGCCGCCATCCTTCGAGCGGCGGCTCATGTCGACGTGCTCGGCGACGTCGGCATGGTGCTTAAGGAACCAATCCATGCGCCGCCGGAACCCCGGCAGGCCATCGAGGTCGCCCGGCTCGAAGGTCGCAACCGCGAAAAGCGGAATCAGCCCGACAGCGGAACGGACCTTAAGGGGAGTATGCGCTCCGTCGGTACTGTGCAGGACGTCATAGTAGAAGCCATCGGTTTCGTTCCATAGCCCGATGCCCTCGCCACCAAGGTCATTCATTGCCTTTGAGATGAAGACGAAATGTTCGAAGAACTTGCTCGCGACGTCCTCATACGCTGTGTCCTCGTGCGCCAATTCTATTGCAATCGAAAGCATGTCGAGGCAGTACATGGCCATCCAGCTCGTACCGTCGGATTGTTCGACGATCTGGCCGGGAGCAAGGGGCTTGGAGCGGTCGAAAAGACCAACGTTGTCGAGGCCTAGAAAGCCGCCCTGGAAAACATTCTTCCCATCGGGATCCTTGCGATTCACCCACCACGTGAAATTCAGCAGCAGTTTGAGGAAGACGCGCTCGAGAAACTTGCGGTCCAACTGACCCGTCATGCGCGCGGCGATTTTGTAGACGCGCCAGGCGGCCCAGGCGTGTACCGGAGGGTTCACGTCGGAGAAATTCCATTCATAGGCGGGGAGCTGCCCGTTTGGATGCATGTACCATTCGCGGAGAAAGAGGATCAGCTGCTCCTTCGCGAATTCAGGATCGATCAGCGCCATCGTTACGCAGTGAAACCCGAGGTCCCAGGCGGCGTACCACGGATATTCCCATTTGTCCGGCATGGAGATGACGTCTGAGTTGTAGAGATGCTGCCAATCGTGGTTACGTCCAAGGAAACGCCGAGGATCGGGAGCAGGCTGCGTCGAATCGCCGTCGAGCCATCGCCGGACGTCATAGTGATAGCTTTGCTTGGACCATAGCAGCCCGGCAAAGGCCTGGCGTTGAACCAGCCGCGCGTCGTCGCTGGCGCCCGGAAACAGTTGCGAAGCGTAAAATTCGTCGGCTTCCTTCTCACGGTCCGTGAATATCTTGTAGAAAGAGGAACCGAAGAGGTCATGGGCGTCCGCATTGACCTCTCGGGGATTGTAGTCCATGAAACGCAGGTGCAAAGTCCAGTTGCCGCCCGGGCGGATTTCCGAGGAGTAGTGGGCACCGGCCTTCGTCCCCTTCATCGCCGGATTCACGGAACCGCGGTCGCCGCCAACGATGTACCTGTGGAACGCGTCCTTCACATACGGTGTGCGGTTCCCTTCACCGTAGAGCCGCTCCGTGTTGGTTTCGTTCTCCGTGAAGAGGAGTTCCGGCGCGTCCTCCACCGCCAGCCATCTCTTGCCATAGTGAAATTCAGACAGCTCGAGCAGCGACCAAGTCTTGTCGGATTCAATTCGCTCAACGAGTGGCCTTTGGTATGGATCGCCCCAATCCCAGCGATTCCGGAACCAGACGGTGGGGATCAGCCGCAATCGGGCGGGGTCGGGTCCCCGGTTCCAGGCAGTGATGCGGATCAGGACGTCCTCGGGGCTGGCCTTCGCGTACTCCACGAAGACGTCGAAGTAGCGGTTCTCGCGGAACACCCCGGTGTCAACCAGCTCGTATTCCGGGTCAAGGCGGGTCCGCTTGCCGTTCTCAGAGACGAGATGATCGTAGGGAAACGGGACCTGAGGATATTTGTAGAGATATTTGAGATACGCACTCGTCGGAAGCGCGTCGAGGTAGTAGTAATACTCCTTCACATCCTCCCCGTGGTTCCCTTCCTTGTTGGTGAGCCCAAAGAGGCGTTCCTTCAGGATTGCGTCTTTTTCGTTCCATAGTGCGAGAGCGAAGCAGATGTGCTGGTGGCGGTCGCAAAGTCCCGCAATTCCGTCTTCTCCCCAGCGGTACGCGCGCGAACGAGCCTGATCGTGCGGCAAGTAATTCCAGGCGTCGCCGTTGGGGCTGTAGTCCTCCCGGACGGTTCCCCACTGACGCTCCGACAGGTATGGACCCCAGCGCTTCCAATGGGCTCGACGCTCAGCATTGTCCTGGAGGCGTCGTTCCTCCGCCGTCATCGTGATGGCTCCTTGAAAGGCGCAGACTCAAGACTGAGCAGTCCGGCAAGCTCTCGGGCAGCACACTAGCCGAAGGCCATTACTGTAGCCACGGCAGGGCGAATTGGCAACAAGGGCCGCCGGGCTCGAGTTCAAACAGGAGCTTTGTCTGTAGCGGTCCCAATCGAGGTTCTGTATCCTCTGCGGGGCAGGCCGGAGATCAGCCATCGACAGCTTGAGTGCAACTAAGCGGGAACCATCGGCAACCGCGACGGAGACCTCGTCGCATTCGCGCCGCGCGAAACTCATCGCCGTCCTCTTCATCGTAATCGCGGCGACGACCGTTGTCGCGCCAATGTTTTTCCTGGGAAACGCCTCCGGTCATGATTTCGAGTTCCACGTTGCTTCCTGGTTGGATGTTGCCGGCCAGTGGCGTGAAGGCATTCTGTATCCGCGCTGGGCAGAGTGGGCCAACTGGGGCTACGGCGAACCGCGTTTTATCTTTTATCCGCCTGCTTCGTGGATTCTTGGCGGGGTGCTCTGCTCGATCCTGCCGAATGCCGCGGCGCCCGTCGTTTTCATCTGGCTGGCCCTGACGGCCGGCGGCCTGGCCATGTGGAGTCTCGCGCGTAACTGGCTTTCCTCAAACGAAGCGATCGCCGCGGGCGTTTTTTTCCTCGCGAATCCTTACAACGTGCTCCTCGCCTACGATCGCAGCGACTTTTCCGAATTGCTTGCGGTGGCGTTCTTTCCGCTTCTCTTGCTCGCCGCTCTACGCGTGAAGCGAGCTGGCTGGCGGAACGTCCCCTTCTTGGCTGCGGTCTTCGCGGCCATATGGCTCAGCAACGCTCCCGCAGCCGTCATCGCGACCTATTCCCTCGCACTTCTCCTGATGGTCGCCGCGATTCAGTCGCGAAATCTCCGGCCGCTAGTCGTCGGGGGCATTAGCATGTTTGCCGGGTGGGGATTAGCTGCGTTTTACATTGTGCCCGCTACCTGGGAGCAGCGCTGGGTTCAGATCCAACAAGCGATTACTGACGACATGCGTCCAAACCGAAATTTCATTTACACCTGGGGAGGCAGCCCCGAATTTGTTCTGTTCAACTGGAAGGTATCGACGCTGGCCGTCGGCCTCATACTCCTCACGGCCATTCTGTGCGTCTTGACTGCCCGGCGCCGAAGCGGGTTTCCACAACTCTGGCCGATGCTGGTTGCTCTCGGACTGGCGTCGACGTTCCTGATGTTTTCGGCGAGCGCAATATTCTGGCGCATTCTTCCGAAGCTTCAGTTCGTTCAGTTTCCCTGGCGATGGCTTGGCGCGCTCAGCGTTGTCTTCGCATTTTGCGCAGCGGCGGGGCCGGGCCTTTCCCGCCGACGATCGATTCTCTGGATCATCGTCCTCGTGATCCTTGGCGCGACTACAACGGCAATCGCGAATGATACTTGGTGGCACACGGACGATGTCGCGTCGCTCACGGATCAGGTGCAGTCCGGCGTCGGCTATGACGGCACAGACGAGTACGCACCTCTTGGCTGCGACCGCGGTAGCTTGCCGGGAGTCCCTCGCGCCAATTCCGACGAGCCCGTTCCTCCCGATGAGCCAATCCCGCGGTTCGCAACCGTGGACCCAGAGACTGGCACCGCGCTGAAAACAGACGCGCGAGTCAGCGTCAAAGAGTGGACAGCGACGCAACGAGTTCTGTCCGAGAACAGTTCGAGAGAAATGGCGCTTGCCCTTAGGCTGATCAACTATCCAGCGTGGAGCGCCGAGGTTGACGGCCGCAATGCGACCATTCACCAGCTTCCCGACACGGCCCAAGTAGTGCTGGAGCTGCCCCCCGGAGCTCATCGAATTGACTTGGTTTTTCGCCGAACGACGGACCGGAGCGTCGGCGATCTGATTTCGATTATTTCGCTGATTTCTCTCCTCGGTTTCACAGCCAGCGCCGCCAAACGGTCACGACAGCCGGTACTGCCCTAGGAGGTCTACAAGGAACTCCCCCGCGCTCGTGCCCATAGACCTGTATGGAGCCCGGAGAGCGGCAGGCGCATTTTCTATAGTATGGGGTTGCGCATCCTCATCGCAGATGACCATCCGGGCGTGAGACGTTCGCTTCGCTCGCTCGTTCAAACCCACTCCGAATGGAACGTCTGCGGCGAAGCGTCGGACGGTCTCGACGCCGTGGAGCAGGCCCGAAAGCTGCGGCCGGATGTTGTCTTGCTGGACATCAGCATGCCGAGAATGAACGGCATAGAAGCGACCCCTCTGATTCATGCTGCCGTGCCCCAATCGGAAATCCTGATCGTCAGCCAGCACGAGTCTTCGGAAATCGCTCGATTGATCGCGGAGGTTGGAGCACAGGGATACATTCCGAAGTCGAAGATTTGGCGAGCACTGCTGCCGGCGATCGAATCAGCGAGCAAGAAAAAGTCGGAAGACGATCCACCAGAGGAACACTGAGGGGCATTCCTGCCAGTAACGAGGAAGCCTTTTCGACCTAGCTCATCCTTTGCCTGGTCGCGCTAGCCATCCACACAACCGGAAAAGAAAAAACATCAAGCAATTCATTAGCAACGCCAGGTCTGTGAGGGAAAGGGACCCTTCCTCACTCTTACTGGGCCGCGCCATGATTCAGCTCCGTGATCGACGCGCTCGGCGAGTACTGGCCGCTTTCCGTGCGGCTCGACGCAAGCCTGCTCGTCCCTTCGTGCGCGCGGCTTTGCGAGCCGCAACACGAAGGGAGCGACTCCCCCGGCGGCGGGCACTTCGAAGCGCATGAGTTGACAGCGCGTGGCGTGAAGCGCTTCGGCTGCTTTCTCTACGAAGAGCCTTGGTGATTGCCCGAGATTTCGTTCGCGATGTATTGTGCCTGCCGTGAGCGGCCCGCGACAGATCACGAGAAGCCTGGCGCCGGGTTCGCTTAGACACCGATCCCTTCCGGGGCGGCGGAAGCTTGACACCCGCCCGTCTGGCCTTGGAGAGTCCGATGGCAATTGCCTGTTTCACCGACCGGGCGCCGTGTTTTCCCGCGCGAACATGGTCGATTTCCTCGCGCACGAATTCGCCAGCCTGTGTCGAGGGGGACATTCCTTCGCGCTCACCCTCACGAGCTTTTTCAATCGCTTTTTCCTCCGGCATGAGCATCCTCTTTCCACGGATAAAATTGCAGAGAACCGATAAAGTCACCGAGAGCCACCAAGGTCACTCCCTTCTGTCCGGCGTGTGAGGGAAGTTCGCATTGCTCCCCGCTTGGAGTAATAAGTACGACATAGTGCGGCGCCAGCGGGAATACCGGAAAACGCCAATACCCGGGGAATTATCCAGTTATTGCGAGTGCGGAGAAAAACGAGTTCCGGTCAGCGGATTAGGTTAGTTCCGTGGGATCGCAATTCTGCTGAAACCTCAAGAAGGTTTCGCGGAGAGAAGAAGAAAATCGGCCCAGCCCTCGCGCCTTGATTTCTCCAAGGCACCCGAAGTCTCTTCTTCTCCCCTGGGCGGAACCGTTGATTCCGTCTGGCCGAGTATCGCCCGGGCAATCCCGAGTCGAAATCGGGTCAAACGCCGAAAGACGATGGAGCTTTGCTGTAGAGCGTGGATTCCCGTGACAACTCTGGCCAGCGGGCGACGAGAGCCGCCAGCCTTCACGGCTCTATGATTTGGTTGCGAACCGCATAGCGGACGAGCTCACTAACGGAGTGGATTTCGAGCTTCCGCATTATGTTCGCGCGGTGCGTCTCGGCAGTCTTGACGCTGATGCTCAGCATCGAAGCGACTTCCTTGCTGCTCTTGCCTTCAGAGAGCAGCTGAACAATCTCTCGTTCGCGGGACGTTAGGCGCTCTCCCACCATCGCGGGCATGTCCGACATCGAACCACCCTTGTTGTTGAAGTTGCTGAGGATTAGTTCGGTCGCACGGGGCGTGAAAAACGGTTTGTGGTTGGCGAGCGCTTCGACCGCAATCGTAAGATCACGGTCTGAATCCGACTTCACGATGTACCCGCGAACACCCGCGTCCAGAATGTCGCGAATCAGCTGGTCGGAATAATGGACGGAAAGTACCAGGACTTCCGTGTTGGGCGAAGCTTTTAGGATCCGGCGCGCCGCCTCGACTCCATTCAACTCCGGCATCGTGATATCGAGAATAACGACATCGGGACGCAGCTCTTCGGCCTTTGCAACGGCCTCTCGTCCCGTGTGGGCCTCAGCGCAGATAGTCCACCCCGGATGCGATTCGAGTAACGCCTTCAAACCTCGCCGCATGAGATCGTGGTCGTCCGCTACCAAAATGCGCAGAGTTTTCATGGTCCCCCCAACTCGGGCGTCTCTTCGCGTACCCATTTGAACAGGTGATGCAGATCCCATGGTGACTCCTCCATTTTACTGCCAGAATGTTTCAAGTGTGCATCTGCGCTGCCACAACGAAAGTCCGATGCCTGTCTTCTAAGTCCCATGCTTCTCGCGTGTTTTGGGGAAGATAATGAACGCACGAGAGAAATCTTTCGTTCACCCTTGGTAGAAATGAAGCGTAGCCGGGAAATATTTTCAGAGCCCGAGCCGAAGCTTTTACGCCGACCTGGGCCGAGGAATGAGAAAACCCCTGCGCTAATAGACGGTTTGGATGCCGCTCTCGTTGCATCGCAAGTAGCACGGATGGCAACGCACGTGCACGCGAGCGCAGATTGAGCATTTGCGCTGGGACGCCAACCTCTTGCATCAAACGCCCGATGGGCGCGATATTCACTGAAACACGGCCGCCCACTCCAGCCAAGTTCACATCTCCTCCTTTGCTCCATCGAAAATAGTCGGCGTAAGCGCCGATATTGACGTGTTCTTGACCCCGCGCCCTGGGTGCAAAAAGCGCCGCGACGAGCAAAACAGCGATCCCGGCCACGATCTTCTTCATCGATTCCCCTTGCAGAGCAACGTTCTTCGCCATATGCGCAAATCACGCTTTGCTTCGTCTTTCGTCAATTCCCTTTCAGCAGCCACCCACCAGAGCACCCGCGCCGGACGAAATCAGAGAACGCCCGACGCGAGCTGCCCAGTAGGTAAAGCAAATTGGCCAAATAACAGCTCATTTTCCGGTTCTTTCGGCCTTCCAGCGCGGAATTAGAACAGAGGGCCCTCTAAGGGTCCATCCCAGGGTTGCTGTACTTTTGCCGGAGTCTCCCTGTACAGCAGGCGCCACCTTCCCTTTTGCGATCAGGCCGCCTTACACGGTAAATACGAGCGAGACCGTATTGAGGCCGAGGCCGCTCCGGATGAGAATCGGAACATCGCGCCAGGTTTGAGGGCGCAGCTGAATCGATCTGAGTCTAAGGAGGAACATCATGCTACGTTGGGCCGTCGCGTTTTTTATCATTGCGATTATTGCGGCGATCTTCGGGTTCGCGGGGATCGCGGCCGCAGCTGCTGGCGTTGCAAAGATTCTCTTTTTCATCTTCCTCGTGTTGTTTCTCGCGGCCCTGGTCGGCGGCTTGGTAAGTCGAGCCTGACCTTAATATGTCAGGAATCCCAAAGGAGTCTCTAAATGAAAAGAACAGCGGCGATATCAACGGCCATCATTCTGGGCTTTATCCTCATTGCTCCCCGGGCATCGGCGCAGAGAGATGAGGAAAAGCGGCTCCACGAAGCGGGTGCCGTCATGCACGAGATATTGAACGTGCCGGACGACATTCCCCGCGACCTGCTAGATCGAGCGAAGTGCGTCGTCGTCCTGCCATCCGTCGTAAAGGGCGCTTTCGTTGTCGGGGGCAGTTACGGTCGCGGGGCTATGGTCTGCCGCACTGGAGAGGCTTTCACTGGTCCGTGGGGCGCTCCTGCGATGTATGCCCTCGAGGGGATCAGCTTCGGCTTTCAGGCCGGAGGGCAGGCAACGGATTACGTGCTGCTGATCATGAACGACAGCGGAGTCCGCAGCATCCTCAGAAGCAAGGTTAAGCTCGGTGCCGACGCCTCTATTTCCGCGGGACCGATCGGCCGAACCACAGAAGCGGACACGGACGCCTACATGCGGTCAGAGATTCTCAGCTATTCACGTTCACGTGGAGTCTTCGCCGGGGTGTCTCTTGAAGGAGCCACTCTGCATCCCGACGACGATGCCAATGCCGCACTTTACGGACGCCGCTTGACCGCATGGCAAATCGTCGAAGGGCCGGCACAACCACCGATTCCCAACGCGGCCGAGCCACTCGTAGGTGAACTGGAAAAGGCCTCCCCTCGGCCGACCGCCGCTTAGACGTCGGAGAGAGGATGCCGCCGTTCATCCTCTCTCTTCATCTTTCCTCCGGCGAGAGGTCACGCCCAGGAACTCTAAACAATCTAATCCGACCAGACCTCTGCTCAGGTGATTTTCTATCTCCCAAAAGATTGCCAAGAACACGTTCGCGCCGTTCACTTGGCGTTCGGCGAAGTTCTCACGCTGAGCTTGGAGCCGGACGATCTGTCTGTCAGCAGATCACGATGGCGACGGTCAGCCGAACAAGGACAGACGGCTTAAGCCTCGCCACCGCCGACTTTGAGCAACGACTCGAGCCGCTGCCGGGACTTCCAGAACGCAGCCCAGAGGTCTCCTTCCGCATCAATCCGCTGCCGAATTGTGTTGAGATTCCACTTGGCCGGCTCCAGGCCCGCGCGCAGGTCTGTGACACGTACTGGTGTAGAGATCGGCGCTGAACGAAACGCTCGTACGGAATAGACAGAAGCAAGCGATTGACCTCGCGAGTTTTGATGCGCATCGACATAGATCGAGCCTCGTTTCCGCTTCCTCACGCTCCGCTCCGAGGTGAGAATTCCCGGCTTCTTCTTCGAAACGATCGACGCCACCACTTGAACCCACAGCCGCACCTGCTCGTACGTGTATTTCGGCTCGATAGGGATGTAGATGTGGAATCCGGTTGCTCCTGAAGTCTTGGCGAAGGCCTTCACCTGAAGTTCTTCCAGCGTCTTGAGAAATAGCTTTCCGAATTCGACCACCGTGCCGAAGGATGTTCCCTCGCTTGGATCCAGGTCGAAGAAAGCGTAATCGGGATGATCCTGATCCGTGTATCGGCTCGACCAGGGATTGTGGTCGATGCAGCCAAGGTTCGCCAGGTAAACGATCGTCGCGCGATCGTTCGCCACGATGTACCGGACCACGCGTCCGCGGTCTTCCGACGTGATGGGAACCGTCTTCACCCAATCCGGAGTGCCCTTGCCCGCGTCCTTCTGAAAGAACGCCTGTTCCTCGATGCCGTTCGGATAGCGTCGTAAGACGAGTGGCCGATCCTTGAGAAACGGGAGAAGCATTGGAGCAACCCATACGTAATAAGCGAGCAGGTCTCGCTTTCGGAGCCCGTCCTTGGGGAAGTAGACCTTGTTCAAATTCGTCAAATGCAAGCGTTGACCCTCGATCTCGACGTGCAGATTGTCCGATGTGCCTTTCCTCAGTTCCTCCTCGATTCGCTTATCCGTATTCAACACGCCTTCCGAAAGGTCCGGCGCCGGATCCAACTTCGGACGCTTGGCGGTCGCGGACGCTTTCTTCTTTGTCGTCGAACTCATTTGCTCCTCAAAGGTGCACGACTCGGGAGCGCGGTCCTCCTGCAATCCAAGGAACCGTGGCTGGCGCAAACGGCGCTCTTGCGTCCAGTTGCCGAACCGCACCCTTGCGACCAGCTTAGGCTCCGTCCAGTAGGCCTGCTCGCGAGTCGAAGGTTCAGTTGAAAACGGAGGTTGGCTCACGCGGAGGTTCTGAAGGACGGGCCAGAGCTTCTCCTGAATCGCAGCCGAAAATCCGCTGCCAACGCTTCCGATGTATTCGAGTTTTCCTTTCTCGTACAGACCCAGAAGAAGGGCGCCAAAATATTCGCGTGTTCCCCGCGGATCGGTCCACCCCCCGACCACGGCATCGATGTCCCGGTCGAGCTTGATTTTGAGCCAATCGGAAGTGCGGCCCGGCGGATAGATTGATGCCGCCTTCTTCGCCACGATTCCTTCGAGATGCTTCGCAGTCGCTACATCGAACAGCTCCTTCCCTTTTCGAACGACATGATCCGAGTAACGGACCCTCGCATCCTCATGAAGAATTTCTTTCAGAAGGGACTTTCGCTCGATCAGCGGCACTCCTCGCAAATCATATCCATCCAAATACAAAACGTCGAACAGATACAGAAAGAGCGGAACCGATCGCAGGATCTGCTCGGGAGGATTTTCTACGCCAATCCGCGTCTGAAGCTGCTCGAAATCGCTGCGCCCTTCGCCATCGAGCGCGACGATCTCGCCATCCACCCACGCCTCTCGGGCATCTAGATTCTTCGCCAGCGTCAAAAATTCCGGATACTCCTTTGTGACTTCCCGCTGCGACCGCGCCCACAGGCGCGTCTTCCCTTCGCGGACCTCGGCCAGCGTTCTCACCCCGTCCCATTTGATTTCGAAGATCCAGTCAGGATCGGAAAATGGTGCATCCGCAAGCGATGCCAGCGCCGGCCGCATGCTCTGGGGGAACGCGGCCTTTACGGCTCCCTTGGGCATTTTCCGTGTCTTGAAACCTCGCACCCTCGCCGAACCCGCCGCATCCTGCTGTGGTGCGGCGGCTGGCGGCGTGCTCGGCAAGATGACGCGCGGCCTCGCCGCGCCCAGCCGGTCGCGATGTTTGATCAACAGCCAGTCTCGTCCGCCCTCGCTTCTCCTCAGCTTCACCAGTACGAAGCTTCCGGTGAGCTTCTGGCCGTGCAGGATGAACTTGATTTCTCCGCCCCGCACTTGATCGCTTGCCGACGTCGTTCCCTCCGGCTCAAACGTGCCCTCGTCCCAAATCTTCACCTCGCCCGCGCCATAGTGCCCTGCTGGAATCGTGCCGTGAAAGCTTCCGTACTCGAGCGGATGATCCTCCGTCTGCACCGCCAGCCGCTTGTCTGCCGGATTCATCGATGGCCCCTTTGGCACCGCCCACGACTTCAGCACGCCGTCGATTTCGAGCCGGAAGTCATAGTGCAGCCGCCGGGCGTGGTGCTCCTGGACCACAAAGCGGTTTCCAGCGCGTCGATGCTTCTTCCCGGAAGGCTCCGGCGTCTCCTTGAATTTCCGCTTTTTCCGGTATTCCTGAAGACTTGCCATGGCCGCATTATAGGCTGCGGCCCCGAACCCACGAAATTGGATTCCGCTTAATACAACATTTAATTCGGGACATTCGGGAGATGGCCCGATAGGTCCATCGCGACAAACTCTCTAGACTTGGACGCTGGGCGAGGAACGGTGCCGCGATGGCTTCCTCAGTTTGGAAAGGTTCGATTTCGTTCGGTTTGGTTTCCATCCCAGTGCGACTCTATACGGCCGCGCGTCCGCATCGAACGAACCTGCACGAAGTTCACGCATGACGGCGCTCAAGAGGAGCCTCGCTGGCGCTGAAGCGCGGCGGCGAGTAAGGGCCCCGTCCAAGCCTCGAAGGACGAAGAGACAGGAGCGAGCGGCCAGCTAAACGATTTGTCTCACTGCATCTCGGTCAAATCTCAGTTTGGAAAGGAATCTGCAATGCCTACTCTGACGAAGGCACAGAACAGACGGTTCGGCAGCTTTGAAAGGCAGTTGACGGCAAAACGGAATGCGCTCCTCTCGCGGTTGAACTCTCGTTTGGGAAGCGTATCCATCGATCTGGAGCCGGATGACGAAGGTGCACTCGCTACGAGCAATTTCGCAAAGGATTTGGAGCTCGCTGCTCTCGAACGTGAACAGTCGGAGCTTGCCGAAATCACTGACGCTCTGCGGCGGATCGAAAGCGGAGATTATGGCACCTGCGAAGTTTGCGGCGAGTCGATTCGTGAAGCACGCCTTCAGGCACTGCCGTGGGCCCGTCGGTGCATCGATTGCGTCTCTCAAGACTAGTGTCTCAAAGCAAATGTGGCTTCGGGTGTCCCCGAAGCCACATCCCTCGCCCTTGAATCGACGAAGCCCCGAATGGTCAACTGCGACCGGCGGCTTTTCGACCCTCGTTTAGGCCCGCTACAAAAGCATCCGCTTCTCGCTGAGCTTCTTCGCGAGCCAGCCCGTACCGCTCCTGGAGGCTGCCAACCAGTTGCTCTCGTTTGCCTGCAATGACGTCGAGATCGTTATCGGTCAGCTTGCCCCATTTTTCCCGAAATGCTCCCCTCAGCTGCTTCCATTTGCCACCAACCTGGTCCCAGTTCATCTGAGTTCTCCTCTTCTCTAGTTCGGAAACTGCAGCCCGACGCTCTGAGAAGACCACAGGCACCTCCCGTTTCAAATACTCGATTGCCCTGAAACCGGCCAACGGTCCGCTTTAGAACTGGATCGGGCGGCGGCCCATCGTCAAAGGGAACGAGAGCTTGCGAAGGCCGTAGCGGCTTGCGTCCTACAGCGACTTTCCTCTCCTTTTAGGGCAGCTGCCGATTGTCACAGGGGAACGTTCGGCCTAACTTGGCCTGTGTTGCGCGGATACCGTGTGATTCACTCGTGCAGGCGGGTGCCGAACGTAGTAGCAGTAGTCAGGAGCCATACGCGATGAATGAGCAATGGTGAATCGTTGTTGCGTCGTCCAATCTTGAGGCTCGCAGGAGTTTAGGCGCGGCTCTATCTGCCGAAGGCCTGGAACCAATCTGCGCGTCCGGCGTCGCCGAGTGCCGAGCGGTTTTGCAGGCCGGCGATGTCGGCCGGATTTTCTGCGACAGCGACCTGAAGGACGGGAGTTACGTCGATATTCTCAGACTGGCTCGGCGGGAAGAATCGAAGGCCCGAGTGGTCGTGACTTCCGGCAGCCCGGACTGGGACGAGTACCTACGGGCCATTCGCTTTGGCGCATTCGACGTGATGTCGCTTCCTTCCAGGTCCATGGATCTAAAGTGGATAGTCATTCAAGCCAGGCGCGACGATCGGGCGCAAAATTACGGTCCTAACGTTCAATCACGGATGACGGCCTGACCAGAAATACGCACCTCCGGAAGCCTTGACAAGATCGCCGAGGGAACGAACTCACCAGGCCGTCAGAAGGCGTCACGAGTTAGGTCGCTGGCTCAGTTCGTCGCGATATGCTTCCCGGCCTCCCTCCACCGCTTCTCTCAGCCGGCTCTTCGCCTCTTGCAGGGTTGAAGTGGTCTGCGATCGTATCTCGTCGGCGGCGTCACCGAGCAAATCCTGACCTCGTCGAATTTTCTTCGTGATGAAATCCCGTGTCTTTGCTCCCGATTGAGGTGCTGTCAGCAGGCTCACCGCGATACCAACGCCCAGGCCTACGGCGAAGGCTCCCACGGCAGTTCCTATGTCTGTTCGCTTCATGGCTCTCTCCTGGCGGAAATTCTACGCTCTCCTGCCGTCAACGTACATCGATTCCCGGCGCGGACAATCCGCGGAAGAATGTAGCCGCAGGATCGCGAGAGCTGTATACGTTCACCCCGAACGGCGTCTCGCGGGAACTGAGAGCGTGCTTTGCTCCGTCCTGTTCCTCGTGCGATTGAGTTCGAAATATCGTGCAGCTACCCGCTCGATCTCCACCTGTGTTCAAAACCGCCTGCAGATAACGAACTGCAGCGTCATGCTGCGGTGAATCGAAAACAACAAATGCTCGGACCTTAAGAGAGTCGATGACGCCCTGGACGGTCTCGCGGTCAAGACCCTCGTCCGGCGCGCTTTGCACCGTTCCCTGCAAGGAGAGCAGTGAACGGAGAATGGGCGTGTCCCAGAGCGTTCTCCACGTCTGGTCAGGGGCGTAGGAAAGGTAGCCGTCGACAAGCGCATATCTTCCGCCGTCCGATACCTGCATCCACATGCTTTTCATGCAGTAGGGCGCCTTCAACAGTGGGAACGTGATCACGGAACCACCGGCCACATCGGCTGGGAGAGCGCAACTACGCGCGGCTTGGGTCGCGCCGGCAGGTAGAGCCGGGTCAATAATGGAGGATTGGGGAAACGGAATCGTGAGGTAATCGCACAAAATGAGGGTGATCAATGCAAGGAATATGCCGTGTCGACGCCAGCTCGGCTTCGCGTCACGGATCAGAAACGCGAGCCCCAATGAGCAGAGGATTGAGACGCAGAGTGCCACGAGAACTTGAAATCGGGCGGGGGCGGAAATAAACTGCGCGAGTCGGAACCTATAGAACAAAGCCGCAGGGCCCGGAATCCCGAGGTTGTCGCCAAGTAACCGGACTCTTGGCCCGAGAGAAAATAAGTAGAACACGACTGATAGGATCAAGGCGCGGATAGGCCAAGTGCTGTTTACCGCCCGTCCTTTCACGGCTCCCACAATCGCCAGCAGCAGAACAACCGGCCCCACATAGACGGTTCCTTCGAAACCGGCCGCAAAAATTTTGGGATCCCAGCCTCTCGCGAAGTGCCCAAGCAAGAGATGGTCCCAGCTTGGCACTAGAAATCCCAGAGCGTCAGCCGAAAACTGCTGAACATGCTCAAGCCCGCGAGTCGCCGGTAATACGGAGCGGCTCGCCACGAGCAACTTCAGGATCGGCAGGAAACCAACGAAGAAAGTCGCTGCGCCAAGAGAGATTGGCTTCCAGGTTCTCTTCAGCGCCTCTGGTCCCCTCAAAACCACCTCAATTCCCACCATGAAGCATGCGAAAAACACGCACAGCACCGTGTAGTCGTAGTGAGCCAATGCTGTCAGCAGCAGAGCCGCCCCGAGGCCCACTCCGTATCCCCAGCCTGTTTTTTCCTCAATCAGAATTTCATGGAGCATGAGGACAAAAAGAGGAATCGGGAAGGCCGTCACCAATCCCAAATGGCCCAAGGCGTGGGCCGTAAGAAACGGGCTGAATCCGAAGACTAGGCCCCCTGCCAGTGCCGCAAGTTCGTTTCCGCAAATCCGCAGGCACAACAACCGTCCAAAGAAGGCGGCGAGCACGAGTTGCGAAATTAAGGAAACATTGTAGGCCAGGACTGGACCACCGAATAAACTGACGGGAAGCACGAGAGCACCCGCCAATGGATCCGTTGTGCTCCATGCAAGGTTCACTTTCGTTGGATAGAAGAGCAGATTCGTGAAGAAGGGATTTTCTCCGTGCGTCAACGCTTTGGCGAAGTGCCACAGGAACCATGCGTGTTGATAATTGTCGCCCGGGTATCCCAGCAGCGCCGATCGGGGTGATAACGACCCGGGTGCCGTGAAAAGGACTCCCAGCACACCGCACACGATGAAGGCCGCCACATGGTTGCGCATCGCGGGTGCGCGAGAAATGGAATGTTGGGCGTAGTCTCTACGCATCCCCGGTAGCTTGTGGAGCAGAATGCCGGTTTGGTCTCAGCCGGTCTTCAGAATCTTCTCATAGAGTGCGATGTGGCGGCGGACGACTTCGTCCCATCGGAAGCGTTCTTCGACATGCAAATGTAGTGCTCCCCTTAGGTTATACGGCCACATTGGTGTCCATGACACTGGCGATCAGTCTGTCGAGCTTGCACTACCAGAAGAAGCCGCGAGGCAGCCGTGCCGATCGCACCTACGACGAGCAGATCGTCATGGCCTGCGGAGAGAAACTGGCCTACGGCTATCGGCCCGTGACCTGGTGGTTGCAGCGGAAGAAGGGACTGCCGGTGATCGTGACACTCACCACGGACACTGCGCGAGCGTGGACTGCTGAGCGCCCTTTTCTCGCACTCGATTAGTGAAAATCGTGTGACGCCGTTTTTGCTTGGCTGATCGACAAGGGCTGCACCCGCTCGGCCTTCACGGACACCACCCCCTCCTGATTCTGCAGTTTGCCCTCAATCAGCAGGAAGGAGTTCTGCACCACCACTGCATGATCCTCCTCAAACAGTTGCGGCGTGATGATCGCATTGGCGATGCCGGTTTCATCCTCGATGCTCAGAAAAATGAACCCGTTCGCCGTTCCCGGCCTCTGCCTCGCGATCACCGCTCCTCCAATTCGCACTCGGCTCCCGTCCGGCAGCTTTCGCACCTCCACCGCCGAGCAAATCCCCATTCGCTTCATCTCTCCACGGTGATAAGCCATCGGATGAGGTCCCGTGGTCATCCCCGTGCCTCGAAAATCCGCCACCAGCCTTTCCTCTGCATTCATCGGTAGCAACGGCGACTCAACTTCCGCCGTTTGCTCCTCTTCCTTCGTCTCCAGCAACGGCCCCGCCCGCCGCGCCACCCGTTCGATTTGCCATAAAGCATCACGCCGGTGCATTCCGTCCTTCTTCCCCTCGATGAAATTCAGTGCTCCAATTTCCGCCAGCGCCGCCAGTTCCTGCTTCTGAATTTCCGGCACCCGCAACTTCAAATCTTCAATCGACTCAAATCGCTTCTCCTCTCGTTCTCTCACAATTCCCTGTACGATCTCTTCCCGCAATCCCCTCACATATCGCATCCCGAGCCGCACCGCCGCCTTCCCTTTGTATTTCTCGAGCTTGCACAGCCACTCTGACCGCGTCACATCCACCGGCCTCACTTTCAACCCGTGCCGCTGCGCATCCTTCACCAGCGTCGCCGGCCGGTAAAATCCCATCGGCTGGTTGTTCAACATAGCCGCCGTAAACGCCGCCAGGTAATGGCACTTCAAATACGCGCTCGCGTACGCGATCAGCGCAAAACTCGCCGCGTGCGATTCCGGAAATCCGTACAGCGCGAACGACGTAATCGCCTGCGCGATCTTCTCTTGTATCTCCGGCTGGATTCCCGTCCGCTCCATTCCGCGCCGCAGCTTCACTTCAATTTCCTTCATCCGCCGCTCCGACCGCTTGAACCCGAATGCCCGCCGCAATTCCTCCGCCTCCCCTCCCGAAAATCCCGCCGCAATCATCGCCACGCGCAGCAGTTGTTCCTGAAACAGCGGCACTCCCAGCGTCCGTCGCAGCGCCGGCTCGAGCAGCGGATGCAAACATTCCGCCGGTTCCTTTCCCTGCCTCCGCTTCAAATACGGATGCACCATTTTCCCCACGATCGGCCCCGGCCGTATGATTCCCACCTGCACTACAATGTCGTAAAAGCATTTCGGCTGCATTCGCGGCAAGAACGCCATCTGCGCGCGGCTCTCGATCTGGAACATCCCCACCGTATCCGCTTTCTGCAGCGTCGCGTAAACCGTCGGATCGTTCGCCGGCAGATGCGCCAAATCCACTTCCTCCCCGCAATCTTCACGAATAATTTTGATCGAGTCCTCGAGCACCGCCATCATCCCCAATCCCAGCAAATCCACCTTGACCATCCCCATGTCCGCGCAATCTTCCTTGTCCCATTGGACCACCACGCGCCCCGGCAGCGTCGCCGGCTCCAGCGGCACAATCGAATCAAGTTGCCCCTGGCACACCACCATTCCCCCCGAGTGCTGCCCAAGGTGTCGCGGCAAATCCTGCACTCGCAGGCACAACTCCAGAAATTTCTGGATCTGCCGGTTCTTCAGATCCATCCCCGCGTCGCGAAACTGCCTCTCGAGCGTGTCGTTCGCGTCCCTGTACTCCCACGCGCTCACCAGGCTCGACAGCCGGTCCAGCACATCCGCCTGAAACGACAGCGCCTTCCCCACTTCCCTCGCCGCCGACTTCCCCCGGTACGTAATCACGTTCGCCGTCATCGCCGCGCCCAATTTCCCGTATCGCTCGTACACATACTGAATCGCGCGCTCCCTCTGATCTCCGCTCGGCAGATCGATGTCGATGTCCGGCCACTCCCCGCGCTCTTCCGAAAGAAACCGCTCGAACAGCAAATCCATCCCCACCGGATCGACCGCCGTAATCCCCAGCGAGTAGCACACCGCGCTGTTCGCCGCCGAGCCGCGTCCCTGCACCAAAATGTTCTGCTCCCGGCAAAACCGCACGATGTCCCACACGATCAGGAAATATCCCGCCAGCTCCAGCTTTTCGATCAGCGCTAGTTCCCGCTCGATCTGCTTCCGTGCGCGCTCGTTCCCGGTTCCGTACCGCCCGATCATCCCCTCCATCGTCCGCTGCCGTAGAACGCTCATCTCTGTCTCGCCGTCCGCCACCGGATATTTCGGGAACTTGTATCCCAGATCGTTCAGCGTGAACTTCAACCGCGACGACAGCTCCTCCGTCCTCGCAATCGCCTCCGGCAAATCTCCAAAAAGCTGCGTCATTTCTTCCGCCGTCTTCAAGTACCGCTCGGAATTACGCGCCAGCAGCCGCCCCGCCGTTGCCAGCGTCCGGTGGTTTCGAATGCACGTAAAAACATCCATCACTTCCCGTTGCTCTGCCCTTGCGTACGAAACTCCGTTCGTTGCCAGCAGCGGCAGCCGCAGCCGCCGCGCAATCTCAATCGCCGCCTGGTTCCTCGCCTCCTCGTCGCGCAAAAAATGCCTCTGCAGTTCCACGTACACGTTTTCGCGCCCGAACATTTCGCAAAGCCGCGCCACGCATTCCGCCGCGTGCTCGATTCCTCCTTTGGCTAGCGCGTGCGCCAGCGGACCTTCCTCGCCTCCCGTCAGGCAAATCAATCCCCCCGCGCGACCCGCCATCTCCTCCGCGCACACCTTGCCTTCGCCCTTCTTCGCGCGCAGTTTCATCTGTGTGATCAGCCGGCACAAATTCTGGTATCCCGTGCGCGATGTCGCCAGCAACGCGTACCGCCATCCCTCCTCCGACGTCACCTCCGCGCCGATATGCCCTTGCACTCCGCTTTTCTTCGCCGCCAAATGAAATCGCGGCGCGCCGTACACTCCGTCGCGGTCCAGCAGCGCCATCGCGCTCATCGACCGCTCCGCGCAAGCCTCCACCAAATCTTCCGGAATCGCCGCGCCTTCCAGAAAACTGAACGCCGACCGCGCATGCAGCTCCACATACATCAGTCGTATATCCCCCGCACGAACCATCCCCCGCGAATCGCGTCGTAGAAAATCCGGTACAGCCCCTGCGCCTTTTGCCCGTCCTCATTCGCCGCCAGTAACCCTGTGTCGCACGCGCCCTCAAAACGAATCTCCAAATCCCACTCGTCGTTCCTCCACGCATCCTCCCGCCACCAATCTCCCGAACTCCTCCACGGACCCGACGCCGCAACCACGTCCCCCCGCATTCCTCGAATGTCCACTCGCACCGGACATCCCTCGCGCAGCTCCACCTTCACCGGCATCGCCGTCCTGAAAATTCGAAACGCCGTCTTTGCTTTGGAATCCTTGGTGTTTCTCTCTTTCTCTTCTCTGCGGCCTCTGCGTCTCTGCGGCTCGTCTCTGCCGCTTCCCGCCGCAAAAAATCGCCGCATCCGGAATTTATCCGGCCGGTGCGTGTCCACCAATTCCGGCGAGCCCACCGACGCATCTCCCACCAGATTCGCCAGCCGCGCCACCGTCAATTCCAGCTTCTCCGGGTCGGGCGCGCTCGGCAGATACAAATCCCCCTGCGCCACGCGCGGCCGCGCCGGCTCCGCCGCCAGAAAAATCTTCAGTATCGGCGCCTTCGGCGGCTCCGACTGCAAATGCAATCGCAGCAGGTTCAGCAGCATCTTCGAATTCCGCATCGCCACCGGCAGGCTCAAAACCCTTTCATAAATCTTGGACTCTGTTTTCTGGCCGGAATTGTCCGGGAGCCGCGGAGCGGCGGTTGTACTTAGCCCGGCACGCAGCGCAGCGGAGTGCCGGGAACCATTCCCCAAAACTGCTCCAGTCCCGGAGGGACGATTGAACTCCTCACCCAAAGTGTGATTCCAGTTTTTAGGGGGTCGGACCTTTAGGTCCGACATAAACGCTTTCTTTTTATCAGGGGTTTTAACCCCTGAAGTACGATCTTCATCTTCAGCATCCAGCTCGAATCTCACCCTCACCGCGCTCACCGCCAGCGCGCGCGCCTCCAGCCGCGCGCACAATCCATCCAGCATCCGCCCCAGCAGAAACGACAGCGGCTCCAGATCCTCCACCGCATCCTCCAGCTCCATTTCCTCTTCGAAATGAATCTCCGCCTCCGCGAGCGTCAGCGACCGCACGCTTTCTCCGCGCGCCAATTCGCGCAGCCGCACTCCTTCCTGCCCCAGCCGCTCCGAAAGCTCCTCCGCCGGCAACGCCCCCATTTCCCCGCACGAATGAATTCCCCATCGCTCGAGCGTCTCGCACGCTTCCATCGTCGGCGCCAGCACTCCTACCGGCAGGCATCCCAGCCGCTTCGCTTCTTCGCCCGCCGACACCACTGTCACTCCCGCAAATCCCCGCGCTGCCAGAATCGCCACATCGATCTTTTCCGCCGTCGCCACCTGCGCATTCAATCCCACCCCCCGCGCGCGCCTTGCCATCTCTTGCGCGATTTCCTCCTCCGACCCGAAAAGCGAGCCCAACCCCGCCAGATCCACTACGATCGTGTCCGGTCCCGCATCCTCCACGCGCGGCGAAAATGACCACCCCAGATCCAGCAGCGCCGCGTGCGCCACCTTCTCCTGCCCTCGCGGCCGCGGCCGGATTTCGATTCCCCGGAACTGTTCCACCTGCGCCTTCGTCATTCCGATTCGAATTCCGCTTTTCCGCGCCGCTTCGCTCATCGCCGCCACACTCCATAGCGGCGGTGTTCCCTCGATCAACGCCAGCGCGCGCTCCCGAAGCGCAGGCTCCGCCCTCATCACTGCCTGCACCATAAAATTCGAAACAAAAATCGCTGCAAACCCCATCTCTTTCTTTTTCTCTGCGCCTCTGCGGTGCACTGCAAATCCCATCGCCGCCAATTCCGCTTTGTCTTTGCTTTTGACTCTTCATTTCAAATTTGAAATGGCTTTGTTGACTTCCTCATGCAAGCGACGGAGCGCAGCGCCAATGTCCTTTGGAGTGCGTCAGCTTGCTTTGAGCGCCGCAGGCGCTTTGGAGTGCGGCAGCTTGCTGCCGCTTTCGCGGCAACCGTCCGTCCGAGACACTCTCTCTTCGACGGAGCTTGCTCCGTCGGCCTCCGCCCTTTTCCATTTTCTCTTTTCCTTTTTCCACCCTTGTTTTTCTCTGCGCCTCTGCGGTGCACTGCAAATCCCATCGCCGCCAATTCCGCTTTGCCTTTGCTTTTGACTCTTCATTTCAAATTTGAAATTTCAAATCTGAGATCGCCTTTGCCTTTTCCCTCATCACCTCCGCCCTCATTCCCGCCCCCTCAAACAACCACCCCTGCGCATTCCGAAAAAACACTCCCGCTTCCGTCTTCGACCACTCCCCTTCCCTCATCCCCATCCGCAGCACCAGCGACGCACACGTCTTCGCATTCGGCTCCTGTTCCACCACCACAAAAATCGTTCGCGTATCCTCCACCGCCCTCCGGAACCGGAACCACACATTCAGCTGCACGTACCGCACTGTCTCCGCCGGAATATCGCTCAGGTCCAGGGCCACCATCCCGAATCCTCCCCCCTGCAACAACAAATCCGTCGCACGTAGCGACTGCTCGATATTCCGGCACCGCACCCACAGCAGTTTCTGCAGCTCCACTCCCGCCGCTTCCGCTGAATACGGATCGAACGCGTCCCGCCCGTCGATCAGCGCGCACGCTTCCGCTTCCGCCGTTCTCGCTGCCAGCGCCGCAATCAGCAGGCTCGTTCGCCCCGAGCACGGCGGCCCGCAAATCTCCGTCAGTCCGCCGCGCGGCAATCCGCCCGACAGCGAATCGATTTCCGGAATCCCCGCCGAAACCGTCTCGACGATCTTCCGGTCGCGATAGTTGAATGGCGATACAACTCGGTGGGCGAGTGCAGACTCCACTTCCTTGCGCAAAGCTGCGAGGTTTCGACCCATTGGCGGCACCGTCGGAGGGAAGAAAAGGAAGGGGGGGACAAGTTTCGCTTTTTCTTCGCCTGCTCAAAAATTTTCGCTCAGTTCCCTCCCTTTGTCAACCTTCCATCATTCAACCGATATGCCCAAACACCGCCCGCCGTCCGATTCCGGCAATCCTCCCGCTTCCCTCACCATCGAGAGTCAACCACACCATCGAAAGCTTCCCCGGCCGGCCCACCATGGCCTGGAGACTGAGTAGCTAGTGACAAGTGGCCAGAGAGCTGCGAGGCCGGGTGGAAAATTCTTTCCTATTGACTTTTGTTTACAATTATGCTAACATATCTTGTTTTTACCTTTGGCGTCCCGTCTGACGCCTAAGGGGAGGCGGCTGTGGAGTGCGGCTACGGCGATCAAAAGTCTAATCGCAACAGTCCATTATTAGAATTCGAGCTAACTCCATGAAAACAAAGGACAAACAAATTCCTAATCGCAACACAACAACGAGGATGCGACAACGCAGCCGCGCTGCCTTGCTCCCATTCTCGGGCTTCGTTCCAGCCTCCAACTTCCAATCTCGAACCTCTAATTTCCTAATCGCGAAAAGAAAAATTAGAAAGCCGGCTAACCCCGGCCTTTTCATCGGCTTACATTTTCCTAATCGCGAAAAAACCCCATTTCGTCCCTCCGGTCCATTCGGGTCTCTCCTCGCTTCCGCGCCCCTTCGCATCCTCGCCTCTCTAATCCTCCGGCCGAAGATTAGAAATCGCCGCAACTCTCTCCGAATCACCAACTTGCCTTTTTCTAATCTATACGACCCTCCGGCGCTTTCTCCTTTCGCCCGCCAGCAGCAGCCTCGGCCCGCACCGCCGCTCCGCAGAGATCGCCCGCGTTCCGCCGGCGTTCTCCTTCGCTTGTTGAAACGCGTTTTCGTGGCGGGGCGTCCAACCCTGTGCAAATTCAGGGGTTGTGTCTCTTTACCCGGAAAATCCAATTTAACGAAGTGGAGGGAATAGTGCGAAAGCTCTGGACGTTGCTCGCGCTCTTTCTGGCCGTAACGATTGTGTTGCCGGTGGCCGCGCAGGCGCCAAGCCCTTCGGACTTGAACGCCATCTACAAAATCGAAGAAGAGGGATTCCGCAACTCGCAAGTGATGGACATCATGAGCAACCTGACGGATGTCTATGGGCCGCGTCTGACGAACTCGCCCAATATCAAGGAAGCGGCCAAGTGGACGGAGGGCAAGCTCAATGAATGGGGCGTCTCCAATGTTCACCTCGAAGCATGGCCCTTCGGGCGCGGCTGGTCCAACGAGCGGTTCTCCGCGCAGATGATCGCTCCGCGCCCCTTCGAGCTTATCGCCTACCCGAAGGCCTGGACCCCCGGCCTCAACGGCACGGTCACCGCGGACGCCGTCCTCGTCTCGATTCAAACGGAAGATGATCTCGCCAAGGCTGAGTCCGAGATGAAAGGCCAGCTCAAGGGCAAATTCGTCCTCACCGCCGAACCGGAGGAACTCAAGCCGCACTACGAAGCCGACGCACACCGGTACACGGACGCCGAACTCGCCGAGATAACCGAGCAGCCGATTCCCGGCGCGCGCGACGCAGACCGATTCGCTCGATTCCGCGCGCTGCGCGAGCTGCAGAACAAAGTCCAGAAATTCCTGCTGGATGAAGGGGCCGCCGCGTGGCTCGAGCCTTCCAGTCGCGACGACGGCACCGTTACGGTGCAATCCGGAGGCTCGCGCGACCCGAAGGATCCTCCTTCGATTCCCCGCATCGCTCTCGCCGCCGAGCACTACGGACGGCTCTATCGTCTGCTCAAGAAGAAAATTCCCGTCACGCTCCAGATCGACGACGAAAACAAGTTCTACGATGACGACCTGAATTCCTTCAACATCATCGGCGAAATTCCCGGAACGGATAAAGCGAACGAAGTCGTGATGTTCGGCGCGCACTTCGATTCCTGGGCTCCGGGGACGGGAGCCACGGACAACGGCGCTGGTTCCGGCGTGATGCTCGAAGCCATGCGCATCCTGAAAGCCAGCGGCCTCAAAATGCATCGCACCGTTCGTATCGGACTCTGGACTGGCGAGGAAGAGGGCCTTCTCGGCTCGCGCGCCTATGTGAAAGAGCACTTCGGCGATCCGGCCACGATGCAGCTCAAGCCCGATCAGGCCAAGCTCGACGCATACTACAACGTTGACAACGGCACCGGGAAAATCCGCGGCGTCTATCTGCAGGGCAACGCGGCCGTCGCTCCGATCTTCGAGGAATGGATGAAGCCGTTCCACGGCCTCGGGATGAACACGCTTACCATCCGCGATACCGGTGGCACGGACCATCTTTCCTTCAACGCCGTCGGCATTCCCGGGTTCCAGTTCATCCAGGACCCGATCGACTACGACACACGCACGCATCACACGAACATGGATCTGTACGAACGGATTCAGGAGCCGGACATGAAGCAAATGGCGGTGATCGTGGCCTCGTTCGCTTACCTGACCGCGAACCGCGAGGAAATGATGCCGCGCAAGCCGCTGCCGAAGCCGGAGCCGCCGAGGAACTTCTAGGACCAAACGCGGCACGGCTTTCGTCGGGAAAGCCCTCGGGTCTGAAGACCTGAGCTACAGGACTGGGAGTTCGCGCTATGATTTCGGTTCATGCGCGAGGCTCGCACGATTGTCGGATTGGGCGAAGTTCTGTGGGACCTGCTGCCGCAGGGAAAGCAGCTCGGCGGCGCTCCCGCGAACTTCGCGTACATGGCGAGCCTGCTGGGCCATCGCGGCATCGCGGCGAGCCGCATCGGAGGCGATGAACTCGGAAAGGAGCTGACGCAAAAACTCGCGGGTCTCGGCCTCGAGGAGTCGTTCCTGCAATCGGACGGCGCGCACGCAACCGGCACTGCAGCAGTCCACGTCGACGGGCAAGGCCAAGCGGCGTTCGAGATCACCAAAAACGTGGCGTGGGATTTTCTGGAGTGGACGCCGGCGTGGGAACGGCTTGCGGGCGAAGCCGATGCAGTCTGCTTCGGTTCTTTGGCGCAGCGCTCGCGGCAATCGCGCGAAACGATTCGGAAATTTCTGTCGGCGTCGCGGGAAGGAGCGCTGCGAATCTTCGACGTCAACCTGCGCCAGAAATTTTATTCGCCGGAAATTCTGTCCGAGTCGCTCCGGCTCGCGAACGTCGTAAAGCTAAATGACGCGGAGCTTCCAATCGTCGCGGAGCAACTCCATCTCGAACACGATGAGGAGAGAGCAGCCGCGGAATCGCTTCGCCGCGCGTTTCGTCTCAGGCTCGTTTGCGTCACGCGCGGCAACAGGGGGAGCTTGCTCGTTTCGGAAAGCGGCAGCGACGAGCATGCGGGATTCCCCGTGCGCGTCGCGGACTCTGTTGGTGCGGGCGACGCGTTCACGGCCGCGCTCGCGCATCATCTATTGAAGGGTTCACCGCTGCGAGTGATAAACGACGCCGCGAACCGCCTTGGCGCGTGGGTCGCCAGCCACGCCGGCGCAACTCCTCAGGCGGATGCGGCCCTCGCGGAGATTCTCGCGGGAACTTACAAACCTGGCTCCAGGAGCTGAAGAGTCTGTGTGAGAAGGACGATTCTGTCACCCCTGAAGGGGCTTGCGGATTCCATCGCGACTTTTTTTTCCGCGGCTTACGCCGCGGGCCACAATCTGAAACGCACTACGCGCGTTGAATGCCGAGCCCGGAAAACCGCCTTCAGGGGCTGAAGCCCCTTTTTTGCGACTGCGACATGTCGTGCCTGAAGGCGCGACCCACAAAGCGTCGACCCGAATTGGCGGAAATCACAGCCCGCGATAAATCTGAAAAGGCGCCCAGTAGAACGGTTTTCTGTAGACCGAATCGGAATGCAGCAGCGCGAGCTTTGCGTCGCGCAACGCCGCTTCCGCCGGTTTTCCTTCGCTCAGCTCCGCGTAGAAGCGGCTCATGAGTTGCGGCGTGGAGTTGTCGTCCACTTCCCAGAGCGCGGAGATCACCTGATGCGCGCCTGCATGGAGGAACGCCCAGCTCAACCCAACGAGCCCCTCGCCGGAGTAGGTGCGCTCGCCGGCGCCATGGCAGGCCGAAATCGTGACGAGGTCGGCGCGCAGCGGTTTGGTGATGATGTCGCGCGCGTAGAGCTTGTACGAATCGCCTTCCTTCGTGAGGATCACGGCTGAATCGAGCGGGCTGACGCGGCTCGCGGTTCCGTGGGCCACGAAATGGATGTAGGAGAACTGCTCGGGATGGCTATCGAGATACGCGGCAGGCGTCGCCGTATTTTCTGAAAGAACGGTGCGATTCGCCGGCGAAAAATGACTCTCGATTTCCTTCATTTCGGATTTGGCTTGCGGCAGCTGCGGAAACTCTTCGCTGGAAGAGATGGGATCGCCGATGAGGAGCAGCTTGCGCGTGCGCGGCTCGCGGTCGTGCGCCGACGCGCCTAGAAGCACCAGCGAGTTCGCGTTGGCGAGCGTCACGTCGTCGATCCAGTAATGCGGCTTCGGGCCTGAGACGGGCAGCGCCTCGAAATTCAGTTCGTACAGGCTCCCGTCCGGGACCACGATCACCCGCGAGCCTTTCGGAATCTCGCGCGCGGCGGGAGCAACCAGAATTTCGTAGAGCTTCTCCCCGGCCGCATTTCCGCTCTCGAGGGGGTCGCGCGGACCGGTGAGCGCAGCGCGGTACGATTCGACGAGCGAATCGATTGACGCAGCAGAGGGCAGAGGAAGCATTTGCACGCGCGATGGCGTGATCACCCAGACATAGGAATGCTCAGCCCCGAGCCAGTAGGAAAGGATCGTGCTGTCAAGCGCTCGCGCGGTCTTCGTCGGCTCGAATCCGCGAATTGGAAAGGAGAGCGCGGCAGATGTGAATCCCAGTCCGTCGGCAAGCGTGCGCGCGCGGCTCAGCTCTGCGACTTCCAGCGCGTCGACGGTCTTGCCCTCCCCGACGAGAAAAGCGATGTAGCCGCTATAGACGGAAATCGCGCTCGAGAGAAATGAGAGGCGGAAATCCTCAGTCTTCACCGAAGAGCGCGCGCTTTCGATCGTCTCGAGCGAGCGCTGGAACTGGCTCCCGGCTTTCTTCCGGTTCCCTTGCGACGCGTAGACCTCCGCGAGATGCGCCTCAGCTTCCCACTCGAGCGACGTGCCGGCATTCTTGTCGTGAATCACATCCTCGAACAATTGGTCCGCTTTGCCGTAGTTCTTCGCGGCTTCCTCGACGCGCCCTTCGATCAGCTTCGAATACGGCACCACAAAATGATCCTGGCTCGCGTGCGTCAGGTCGATGGCCTGGTCGCTGAGGCTGCGAGCGTCGTCGAGGCGGCCGCGCGCGAGCGCGATCTGCGCCAGGTCATCGAGGCATTCCGTGATCGCGGATTTGTAGTCGATCTTGCGCGCGAGAGTCAGCGCCTTCCGGTAAGCCGCCTCCGCAGAAGAATAATCGCGCTGCTCGTAATAAACGTTACCGGCGTTGGTAAGCCATTGCACTTCGCCGCGCTCGAGGCCCGTCTTTGCCGAGGCGTCTTCCGCGCGCTTGAAATACGCAAGCGCGTTCTCGAAATCGCCAAGCGAAAAATAGCTCCATCCCATGTTTCCGAGCGTGATCGCAGACGAATCTTTCGCTCCGATGGATTGGGAAATCTGGAGTGAAGCTTTGTACCAGTCGATCGCCTCGTCGTAGTGTTCCTGCCACATCGTCACGGTGCCCAGACTCCCGAGCACCTTCGATTGCACGGACATCAGGTGCTTGTCGCGCGCGAGCGCCAGCGCTTCGTGGAAAGTCGAGTCCGCTTCCGCATACTTGGCCTCTTCCGTCTCAATGGTTCCGCGCGAAAGCAGAATCTCCGCCAGCAGGTCGGGATAGCGCGAACCGGCCAACTGTTGCGCATCAGCGAGGTCTCTGTCGGCCTCCGCGAGTTCCTGTGAGAATCCGTGCGCGAGGCCGAGCACCATCTTGCGGCGGGCGAAAACATCGGTGGAGGCAAGAGACGCGGGAGGTTCTTCGCGCAGCAGGTTCAGCGCGTCGCGCGGCTTCCCCTGCGCGACGAGAAGCTGCCCTTCGAGCACCCGAAAGCGCCACGCCCATTCGGGATTTTTCCCAGCGTAGCGTTGATATTCGGCGGTGGCTTCCTCGACGGCTTGCGCGATGTCTCCGCTCCGGCTGGTCTGAAGGACCTCACGGTAGGCCGCATCAGGCGCAGGCGCCGCACGGCACCCGCCGAGCAGAAGAGCGATTACTACAAAATGGAGAACTAGTTGGTGCCGCCCGGAGTCGGCGGATAGGGCTGGCCGTTTCCCTGAACCTGTCCGGCCGTGATCGCACCGCTCGTCGGCGAGCCGAGCTCGAGCCGCAGCATCGTGAGCGTGCGCTGCGAATGCTGGGCGATGACCTCGCCAACGAAGATCTTCCCAAATTGAGGAACGATGAGCACGTGCCCGTGCTGTTCGACTCCCGGACATGTGGTCTTGATCTCTTTGACGAGCGAGCAAAGAACGACTCCATGCAGCTTCGACGACTTCCGAGCCTTGCCTCTGCGAGGTTCCGAAGCCATTTTGCGGAATTCGGCGTTCGATTCAAGCTCTTTTCCGAGGGCTTCGAACGTGTCGACCTTCAGAAAACGCTTGTGCTCGAATTCCACCGTCGTCGCACATCCCGCGATGCGCAAGTTCACAAAGTGACTGCCGATCAGGACAATGTGCGGCTCTTCCTCGTTGGCAACATGACGCGAAGCGAGGCGCGCGACGACTTTGTCCGCGGTGACGACATCCAGGATGCTGAGGTTCTCGATGGTGACCGAGACGAGGGTCGTGTGGCTCTTGTCGTGCTCGTTGAAGCTGCCGGAGACCTGCGTCGCCGCCGATTTGAAGGACACGATTTCCTTGACGCGGAAATCCTCGACGTGCGCCGCGCCGTAGCCGCCCGTGGTGGGCAGCGACATTCCCGCTTGGACTGCGATTGTCTCCTGAAAGGGACGAACGATCTGGCCGCTCAGGGCATGGCCGTGAGCGTTGTAGAGATAGGTCCTGTGCTGATCCATCGGCGTTGCCTTTCGCGTTGGCGATCAGTCGGAGTACTTCAAACTGAACGGATAGCGAGCGACTTCGGCTGCGGCGCCACCCTGCTGGGATGAGCCATATCCTCGCACAACAAGGACGTAGTTCCCAGCGTTCAATCGGGAGGGAGGAACGAGGAGCGTGACCGTCCGTTTCGCCTCTTCCGGCGAAACCTTGACGGAGAAGGCGACAGAGCCAGAAGCATCCCGCACGTCGCAGGCGTACGACGAAAATTGCTGTCCCGGAGGAATATCGACGAATAGCGCGAGCGGCTTGGCGCGAGGAGTCACGATATCGACGGCCGTTCCGCCGCGGGAGTTCGCGCCCAGCAAAGAGAAGGATGGCAACGTTTCAGGCGCGTTCGCCCGCGACAGCTGGGATCTCATCCGCGGAATCATGTAGGCGTTCTGATAGACGAAGAATGGCAAGAGAAACGCGACCGCCGGCAAAGCAAAAGCCGGGCGCAAGAAGAGGGCCCACCACGAAGGCTTCTGCGTCTGCGGTGCGCGCACCGGAGCCGCCGCGGGAGATTCCGAGGAAAGGATGTCTTTGGCGGCGTCGACGAAAACCGCGCCCGCTCGGACATCCCGGGCGCACTCCACGCAACCGAAGAAATGCTCCTCGAATTCCTCTCGAACGCGGGGGTCGAGTTCTCCCAGGAGGTAGCGCTCAGCCGCCTTACTGTTGATCGCGTCGGAATGATTCATCTTTTCCATCCTCCCTATAGTGAATCGGGAGCCTGAATCGTTTCATTGCTTGTGCCTAGCATTCGGCGTGTGTTCGCCCATAGGAAAGCCCCTGTTCATAGAGCTCGCGAAAGGCCTGCTTGGCGCGGTGCAGCAGGACGCGCAGATAGTCGCGGTCCACGCCAAAATCGCGGCAGACTTCATCTTTCTCCTTTTCTTCCATAAAGATGGCCTTCAGGAGGCGCCGGTCGCGCTCGGGGAGCCTGGCGAGGACCTCCTGGACCTGCTGGCGGGTCTGCTTCGTGAGCAGCATCCCGTCGAGGTCGATGGTGGTGTCGGGCGGATCGGGAGCGTCTTCGGCGGGCTGTTCGGTACGCCCGGAGGCGCGGTAGTGCTCCTGTAAGACATTGTTGCAGACCGAGTTGACGAACCCTCCCAGCCGCTCCGCGTCCCGGATGCCGCCTTCCGCCCGAATCGCCTTGATGACGCGGGCGAACGTTTCCTGCCGGATGTCCTCAATCGCCTGGGAAGAATGAAGCCGGGACCGCGCCTTAATAAGGATCAGCTGGCTGAAATAGGCAACGAAATGCTGCTCCGTCTGGAAGTCGCGCTCGCGGAGCCGCTGAAGGTAGGTGTCATCGAAGGAGAAGAATTCCACGCTTCCTCGCGAGGACGGGAGTATAGCGTTGTCATCCAGCCAGTGTAAACCGCTGCCCTGCGCCGGATCGGCGAGCTCTCGCCACCCTTCCGAAGGGCTTCGCCAGCCCCAAGCCGCCGCGCCAAAAATTTCTTAGGACCAAAATGAAACGATTTGGGGTTCATCTGCACTATCCCATGTCGGCTGTAAACCTGGACCCGGAGGCGATCACAAGCCCCGCGCCTCTGGTCCACCAGGCGCCCCGACCCCCAAGGCGCATCCCGGCCCCCGAGTCAGAAGACATCCGGGATGCGCCATCCAAATAGCCGGCAGGTCATGGAGGCAATCGCAATGGGCCAGCAACAGATCGAGCAGAGCTTCGAGGCAGACGTGGCGGCCGATCGCCTTTTCGCCTCAGCACCCGTCTGGAAAGCGCAAGCGAAACCTGCAGCTCACGACCCTCTCGACATGCAAACACTGAATGCACGAGCCGTGGAATTCATCGTCAAGCCCGGAAAGACGCCCGACCTGTACCGGTGCCTCAGCACTTCGGTGCTGCGGTTCCTGAAAAGGCAGCCGGGGTTCGTGGGGGCGAGCATCCTGACGCCTCACAAGGAGCCTCGCCTGATTCTCGTATTCAGCTACTGGAAAACTGAAACGCATTCGCGGCAAAACCAGTGGGAAAACGCACACGAAGTACAAAAAGCCGTTTCGCCGCTGGTGGACGCCCTGACGCGGGTCCGCACGTACGAGGCATCGTTTTCGGAGTCGCTCGAGACGGTGGCGGAGCCGGCCGATCTTCAGCCCTGCTGAAGGGCATTTCTTACGAAAGGCACCTGGGCCGGGAACGAGAAAGGTATGACGCAAAGTTCAGCACGGAGAGCAGAAGAGGCACCAGAAAAGGATAGCGCAGCCGCTGCAAAGCAAAAACCGGTCCACTGCCACGTGGAGCATTGTGGCATGCCCGCGATGTGCGCCATCGATTTGCGGTTTTTCTGCCTGCAGCACTTCATCATGCACTGCTACGAACATCTGGGACGCTGCAAGGCGTTTCAGTTTCAGGATTCGGAGACGGACTGCGAATCCGAGGACCGCTTCTTGCAGCAATGCGCGGAGCAGGCTTCGCAATTGGTTTCGCCGCTGCGCGGCTTCGATAATCTCGACCGCGCGCGGCTTTTCGACATTTTCCTGTGGGCCTCGGAACTGAGCGCGAAGCGCGGGATTCTCAGGGCGCCAAGCGCTCCGAGTGCAGTCGGCAGCAATCCCACCTGAGGAGCGGAATCGCTCAGGAAAGTGGCTGGGAGGCCTGGACTCGAACCAAGATAATCAGATCCAGGGCCACAGTATTCTCGTCAACCGAACCGGCCGGCATTTTTCAGGAGGATAGTGACACGCTCGACTATTGGTGTCACTTGTGCGATTATTTCCCCGTCTCCATTCTTCGACAGGACCCGATGAGAGTCCTGATCGCACTCTTCAACGCACACCACCAGACCTCGACACGGCCCCTCAATTTCATATCCCGAGGCGATTCGAGCGAAAAGCATCTGAGGCCGGCGCCATCCATTCTGAATCGAACACATTCAGAGAGGCCAGAGAGCAGCATAGTTCGGCCCGCAGGACCTATCAAAAGGAGGCAACCTGTGAAAAGAGTTGATCCGATTGGAGTTTCACGCCGTGGTTTCGTCGGAAACGCCGGAGTTTCCGCCACTCGCAGAGACATCCTCAAATCGTCTGCATTCGCTTTGCTGCCATTCGCGGGTGCACTCCCGAATAATGCGTCACGTAGCCAACAGCCGATGACCGCGAACGGGGGCACCGACCCCTACCCGATTCCCTGGCTCGACAAGTTTGGCAGCCACAATCAAGCTGCGGGCCCAAACAACGAACCTGGACATATCTATCACTTCAAAGGTCGCGTGGTCCGCTGCAACAACTTCACTGGCATGGGCACCGACAACAAAGGAAACCGCATCGCGTTCGGCGCTCCCTCAACGGACTACGGCGTGATGCAGGGTGAATATTGGGCCGCGCGAACATCCCAGCACGGCACGTTCGTCCACATTTGACACACGATGTTCCAGGGACCGGTGGTCCCTGCAAACGAAATACATGATTTTCATCCGCCGATCGCCCCGTCCGGACTTTTCTGGGTCGTGCCCGTACCGCAGGGAGCTCTGACGTTCAGTAGTGACGGCAGCTCCTTCACGCTGGAAATGCGGAATGTTCCGGTGATCGATCAACCGCGTTTTCCGGCGCTCGACTCAATTGGCACTCCCGCAAGAATGAGTTTCAGGCTGGTAGGTAAATCGACCGGCGAGCCAGTGAAATACGAAGACGCCTCGAAGCACTTCCGCTTCACGGGAACTCGGGCCTCATGCCAGTTGGAAGCGCAGGTGGAGGTGCCTTCGATTGGATTCTCCTGGAAGTCCGATCCACTGAGTACGTCGAAAAGCGACTTCGCGATCATCGGAGAAGAGGTTAACGGCCGCTATTACGATAGCTAAGTCCGTCAGCCTCAGGAAAGTGGCTGGGAGGCCTGGACTCGAACCAGGATAATCAGATCCAGAGTCTGATGTACTGCCAATTGTACGACCTCCCAGCGGCGGGAAAACAGCGAAGCGACGGAAGTACTGGCAGCAATTACTTTACTGAGGGAGCTTCGGTTCGTCAACTGCCGGGGGTGAGCCGCGCTGAGCTAGACGCGCGAGCTCTGCCGCACGACCCAATTGTCCAGACCATAAGGCGGTTGATTTGATTCGCCGTTCTCATCCCGGCGTGAATATATCAGCGGTTTCTGATTCCCAGTTGGCGCTCGCGCCTGCAAAGTTTAACATGGGGAAGAAAAAGCGAAAGACTCTTGATACCGTCAGAATCGGTAGTAAGATTCAGCCGTGGAAATCAGTGATCATAGCGTCTATCTGTACAAACCGCCCGAAACAGAAAACTTCGTAAACTCATGGGTGTATTACCGCGTCGATTCAGTTCGGGGACCGAACGAGCCGGCGGGAACGTTGGGTGCCCCGGTCCAGATGTGCAGACTGTCGTGGCCTTCCTTCGCGGATATTTTACCTATGGTTGACACACCTGGCGTTACTGGCCTCACGTCCGCTTACAGGCAAATGTGCAGTATTGCAAAGAACCAGTGGGGCGTCGATCACGAGCAGAGCATTTTGATTGGCATGCTCGAGTACGACACGAAAACGGGACGGCTAATTCTCGCTGGAAGTGCTACTGACGCTCCCGAGTCGGGCCCGACGGACCCCTCACTGGGCCCCAGCTAGGGTTGGAGTACGCGGCGGCCGACGCGGGCGATTCACACTCAGCTGCGGAAAGCAGCGCGTTGCGCAGACGTGTCGCCGGGCCGCGGCTACAGCGGCGGCGCGGGAACGGGGACGAGGCGCTTCTTGCGCACATAGAATTGCTTGCCGCGCCAGTGGATGCGCTGCGGGAAGAAGCTCGCGAGCCAGGCGGCGAAGCCGAAGGCGTCGCGCAACGGCAGCATCCAGAGGCGGCGCAGCCCGAGCCGGTCTTTCATGCCGCGGAATCCCACAAAGACCGCCACGGCGCAACGGCAAATCATCGCGGCCACGTAAAACGCTACTGCTGCGCGGAGAGACTCGAGCGCGCCAACCCAAATCGCCCACGGCAGCACCTGCGTGAAGATCAGTCCGAGATGGCCCCACGGCCGCGAATAGCGAATGCTGAGATTCCAGCGAATTTGGTGGCGGAATGCGTCGCCGATCATTTCGCGCGGATAGACGATGCCGACGGGAAAACGGCTGAGCTCGACGCGCGAGCCCTGGCGCGCGATGCGGTTGCCGAGTTCGTAGTCGTCGCAGAAATAGTCGGCGATGGATTCAAAGCCGCCGATGGCCGCGAGCTGCTTCTTCGAAGCCGCCATCACGGCGCCGAGCATGAAGTCGAGCCGGCCCGAGATTCCCGCGACGATTACGCCGGGCGCAAAATCGGCGCTGTTGCCGAGAGCTTCGAGATCGGCGGCGAGCGAGCCGTCCGTAAGTCCGCGATAGAGGCAAGTGACGCCGCCGACAGCAGGATTCTCGAACGGCGCGGAAATCTCGCGGAGAAAATTTGCGCCGACGCGCACGTCGCTGTCGCTTACGATGAGAAATTCGTGCTTCGCTTCGCGCGCCATGCGGCAGAGCTTGTTCACCTTGTCGCTCGCGCCGACCGGCTCGGAGCCCACCAGCATGCGAATCGGGATCCGCGGAAAATCCTGAATCAGCTTCTGAATCACGGGAATCGCCGGCTCATTTTCGTCCGAGACACAAAAGAGAATTTCGAAGGCGGGATAATCCTGTCGGCAGAAACTCGCGAAATTCTCGTAAGCCTCGCGGTCGAGGCCGAAGATCGGCTTCAGGATGCTGACAGGCGGCGCAAAATTTCCGGGAACGTCCCGCGTGCCGCCGAAGAACGCATTCGCGGCGATGATTGCGACGAGATAGTAGGCGATTGGCGCGATCGCCAGAAGCAACAGCACCTCGCGAAGTGCGGACCACCACACGGCGTCAGCCTTTGCCGAGATATACCAGAACCACGCCGCCACACACCAGCAGCACGCCAATCCAGCGGCGGTGCGTGACGTTTTCGCCCAGGAACCAGCGGCCGCCCAGCGCGCCGACCACGTAGCTGAGCGCCGTGAGCGGAATCACGTAGCTGACGTTCGCTCGCGCCAGCATTCCGAGAAGCGCGAAATAGGCAAGCGCCATCATGGCGAAGCCGAGCCACATCCAGCCGACGCGAAACGCGCGCGCGACTGTCCCCAGCAGCGCCACCGGGTGAAGCTCTTTCGCCTCACCGATAATCTTCATCGCGCGCGTGACGCACAGCTCCCCGAGCGTCCCCACCACGACGATGCAGAAGAGCAGAACGGCCTCAACGAGCATCGGCGGAGTCCGTGGTGCGCGGAGATGTGTAGCCGATGACCATCACGCCGATGCAGACAATGGCGATGCCGGCTGAGCGCAGCGGCGTCACCGTCTCGCCCAGAATGTAATGGCCGAGCAAGGCGACGACTCCGTACGTGAGCGCAGAAGCCGGCTGCACGTAGCTATAGTCCGCCCACGTGAGGACAACCGTGTAGGAAATGAAGAAGCCAATCATCGCCAGCGTGCCGAGCCAGACGATGGGCGAAGTGAAGACTTGCAGGCCGTAATGAAGCAGCGCTGCGGGTTGCAGGCTGCCGGCAGGGCCGATCCGGCGCATGCCGCTGCTCATGAGCAAGTCACCGAGCGGACCAAAAACGACCAGCATCGAAATGAGCAGATAGGTTTTGAGGCGCAGGTCCGACGTGAACTTCATGCACTCTGTGATTCGCCGGCCGTTTCGACATGGTTCGACGATTTGACCAGCGGCACTTGAACGAGCGCCTTCTTCTCGACGCCCTTGCGCGCCACCTTCCAGCGGTCGTGGCGGAGCTTCAGGAAGTCGACGGCCTCGTGGAAGAGGCGTTTGCGCTCGTGGCCGTCCCACAGCGCTTCGCGAACGATGCGCCATGCCACGCGCGGGCGGAAATAATAGCTGTCGTAGAAGCGGTTCACCGCTTCCACCATGTATTCGCGGCTCAGGCCGGGATACTCGAGGTGCGGGAGCTGATGGCCGCTGGCATCGGTGATTGCCTCGGTGGCGAGGAAGCCTTCGCGCGAACCCTGGTCGTAGAGTTCCGTGCCGGGATACGCGTGCGCCATGGAGACTTGAATCGTCTCGCAATCGAGTTCCTTGGCGTAGTCGATGGTCTTCTCGATGGTGTCTTTCGTTTCGCCGGGCAGGCCGATGATGAAGTCGCCGTGAACGTGGATGCCGACCTTCTTGCAGTTCTTCACGAAGGTGCGGCCCATTTCGGTGGTGGCGCCCTTCTTGATGTTCTTCAGGATTTGCGAATCGCCCGATTCGAAGCCGACGATCAGCAGGCGGCAGCCTGCGTCCTTCATGGCGCGCAAAGTTTCGTAGTCGCTGTGGACGCGCGCGGTGCACGACCACTGGAAGCCGACCGGCTCGAATTCCTTGCAGAGCGCGAGCACGCGGTCCTTGCGGATGTTGAACGTGTCGTCGTCGAAGAAGAATTCCTTGGCCTGCGGGAACATCTGATGCGCCTGGCGGAATTCGCGCGCGACGCTGTCGACCGAGCGCACGCGCCACGCGTGGCCCGAAAGCGTCTGCGGCCAGAGGCAGAAGGTGCAAAGAGCCGGGCAGCCTCTCGCCGTATAAAACGAAACGAACGGGTGCAGCAGGAAGGGCACGTTGTACTTCTCAATGGTCAGGTCGCGCTGATAGACGTCTGTGGCAAACGGCAGCGCGTCGAGCTCTTCGGTGTGCAGCGGCTCACGCGAAGGATTGTGGACAACTTTGCCGTCCTTCAGATAGCTGACGTTGGCGATGCCGGAAATCGGCTTGCCCTTGGCAAAATCCACCACGGCGTGATCGAATTCGCCGCGCACGACGAAATCAAGGTCGCGGCTGGCGAGCAGGCTCTCCGCGGGCTTGATCTGGACGTGCGGGCCCACGAAGGCGATCTTCAGGTCCGGCTTCTTCTCCTTCATGGCGCGCGCCATGCGGAGATCGCTCTGGAAACCGACGGTCGAAGTGAATAGAACGACGAATTCGTAGTCGCGCGAGGTGTTGATCACCTCTTCGGGCGAAATGTGGTGCGGGGGCCCGTCGAGCAGGCGGCTTCCCTCCAGCATTCCGGCGGGATACGCCAGCCACACCGGATACCAATAGGATTCGATTTCCCGTGTCGCGGGCCATCGAGAGCCCGCTCCGCCGTCGAACTTCTCGAAGCTGGGCGGATTCAGGAACAGCGTCTTCATTACAGACGACATGTAGCAGTCCCCCTCAGGATTGAAGCAGTCAAGCGCTGACTATGCACGAATATCCATTGTAACCGATTTTGCGCCCGATTCCGCTCCGTTTCCTCTAACTGTCTTCATTGCAACACCTTACTGAGCTGGCCGGTGGCTTCCAGGATCTTGAGTTGCCCTTTTTGCCACGCGAGATCGGCGTCGAGAAATTGCATCCATTTGTCGCTCTCATCCAGCCGCGCCTGCTCGACATCCCGCAGCGTCGCCTTGCCATCCTCGAGTTTCGCCTGCGTCATTTCGAGCGTCTGCTGCGCGAGTTTCAGGTCCAGCCGCGCCACGTCGCGGCCGGCTTCGAGTTCCTTCTGCTCGCGCGACGTTTGGCGCGATTCGAGCCGCACCTGCTGCCGCTTGTTGCTCAGCATTTGCTCCGCTTCCTGGAGCTGGCTCTTCGCGAAGGCCACGTTCGCGGACGTCTTCGCCGCGAAAAGCGGAATCGTGATTTCGATGCCGGCGTTGAAGTTGTTGCGCTGAAACCTGTTGTAGTACTCGTCGTAGTTGTTCATCCGGCTGAACACGCTGTATTGCCCCACCACGTCGACCGTCGGCCAGTAACTGAGCCGCGCGGCACGCAAGAGCTTCTGCCGCGCCGCTCGTTCGTTCTCCGCTTCCTGAATGCCGCGGTCATTCCGGACCGCCAGATCGGCGATCTGGCTTTCCTGGACATCGGTCGTGAACGAGGGCTCTTCGGCGTCGACCTCGATCGTTTGATTGTCGGGCACAGCGGTCAAGTCGTGGAGCTGTTGCGAAAGCGCCTCGTCGCGATCCTGCAGCTTGATCAGCCGCTCGCGGATTCTAGCAGCCGTGAGCTCCGCTTTCGTCTCTTCGATGGGCAGCTCCTGATTCGCTGCGACGCGTTCGCGCGTCACTTCGAGAATCTTCTCCGCGCTCGCCTGATCGTTCTGCATCAGCTCGCTCAGGTGCCGGACCTCGGCCAGTTCGAGGTAGACGCTCGCGGTGCGCACGATCACTTCGTCCTGCACGTGGTCCACTTCGACCTTCTGACTGCGCGCCCGATCTTCGGCGGCTCGCTGCTCGCCTTTGAGAAGCGGATTGAATAGCGACTGCGTGTAATCCAACTGAAAGACCGCCGGAGGCCCGGCGCCAGGCACGGAAGGAAATCCATACGTGTAGACGTAGCCGCCGCCGGTATACAAGTTCGGCAGAAATGATGCGCGGTCAACGCGCGCTTCACTCAGCGCGACGTTGTACTGCAGCCGCGCCAGCTTCACGTCGCGGCTATTCTGCAGCGCCAGCGTGATGGCGCCCCGCAGCGTCAGTTTCTGGGGCACTTGAGTATCCTGCGCGAACGCGGAGCCGCTGAGCAGCATCGCCGCGGCCACGGCCACTGCGAGGCCCTGCAATTTTTCGAGCCGCCTACTCATAGCGCAGAGACTCCGTCGGCTGAAGCTGCGCCGCGCGATTCGCCGGCAGGTAGCCAAATACAACGCCCGTCGAGCACGAAACCACGAACGCCAGCACCACCGACATCCATGAAATCGGAACCACGATATCTCCCGCCACGGGGGTGAAGGCAATCAGGAAATTCGCGAGTACGGGAATCAGTACACCGATTGCAATCCCCGCCAGCGCCCCCGTCCCGCTGATCAACACAGCTTCCGCCAGGAACTGATAGAGGATGGCTGAGCGCGGCGCGCCGATTGCCTTGCGGATGCCGATTTCGCGCGTTCGCTCCGTCACCGTCACCAGCATGATGTTCATGATGCCGATTCCGCTGATGGTCAGCGCGATCAGCGCGATCAGAATCAGCACGAAGGTGAGCGCCATGGAAATGTTCTTTGCCGCTTCCAGAATGCTCGTCAGGTTCCACACGTGATACTTCGCGCCCGGACGATGGCGGCTCGTCAGGACCTCAGACACGCGCTGCGTCACGAGCGGCACGTCCTCCGGCCCATCCGCCTGCGCGTAGAACGACTTGAAATAATCCGCGCCGGTGTAGTCCTTGATCAGTGGGAAGGGAATGATCACAGACTCCGGCGTGATCTCAGTTTCGCCGAACGTTGCCACGCGCTCCTTGAACACGCCGATCACGGTGAAGTGCAGTTCCCCGATCGCCAGGTCCTTCCCCACAGGCTGGTCGTACGGAAACATCGAAGTAGCAAGCTGCTCCGTGATGAGACACACCTTGCTGCGCGACGTCATGTCGTCTTGGTCGAAGTAGCGGCCCTTCACAACCACCAGACGCCGCACAGCGTTGAAATCCTGCGTCACGCCTACAAGGCTGATCGGGTGCACCGTTCCACCCACTGTGACGCTCATCCGAATGTCGTTCGTCCCCGCCGCGCGAACCACCTGCGGAATATCCTGTTCGACGGCCTGGAGATCACCAGGCGTGATCTGGTCCGAAAGCGCCACGCTCTGTGAGCCGCCGGGATTGAGGGCCTCCGCGAGGACCAGATTCGAACCTACGCCTTCGATCTCGGAAATGATGTAGCGCTTGCCCGCCAGGCCGACGGTGACCACCAGCACGATGCACGCGCTGCCGATAATCACGCCGAGCATCGTCAGCATGGCGCGAACTTTGTTCGCCCGCAGCGCTTGGAGCGCGAGCTGCAAAGTCTCATTCCAGAATGCGGAGGTGGTGTTCATCACTTCACTTACGGAGTTGGATGCTGTGTTTCGGGCCGGTGGTTCTAAAAGGTTCGCGCCCTACCGCGAGCCGTTTTCAAGTTTGGCGAGGCGAGCTTGCGCTTCCTTGCGTCCGGGATCGAGCCGCAACGCGGCGCGGTACTGCTCCGCGGCTTCCGCTCGCTTGCCTTGCGCCTCGTAGAGTTTGCCGAGCCACTCGCGCGCGCCCGCGTGCGAGGGCCAATCGCTTCGGTCCGGCGTGCTGGCAATGTATGCCTTCAGGTATTCGTCGGCGCGCGACAGATCTTTGCCCGCCGCCACCAATCCTACGCCGCGATAAAACGCCAGGCGCGGATCGTTCGCGCTCACCTTTTCGGCTGCGTCAATTGTCGCGTCCATGTCACCGAATTTGCCTTGCGTGCGGAAGAAGCCGGCCGCTTCGAAATAAGGATCCGGCGTCGTGGGCTTCGCGACAAGCATTTCGCGGTATTCCCCCTCCGCCAGGTCGAATCGCTTCAGCGCTTCCTGGTCGAACGCCGCCCGCGCCAGATGCCCCTGTATCGGATCGATCGCAGCAATGGCGCTTACTTGCGTCTGCGCTTCCTGCGTGCTTCCTCCCACGATCCACGGCGCCTGCATGCAGAACTCGGCAAGATCCCTCCGCGCGGTCACGTTCGATGGGTCCAGTTGCACGGCCTGCTCGAATTGCTTCTTCACCTTGCGCGCCATGAAGAAACTTTTGTCGCGCTCGGCTTTGCCGCCGTAGGCGCGGCCCAGCCAGTCCTGGTAGACGGAATTCTTCGGATCGAGCGCCACCGACTTCTCGGCGTGCATGATGGCGTGGTCGAAATCGCGGATTTCGTAGTAGCAGCGCCCCAGCCAGTAGAATGCTTCGCCGCTCAGCGGATTCTGGGAGATGACCATCTGGAGGGTTGCAATTGCGCCCGAGTAATTTCCGCTGCCGAACTGATGCTGCGCGGCCTGCATCATCGCCGCGACGTCGGCAGCCGCGCCGGCCGCCCGGGCCGGCTCGATGCGCGCTCCCGCCAGCGCGAAGACCAGCACGGCGAACACCCAGACAAACTTCCGCCGCGGGATCCTCAATTTTCCTCCGCGGCACGGACGTCCATGCCGTTGCGCAGCGTCAGGTCGCCGGGCAGCGCAACGCGGTCGTCCACCTTCAGGCCCGAAAGCACTTCGTAGTTTGTCGCGCTCGCAATCCCCACAGAAATATCCTGGCGGTGTATGCGGCTGCCGTCAAACAGGAATACGTAATGTTGTCCCTTGTCGTAACGGACCGCCGCGCGGGGCACCACCACCGCATCCTTGCGCTCGCGCACGTTGATTCGGACTTCCACATTTACGTTGGGCAGCAATTCGCGGTTGCTGTTGTCCACGGAGCACAGCACCTCGCCAACGCTGCGGCTCTCGCGCGCCACCACCTGCTTCGGAATCTGCTCGGTCTCGCCGGTCCAGGTCTGGCCCGGCTTCGCGTCCCACGTCACATCGACGCTCTGGCCGGTCCCTAGCCATCCGAGGTCCGGCTCATCCACGAACGCGCGCACGCGCACGTGCCTCAAATCCGCCATCTGCGCCAGCATCTGGCCCACCTGGACGTAATCGCCCACGCGCACCGGAAGCGAATACAGCGTGCCGTCCATCGGCGCGATTACCGTCGCCGACTTCACCTTCTCTCGCAGCGCTCGCACTTGATCCTGCGCCTGGCTGATGCGCAACTGCGCGTCCTCGGCGCTCACTCCCGCCGTTTCGGTCATTGCGCGCTTCTTCTGATCCAGCGCCTCGAGTTTTGCTTGCGCCTTCGTCAGGTCGGCTTCGTTCTGCGCCAGTTCGTCCTGCGTGGCCGCTTGCTTCGCCACCAGATCTTTCAGGGCCTTTTGCGTTCGCTCCAGATTCTGCACTTCCACCGTGGCCTGCTGAATATCGCCGTCGAGTTCGGCCATTTGCGCGGGCGGTCCGCCCGCCTTCGCGTTGCGCAAGTCGGCTTGCGCCGTCAGCAACTGCGCCTGCATCTGCGCCAACTGGCTCTTCACGTCCGCTGCGTCCAGCGTCAGGATCAGTTCGCCGCGATGGACCGCCTGCCCTTCCGTCGCGTATACGTGATCGACGAACGTGGGGAATCCGGCGCGCGCCACTGTGGGCGAAATCGGTTCAACTTTGCCGTTGCTGGTTACCACCGCGTTCAGGTCCGCCCGAGAGATCTTCACGATGGTGAGCGATGGCGCTTGGCCCCGCGATGCCAGCACGAGCAACACCACGAGCCCGAGCCCGGCCACCAGGCTCAAAATTGCCCATTTTTTTCTGCCTTTTGCCATGCCAGACCACGCCTTACGCCGGCCGCCCCTGAATCAGCGAATTGTAACAGACCCTCTCAAGCCTCGCGTGCGCAATCACTTGCCGGTGCCGCAACGTGTACAAGGGGGATGCTATACTGGCGATTGAGGATGCCAGTTGTATTCGTACTTGCGCGCGACTGGACCCTGCGCATGGCAGTGCGCGCCGAGCTTCGTGAGCTTGGAATTGTGGCGCTCGGAATGGATTCCCCCGAAGACGCAGGCCGCGCGCTCGCCGAAGGCCAGGTCCCCGCGGTCGTCGTCGCCGAACTGATCCCGAGCCTCATTTCCGATCCAGCGATTCGAGACCTCATTGCGCGCGTCCCTTCTATTTTGATCGCCTCACGCACGGAAAAGATTCCGTTTCCCGCCGCCAGCCCGGGTGAACCCGGAGCCGCAAAGATTCAGGGAACCGTTCTCTACCGCCCCGTCCGCATCGAAGAAATCGTCTCTCGCGTGCGCGAACTGCTTGCGAAAGGACAAGCCGCGTAACCCCCTTCCCCATTTCGCGCGCCGTGCTAGAATCCAGCCATGACGGAAGCGAACCAGACTCACCACGAGCCTCCTCCAACCAAGCCGGGCCAGAATCCGCCGCCGAAAATCCATCGCGTCTGCATCGGCTGCAACAACATGTTCGAAGTCACGATGGAAAACTACGAAGCCAAGCACTGCCCGGCCTGCCATAAAGGCTGAGCCTCACTTGTCTGCGTCGAGCTTGCCTCACGCGATTGCGCGAACCACTCCGCCGTCCACTCGCAGCGCTGCGCCATTGGTTGCGGAAGAGAGCGGGCTGCAGACGAACGCCACCATTGCCGCCACTTCGTCCGGTTCCGCAAGCCGCCGGAGCAGCGACGTGGGCCGCAGATTCGGCACGAACTCGCGCTCGATTTTCGCGCGGTCAATCTTCTTCATAGCGGCGACGCTGTCGAGATAATCCGTCACGCCTTCGGACGCCGTTGGGCCGGGGAGTATCGCGTTCACGGTGACATTCGTGCCGGCTGTGATCTCCGCAAGCCCGCGCGAAACGGCGAGCTGCGCCGTTTTCGTCATGCCGTAGTGGATCATTTCCGCCGGAATCTGCAGCGCCGATTCGCTCGATATAAAGACAATTCGACCCCAGCCGCGCTCGATCATGCGCGGAAGATAATGGCGGCTCAGCCGCACGCCGCTCATCACGTTGACCTCGAAGAACCGCATCCAGTCTTCGTCCGTGATTTGCTCGAACGGCTTCGCTTCGAAAATTCCCAGGTTGTTCACCAGGATGTCCACGTCCGGAAATTTCTGCACGGCTTCCTTCGCTCCGGCCGCAGTCCCGAGATCGGCCGCGAGCCCGGAGAGATTTCCTCGCACACCGCTTTCGCGCAGGCTCGCGAGAGCCTTCTCCACACGCGCCCCGGTCCGCCCGTTGACGATCACCGACGCGCCCTCCCTCGCCAGCGCCTTCGCGATTGCGAAGCCGATGCCCGCCGTCGAGCCCGTCACCAATGCCTTTTTCGATTCGAGTTGTAGGTCCATGGCCTTTCGATGCCCTTCCTCGCATCAACGGTGCAGGCGTTTCGCCGGTTCCACGGGCCTGCGCCTTTGCAGAACCGCGAAAATTTTCGGTACAATTTGCCGCCGGTGGAGTCGCCGACGAAAATCTACAACGAGCAAATCACGATTCAATCGACGAAGGCCCGCGAGGTGTTCAACATCACGGCGCAGTTGAAGGCGGCGATGGAAAAGAGCGGCTTTCGCGACGGCATCATCGTGGTTACTTCCCTTCACTCGAATTCCGCGGTCATCGTCAACGACGAAGAGCCGGACTTGCTCGAGGACCTCGATGCCTGGCTGAATCGGCTGGCGCCGGTCAGCGACGACTATAAGCACAAAGGCCGGTTCGAGAGCAACTCGTCGGCTCACTTCCAGAGTCTCCTGCTTCACCATCAGGTTGTTGTTCCCTTCACTGAAGGGCGGCTCGACCTCGGGCCTTGGCAGTTCGTTCTTTACGTCGAATTGGACGGGCTCCGGCCGAAGCGCATCATCGCCAAAGTGATGGGCGAATAGCCTCGCGCGGCGGGCGGAATGCCGCCAGCGATTCCGTGCCTCAATTCTGATTTCCGTGTAATCTTGTCGCCTCGCCTTTCGTAGTATCGAGCAGGCATGGCGGGGGCGGCCCCTCTCTTGTCCCCGCAGGGCGGACGTTTGCCGTGGAGCTTGGGAATGATCGAGGCGCAGCAGCTTGGGAAGGTTTTCAACGATAAGAAGCGCGGCGAAGTGCGCGCGGTGGACTCGGTCAGCTTTCATTGCAGTCCCGGCGAAATCTACGGCCTGCTCGGCGCGAACGGCGCGGGTAAGACGACCACGCTGCGGATGCTGGCTACGATCCTTGCGCCCACGTCCGGCACGGCTATCGTCGCCGGCTTCGATGTGATTCGCGAGCCCGCGAAGGTTCGCGCGCACATCGGTTTCCTTTCCACTGCCACCGCGCTGTATGACCGGCTCACCGCCGAGGAAACCGTTCAATATTTTGGGCGCCTGCAGGGCCTCGATGACGCCACGATTTCGCGCCGCATGGACGAAATTTTCAAGGCGCTCGACATGGAGAGCTTTCGCGACCGCCGCTGCGCCAAACTTTCCACCGGCATGAAGCAGAAAGTATCGATCGCGCGCACCCTGGTGCACGATCCGCCGGTGATGATTTTCGACGAGCCGACGAACGGCCTCGACGTGATGAGCGCGCGCGCCATCACCGATTTCATCGGCCAGTGCCGCGACCGCGGCAAGACCGTCATCTTCTCGACGCACGTTATGAGCGAGGCGGAAAAGCTGTGTGATCGCATCGGAATCATTCATTCGGGCCGCCTCTGCGCCGAAGGCCGCCTCGACGACCTTCGCTCGCAATATCGCAAGACGAGCCTCGAAGACATCTTCGTGGCCGTTTCCGGAGACTGAACGATGAACATTCATAATGCGCTCGTGGTCTTCCGGAAGGAATTGCGAGACATGCTGCGCGACAAGCGCACCATCCGCTCCATGATCATCATTCCGGTAGTGGCGTTCCCGCTGCTCTTTCTCGTGGTGGGATGGGCGGCCTCCCGGTTCGCGGGCCAGGCGAACAAGGAAGCATCGACGATCATGGTGCAGGGCGGCAGCGACTCGCCGAAGGTGCTCGACGCGCTTCGTTCCGCTGCGGATATTCAAGTGGTTCCGTACGAAGCGGACGCCGAGCAGGAAGTTTCCGACAAGAAGATTCGCGCTCTCGTGCGAATCCCGGACGGCTTCCAGGCTTCCATCGCCGCCGGAAACTCCGCGCTCGTTTCCATCGATTATTTCGAAGACGACATGAAGTCGGAGATGGCGAAGGAACGCTTGCAGAAATTCTTCGACGATTACCGCGTGCGCATCGCGCGCGAAGCGCTCACGGCACGAGGCCTCTCGCCGGCGTTGCTCGAGCCTTTCACGGTGAAGACAGCCAACGTGGCTCCTCCTTCGAAGGTGGGAGCGGCGATCTTCGGCGGCTGGATTCCGTACATGATCATCATCCTGAGCTTTACGGGAGCGATGTATCCGGCGATGGACTTGACCGCGGGCGAAAAGGAGCGCGGGACAATGGAAACCATTCTCTCGAGTCCAGTCTCCCGAACCGATTTGGTGATCGGAAAATTTCTGATGGTCGTGCTCGCGTCTGTGGTCACGTCGATTCTTTCGCTGATTTCCATGGGAGCCTCGTTCGCGTGGTCCAAGCGCTCCTTCCTGAGCGGGTCTCACATCCAGATGACCATCGATCCCTCGGCTGTTGTCGCGGTGGTCCTGCTGCTTCTGCCGCTCGCCGTCCTGTTTGCGGCGGTTCTGCTGGCGGTCGCGCTGCTGGCCAAGAGTTATCGCGAAGCGCAGACCTATGTGTCGCCGCTCATCTTCGTGGTGATCATGCCGGCGGTGATTGGCGTGATGCCGGGCGTCGAGCTGAATTGGAAAACCGCCCTGATCCCGATTCTCAACACGAGCCTCGTGAGCAAGGAAGTGATTGGCGGAACGTATCATTGGGGCCTGATGGCGGCCGTGTTTGGGATGACGTGCCTCTATGCCGGAATCGCGATTTCGGCGGCGGTGCGCATGTTCAACCGCGAGGATGTTCTGTTCCGGGTGTGAGCCCTCGGAGGGGCGCAAAAAGTCGGCTCTGCCGGCCGGTTTGGCCCGTCTAATACCTGGCGGCGATACAGCTTCGCGTTGACATCGCTTCGCCGCAGCAATGCTAGAATTAGAACTTCCATATCCATGAGCGCTGATTCGCTGATTTACGTCCACGACCTCTGCAAGGAGTTCCGCACATTCAAGCGCCGCGAAGGCGTCTGGGGCTCGATTCAGAATCTCTTCGTTCGCGACTACCGCACGCTGGCGGCCGTCGACCACGTCAGCTTTTCGATCGACCGCGGTGAGATGGTCGGCTACATCGGGCCGAACGGCGCCGGAAAATCGACCAGCATCAAGATGCTTACCGGGATTCTGGTGCCGAGCAGCGGGGAAATCAGGGTGAACGGCTATGTTCCCCACCGCCAACGCCGGCAATACGTGAAGACCATCGGCGTGGTGTTCGGCCAGCGGACCCAGCTCTGGTGGGATATTGCCGTGGTCGAGTCGTTCAAGCTGCTCCGGCGAATCTACGACGTCTCCCAGCGCGATTTCGACGCGCGGATGGAGCGCTTCGATGAGATCCTGGGCATCCGGGATTACCTCCATACGCCGGTGCGAAAGCTTTCGCTGGGCGAACGGATGCGGTGCGACCTGGCGGCGGCGCTGCTGCACAATCCGCCGCTGCTGTTTCTCGACGAGCCCACAATCGGCCTGGACGTGGTGGCGAAGGATCATATCCGCCACTTCCTGCGGGCCATCAATCGCGAGTTCCATACCACTATCCTCTTGACAACACATGACTTAGACGATATAGAAGAGCTGTGTCGGCGCATTATGATCATCGATCATGGCAAGGTGCTCTACGACGGCCCTCTAGCGCACCTCAAACAGAAACTTCTCCGCACGAAGCAAATCAAGTTCGCGCTTAAAGATCGCGAACAGACCAGCGGCGTCGGCGCGTTTTCGCGCGATGGCCTCGAACTCGAGCAGGTGGATGAGTTGACGTATCGCATCCGCTTCGACCGCCTCAAGATCGCTACTGCCGACCTGATTAGGCAGATTCTGGCGGCTGTCGAAGTCCGCGATCTGCTGATCGAGGACGAGCCGATCGAAGAGATCATCAAGCGCATATACGCCGGGCAGGCTCTACTGGAGGTCAGCGCATGAAAGTCGAATTCGGAAGAAAATGGGCCTTTGCCTTGCCAGTGGCCGTCCTTCTGGCCGGTTCCTCGCTCTACGCCGCCCCCAAGAAGAGGACCCAATTCGAGATGTTCGTCCCTGTGGCCCCCCAGCCGATCAAGGCCGACAACTACTGCGGCAATCTTTCCGGCGCGCTTTCGGCCGGCGACTTCTTCGAAGGATTGGAGCGCATCGGCGAAGGCAAGCGCGTGGAATTCCGCAAGGATAAGCAGCCTATCCGCGAGTTTCCCTCGAAAATCGCGGTCGCGCTCGCGGGCAGCATCACGCCGTGCCCCAACGGGTCCCCGACGGGCCCTGTGAACTTCGTGCAGCCCGGCAACGGTTCCTCGCCGCGGACGGTGAATGAGTTCATCCAGGGGCTGAAGTTTACGGCCGTGTGGAAGAACCGAGACGGGGTGCAGCCTGTCCAGAACTGGTCGGTGATCAAGACCAACTCGAGCGACAAGTCGCGGGTCAACGACCAGATCCCGACGCGCTTCGCGATTCAGGTGCCGTCGCAGGGGATTCCGCTGACGAATCAACTGGTGATCTCCGTCTATGCGCCGTCGGGAGCGAAGCTGTGCACCTTCACAGCGGGAGTCCTTTCGCATTTCCCGAAGCACCACCTGAAAACCATTCAAGGCCAGCAGAGCGAGTAGTTCGGAAGCTTTCTCCTTTCTCAAGTTTCTGCGCTGAAAGTGTGCCCGGAGCGCCCGGTCCGGCGCGCCGCGTGGTGACGTGTTAGCATGTGGTGCGTCAGATAAGACGGAAGAATCATGGAAGCGCTCGCGCCATACATCGAGTTTTCGCGGGTTGGGTTCGTCAACATCCTCGCGTTCCGGCTGCGTTATTTCACCGGCATCATCACGTACTTCCTGAACGTCACCGTGTACTACTTCATCTGGACGGCGGTGTTCCGGTCGGCGTCGTCGCTGGCGGGATACAACCTGGAGCAGATCATCACGTACGTCAGCGTGGGCTGGATCATCCGGTCGTTCTACTGGAACACGATCGACCAGGAAATGGCGTACGAGGTGATTGAAGGCAAGATCGCGATGGATTTCATCAAGCCGGTATCGATCCAGTGGATGTGGATTTCGCGGGCGATGGGCGAATCGGCGTTCCGGCTGGGCTTGCTGACGCTGCCGACGGCGGTGATCGTGGCGCTGGTGTTCCCGATTCTGGGGCCGGCGTCGCGCGAGAATTTTCTTTTCTTCATCGTGGGCGTGATCGGGAGCTTTTTCCTGATGAGCGCGATCAATTTCATGATCGGCACGTGTGCGATTCCGCTGAAGTCGATTCTGGCGCTGATTCGCGCGAAGTACTGGCTGATCGAGCTGCTTTCGGGGTTGTTGATCCCGATCAGCTTTTTCCCGGGCAGCTTGCAGAAGGTGATGGCTTGGCTGCCGTTCGAGCACATCGCCTATACGCCGCTGCAGATTTATCTCGGCAAGCTCGACCGGGCGCACGCGCTGCGCGCGCTGGGAATTCAGTGGCTGTGGGTAATCGCGCTGCTGGCGCTCGCGCATCTGTGGTGGAATCGCGCGTCGAGAAAAATCACGATTCACGGAGGCTAGACTTTTCGCATGGCGGGAAGCGCAGCGGCGGGAAGCGTGGCGGAGGAGCGTTCGGGAGCGAGCGTGCTCGTGGCGGCCGCGCGTCGGCATCTGCTGCTCCTGGCGGACTATTTTTCGCAGTACGCGAAGGTGCGGATCAGCTACCGCGGGGATTTTTTCATCAGCCTGGGGACGAGTTTCGCGGCGACGATCTTCTCGCTCGGGTTCGTGATCATCCTGTTTCAGAAGGCCAGCCAACTGAAGGGCTGGCGATTCGAAGAAGTGATTTTCCTTTACGGCTTCTCGCTGATTCCCTACGGAATCTTCAACGTGGTGAGCCTGAACCTCTACGATTTCGGGAACAACTACATCATCGAAGGCAAGTTCGACCGCGTGCTGCTGCGGCCGGTTTCGTCGCTTTTCCAGGTGCTGTTCGAAACTTTCCGAATCGAATCGTTTCAAGAGGTGGCTACCGGAACGTTCTGCATGTGGTGGGCGACGAGGCGGCTGCACGTGGCGTGGACGCCGGAGAAGGCTGCGATGCTGCTTTTCTTCGGCACGTGCGCGGCCGTGATTTACGTTTCGATTTTTCTGATTCTGAGCACCGTGTCGTTCTGGTTCGAAGACCGCATCGGCGTGCACCCGCCGGTGTGGAACGTGATTGCGTTCGGGCGCTATCCGCTTTCGATTTACAGCGGCGCGGTGCAATTTTTCCTCTGCTGGATCATTCCTTTCGGGCTGGCGTCGTTCTATCCCAGCGTGCGGCTGCTGGGGCGGGCGGTGACACCGGAGTACGTGAAATTCGTGCCGGTGGTGGCGGTGGTCTTCCTGACGCTGGCGATTTCGCTGTGGAATTTCGGGACTAGGCACTATTCGTCGACGGGCTCGTAAGGGCCGGGCCGAGGATTCCATTTTTGGGAACCGCGAAAAATTGGCGAAGGTGCGAAATCGCGTTTTTTGGCGATTAGACGGAGTGCCGATCCTTTGTTTTCTATGACTTACGAGGGGTTCTAATATCCCATATTCGCGATTAAAAAAATCATAGGCGGGTGGGAGAGGCTTGCTTGGGCACCGTCCCTTGAGGCTGGGACGGCTGCCGCGATGGAGCACTCGGCACCTCCCGAATATCAATAATACTATTATAACATGGACGTCAATCCCACCTTGTAAGTTGCTGTTACGGAGGGACTTAGGAATCGGCCGGGAATCGCTTGGCGCGCTGGGCGCAAACTATTCGCAAACTATTGAGGACGCGGGAGTTAGAGTTGAGGCTGCGCTCCGTTCGCGGCGCGGGCGAAGAAGGCGATGACGCGGCGCTCGTATTCGGCGGGGGCGCGGCCGAGGGCGGCGGCGTGGCCGGAACGTGGGACGATCCAGAGCTCCTTGGGGCCGATGGCGGCGCGGTAGATGCGCTCGGCGTGACGGCATGGGATCCGGTGGTCCCATGTGCCGCAGACTAGGAGCACCGGGAAGGGCCGAGCAGCGACGGCCTTTTCGGGCGAGACGTCATCTGGATTAAAGCCGCCTTCGCGCTGGACTGTGTGCAGGGCGACCGTGACGGCGGGGCGAAAGATGGTCTTGCCGAGCCAGGGTGAAATTCCCATGCCTGCATAGTCGTAGCTGACTTCGCGAAAATTCGCGAAGGGACTTTCCGCGACGACCGCCTCGATGCACGGCTCGACAGCAGCCGACTGGAGCGCGACTGCGGCGCCCATCGAAACACCGAGGGCGAAGAGATGCCGGACATGCTCGCCGGCAAAGAGGGCGTTCGTGATGGCGACTGTGTCGTACCGTTCCTTCCAGCCATAGGTGACCATGTCTCCGCCGCTCTCGCCGTGAGCGCGCGAATCCATCATCACAACGCTGTAGCCATGGCGCAGAAGAAATTCGGCGGGACCGAGCGTGCCGGTGCGATTGTCGGAGACGCCGTGGAATAGAAGAACCCAATCGCCGGTCGGAGAAGGCGGACGGACCTTCCAGCCGCGGAGTTCGACGACCCCGGGGGCGCGAACGGTGAAGTCTTCCTTCGTCGCGCCGGTGCGGGCGAGCATCTCGGAGGTCTGCTCCAGGCGAGGGCGATTGAGCTTGATGGGATGGAGCACTCCGGGGCCGATGACTTCGCCAAGCAGGGCGGCGACACCCGGCGCGCAGATGACAAGACCCAGGAGCAACCCGAGAACGTGGACGCGCCAGCGCACGAACGGAGCCCTCTATAAGGGGTACGACGATGGAATGGGCGAAGTTTCGTGACCCGTGATGGTTTTCCACGTCATAAGGCAAAGGCGAATCTCAAATTTGAAGATTTGAAATGGCTCTGTTGAGATCCTCGGTTTTCGAGAGGCTGGAAGAGAGATCCCTCGACTGCGCGTCCCGACGCGAAAATCGAAAAGGCGCGATTTTCGCGGGAAAAAGCGTCGGGACGCTCCGCTCGGGATGACAAAGTTC
>DATJWH010000029.1:0-281027 GCA_035501415.1 Candidatus Limnocylindrales bacterium | reverse complement strand
ATTTGAAATGGCTCTGTTGAGATCCTCGGTTTTCGAGAGGCTGGAAGAGAGATCCCTGCCTGCGGCAGGCAGGCCTCGACTGCGCGTCCCGACGCGAAAATCGAAAAGACGCGATTTTCGCGGGAAAAAGCGTCGGGACGCTCCGGTCGGGATGACAAAGTTCGCAGGTCGTGCCGAGAAAATGGGCAGCGGCGCGCCTTTGCGTGAGGAAATCAACAAAGCCATTTGAAATTTGAGATTGGGAAGAACGAAAGCACGCACCGCAGAGACGCAGAGGCGGAGAGCACGGACAAAATTCAGAACCAGAACGACGTCACCGCAGAGAGGCAGAAGCCCAGGGCTAAAGCCCATTGCTCCATTGCAGGCTTCTTTCGCACGACAAAAGGCGTCGTGCTCCCGGGACTGAAAGTCCCGGGCTTCCACCCGAAGAACGAAAACGACGCGAAAATCGAAAGGCGCTGAAAGGACAGGTCGGGCGGAACGAAGTGCGCGACGGCGAAGCAAGCTTCGCCGAGTGGTGGTGTCCTCAATGCTGAGCGAGGAGGAAAGCGGTAGCAAGCTACCGCACTCCAAAGGGCGCAAAAGGCGCGCCCCGAGGAAGAATCTCAAATTTCAAAGGGAGACGAGACAAACCGCAGACAACCAGAGGCGGAAGAGAACGCAGGGACAAGAGCAATTCGAAAAGTTCAGATTTCCAAAGGGTTGTGAGCGGCGAAGCAAGCTTCGCCGAACGGTGGTCTCCTTAGACGCTGATGCAGACTCAAAGCGGTAGCAAGCTACCGCAGTCCAAATTGGCGGAGCCGACGGACGGCGAGAGAACTTAGCTAGAGCGGAGGCTGATAACACCGACGAGCGGGAGAGAGATGCCTGCCTGCGGCAGGCAAGCCTCCGCTGCGTCGCTGCGCGCCAGGAGAACGAAGGCGCGGGACTCCGGGTCGACAAGCATTCTCGTCATCGCAGATCAAGGGTGGACGAGGAGGGGGCGGAGGGCGGCGTGGTAGCGCTCGGTGAGGTCGACGTAGCGATCGGGATGGGAGGAAGAGGAGAGGTGGTCTTCGAGCTGGTCGAGGAAGGCGTGCCAGCCGGCACCGAGAGCGACGACGAGTTCGGGACTCACGCCAACGTGAGAGAGGCGAAGGACAGTAGAGGAACCGCTGGGCTTTAGGTCCCAGCGGACAATGGAGTCGCCCCAAGTGAAGGCGAGAGAGCGGAGGGGGTCGAAGACGGAGATGATGCCTTCGAGGGGTTCGTCGGGAGCGAAATCGACGCGGACGATTCCGGCGAGGCGAGGGTCGAGAGAAACTGGATACTTCATCCACTCGGCGAGCTCGGTTGCGTCCGAGACAGCGGACCACACGCGTTCGACGGGCAGCGCGTAAGTCCTTTCAAATTCCAGGCGATAGAGCGGGTGGACCGCGGCGATGGAGTCGTTGGCGTCTGGCTGCGCGGGCACCGCTACTCCGACGGCGACGGACCCGGAAAATACGGAAGATTCGTGTTGGTGGTGATTGTTCCGGTTTGCGTGAAGGGCGGCAAAGGCGAGAAGCTCTTCAAAGTCGATTTCGGAGCCAACCTGCTCAACTCCCAATTTTTCCTCCTGAGAAACTCGAAGATGTTGCGCGGTACTGTGGTGCCTCGACGCGAAGGCGGCGTCAATAGGGTGTAAATTGTATGTGAAAGAAAACGAGAGCGACGGCAAGCGAAACCTTTTGGAACCACAGATGAACACAGATGAACACGGATAAGGCGAAAGGCAAAGGACGGAAAAATGCAGGGCAGAGGCGCGGACGCCGCAGCGGAGCGCGCGGGAGGTTCTTGACAGCTCCGAAGAGAGATCCCTCGACTACGCGCCCCGACGCGAAAATCGAAACGGCACGATTTTCGCGGAAAAACTGTCGGGGCGCTCCGCTCGGGATGACAAATTTTCGGTGCGTTACTGGAGAAAGTTGACGTCACCGCAGGCTTGTAATTGCGTGGGGAGGCCGGATAAGATGCGCGCCACCAGTTTCAGGGTGATGTGGTTTCGGATTACATGAAGGCGTCCCATAAGTGCCAGACAGAAATGCGGTATCTGGCTTCAGGGGCTAAAGCCCCGCGTTCTTAAAGCATGACGGCGGGGCCGAAGCCCCGCCCTTCCGAAGCGAGGGTTGGGCACTTTGTGCTCGTGATGACAGCGCTGGGGGCAAGTTGCAGCGGCGCGCAGCGGAAAACGTCAAAGGGAACTTTTCGGCAGCATTTTGCGTTCCATAAGTGAGGCCGAAAAGGATGCACAGAGCGAGGATGATGACGATTGGAGCCCGACGCCCAACTGGTGCAGCAGTGCCTCCGGGGCGATGGGCCGGCCTGGGCGGAGCTCGTGCGGCGGCACACGAGGCGAGTTTTCAATTTGTGCTACCGGTTCACGGGGAACCCGACGGAAGCGGAAGACTTGAGCCAAGAGGTTTTTCTGCGAATCTACCGGACGCTGCAAAGCTACCGGCCGGATTCGGGCGCGTTTCCGACGTGGCTGACGAGCGTGACGCGCAACCTGCTGGTGGATCACTACCGGCGGACGAAGCACGACCGCGTGACGGATTCGATCGAAGACGCGATGCCGCAGCTGGAAGAGAAACATTCGACAGCACGAACGCCGGACAAGCTGGCGCTGGCGTCGGAACTGAGCGGCCAACTGCAGAGGGCGCTGGCGAGGCTTTCGCCGGAATTGCGCGAAGCGGTGATCCTGCGGGACTTGCAGAGCCTGGAATACAACGAGATTCGAAGCGTGCTGCAAGTGCCGGAAGGAACGGTAAAATCGAGAATCAACCGTGGGCGAATCGAGCTGGCAAGGATTTTGGAGGAAATGGGGCTGAAGCCGTCGTGACGGGGGCACGTTTGAAAGCAATGCACCGCAGAGACGCGGAGGGCGCAGAGAAGGACACTGATCCGAGAATGGCTTCAGGGGCTAAAGCCCCGTGTCGTTTTTCGGCAGTTGATGTCGGAGCTGAAGCTCCGACCCCCTAAAAGGCGGTTGATAGGCAGCGGGAGAGTTTAGAGATACGAAGATGGATTGGAACTGCACACTAACGGAAGAGCGGCTGAGCGATTACCTGGAAAGGGCACTGGAGCCGGCAGAGGCGGCGGCGTTTGCGGCGCACATGAAGACGTGCGCGACGTGCGCGGGGCTGGTTTCGCGCGTGAGCGGCCTGGTGAAGGAGATGCGGGGGCTCGAGATGGTGGAGCAGCCGCCGCACCTAGTGGCGAAGATTCTGGACGCCACGGTGGGATCGAAGCCGAGCAAGGAAGGATGGCGGCGCTGGTTTGCATGGGCGCCGGCGATGATGCAGCCGCGGTTCGCGATGGGAATCGCGACGGTGGCGGCGTGCTGCGTGATCGTGGTGCAGGCGGGCGGCGTGACGCCGAACAAATTGCGGAAGGCAAACCTGAATCCGGCCGACGTGCTCCGCGCGGCGAACCGGCAGGCGCATTTGACGTATGCGCGCGGAGTGAAATTCGTGAACGATTTGCGCGTGGTGTACGAGATCCAGTCACGGCTGGAGCCGAGCCCGGCGCCGCAGGCGATACCGCCTTCGCCGCAGCAGCCCGAGGTGAAGCCGCAACCGAATCCGCAACAGAAATCCGAAACGCAACCGGGCCACAGCGAAGCTCGAAGCGACAAAGTTTTCGCGAGCCTGATACTGGGCAACCTGCCGCTGGGGCCCGACAGGAGCCAGCCATGAAATGCGCCGTTCATACGGAAACGGACGCAACGGGGTATTGCCGGAACTGCGGGAAGCCGCTGTGTCCGGAATGCACGCGCGAAGTGCGCGGCGCGCTCTACTGCGAAACCTGCCTGGCGGGAATGCTGGCGGGACCGCAAGCAGGAGCGGCGGCGGTGCCTCCGCCGGGGAGTTCGCGAGCCGGAACGGCGGCGGCGCTGGGATTCATACCGGGACTGGGAGCGGTTTACAACGGCGAATACATCAAGGCGCTGATTCACGTGGTGATTTTCGCGTCGCTGATCGCGGCGATGGCGGCGGACATCAGCGATTCGCTGCGAGCGTTTGTGATCGTGTCGTTCGTGGCGTTCTGTTTCTACATGCCAATGGACGCGTATCGCGTGGCTAAGGCACGCGGCGAAGGCGCCGCGGCTCCGCCGGACCTGATGACGGGGCCGGGACGCAAGCCGATTGGGGCCATCGTGCTGATCGGGCTGGGCGTGTTGCTGCTGCTGGCAAATTTCGGTCTGCTGGAGCGCGACTGGTTTGCGAGAGCATGGCCCATCGGGCTGGTGCTGCTGGGCGCGTGGCTGCTGAAAGACCGGCTGGCGGGAAGGTAGAAGATCATGGCCGACGAACAGAAGGCTGTGTGCCGATGCGGGCGGTGCAGAGTGCACGGGCTGCTGGGGCCGATCGTGCTCATCACGGTGGGCGCGCTGTTTCTGCTGGGTCAATACTCGCGGTACGGGTTCTGGGATTTGTGGCCGATTCTGCTGATCGTGATTGGCGGAGTGCTGGTGGCGCAGTCGCTGGTGTCGAACGAGGGCCACACCGGTTCCTGAGGAACGTGTGAGCAACTCACAACAACGCAGGTCGATATTCTCGGGACTCCTCTTAATCTTCCTCGGCACGCTTTTTCTGATATTCCGCTTCGATCCATCGCTCCATCTGGGAACGCTGATCTGGCGATTCTGGCCGGTGCTGATCATCCTGTGGGGGCTGGCGAAGCTGTTCGATCACCTGGCGGCGCGGCGAAGCGGCGAGCGGACGACGGTGCTGTCGGGAGGCGAGGCGGCGCTGCTGATCCTGGTGATTTTCTGCCTGGCGGGGCTGGGAGTGGCGGACCGGATCCGGAAGCGGCATCCGAATTTCGATTTTCGGTTCGATCCGTTCGCGGAGAAGTACACGCGCAGCGACGAATTGCCGGCGCAGAAGGTGGCGGCGGGAAGCCATATTACGATCGAAACGCCGCGCGGGAGCATTTCGGTTCACGTGGGGGATGGGAGCGATCTACGCGTGACGGTGAACAAGTCGGCGGCGGACTCGAGCGAATCCGCGGCGGACCGGCGAATGGACGCGACGAAGGCGGTGATCGAGGCGACGAGCGACGGGTTCAGCGTGCATCCGACAGGCGTTGGCGACGAGGGCGGCGCGGTGACGGTGAATCTGGACGTGGAGGTGCCGAAGGGCGCTCAGGTGACGGCGACGACGGAGCACGGGGACATCAGCGTCGCGGGACTGGGCGGCGCGGTGGATGTGGGCACGAGCGACGGCGACGTCGACATTCACGACACGGCATCGGACGTGAACGCGCGAATGGCGAAAGGCGATTTGCGCGTGGCGAATGTGGCGGGGAGCGTCCGGGTGAATGGACGGGGAAACGGGATTGATGTGTCGGATGTGGGCGGCGACGCGACGCTCGACGGAGAGTTCTTCGGGCCGATTCGCGTGAGGAACGTGGCGAAGACTACGCATTTCGTTTCGCAGCGGTCGGATTTGACATTGGTGAAGATGACCGGGCGTATGGAGATGGATTCGGGCGACCTGGAAATTTCAGATGTGGCGGGCGGTGTGAAGCTACTGACGCACAACAAGGACATGGACGTCGAAAATGTGGCGGGGCCGTTGGAGATTGTCGATTCGCACGGGGACATCAAGATCCGGTTCGCACAGCCGCCAACGAACGCGGTGAACGTGACGAACGATTCGGGCGAGGTGTCACTGACGCTGCCGGGCGAATCGGGTTTCGAGATTTCGGCGATGACGAAGGGCGGCGATGTGTCGACGGAGTTCGAAGGGTCCGGCTTGCAGCAGACGAACGACGAGAACGTAGGGAAATTGGCGGGGAAATACGGGTCGCACGGGCCGAAGATCACGATCGCGACGAGCTACGGCACCATCTCACTGCACAAACGAAGCTGAAGGCTGTAAGCTGGTTGCGGATGTGAACGGCGATGCGACTGGCGGTGTGGATTGCGGCGGTTATGCTGGCAGCGATGGGCGGCGCGCTCGGCCAGACATGGAAGAACGAGACGCTGCCGGCGGGAATCATCCTACCTGTAAGGCTCGATAACTCCATTTCATCGAAGAAGGCGAAGGCCGGGCAGATATTCAAGGGGCGGATTATGCAGAACGTGCCGCTGCCCGACGGCGGACGAGTTCGCGAAGGCGCGCACGTGGAGGGGCACGTAGTGGCCGTGGCGCCGGCGACGGCGGGAGCGGGCGCGCGAATTTCGATCGAGATCGACAAGCTGATTATTTCGCATACGACGATGCCGATACGCACGAGCCTGAGGGCGATAGCGGGTCCGCTCGATATTCAGGACGCGAGGCTTCCAGCTTGGGGAGCCGACCGGGGCACCCCGGAAAATGCATACACGACGATACAGGTGGGCGGCGATGTGGTGTACCGCGGAGGCGGGCACGTGATGAGGCATGGCGCAGTGGTGGCCGAACCGGTGTGGGATGGAGTTGTGGGGCGGCTGCAGGCAAACGAGGATGGTGATTGCCGGGGCGATGCGGACGGTGACGAGCAGCCGCAGGCGCTGTGGCTTTTCTCGACGGATGCGTGCGGGGCGTACGGGTTTGGGAAGATGGAAATTCTCGATGCAGGGCGGACGAACGAGCAGGGCGAGATTGTGTTCGCGACGAAGCGCGGAGATTTGAATTTGCGTGCCGGGACGGGAATGCTGCTGCGCGTGAGGAAGCTCGGGAAAATGCGCTAGGCTTCGCCGCCGCGGAGGCGGGCGAGGGTGCGGAAGAATTCGGGAAACGAGACGGCGGCGCAATCGGCGTCGCGAATGGTGGTGTCGCCCTCGGCGCCGAGGGCGGCAACGGCGAGCGCCATGGCGATGCGATGATCGCCGTGCGGATCGACTTTAGCGCCGCGCAGTTTGCCGGCGGAACGGCCCTCGACGCGCAGACCATCGGGAAATTCCTCGACGCGCGCGTTCATTTCGCGAAGTCCCGCTGCGAGCGCGGCGATGCGGTCACTTTCCTTGACGCGAAGTTCGTGAGCGTCGCGAACTTCAATTCCCTTCTCCGTGAACGGACCGAGGGCGGCGAGCATGGGAAGCTCGTCGATCATTTCGGCGACTTGCGGGCCGGCGATTGTTCCGCCTTCGAGAGTCGCGTGGCGGACGGCGACGTCGCCAATGAGCTCGCCGTCGCGCGACTGAATGGAAGCGATGTTGATTTCGGCGCCGATCGAAATCAGAAAATCGAGGACGCGCGTGCGCGTGGGATTCAGGCCGACGGTGTGGAGCATGAGAGTGGAATCGGGCAGAACAAGCGCGGCGCCGATCATGAAGACGGCGGCGGAAAGGTCGCCGGGAACGGTGAGCTGTCGCGCGGCGAGCTTCGGGCGCGGGTGAATGCGCGCGACCCAGAGCGGATGAGGGCCGGAGCCGTCTTTCGAAACGTCGAGCGAGGCGCCAAATTCACGAAGGGCGAGCTCAGTGTGGTCGCGAGTGCGAATGGATTCGCGGACGGCGGTGACGCCGTCGGCGTAGAGGCCCGCGAAAAGAATTGCGGATTTCACCTGGGCGCTGGGGACGGGCGTGGAGTAGTCGATGGCAAGGAGGCGGCCGCCGCGAATTTCGAGCGGGGCGCGGTCGCCGTCGTGCGTGGCGATGGCGGCGCCCATCTGGCGCAGGGGATCGATGACGCGGCGCATCGGGCGGCGGCGAAGCGAAGCGTCACCGGTGAGAGTCGAGGCAAAAGGCTGTCCGGCAAGAACGCCGGAGAGCATGCGGATCGTCGAACCGGAATTTTCGGCGTCGAGCGGGCGGCGCGAGGCTTTCAGGCCGTCGAGACCGGCGCCAGCGATGCGGACGCGGTCGCGGCCAGCGTCGATCTGGACGCCAAGGCGGCGAAGACATTCGAGCGTGCTGCGGCAGTCGGCGGCGGAGGCGTAGTTGAAGATTTCACTGGCGCCTTGGGCGAGCGCGGCGAGAATCGCGTAGCGATGCGAAATGGATTTGTCGCCGGGAAGTTCGACGACGCCAGAGACGCTCCCGCCAGGAGAAATGACCTGCTTAGCCATCGGGCAATCGTAGCATGAGAGCGCGCGGCGAATTCCCTAGTGGAGATCGGCTCGGGCGGAGTTTTGCGCGGAGATGGGAATGGTGGCGGCGGCAAGGTTCCAGCCACGGACGGATAATTTCGCGTTCGCCGCGTTGTGAGCGGCGGAAGCTGGATACTCGATATCGATTTCGCGAGTTTCGCCGGCGAGGAGCGAGATGTAGTTGTCGCTGTAGTAGGCGGGGAGGATGCGCGAGGCGTCGTCGGCGTTGAGAAGCGTGAGCTTGGTCATAAGCGACGGTGACTTGCCGGTGTTGGCGACACGGACGCGGACGCGAACGGTGTCGCCATCGCGAGACGACACGGCGTTGAATTCCAGCGTCGCGCTTGGCAAGCGATTCAACACTCGATAGTCGGCAGCTTTCGCACCGAGCCAGTAGAGATTCTGCGAAAGCACCTCGCCCGCCTTATTTCGCAATTCCAGTTTCACAAGCACCATACCGTCTTTCAGCAGCGGCGCAAGATCGAGCGCGAAGCCGTCTGTCACCGAGTCAGCCGCAGCGTCGCGCTGCTCGGCGTGATTCAGGATATGGTCGGTGGTAAGCGAAAAGACTTTTGCGATCACGTTGAGGCCCTGCAGAGACTCTCGCGTCGTATTGACGACTGCCACTTCGTAGTTCGAAAGATCGAGCTGGACGTGCACCGGTTCGCAGGCTTTTTTCACGGCGTAGAACGAGGCCTGTGTGTCGTAGTCGTGGCTGAAAATTTCCCACATGTTGCTGGGCCAAGCGGGCTGCGTCATCCAGAGGAGGCGGCCGCTGTTGGGCGCCCAGAGATGCGCATCCATCCCTTCAAAGATGGCGCGGTGGTCGACGTAGTTGAGCATCTGCGCCTTGCGCTCGAAATCCTCGAGGCTGGTGGGCGCGCCAAATTCCGCCTGGATTTGGGCCATGAAGGGAGCGACGTCGCCGTTCCCGCTCTGATGCCAATCGTGATAGGCCCAGACGTCGTCGATGGGCCACTGATCGGGCTCGGGAACCGAGGCGCGGAAGGCTTCGAGAGTGGACATGGAAGCGGTGCCCGTCTCGACAGAGAAGCCGTGATTGAGCGTGGTGAAGTAAAGAGCGGGATCCTGATAGCTGTACGGGCCGCTGTTCTGGAGGTTCACCTGGTTCGAGCTGGGCGAGTAGTAGCGGGTGCCGTCGAGACTGCGAATCAGGTTCGCGAGACCCTGATTGATGACCGGCTGCGGGACGCCTTCATTGCGGCCACACCACACGGCGATCGAAGGATGATTGCGGAAGCGGAGGATGGTGTCGCGCGCATTGGCGAGGAAAAGCGCTGGATCCTCGGCTTCGACATTGTAGTTCTGAGTTGACTCCCAGAAATCATTCCAGATGAGCAGGCCATATTCATCGGCGAGATCGTAGAAGGTCTCCTCGGTGTTCTGGCCAACCCAATTGCGGATGAAGTCGAGATTGGCGTCGCGGTGCAGACGGAAGTAAGGCTCCAGGCGCTCGCGGGAGACGCGCTTGCGGGAATCGTCCATGCCCCAATTGCCGCCGCGGCAGGCGATGCGAACGCCGTTGACCTTGATGATGAGGTAGGGCGCGGCGCGCGTGTCTGCGACGGGCTTGATGGCGGGCGAAGAATCGGCAGCCGGACTGAGCGAGGAGACCCAGGAACGCCAGGAGTCGCGATACTTTTCCGGCCACCACGGCGGAGGAGGGTCGCTGGGCGGGATTTCGCGCATGCCGTCATGGGAGACGTCGACGACGGGAGCGTCGAAGCCGCGAATGCGGGCTTCGGCGGGCGAGTACTCGACACGACGAAGATGACCGGAAGCGTCCAAGAGGCTGAGCTCGTAGGTGATCTCGCGAATGCCGAAGCGGACGCGCTTCGCGTCAGAGGCCTTGCCGTTTTCGTCGAAGGTGAGCTGAAGCTGATAGAGATCGGGCTTGCCATAGCCATTGGGCCACCAGAGTCGCGGATGCTGGACGCGAAGCTCGGGGAAATCGGCTGGTGCAAGACGGACGGAGGTTTCGCCGGGCGGCAGAGACACATCCTTGGCGACGGTGGTATCGCCAAACGAGGCGCGCAGAGTTCCATGAACGGCGGCAGTGGAGGAATTTTCGAGTGGCACGGTGATTGCGACGTCGGCAGTGGTCGTATCGGGAAGCGGCAAGGTGGTGACGACTTGGGGGTCGCCAATCTTGACGTTGCCGACGACGGCGAGCGTGACCGGCTGCCAGATTCCGGTATCGCGGTCGCGGATAGCGGGAATCCAGTCCCACCCTTCGGTGGCGACGAACGTTGGGCCGTCGAGGCACATGATACCGCCGTTTTCGCCGGGGCCACCCTTGATGGACTGCTCTTGGGGAATCCCGGGATGCGGCGGCGGAGCGACGCGAACGGCGAGAGCATTCGCCTGGCCCGGCTTGAGGATGCCGGTCACGTCGAAGACGCCGCGGATGAAAGCTCCCTTGATCGTGCCGAGAGAATGACCGTTTAGCCAAACGTCCGCGCGATAGTTGATGCCCTGAAAGGTGAGGAGAGCGCGACGACCGGCAAGCGATGATGGCGCCTTGAATTCGACGCGATACCAGTAGTCCTGCTTGTTCAGAGTTTCGGGGATGGCGAGATTATTGAGGCCGTAGTCGGGATCGGGATAGACGCCGCGATCAACCATCGTAGTGAGGACGGTGCCGGGAACGGTGGCCGCCCACCAATCTTTCGCAGCGAAGCCGGGGCGAGAAACTTCCTCACCGGTTGACTTGACTTCGGGTGCGGGAGTGAGCGTCCAGCCGGAGGCGAGGGTCCAGCGGCTTTCGCCATCGGGTTGAAGCGCTTCGCGCGAACGCGGGACAGGGCAGGCGACGGGCTTCGAGAACGGCGCCTTGCTGACGGGCATCGTGTCGGGATCCTGCGGGGCGCGGTAGCCGGCCTGGCCACGCGTCTGAACGGGCCAGGATTTTGTGCCTTCCTCAAATTCGATCAAATCGAAATTAGGCGGCTGCTGATTGAGGTGCTTGATCTCATCCGCATCGAGTGCGCGCCGAAGAAGGGTGAGGGACGCGATCTTGCCGCCAAAGTGACGGCTATTTTCGAGCGGCGATCTGGGCGGCGCCATCTGCAGGACGCTGCTGACGCTGCCAAGATCGAGCTTGCCAGAAGCGAGCGGCGCGCCGTCGGCATAGAGATGAAACTCGGAGCCGTCGAATGTGGCCGCCAGGAAGTGCCAGCGGCCAGGCGGCAGATCGGCGCGAGATTCGATGCTGTTATCGAGACCGATCCAAAGGATGAGCTTGTCAGGGCCGGCTGCGATGTAGCGGGGATATTCCTCCTTGGGATCGCCGATTCCGGCGATCAGCGTCGGCGCGACGAACGCGTCGTCCGTGCGAATCCAAAAGTAGAGAGTCCAGGGGGAATCGGCGCGAAGGACGGAGTCGTGCTCGTCGAGGTGCTTGATGAGGCCGTCGCCATCGGGAAGGAAGATGGCGTTGTAAGGGCCGTAGAAAGGAGGATTGTTTGTGGGCACCACGGCCTGGGCGCAAACCGGAGAGGCACCGGCGAGAAGAACGGCCACGAGCAGAGCGAAGGTTGTGAACGCGCCGAAAACGGGTCGGCCGACAGGCACCTGAAGGCTCCTATTGCGGATTTGGGCCGGGCACTTCGGGGGCGCATGCTAGCACGAATGGCGGAGGGGCGGCGGAATCCCTTGTCGAGAGAAAGTGAGTAGCCGGAAAGGCGAGTTTTAGCGTCTAATCCTGTATCCTTTGGAGAGGGAGCAACATACGCCGGCTGGAGGGCATCTAGTACCGTCGATGGACCAGGGGCGTCGTACTGGCGCGCCGTACTATCGATGGGGCAAACGAGGGGCCTATTTGATTCACTGATTTCCGCGCGTATCATATCAACCCATGCCAGCCACCTTCCGTAAAGCCTTTGCCGCACTTCTTGCAGTGATTGTCCTTGGCTTGATCCTTCCTCTTCGCGCCAGCGACGGCCCGCAAACGATTCCGGTGAGCGACATCAAGCCCGGGATGAAGGGCGTGGCCTACACGATTTATGAAGGCGACCAGATCGAGAAGGTCAATCTGGTGGTTCTCGGGGTGATGAGAGACGCGCTAGGCCCGAAGGAAGACGTAATCCTTGTGCAATTGCTGGGCGACCGCGCGGAGCATTCGGGCGTGGTGGCGGGAATGAGCGGAAGCCCGGTGTATTTCGACGGAAAGCTGGCCGGCGCGCTGTCGTTGAGGATGGGCGTCTTTACGAAAGAGGCGATTGGAGGAGTGACTCCGATTGCGAACATGATGGACGTGGAGAAGGCGGCGGAGATGCCGGCACCGCCCGCGACGCCTGTGTCGAAGCCCTCTGCCGAGGCGATTCGGAATGATTTGACGGCGGTGCGGATTCCGCTGGGACAGAATTTCGAGCGATTTACGAGCGCGGGCGCGGGACAGTTCCTGGTGCCGATCGAGACGCCGCTGATCGCGTCGGGAATGTATCCACAGACGCTGGCGCAATTCGACAAGCAGCTTTCGACATGGGGAATGGCGGTGATGACGGGCGGGACTGCGCCACCTTCGCCGGAAGACGCGCAACTCAAGCCGGGCGACATGCTCGGCGTCGACCTGATTCGCGGGGATTTGTCGCTAAGCACGGGCTGCACCGTGACCACCGTGATAGGCGATCAGGTGATGGCGTGCGGGCACCCGGTATTCGGGTTCGGGTCGGTGCAGATGCCGATGTCGCGAGCGCACGTACTGACGACGCTGGCTTCGTCGATGGCCTCGACGAAGATCATCGATACCGGAGGCGTAATCGGGACGCTGACGCAGGATCGCACGACAGCGATCGCGGGGAAACTAGGCGCGGGCCCGCCGATGGTGCCGATGGAGGTTTCGCTCGATACGCCGGATGCGAAGAAGGATTTTCATTTCGAGGTGATCGAGAGCCCGCAACTGACGCCGCTGCTGGTGGCGATGGCGGCGTACAACGGAGTGGTGGGAAGCCCGGCATATAGCGAGGGATCGACGCTGCAGATGGACGGGTCGATCGACGTGAAGGGGCACACACCGGTGAAGCTGGAAGACCTGTTCGCGCCGACGGATGTGCCGATTCCAAGCGGGTTCTTCGTGGCGATGGCGGTCCAAGGAGCGTTTCAGCGAATCTATTCGAATCCTTATGAAGTGCCGCAGATCGAGGACATCAAGCTGCACGTGACGAGCCTCTCCGAGCGGCGCTGGGCGAAGATTGATAACGCGTGGATCGAGAAGAGCGAAGTGCAGCCGGGAGAGCGGGTGGCGGTGAAGGTGCTGTTGCGTCCATACCGAGGCGCGCCGTTCATCCAGGAAATGCCGATCACGATACCGGTGGAAGTAGCGCGAGGCACGCTGCAACTGGTGATCAGCGACGCAGAGACCGTGAACCGGAATTTGCAATTTCTGGCGTCGAGCTCACAGGGGCAATTGCCGGGCCTCGAGGAACTGATCAAGTTGGTGAACCGCGAGCGGCACAACGACCGGCTGTACGCGACGCTGCTGCAGCCGACGCCCACGCTGCTGGTGGAAGACAAGGAGATGCCGAACGCGCCCGTTTCGGAGATCAGCGTGCTGAACGAACGGCAGAATCCCGGAAGCACGCGAGTGGTATGGCAATCGACCGCGGGCGAATGGTCCGTGGAGATGCACCAGGTGATTTCGGGCGAGCACTCGCTGACGATCACGGTGAAGTGAAGCAATCCCAAGGAGCTCCGTTGTGAAGAAATTGCGAATCGGTTTCGTGTGCGTGGTGGCGGCGTGGCTGGCGATGCCCTTTGTCGCGCGCGCGGAACACACGCGCTATTGGCGCGAGTCGGACGCTTCGGACTTCGAGAAGGGCACGCCGAACGGAGTGGCCATCCGGAGCGACGGAAGGCTGATGCCGGCGCCGCAGTTCAACGCGCTCTCCGATCCAAACATGGCGTACATCTGGCAACTAAAGCTCGACGCGAGCGGGCGGCTCTACGCCGCCGGCGGGCCGAACGCGAAGGTGGTGCGGATCGACGAAACGGGAAAAACGACGACGGTCTTTGAGTCGACGGAGCTGGCCGCGCAAGCGATTGCGTTCGACGCGCACGACAATCTCTACGTGGCGACGTCGCCGGACGGGAAGGTCTACAAGGTGACGCCGAGCGGGCAGAAGAGCGTCTTCTTCGATCCAAAGACGAAATACATCTGGGCGGTGGTAGTGGGCAAGGACGGCGACGTGTTCGTAGGGACGGGCGACAAGGGCGAGGTGTTTGCGGTGGCGCCGAGCGGCAAGGGCGGCGTCTTCTACCGGAGCGACGAGCGGCACGCGCGGTCGCTGGCGATGGACTCCAAGGGCGATCTGCTGATCGGGACCGAGCCAAACGGACTGATTCTGCGCGTGGATGTGGAACACAAGGCCGGCGAAGAAGTCCCCACCGCTGGAACGTCTTTTGTGATCTACGAGACGGGCAAGAAGGAAGTGACTTCCCTCTCCGAAGACACTGCTGGGAATTTGTATGCCGCGTCGATCGGGGAGAAGAACCGGCCGATGCTGCCGGTGACACCTTTGCAGATGACGCCTCAGGCCGCGCAGGCGGGCATTGCGAGCGGCCAGGGCGGAGGCACCTTCACGATCAGCCAGGGATCGCCGCAGGGCGGGCCGATCATGGCGCCGTTCACGTATTTCGCGTCGGCAACGGGCGGCGCGGAGGTGGTGAAGATTTCGCCGGACGGATCGCCGCAGACGCTGTGGACCTCGCGCGAGGATCTGGTATTTGCAACGGGGCTCTCGCCCGCGGGCAAGCTGCTTCTCGGCACGGGCAACAGGGGATCGGTGATCGAGCTCGAAGGAAACGACGTGTATTCGAGCATCGCGAAGTCCGCGTCGGAGCAGGTGACGAGCCTTGTGGCCGGAGCCGGCGGAAAGATGTTCGTGGCAACTGCGAATCCGGGGAAAGTGTTCGCGCTGGGCCCGGGCTATGCGAGCAATGGAACGTTCGAATCCGACACGTTCGACGCAAAGATCTTTTCGCACTGGGGACGCGTGATTTGGTGGGGCGAAAACGGAGGAGCGCGCGGCAAGGTGGAGTTTTACGTGCGGTCGGGCAACACGTCGAGCCCAGAGAAAAATTGGAGTCCGTGGGCGGGGCCGTACAAGAGCCCGGACGGCGAGTCGGTGAATTGCCCTCCGGCGCGCTTCGCGCAATGGAAGGCGGTGTTTCTCGACACGGACGGAGGCGGAGCGCCGAGCATCTCGTGGGTCAGCCTGGCTTATCAGCCGAAGAACGTGGCGCCTGTGATCGAAGACATTGCGCTGCAGGATCCGGGAGTGCGAGTGCAGGGTTTTGCGCAGCAACCGTCTGGGCCGGGCGCGATGATGAACGTTCAGCTGCGGATGCCGCAGCACGCCGGCGCGTTTTCGCCCGCACCGCCGGGAGCAGAGGCAAATCCGAAGCCATCGAAAGTCGACGTTCCGCCGCAGGGATTCCAGGATAAGGGCTACCAGAGCGTTCTGTGGGGCGCTCACGACGACAACGACGACGACCTGATCTTCGCGATTTACTACCGCGGCGAAGGCGAGAAGAACTGGCGCCTGCTGAAGGACAAGATCACGCAGCACTACTATTCGTGGGACACGACCACGATGCCGGACGGCGCGTATTACCTGAAGATCGTTGCGTCGGATTCGCCCTCGAATCCGGTGGATCAGGCGCTTTCGGATCAACGCGAGAGCGACCGCTTCGAAGTGGCGAATACGCCGCCGCGAATCGAAAGTTTGCGTGCGGAATCGCATTCGCCGACGGCGACGGTCACGTTCGAGGGCGTCAGCGCTGCCGGCGCACTGGAGAGCGCGGAATATAGCGTCGATTCGAGCGATTGGCAGGTGCTGTTTCCGGTCGGGCTGCTCTCGGATGCGTCAAAGCAGAGCTATCAGATTCAACTAAGCAAACTGACGCCCGGCGAGCACACCATTGCCGTGCAGGTGTCGGACCGGTTCGACAACACCACCTCCGCGAAAGTGACGTTTACGGTTCCCGCCGGCGAGAAGTAGCCCGCCGCCTCCGCAGCCGCCAAAGCGCTAATTGGCCCAGTTGCGAGCGCTGGTGAGCGGTTCGAATCGATCGACGATGACGCCCACGCCGGTGACTCCACGTTTTCCCGGCACTGACTCGGCGTGAACGACGCGCGCGTTGCAGCGAATATGCTCTGAACTTCGGCCCGTAAGCTCGGCGGGCAGAGTGAAATACATCTCGAGCTCCTCGCCGACCTTGAGGTTCAAGCGAGACACAAAATACAGACCGCGCTCCGAGAAGTTGACGGTCTCCCCTTCCGATGTTCCGAAGTGCGCGTGCGTGGTTGCGGCGCGCGGCGCGGCCTCAAAACGAACACTGGCATCCTCTGCGCTGGCTCCATTCTGGATGACTCGGAATCTCAGCGGCGCCGCATATGGCTTGCGTGGCGACACACGGCGTTCATGATTCGACATGGCTTCTCCTAGGCCGACGAGTTGACGGAATTACTGCAGGAAGGGGTTAGGGGGAGGGTGACATTTTGGCCCGGCGAGGGTCAATGATTTTAATGCGCGGTAGAGCCAATGAAGTCAACTGGTGTGCCATAATGCGCCAGGGAAAGTCTCATGACGACACAGACAAAAATTGCCGTTGGCCCTGATCTGGCCGCGATTCGCAAGGCGCACAGCCGCATCGCGCCCCGCATTCACCGCACGCCGGTGCTGACGTCGTCCTCGCTGAATGAAATGGCGGGGGCCGAGATCTATTTCAAGTGCGAAAATCTGCAGAAGACGGGCTCCTTCAAGATTCGCGGGGCGACGAACGCAGTTTTCTCCCTGAGCAATGAAGAGGCGAAGAACGGAGTGGTGGCGCCGTCGTCGGGCAATCACGCGGCGGCTCTGGCGCTGGCCGCGCGATGGCGAGGCATCCCCGCGTTCCTGATCATGCCGTCCAATTCTTCGGCCACGAAGAAGCGGGCCGTGCAGGCATACGGCGGGCAAATCACGGAGTGCGAGCCCAACATGGCTTCACGCGAAGCGACGGCCGCGGAGGTGATGAAGCGAACCGGCGGGCATTTGCTCCATCCCTACAACGATGAGCGCGTTATCGCCGGACAGGGAACGGCCGCGATCGAGCTGCTCGAACAGGTTCCGGACCTCGACATCGTAATCACGCCCGTGAGCGGCGGGGGGCTGCTGAGCGGCACCGCCATCGCAACAAAGAGCCTCCGGCCGGAAGTTCGCGTGATTGGCGGCGAACCGCGAAACGCCGACGATACGTCGAGGTCGCTGGCGTCCGGCAAGATCGAGCCGGTGGCAAAGACGGAAACAATCGCGGACGGCCTGCGCGCGTCGCTATGTCCGCTGACGTTCGGGATTCTGCGCGAACGCGTGGATGAAATCTCACTGGTCACTGAGGAAGAGATCATTTCGACGATGCTCCTGCTGTGGGAGCGCATGAAGATCGTGGTCGAGCCTTCGGGGGCCGTGGCGGCAGGGCCGGTTCTGCTGAGGAAGATCAAAGCGCAAGGCAAGAAAGTAGGCGTGATCTTGTCCGGGGGAAACCTGGACTTACACCAGCTCCCTTGGATGCACCGGTAGGCCCGGCGCGTCCCTTCCCTGCAGCCGCTACACTTCGTCGGCGCGCCAATCGGACGGCGGGAACGCAATCTTCCAGAAATCCGGCGCGGGCGAATCGAACTCGATCGGAATCTGAAATCCTTCCGCCATTTCCCGCGCAGGCCGCGCCACCTTGCAGGCGACCTTCTCCTTGGTGTGACCATGCTCCAAAATCAGCGGCGTATTCTCGGGCAGGTTTCTGCCGACTACGACGACGGCGCCGTGGTCATTCACGCTCAGCGTCGTGGCCTCGAGGGTCGATTGCTTCCCCTGAAGCGCAACATGGATGCTGGCTCGAATGCGCAGCATCACCCGCTGTGTGTGCCTGCGCTCCTGAGCGGCGATGGGAGCGTGCGCCTTGGGCGCCGCTTTGATGGGAGGTCCAAACGGCCGGGCGGCAGTGGAAGATTGCTTCGCCGGCGTTTCACTTCTTCGTGCAGGCGGAACCCTCAAACTTTCAATTTTCAAGGTTTTGTACCCCGCGAACTAGAATTCAACGCCCCAGAAACCCATTTCCGGTGAGACCAACTCAACCCCCAGGTCCCAGCCGTCGTTTCGCTGGGGCCCTTTCCAGACGACAACCGCCTTCGTGGTTCTGTTTGTTGCCAGATTCGTGATCCGCAGAGACTGCATCTCGCCGATTTCCGAGGGACTGACGAGCAAGCAGCCGTAGTTATTGACGACGCGCGTGAAGCCGGATTCGAAGTGCAGCGGCCCAATCTGCCCGTTCCATTCGATGGCCACCGGCACGCGCGAATTCATGCGGGGCCCGCGCCGTTTACGCCTTGTTCGAATATCTCGCGGCAGGTCTGCTGCAAACGCCATTTCGTTCCACTCTCCGCAACTCGCAGAGCAAGAGAGAGCCAGGATTCGCGTAAGTTCTGCGTCATCAACAATGCTAGGTACGTGCGAAAGGAGGGTCAATGGTACGTGGCGACAGGTCGAGACCAGTACACGAGGGCAAATTTTGTACAGCGAAAGAAAGGTGATGAACCAAAACGGTGCGGGAAAAAATCAGTCGGCGGAGGCCAGCCGAGTCTCTTCCTTGCCGATCAGTTTTCCAAAGCGCCGCTGGGTCCAGGTCTGGAACGAATCCATGTAGGTGTAGAACACGGGCGTGAGGTACAGCGTGACCAGTTGCGAAAATACGAGTCCGCCCACAACGGCGAGGCCCAGCGGCCGGCGCGAATCAGCGCCAGCACCGACTCCGAACGCAATTGGCGCGGTGCCCATCAGGGCGGCCATAGTGGTCATCATGATGGGACGGAAGCGAATCAGCGAACCTTCATAAATAGCTTCGGCCGCGGACTTGCCGCCTTCGCGTTCCCGCTCGATGGCGAAATCGACCATCATGATCGCGTTTTTCTTCACGATGCCAATCAGCATGATCACGCCCACGAAGCCGTAAAGGTCGAGGCTCATGTGGCAGAGCTGCAGCGTGAGCAGCGCGCCGAAGGCCGCCGAAGGCAATCCCGAAAGAATCGTGATCGGGTGAATGAAGCTTTCGTAGAGAATTCCGAGCACGATATAAATCACGAGAATCGCCATCACCAGCAGGATTCCGAGGCCGGTCAGCGAATCCTCGAACGCGTGGGCCGTCCCCTGAAACTGCGTGCTGACGGAAGACGGGAGCGAATCGTGCGCCAGCTTCTCGACTTCGTTCACCGCGTCGCCAATCGCAAAGTTCGGAACCAGATTGAACGAGATGGTCACGGCCGGAAGCTGGCCGAGATGGTTCACGGTGAGCGGCCCGAGGTTCGTGCCCAGCTTTGCGACAGCGTTCAGAGGCACGAGCGTTCCCGACTTCGACCGAATGTAGAGTAGCGAAAGCGCCGCGGGATCCGCCTGATACTTGTCTTCCAACTCCATCACGACCCAGTATTCGTCGTTCGGCGCATAAATCGTGGAAATCTGCCGCTGGCCGTAAGCAGTGTAGAGCGCGTCCTCCACCTGTTCGGCGGTGACGCCAAGTGCGGAAGCTTTGTCGCGATCGATTTCAACGTCGACTTGCGGATTGCTGTTCAGCAGGTCGCTGGTGACGTCGCGGAGCCCCGGAAGCTGCGCCATCTTGGCTTGGAAGCTGCCAACGGTACGGTAGAGTTCCGCGGTGTCCGGGCTTTGCAATGTGAGCTGATACTGGCTCTTCGTGAGCTGGCCTCCCACTTGAATCGGCGGCAAATTCTGCATGTAGGCGTTGACGCCGGTGATGGTGGCAAATTTAGGCCGCAGTTCATCAATGATGTCGTCGATGGAAGCGTGATGAGCAAAGAGCGGAGCGATCCCGTGAATCGCGCCGCCAAGCAGCGGCACGCCCCCGAACTTATGCTCGAGCGCCAGCATCGTGGGGCTCGGAACTTTCGGCCGGTCGTTGGGCTGCTTCAAGTGAATGAAGATGACGCCGGAATTGCTTGACGACCTGCCGCCAGTGCTCGAGAAGAAGTCGTGGGTATAGGGATCATCGAGCACAATCTTGTTGAGCTCGGCCTGGTGCTGCTCCATCGCGTCGAACGAAATTCCCTGCGCGCCTTCGGTGGAGATGAAAATTTCCGAAGCGTCCGCCGGAGGCAGGAAATCCTTGGGAATGGCGATGAACTGCCACACGGTGATGGCCAGAATCACGCCTGAAATCGCCATCACGGTAACGCGATGTCGAAGCGCCCATTGCAGGGTTACGTCGTAGCGGTTGAGCAGGCGATCGAAGAATTTCTCGAGCGACGCATACACTCGTCCGTGCTGCTCTCCATGATGCGAACGCAGGAAGCGGCTGCAAAGCATGGGAGTCAGCGTCAAGGAGACGAATCCCGAAACGAGAATCGAAACCATGATCACGACGGAAAATTCGTGAAGGAGCCGGCCCATGATGCCGCTCATGAAGAGAACGGGAATAAACACGGCGGCGAGCGAGAGGGTCATCGAAATAATCGTGAACCCGATTTCCTTCGAGCCGGCCAGCGCCGCTTCCATCACGCCTTTGCCCATCTCCATGTGGCGGACGATGTTTTCGAGCATGACGATGGCGTCGTCCACCACAAAGCCCACGGATAGCGTGAGCGCCATCAGCGATAAATTGTCGACCGTGTAGTTCAGCTCATACATCACGGCAAAGGTGCCGATGATGGACATCGGCAGCGCGATGCTGGGGATCAACGTGGCGGAAACGTTGCGCAGGAAAATGAAGATGACGAAAACCACGAGAACGACGGCGAGGAACAGCGTGAATTTCACGTCGTTCACGGATTCGCGAATCGTCACCGACCGGTCGTACAGAATCTGCATGTCGATCGACGGCGGTATCACCGCGCGGAACTGCGGCAGAAGCTGCTTGACGGCATCGACCACTTCCACGGTGTTCGTTCCGGGCTGCCGCTGGACGGCGAGAACAATCGAGCGCGTGCTATTCCACCAGTTCGCGACGCGATCGTTCTGCACGCTGTCGTAGACCTTGCCGAGGTCGTCCAGCCGCACCGGCGATCCGTTGCGGTAAGCCACGATCAGCGGGCGGTAGAGGGCCGCGCGCGTCAACTGGCCGTTGGCCTGAAGCGTGAAGGCGCGCTCTTTGCCGCTCAGAATTCCGACGGGCAGGTTCACGTTCGCGTTCTGCACCGCCGTGTAGACGTCGTCGATCCCAATCTGGCGCGTGGCCATCGCCTGGGGATCGAGTTGGATTCGCACCGCATATTTTTGCGAACCATAGACCTGCACCTGCGCGACGCCCTTCACCATCGAGATGCGCTGCGCCAGCATCGTTTCGGCGTACTGGTCCACCACGTAGAGCGGCTGCGTGGGCGAGCCCATCGCGAGATAGAGGATGGGCTGGTCCGCCGGATTCACTTTCTGATAGGTGGGCGGCGTCGGCATGTTCGGCGGGAGCTGCGGGGCCGCGCGAGCGATCGCGGCCTGCACGTCCTGGCCCGCGGCGTCGATATTGCGGCTCAGATCGAACTGCAGCGTGATTTGAGTGGAGCCGAGCGAACTGGTGGACGTCATCGAATCGATGCCGGCGATGGTCGAGAACTGCTTTTCGAGCGGAGTAGCGATGGCCGAAGCCATCGTGTCCGGATTCGCGCCGGGAAGACTGGCGGAGATTTGAATCGTCGGGTAGTCGACGTTGGGCAAGTCGCTGACGGCGAGAGAGCGGTAGCCGAGCACGCCAAAGAGAAGGATCGCCGACATGACGAGAGTCGTCATGATCGGGCGGCGAATGAAGATTGCGGCGATACTCATCGAAGTGCGATCAAGGAGCGGAAGTTGCGCCTTTAACCTGAACCTTGATTCCTGGAATCAAACGAAGCTGGCCGTCGGTGACGACGTCCTCGCCCGGGGAAACGCCTTGCGAAATCACGGAATCGGAGCCGATCGTGCGCGCCACCTTCACAGGACGCGCATCGGCCGTCAATTGCGGCGTCACCACATAGACATATTCTCCGGATTGGCCGGTCTGAACGGCCTGCGACGGAATCACGATTGCGTTCTCTTCCTCGGCAAGACGCAGCGATACGTTCGAAAATTGCCCGGGCCACAGGCGATGATCCGGATTGGGAAACGTCCCCTTCAGCTTGATCGTGCCCGTGGTGTTGTCGACCGAATTGTCGACGAACGTCAGCGTACCAACCTCGGGAACCGTGTCGCCGTAAGGCGTGGCGTCAACCCGCAAATGGCCTCCCGCCATGTATTTCTTCACGACGCCCAGGTATTGCTCGGGAATCGCAAAGTCGACGTAAATCGGCGTCACCTGATTGATCACAATCAGAATCGGCACGTCGTTTTGCTTCACCACGTTTCCGGGATATACCTGAACAGCGCCCGTGCGGCCATCGACGGGCGAGAAAATCTGGCAGTAGTCGAGCTGCAGCTTTGCGGCCTGGACCGCGGCTTCGTCGGCCTGCACGGCAGCCTCGGCCGCGATGGCGGTGGTCTTCATCTGGTCGAGCTGCTCCTTCGGAGTGACTCCCGCCTCGAAGAGCTTCTGGTACCGCTCCGCCTGTACCTGGCTCAGCTCGGCCTGCGCTTGGTCATGCGCCAGAGTCGCGCGCGCCTGGTCGAGCGCCGCCTGAAACGGCCGCGCGTCCAGCGTGAACAGCAGGTCGCCTTTCTTCACGAACGCGCCCGCCGCGAAGTGCACCTGCTCCAGCACCGCGTTGACCTGCGCCTTGATCGACACCGTGCTGTAGGCCTCGGCCGAGCCAATCTCGTTCAGCTCGATCGGCACCGTTTTCTGCGCCGCCTTCGCCACGGTGACGGGGATCGCCAAGTTCGGCGCGGTCTCAGCCGTGTTCGTCGTGCAGCCGCTGGCGCACGCGAGCAGCGCGAAGGCGCCCAGCGCCGCAGAAGTCCGCTTCCAATTCTTGAGTGTCATCCGTCGGAGTCCCATTTCCTGTTCGGGGCGAACCATCATTTTTACACGGAATTGCAGCGTCCGCTCCCCCATTTTCAGACGCCAAAGGCAAGCCAAGCGGCAACGCCCTGGAGTCGCCCTTCGCAGTCACACCCGTCCGTGGTGGTTCATTAGACGCTCGAAGGACCGAGTGGTTTCGGAGATTTCAGCCCGCGGCAGCCCGGTCCAGGAGCCATAGAACGTCACCGTTTGGCCGAATCTGCGCCGCGGGATATTGTCTGGCCGCCGCGTCTGGCTCGTTGCGCAGGGCCGACACAATCTCGCGCTTGTCTTTCCCTGCGACCAGAAACATCGTTTTCCGGCCCTGATTGAGCACCACCGGCGTAAAAGTCAGCCGCCGCGGCGGCGTTGCGTCTACTTCGACCGGCAGCACCCACCGGTTTTTTTCCGCCAGCGCTGCCGATCCCGGGAAAAGCGACGCGGTGTGCCCTTCCGGTCCGAGGCCGAGGAGCTGCACGTCGAATTGCGGCGCGCTCGCGCCAAAGAAATTGCGCAGATCCTTCTCGTAGGCGTCTGCCGCTGCTTGCGGCGTCGGTAGCGTCGTCGGAACCGCATGCACGTTGGCCGCTGGAATGGGCACGCGCGAGATCAGAGCCTCGCGCGTCATGCGGAAATTACTTAGCGGGTCGTCCGGCGGCACATAGCGCTCATCGCTCCAGAAAAGGTGGGCCCGATCCCACGGCGTCTCGCTGCGATACGGCTCCGACGCCCATAGCGCGTACATCTTCGCCGGCGTGTGCCCGCCCGATAGCGCGATCGCGAACCGGCCGCGCTGCTCGACGGCCTCGCGCAGAGCTCCCATTGTTTCGTCCATCGCGGCGCGGCTCACCGCGTCGATATCGTCGCAAACGCGAATATTCATTTGCATAGGAGATTTCGCAGCAGCCGAACTGGACCGGCAGCTCGCGCTATACGCGCCTTCGAGCTAGCGCCGTCAGTCCTTCCCTGCTGACTTCACGGCGTGCCCGCCAAACTCGTGGCGCATCATCGCGAGCAGCTTGTTCGCGAACGGCTGTGGATCCTGCGAACGGAAGCGCGCGTCGAGCGCGCCCGTAATCACGGGCAGCGGCACTCCAAGGTCGATGCCCTCGATCGCCGTCCACCGGCCTTCGCCCGAATCCGTCACGTAGGCGGCGATGCCGTCGAGCGCCGGATTCTTCGACAGCGCGTCCACCGTCAAATCCAGCAGCCACGAACGAATCACGCTGCCGAATTGCCAGATCTTCGACACCTGCAGCAGGTCGATGCCGAATTCGCTCTTGTGCCGCAATAGATCCAACCCTTCCGCATACGCTTGCATGATTCCGTACTCGATTCCGTTGTGCACCATCTTCACGTAATGCCCTGCACCCGCGGGCCCCACGCGCCCCCAGCCTTTGTCCGGTCCGGGCGCGAGAGTCTGAAAAATCGGCGAGAGCCGCTTCACCACGTCCGCATCGCCGCCGACCATCATGCTGTAGCCCTCCGTCAGCCCCCAGACGCCGCCGCTCGTCCCGCAATCGACGAAGTTGATCTTCTTCGGCGCAAGCGCCGCCGCGCGGCGAACGGAATCCTTATAGTAGGAGTTGCCGCCGTCGATGATCGTGTCGCCCGGCGAAAGATGCGGCAGCAGCAAGTCGATTGTTTGATCCACGGGCGCGCCCGCCGGGACCATCAGCCACACGGCGCGCGGCGGCTTCAGTTGCGCGAACATTTTGTCGAGCGAATCGGCGCCCGCCGCGCCTTTATCGACTACGCGCTGCACCGCGCCCGCATCCCGGTCGAAGCCCACCACGCGATGACCGCCGCGAATCAGTCGCTCCGTCATGAAACCGCCCATTTTCCCCAAGCCAATCATTCCCAGTTCCATATCAATCCCTCCCCGCAATTCCAACTTTATCGTTCTTCGAAGCCGCTTCATCCGAGGTTACGCCAAGCCGCGCCAGGTCATCGCGCAGTTGGCTGACGCTCTTGAACTGTATCGTATGGATTCCCAATTCGCGCGCGCATTCGAGATTCAGGCCCCGGTCGTCAATCAGCACGCACTCGCCCGGCTCGCGCTGCGTGATCTTCAGCACCAGCGAATAAATTCCCGCGTTCGGCTTGCGCACTCCCAGATAGCACGAGCTGAAAAACGCCTCGAAGTAATTCCGCAACGCGAAGGTCCGAATGCGGTACTCATTGATTTCGAGCGATTCGTTGTTCAACGACGCCATCATGTATTTCCGCGACCGCGCCAGCGCGCCGCAGAAAGCCAGCGACTCCGGAATCGGTTGCGATTGGTCGAACATGAACTTCTTGAAGTCATCCAGCGTGTAGTTGCGCGGGCGATAGAACACCGTCCGCTTCAGGTAATCATCCAGCGAAAGCTCGCCTGTCTCGAAGGCATTCAGGACCAGCTCGTGGCGGTCTTCGAATTCCGCCATGTCGAGCTGAAATTTCTCCACCGCTCGCTTCCGCGCGTCGCGGTCCCACCCGTTGGTGAGGATCACGCCGCCGTTGTCCCAGAAGAGAGCGGTTACTTCCGACATGAGCGCAGCCTCTCGAAATCGAACTCGTCCATTATCGCCGCGGCGCTGGCATCGTAGAAGGAAATTTCTCGAGACGCCCGCCGGCGATTATTATGATGTCTCGATGGCCAATTCGGAGTCAGCAAAAAAGCCGCGTCTACGAGTTTTCACGATCGGCCACTCCACCCGCTCGTCCGATGAATTCATCGCGCTGCTACGCGCGAACGGCGTTGCTCGTCTGATTGACATTCGCACGATTCCCAAGTCGCGCCACAATCCGCAGTTCAATACGGACACGCTTGCCGCCTCGCTTCACACCGCCGGCATCGACTACGTGCATCTTAAGGCGTTGGGCGGCCTCCGCAAGCCGCTCCGCGATTCCCGCAACGCGGCGTGGCGCAACGCCAGTTTTCGCGGTTTCGCCGATTACATGCAGACGCCAGAATTCGGCGAGGGTCTCGCGCGCGCCATCGAGCTCGCCTCCGAAAAGCCGAGCGCGCTTATGTGCTCGGAGGCCGTTCCCTGGCGGTGCCACCGCTCACTGGTTGCCGACGCGCTCCTGGTCCGCGGAATCGACGTGCTCGAGATCGTGAGTAGCGCGGCGCCGAAGCTGCACACACTCACGCCGTTTGCCCGCGTGCGAGAAACGCAGGTCACCTACCCTGCCGACGCCAACCAGGATTTATTCGAAGAAGCCGAGAGGAATGAAAAACTGGGCAAGGCCCGCGGCCGCTCCAGCTAGTGCGCCGGCGGCGCTTCCGTCGCGCCGCCTCGCGGACGCTTCATGATGAATGCCATCGGAATCAGGCACGCAATGATCACTGCCAGAATCGACACCACGTCCTTATAGGCCAGCGCCGAAGCCTGCTGCTGCAAAAGCGCGCCGATTCGCGCATAGGCTTGCCGCAGCGCCTGCGCCGGGCTTAGCCCTTGCGACTGCAGCGTGGCCGCGATGCCGCCGACCATCTGGCGGAATCGCGGATTGCCGTTCTGCATGTGCGCTGCCAGATAGTTCTGCCGCGTCTGCGCCGCGCGCGTAATGAATGTGCTGATCAGCGCGATCCCGATGCTCCCTCCGATGTTTCGCACGAAATTAATCATGCTCGACACCTGGTTGTTCTTCTCGCGCGGAATATCGACATACGAAAGCGTGTTCGACGGAATGAAAATGAACGCCAGGCCCAGCGTCTGGTAGATGCGCAGCATTTCGACCGTCATGAAATCCATGCCGAGCGTCAGGCGCGTCGACATGTAAAACAGCGCTACGGCGGTGATCGTGAAGCCGGCACACATCACGCGGCGCGCGTCAAACCGCGAGACGAGTGCGCCCGATATGGGCATCGTCAGCATCATGATGAATCCGCCGCCCGCCAGCGCCTCTCCCGCCAGCACCGCCGGATAGCCCATCAAGAGCTGCAAATACTGCGGAATCAGCACCGTCGTCCCGTAGAGCACCATGCCAAGCACGAACATAAAAAACACGGCCGTCGCGAAGTTGCGCTTTTTCAGCAGCTTCAATTCGACGATCGGATGCGGATGCCGCCACTCCCAGATCACCCACACCACCAGCACCACCACTGCCACCACCAGCAGCGTTGTGATCAGGTGCGAATCGAACCAATCTTTTTCCTGCCCCTTGTCCAGCACGAGTTGCAGCGCGCCCACGCCAAGCGACACGAGGCCCAAGCCGATGTAGTCGATCTTGACCCCCGCCCGCTTTTCCCGCTCCACCTTCAGGTATGGCGGATCTTCGACCAGCCGGTGCGTGAGATACAGCGAGAGAATGCTGATGGGTACGTTGATGTAGAAGATCCAGCGCCAGCTGTAGTTGTCGGTGATCCATCCGCCGATCGTGGGTCCGATGGCCGGCGCCACCACCACTGCCATCCCGTACACCGCGAAGGCCATTCCGCGCTTCGACGCAGGAAACGTATCCGCCAGGATGGCCTGCTCGCTCGGCTGCAATCCGCCGCCGCCCGCGCCCTGCAAAATCCGGAACAGGACCAGCATCCCGAGAGTCGGCGCAAGTCCGCACAGGAAGCTGCTGCTCGCGAACAGCGCGACGCAGAACATGTAGAATCGCTTGCGTCCATACCGCGTCGCCAGCCACGCGCTCACCGGCAGAACGATACCGTTCGACACGAGGTAGCTCGTCAGCACCCACGTGGATTCCTCGGGACTCGCGCCGAAGCTGCCCGCCATGTGCGGCAGCGCGATGTTGGCAATGGAGGTGTCGAGCACCTCCATGAACGTCGCGAGCGTCACCGTCAGCGCGATGAGCCAGGGGTTGTACCGTGGGCGCCAAACGCTCTGATCGAGTGCGATTGCATCGCTGGCCGGAGCCATCGAGAAAGTCCTTGCACGCTGAAGCAGGCTGCATAATAATATACATGCATGTATGTATATTGTAAAGCATAAGCCTCGCAGGATAGGATCCGCGGCTGCGTCTGCAGCGCGCAAGAGCTCCGGCTCGCGACAGCGCGCACGCACGGCCGCAACCCGCCAGAAGCTTCTGGCCGCCGCCGAACGCATCTTCGCCCGCGACGGCTTCGCCGCGGCGCGCCTGGAAGACATCGCGGCCAGCGCCGGCTATACGCGCGGCGCCTTCTACGCCAATTTCGAAGACAAGGAAGATCTCTTCTTCGCGCTTCTCGAGCATTGGGTGGCCGAGCGCGTGGCCCACGTCAATGCCCTTCTCGAGCGCTGCAAGGACGCGCAGGAAATGCTTCGCGCCCTGCGCGACTATTACGCGCGGAATGCCAAGGACCGCCGCTTCACCTTGCTCTCTCTCGAGTTCAGCCTCTACGCCGTTCGCCATCCCGAAGCGCACGCCCGTCTGCGGGCGCGCCGCCAGAATCTTCGCTCCTGCGGCGCCGGAATTCTGCGCAAGATCATGCGCTCGCTTGGCCGCTCGCTGCCGGTTTCAGCAGTTGCCGCATCCACCGGCCTGGGCGCGCTTTCCACTTCCCTTCTCCTCGAACATCTCGTCGATCCCAAGTCTCTCGACGAAGACGAGATGCGACACCTCCTCGGCGCCTTCTTTGACGCGGTCGTCAGCGAACACAAATAGAATTCAGCGGCGGAAATAGGGCGGGATTCGCGCAGGCGTTTATGCCGGCCGAGGGCCTCGCAGCACGCGGGCAGGCAGGAAGATGATCGCCTTGAAAAGCTCGAGCACGCCGTCAATCGTGATCCCTACGATTCGGAACGGCAGCAGCAGGAGCCACACGATCGGATAAAGGATCAGGGCCAGAAGCGCAAGCGGCCAGCACAGGAATAGCAGGATGCACCACAGCAGGAATTTCACCATTGGGCCCTCCCCTCACCAGAAGGATACGCAATCAGCGGCGAAAGTGTTTCAGGAAAATCGGGGGATTATAAGCCGGCGCCCGAACGTGGGAAGGTGGTCGAGACGCCCTTGATGGCGGCAGGCCGGAGTGAAGCCGCTTAGTAGTCGATGCGCGATTCGTCTTCGCTGATGACCTGGATCTCTTGGACGTGAATCGTGTTGGTTTGCTTGTCGAGTTCGCCTGTTACGCGAACTCGCTTGGCGCACATCTCCCGACTAATGTTCTGGTCGTCGAGCTTGTACACCCGGCTCTTTTCCTGCAGCACGAAGCGGCCGCCGCGCTGCTTCACGCAGTACCAGACGCAGTCCGCAGGCGTCGTGCCGACGCTTTTGGATTGCAGCATTTCCTTGTGTGACTGGCTCAGCGAGTGCACGTTCATCGCGCACTGCGAATCCGTGATGTATCCCTTATAGACCTTCTCGCCGCCCGCTCCAGCGATCGGACGAATGCTTCCCGCCACGATTAAAGTGGCCACGATCAGTATCGCTTGCTTTACGCGCGACATTCTTCCAGCCCTCTCCCCGCGGCAATGTGTCCTGCCTCGGTCACTTTGCCGCCGGCTCGACGATCACTTGCCTGCTCAGCCGGCATTCGCATCTCATAGAAAACACGCGCCTTACAAAGAGACCTGGCCGAAGCTGTTGCGACTGTGACAACCCTGTACCTACCGCCCATTGACGCCGGCGTTGCGCGGGCACAGAGTCAGGTCATGCACAGGGCTAAAGGCCTGGCAAAACTCGGGTATCGCTGCATGGTGGTGGTGCTGGCGGCGGGGTTGTGCGACCTGCCGGCCATGGCCACGACCGATCGGCCGCTCGGGACGGTTGCGGACGCCGAGCACGCGCATCTGGACGGAGCGGCGGTCGTCACCGGGGCTACTGTCTACGCCGGAGATGCCGTCGAGACCGACGGCCAGGGTACGCTGAGGCTGCGCCTTGGAACAGGCCAACTTTACCTGAGTGCATCCAGTTCGATGAGCCTCGAGGAGCACGCGGGGCTCGCCAGCGTCACGCTGGCGCGAGGTTCCGCAAGCTTCTCGCTGCCTGATCCGACGCAGTTCGAGCTCGAGACGCCTGCGGGCACACTCCGCGGTTCAGGGACGAACGCGACGCGCGGTCAAGTGAGCATCCGGAACGCGCATGAAATCGTAGTGACCGCGGCGCACGGCGACCTGATCCTCGATAACGACGGTGAGCTTTTCACGATTGCGGAAGGCAAGTCCTACCGCGTCGTCGTCGATGAAGATTCCTCGGACGACCAGGGTCCTCAATCGGTGCAGGGACACCGCAAACGGCGCCGCCTGCTCTTCTTCCTTATCGCCGGCGGAGCGCTCGCGCTGACGAGCTTCGCTCTCTGGCACCACTACTCCGAAAGCCAGACCACCCCGTAAGCGTTCCCCGCGTCCGCGCCGTCATCGAGACGGAGCATCGTTGCGGTAAATCACCCCGCCCTTCATCACGAAGACCACCCGCCGCACAGCCGTGATGTCCTTCAGCGGATCGCCATCGAGCGCGATGATGTCCGCCTGCATTCCGGGAGCAATCGAGCCAATCTCATTTCCCATCCTGAGCGATTCTGCTGCGCGCGAGTTGGCGGAGACCATCGCGTCCATCGGAGTCTGCCCGGCGCTGACGCGATCGAGGAATTCTTCGGCGTTGCGCCCGTGTGCTCCGGCCACGGCGTCCGTGCCAAACACGATTTTCAGGCCCGGAGTGTCGAGGGCCATCTTGAAGAGATCGCGCATCGTCGGCAGCACCTCCTGCATCTTCGCGAATCCGTCTTCGGTGTAATTGCCGATGCCGAGGAATTTCGCCTTGTTGTCGAGGTAATTGTGGATCACGAGCCCCGCCTGCGGATCGAAGTACGTCCCATGCGCGGCCAGATCGCGCAGGTCGTCGGCCGTCGCGAATTCGCCGTGCTCCGCTTCCGTGCAGCCGTCGTCCGATGCGGCTCGCACCGCCGTGCGATAGGCGTGCACCAGGCTGCGTAGACCTTGCGCCGTTGCCTCGCCACACACGGCGCGGAGCTGCTCATCATCGAACGTGCGCACGCCGCCTTCGCGAATGCTCTTCGAGGCGAAAATCTTGATCACGTCGGCGCCTTCGGCCTTCAGCCGCCGCACCGTTTCGCGAAGCTGCTCCGGCGTAAGCTTCGGATCGGTGATTTGCTCGATCGACGTAAGAACGCGCGGGCCCGGCAAGCGGCCGCTATTGATCGCAGCGCGCAGGGGCACATCTTCGCGCGAGCCCAGGCTTTGAATCGTGGTGAAGCCGGCTCGCAGCGTCACCCATGCATTTGACGCCGCGGCAAGCGCGGCTTCCGAAGGCGTCTCGCTCTTATCTTCGGCGCGGCCATTCGGGCCAAAGTGCCAGGTGATGTGATCGTGAACGTCGATCCAGCCCGGCAGCACGGTGAGACGCGTCAGCTCGTAATCCGCGGCTTTCTTTGCGTGTGGTTCGACGCTCACGATTTTCGCGCTTTGCACCACGATGTCGACGTTGTGCGAGACGTTTCCCTTGCCGTCGAGCATGGTTCCCGCGTGGATGACGATCGGATTTTCCTGCGCGTTCGCAATCACCGCCGATAGAAGTCCCACGAAAAGAAGAATGATGATTCTCATCCGATTTGCTCCTCAGATGGCATGACGTGAATTCGACCTTTCCGCTGGCCGCATCGCCGAATCGAGCGTGCGAATCTCTTCCGCCGCAAGAACGCGATGCTTCCCTTTTGCCAGATCGCCAAGCTGCAATGGACCGATACCGACGCGGACCAGGCGCAGAACTTCAATTCCAAGAGCGTCGAAGATGCGGCGAATCTGCCGATTCTTCCCTTCGTCGAGTTCGATGGCGATCCAGGAGTTCTTCTCCCCGGTGCGAAGCATCGAGGCCGATTTCGCGCGCACGACTTCCCCGCTCTCGACGCGGACTCCGCGCACGATTTTTTCCAGCACCGCCGCATCCGGCAACGCTGCGATCTGGACGTGATAGGTTTTCTCGAGATGCGTCTCCGGTGCCGCGATTCGCGCGGCCCACTCCGAATCATTCGTCAGGAGCAGCAGTCCTTCGCTGGCCTTGTCGAGCCGCCCGACGGGAGCGAGCCACGCCGCCGTTTCCGGGAGATAGGCGTAAACCGTCTCGCGGCCTTTTTCGTCGGACGCCGTGGTGACCACGCCGCGCGGCTTATTCAGCATCCAGTAGACCTTCACCGCCGCCGTGACCGCCGCTCCGTCCACCGCGATGCGGTCCCGCACCAGCGATACGGCCGCTTCGGCATCGCGCTGCACTCGGCCATTCAGCGTGACGCGTCCCGCGCGAATCAATTCCACCGCATGCGACCGCGAGCAGTAGCCCAGCTTCGACAGCGCTCGCGCGAGCCCCACGCGGCGCGATTTTTCCTTTCGCCGCGCGGGCGCTCGTGCTCGATTGGGATGCAGCGCTGCCATCAATTGCCCGCGATCGGCTTCGCCAACTCGTCGAGGTAGTCCGGCTTGCTTTCGTCACGCTCGAGGTGCGGATACAGCGGCCCGCCGTGATAGTCGATGTTGGCTGTCTTGTAGTAATCGTCGTTCACCACGAGTAGCGAGATAGGCCCCGAGTTATCTTTCGACGCCTTGATCGCATCCTCCAGCAAATCGTGCGTGTAGACGCGCCCATTGATGCCGACGATTTTCATTCCGGGAGTGATTCCCGCTTTGAAGGCGGGCCCGCCATAAATGGAGTCGTTCACGGTGCCGTCTTCGCCGATGCTTAGACCGATGGAGTATTGATCGCCGGGACCGCCGCGTCGCCCTCGCTCACGCGGCGCTTCGTCATTCATCACAAATTTCCAGCCCCCATTTTCGATCCCTCCAAGCGGCGGATTCGGAGCAATCGCGTCCACCTTCTCGCGGAGGAAGCCCGCCCAATCATAGGGCACGACGGAGTTGAGGGCCTTGACGACGTCCTCGAAAGTGTAGGTCTTCACTTCCGGTCCATTATTCGGTCCACCGTAGAAGAGGTGCGTGAAATCCTCGAGCGATTTCTGGCCGTGACTCTGCTCGTGAATGATCGTCGCGACGGTCAGCCAGAGCAGGTCGCCTTCATCATAGTAGTCCGTGCCGCGTCGCCAGTTCCCCCAGCCCCGCGCGAAGCCCAGTTCCTGGCCCACCGCCGTATCGACCAGCGGACGCCAGCTTCGCCCCGGGCGGCCCGGCCCAAGAGCCGCCGCGATATTCGCGAGGTTCGCGCGATATTCCTCCGGAGTCCACAGGCCGCTGCGTGCCGCGAGAAGCGGACCCGCAAATTCCGTGAAGCCCTCGTAGTCCCACAGCAGGTCCGTCTTCATGGGAACTTCGAAATCGGGCGTCGTCAGATCCGCGGGCCGGCGGAATTTTCCGCTCCACGAATGCGCGTACTCGTGCGCCAGAAGTCCGCCAAGAGAAAGCCCGGCATTCGGCCCCAGCAGGACGCGCTCGGGCAAGCGGCTGTCGTTGCACTCATTGTGTTCGAGGCCAAAGTGCGCCACGTGATCGCTCAGTGTGAGAAGGAAGTGGTATTCGTGATAATGCCGCGAGCCGAAAAGTTTCCCGGCTTCCGCAACCAGGTTCGTCATCTCCTTCGTCAACTCCGGGCTGATGTCGAGCGCGATTTCGCTGTCCGCGACCATGTCCAGCTCATGATGGATAGGCTCGCCCGCCGGCGTGATGTCCACCGCGCGATAGTACTGGCCGGTGATCACCGGTGAATCGACCAAGCGCTCGAGCGAGATGGGAGCGAAGGAAACCTGATTGCCCGATTGACTCTCCACATGCTGCGGCGTGCCGAATTTCCACCCGTCGGGAAGAATCAGCGTCGGCTTGAAGAAAATTTGATCCGAGCGCGGCCCGGACGGATAGAGGACGTTCTGATTCCACTCGATGACGAGCAGCTTGTCCGTGGCGGAAGCCGCGGACGTCGCAAAACCTCCCGCGGTCGGCTCCAGGTAATCGAAGCTCACGTCGAGGTGGTCCGTGCCCGCCGGCACGTCGACATGAAATTTCCAGAGGTCGAGCAGATCGCGCTGCCACGGGATCAGTTTCCCGTTCGCCATGATTTTCAGGCCGGTGAGGTTGACGATGGGACCGTCGGGGCCATGTTCGCCGGGAATCCATTTCGGGTAGTAGAGCGCGAGCGGGCCGGCCTTGACGGGAATGCTCTCGATGGTGCGGACGAGCTTTTCGGGAGCCTTGGTGGCGTCGACGGTTACAGAAATCTGCCCTGATTGGGCGAAGGCGGCGCCGGAAGCGATCAGCAGCGCGGCCAGAACCAATAGCGATTTATAAGGAAGGCTGAGATTCATTCGATGGAGCTCCATGAAGTGAGTTGAGAAGCGGTGCCGCTGGGCGGCGGGCGCATGATATCGCCAAGAGCGAGCGAATGCATTCCCAAATTCGAACAGAGAAGCCCTGTAGCTCAGGTCTTCAGACCTGAGGCCTTTGCCTTTCGGTTCGCATCGTCGCGCAGTCCAGCCTTCGCCTTTGCCTTCGCCTTTGCCTTTGCCTTTGCCTTTGACTTTGACTTTGACTTTGACTTTGACTTTGACGTTGACGTTGACGTTGACGTTGACTTTGACGTTGACGTTGACGTTGACGTTCCGGGTGCCGCATCCTTCGCGTAGTTTGCGAAGGGTGCGAAGAGGTCGCCATTCGAATGCCTCGCCCCTGCACTCACTCCTCAAAATGTCGGGCGGGTCTTCAGCCCTGTAGCTCAGGTCTTCAGACCTGAGGCCTTTGCCTTTCGGTTCGCATCGTCGGGCATCCCAGCCTTTGCTTTTGCCTTTGACTTTGACTTTGACTTCGACTTTGACTTCGACTTTCCGGGTGCCGGGTGCCGCATCCTTCGCGTAGTTTGCGAAGGGTGCGAAGAGGCCGCCATTCGAATGCCTCGCCCCTGCACTCACTCCTCAAAATGTCGGGCGGGTCTTCAGCCCTGTAGCTCAGGTCTTCAGACCTGAGGCCTTTGCCTTTCGGTTCAAGTCGTCTCGGGCATTCCAGCCTTTGCCTTTCCGGGTGCCGCATCCTTCGCGCAGTCTGCGAAGGGTGCGACGCCGTTGACGTTCAAGCGCCTCAGCCCTGCGTCATTTCGCTTCTGCGCCGCTCGCGCCGCTCGGCGGAACTTCCGCCCTTCACCGAAACGCCCGCGCCCCCGCTTCCATCCCGCCCTCATACGCCGTGATGATCTTGTCCCACGCCGCGTTCGCCGCCTCGTCCACCTGCCGCCGCGCAGCATCCGCCTCGAACCACTCGAGCGACCGCCGTATCCCCTCCGCAAACGTCGTCGTCGCCCGAAACTCCGGCACGAACCGCTTGATCTTGCTGTTGTCGAAGATCACGCTCACCGCCTTGTCACCCAGCAGCCTCCCGCGCTGCTCCGGCAGGCACGCGATGATGAAGTCCGACGGCACATGCACCAGCTTCGCCTCCACCCCGGCCTCGCGCGCCACCGTCTCGTAGAGCTGATCCCACGCCATCGTCTCATCCGTCGTAATGTGAAACGCCTCGCCGATCGCGCGCTCATTCCCCAGCAGCCCTGTAAAACCCTTCGCGAAATCGCTGTTGTGCGTGATCACCCACAGCGACGACCCGTCTCCCGGCACAATCACCTTTTTCCCGCGCCGCATCCGCTCCACAATCGTGTACGGCCTCTGCGAACTGTTGATCACCAGCGGAATCCACGTCTCGTCGAAGGTCAGCGACGGCCGCACGATCGTCGCCGGAAATCCCTCCTCGCGATGCGCCTTCCTCAGCCGCTCTTCGCACGCGATTTTGTCCCGTGCGTATTGCCAGTAGGGATTCCCAAGCGGCGTCTCCTCCGTAATCGGATACCGCGGCACCGGTTTCTGGTACGCGCTCGCCGAGCTGATGAACACGTATTGCCGCGTCCGTCCGCGAAACAGCGCCAAGTCTCGCTCGATGTCCGCCGGCGTGAACGCCACCCAGTCCGCCACCGCATCGAATTTTTCTGCCGCCAACGCCGCCTCGCACGCCTTCGCGTCGCGAATATCCGCTTGAATCGTTTGCACGCCAGACGGGATGCGCGCGCTCCGCTCGCCGCGCCGCAGCAGCGTCACGTCCATCCCGCGCTCCGCCGCCAGCCGCGTGCACGCCGCGCTGATCACTCCCGTTCCGCCAATGAAAAGCACCTTCATCTCATTCGCCGCTCGCCGCCGCTTGTCATCCCGACCGAAGTCCCGCGTCTTGTCCTTCCCCGCGCGCAGCGCGGGCGCGGGACGCAGTGGAGGGACCTCTCTCCCGCATTTGCCGCGTCGGTCTTTTCGGCCGCCGCATCCTTCCCGCGGAATCTGCGAAGGGTGCGATGCAGTTGCCTTTGCCTCTGTACCTCAGGTCCTCAGACCTGAGGCTTTCCGCTGCCCTTTGACCCCTCGAACGCCTCACCCTGCGCGTCTCGTTACGCTGCTTTTGCCTTTGAATTTCCGGGTGCCGCATCCTTCGCGCAGTCTGCGAAGGGTGCGACGCCGTCACCATTCCAACACCTCACGTCTCCCCCTCAAAATGCCCAAACAAATTATTCAACGATTCCGACAACGTCGGATGCGCGAACACTCCGTCCTTCAGCACCGTGTACGGCAGCTTCCCGATCATCGCCATTTGAATCTGCGTCATCACCTCGCCGCCTTCGATCCCCAGCACGGCCGCTCCCAGAATCTGTCCCGTCTTCGCGTCCACCACCGCCTTCATGAACCCGCGCGTCTCGTCCATCTCGAGCGCTCGCGACACGTAGCTCATCGGCATCTTCGCCACGCGAATCTCGCGCCCCTGCGCTCGCGCCTCCGTCTCTGACATTCCCACGCGCCCCAGTTCCGGATCGATGAACACCGTATACGGAACCAGTCGCCCCGCAATCGACGCGCTTCCTTTTTCAATCACGTTCGTGCGGATGATTCGGAAGTCGTCGTACGAAATGTGCGTGAACGCCGGACCTCCCTTGATGTCTCCCAGCCCGAAAATCCCCGGCACATTCGTCTCGAGCCGGTCGTTCACTCGAATGAATCCCCGCTCATCCGTCGCGACGCCCGCCGCTCCCAGATTCAGCGAGTCCGAATTTGGCACCCGCCCTGTCGCGACCAGCAGATGCGTCCCTTTCACCGTTCGCAGCTTTCCGCCCGCGCGCACGGCCACCGCAATCGCTCTTCCCGATCTCGCCACCTTCTCCGCCGCCGTGTTCAGCAGCACTTCGATTCCGTCCTCCCGCAGGATCTTTGCCACCTCATCCGCCACGTCCGCATCCTCGCCCGAAAACAATTTCGGCCCGCGCTGTACGACCGTCACACGGCTGCCCAGCCGCCGGAAAAGCTGACCGAACTCGAGCCCCACGTATCCGCCGCCGAGCACGACCAAATGCTTCGGCACCTGCGCCAGTTCCATGATGGAGGTGCTGTTGAGGTACGGCACTGTTTCGAGCCCCGGCAGCTTCGGCATTGCCGGTCGGCATCCCGCGTTGATGAAAAAAAGGTCCGCGGTCAGCGCGCGCTTCTTCCCGCCGCGAAGCCGCGCTTCGATTGTCTTCGGCCCGGTGAACGACGCCTCTCCAAAAACAAAATCCAGGTTCTTCGTCTGTTGGATTCGCTTCTCATTTCCAGTTCGAGCGTTCCTCACGATGTCGCGCTTTCGCTTCCGCACCTGCGTCATCACGATGCGAATCGCGCCCGTCTTCACGCCGTAATCCGCGCCGCGCCTCGCCAGGTACGCCACTCTTCCGCTCGCTATCATCGTCTTCGTCGGCGTGCAGCCCTCGTTCACGCACGTTCCGCCCACGTGCTCGCGCTCCACCAGCGCCGTCTTCATCCCCGCTTTCGCCAGGGCCTGGCACAGCGGCGTGCCCCCTTGCCCGGAACCAATCACAATGGCGTCGTAATGCTCGGGAGAAGCCATGCGCACCTCGCGGACACAACAACTCAACCCAGAATCAATCTAGCGCATAGCTGGCCGAAGTGGAACGAGCAGCCTGAGTCCCGCAGGGACGTCACAATCTGTAGCCCGGCACGGCAGTGCCGGGAAATCGAGTCCAAAAAACGGCCCGAGTCCCGTCAGGGACGGCACAATCACCGGACAGCTTTGGTTTTGAGCGGAAGCCCTGGACCCGGTCCCGGGAGCGCAGCGCCTCTTGCGGAGTGAGACAAGCCGAAAATCAAAATGGGGTTTCAGCCCTGGGCTCTATCTTCCTGATTTGAAATCGAATTCCCCGCCCCGCCTAACCGGTCGCGCCTCAAGGCGCTATATGTCGCCATGCTGCTTCTAGAACCGCGTGACAACCCAGAGCGACCCGCCAATCGCGATCAAATCTTCGATCACGGCGTAAACGAAGTCAGGACTCCCCAGCGCCTTCACCAGCCGCGTCCGCGCCTGATACCCGCCGAACGTTCCGACCAGCGCGCCGCAAAGCGCCACAATCGCCCCGAGCAACAATCCTTGCCCCGCCGCCGTGGCCAGGCACCCTCCAGCGAAGCTGCCCAGGACGATCCTCGCGATCAGCCCCGGAGGCGCCGTCCGCGGCGGCGTCTTCGGCAGCTTGTCGTTCACGATCTCAACGATTGCCAGCACCGCGAATATCACGGCCGCCGGCGTCGTCCCAAGCCACGTCAGGCCCGCGCCCAGTTTGAACCAGCCCAGCCGCGCGCCCCACGCCGTCACAGCAGTCGGCGTCAGAGACCGCAGCCCGGTGAACAATCCGATGAGGAACACGAGAACTAGCACATGAGAGAGGCTCATAGTCCGCCGACTCTCCCACCATCCCCTCGCCCTGTCAATGCTTTCTCCTCTCGCAGTCGAAGCCTGCCTGCGGCAGGCAGGGATCTCTTTTCAAACCACCCAAAAATCACGGACGGCAGCAAAGCCAGGCCTCCCTTGCCTGAAACTTTTTTCAACTTTTTTCGATTTCTAGTCACAAATCGCGATTTCGTAAACCCAATGCTTCCTGTGCCTTGCAGACCTCAAACGGCCATGTCAAGTTGCCACGCATGATAAAATAGTGTCAGAAGGAAAATGAGAGATTAGAGGCACAAATCGAATGCTCCGGCGACCTTCTCCTCCCAACCGCCGGGCGCTCCCCACCCAATTTCTAATCTATACACGGAAGATTAGAAATCGCCGCAAGCCGCACCGAATCAGCGACTTACATTTTTCTAATCTATACAAATCCCCGGCACTTTTTTTGTTGGATTACGCCTGCGATCCTTCTCCTTCCGCGCCTCCGCAGTCGCCCGGTCGAGGCTCTTCAGGAGGCCGGGGCTTCAGCCCCGGCGTACCGCGCACGAGTGCTTTAGGGGTTTTAACCCCTGAAGCCAGAAGGTCTAGCTCCTTGCTTCCCCGCCTCCTTGCGTCCTTACCTCCCGAGCCTCGGGCGAAAACGCAGCGAACTTTAATCTACGGTAACGGGATTAATTTCTCTCGCAAGTTGTTGAAAACAAAGGACCGGAGCCATGCTTAATCTACGGTTGCCCGGGGCGCTTGGCTTCCAAAAACGATCCCGGTCCCACCGTGAGAGGGTGCGGCTAGAGCGCCGTGCAGGGAGGGCCGGGAGCGGTGATGAAGAATTCGCTGCGGGCGGCGTCGCCGGGGAAGGCGGTTTCGTAGCGGCGGCGCCAGGCGTCGCGAAATTCGGCGGCCGACTCGCGAGGGACGAGCGACCAGACGCTGCCGCCAAATCCCGCCCCAAACGCCGAGGCGGCGACAGCACCGAGAGCGCGGGCGGAGCGGGCGAGTTCAATGGTTTGAGGGATTTGATTGCCGAGGCAAAGCTCAGCGCCGCGCTGCGAGCGGTCGACGAGCTCGCCGAAAGCGGCGAGGTCGAGGCGCTCGAGAGCGGCGCAGGCTGCGGGGATGATTTCCTCGGATTCGAGGAGGAACTGGCCGAAGCGATTGCGAAGATCGTCGGGCGAGAAACCGGGCACGGATGCGCGTTCGAGGGCGGCACGAATGCGGGCGGCCGAATCGGGCGAGGCGGCGACGGCGTCGCGAAGAGTAGTGGGACCTTCGCCGCTTGCGGCGCGCCAAGCGGAGAGAACGGCTTCCGCGGCTTTCGAGACGCGATTGTAGCGGTCGCGAGCGGCGCCCGTCTTCGATGCCTTCACTCCGCTCGCAGCGATGACGAAGACACACGACGCGGGAAACGGGACGATTCCCTCCGCGCGAACGGGACAGAAGCTGTAGCGGCGAAGCGCGCCGGGACGCGAGCAGATAATGGCGGTGTGGTCCTCGCTGCCGCCGAAGGTACCTACGCCTTTATCTCCCGCGAGCGAGCCGAAGCTGCGGCCGTTCTCGATGCAGCTGATGTAGGCAGCGAGGTCCTCGCCGACGCGGATGTTCGATGCGTATTCCGTGCGAGCGGCGAGGGCATTGAATTGCGCGAGGATGGAAAAGAGAGCGGTGACGAGGACGCTCGAACTGCTCATGCCGGAAGCGCGCGGGAGATCGCTGGCGATCGCGATGTCCGCGCCGCGGAGCGTGCCGGGGAAATTGCGGGCGACACGCCGCGCAACGGTCGCGATGTAGACGTTCCAGTGCGCGTCGGCGACAGGGAGATTGGGAGAAATTTGCAGCTCGGCGGAGCGGCCGTCGACGGCGTCGACGACGCGGAGGGCGGAATCGGCGCGCGGGGTGGCGACGACGCACATGCCGCGCTCTGCGGTGCAGAGGAGGCTGCGGCCTCCCGCGTAATCGGTGTGCTTGCCGAGAACTTCGATGCGCCCGGGGACGAACCAGCGATGCGTGACGGTGGCACCGCGCGCGGCGAGGAGCTGTTCGGCCGCAGCGAAGAGCGGCTGCTTGCGTTCGGCTTCCGACGGGCTCATGCCGGCCCGAATGAGGGCATCCACAACGGAACCGTTCGCAGCGTTCATAGCGACACCTGCAAATTCTTGACGCGGTCGGCGACGGCCGCGACGTCGGAGCGGCGCGAAAGATCGAGGACGCCAGCGGAACTGCGAACGATTTGGAAGCGAGCGCCGCGCTGCACGGCGTCGCGAACGGCGGCGGGCAATTCATATTCGCCACGCGGCGAGAGCGGGACGCGTCGGCAGGCGTCAAAAATTTCCGCAGCGAAACGCCAACAATTCATGCTGACGAGCGCTGCGTCGCCTAGCGAGGCAAGAGTGCGGTCATCAGGCTTTTCGATAAGGTCGACGAGGAAGCCGGCGGAATCGATTTTGGCGTAAGCGAAGGCGCGGACACGTTCGCGGGGAATATTGCTGTGGGCGACGAGCGAGTCCTCGTTGAACATCACGGCTCCCGGGCGGCCGAGGCTGCGAAGCGCGGCGAGAACTTCGAGCGGATAGAGATTGTCGGAGTTGATGACAATGAATTCGCCACTAGCGGCGAAGGATTCGGCAGCGAGGACGGCGTCGGCTGTGCCGCGAGGCTGGGGCTGGACAGCGAAGTCGATTTGGATGCGGCGCGGCTGAATGCTGGCGTAATGCTCGCGGACGACGTTGTGCTCGGGGCCGACGACAATGCAGGCGCGCTTGAAACCGGCGTCGGCGAGGCCGCTCAAGACGAAATCGAGAAACGGGCGTCCGAAAGGAATCATGGCTTTGAGGCCGGCGTCCGCCATGGCGGATTGCGCGGGATCCAGAGGCGCTTCGGCAGCCGCACGCATGCGCGTACCCGCACCGCGCGCGAAGACGACTGCTTTTTCGATCAGGCCGCTGGACATGGGCCGCCTAGTGTAGCGCAGGCGCGGAAATGATGAACAACGGGCGAGGCATTGCGCTAGAATCGCGGTCCTTCGCATGAATGGCTGGTACATCTTCTGGATGGCGAACTTCGTGGTCGCCGGGTCGGCGTTCGCCGTGATTACGCTGATCGTGCTGGTGCGCGGCGTGAAAGACCTGCGTGACATGCTTGCGGGCCTTCGCGCCGAGGCGAACCGGCGATGATGGCGACGCACTTCTCTTCCCTCGATTGGGTGATTGTCGTCGTGTATGTGCTGGCGACGTTCGCGACCGGCCTCTACGGGCGAAAATTCGTGGGCGGGATCGCGGATTTTCTGGTGGCGGGGCGCGAACTGGGGACGTTCATCGGCATCGCGACGCTGGCGGCCACGGAAATCGGCACGATCACGTTCATGTATTACGCGGAGCTTGGGTACAAGACGGGTTACGCGTCGTTCATCAACGGGCTGATCGCGGGCGTGGTGATGATTTTTATCGGGCGCACGGGATTCATCGTGAAGCGGCTGCGCGCGATGAAGCTGATGACGGTGCCGGAGTTTTTCGAAGTGAAGTTCAGCCGGCGACTGCGGATTTTCACGGGAATCCTGGTGGCAACCGGCGGGATTCTGAACATGGGCGTGTTCCTGAAGGTGGAGGGCACGTTCCTCGCGATCATTTCGGGAATTCCCCTGACGCACATCAAGGCGGTGATGACCGGCATCCTGCTACTCGAGCTGGTGTACACGGTGCTTGGCGGGATGGTGTCGATCGTGATTACGGATTTCATCCAGTTCGTGGCGCTGAGCCTGGGAACGATTCTGGTGACGATCTGGTCGATTCGCGCGGCGGGAGTGCAGCACATGTACGACGCGGTGCAGAAGTCGATGGGCGCGGGCGGGTTCAGCCCGATTACGAATCACGATTACGGATGGGCGTACATTTTCTTTCAGGTGCTGGTGTGGATGGCAGTGCACACGTGCTGGCAAACGACGGCCATGCGCACGTTTTCAACGAAGAGCCCGGAAATCAGCAAGAAGGTGTTTTCGTGGGCGGGATTCATTTATCTGGGACGCGGAATGATGCCGATGATGTGGGGCATCGCGGCGCTGGCGCTGCTGGGGCCGAATCAGAATTCGCTCGAGGCGATGCCGAGAATGCTGGCGACGGTGCTGCCGTCGGGCGTGCTTGGGCTGGTCGTAGCGGGAATGCTGGCGGCGACGATGTCCGTGAACAGCTCGTATCTGCTGGGATGGAGTTCGATTCTGGCGCAGGACATTATTCTGCCGCTGCGGCGGAAGCCGATGAGCTCGAAGCAGCAGGTGGTGCTGAATCGCGTGGCAAATCTTTTTGTGAGCATCTTCGTGATGATTTGGGGGCTATGGTATACGCTGCCGGGGCCGACGTATTTTTATCTGAACATAACGGCGTCGATCTATTTGTCGGGAACGCTGGTGACGGTGATCGCGGGACTTTTCTGGAAGCGGGCGTCGACGCTGGGAGGTTATCTGGCGATGGCGGGCGGAGCGGTGGCGACGATTGGATTTTTCTTTTTCAAGACGCCGGCGAGCTACGCCGGACTTGGCGCGTTTTTGCTGGCAGCGGTGGGCATGCTGGTCGGCTCACTGATGGGCCGGCCCGCACCGCCGCGGCCGGAAGTGGCGACCGAGCCAGCATGAGGAGGAATCCTTTGCGTTCGAGGACTGCGGTCTTGCTCCTGGCTGGATTCGCGGCGATTGTGGCGGCTACGCCGCTTTTGGCGCAGGAAACACCGGTGTACTTCGCGCCGGAGCCGGGCGCGGCGCGCGTGGAAGCAAGCGGCAGCGGATTCGCGATTTCGAATGCGGTGGTGGCTGCGAGCTGGCGGATTGCAGACGGCAAATTGGCCGCAAGCGAATTTCGGGACCTGATTGACGGGCGAGCGATTGCGGGGCCGGCGAATCCCTTCGTGCTGATCATCGGGAGCGACCGCGCGGTAACGCCAGCGGAGATGGAAGTGACGTCGGGGCCGAAGATGGAGGAGCTGGCGGCGAATGCGGATGCTTCGAGGCTTTCGGAGCGCGTGCCGGGAAAAGCGGTTCTGATGCAGTTTCGCGACGCGAAGGAATCGCTCGATGTGACGTGGCGTGTGATTCTGCGCGACGGATCGAACTACGTCCGCAGCGAGGTCACGGTTGCGGCGACCGACCGCGACGTGCCGATCAGCGAAATTCGCATGATCGATTGGGAGCTGCCGGGCGCACATGTGGACGGAGCGGTTCACGGTTCGCCGGTGGTGGACGGTACGATTTTTGTGGGATTCGAGCATCCGCTTTCGGAGTGCGAAGTGGCGCTGGAGCGCGCGCGATGCAAGCTCGAACGCGAATTGCCGCTGAAGAAGGGGCACGCGGTGACGTACGCGAGCGTTGCAGGCGTGACGGCGCCGGGACAACTGCGGCGCGGATTCCTGCACTATGTGGAGCGAGAGCGCGCGCATCCCTATCGGACATTTCTGCACTACAACTCGTGGTACGACCTGGGATTTTTCAACCGGTACGACGAAGCGCAGGCGTTGGATGTGGTGCGCGCGTTCGGGACGGAGCTGGTGGAGAAGCGCGGCGTGAAGCTGTCGTCGTTTCTATTCGACGACGGCTGGGACAATCCCTCGACGCTGTGGCAATTCAATCCGGGATTCCCGCACGGACTGACGGCGGTGCGCGCGGAAGCTGAGAAATATGGCGCGGAGCCGGGAATCTGGATGTCGCCCTGGGGCGGCTACAGCGAGCCAAAGCGTCAGCGCGTGGCGGCGGCGCGGGCGGGCGGCTACGAGATCGTCGACAACGGCCTGGCGCTTTCGGGCCCGAAATACTACGCGCTGTTTCGCGATACGTGCCTGCGGATGATCCGCGAATACGGAGTGAACCAGTTCAAATTCGACGGGACGGGAAACGCCAATCGGGTTTTCCCGGGGAGCCAATTCGACAGCGATTTTGATGCGGCAATCAACTTGATTGGGGAGCTGCGCGCGGAAAAGCGTGACCTCTACGTGAACCTGACGACGGGCACGTATCCGTCGCCGTTCTGGCTGATGTACGCGGATTCGATCTGGCGCGGCGGCGACGACGACGATTTTCTCGGCGTAGGCACGGACCGGGAGCGATGGATCACGTATCGGGATGCGGACACCTACGAGCATGTCGTAATGAATGGTCCGCTCTATCCTCTGAATTCGCTGATGCTCCACGGAATGATTTTTGCGAGATATGAGAAGCATCTGAATTCCGATCCGGGGCACGACTTCAAAAATGAAGTGCGCGATTATTTCGGGACGGGCACGCAGCTTCAGGAGATGTACATCACGCCGTCGCTGCTTTCACCGGCAGATTGGGACACGCTTGCCGAGGCCGCCAAGTGGTCGCGAGAGAACGCGGACATTCTGGTGGACACGCACTGGATTGGCGGCGATCCGGCGCAACTGGAAGTGTACGGTTGGGCGTCGTGGGCACCGCGCAAGGGGATTCTGGTGCTGCGAAATCCCTCGAACCAAGCGCAGAGCATCTCGATCGATGCGGCGAAGGCGTTCGAGCTGCCGGTGGGCGCCGCATCTGAATTTCAACTGCGGAGCCCGTGGAAAGAAGATGCTTCGCTGCCCGCGGTGACGATTCGTGCGGGCGAGGCGCAAGAATTCGAATTGAAGCCGTTCGAAGTGAAGGTCCTGGAAGCCACGCCGGTGAACCACTGATGCGAAGCGCGCGACTCGGCTTGGCCGCGGTGCTCACCGCGGTTATTGCGTTGGCGTTGCTGGGTGCAGCAAGGCCGAGGCAGACGGCGACGCGCCATACATTCGGGATCGAGGAGCGAAGCTTTATCCTCGACGGGAAGCCCTTCGAAATCATCTCCGGCGAAATGCATTACGAGCGGATTCCGCCGGAATACTGGCGCGACCGGCTGAAGAAGGCGCGCGCGATGGGCCTGAACACGATTTCGACATACGTTTTCTGGAACGTGCACGAGCCGAAGGAAGGCACTTACGATTTTTCGGGGCAATATGACGTCGCGACGTTCATTCGCGACGCGCAGGAAGAAGGTCTTTACGTCATCCTGCGGCCGGGACCGTATTCCTGCGCGGAATGGGACCTGGGCGGGTTCCCGGCGTGGCTGCTCTCCGATCCGGGAATCGTGCTGCGCAGCAACGACCCAAAATTCATGGTTCCGGCGCGGCGCTGGCTGAAGCGACTGGGGCAGGAGCTGGCTCCGCTGCAGATCGCGCGAGGCGGGCCGATCATCGCCGTGCAGGTGGAAAACGAGTATGGGTCGTTCGATCGCGATAAGGAATATCTGGGGAGCATTCGCGACGCGCTGGTGAACGCGGGATTCGGTCAATCGCTGCTCTACACCGCGGACGGTCCCGAGGAGCTGCCGGCTGGCACGCTGCCGAATGTTCCACCGGTGGTGAATTTCGGACCGGGTGACGCGCCCAGTGCGTTCAAGACGCTGGCGAATTTTCGTCCTGACCAGCCGCTGATGGCGGGCGAATACTGGGATGGCTGGTTCGATGCGTGGGGTCTCAAGCATCATGGGACGGATGCGGCGCAACAGGAGAAGGAACTCGACTGGATTTTGACGCAAGGATACTCGATCAACCTTTATATGTTTCACGGCGGCACGAGCTTCGGATTCATGAACGGCGCGAACCTCGACAAGACCTACATGCCGCAGACCACGAGCTACGATTACGACGCGCCGCTGGATGAATCGGGGCGGCCAACGAAGAAATATTTTGCGTTTCGCGAAATCATTGCGTGGCACCGGCCCGGAGTAACGCTGCCGCCCGTACCTTCCACTCCGGCGCCGATTGCAATTGCGCCCGTCGCACTGAGCGAGGCGAGTCCGCTGTGGGATAACCTTGCGGCGCCGCTGATGACGGAGACTCCTAAGCCGATGGAGACGCTCGGGCAGTCGTACGGCTACATTTTGTATCGCACGCGGCTCGCGGGGCCTGCGGAGGGCGAACTGAAGATTCACGAGCTGCGCGACTACGCGGAAATATTCCTGAACCGGAAGCTTGTCGGCACGCTCGACCGGCGACTCGGACAGGATTCGCTGCGGATTGAGGCGGCGGATTCGGGAGTGACGCTCGACATTCTGGTGGAGAATCTGGGGCGGATCAATTTTTCGAGGGCGCTGCGAGACGAGCGCAAAGGAATTACGGAGTCGGTGTCGCTCGACGGGCGCGAACTTCAGGGCTGGGAGATTTACCCGCTGCCGATGAACGATGTGGAGAGCGTGCGGTTCGCGAGGCAGGCGGCAAGCGGGCCGGCGCTCTACCGAGGGACATTCACGCTGCGCGAAACGGGCGACACGTTTCTCGATACGCGGGCGCTGGGCAAGGGAGCGGCGTGGATCAACGGGCACGCGCTGGGAAGATTCTGGCGCATCGGGCCGCAGCAGACGCTCTATGTGCCGGGACCTTGGCTGGTGAAAGGCAAGAACGAAATTATTGTGTTCGATCTGGATGGGAGCGCGAACCGCAGCGTTCGAGGATTGACGCGGCCGATTCTAGACGAGTTGCGACCGGCCGCGGCGGGCGCGGAGACAGCAAAGTGATTTTTCGGAGGCAACGAATGAGTGCCAAGACTATAGGGCGGATTTTGTTCGTGAGTTGTGCTGCGGCGGCCGTGGCCGCGTGCTGTCCGGGGCCACTGCGCGCGCAGTCGGAGACGACGCTCGAGCAAAGCATTCAGAAGATCATGGAGCGGCCGGAGTTCGCGCATTCGCGGTTCGGAATCGAATTCATCTCGGCGGACACGGGAAAGGTGGTCTACGCGCTGAATGCGCAGCAACTTTTTGTGCCAGGGTCGACGACGAAGCTGCTGACGGAGGGAACCTCGCTCGAACTGCTGGGCGGGGATTATCGCTTCCACACGAAGATTTATCGCACGGGACCGATCGACGCGGACGGCACGCTGCAGGGCGACCTGGTGCTGGTGGCGAGCGGAGATTTGGATCTATCGAACAGGATTCAGCCGGACGGGACGCTGACGTTTGAGGATGAGGACCATTCTTACGGCGGAGCAGACAGCCACGGGCTGCCGGGCGATCCGCTGCTGGTGATGCGGGAGTTCGCGCGGCGAATCGCGGCAAAGGGAGTGAAGCGGATTGTGGGTCGAGTGCTGGTGGATGCGACGCTGTTTCCGGAAGGCGACCGCGAGCTGGGCACGGGCGTTGTGATCTCGCCGATCGTGGTGAACGACAACGTGGTGGACGTGGTGGTGAGCCCGGGAGCCGCGGAGGGAGCGCCGGTGCAATTGCGAATCGCGCCGCAGACGGCGTACGTGACGATCGTCAATCAGGCGACAACGGGAAAGGCGGGGTCGAAGGCGACTCTCAACTACCAAAACGAGAAGTTGAATGTGGACGGGACGCGCAGCGTGACGCTGACGGGGAGCCTGGCGACGGATGCGAAGCCGCAGATGGCGGCGTACGCGGTGCCGGAGCCGAGCCGGTTTGCGGCGACGACGTTGATGGAAGCGCTGAAGGCGGAGGGCGTGACGTCGAAGCTCGCGTCGCCGGGGGATTCGATTGATTTCAAGGGAATGGCGGCGAACTACAAGCAGGAGAATGTGGTGGCGGAGCACGTCTCGCCACCGCTGCGGGAGGACGTGAAGATTACGCTGAAGGTGAGCCAGAATCTGCATGCGAGCACGATGCCGTTTATCCTGGGCGCGGTGCTGGGGCACGCGAACAAGGATATCGATCAGGCAGGATTCGACGCGGAGCGCGATTTCCTGACGAAGGCAGGACTCGACCTAAACGGAGCGTCGCAAAGCGACGGCGCGGGCGGCAATGCCTTCTTTTCCCCGGACTTTATGGTGCACTACTTGCAGTACATGTCGAAGCAGAAGGATTTTCAAGATTTTTATCGAGGGCTGCCGATCATGGGGAAGGACGGGACGCTGTTCAAGATTCAGGTGAATTCGCCGGCCGCGGGACACGTGCATGCGAAGACGGGGACGTATGGCGTCTACGACGCGCTGAACAAGAGGCTGATGGTGACGGGTAAGGGGCTGGCGGGGTACATGGACACGGCAAACGGGCAGCACCTGATTCTGGCGCTGTACGTCAACATGGTGGCTGTGCCGATGGATGATCCGGACGCGGCGCAGAAGATTGCGGGCGAGGCGCTGGGCGAAATTGCGACGGCGGCGTATGAGCTGACGCCGGCAACGACGACGGGAGCGGCGTCAGCGGGACCGCGAGGAAGCGAGACGCGGCGCGCTTCGGCGCGCTAAGATGCTGGCGGAGGCAAGGGCGATGTCGAAGGCCGCGACCGAAACACCGGCGAATACATACCAGCCGATACGGGCGCCTCGCGGCGCCGAGATTTCCTGCAAGGGATGGGCGCAGGAAGCGGCGATGCGGATGCTGATGAACAATCTCGACCCGGAAGTGGGCGAGAAGCCGGAAGAGCTGATCGTCTACGGAGGACGAGGCAAGGCGGCGCGGAACTGGGAGAGCTACCGCGCAATCGTGGCGTCGCTGAAGGCGCTGGCCAACGACGAAACGCTGCTGGTGCAGTCCGGCAAGCCGGTGGGAATTTTTCGGACGCACGAATACGCCCCGCGCGTGCTGATCGCGAATTCGAATCTGGTGGGGCACTGGAGCGACTGGGAGCATTTCGACGAGCTCGACCGCGCTGGCCTAATGATGTACGGGCAAATGACGGCGGGAAGCTGGATTTACATCGGCACGCAGGGAATTTTGCAGGGGACGTACGAGACGCTTGCGGCTGCAGGGCGGAAGCATTTCGGCGGCGACCTGGCGGGAAAGCTGGTGGCAAGCGGCGGGATGGGAGGAATGGGCGGCGCGCAGCCGCTGGCGGCGACGCTGAACGGCGCGGCGTTTTTGGGAATCGACGTAGATCCAGAGCGAATCAAGCGGCGCGTGAAGACGGGCTACTGCGATGTGATGGTGAACGACCTCGACGAGGCGTTGCGGATTCTGAAGAACGCGGTGCGGAAACGCGAGGCGACGTCGGTTGGGCTGGTTGGGAACTGCGCGGATGTGGTGCCGGAGCTGGCGCGCCGCGGCGTCGTGCCGGACCTGCTGACGGACCAGACGAGCGCGCACGATCCTGTCGGCGGATATATTCCGCAGGGGCTCGGTGTGGCGCAGGCGGCGGAGCTGCGGGGACGCGACCGGGAGAGCTATCGGAAGCGGTCGCTCGAATCGATCGCGAAGCACGTGGAGGGGATGCTCGCGCTGCAGAAGATGGGCTCGGTGACGTTCGATTACGGGAACAATATCCGGACGTTCGCGTTCGAGCAGGGCGTGAAGAATGCGTACGATTTTCCGGGGTTCGTCCCGGCATACATTCGGCCGCTGTTTTGCGAAGGGCGCGGGCCCTTTCGGTGGGCGGCGCTATCGGGCGAGCCGGCGGACATCTATCGCACCGACAAGCTGGTGCTGGAGATGTTTCCGCACGACGAGATTTTGACTAGGTGGATCCATCTCGCGCAGAAGCGGGTGAGGTTCCAGGGATTTCCGGCGCGGATTTGCTGGCTGGGATATGGCGAGCGCGACAAATTCGGGCTGGCGCTGAATGAATTGGTGGCGCGAGGCGAATTGAAGGCACCGATTGTGATCGGCCGCGACCATCTGGATTGCGGGTCGGTGGCGTCGCCATATCGCGAGACGGAAAACATGCGCGACGGGTCGGACGCGGTGGCGGATTGGGCGCTCCTCAATGCCCTGCTGAATACGGCGAGCGGCGCGAGCTGGGTGTCGATCCACAACGGCGGCGGCGTCGGGATCGGGTACGCGCAGCACGCGGGGCAAGTGACTGTGGCCGACGGGACGAAGGAAATGGCGGCGCGAATCGAGCGCGTGCTCACGAACGATCCAGGGATCGGCGTGGCGCGGCATGTGGATGCGGGGTATCCCGAGGCGATTGAGTTCGCGAAGAAGGCGGGAGTGAAGGTTCCGATGATGCCGGACCAGTCAGAAACCACAGATGAACACAGATGAACACAGATGCAAATCCTGTTCGGCCAGAGAGCAGTCTCGTCGAACGAGTGAAGCGCGAGTGGCTCAACGTTGCGATTCTCGTTACCGGAATCGGGTGGTTCGGCAGCGAGATCTATTATGAGCACAGGAAAATCGGCGGCAGTTTGGAAGATGCTTGGAAAATGTACATGCAGGAGACAGCAGCAAGACGCTTTTTCCCAACGAAGTTCGAAGCGATAGCGGCGTTGCTACTGCAAGCCGGGCTCGCTTGGTTCACGTTTTTCTCGAAGAACAGGTTCGTAACGAGAGGACACAAGATTGTGGTGCGTTGGATGTTAGGCGGCGCCTGCGTTGGGTGGATCATTATGTTGGTTCGCTACGGTTTGACTCGGTAGAGAGGCTGAGTCCCTGGAGGAACAGTGATCGTCATAACAGGAGCGACGGGGCATACGGGGCGGCCGGCGGCAGAGGCGTTGCTGGCGAGGGGCGAGAAGGTGCGAGTGGTGGGGCGCGACGCGCACAAGCTCGAGCCGCTGGCGCAGCGAGGCGCGGAGGTGTTTGCCGGCGAGCCGTCGGACGCGGCAGCGATGACAAAGGCGCTAACTGGGGCGGATGTGGTGTATCTGGTGGTACCGCAGGCACACGTGGACGACATGCGCGCGTTTCAGGAAACCGTGACGGGCGCGTATGCGGCGGCAGTGGCCGCGGCGAAGCCCCGACACGTGGTGGCCTTGAGCAGCATTGGCGCGCAGCACCCCGAGAAAACGGGGCCGATTGTGGGGTTGCACAACATGGAGCAGAAGCTGAACGAGATTGCGGGGCTGAATGTGCTGTATCTGCGGCCAACGCAGTTCATGGAGAATCTGCTGATGAACATCGCGCCGCTGCGGATGATGGGATCGCTGCCGGGCGCGGCGCCGGGGGACGTGCCGCACCAATGGATCGCAACGCGCGACATCGGAGCGTATGCGGCCAAGCGTCTGGCGGCACGGGATTTTTCAGGAAGCTCGGTGCAGGAGTTGTTCGGGCCGCGCGACGTGACGTGGAAGGAGATTGCGTCCATGATGGGCGCGGCGATCGGCAAGCCAGGGATGGGTTACATGCAAGTTCCCTTCATCATGCTGGAGCCGGCGCTGGCACAGATTGGGATGTCGAAGAAAATGGCGGCGCTGATGGTGGAGATGCTCAAGGCAGCAAACGCGGGGATGCTGAATCCGACGCAGCCGCGGACAGCGGAAAATACGACGCCAACGACGATGGAGTGGTTCATCAAAGAAGTGTTCGCGCCGGCGTATAGCGCGAAGGCGGGCACGGCGTAGGCGCCGGCGGCGGCTCGGGACACGAGATCAGGGGACGGCGGAAGCGAGCAAGCTCAACTTCAAGCACAGGGAGACACGATGGCGAAAAAACCGACGACGGCAGACGCTCAATTGCTTCTGCAGCTCTACGATTTGCGGCGCGAAGCCGAAATGCGCAAGGCGCGAACATGGTGGATGACGGAGTTCTGGCCGAAGAGCGCCGAGGATTTTATGAAGGTGGCGTCCGCAACGGGTTCACAGGACAACAACTGGCTGCGGCAGGTCGGCGGTTACTGGGGCATGGCGGCGTCGTTCGTGCTGCAGGGAGTGCTGAGCGAGGACCTTTTTCTCAGGCCGGCATTCAGCGGCGAAATGTTTTTTCTTTTCGCGAAGCTTCATCCTTTCTTGAAGGACCTGCGAGAGAAACTCGGCGATCCCGAGGCGTTTGGCGATATCGAGAAAGTGATCATGCGCACGAAGTGGGGCCGCGAACGGCTGAAGTTCATCGAGAAGCGCGTGGCCGCCTGGCGGGAACGGCTGGAGAAGAAGGCGTAAGCTATTCCGGCAACTCAGTGGCCAGGGCGATGTCCGTCTGGCCGAAATCGCGTCCCTTGCATAGGAGCGGTTCACCCAGAACCTTCGCGAGTGCATAAGCGAAACAATCGCCGAAGTTCAGGCCAGCGCGGTGCCTTCCCTTCCCAAAACGCGAGAAGGCCATTCGGGCGACGAAAGCCTGTTCGAGGTCGACGGGAACTAGCTCGATTCGGGCGGACGAAATGAAGTCGTCAATCGCGCTGATGCCCGCAGGTCCGCGTCTGCGCTCAGCGACGATGGAAAGCTCGACTAAATTCGCAACCGACAGGCGAAGCACTTCTGCGGTGCTGAGCGCATCCTTGAATGACCGCTCTTCCGGTTCGTGTTCCAAGATTGCGATCAGTGCCGAGGTATCGATCACCATGGAACAAGCCTAGCGAGGGAGACCGTTTTCATCGTAGCCAATGATCTCGTCGGGAGACCGATCATCAAGGACGGGCAGCGACTGATAGCGACTAACGATTTCTTCCAGAACCTCCGCCAGGGGACGCTTACCGCGCTCGCGTCGAACGCGCGTGAGACGGTCGCGCAGCGCTTTGATGACGGCTTCGGTCTTGGTTTCGCCGGTGCGCTCAGCAAGCTCCGTGGCAAGCTGGTCAGCTTCGGGATTGCGGATGTTCAGTGCCATGTGTTGACGTGTAGCTCCTAAGCTACACAGTAACACAGACCGGCCCCTGGGTCAACGGAGCCCGATACGAATAAACTAAGGCCTTTGCAATCTTCAGTTTACGTCCCTATAACCGGGACCGAGAAGAGGCCGGCCAGGCAGCGCGCCCGTCATCTTGCCACCGTCAATGACCGGAATGCCGTTGACGAGAACGTACTGCATACCGACCGAGAGCTGGTTTGGATTGTCATAGGTGGCGACGTCGTGAATCGTAGCTGGGTCGAAGACGACCACGTCGGCCCACATTCCTTCCTTCAACACACCGCGGTCTGTGATCCTCATGCGCTGCGCAGGCAGCGAGCTGAACTTGCGAATGGCGTCGGGTAGCGTCAGGAGATGCTCCTCCCGGACGAATTTCGCGAGGACGCGAGGAAATGTTCCGTAGGCTCGCGGATGTGGATGATCTTCGCCGAGTAGTCCTTCGGGCGAGGTGCCGGAAGAATCATTGTCGACCGAGACCCAGGGCTGCTTGAGCGCGAGCTCGACGTCGGGCTCGTTCATGCCGAAAACGGACACATCGGTCGCTGCGTTGTCCTTGATAAGGAAGTCACAGAGGGCGTCGATGGGATCCTCGTGCCACATCTTCGCGATTTCCGAGAGGCGCTTGCCCTGGAGCGGCCGAAGAGCCGGATTGAGCACGGAGCTGATGAGAATTGCCTCGGGACCGGGAATCTCCTGCCACTCGTTGTCCCACGCTTTGGTTGGCGTGGTCATGTCCTTGCGGATGCGCGCGCGAGTGGCCGGATCCTTCAGGCGCTCGATGAGTTTTGCGTCGCCGCCGTCATGAGCCCACGGCGGAATGAAGGCGGAGAAGGAATTGTTCCAGGCGGTGTAGGCGTAAGTGTCGGCTTCGATATCGAGGCCGGACGCGCGGGCATCGTCGATGAATTTTACGACTTGCGGCATGTGGCCCCAATTGGAAACGCCGGCGACCTTGAGGTGCCAGATTTCGACGGGAGTCTTCGCTTCACGAGCGATGCGCGCGGTCTCGGCGAGGGCGGCCATGATGCCGTCGCCTTCATTGCGCATGTGCGTGGCGTAGATGCCGCCATACTTCGCGCTTTCGCCAGCGAGGGCGATCAGTTCGTCCGTGGAGGCGTAGGGAGCCGGCGCGTACTCGAGAGAGGTGGAAACACCGCGAGCGCCCTCTTCCATGGCCTGGCGGACGAGCGTTTTCATTTGCTCGAGCTCGGCGGAAGTGGGCGCGCGGTCGGCATCGCCGATCACGACGCGGCGAACCTGAGTCGCGCCAACATAGCTCGCGAGATTGATGCCCATTCCCTGCTTTTTCAGGCGCGCAAAGTACTCGCGAAAGGTCTTCCAGTCCGGCGTAATGCCGAGATGCTGGTATTCGTCATGATCTTCCGCGAGGGTGGCGTCGCTTTGGGGGGCGATCGAGTCTCCTTCGCCGGTGATTTCGGTGGTTATGCCCTGGAAGATTTTCGAAGGCAGGCGAGGGTCGACCAGGATGGTCGTCTCCGACTGGCCAAGCATATCGATGAAGCCGGGAGCAACAACGAGGCCGTGCGCGTCGATCGTCCGCTTGGCGGATGCGTCCGCGAGATTGCCGATGGCGGCGATGCGGCCGTCGCGAATGCCGATGTCGCCGGAATACCAAGGCGAGCCGGTGCCGTCGATGATGTGGCCGTTGCGGATCACGAGATCGAAGGAGGGCGAATCCGCGGAACGCCTGGCGAGAGAAGCTTGCGGAACGAACGCAAGAGCTGCAAGGGCGGAAATCCAGATACAGGCGAAGACTCGGCGGAACATCCGTGGCCTCCAGTGAAACGGGCGATCGAACCGCGCGCATAGTAAAGCAAATTGGGACCGGCGTGAAGAAGCATTGCGGCCTCAACACACATTTCCGACGCAGTAGTTTTTCGCGGGCGCACGCGTTAGTATTCGAGCAGCCCAGCTGTGCCTGATCTGCTGATCACCGGATGCTCGGAGCTTGTGACGCTGCGGGGTCCCGTTCCGCGGCGCGGGCAAGCACTTCGCGAACTGGGAGTTATTCGCGACGGCGCAGTGCTGGTGCGAGACGATCGCATCGCTGCGGTGGGCACCAGGAAGCGCATCGAGAAGATCCGTGCGGCACGGCGCGCAGAGAAGCTCGATCTGGGCGGGCGCGTGGTCCTTCCCGGGTTCGTCGATTCACATACACATCTGATTTTTCCTTCCAGCCGTGCGGCCGAGTACGAGCAGCGAATCGAAGGAGCCACCTACGAACAGATCGCGCGAGCAGGCGGAGGAATCCGCTCGACGGTGCGGAATTTGCGACGCACCACCGCGAAGACCCTGCACGAGCGGGCGCGCGCGCACCTGCGTGAGTTTGCGGCGCATGGAACGACGACCATCGAGGCAAAAAGCGGCTACGGGCTCGATTGGAAGAGCGAGCTAAAGATTCTCACGATCCAGTCGGAGCTGCACCAGGAGCAACCGCTGGATATTGTCTCGACGTTTCTCGGGGCGCACGTGGTCCCGAAGGAGTTCCAGCGGCGCCCGGACGCCTACGTAGGACTGCTGGCGCAGCGCTGGATTCCGACGGTGGCGACGGCCGGGCTCGCGGAATTCTGCGACGTCTTCTGCGACCGCGGCGCGTTCTCGGTGGAGCAATCGCGAAGGATTCTCTCCGCGGGACGCGCATGCGGGCTGGTGCCGCGGATTCACGCGGAGCAATTGGCGCGAACGGGCGGCGCGCGGCTCGCGATCGAACTGCAGGCGGCCAGTGCGGATCATCTCGAGAAGGTCGACCGCGGCGACATTCACGCGCTGGCGCTTTCCAACGTGGTGTGTACGCTGCTGCCGGGCTGTTGCTTCCATCTGAGCCTGACGGAATATGCTCCGGCACGCGCATTGATTGACGAGGGCGCGGTCGTCGCGGTGGCAACCGACTTTAATCCCGGCACGAGTCCGACGCTGAGTATGGCGATGATTCTGTCGCTCGCATGCACGCAAATGCGCATGACGCCGGCGGAAGCTGTCAGCGCGGCGACGATCAATCCGGCCTACTCGCTGCGCCAGCACGACCGCTGCGGGTCAATCGAAGTTGGCAAATACGCCGATTTAGCGGCGTTTGACGTGGCCGACTACCGCGAAATCCCGTATCATTTTGGAGTGAATCTCTGCAGCTTGACCATGAAACGCGGAACCATCATCCATCGCAAGACCCGCTGAACCAATGAAGCGACTCATCGAGTGTGTTCCTAATTTTTCCGAAGGGCGCGACCTGGCCAAGGTGGACGCCATCGTTGCGGCTATGCGCGAAGTGCCGGGAGTGTTTTTGCTCGACCGCGAGAGCGACGCGGACCACAACCGGAGCGTCGTAACGCTGGCGGGCGAGCCCGAGGCAGTGGCGGAAGCGGCGCTGCGCGGGGTAGGCAAAGCCGCGGAGCTTATCGATTTGACGAAGCACAACGGGGCGCATCCGAGAATGGGCGCGACGGACGTGGTTCCGTTCATTCCCATCGAGGGCGTGGCCATCGAGGATTGCGTCGCGCTGGCGAAGAAGGTTGGCCGGGAAATCTGGGAACGGTTTCGCATTCCTGTGTACTTCTATGAAGCGGCGGCGCAACGGCCGGAGCGCACGAACCTGGAGAATATCCGCAAGGGGCAATTCGAGGGCTTGCGCGAGGAAGTGCCGAAGAATCCCGATCGCGCCCCGGACGTGGGCGAGCCGAGAGTGCATCCGACGGCGGGAGCGACGGTGGTCGGGGCGCGCAAATTCCTGATCGCGTACAACATCAACCTGAATACGCCCGACCTCGAAATCGCGAAGAAAATCGGGAAGAACATTCGGTTTTCAAACGGCGGCCTGCGCTATGTGAAAGCGATGGGCGTCGATCTGCGGGCGCGCAATTTGGCGCAGGTGTCGATCAACCTGACGGATTTCGAGCAGACGCCGATGCACCGCGTGTTCGACATGGTGAAGCGCGAGGCGGAGCGGTACGGGGTTTCGATTGTAGGCAGCGAAATCGTTGGTCTGATTCCGAAGCGCGCCATCGAACTCACGGCGGATTTCTATCTGCAGCTCGAAAACTTTTCGGCCGCGCAAGTGTTGGAGAATCGTATCCAGGCATCTCTCGCCGGAGTCGTACCAGAAGGTCCGGGAAAATTGGCTTTGCTGGCGCAACCTTTCCTCGACGCGGTGGCGGAGCCGAGCGCGACGCCGGGCGGCGGATCAGTGGCGGCGCTGGCAGGCGCACTAGGAGCAAGCCTAGGGCAAATGGTGGCTGGGCTTTCGAGGAAGAAGAAGTCCCAAGCAGCTTTCGCGGATGCGCTGAGCGAAGCAGTGGCGAAGATGGGAGCCAGTTCACGCGAACTCGCCGCGGCAATCGACCGCGACGCGGCCTCCTTCGATTCGGTGATGGCGGCCTACAAATTGCCGCAAGGAACGTCTAACGAACAGAAGGCGCGCGAGGAAGCGATCCAGAGGGCGCTGATGGGGGCGGCCGGCGTGCCGCTTGAGGTGGCGCAAAAAGCCGCCGATATATTCGATCAGCTCGGGCAACTGGAAGCGATGTCGAGCCCGTCTATGAAATCAGACCTTCGCGTGGGGCGGTTAATGTGCGCCGCGGCAGTGCGAGGCGCGCTTGAAAATGTGGCAATTAATCTGGAATCGATCACGGATGCGGCGTTTGTCGCGAGGACGCGTGCCCAGGCCGAATCGCTGGCTTCGAGAGTTTCCGAGACAGCCGTGAGCGCAAGCAGATGACGCACCAGGCGGTCTGAGGGGAAAGCAATATGAAACAGCAATATCGGACGATTTTAAAGATTCTGGCGGCTGGGGCGCTGGCGGCGTGCGCGGTGATTTCCGCGATTCCATCGAGGATCGCGGCGGACTCCCTGAGCACGAACGTGATTGGGATGTTTCCCAAGGACGTAGGCGAATTCGCATACGCGGACATGAAGTCCGCGCGGAAGCTCTCATGGTTCCCGCAACTGCGCGACCAGATTCTGCCGAGCCGCTTCCGTCAATTCGAGCAGTTCCTCGCGAGCGCGGGCGTGGATCCGAATACCCAAGTGGATGAGCTGGCGTGGGGCGGTATTACCGTGGGGAAGACGGGCGGCGAGGAAGTTGTGGGAGTCGCTCTGGGCACTTTCGATCCGACGTCCGCCGAAGCGCATTTTAAGCAGCAGAAGCTGCCGTCGTTCGACATCAAGGGCTACCACCTCTATTCATTCGGTAGCGGAATGGCGGCGAACGACATCCTGTTCGTTTTCATCGATGCGAACACAGCGGCGTTCGGGCACCGGCCAGCGCTGGAAAAGCTGATTGATGTGCGCACGGGCAACGCGGAAAGCCTGTTCACGAACGACAAGCTCTATCCCCTGATCACCAGCACGAACGGCAACGGATTCATCTGGGCCGTCCTCAACGCGAACTATACGCATCTCGCCATGACGCAACTGCTCCCACAGGCGAACCAGTTTCCGCAGGCCGCGACGATTATCAACCGAATGCAGGCCATGACGATCAGCGTTGATGCGGACAGCGGTGTCGACGCAAAGTTCCAGGCTGTGTGCAGCACGGCGGACGATGCGAACCTTCTTTCGGCCGCGCTGCAGGCCGGCGTAATGTATCGGCGCTATCAGGAAGCCCAAGCCAATCCCTCACTGGCGGCTGCGCTTGACCAAGTGCGAGTCACGCCCGCGGGTGACCGCCTCAACATCGAAATTCCGGTGAGCCAGGATCAACTGCTCTCGCTGATTCGAACCAAGGTGTTTTCCGTCCAGATGTAAACCCGATCCTCCGGCGTCTGGCTCTATCGCTACCACATCAGCGACCACATGCTGGCGGGGATGGTGGCAAGGGACGAGGTCACACCGCGGTAGACGGCTCTTGCGAAGAGCGGTGCACGAGGCGGGCTAGGCCTGATGCCTCGGGCGTTCGGCAGCTAGATATTTGATCAGGATCGTCCAGGGGCGGTTGTTGTAAACCTCATTCTGAACTCGATCGACCGCGCTGTGACGAAGCGCGGCAGCAACGGAAGTGTACTGCTCACCCGAAGCGGCATGCTGGCCTCCCGTGCGGGCTGCGTGTGCAGCGGGATTCTCGATAGCCACTTCCACGCGATTCGCGAAGTCTGACACCACCACGCGCAGCGTTGAATCGCGATGCCCGTTGTGATGCGCCAGAGAAAACGCTTCCGCGCATGCTTCCGAAGCGGCCGCGGCAAGATTCGCCTGCTCGCGGTCCGAAAGCCCCACACGCTGCCCCGCAAAAGTAACCGTGGCGCCGACCGCGGCCAGCAGACGGCGGTCATCGTGCAGCAAGAGTTCAACGCGGGATGGATCAGCGCTCATGGGTGTCGGCCACGCGAACATCGCAAGCTTCGCGGCAGTCGGGACAGTAATACAGGCCATCGACGCAAAGCCGGATGTTCTGCTGGGACTGGCAGAAACAGCAATACTTCTCGCAGGTGCATTGAGATTCCGGCTTGTCGCACTGCGAACAGAGAGTCAGCACAGCAGAGGTCCCTTCGGTTCTCGCTACCTTGATGCAAGCACGCCGCTACGCCAATAGTATGGCATGCGTGAGTTGGCGACAAGCAGGTTCGGGCCGCGGATTTCGATGACGCGAATCCCCGGCGGCAAAAGGCGATGCAACGGCCTGCTCCTACAGTGGGGGGCGTTTCTTGACAGTGGAAAACACGCATGCTACGTTCGTTTTCTTGTCAACGAGCATTGAGAAATCCCCTGTGAGCACTCCGGCCACCGCGGAACTGCGAAAAACGGCACTGAACCAGACGCACCGGCGAATGGGTGCGAAGATGGTCAACTTTGGCGGCTGGGACATGCCCGTCGAGTACTCGGGGATTCTTTCCGAGCATGAGGCGGTGCGGACTCGCGCGGGACTCTTCGACGTCAGCCACATGGGAGAGATCGAGATTCGTGGCGTCGGCGCGCTGGATCTCGTCCAGTGGGTGACGTCCAACGATGCGGCAAAATTGTCGGTCGGACAGGCGCAGTACTCCGGACTGATGACGGATCGCGGCACGTTCGTTGACGATCTGCTCGTTCACAAGTTCTCCGACACGCACTACCTCCTCTGTGTGAATGCTGGCAATCAGGACGACGACTTCGCTCACATCCTGTCGCAGAATCGGTTTGACGCCAAAGCGGAGAACACGGGGCCTCGCTATTCGCAGCTCGCGATTCAGGGGCCGCGCGCGAAGGAGATCTTGCAGAAACTGACTCCTGCGGCGCTCGAACCGATTCGCTACTATCATTTCACGTTCGGAAAGGTGAGCGGCGTCGACTCCCTGATCGCGCGCACGGGGTACACCGGCGAAGATGGCTTCGAGGTTTACTTCGATCCTGAATTTTCCGAGAAGCTGTGGAACGACGTGCTCAGCGCCGGCGAATCCGCCGGGATCATTCCGTGCGGACTCGGCGCGCGCAACACGCTGCGGCTCGAAGCGGGCATGTGCCTCTACGGCCATGAAATCGACGCGACCACGACGCCCTTCGAAGCGGGGCTCGGGTGGATCTGCAAGCTCGATAAGGGCGCGTTTCTGGGCCGCTCCGTGCTGGAGCGCCAACGGCAGACCGGCATTTCCCGGAAGCTGGTAGGGTTCGAGATGCTCGACAAGCGCATCGGACGCGACGGCTATCCCATTGCGATCGGCGGGCGCGAAGTCGGCTGCGTCACGAGCGGCGGGCCATCGCCGACGTTGAAAAAGAACATCGGGATGGCATACGTTCCACCGAGCGATAGCGCGGAAGGAAAAGAGATCGCGATTCAGATTCGCGGCCAGTCGGTGCCGGCGCGAATCGTCAAGCTGCCGTTCTACAAGCGCAGCCAATAACTGCGGAACTGAGGGGCGGAACATGTACCCAGCAAATTATCGCTACACAAAAGAGCACGAGTGGATCAAGGTCGATGGCCCGATTGGAACGATCGGCATCACGGACTACGCGCAGGGTGAGCTTGGCGACGTGGTCTTCGTCGAGATGCCGAAGGTGGGCGCGCAGATCAAGACCGGTGAATCGTTTGGAACTGTGGAATCGGTGAAAGCCGTCAGCGAAATTTTTGCCCCGGTCTCCGGCGAAGTGACCGAAACGAACGCTCTGCTGGGCGATTCGCCCGAAAAAATCAATCAGGATCCGCACGGCGCCGCCTGGCTCATCAAGGTGAAGCTTTCCGATCCCGCGCAGGTAAATTCCCTGATGGACGCCAAGGCTTACGAGGCGTATGTCGCCGAGAAAGCGCAGGAACATTCGGCCTGATGCGCTATCTGCCCAAGAGTCCCTCCGAACGCCAGGAAATGCTCGCGTCGATCGGCGCCGAGTCCATCGAAGAGCTGTTCGAATCGATTCCAGAAAAATTTCGCCTTCGCGATCCGCTTCCGCTCCCGGGCCCTCTTTCAGAAATGGAGATCGTCGAATACTTCAAGGCGCGAGCCGCTGAGAACGCGCCCGGATACACGTCGTTTCTCGGTGCCGGAGTTTATTCGCATCATCGCTCGGTTGTGACGGACGCGATGGTGCAGCGCGGCGAATTCCTCACTTCGTACACGCCGTATCAGGCAGAAATTTCGCAGGGCACGCTGACCGCGATCTTCGAATTTCAAACGCTCATGTGCCAGTTGACCGGCCAGGAAGTGGCAAATGCCTCGATGTACGACGGCTCAACGGCGCTGACGGAGGCCGTCCTGATGGCCGAACGCGTCACCGGGCGCAGCAAGGTCCTCGTGGCGCGAACCGTTCATCCTGAATATCGGCAGGTGCTGGCAACCTACGCGCGGAACCTGGGGTTGGAGATCGAAGAGGTTGGTTACGCGGCGTCGGGACAAGTCGATCGCAAGGCACTCACGAACGAGAAACTCAGCGCCGCGGCGGCAGTGGTGGTGCAGTCGCCGAACTTCTTCGGCGTGATCGAAGATACTTCTGCGCTGGCGGAAGCAGCGCATTCCGGCGGCGCGCTGCTTGTAACAACTGTGGCAGAAGCCGTTTCGCTGGGCATCGTGCACCCGCCGGCCGAAGCAGACATCGTCGCGATGGAGGGTCAGGCGCTGGGCGTGCCGCCGAGTTACGGCGGCCCCTTCGTCGGCGTGATTGCGACCCGCGACAAATTCGTGCGGCAGATGCCCGGCCGCCTGGCAGGTCAAACCACGGACGCAGCGGGGCGGCGCGGCTTTGTGCTGACTCTGGCGACGCGCGAGCAGCACATACGGCGCGAGAAAGCCACCTCGAACATCTGCACGAACGAGGCGCTCTTCGCGTTGGTCGCAACCGTGCATCTCTGCCTGCTCGGCAAGGAAGGCCTGCGCGAGATGGCGCTGCAGAATCTGGCGAAGGCCCAGTTCGCCCTCGCCGAACTCGAAAAGATTCCAGGAGTCCGCCGCGCCTTTTCCGGGCGCGTCTTCAACGAATTCGTGATGGAATTTCCGCGGTCGGTGAAGCTGATCAACGCCGCGCTGATGCGCGAGAAAATTATCGGCCCGCTCGCGATCGGTACGCACTATACGGAACTCAGCAAGCGCGGGCTGGTTTGCGTTACAGAGACAATGCCGCGCGCTGAAATCGAGCGTCTCGCGGCCGCGATTCGCAAGATTCTCGAAACCCCGGTGTAGGAGACACGGCATCTTGGATTCGAAGCTTACAGAAACGGAAGCGCCGCCCGCTACGATCCGCAAGGCGGGCCGGCACGTCAGCCAAAATGAAGGGCTGATCTTCGAGAAGTCCGTGGCGGGCAAGCGCGGCATGGAATTGCCGCCCCTCGACGTTCCAGCGGTCGATCCCGGCGCCGCTCTGGGTTCGGAGTTCGCTCGAGGAGAAATCGAAGGCTTTCCGGAAGTGAGCGAGATCGAAGTGATTCGCCACTTCACGCGCCTTTCGACGTGGAATTACGCGATCGACCTCGGCATGTACCCGCTCGGCTCCTGCACCATGAAATACAATCCGCGCGTGAACGAGCACGTGGCGCGAATCGAGGGCCTCGCTACGGCGCACCCGATGCAACCTGCCGAGGTCGCGCAGGGCTGCCTCCGAATTCTCTACGATCTCCAGAATTGCCTGCTCGCGATCACGGGCATGGACGCGGCCACGCTGCAGCCGGCTGCGGGCGCGCAGGGCGAGCTCACCGGCCTGCTGATGATTCGCGCTTACCTTCAAAGCAAAGGCAATCCGCGCAAGAAGGTCCTGATTCCCGATTCGGCGCACGGGACGAATCCGGCGTCTGTCGTGATTGCCGGATACGAAGTGCAGAACATCCGCTCGAACGACCGCGGGCAGATCGATACGGATCACCTGCGCGAATTCGCCACCGAGGATGTGGCGGCGCTGATGGTGACGAATCCAAGCACGCTAGGCGTGTTCGAGGAGCGCATCGCGGAAATTGCCGCGATTTTGCACGAGCGCGGCGCGCTGCTCTACATGGACGGCGCGAACATGAACGCGCTCACCGGTGTCGCGCGTCCTGGTGACTTTGGCGTCGACGTGATGCACCTGAACCTGCACAAAACCTTTTCGACTCCTCACGGCGGCGGCGGCCCGGGCGCCGGGCCCGTGATGGTCAAGAAGATTCTCGAGCCGTTCCTTCCGATTCCCGTCGTGGTGCGAAAAGACGACGGTCGGTTCGCGTTCGATCACAATCGCCCGAAGTCCGTCGGCCGTGTGCGTGCCTACTGCGGCAACTTCGGCGTGCTGCTTCGCGCGCTGGCGTACACGCTCGCTTACGGTCCCGGAATCCGTCAGGCCACAGAGGATGCCGTCCTCAACGCGAACTACATCCGCAAGAACCTCGAAGAGTATTTCGATTTGCCCTACGATTTGCCGTCGATGCATGAAGTGGTTTTCAGCGACGCGCGCCAGAAAAGGAACGGCGTGAATACGATGGACATCGCGAAACGCCTCATCGACTACGGCTTCCATTCCTACACCACGGCGTTTCCACTGATTGTGCCGGGCGCCATGATGATCGAGCCGACCGAATCGGAATCGAAGGAGGAATGCGACCTCTTCATCGACGCGATGCGCTCTATCGCGTCCGAGGCCGAAAGCAATCCCGATCTTGTGAAGACCGCCCCGCATTCGACGCGCGTTGGTCGGCTCGACGAAGTTGCCGCCGCGCGTAAACCCATTCTCCGCTGGAAGCCCTGACGGAGGAGCCACCGATGCAGCCCGACAAAGCCGCGCTTCTTTCGGAAACGTTCCTGGAAGCCGTGCGCAAGGAATGGCCGATCACGAAGCGCGTCCTGGCCGCGGTCCCTCCCGAGAAATGCAAGTATCGCCCGCATCCCGATTCGCGCAGCGCGATCGAGCTTGCCTGGCACATCGCGTGCGTTGACGTCTGGTTCCTCGACGGATTCCTTCAGGCCAAATTCGAGATGGAAGACGACATCATGCCCGAGGACTTTCAGGATTCGCGCGATGTCGTCGCATGGTACGAGGACAATTTCCCTGGCAAACTGGAAAATGTCGCGCGGCTGTCGGCGGATTTCTGGGCCACCCCGCTACCCTTCTTTGGAATCTACAATTATCCCGCGGTGCTCTATCTCGAGTTCATGCTCTTCCACACGATTCACCACAGAGGCCAGCTCACGGCCTATCTTCGTCCCATGGGCGGCAAAGTGCCGAATATCTACGGCGGCAGTTTTGACGAACCGATGGAGTCGAAAGGCTGAGCCAGGTAAATCGGCCAGGTGGGGAAAAAAGGAAGGACGTGAGCGCATCGCGGTCGGCAACACACTCACGTTGTTGGAATTGCTGACGGGTCGCAATTCAGCTACCGACTGACGCGTCGTCGCTTCCATTGACCCCGCATCTGAATAATCAAATTCCGCCAAGTGAAGAACGCCATGATCAGTAGGAAGATCGTGGCAGGAGCTGCTCCGGCTATCCAACCATAGCGGTGCGAAACAAGGCTACCGACGAATCCAAGGCAGGCGCACGCAGCCAAAACGACGAACAGTTCGACAACATTCATGGTCGGCTAGCAGATTGGACGGAGTGCTCGACAGTTTGTCTCGCACTCCGCAGAAATCGATTGAAGGCTACTTGCCCTTGTCGTTCTTCGCGCGTTCCCCGGGGGTATTGCGGTGCGCCGAGGCGGGAGATGTCTTCTGCTCCGTCGTTGCCTCCGCAATCGCCTTCGTGCTCGCGGGAATCGCGAGCGACCGGCCGTCCGAGATAGCCGCGGCCGAATGTGCCAGCGGTTCGGGCGCGGGAGACGCCACCGGCACCAGCGCGCCTTCCGCTTCCTTCATGAAGGTCAGGCAATTCTGCGTCCCATCCCAATCGATCGAGATCACGTCGCCGAGGCACACCTGCTCCGTTGCGAGCAGACTCGCCAGCGGGTAGACGATGTGGCGTTCGATCGCGCGCTTCAGGTGGCGCGCGCCGTACTTCAGGTCTGTCCCTTCGCGCAGCAGGAATTCGCGGGCCGCGGGGGTCACGCGAAACAGGAACCGGCCCTTCGCCGTTTCCAGCACGCGTTGCTGCACCATGCCCAATTCGATTTCCAGAATCTGTTCGAGTTGTTCGGACCGCAGCGGGTGGAACACCACCACTTTGTCGATGCGGTTCATGAACTCGGGCGCGAACTTGCGCTTCGCCGCTTCCGACGCCGTCTTCTCCACCTTCTCGTCGAGCCGCGGCTTTGATTCCGGACGCACCTCGGGCGCGAAGCCCATGCCGCCCGTCATCAATTCCGTGATTTCCCCGCCGCCCAGGTTCGACGTCATGAAAATCATCGTCTGCGAGAGATCGACGCGCCGGTTGTCGCCCAGCGTCAGCGTGGCCTTATCCAGAATGCCAAGCAGCAATTGCCACAGCGCGTCCGACGCCTTCTCGATTTCGTCGAACAGCAGGAAGCTGATCTTCAGCTTCTCGGTGTGATATTGCGCGAGCGCCTCCTGCGTGATCAGCGGATGCGTCTCCCGGTGACCCAGATATCCCGGGGGCGAGCCGATCAGCTTCGCGATTTCGTGCGAGTGCTGGAACTCCGCGCAGTCCACCTTGATTACCGCGCGCGGATCTCCGAAGAGCACTTCGGCCGTGGCCTCGACGACTCGCGTCTTGCCCGCACCCGTCGGACCCAGGAAAAGCAGGTTCCCCACCGGGCGTCCCGGCGAGTTGAGCCCCGCGCGGAACACCTGGTACAAGTCCACCACCGCCTGCACCGCTTCGTCCTGCCCCACTATCTTCCGACGAAGCCCCGTCTCAAAATCTCGTGACTCGACACTCCGAAGAGTTGGATCGAGTTGTGCGTGCGCGCCCACGGTCGTGCTCCCCTACCGGAACATTCTTCCGCTCTCCACGCCGCTCGGCGTCGATCTCTCGAATTGATCCAGCTTGATGTCGAGAGTCGAACGAAGCAGGCGCAGTTGCGTGACCAGTTCACGGCTTGAGTTCGACCGGTCCGTGATCCGCAGCATCGGCGGCGACAGATCGGCCAGGTCCAGGTTAAGGTTGCGTAGTGAGTGCATCAGGTTCTGCACATAGGGTGACCGGATGTCGAACAGCTCGACTCGGCTGTTCACCTGCTCCCGCAGGCGCGACCAATCGAGATCGAGGAATGGGTGGTTGCGCGATACTTTCCGAACGACGTCGTCTGTGATGCGCGGCCGCTCCCCGAGCCGCGCCAGGTGCAGTTGGCGTACTTTGCCTTGCTGGCGCACGTTGTGCACCAGAAAGTAGCTGTTTCCTTTTCGCCGAACGAAAGCCACTACAAGCCTCCTTTTCGGGCGGAGCGTTGCGTAGTGTACGGTCCGTCCACTACCGGGTCAATGGTACGATGCAACGGGCCGGGGAGGGTTGCTTCTTATCGGTTATTACACGGGAAGAACGCGTGACAACCGACAAGCGAGAGGTGGACGCTTTGGATTCATCGGTTCGGGCACGGCTGATTTCTCCTGCTCCTGCTATTTTAGATGCGCCGTCCGAGCCTCTCAAACCCGAATCTCCAGACAATTAACCTGTATCTGAAACAAACGTACGGAGTTAGCCGTAAAGTTCCAATAGGGGGCACTGTAAAAGCACATGTCCTGGGACCCGGTGTACCGCGTCATTAAGAAGATTCCGAAGGGGCGGGTCACCACCTATGGTGAGATCGCCCGTGCCATCCGCCTGCCCGGAGGCGCTCGGGCGGTGGGTTACGCCATGGCTACCTGCCCCAGCGGCCGGGGCATCCCCTGGCACCGGGTGATCGGGGCGGGCGGAAAGATACGGATGCCCGAGCCCCACGCCAGCCTCCAGCGGCGGCTGCTGGAAACCGAAGGCGTCGAGTCTGACGGCATCCGCATCGATATGGACCGCTTCGGCTGGTCGCCGAATAGAGGCAAACGCCCCCGCGCGAAACGCCGAAAAGCACGCAAAGCATAGTGGCGGCGAATTCGCGGAATGGAATCCTGCGGTCGCACGGGCCTGACGATTGTGATATAGAGGTAGTTTCATTTCAGCAGCGGGAATACTCGTGGGCGAACCCATCATCCTGGTTGAGAACCTTCAAAAAAGTTACGGCACCGTTCAGGCGCTTCGCGGCGTGAGCTTTCAGGTTGAGCAGGGCGAGGTTTTCGGCCTCCTTGGCCCTAACGGCGCCGGCAAGACCACTACAATCGAAATTCTGGAGGGGATGCGCACTCCGGACGGCGGCCGCGCCCGCGTCTGCGGCCTCGACCCCGAACGCAGCGGCGAGAAGTTCAAGGAAACAATCGGCGCCGTTCTGCAGTCCACTTCCCTGCCAGACAAGATTCGCGTCAAGGAAGCGATCGATCTCTTCGCGAATTTCTACGCCGACCGCGCGGATACCGACGATCTCCTGAAGCGATTCCAGCTCGACGAAAAGCGCAACTCCTTCTACAACCAGCTCTCGGGCGGCCAGAAGCAGCGGCTCGCGCTGGCCATGGCGCTCGTCAATAATCCCAAGGTGGTCTTCCTCGACGAGCCCACGGCCGGCCTCGATCCGCAGGTGCGCCGCGAAATCTATGACATCATCGAGCGCCTGAAGAGCGAGAAGAAGACTGTGCTGCTCACGACGCACTACATCGAAGAGGCCGAGCGCCTGTGCGATCGCGTGGCTATCGTCGACCTGGGCAAAGTGATCGCGCTCGGATCCCCGCGCGAGCTGAAGCACAATTCCGCGGGCACCACGCGCATCGAGGTGCGCCTGGCGCGGCCGCTCACCGACGGCTTGCTCGCGAAAATGGATGGCGTGGCCGACGCCCGCGAGTTCGACGGCACCTACGTGGTGCACTCCACGCGGCCGCCGCACACGATCGTCGCGCTCGTCAAACAGCTCGAAGCGGAGAACAACGAGCTCCAAAGCCTCGAAATGTTTTCGCCGTCGCTCGAGGACGTGTTCATCGAGCTGACCGGCCGGCGCCTCCGCGAATGAAAGGAACGCAAAGTTAGAGCCATGCGCAACACCTGGATACTGACGAAAATCCGCCTGCGGCTCGCCATGCGCAACAAGATGTTCCTTTTCTTCAGTCTCGTCATGCCGCTCGGCTTCCTCTTTTTCTTCGCGGCTCTTTTCGGCCGCGGCAAGATCGGCTGGATCGGCTACATCCTCGGCGCGATTCTCACGATGACGGTCATGGGCAGCTTCTGGGGACTGAGCGTGCAGCTCGTGATCTTCCGCGAGCAGGGTATCCTGCGGCGCTTCCGGCTCGCTCCCCTGGGCGCGGGACCGATGCTCGCGTCGAGCATCCTCGCGAACTACATCATGCTGTTGCCTACGGTTGCCATCGAGATGATCGTCTGCCGCCTGACTTTCCATCTCACCGATTTTGGCAACATCTGGGAGCTGATCGTGCTTATCACCTTCGGCTCCATTGCATTTTCGTCCCTCGGCCTCATCGTCGCCAGCGTGACCAACACCATGCAGGAAACGCAGGTCATCAACCAGATTCTCTGGACTGGCTTCCTCTTCCTTTCCGGTGCCACTGTGCCGCTCAACGTCTTCCCGGGATGGCTCCAGCGCGTCTCGCTCTTTATTCCGGCCACGTACCTGGCTACCGGCCTCGAATTTGTCGCCAGCCGCCGCGTCACCACGCCCGAAATTGTCACCGACATTGCTGCGCTGCTTATCGGCTTCGGGGTTGCGTTTGAAGTCTCCCGGCAGATTTTCCGCTGGGAGCCCGAGGCAAAGGTCCCCAACCGCGCGAAGCTCTGGGTTCTTGCGGCCATGATTCCCTTCCTCATCTTCGGCACGTACGAAAACGTCTACGGCAACCGCCTCACGCGCATTCATCAGGATTTCGAGTTCCTGAACACCTTCATGACCAGCGCGCGTTCCAGCGGCACGGCCACCCGCTGAGGCCCCTGTACGCCGCTGCGAAACCGAGCCCCCTTCATGCGACAATACCCGCGCCCTGTGGTGCCTTCGGCGCAACGCGTGTAACGCCCGGCCGCGCAAATTCGTCAAATACCTGATACGGATTGGACCAGCAAAAAGCACCGACAGGAGACTTGCACCCGCCACTCAGCATGGACACGATGACAACTACATCCGAAAGGCCGAATTCGTTCACGCAGGGACAAGAGCCGCCGCCCAAGAAGCATGGGTTTCTGGTTCCATTCATTATCCTCGTCGTGATTCTGGGAGCGGGATACTGGATGTACCATCAGTATCAAACGGCTCAGAAAGCGCGCGCGTCCGCACGAAACGCGCCAACGCGCGGCGTGCCCGTTTCCACCGCAACGGTTCAAAAGGGCAACATCGGCGTTTACGTTTCCGGCCTCGGCACCGTCACACCCATTTACACCGTCTCGGTGACCAGCCGCGTGCAGGGACAGATCGTCGCGATTCACTATCGCGAGGGCCAGATGGTCCACAAGGGCGATCCCCTCGTCGACATCGACCCGCGCCCCTACCAAGCCCAGCTCGACCAGGTTCAGGGCCAACTCGCGCACGACGAAGCGCTGCTGGCGCAGTCTCGCATTGACCTCGACCGCTACCAGGCGGCGTTCAGCCGCAACGCAATCGCGCAACAGCAGGTGTACGACCAGGAGCAGCTCGTCAAGCAATACGAAGGTACGGTGAAGAACGATCAGGGCCTCGTGGACAACGCGAAGGTCAACCTCGTCTACTGCCACATCGAGTCGCCCATCGACGGCCGCGTCGGCCTTCGTCTCCTCGATCTCGGCAACATGGTGCAGGCGAACAGCACCACGGCGCTCGTCGTCGTCACGCAGCTTCAGCCGATCACGGTGATCTTCAGCATCGGCGAGGATTACCTGCCACAGATCGTGCAGCAGCTCCATCAGGGTCACAAGATGACGGTGGACGCCTTCGACAAGGCGCAGCAGAAGCAGCTCGCGGTGGGCACTTTGTTGACGGTCGATAATCAAGCCGATCCCACCACCGGCACCGTCAAGCTGCGCGCCACCTTCGCGAACACCAACACAGAGCTCTTCCCCAATGAATTTGTGAACGCCCGGCTCCTGCTCAATACGCAGCAGAACGTAAACCTGGTTCCGACCGCGGCCATTCAGCGCAACAGCCAGAGCGCGTTTGTCTACCTGATCAAGCAGGACGACACTGCGGTGGTGCAGAACGTCACAGTCGGCACCACCGATGGCAATACGGCGGCGGTGCAAGGCGTGGAGCCGGGACAGGCGGTTGCCATCAACGGATTCGACAAGCTGCAGGATGGAATCAAAGTGACGATTCATAATTCCAGCAGCCGCACCGCGGCCTCCGGCAGTCCGTCCGCTCAGTCAGGAACGGAAACTCCTTGAGTCCATCTCGCCCTTTCATTCTCCGACCGATCGCCACCTCGCTGCTGATGGCGGCGATTCTGCTGGCCGGTATCGTTGCGTTTCTTCAGCTGCCGGTGTCCGCGCTGCCCGAAGTGGATTACCCGACGATTCAGGTAGTCACCTTCTATCCCGGCGCCAGCCCGGACGTGACCGCCTCGGCCGTCACCGCCCCGCTCGAGCGGCAATTCGGCCAGGTCCCCGGGCTGAACCAGATGACGTCGACCAGTTCGCAAGGCAGTTCGATCATCGTTCTGCAATTTGCACTGGACCTGAACATCGATGTCGCCGAGCAGGAAGTGCAGGCGTCGATCAACGCGGCGCAGTCGTATTTGCCGTCTGACTTGCCGGTGCCGCCGATTTACAGCAAGACGAATCCGGCGGACGCGCCGATTCTGACTCTCGCGCTCACCTCGGACACGATGCCGCTCACCGACGTCGAAGACCTCGCCGACACGCGCCTCGCACAGAAGATTTCGCAGCTGCCCGGCGTGGGATTGGTCAGCATCAGCGGCGGACAGAAGCCCTCGGTGCGAATCCAGGTGAATCCGACGGCCCTCTCGTCCTACGGAATCAATCTCGAAGACGTTCGCACGGCCATTCAGCAGACCAGCCTCGATTCGGCGAAGGGAAATTTTGACGGGCCGCGCCAGGATTACCAGATCGATGCGAACGACCAGCTTCTCACCAGTGCCGAGTTTCGCCCCATCATCATTGCGTACCGTAACGGCGCGCCCGTTCGGCTCTCGGACGTCGCCAACGTCGTGGACGAGCCCGAGAACCTCCGGCAGGCCGCCTGGATGAACAACACCCCGGCCGTGATCATGAACGTGCAGCGGCAGCCGGGCGCCAACATCATTCAGGTGGTGGACCGCATCAAGAATCTGCTTCCCTTCCTTCAGAGCAGCTTGCCGGCGTCCGTAAAGGTGCAGATTTTGACCGATCGCACGACGACGATTCGCGCCTCGGTGAAGGACGTGGAATTTGAGCTCATGCTCACCGTCGCTCTGGTGGTGATGGTCATCTTCCTGTTCCTGCGCAACGTCTCGGCCACCATCATTCCCAGCGTGGCGGTTCCGCTCTCGCTGATTGGCACGTTCGGCGTGATGTACCTCGCGGGCTACAGCCTGAATAACCTCACGCTCATGGCGCTCACCATATCCACGGGCTTTGTGGTCGATGACGCCATCGTGATGATCGAAAATATCGTGCGCTTCCTGGAGGAGGGCGATACGCCCTTGGAAGCGGCGTTGAAAGGCTCTGAGCAGATCGGCTTCACGATCGTTTCGCTGACGATTTCGCTGATCGCCGTGCTGATTCCGCTGCTCTTTATGGGCGACATCGTCGGGCGCCTGTTCCGCGAGTTCGCCATCACGCTCTCGGTGACGATTCTCGTTTCCGCCGTCGTCTCCCTGACGCTCACTCCCATGATGTGCTCGCGCCTGCTGCGCCACACGCCTGAGTCGCAGCAGACTAGGTTCTACAAGGCGTCGGAGCGCGCGTTCGACCGCGTCATTGCATTTTATGGCCGCACGCTTCAGTGGGTGCTTCGCCACCAGACAGAAACCTTAATTGTGGCGGTCGCCACGCTCGTCCTGACGATTTGGCTCTACGTCATTGCCCCCAAGGGCTTCTTCCCTGTCCAGGACACGGGAATCATCCAGGGCATTTCCGAAGCTCCGCCATCGACTTCGTTTCAGACGATGTCGCAGCGCCAGCAAGTGCTCGCGAGCGTCATTTTGAAGGACCCGGCCGTCGACAATCTCTCCTCGTTCATCGGCATCGACGGGACCAACACCACGCTCAATGACGGTCGTATTCTGATCAACCTCAAGCCGCTCGATGAGCGAAAAATCAGCGCCGCCGACGTCATCCGCAGGCTTCAGCCGAAAATCGAACAGGTGGAGGGAATCACACTCTACATGCAACCGGTTCAGGATCTCACGGTCGAGGACCGCGTCAGCCGCACGCAGTATCAGTACACGCTGGAAGATCCGGATCCGGACGAGCTCGAGCACTGGACCAACCGCCTGATGCAAAAACTGAGGGCGCTCCCGCAGCTTCGCGACGTCGCCACGGACCAGCAGAACGGCGCGCTTTCCGAGGCGCTCGTAATCGACCGAGTCACCGCTTCGCGCATGGGCATCACGCCTCAGATGATCGACGAAACCCTCTACGACGCTTACGGCCAGCGGCAAATCTCGACCCTGTACACGCAGCTGAATCAATACCACGTGGTGCTCGAAACGATGCCGGACTTCCAGAGCAATCCCGCGAAGCTCAACGACATCTACGTGCGGTCCGCGCTGGCTGCGACCAACTCCGGCGGGGCATCGGGCGCGAATTCGAACGGCGTGGTCACGGCAAGTTCCGCTTCCGGCGGATCTTCCGGTGGCGCGGTGAGAGCCGGATCGACAACGTCTGGCGGCATCCTGAATCCCACCGCGACAACTTCTGCCAACGGCGCCGCCGTCCCGCTTAGCGCGATCGCGCACTTCGAGCAGCGTACCGCGCCGCTGACCATCAATCACCAGGGCCAGTTCCCTGTCGTCACGATTTCCTTCAACCTGGCGCCCGACGCCTCGCTGGGCGACGCCACCAAAGCCATCGACGACGCCCAGAAATCCATCGGCATGCCGCTCAGCATTCAGGCCGCGTTTCAGGGCACGGCCGCATCGTTCCAGGCTTCGCTGGCGAATGAGCCGCTGCTGATCCTGGCCGCGATCGTCACCGTCTATATCGTTCTGGGCGTTCTCTACGAGAGCTACATTCATCCCATCACGATTCTTTCGACGCTGCCTTCCGCGGGCGTCGGCGCAATTCTCGCGCTGATCATTTTCCATTCGGAGCTGAGCGTCGTCGCCCTGATAGGCATCATTTTGCTGATCGGCATTGTGAAGAAAAACGCGATCATGATGATCGACTTCGCGCTCGAGGCGGAGCGCAAGGAAGGCAAGAACTCGGTCGACGCGATTTATCAGGCCTCGCTTCTGCGTTTTCGGCCCATCATGATGACGACCATGGCCGCGTTGCTCGGTGGCCTGCCTCTCGCACTGGGCACGGGCATTGGGTCGGAGTTGCGCCGGCCCCTCGGCATTTCGATCGTGGGCGGCCTTATCGTGAGCCAGGTCCTCACGCTCTACACCACGCCTGTGATTTACGTCTTCTTCGATCGGCTCAGCCAGCGGCTCTTTGGGGCGCGCGCCGCCGGCGAAGGACCCGAGGCGGTTCCGGCGGATTAGCCCATGAGCCTCTCGTCTCCATTCATTCGGCGCCCCGTGACAACCACGCTGCTGACCGCTGCGATTGCGCTCGCCGGAGTGGTTGCCTTCCGCCAACTGCCGGTGGCTCCCCTGCCGCAGGTGGACTTCCCGACGATTACCGTCGGCGCCGGCCTGCCAGGCGCCAGTCCCGAGATCATGGCTTCCTCCGTAGCAACTCCTCTCGAGCGCCAGTTCGGCCGAATCGCGGGCGTCACGGAGATGACGTCGTCCAGCAACTTGGGAACCACGAGCATCACCCTCCAGTTTGAATTGAATCGCGATATCAACGGCGCTGCGCGCGACGTGCAGGCAGCCATCAATGCAGCGCGCAGTTATCTGCCGGCGAACTTGCCCGGTAATCCGACGTATCGCAAGGTGAATCCGGCGGACGCGCCCATCATGATCATCGCGCTTACGTCGGACGTGTACCCCAAGGGCAAGCTCTACGACGCCGCTTCGACCGTCCTTCAGCAGCGGCTTTCGCAAATTGAAGGCGTGGGCCAGGTAAACGTGGGCGGCAGTTCCCTCCCCGCCGTGCGTGTGGAATTGAATCCGACGCAGCTCAACAGCTTCGGCCTTGGCCTTCAGGACGTTGCCACTATGCTGCGCACCCAAAATGCGAACCTGCCGAAGGGCCAGATTCGAGTGGGCGACAAGCTCGCGGACATTTCGGTGAACGATCAACTGCTCGACGCGGATTCGTACAAGAATCTCGTGGTCGGCTACCACAGTGGCGCGGCCATTCAACTGAAGGACATTGCGTCGGTGGACACCGGCGTCGAGAACATCCGAGCGGCGGGGTTCGTCAACGGCAAGCCGAGCATCCTCATCATCATCTCGCGGCAGCCGGGCGCCAACATCATTGACACGGTCGACCGGATCCGCGAAGCGCTGCCCTCCTTGAAGGCGTCGATTCCTGCGGCCATCAATCTGACGGTGGTGCTCGATCGCACCACCACGATTCGGGCGTCCGTACACGACGTCGAAATCACCCTTATGATTTCCGTCTGCTTGGTGATTCTCGTCGTGTTCGTCTTTCTGCGAAGCGTGCGAGCCACGCTGATTCCTAGCGTTGCGGTGCCCGTTTCGCTGATCGGCACGTTCGGCGCGATGTATCTGCTGGGCTACAGCCTCGACAATCTTTCGCTGATGGCGCTCACCATATCGACGGGCTTCGTCGTCGACGACGCGATCGTCGTCATCGAAAACGTCACGCGCTATCTCGAGCAGGGCATGTCGCCCATGCAGGCGGCGTTCGAGGGCGCCCGCGAAATTGGGTTCACTGTGCTCTCGATCAGCCTTTCGCTCGTCGCCGTGTTCATTCCGATTCTCATGATGGGCGGAATCGTGGGGAGATTGTTCCGCGAATTTGCCGTTACGCTCTCGGTCGCCATCCTGGTTTCGCTGCTTGTTTCGCTGACCACGACGCCGATGATGTGCTCGCGGCTCCTGAAGCACGACCGGCCCGAAGGGCACGGCCGCCTGTATCGTACGAGTGAGAAGCTTTTCAACTGGGTGCTGCACACGTACGACACGATGCTGAGGTGGGTACTCCAGCATCCCGCCTTCACCATGCTCGTCCTGCTGATCACGATCGGCGTGAATGTCTTCCTGCTCATTATCGTTCCCAGGGGCTTCTTCCCGCAGCAGGATAACGGCACTGTCTTTGGCGGCATTCGCGGAGCGCAAGATACTTCGTTTCAGGCCATGCAGGCCGCGACGAAGCGCTATGTCGAAATCATCAAGACGGATCCCGCCGTCGAGAATGTCATGGCGTTCACGGGCGGCGGCGGCTCCACCAACGGTGGATTCGTTTATCTCGGCCTGAAACCCCTCGGCGAACGCAAGGCGAGTGCCAGTGAGATCATCAATCGCCTTCGTCCGAAACTGATGGCCGTCCCGGACGGCACCGTCTTCCTCCAGGCCGGTCAGGACCTTCACATCGGCGGGCGTCACAGTAACGCTGAGTATCAGTACACGATCCAGAGCGAAAACGTCGACGATCTCGTCAAGTGGGGCCCAATTTTGTTGGAGGGTCTCCGGAAATTGCCCGGCTTCACCGAGGTCAACAGTGATCAGCAGAACGACGGGCTGCAGGCCCATTTGACCTACGACCGCGACACGTCTTCGCGGATGGGCATTTCGCCGCAGACCATCGATTCGACTTTGTACGACGCGTTCGGCCAGGCGCAGGTGTCCGTGATGTTCACCGGGCGCAATCAATACCACGTTGTAATGGAAGTGGCGCCGCAGTTCTGGCAAAGCCCGCAGGACCTGAAGAACGTGTATGTTCATCCGAACAACGGCGGTGAAGTGCCGCTGAGCGCTTTGGCAAGTTACGAGCCAAAGACCGCGCCGCTCGCGGTGAACCACCAGGGGCAGTTCCCGTCGGTTACGATCTCCTTCAATCTCGCGCCAGGCATTGCCCTCAGCCAGGCGGCGCGGCAGATCGACGATCTGCAGCTCAATCTGGGCATGCCGCAGTCGATTCACGGCATGTTTTCGGGGGCGCTCGAGGAATACCAGAAGTCCCTCGCAACCGAGCCGCTGCTCATCATCACCGCGTTGCTGGCCGTGTACATCGTGCTCGGCATCCTCTACGAGAGCCTCATCCATCCGATCACGATTCTCTCGACGATTCCGTCGGCGGGCGTAGGGGCGGTGCTCGCGCTGATGTTCTTCCGCACGGACCTGAGCGTGATTGCCATTATCGGGATGATTTTGCTCATCGGCATCGTGAAGAAAAATGCGATTTTGATGATCGACTTTGCCATCGCGGTGGAGCGCAATGAAGGAAAGAGTCCGGAGGAAGCCATCTACCAGGCATGCCTGCTTCGTTTCCGCCCGATTCTGATGACGACCATGGCCGCTCTCCTCGGCGCGACGCCGCTGGCGATCGGACTTGGCGTCGGCGCTGAATTGAGGCGGCCGCTTGGCATCACGATCGTCGGCGGACTGATTTTCAGCCAGGCCCTGACGCTGTTCACCACGCCCGTCGTTTACCTCTACATGGACCGCTTCCGCCTCTGGTGCCGCGGGTTGTTCAAGCATCAGGTAAGGGTAGCCGGGCAGGAGGCCGACTAGATGTTCTCGAAGCGGGATGCGGCAGGACACGCTGCCCCTACAGCGATTGCGAACGGTGAATTTTTCGCCCGGCCCAAGGAGCGCACTTTGCGAAGCTTGCGATTTCAACTTCGACTTTCGAGCGCGGCACTGATTCTCGGCGCGGCATTTCTTGCCGGCTGCACGGTCGGCCCGAAGTATCACACGCCGACGGCGGAAACTCCGGCAGCGTACAAGGAAGTAACGCCGGATAATATGAAGGAAGTTGACAACTGGAAGATGGCCCAGCCGAGCGATACCGCAATTCGCGGCAACTGGTGGGAGTTGTTCAACGATCCGGAGCTGAATAAGCTCGAGGAGCAGGTGGACGGCGCGAATCAGAACATCGCGGCGTCGTACAACAGTTTTCTCGCGGCGCGCGCGATGGTGAAGGAAGCGCGGGCTCAGTATTTCCCAACCGTCACGACCAGCCCTTCGATCAATCGGCAGCGCCAATCGGCAAACCTTCGCCAATTCTCCGGCAGCGGAACCGGAACCGGCAGCACCAGCTCGCCAACATCAACGGCGTTCTCCGATTACGATTTGCCGTTTGATGCGACGTGGGTGCCGGACCTCTGGGGCCGCGTGCGCAACACGGTTCGCAGCAACGTTTACAACGCGCAGGCCAGCGCCGCCGATTTTCAGAATGTGCGGCTCACCATGCATGCCGAAGTCGCCTCCGATTATTTCCAGCTGCGCAGCCAGGATGCGCTGAAGCAGCTCCTCGACTCCACGGTGAAGGCCTACGAGGAGTCCGTGCGCCTCACGCGAGTGCTCTACGAAACCGGCATCGATTCCGAAGAGGCTGTCGCGCAGGCCGAAACCCAGCTCGATACGACGCGCGCGGAAGATACGAATCTCGGCATCGCACGAGCGCAGTTCGAACACGCGATTGCGGTGCTGGTCGGGCAGCCGCCCTCGACGTTCTCGATTCCCGAGCAGCCGCTGAAGTTCGCGCCGCCTCCGGTTCCGTTGAGCCTGCCTTCGCAGCTTCTCGAGCGGCGGCCCGATATCGCCGCGAGCGAGCGGCTGGCGGCTCAGGCCAACGCGCAGATCGGAATCGCGAGGGCCGCATACTATCCCACCGTGACTCTAAGCGCCTCGGGCGGATTCGAAAGTTCGGCGGCGTCGGACTGGTTCGCGTGGCCGAGCCGCTTCTGGTCGATCGGTGCCGCCGCCGCGGAGACGATTTTCGATGCGGGCCTGCGGCGTGCCACCAACCAGCAGTACGAAGCCGCGTACAATCAGACCGTCGCCAACTATCGCCAGACTGTGCTCACCGCGTTCCAGCAGGTGGAGGACGATCTCGCGTCGCTGCGCATCCTTTCGCAGCAGATCGATCAGCAGGATGCGGCGGTGAAGGCCGCGCAGCGCAACCTCGACATCGCCACCGACCGCTACAAGCTTGGCATCGATCCCTACCTGAACGTCATCACCGCGCAAACCACGCTGCTCACCAACCAGCAGACCGCCGTGAACCTGCGGTCGCAGGAAATGGTGTCGAGCGTCCAGCTTGTCGAAGCGCTGGGCGGAGGATGGGACCGGACGCAGCTCCCCTCGCCGGCGTCGCTTGTGGCGGCATCGCCCAGCCCCGGACCAGGCTCGCCCGCCGCAAAGCCACCCAGCTCCACCCAGCCCGCCACCACCAACCAGAAGTAGCGCCGGGTGCCTCAGGTGTGGCAGCGTCGAAGTCGAGACCTGTAGCTCAGGTCTTCAGACCTGAGGCACTTCGTATCGCCCGCATCCCGCCTCAGCGGGTTCAGTTACGTTTGTCATCCCGGCCGAAGTCCCGCGTGCTTCTTTTCCCCGCGCGCAACGCGGGCGCGGGACGCAGCGGAGGGACCTCTCTACTCCTTCTGCTGTTCGGGGGCTGTTCAGCGCTCCGCAAACGAACTCGCGAGAGTTGTTGCGGCTCTAGGGCTCTAGCCGCACCCCCGCCGGGGAGATTTGTTGGCCGAGGTGAATTATTTGGGAGGTGGCTTGCGGGTTCGATCTAGCCAAGAGCAAAACCCCCGGGGCACCCGGCTTGAATAGTACCTCGCTCCGAAATCATCCAACCCGGATTCGGAGTCGCGTTCTTTGCGGGTGAACTCGTAGGGCGAAGACTCGTACTGGATGCAGTAGTCGTACAAGCAAGCTCAGTGCGTCGTAGGCATAGCCAGATTCTTGGTCTTTGGGTCCAGAGTGCCGCGTTTTCTGATGGCCTGCAGAAATATCTGTTCATCGGAAAGCGAGTCCGGGTGATTCGGCGCCCTAGAGAGCAGCACCTTGCCGGGGCTTCCATCCTCTGTGAGCTTGAACACCTTCCCCTCGCGAAGTTCGTAGGCGCTCAGTATCGCAAGATCCTTGTTCTCGTGTACCTGACGAAGGAAAAAAACATACCTGCCGCCCGCGTGTGCTTTCCCTAGGAAGTCGACGACGGAACCGTCATGGATAACGCGACCGGAAGCCATCCGCATTGAACCACCGATTTGGTCCACGATCAGGTCCCGATCCGACGGAAGGCTGAAAGCTTCAGGACTCTTCAACACTTCCTCGACTTGAATCGTGGTTTCTGTGTAGATGTGCGTCTGGTCTGCCGAAAGAAAGGGTTTAACCTTCGTGACCGTACCGAGCAACGCAAACGAGCTTTCTTGCAAAGGAACAAGAGGGAGAGCACCTGGTTCGAAATGCTCAAAGAAGCAATCCCGCCCCGGAACAGTTAAATCACACCGACCGCCGTCGTATCGTGCGCTCTTGGCCTCGCGCGCCGCCTTCCCGCTGGGTTCAGAAGTGACCTGTGCGGACAGCGGCATCGGACCTAGCCAGGCAAGTGAAACTACAATCGCGATGGTCGGAATGAAAAATCTCTCGCTCATACAAGCACCTCCCTCAGTTGCTACAGTTTTGCTTATTGTTGTCGGTGCACTTCGGGGAGGCGGCTGTTGCCGGGTGCCCCAGGTGTGGCGGCGTGGTTTGGGCTAAGCACCTCAACGCAAGCCTCTGTCGATGACAAACCGAGGCCGAAGAATCCGGCCGCTGGGTGCCCCATCGTTCGCGGTTGTCGAACGGTGGGGGTGTTGCCCCTGCGACGTTCAATCGCCCGCGTCGAGCGATAGTAGCACCGTTCCAATGCGCATGTAGAAGCGGTAGCCGTACCCGCCGGGGGGGGATTTGTTCGCGGTGAATTCTTTGGGGAGGCTCGCGGATTCGATCTAGCCAAGGGTAAACCCCTGGGCGCCGGGCTACCGCTCGTCCTGGTCCGGCTCGGTGAGTATAATCTTGAGCGCATCGGGGTCCTTCGCGCTCTCGGCGGCGATGTCGCGAAGCGCCCGAAGCGCCGTTTCGCGAAATTGCATGTCGCTGTAAAAGCGGTCGGACCAGGCAGCACTGTGGTCCACTAAGTCCTTTGCCTCCACCATGGACAAGCCATAGAGCGGACGGATCGTCTTGATCGAGTCGATCTTGTCAAATCCCTTGTCTCGAAGGAAGACGAGCACAGTTTCGCGGTCAGCACCAGCAGCAGCCAGCTTACTGGCATCTGCGACAGCTTCTGGGTCGGGCTGCCTTACTTCGTTAGTCATTTGTCCTCTACCTCATTTGAGTGTCACTGTGAAAGGCATACGGCTCAGGTCACCGCAATGGGCGTAAAGCCAGAAGCCCCGCTGCTACCATTGCGAATCCAATGAGCGTGAGGAGGGCCGTCAGGAAATCGTTTCGTAAGTATTCGTCTCTGATCCAATCCCTCCAGTCAGCTATTGGAATGCCCCGTGAGATGATCCCACGAAGCAATCTGTATGAGAAAAGCACGGCCATACCGAGAGTGCTGAGGCATGCCCAAGCCCACAGTCCCGTCGGGCCTTTAATGTTCGTGGCCGACGCGACCGATCCGGCATTGATCCCCCTGAAGGTGATAAACGCCATCGCGACTGCAATCATCGTAGGTAGTAGCAAAGCCCAAAATGCTCGGACGGGCCATACAGACCATTTATTTTGCCCTGCTTTCGCGCTATAGCTTCTCAAGACCGACAGGGCGACCCTCGGATTGGCCAGCAGCTTCACCTGGACGCCTGCCTTCGCTAGTCGGTAGACAACTATGTAGTAGCAGACGTCTGCGAGGATTCCGAGAACTCCTGCGATGGCAAAAAAGACTAGGAAGGTTCGCACTCTAGTGGGACCCTGAACCGCTCGACGGCGGGTGGTCGACCCTTTGTTGCTTGGTGAATGCTCTTTCTCGACATCACGACGGACGCGCATGATACCACACCGTGCCGAACCGCGAGTTTTCGCCTAACGCGGTGGGTGCCGCAGTCCTTCGCCGGTGCTGCGAAAAGTGCGCGAGGGCCACTTGCAGTTCATTACCTCTGGTTGTTTCGAGGACGCTGCGGAGACCGGCGAAGACCCACCGTCCGAAAATCACAAACGATGGGGCGCCCACGCGGGTGGATTCATTGAGCGTCTTCGGCAGAGAGGCGCGCTCACCGGGGGCGCCCCGCTGTCGCAAGTTTAGCTAACGGCGATCGCCCGCTTCCCGGTGCGCTGTTGGATTTCCTTGAGCAGGTGCTGAAAAGCGTTGAAGCGCGAATCCACGATCAGCTTCTTGGATCCAGCGCGAACCTCAATCGCACCCCCCTGCTTCTTGTGTATAACTACCTCCGTAATATCTCCCCACCGGAGGAATCGCGAGCGCCAAAGGCTCCTTTTTTGGATCCCCGCTTCGTTGGTTGTGACTAGCCCTGTGGCCAGCCAGAGGCCAATAATCCAAAAGATTAAAGAAATCACTAGGATGGTCCAGTCTGGATGATGCTCGTCAGACCAAGACCAGACGCACACTACGATCCAAAAGGCTCCCCCTGTTGAGCAAAGAACTTGGAGTTGCCACTTGACTCGATAGATGTTCGAGTTGCCGGAGGGCTCGGGAACCTGCGACGGCTTTGCGTCAGACACCCACCGGATGACAAGGATGGTCAACGCGATCGTTACTGCTGCCCCAATTAGGCTGCGGAACGTTTCTACTGTGGGCGGCACGTTCCCGTTCCTTGGGGAGAGCAAGAGGAAGTCTGCGTCGTGCTCGGCGGGGTCGATGTGCTGCATGCGTTCTGCGCGACGGTTCCGGTAGACGGGTGTGCCACCCGCCGTTCCTGTATCCATTTTCGGGAGAATCGGTTGCCGCCGTAGGCGCACGCGAACACGATGCATGCGCCGCCCGCCAGAAATGGTATCTCCGTCGTTTTGACGAACGGACCTGGGTTGATCATATCTGGATTCAAACGAACGAAGACGATGCTCATGTGAACGAGGAAGGCCATGCCCGCTACTGCTGGGTATAGCCAGGCCCGGTTGCTCGTCCAAACGAACACGGCGAGAACTCGGCTGAGATAATACCAATACAGGAAGAGTATAACTGGAAGAGCAAGTACTGACCCTATTACGCCGTAGAGCAGGCCGGTCCGGCCGGACAGGAGAGAACCCAGTAAGCAGCCAAGAAGGGCCGCCTCGGCGATGACCTCGATCGCCAATACGGTCGCTCGCTTTACCGCCCGCATCCCCGCACTCGATTCCCAGTAATGCCGCAGCCGCCTGCCTGACGCGCATGTTGTGCCAAGGCGTTTCCAATCGCTTCGCGATCCGCCTGGTTGGCAAAGTCGATATCACGACGCAGGCGGATGATACCACACCGTGCCGAACCGCGAGTTTCCGCCTAACGCGGTGGGTGCCGCAGCCCTTCGCCGGTGCTGCGAAGGGTGCGCGAGGACGCGCCGGATAAAACATCCCCTGGCGCAACGCTACGGCCCCGGCCACTCGCACTTCCTTACCTCTGGTTGTTTCGAATCTCCCCATCCGCACCTCTTCCCTCGTCTCTGTAAGTCCTTTATTTCCTTTGCCTCTGTGGAAAAGTTCTTTCCTGTTGACTTCTGTTTACGCTTGTGCTAACATATCTTGTTTTTACTTCGGCGTTCCATGCGACGCCGGGAGGAGGCCGCCCTTGGGGCGATGTTGGAAGGTTTGTGGATCGCAGTTAGTTGCCAACGGGCCGTGGCCTTCATTTCTAATCTATACGCTGAAGATTAGAAATCGCCGTAACCGCCCCAAAATCAGCAACTTGCATTTTTCTAATCGCGGATCCGACAAGGCATCCGCGTCCCGAGCGAACATCGTGAGTCGAGGGACCTCTCTCCCCTTTCTAATCTATACACCGAAGATTAGAAATCCCCGTAACCTCCTTCGAATCAGCAGCCTACATTTTTCTAATCTATACAAATCCGGGGCCTTTTCATTGTTTCGATTAGGCAGTTCATTCCTCTCCCTCTGCGCTCTCTGCGTCTCTGCGGTAGACTCCGCCGTTTCTTTCCTTGCCTCCCGGGTTCTTTCTAATCGCCAAAATGGGGAATTAGAAAAATCCTATGCCCCTGAAAACAAAGGATATAAAAATTTCTAATCGCCAAAAAACGCCGTTTCGTCACCTCGCCCACCGGGCATCCCAGTCGAGCGGCCTCTCTTCATTTCTAATCGCGAAACTGAAGATTAGAATCTCCGCTAACCGGCGCCTTTTCAGCAGCTTGCATTTTTCTAATCGCGAAAAAACGCGACTTCGCCGCGACCCTGCTCCGCTACATGGAAATGGGCTTTTCGGTGGTGCGCTTGAGGTACCAGCAGGGCGGGTAGCCGAGGTGGGGGAAGAGGGAGTGAACGCAAGTGTCCATCTCCGGCTCGGCGAAGGCAAATTCCTGGCGGCCGTCCTTGTGGGGGATGGCGTACATGCGCTGGACTTTGACGCTTTCGAGAGGGTCTCCGGGAATGTTTTTCGAGAGGCGGTAGCGAACGGAAACGTAGTCGCAGACGTAGACGACGGCGGCGAGCGCGAGAATCGCGGCCAGCGTTATCAGGACAATTTTCCGAAGCAATTCCACAGGTCACCGCCCGTTTTCGGTTATTATACTTACACTTGCGCCAAACGGCTTGCCCGCTGCCAGTGTCTCCCTTTTCACCACGGACGAGCCGGCGTAGGATGGAAAGCGGGGGATATCAGGCGCCGCGCGCGAAAGCACGTGGAGCCACAATCGTCCCTGGCAATTATGTATAAGAAATTTTTCAATCTGCAGGCAAATCCCTTCAATCCCAACCCGGACCCGCGATTCCTCTACTTGACGCCGGCGATGCAGGAAGCGCTGGCGGGACTCGCGTACGGGATCAAGCAGCGCAAAGGATTTTTGCTGCTGACGGGCGAGGTGGGCACGGGAAAGACGACGCTGCTCAACCGGCTGCTCGAATGGCTGCAGGAAGAGCGGGTGGCGACGGCGTTCATCTTCAATTCGCGGCTGACGGAAGGCGAGTTCTTCGATTTCCTAATGGCGGATTTCGGAATCCCATGCGAATCGCGGGAGAAGAGCCACGTCTTGATGAAGCTGAACGAGTGGCTGCTGGAACGATATCGCGAGGGCGGAACCACGGTGCTGATCGTCGACGAGGCGCAGAACCTTTCGGCGCAGGTGCTGGAGGAAATCCGGCTGCTGACGAACATGGAGACGACGAGCGAAAAGCTGCTGCAAATCGTGCTGTCGGGCCAGCCGGAACTCGAGGAGAAGATACGGGACGTGCACCTGCGACAGTTGCGGCAACGGATCACGATCCGTTGCAAGACGTTTCCGCTTTCGCGCGAGGAGATGCAGGCGTACATCGCGGAGCGGCTGCGCATCGCCGGGTGCAACGGCACGCCGGTGTTTTCCCTGGAGGCGGTGGAAGCGGTTTACCGGCACTCGCAGGGAATCCCGCGCATTGCGAACCTGCTGTGCGAGCACGCGCTGATCAATGCGTTTGTGGACCAGGTGCGGCCTGTGCCGGCGGCGATTGTCGAAGGAGTGGCGAACGAGTTCGAATTGCAGAAGGCGGACCTGGTGGCAAAGCAGGGCGCGAGCGGGGGCAACGGCGACAATTCCGAACTGGTGATGGAAGCTGTGATTCGCAATCTGCAGCTGCTGCTCGAGGAAATGGCGCGAAAAAACGCCGCAAAAAGAGAACCTCACGATTCAGACGTGACGCCGAATTCGTAGGTGACACGAGCGACTGTATTTTAGAGCTGAGTCGCGAGCCGCTGGCGATCTTGAAAGAACCGAGCGGCAAGGGCTCCGAAAATCAGACCGGCAACATGAGCGACGTAGGCCACTCCGCCCGTTTGGGAGGCCGCGACGGAGCCAAGATTCACGAGCTGCAAGAGGAACCAAACTCCGATGAGGAGAGCCGCCGGAATGAACGTGACCCGCACAAAGATAAAAATGATGAGAAGCGATCGAATCCGGTCGCGAGGATACGTGACGAGAAATGCGCCCATGACAGCGGCAATTGCGCCGCTCGCGCCAAGATTGGGAACCGTGGAACTGGGGCTGACCAAGACCTGGGCCAGCATGGCCACCAAGCCGCCCAGGATGTAAAAGACCAAATATCGCAGGGGATTCATGGAGTCTTCGATCTCCGGCCCAAAGGCCCACAAGAACACCATGTTTCCGAGAATGTGCGACCAACTGGCGTGCAAGAACATCGCGGTGAGAAGAGTGATCCAGGCATGGCCGGCGGTGATATTCGCCGGAACCGCCGACCACCTGAGGACGAACGCATCGCCATGGATCAGCTCGAGTCCGAAGACGATGAAGTTCGCGACGATAATGCCGGCCGTGACAAACGGCACACGCGTAGGGCGCCGCGAAGCATCCGTCAGCGGGATGAGTCCTCCCACCGGGTCATCCTCCATTCGTATTGCGCACTCGGGAGCCGGGCGAATGCGCGGCGGCTCCGCGGGTGCACAGACTATCGTTACTAAGCCATCTTGTTCGTGGCGCTGCGCGCGATCAGAGAAATCGCGAGGCGAGAGCTTCCGCTGAACAGCATGCTGATTCCCACCAGCAGGCCGATGGCCCATCCAGTGCTCGAAGGCCACGCCCTCCAAATCATCACCGCGAGGATCAGCGTGATGATTCCATCGAACAGGAGCCATCCCGATCCCGGAAGCGGACGAAGGCTGAAGCCCAGGACAAATTCCAAAATCGATTCAATCAGCAGATAAATCGCGAGGGCAAGGGTGAGGGACTCCAAGCCAATCACCGGATGCATGAGCAGATATGCTCCGATGAAGACGTAGAGAATCCCGACCAGCAGTTCCCAGAAGAATCCGCCGGTGCTCGGCCGGAACCACGCGAAGACAAGGTGAATACATCCGCTGAAAACGAGCACCCACGCGATGAAGACGTTGACGGCGATTCCCGCCGCAAGAGGTGAAGCAATCGCAACAAGCCCCGCCACGATCAGCAATACGCTAAGTGCGATTGACCACCCAACCGACTTTTTCACAAACGAAGCGACCGATGTTTCGCTCATGAGCCCCTTCTCCTTTCGTGGACTTGATTTTGGACTTCGGTGACGACTGGTACCGACATTACGCCGTTGCCGACAGTATCAAAGCGATGGTTCATCTTATGCGTTAAGAAAGACTGGCTTAAGCTAAACTAACGAAATTGCCAGATTGGGGTTTGGATTCGCGGATACTACGCTTGCCCGGCTGTCGATGCAACAGATTTGTGCCAAAGTGGAACGCTGGAGGCCGGTCAGCTCGGGACGAAAATGGGAATTCCAAGTCAACTACGATGATGCGAACCATTGTCCGAACGGCCGCGCTGGCTGCCGCGATTGGCGTTCTGTGCGGGCCAAGCAGGCCACAATCGAATTCGCGACTGCAGGTTTTCCTCAGGCGAAACATCGGGTTGGACGACGAGCAGATTCGGGCGATTCAAAATGGGGAGCCTGTAGCGAAAGCGCTTCCATCGCGGAAGCCGGACGAGGTGTTCCTTTTCGGTGCCGTCTACATTCATGCGACTCCCGAGGCCTATCTTTCGTATGCGCGCGATTTCGACCGGCTTCGCAAGCTTCCGGGATATCTTGGGCTCGGAGTGTTTGGCAATCCGCCGCAGGCCTCGGATTTGAAGGAGTTTGCGTTCGACCGCGACGACATCGAGGCGGCCAAGAATTGCAAGCCGGGCAACTGCATGATTCAGGCGCCGGCCAGGTCCATCGAAGAGTTTCATCGGGCCATCGACTGGTCTGCGCCTGACGCAGACGAACAGGCGAATCGATTGCTGCGGAAGAGCGCACTGCAGCTGCTGGTGGCCTATCAACGGGACGGCAACCCAGCACTCGGCGTGTACAACGACAAACGGGATCCAACCGTGGTGGCAGAGCAGTTCGCGTACATGCTGAGTTACAGCAAGGCGTTGCCGGAGCGGCTGCCAGATTTCAACCAATATCTTCTGTCATATCCGCGCGGGAGGCCCTCGAACGTGGAGGATACGTTCTACTGGGCGAAGGTGAAATTCGGATTGAAGCCGACGCTGAGGATCGTCCACATGGTGACGATGAGGGGGAAGCCGGACGATGAAGTGGCGTGCGCGACCGCCGAAAAGCAGCTCTATTCGAGTCACTATTTCGAGACGGCGCTGGACCTGTCATTTTGCGTGCGCGCCAGCGACGACCCAGCGAAGCCAGGCTTTTACCTCATCACGGCCATGGGTTCCGAGCAGGCGGGATTGACGGGCGTGAAGGGAGCGATCGTTCGAAAGACGGCGGTGGGCCGTTCGGTTTCGAATCTTCGACAGGCGCTCGCAACCATTCAAAACACGCTCGAAGCGGGGCAGTAAAAGTCTTAGGTTCGCGGCGGACCCGCGCGGGTTGACCGGATGCCCCAGCCGCTCCGTGAAGGAATTCAAGTTGACGCCGAGAGGCCGGCGGGCGTAGGTTCTGCACCATTCGAACCGCCGAGGGCGCATCTTCAACCGACAGGAGAATCTCATGGGCAAGGTCAACCTGGGCCGAGTATTGCTTGGAGGAATCGTTGCGGGAATCGTGATCGACATCTGGGAAGGCGTGATGCGAGGCGTGATTCTGCAGGCGCGGGGCGCGGCAGTGATGGCGGCTCTTGGCAAGAGGACGGACGTTTCGATGAAGCAATTGGTCGCGTTCAACGTTTACGGGCTCGTGATCGGCATCGTGGCGATTTGGCTGTATGCAGCGATCCGTCCACGGATGGGAGCGGGACCGAAGACGGCGGTGGTGGCCGGGCTTGCGGTGTGGCTGACGGTGTTCGTACTGGGCGCGATGCCGCCGGTGTTCTCGCATCTGTTTCCGGTTGATCTGGCGTTCATCACCGCGTGCGGCGAACTGGTGATGATGGTGATCGCAGGGCTGATCGGCGGGGCGCTATACAAGGAAGCGTAAAGGCTGCTGGACGGGAGTTGTGCCCAGAATGGGCGTGAGCGGGCGCAGCTTCGCGCGCAGCTGAAAAAAAGTCCCCTCGGGGCAAGCCACCGAGGGGACTTTGGTTTTTCGGCGAAAAAAGAGAACTACGCTGTGCAGGGATTCTCCCGTTGAGCGTCGCCCGCGCGCAGCATGAGATCCTCTCGCGGGCGGCCGGAAAGAGAAAATCCCCCGGGGCAATGCCGGGGGATTTTGATGTATGGCCAGCTACTGGGTCTCGAGGATCCGGTTGCCCGTAACACGCTTGCGCATTGCAAACATTAATCCCAAAGCCAGCGACAGGAGAGCGATTGTTCGGGGCTCCGGGACTGTGCCACCACCCGAGGGAGGTGCCGGAGGAGTTACGACGGCGTCAGCAAGGTCGAACGAAATGCCGCCCGTGACCTCACCGGCGATTGTCGCGCCGGTCCCGTCAAGATTGCCATATGCCGCGACGTTGAAGGCGTCGCAGGCGACACTGGCCGGCAGCCCACTGCAGGTCTGCGACCCCGCAGCAGCAAAGTAATACCCGGCCGGATTGTTCAGCCAATTGTCACCGCCGACGACCGGGATCTCGTACTGCGTGCCGTCGGAGGCTGTGAGATCGAGCGTCACCGTGGTGTTATCCTCGCCGAAATCGTAAAACGCGAATGTACTAGCGCCCGCAGTGCTGGAAACACCCATGATGGGAGTCGGGCCGTCGGTGCCTTCAGGTATTGGGAACGGACCCGTGCCGGTGTAGGTGGTCACGAGGTCATACGTGCCTGAAGTGAGGCCGCTCGTGGAGCTCGTAAAGTTTCCAGTCAGGTTACAGACGGTGTTGCCGCCGCTCGCAGCACAGCTACCTTGCTGAACGAGCCAGTAGCCATACCCCGAGTTCACGGTTACGCCGTAAAGTGTGAGGTCCTGATTACTTTGGCCAAGATTGATACTGACGGTGGTATCCGCCAAAGCGCTTGGCCCGGCGAACGCCGCCAGTCCAAGAGCAACGAAGACCCAGAGATACTTGCGCATTTGTCCAATGTTCCTTTCGTGAGCCTAGGGCAACGCCCCGTACGCGGCACAAGTCCGCGCGTCAATATGAAGCCATCTCATGCATTTGCCAGGCCTAAAGGGGGCTGGATGCAGGCCTTTGACAGCGGCGCCCGTGGACGCCCGCTGATGTCGGCCCGTGGCCGGTAATGCCCGTTAATGGGTGGCCTGGATCATGTGCGGAAATAGCGGTTCTCGGCGGGGTGGGACCCGAGAAGTAGAACTCTCTTGCGCATGATGTGCAGGAATTCTCCCGGTGAGTGTAGTATTCCCTACCGATCCGGGGTGAGGACTTGCGCGCGGTAGTGGCAACCTGGATCAGAGACCTGCAGAGTGCTGGAAAATCAAGGGTTACTGCGGCGCGGATGCTCTTAGGTAACGTCCGTGGTAGGATTTCGGCGGTCTACTTGCCTCTGGCTCCATTTCGAACCAGACCATCGCGGGGTGCGGCTTGCCTGACGACCCGAATCCGAATCGCCCTAACGGGCACCCAAGCGACCGGCGGCTGAACTCCTGGAAGGCGATCGGCGCCTTCTTTGAGCGCGACGAGCGCACGGTTCGCCGGTGGGAAATCGAGCGAGGTATGCCTGTGCATCGGGTTCCGGGCGCGGGCCGCTCGAGTGTGTATGCGTACGCGAGCGAGCTGGCGGAGTGGCTGAAGACGGCGGACACGGTGACTCCGGTTTCGGCATCGACTGTTGACGATGCTTCCCCAACGGAGAAAGCGGGAGCTGGTGCCGACGCGAGAAGCATTCCCTTTTTGCGAAGCGGCCCGGGCCGCGTGCTGGTTTTTGTGATTGCGGCGGCGACGCTTCTGGGCGGATCGCTGTTCGCGTATCTACGATACTCGCGCGCGCGGTCGACTGGTTCGGCTACGCCGGTTGTGGACAACATGATCCCGGGAAACCGGCGAGTGGCCGCAAATCCGCAGGCGCAGGATCTCTATCTGCAGGGCCTCTATCACTGGAATCAGCGGACGCCGCAGGGCCTGCATGACGCGGTGGACGATTTCACGCAATCGATCGTTCACGATCCGAACTATGCGCCGGCCTATGTGGGACTGGCGAACTGCTACAACCTGATGCGCGAATACACGGTGATGCCGGCGAGCGAAGCCTATCCGCGTGCGATTGCGGCGGCACAGCGCGCAATTGCGCTGGATGATTCCCTGGCGGACGCGCACACGTCGCTCGCGTTCGCGGATTTCTACTGGTCGTGGGACGCGCCAAGCGCAGAGCGCGAATTCCGGCGCGCGATCGCGCTAAGCCCGGATTCGGCGGTGGCGCATCACTGGCATGCAACGTTCCTGATGGTTCTGGGGCGCGAAACGGAAGCGCTCGCGGAAATAGAGCAGGCGCGAAAACTCGATCCGCAGTCACGCGCAATTCTCGCGGACAAGGGGCTGATCCTCTTCATCGCGGGACAGACGGATCAGGCGGTAGAACTGCTGCGGCAAATCGAGGCGGCCGAGCCGGACTTTCTTTCGCCGCATGCGTATCTCGCCACGGTTTTTCTCGGGACAGGCGACTACAAAGACTATCTGCCCGAGGCGCGCAAGACGGCTCTGCTGCTGCACGATGCGGATCGTCTGGCGATTGTAAGCGCGGGAGAAAAGAGCTTCGCCGCTTCGGGAGCCACAGGCATGCTTCGCGCGATGCTTCGCGTGGAGGAGGACCTGCACCGCCACGGGAAATTCGACGGCTACGAGTTGGCGCAGACGTACTGTCTGCTCGGAGACAAGCAACACGCGCTGCAACTGCTGGATGCGTCGGTGGAGAAGCACGAGCCGAATGATGTGGCGATGCGCGTGGACCACACCCTAGAGGCGCTGCACGGCGAGCCGGAATTCGGGCGGCTTCTCGCGAAGGTCGGCCTGCCACCCATCCAGTAGAGTTCTATCCAGCCATTTTCATCCTCCAGGAAGCTCCCAGGGCAACCACCGACTTGCCGGCCGCCAGCCCATGCTCCAGGAGACGCATGCCGCCTGCCCTAGCGTGGACGGAAATCTGAGTTACACGATGAAACACCTAATGCAGTAGAATTCCCACAACCGAAGTGGACTGGCTCATGGCCCGGCGCAAGGGATTTGCCTTCGCATTGGTTTGGCTCACGCTTCTGGTGCTTCCCGCCAGCCGCGCAGATCAATCCTTGCGCGTGAACGCGGCAAAGACGACGGCGGAGCTTCGAGGCGACGCCTTGCTGGTCACGCTGGCAGTCGAGAATCCCTCTGGGTCAGAGACGCCTGCGCGCATTTCGCTCGACCTCCTCGACCCGAAGGGACAATTACATGGTCAAGCCGAACGCGAAGAAAGAATAGCGTCTGGATCAAGCAAGTCTCGTTTGGTCATTCACGTCTCGGGCCTGAAATCACCCGGTCTGGACTCCGTCTTCTGGTACCGGCTGCGGTACCAAATCTTGCCCAACTCGTTGGCAGGTACGCAGGTTGAGCCCGTCGTGGGAATCGTTTCGGTTTCGGAAATCGCGCCAGAGATGTTCGGCCTGGAATACGCAGGCCCCGTAGGGGTTCGGCCAGGGGACCGATTCGAGGCTCTCATACGCGCGGTGCAGCCGGCGCACCTGTGGCCCGTGGACCGCGTGAAGCTTCGAGCCACGCTTCAGGATAGCGATAACCAATCCGCGGCTCCACTAAAGGCATCGACTGTCACGGATTCCCATGGCTACGCGAGACTCATGTTTGTGGTCCCGGAGAATGTGGAGGCCGAGAGCTTGACCCTCCACGTTGTGGGAGAGCGCGATGGGTACGTCGCCGAACTCGATGACCGGGAGGTGTACATCGGCCATTTCTCCGAGTTTTGGTTGAGTACGGACAAGCCGCTCTACCAGCCCGGTCAAGTACTGCATGCGCGCGTGCTGGTATTCGACGCCAGGCATCGCGCCGTCGCAAACCGGCCACTTGAATTCCGCATTTATGATACGGAGAGCACGCTCGTATTCCGGTCGCCCGTAACGACGTCCAATTGGGGGATTGCGAGCGCCGACTGGCAGATTCCGTCCAATGCCCGGCTCGGTTCCTATCAGGTGAAGGCCGACTTTGGAGGAGACAACAGCAGTGAGGGTGGCAGCTCCACGACTGTGAAGATAAGCAGGTATGAACTGCCGACGTTCGCCGTTTCCGTAAAGTCCGACCGCAAATACTATCTGCCGAGTCAAAACGCGGAGGTGGACGTAAGCGCGAATTATCTGTTCGGCCAGCCCGTCACACGAGGCCATGCCCGAGTGGTGCGCGACGATGAGCGCGAATGGAACGAGCGCGAACGAAAGTGGGACGTTCACGCGGGGGAGGCTTACGAGGGGGAGACTGATTCTTCGGGGCACTTCGCGGCTGCAATCGATCTCGCGCAGGAGCACAAGGAATTCGCGGATGACGATTCCTTTCGCTTTCACGACGTTGGGTATACGGCCTATTTCACCGACCCGACCACGAAGCGCACCGAGCAGCGCCATTTCGATTTGCGAATCACAAAACATCGCATTCACATTTACGTGATCCCTTCAGACGAATTGCCCGGAAGAAACACCGTTGATTTTTACGTTTCAACTTTTTATGCCGATGGAACGCCCGCGGCATGCGACGTCTCGATCGAAATGCCACAGGCGAATCCGCGCGCCGGACCCGCGCGTCCGCCGATGTTGTTGCGAACGATACACACGAACTCTTACGGGTTGGCCAGAGTATCCGACCTGCCGGTCCCTGGAAGTGTAATCAAGGAAGGACTGACTCTGACTTTTGAAGCCAAGGATAAGGAGGGCGCGGCCGGAGCTCACACTGAGGAGTTTTCACTTTACGAGTCGCCGAGCATCCGGGTGGAGACGGACAAGGCGCTTTACCGTCCGGGTGATTCGATCGAGGTGAAACTGACGTCGAACGAAGGCGACGGGGTGGCGGAGGTGGAAGCAGATAGCAACGAACAAGTGGTCACATCGCAGATGGTCCGGCTGCGCGCCGGAAAAGCTGAAGTGACGCTCGGGCCGAATGACAAGTTTGAAGGGCCAGTCGCGATCCGTGCGTACGAGCTTGGCGAGCAGGCTTCGAACGGTTCCGACGAGCCCTATGAGGAGGGCTCGCGCGCCGTTCTCTTCCCGCACGATACTTCGCTCAAGATCGACTTGCACATTTCGAAATCCACCTACCGGCCCGGTGAGAAGGCTGAGGCCGAATTCCACGTTGATGCAGCTGACGGAGACAACGCAAAGAGCGCGTTGGGCATTACGGTGGTGGATACCGCCGTCGAAGAACGCGAGCGAACCGACGAAGACTTGCGCAATAACTGGGGCTTTGATCGTTTCTCCTGGGCCCGTGGGGACGACTTCTCGGGAGTGAGCAGAGCGGACCTCGACAAAGTGGACTTTTCGAAACCACTGCCACCGGGCCTCGATTTAGTCGCCGAGATTCTGCTCCGATATGAACGCGGCTACACGAGCTTCGACAGTTCGAGCACGCCGAATCTGCACACCCTTTTCGCGAGCGCTATCGACCCTCCGCTCGCCCCACTGCTGACGGCCCTAAGCGCGCGGATTGCGAAGGGAACGAACCCTGGGGGCGAGCAAGGTATCGGCGAGTTCCTCGCGGAAAGCGGTTTGGGGAATCTTCACGATCCCTGGGGCACGGCCTACGCGACTACAATCGCACCGAGCGGCACGAGTTATCAGATAACACTCAACAGTGCCGGCCCTGACCAGAAGTTGGGCACGAATGACGATTTCATCGTTGCATCGCAGAATTGGCCATATTTCGCGGAGTACAGTGAGGCGATTCAGCAAGCCGTGGAGGCCTATCATCTTCGCACGGGCAGCTACATTCGCGACTCGAACGTTCTGCAAGCCGAACTCTTGAAGCAGGGACTTGACATCAGTTCCTTGCGGGATCCCTGGGGGCACGCCTACCGTCTCGATTTTGGAATCGAGAGGAATTTCTTTACGGTCGAAGTTCTAAGCGCCGGACCCGACGGAAACTTCTCGTCCCCGAACGAGCCATCGGCTGACGACGTCTTCGAATCGAAAAGCACGATCGGATATTTCGAGGATACGCGCGCGAAGATGGATGCGGCGTTACAAAACTATTACCAGGACAAGGACCGTTTCCCCCAGGACTTGTCCGATCTAAAGACCGCATTCGACAAAGCCGGCATCGACTGGGATTCCCTGCACGACCCCTGGGGAAATCCATACTATTCGACATTCCGGCAAGAAGCCCAATATTCCGATTCCGTGATCGTCGAGAGCTACTCGGAGTATCAGGCCGGGCAGCACACTGCCGTCCGTCCGGTCACAGCGTCGATAAATTATGTCGACATTCGGAGCACCGGTCCGGATGGAAAGGAAGGCACAGCGGATGATTTCGTCGCGGCGACGTTCTCGCGAGCTATTTACCAGCAGGCAGGGCGACCAGGCAGCGCTACGCCCCCGGTCGTTTTCTCCGGCACCTCCGGCGCGATTTCGGGAACTGTGACGGATCCAATCGGAGCTGTCATAGTCGAGGCAAGTGTCACGGCGACGCGCTACGGCGTCGGAGAAGTCTACCGGACGAAATCCGACGATGTAGGCCATTATCTGCTGCGCAACCTAAAGCCCGGAGCATACGAGGTGCGCTTTGTTCGGGCCGGGTTTCGCGATAGTGTTTTCACGCAAGTACCCGTCGGATCGCCCGCAATCACGCAACTAAACGCGGTCATGCAAGTAGGATCCGTGAACACGACGGTCACGGTCACCGAGACAGCCGGCCCCCTTCTGCAAACGGATTTCGCGAGTGTCAGCGAGGCGAAGGCCCCAAATACGACCGGTAAGTCCGGGCTTGCCACGGCTCAGATCACGCCGCTCTCCACCCCTCGTTTGCGCGAATATTTCCCTGAAACGCTCCTCTGGCAGCCGGAACTTCTAACCAATGCGCGGGGGGTGGCGCGCTTGACGTTTCCTCTGGCCGATTCCATCACAACGTGGAATTTGGAGGTGGTTGCCTCCACGGCAGACGGGCGAATCGGCACCGTCAAGAAAGAAGTGCGTGTTTTCCAGCCGTTCTTTGCCGATCAGGACCTGCCGCAATTCCTCACAGATGGAGACAAAATCGACTTGCCCGTCGTCGTCCGCAATTTTCTCCCTAGTCGGGAGGAGGTAACAGTCTCTCTCGATCCACAGGCCGGGCTCAGGCCTCTTGCTTCCGCGGTTCAGCATACGGAAATCGGCGCGAACAACGCGGCGCGTCTTTCATTTCCCATCGTGGCGCGGACACCAACCCCGAGTGGCATTCGGGTAACCGCGATCGGCAGGACCGCTTCCGATGCGGTGGAGAAAAAGACGACGGTGCGCCCGTTTGGAGAGGAAGAGCATGTCACCGACAGCCAGATCCTTGGTGATTCCGCCGTGCTGAATGTTTCGATTCCTTCAACCGCTTTGCCCGGATCCACCCAAGCAGAGCTTAAGGTGTATCCAAACCTGATGGCGCACGTCTGGGAAGCCATCACGGCCATTTCGAAAAGACCTTGGGGCTGCGGAGAGCAGACAATCTCGTCGACTTACCCGAGCATCCTGATTCTGCAATATGCCAAGCGCGCAGGGAGGGAAAATTCTCCGGAGGTCTTGAAGGCGCGCCGCTTCGCGCAACTGGGCTATGACCGGCTGCTTTCTTACGCGACCGAGGACGGCGGGTTTTCGTACTGGGGTCGCGGGGACGCCGCCGACCTTTCGCTCACGGCGTATGCGGTGATGTTTCTGCGCGATGCACGAGAGGTGATTTCGGTGGATGATTCGGCGATCCGGAATGCCGAGTCGTTTCTGCTAAAGCAGATGAAGCCGGAGGGCTACTGGCCCGCGAAATATTACTGGACTGAAGAGGAAGACACGAGCCGCCGCACCGTGGTCACAGCGTACATAGCTTGCGTGCTTGCCTCGCGCAGAGCGCCTCAACCCGACGATAGCGAGGGTCAGAAACTCGCCGATGTGACAAGACGCGACCTCGCGACCGCTCTGGCTTGGCTTGGCCCTCGTGTGCACCAACAGGATGAACCGTACCTCATTGCGTCGTACGCATTGGCATTGCTTGAAACGGGCGATCCGCGCAACCGGACACTCGCTCTCCAGGCTCTGAGTCAGCTGAAATCGCTCACTCACCATGACGGCGATGCGATGTACTGGTCAATAGAAACGAACACTCCGTTCTACGGCTGGGGACGCGCCGGGCGCCTGGAGACCACGGCGCTGGTGGTGGAAGCCTTCGAGCGAACCGAAAGCGACAGAGAGAGCGGAGATCGCTCGCCGATCGACGGCGGACTCCTGTATCTCCTGCGCAACCAGGATCAGTACGGGATCTGGTATTCCACTCAAGCCACATTCAACGTTTTGCGGGCGCTTGCAGATTCCGTGTCAACGCCCGCTGGAGAGCCTGCGAAGAACGCGGAAACATCCGCCGTGGTTCTCGTCGACGGCAAGCCAGTAACGAGCATGGCGCTGCCACCCGCGGGCGAATTGAGCGCTCCGGTTGTCGTCGATCTTTCTAGATTCATGGCACCCGGCGATCACCGCGTTCAGGTGACTCGACCAGCCGGGAGCGCAAAGGCGTCTGTCCAACTGGCGACAACTTTCTACCTGCCCTGGACGCAGTACTCAGCGAACCAAGCTCTTCATCGCGAGGCGGGCTCCGCCGAAGCGCTGCGCCTTGCGGTGAAATATGACAGAACGGACGCTAAAGTCGGGGAGTCGGTAACTTGCACCGTGAAGGCCGAACGGGTGGACTTCCACGGCTACGGAATGATGCTCGGAGAAATTGGCCTGCCTCCGGGCGCGGAAGTAAATCGAGCCTCGCTGGACAAGGCGATGACCGGCTCGAATTGGGAGATCAACGACTTCGATGTTCTGCCGGATCGAATCATCGTGTACCTATGGCCACACGCAGGAGGAACGACTTTTTCATTTACATTCACCACGCGCTTCGGCGTCGATGCGGAAACAACACCCTCGGTGCTCTACGACTACTACAATCCGGATGCACGGGCAGTCCTCAAGCCCACTCATCTGATCGTGCACTAAGAATCGTAGCGGAGCGCCCAGACACCCTACTAACGCTCTCTTAACACGATTGTTTGAAAAATTGGGGGCTCGCGGCCGGCCCCAACGTGGCGGTAGCGTGGACGTTTCTTCGGAGAGGATGATAAGCTGTCGTCCCTTTGATTCGCAGCGAGGCAAGCAGGAGTCTCTGGGCGGCGCAATTCTCCGAACCGCGACGGGATTGACGATGGCATCCGACACAATCAACGGTGCTCAGCCTGTGGCAGGCGTCAACGCCGTGGTCTCGCAGGTCGTCTCCTCGGCACTCACGCGCGCCGCCATTTTTCTTGTCGTGACCATCGACCCCTCGGACGAAGATCGCGCCGCTGTTCTTTCGCTGTGCGGTGACCTGTCGGGGCTATTGCGTGCTGTCGGGTTTCGCGACGTCGAAGCCGCACTTTCCTGTGTGATGGGCTTCGGCTCCAGCGCCTGGGACCGGCTCTTCGGGTCGCCGCGTCCCGCGGAGCTGCATCCCTTCCGCGAGATTCGCTCTGGCGCGCGCCACGCGGTTTCAACGCCCGGCGATCTGATCTTCCACATCCGCGCCAAGCGCATGGACCTCTGCTTCGAGCTGGCCACGCAGATCATGGCGCGACTCGGAGACGCGGTTTCCACGGCCGACGAAGTCCAAGGCTTCCGCTACTTCGACGATCGCGATCTGCTCGGCTTCGTAGATGGCACTGAAAATCCCGCCGGCAGCGCAGCGGACGAAGCGGTGTTCATCCGCGAAGAAGACCCGGCTTTTTCAGGCGGCAGCTACGTGATCGTCCAAAAATATCTTCACAATCTCGACGCGTGGAACGCCGTGCCCACGGAAGTTCAGGAAAAGATTATCGGCCGCAAGAAGGTCTCCGACATCGAACTTGACGATTCCGTGAAGCCGACGTGCGCGCACAACGCGCTGACGGTGATCGAAGAGAACGGGAAGGAAATCAAGATTCTTCGCGACAACATGCCTTTCGGGCGTCCCGGCCACGGGGAGTTCGGAACCTATTTCATCGGGTACAGCCGTTCGCCTCGCATCATCGAGCAGATGCTCGAAAATATGTTCATCGGGCGGCCGCCCGGCAATTACGATCACATCCTCGATTTCAGCACGGCCGTGACTGGAAGCCTGTTCTTCGTTCCGACGGCCACGTTTCTCGACGGCGTCACTCCGGATCTGCCCGTGGCGGCTCCTGCGCCGGTTGAAACTTCGAGCTCGATCACGCCATCCAAAGATGGCTCACTCGGCATCGGCTCTTTGAAAGGGGAAAATTCCGATGAATAACCTGCACCGCGAGCTGGCTCCGATCTCCGATGCCGCGTGGGCTCAAATCGAAGAGGAAACGTCGCGTACCCTGAAGCGCTATCTGGCGGGCCGGCGCGTTGCGGACGTGAGCGGGCCGGCCGGCACCGGGCTATCGGCGGTCGGCACCGGGCATCTGCACACAATCGCGGCCGCCGGAGAAGGCGTGATCTCCCGGCAGCGCGAAGTGAAGGCACTCGCCGAACTGCGCGTCCCGTTCGATCTGGAGCGCCAGATGATTGATGACGTGGAGCGCGGCGCCAACGATTCGGACTGGCAGCCCGCGAAGGACGCGGCGCAGAAGCTGGCCTTCGCCGAGGACCGCGCGATTTTCGATGGCTACGACGCGGCCGGAATCGTCGGCGTCCGCCAGGGGACGAGCAATCCCAAGAAATCTCTTCCTGAAGATGTCCGCAAGTACCCGGAAGCTTTTGCGCAAGCGCTAAGCCAGTTGCGCCTGGTCGGGGTCAACGGTCCCTATTCGATCCTGCTAGGCGCCGACGCTTACACCGAGCTCGCGGAAACGAGCGATTACGGCTATCCGGTCCTCGAACATGTGAAACGCCTTTTCGAAGGCAAAATTATTTGGGCGCCTGCGCTCGACGGCGCCTTCGTGGTGACAACGCGCGGCGGCGACCTGGATCTTCACATCGGGCAAGACGCATCGATTGGCTACCTGAGCCACACCGAGAAGCAGGTGCGCCTGTATTTGCAGGAGACGTTCACGTTCCTCTATCTCACTTCGGAGGCTGCCGTCGCGCTCGCGGCTCCGTCCAAGGCGCGGGGATCCTCGCGAGCGCGGTAAGGGTAGTGCCGGAAGCTACTTTTTAGTCAGGCGAAACTCCAGCATCATGCGCTCCTGACCCTTGTCATCGATCAGGAAATGGCGATGAAGGAGAACGCGGCCGCCGTCCTCGAGGTGCGCACGGGCGACAGTCTTGCGCCCTGGATCATCGGGATCGAGTGCCGTGGACCACAGCACGATGTTCTTGCCGTCGAACGTGCCGTCGCTCTGACGAATCGACATCGTCGTCTGCCGCGAGTCGAACCAAACGGTAGTGAAGCGGTTCGTCTTGGAGTCGAAGCCGGAGATTCCGGTGCCGGTAGTCTTGGTCCCGTCAGAATTGAAGAAGGTAAAATCCGACTGCAGAAATTTGCCGTCCTGGATCATGTACTGCTTGCATGTTCCCTTCGTCACCCTCGGCTGCCCGTTCATCGGAAAGAACGTTTTGACGACGTCCCAGTCGCCGACAAATTGAGCGAGCAGTTTCTGGCCGGCACCCGGCGCATTCGATGGCTCGTATTGATTGTGGGTTTGCTGCGCGACTGCAGCAGTGGCGATGAGCAAGGTTGCGACGATCCATTTGGTCACGTTTTTCATAGCACGCGGATGATATGCGAAAGTCGCAAGCCTTGCACCCTTTTTGGGTTACGAACGTTTTTCCTGGTTGCGGAGCCGATGGCTGCCGACGATGTCGCGAGCGGACTAGGCAGAGTCGCGGTCGGCCAGCCCGTGAATGGCGTCGTTGAAATAGCGGGGCCTGAACAGTTTCGCGTGGATGAACTCGTGCGGCGGCGCTTGGCCACGCTCAAAGATCCCCGCGAAGTCGTCGCCGACCCGAATGCGCTCTACGCCGGCGCGAAACTCAGCGAGAGAACACTACTTCCCGGTAAAGACGCGCGACTTGGCGAAACGCGCTTCGAAACTTGGGTCATGGGGTCCGCAGCAAAAGCGGCGGGCCGCTAGCTTGACTCGAACCACAAATGGCCTAGCGCAGCCCTATCGCGCCAAAAGTCCTATTTCATTGGTTCCAAAGGAAATTTGGCAGGGGCGGTGGGGATCGACCCACGACCTTCGCCTTAAAGGACCAGAACAGCACCCAGCCGAGAGGTCGACGGTGCGGCGATCCCAACCTTGCGCAACTCAGCCGCGCGCGGGAACAGTCGGCAGATGAGAGAGCGTGGGGAGTTGCGTGGAGACTTCCACACGACACGTCGCGCCAGACTGGCGAAGCTTTTTGAGGGCTCCTGACTTGTAGGAACCGCTGGTGTTCCGTGGCGCCCCTACTCAAGTCGTCCTTCACGAAAGTCCAGTAGCTGGACTGACAGGACAGCGATTCACTACGCTGGACGCGTAATTTCTCTTTCGCCGAGGAAACCTATTTTTTCTTGAGAGACCGCATGAACGAGACGAGTTGCTTGATTTGCTCGTCGGTTAGTTTGCCCTTGTACCCGGGCATCTTGCCTTTTCCATCGGCCGTGATTGCCGTCAACTGGGCGTCCGTTTGCTTCTGCACGTCCTCGGATCCCAGATCGCGAAGCTTCATGGACTTCCCTACGGCCGTATCGCCCTTGCCGTCGGCCCCGTGGCAGGCGGCGCACTTGGATTTGAAAAGAGCGGCTCCGTTATCTTGGGCATGCACCGGCATGGCCAACAGAAGCAGGGTTGACGAAGCAAGCAGCAGGAAACTGCGCATCCAAACCGCGACACCTCTCTTCATCTGTTCCTCCTTACGACCGCGTTTTCCAACGTATCACAGTTCCGTGTCCCGTCGCCGCCAACCCGTGGCCAAACGAGCATAGCCCGGCTCCGGAACGCAGTGCGCGCTCTGTTCGGCGGCGACTGCCCCGCACTTGGAACAGAAGCGGCTGCTCTTCAGGTCGATCCATTCCACTGCGTGTGACGCTGCCATGACGCACTCGACATCGTCGCAGTGAGTTAGGCCGAGTGTGTGTCCCAGCTCATGCACGGCCTCCTTAAGAAGGCGCCGATTCAGCAATTCCTCGTCGGCCGGCAACCCGTAGAATTCCTGGCGCAGGCGCGACGTTGAGACAATCGCGGCCAGTCCATCCAGCTGCGCCTCGCCGAACACGAACGTCAGAATCGGAATGTAAAGATCAGCGGAGGCAATGGCCAGCAGGCGCCAGGTTTCCGGAGTCTCGAGGCTTGCGATGCCCGCCAGAAGCTCAGTCGACGAGTACTGACCGCGGTTCCTGTTGAACGCCGCAGAAATATCGATCTCCGGTCTCAGCACTTCGCACTTTCGTTGCATCGCCGCGCTCAGAGCCGGCGCCAGTTTTCTGACTTGGTCGAGATCCATGTCGCCGAGCGCCAGCAGTTGAATCTGTTTCATACGTGCTCAGTCACTGTTTTCTTCCATCCGTATTTCTTCAGCTTGGTGTGCAGTGTGACTCGATCGATGTCGAGAATTTCCGCGGCGGCCGTCTGATTTCCGCCGCACTCCTCGAGCACGGCAAGTATGTGAGCGCGCTCCATGTCGTCCAGCGTGCGGCCGGACGGCGTGGCCGGCGCGACCTTCAAGACGAAATCGCTCTCCAGCAGTTCGGCGCCCTGCGCGACTACCATCGCTCGCTCTACCGCGTTTTCGAGTTCACGAACGTTCCCGGGCCAATCGTACCGCTGCAGCAGCTTCATCGCCTCTGGAGAGATCTGCGAGAGGCGTTTGCTCATCGAAGTCGAAAATTTCTTCACAAACGCGTTCGCAAGCAGCGCGATATCCGCTTTACGTTCGCGGAGGGGCGGCAGGTGAATGGGGAATACGTTCAGCCGGTAATAGAGATCGAGTCGAAACAGTCCTTGCTCAATCAGCGCTTGCAGATCTTTGTTGGTGGCCGAAACACAGCGGAAGTCGATATGAATCGGCTGAGTTCCCCCGACGCGGCGAATTTCGTGCTCCTGCAGGACGCGAAGCAGGTCGGTTTGTGTTTTCAGACTGATGTCGCCGATTTCGTCCAAAAACACCGTCCCGCCGTCGGCGATTTCGAAGCTGCCCTTCTTTCGGTACTGCGCACCTGTGAAAGCGCCTTTCTCATGCCCGAAGAGCTCGCTTTCGAGCAACGTTTCCGTCAAGGCTCCGCAGTGAATGACCACGAATGGGTTGAACCGGCGGCCGCTCGCCGCGTGAATCGCTCGTGCTACAAGTTCTTTGCCGGTCCCGCTCTCTCCGGTGATCAGCACCGTGGCCTCTGTCGGCCCCACGGTCTGAATTTCCTCGAACACGCGTCTCATTGGCTCGCTCTGACCCACGAGCTGTTTGGGCAGGATTGTTTCCGCCACTGTCTCGCGCAGCCGCGCCACTTCTTTGTCTGCATGTTTGTGGGCCAGCGCATTCTGGACCGTGTGCGCGATGTCTTCGGGGTCAAATGGCTTCATCACATAGTCGTAAGCCCCGTTTTTCAGCGAGGCCACAGCCGTTTCCACCGAGGCGTATCCCGTCATGATAATCACGATGGTTTCGGGCGCGATTTCTTTCATCCGGGTTTGCAGTTCGATGCCGTCCGTACCGGGCATCTTGATGTCCACCAGCGCCAGGTCAATGGGATGTTCGGCCATCACGGAGAGAGCCTCGCGTGCGCTCTCCGCCGTGCTAACGGCATACCCCTCCTCGCAGAACCATTTGCCAAGCGAATCCCGCACGATGAGTTCGTCGTCGACAATCAAGAGGTTTGCTTTGTCTGTCACAGCCTACTCCCTTGTTTGGGCGGAGACTTGCGGAGCAGATTGCCTACGGGCGCCCTTCCCGCCGACCGGCAATGTGATTGTGAATACGGAGCCGCGTCCCGGCTCGGATACCACATTGATGCGGCCCAGGTGACGTTCGATGATCGTGCGGCTGATCGCAAGCCCCAGTCCCAGCCCATGGCCGCGTTCCTTCGTCGTGAAAAACGGCTCAAACAGGTTCGGCAGCACATCTGGAAAGATTCCAATTCCATCATCTTGAACCTGGATCTTGACACTCTCCGAATCGGCTGCGGAGTGGCTGGCGATAGCCAGTGTGCCCCCATGCGGCATAGCGTCGATCGCGTTCATGACCAGCGAGAGAATCACTTGCTCTATCTGCGACGGATCGCAGCTGACGGCCGGAAGATCGGCGGCGAGGTTCACGTTCGATTCGATGTTGGCGAGCGTCAACTGATGTTGCACCAGCTGGACGCACCGCCGGATGACCGCGTTCAAGTCGGAAGGCTCGAACGTCAGCGGAGTTGCCCGCGCAAAACTCATCAGGTTCTTGACGATCTCTCCGCATCGGCGGCTCTCGGACTCAATCAGGCTGAGCGAACTGATCGCGTCGTCCTCCGCCCGGTCGCTGCACGACGCGAACCTCTTTTTCAACAGCTTTGCGTAGGTCAAAATTCCCGCCAGCGGGTTGTTGATTTCGTGGGCCACCACGGCAGCCAGCTTCCCGATCGATGCCATGCGTTCGGCTCGCAGCATCTGTTCGTGCGCCTGATTCAACTCTTCGGTCTTTTCTCGAACCCGGTTTTCCAGCTTGCGGTTCCACGATGTGATTTCTTCCCGTGCTTCTCTTAGCTGCCGGCTCATGCTGTTGAACGACACGGCAAGGTCGGCAAGTTCATCGCGGGACCGAACATCAATCTGATAGCCCAAATCACCGGAGGCGAGGCGTTGCGTTCCCGCCTCAAGCGCCCGGAGCGGGCCGTGGACCACTCGCCAGACGAAAAGAACGCTCAAGAGGCAGATGACAACGACAGCCGCGATGGTGTACAGCACCGTCCGCCGAGTGCTCTGCGCCACATTCGCATCCGCCGACGCTAGAGAAAGGTTCGTATCTAGGACGCCAAGAATCGCTTGGCTCGGGGGGTGCGCGTGACACGACGCGGTATAGCAACCCGGAGAATTCTCGATGGGGTTGATGATTCCCAAAGCCCTTTTCCCGTCCGGCAGCGTGTAGGTTCGGAAGCGGTCCGGGCGGGTGAGATGCGTCAACGGTTGACTCTGGCTGTGGCAGGCGTAGCAGGCCTCGGCCCGCTTGTCGACGAGCGAATTGATCTCCTTTGAATCCGAGGAAAAGCTGATCTGTCCCTCGCGATTGAAAATACGGATGCGCACCATTCCCGGCTCGTTTCCGATATCGGTGATCATGTGGTACAAGCCGTCGCGCTCATTCCGGAGCATGTAGTACGAAGCATTGCGCTTGATCACGTCGCTGATTCGCTCCGCGCTCGCCAAGGTGCTTTCTTCAAGTCGCTGTCGCTGGAGTTTGACATTCAGGTAGCCGAGCGTGCCGAAGACCAGCGTCATCGAAGCCACGAGGAGGATTACAAGTTTGCCGCTGAGGCTGTGAGCCACGCGCGCCCATGAGTCGAACATCGCCGCGAATGAATCACGGACGCGCATGGGTCAACTGGCCCTCGATCTCCGCCACGGAGCGTTCCGTGCTGGATGGGAAGGAGGGAGCATCGGAAGCCTGAAAAATCGGCAGGTACTTTGCGGCCACCGCAAAGATCACGAAGCCGGCCCCGACGATGCTCGCCGTTATGGCAACTTCGGTCCACCGCGGAACGTAGTGAAGCCCGGCGGAGGCCTCCATTCCGGTGATACTGACGTTGAGTCGATTGGTTATAAATCCCAGAACCACCAGCACCGCCGAAGCGTAGAGTCCGCCGGGGCTTTGTCGCACCCGCCGGTTGAGCAACAACGCAATCGGCAGCAACAATCCGATGCCCACCTCGAACAGAAACAGCCGGGCCTCATATCCCGGATGGACAAGCAGAGCAAACGCTCCGCGGTGGAGGAGGTCCTGGAAGCGCAGCACTGCGTACACGACAAGCATCACCAGAAGCACGCGCCCTAGCCGCGTGAGCAAGTCCAGTTCCAGATGTTTCCCGAATGTTCTCGCACTGATGTGCGACTCGAAGATCGTCATGGCCAGCCCGACGCAGATCGACGAAATGAAGAAAAAGAGCGGCAGCAGGGGCGAGTACCACAACGGATGGAGCTTGCCGGGCACGATCAGGTACAAGCTGCCCAGGGAGGATTGGTGCAGGGTCGAGAGAATCACGCCGAGGATCACGAGCGGAATCGAAATCGCATGCTGGATTTTGAGCAGCCTCTCCATCCGGAGCCGCTCGAAAATCACGGCGGAAAATTCAAGCCCGAGGACGGTCGTGTAAAGCGTCACGCACCACGCCACTTCGAACATCACGGATCGCGGATTCCACATTACGAGCGGATGCCAGATCCGGTAGCCGCGCCCCAGATCGTAGATCAACGCAACCACCACCAGGACGTACCCGAGGAACGCCGTCAATACCGCCGGACGAACGATCGGCCTGAACGACTTCAGGTTGAAAACGTAGACCGTCGCCGTTAGTGTGAACCCCCCGGCGGCCAGCATGACTCCGCACAGGACGTCGAAGCCGATCCAGAGCCCCCAGGGGAACGCGTCGCTCAAGTTCGTCGACGCGCCCAGACCGCGCGTAAACCGCAGAATCGTCGCGTAGGCGCCGGCCAGAAAGACCACACCGAGGACCGCTCTCCAAAATGTCACTTTCGGAGTCTTCATTTCACCTGTCTCCCTCGCGTTGCTTCTGCCTCTGAGGTTCCGCCGGAGCCGCCTCGGCTGCCGCTACTTCGACCCGGCGATTGGTGATCCACCAGATTCCGCCAAGGACAACCGCACCGACGGTCACAATGTCGGGAACGTGTGACAGCGCTCGATACGTCAGAACCGGCATGGATTGATCACCTGGAGCCTTCGGATAGCCGAAGTCCTCGAAAGGCACGCTCGAAAGGAGAAGCACGGATGTGCCGCCTACCTCGTTTTGTCCGTAGATATGATCGACATACTGCGACGGATTCTTTGCGATTCTGCGCTTGGCTTCCGCTATCAGCTCGTCGCGCTCGCCGAACGTCGTTGCCCCTGTTGGGCAGGCCTCCGCACAGGCCGTCTGTTTGCCCGCCGCGACCCGGGACGCGCACATGTCACACTTCCTTATGCGCGGCAAGAGCGAACTCCATTCGTACTTCGGAACGCTGAATGGGCACGCCATCATGCAGTACCGGCAGCCCATGCATCGCGATTCGTCATAGGTAACGGGCCCTTGAGCTGTCTTTTGCAGCGCTGCGACAGGACACACCGACACGCACGTTGGGTCCAGGCAGTTCATGCAGAGTCGCCGCATGAACTTGTCTTCTTTCGCGATTACAACCGTGAACTTATGCGCCGATTGCTTCTCCTCGGCTGCGACGGCGTCGTCGTAGGGAAGGCCGTTACGCTCGGCGCATGCCTTCTCGCAGGCTTTGCAGTCGATGCAGAGCGTCGCGTCGTACAGGATGGCTTTACTCATGCGGGGACTCCCAACGCACCCTCTGGACGAAGGATCGAGCCTGGCGCCAGTTCTCCAATCAGGCGGGTCGTCTGACCGTTGAGTTTTTCCGCTGAGACCTTGACGCTGTGCCTCATCGTTGGCTCCTTGGCGTCTCTGGTGTAAAGAATCTCATCTTCCCGGGGAGGCAGGCCGTGACATCGGTCACTTTTTCCGGTGACCCCTGTCACCCGGGGCGCGACCATATTCGGCGCTCAAATGAGCTTCAGCCCATCTCCTAGTCGGAGCTTGGGCTGAAGTTCAGTTCTGAATCTGGTTTGGGACGCAAACCGAGTCCGCTTCAGGGCAGAAAGAACTCGCGCGTCAGACTGCTCCATTGCTCGTCCGGAAGATGGTCTGTCAGGCCTCGCATTGCGAGCCCACCGTCCTGCGCCACCGCACCCGCCACTGCCGGCAGCTTGGCGCGGAGGCGGCTTGCCGTCTCGCTCATCCACTGCCGCGCCAGGCTCCCGGCCAGCAGGTTCCGGAAGTTCGTCTGAGCATCTGGCGACATGACGGTCAGGAGCCATCCCTCTCCGTATGGATCGTGGCCGAAGGAGGCCGCGTTATTCAAAACAGCTTCGTTGACGCTCGTAACCTCTCCCTCAATGGGCGATACCAGTTCAGCCTTGTTGCCGTCTTTCAGTGCCGTGAAGATCTTCTGTCCCTGTCGAATCCACTGACCTCGTTTTGGCAACAAAACACCGTCAACCTTTCCAACCAGACGAGCCGCGAAATCATCGATCCCCACTCGGACGAGCGTCGGGCTCTCGCGCAGAGCCCAGGTGTGCCCAGGGTGATATCGGAGCCTCGCGGGAAGTTCGAACCCCGCCACGTACTCGGGCACCGTACGTGCAACAACTAGGTCACGCTCAGGAGCCGTTGCGGCAGGCTGTGTGGCCTTCCGTCGGCTCCTCACATAGTCGATTGCCAAAAAGATCGCGATGGTGATTACAACCAGTAGCACTGTCATGGCCCACCTCGTTTCCGTTGCTCTTCACAACTATAAAAGGCAAACGTTGGGCCATACGGAGGTCGAAGACTGCTTGATGCACAAGTTCAGTCGTTTGAGCATGTTGGGAACACTTTCAGGACGCTGCGAGGTTGCACCGCTTTGCCGCGATTGATGAGAATCTCTGCGGTCCAATCTGGCTGCAGGCCTAACGTTGAAGGCATCTCGCCAGAAACACTGAGCTTGCAGTTGCGGATGGTCGCCGATGAATTTCGCAACAGGGCGATGCGAATTTCAACATCCCCGCCGTTCCTCGCAGCTCTCAACGAGCGTTGGCTGAGATCGGGTAGGCATGCGTCACGCCGTTCGCGGTTGCCGTCAAGGTCAAGGAGAAACTCGCCGTGTGCGAACAAGCCGCGAAACTGACCAGCTGATCGGTCTCCGTTTGGGTGCCCACGGAAAAAAGGTCAACTCGCAATTTGGACAGAAAGGGGCTGACCTGATAGCGAGGGTTGCGTGAAGCTAGGAATTCCACAATTCCCTGATTTCGAAACGACTGGATCGTCGCGACCGCGCGCTGAGGAATCAGCTAGTTATGGATGCAGGATGGAGAGGATTTTCGGAACATGACCCCAGATTGTGTCCGTTCGCTGCTCTTTGACCGCCGTCCCCCCTTGTCCTGGCTGGTATCAGCCTCAATTCCGGGCCACTGATAAGTTAGCAGTAGACGCCGCACGGAGAGTTCGTGCGCGTGAGAAAACCCGAAAGAGTTGCACCGGCACCCATTATTGTTCCTCTGGCTATGGTGTTGGGCCCACTTGGGCGGCCCGCACTGTCGGCTCGACTCGTTCGACCGGCGAAATCGCATCCGATAAAATCCGTTGACACTCGAACGAGCGGGCGAGTATACCAACCTGCTTGTAAACGATTGCTCGCTTTCGCATTCTTGGTGCGCCAAAGATGAGGCTCCTTTGAAATTCTGCGTGTGCTTGGCTCTGGCTGCGCTCTTGCTGGCTCACTCTCCTCAAGCCCCCAGTTCGTCCTCCCATTCGTTTCGTCCCGACGGGATGGACACAATCCTCTATGGCGTCGCCTACTATCCCGAATACATGCCCTATGAGCGCCTCGACAAGGACGTGGCGCTGATGAAACAGGCCGGAATCAGCGTCGTGCGGGTCGGCGAGTCCAGTTGGGGCCTTTGGGAGCCCGAGGACGGGCGATTCGAATACGCCTGGATGGATCGGGTGATCGACAAGATGCAACAGGCCGGCATCCACGTGATCCTCGGGACGCCAACCTATTCGATCCCGGCTTGGATGTACAAAGAACATCCGGAGATCGTGGTCACGAAGCTGAACGGTCAGTATCTCTATTACGGCCTGCGCCAAAATACAGACCTGCTCAACCCGACATATCGATTCTATTGCGAGCGCGTGATTCGAAAGATTCTCGAGCACTACAAGGACAATCCTGCCGTCATCGGCTACCAGATCGACAACGAAACATCGGCCGCCGGGGCCGCGAACCATGATGTTCAGGCAGGTTTTCAGGAGTATTTGAAGAAGAAGTTCGGCACTGTCGACGAGCTGAACAAAATCTGGGGCCTGAACTATTGGGGCCAGCGGCTCAACGATTGGACTGAACTGCCGCCGCGCGAAGGGATCATCAATCCAGGGTGGAAGCTCGAATGGGAACGGTATTCACAGTGGCTCACCACGGACTTCTTGAGCTGGCAGTCCGCGATCGTCAACGAGTACAAGCGGTCCGATCAATTCGTGACGCATGATTTCGCCTCGCCTCCGCGTCCCGAAGTGGACGAGCGCGCCGTCGCAAAGGCTCTCGACGTCGCTGCGGCGAATCCCTATCACGGAACGCAGGACGAGTTCGACGGCGAAGTCTCAAGCTACGCCGGCGACTACGTTCGCTCGCTCAAGCACACAAACTATCTGATTACCGAGACGAACGCGGAAGCCATCGGCTGGGATTCCGCCTATCAGTTCCCGCCCTACGACGGTCAGCTGCGGCTGGATGTCTACACGCACATATCCTCCGGCGCGAACATGGTCGAGTATTGGCACTGGCATTCGATTCACTATGGGCAGGAAACGTATTGGAAGGGCGTCCTCGGGCATGATTTGGAACCCGGGCGTCCCTATGAGGAGGTTTCTCGCACGGCCCACGAGCTGCGGAACATCGGGCCCGAGATCGTCGACTTCAAGCGCAAGAACGACGTCGCCATCCTCTATAGCCGCGATTCGCTTTACGGCATCGAGTTCATGAAGTTCAGCGACCACGACAATTACACGACGGTTCTTCGTCAGATGTACGGCGCGCTGTATCGTGACAACGTGGGAGTCGATTTCGTTTTCCCTGATAGCACGAACTTTTCCGATTACAAAGTCATCGTCGTCCCGCCGCTTTATATCGCGAGCGACGAGCTTCTCACGCGACTCAGTGACTACGTGCAATCCGGAGGCAATCTGGTCGTCGCCTTCAAGAGCGCGTTCTGCAATGAATACTCCACCGTCCGTTGGGAGCGCGCTCCCGGCCCTCTTCGAAAGGCCGCGGGCTTCAGCTATCAAGAATTCTCGAGTCTGCGTCAGCCGCTCGCGCTTAAGGGCGATCCCTTCCACGCGGGCGACCAAGACAAAGTGTCCGATTGGGCGGAGATGTTGTTGCCGGAGGGAGCGGAGCCGCTCGCCTACTACGATCACCCGTTCTTCGGAAAGTATCCGGCGATCACTCGAAACAAGTTCGGCAGCGGAACTCTCACATACGAAGGAACGCTGCTCTCAGACGCGCTCCAGGAGCGCGTGCTGCGCGACGTCCTGCGCCTTGCGAACTTGGTTGGCCCTGACCAGAATCTCCCCGCATCCGTCCGCGCGAAGAGCGGCGTCAATCGGGCCGGCAAGACCCTTCATTACTACCTGAATTACTCGAGTGACCCAGCGTCGTTCGTCTATTCCCATCACGCGGGCACTGACCTGCTGACCCATTCCAGCATCGCGCCTCAGCAAACAGTCACGCTGAAGCCCTGGGACTTGGTCATTGTGGAGGAGCAGTAGCTCGGACAAGCCCATTCGCCCAAAACGCCCGCAAGAGGTTCAAGTCAAAGGGTCCCAAGATGAGTCCCTGCAGAACAAGTCCGGCCAAAATGTTCGCGCTCGCCGTTTTGCTCGGCTCGCTGATTTTTCTCGCGCCTCATGAATCCAACGCGCGGCGGCCGCAATCCGCGCAGTCCCAGTCCCGCGATGCAAATTCGGCTTGGTCTCCAGCCGCGCTCGGCGAACCGATCATGCGCGATCCCGTCTGGGTCTATAACGATTGGTCGGCCTACGACGAACTCTCCGACAACATCCCGTTGACCGAAGACCTCGCTATGAAGGAGCTTAGCCAGCTTCTTCGCCTTCGCCGCTTCGGCGTCCATTTCGATTACTACATGATGGACGCCTTCTGGTTCGCGCAGGACGGCCGATACCGCACGTGGCGCAAGCCGAATTGGCCCAACGGCCCCGATCGCTGGATTCAAGCCTGCCGCGAGAACCACATTCTTCCGGGAATGTGGTTCGGAACCAATGCCCTTGTGAAGCTTGACCCCGCGCCGCAATGGATGGATTCCCTGACTTCGAACAAAGGAGGAATGTCGCTATCGGCAGGCGGCTTCCTTCCCGATCTCATGAATGTTCTGCAGCTCTGGTACGACCGCGGCGTCCGCATGTTCGAATTTGACTTCGCGTACTTCGACGCAGCCACTCCGGCTCAGGCGAAATCGCTCACGCGCGACGAGATCATCCGTAAGAATGAAGACGCCTTTCGCGAAGCCCTGAAAAAATTCCGCGTGAAGAATCCGGACGTCGTCTTCGTTGCCTTCAACGGCTTCGGCGGAGATCTTGGTTCAACAGCCGGGCCGTTTCCCTTTCATGACCAGATCGACCTTCGGTGGCTCGAAGCCTTCAACACCCTCTACGCCGGCGACCCGCGCCCATCCGACGTCCCTGAGATGAATTTCTGGCGCTCGATGGACATCTACAGCGACCACATGGTTCGCCGCTACGAGCAAAGCTTTGTCCCGCTCGAACGCATTGATCCCACCAGTTTCATGCTCGGGAATACCGGCACCATCTACTACCGCAAGACCCACGCCTGGAAGGGCGCCATGTTGCTTGTGGTTTCGCGCGGCGGCTGGATAAACACCATCCACGGCAATCTCGAATTTCTCACCGATTCCGACGTCCGTTGGTTTGCCCACCTTCAGAAAATCTTCGCGCCTCTGCAGGCTGAAGGCCGCAGCAAAACATTCGGCGGAATTCCCGGCGATGTCGAGCCTTACGGCTTCGGCTCGGTCGACGTTACAGGCGCGATTTACACCGTCATGAACCCCGCTCAGGAGGTTCGTACGCTCGAAATGCCCGTGCTTTCGCGTGTGCAGCCGCCGCTCGGCACGGGTCGCGTGATTTTTCGCGACGCAGGCTTTGTGCCCGTCCTGCGCGGAGACAAAATCACCCTTGGACCCGGCCAATTGGCTGCCGTCGGCTTCGGCCGCTACTCTTCGCCCCAATATGACCTGGGCATTCAGGACGACGTCCAGATTCCTCGCTCGATCGCCCCCATCGCCGCAAATTTCGCCTCCGCGGGACAAAATGCAATCGAAGCTACAATCCCGCGGCCCCCTGCCGGCGACCTTCGCATTATCTTTCAGCAATATGGCAGCGACGGCAGCGTCCTCCGAAGCTGGCCCGGCGGGCCGCCAAATGGAACGAGCATGGGCAAATTCCTGAAGATCTCCGCCGAACAGGACGGCAAGCCCCTTCCCCTCGAAATCAACTACGACAAGCTGATCTGGAGCGGCCTTTCCTGGGGCGTCGGCGAGGTCAAACACGGCAGCTATTTGTCGAACAAACCCATTCTCATCCGCTGCTCCTCGGCTGAGAAGAACCCCGTCAAGCTCGAAGGACACCTCTACTCGGTCCAGTACTGACGCGCATCCCTAGGGCGAGGGCGGACCCATTTAGGCTAGAGCCCGCGCCAAGTGTGAGTCCGAACACAGATTGGAGTGAGCCGTGTCACTGCACGCTCGGGCCTGTGCGCTAGACTCGCCAAGTGCGTGTTCCACTTGCGAGCCAGCCCCTTCTAAAACGTTATAGGAGCCTATCCAAAAACTTGATAGTTGACATCACGAATTCACGGAGGTACCTTCCGCTCATCCTTTCGCAGTAAACGTATTCTGCGGCCGGGTGGGGCCCGCCGCCGTTTTCTTGGCTTTCTTTGCAGCTTGCATGTGCACGGGTGGGTGCGGAAATTAGACCCTTCAAACGGCGAAGGAGATAGTCATGCGAAAACTGCTGGTCGCAGTCTGCTTGATCTACTTGAGCTTTGCCTCGGCTCTGCCGGCGCAGTCTAACCGCGCCACCATCACCGGCACCGTCACCGATTCCAGCGGCGCCGTGGTTCCCGGCGTCACCGTGAGCGCCACGAATGTCGCCACCGGCATCGTCACGTCATCGGTGAGCAATAACGACGGCATCTACTTTCTTCAGAATCTTATCCCTGGGAAATACTCCGTCGAGTTCAAAAAGGACGGCTTCAAAACCATTAGCGAACCCAACATCGCCCTACAGTCCACGCAGGTGGCTGAGCTCAATGCCAATCTCGAAGTCGGCGCGATGACCCAGGCCGTCGTCGTCACCGCTCAGGCCCCAGTCTTGGATAACGAGACCACTACGGTCGGCACCAACATGAAGGGAGACGTCGTCACCGATCTCCCGCTAAGCATTTACAACGGCGGCAGATTCGTCGAGGACTTTGCCGTTGCGATAACCCCTGGTTATTCGCCCATCAGCAGCCCCTACGGCGCTGTCGTCAATGGTGGCCAGTGGTTCACCAAGGACTATACGATTGACGGCACCACCGGATCGTCTTCGATTCCGGGCGATTCCATGGAGACGGGACCGAGCATGGAAGCGGTCGAGGAATTGCAGGCTCAGACGAGCGGTTTGGATGTGAAGAGCGCCATCACGGGCGGTGGCGTAATGGCCTTCACGCTTAAATCCGGAACAAACGGCTTCCACGGCAGCAGCTTCCTCTACGGCCACAACGAGCTTCTGGACGCCAACACGTGGACAAATGACAGTCTGGGAATCCCCAAAACGAAAGCGAGAGCGTGGGACTACGGAGGCAGTCTTGGCGGTCCCATTCGCAGGAATAAGACCTTCTTCTTCGGGACTTTTGAACGCTACACGCAGACTGATTTCAGACTGGCAGGCTTTTCCTCAGCATCTACTGTGCCGACCAGCGATTTCCTTCAAGGGAACTTCAGTGCCCTCCTGAACACAGGTATGGTTCTTGGCACTGACACCCACGGAAACACCGTTTACCAGGGCGCGATATTTAATCCTTCCGACCCCGGCGCCGTTTTTGTCGGCAACCAGATTCCGACCACGATGTTCAGTTCGGTTGCTCAGAAGATCATTCCAATCTTTCAGCAGGACTACGCCCCGGAGCAGCCCGGTCTGAATGGCAACAACCGCCTTCCCCTCAACAACTCCCCCGCCCAAACACCGAATGAGGCTGTCGTCAAGATCGATCACAACCTGTCGAGCAACGATCGCCTTTCGGGCTCGTGGATCTACGACCACCGGCCGCGCACCCTCGTCGATTCCGGCGGTATCTGGCAAGACGGGTCCACGGATGGCGGCCCTCTCTCCGATGCGCGCGTCCAGTTGGTTCGTTCTCAGCAATGGCGCGTGAGCGAAACGCACACGTTTACGCCCAACCTGTTGAATGTCTTCAACGCGACCTATAACTGGTACTGGAACGGCAGCCTTCCGTCCGCGACGGGCACGAATTGGGCTTCCCAGTTGGGCTTCGGAGACACTGGTGCCGACAACTTTCCTCTTATTTCTTTTGGGAACAACATCAACGGTCACGGTGTGACGTTCATCGGGAGCACGTGGCAGGGAAATTTCGTGGGCGCGACCACAGTACTCGGTGACAGTGCCACCTGGACCAAGGGCCGCCACGCCTTCACCTTTGGCGGAGAGTTCCGCGCGTACGACATCAATAGCCATGGCGGTTCGGGCGGACTCAGTTTCAACTTCACTCCCAACACAACGGATGGCGGATACACGGGAGAGGCTGGCTTTGGCTTCGCCAGCTTCCTGCTGGGCGACGTCAGCACAGCCAACGAGACGACTCCTTTCAACCTATACGGCCGCCGTAAAGCGCTTTCGCTGTACGCGCAGGACAGCTACAAGGTCACTCCAAAGCTCACCCTCACTCTGGGTCTCCGGTGGGAGTATGGCTTCCGCTACCACGAGAAGGACGGGCACTGGGCCAATTACGACCTGAACGCTATCGATCCCACGCTCAACGTTCCCGGCACGCTGACCTTCCTCCAAAACGGAAGCGACAGCTTCGAAAAGAAGGAGTACGGGACGAACTTCGGTCCGCAGATCGGCTTTGCCTATTCCCCTTGGAATCGATGGGTCTTTCGCGGCTCGTTTGGTCTCGTCTACTTGCCGACCAGCCAGCCTTTCTTCGATGGAGTTCCGGATGCCTTCGCACCCGGCTTCCGGGGCACGAACAGCGTAAATTCCGCGTTTAATTGGGACAGCGGCTACCCGGGAGTCTTTGTTCCCGGAAGCCAAAACGTCGATCCCAGTACGCTCTTCCCTCTCGTCTACGTTGACCCGCACGCGCTGATGGCAGGGTTTAGCGAGGCCTTCAACATCGGAACGGAATACGAGATCACGCCCGACATGCGTGTGGAGGTGGGGTATGTCGGCAATCGGGGACATCATCTGCCGGACGCCGCGCTGGCGTGGGATGAGCCGTCGAGCTCGACCTTCCTGAACACGCTCAACGCAAACCCGGGAATGAATCCCTACAACGACTACATCTTCTGCACCACGCAAGGCCAGCCGGTCACGGGGCAAGGAGTCAACGGCATTACGTGTCCGTTTGACAATTTCTACGGCCCCGCTCTGGCCACTCTTGCTCCCAACCCTCAGGTGGCCAATTGGTCCGCCTCGTACTACTACTATTACGATCTCAACTATGTCGGCCTGCCGCTGGGCCAGAGCTTCTACGATTCTCTGATCGTTGATGTCGTCAAGCGCACCGGCCGCGGCCTGACAATGGATCTCAGTTACACGCTCTCACGCCAGGAGGGTGATTCTTACAGCAGCCAATCCGAGTACAACGGCTATTACACCGTCGTCCAGGACTTCGGGAATCTCAGCCAGGCTGCGCACACGCTTACGAATTACGACCAGACTCACATCGTAAAGGGCTATGCCGCGTACCAGCTTCCGTTCGGCAACGGACAGCGCTGGCTCGCAAGCCAAAACCGCTTCGTCAACGCAGTCGTGGGCGGCTGGACACTCGGAGGATTGGTCCTTTACACGTCTGGACAACCGTTCCAGGCGCCTGTCAACAACCCGTACTACCCGTTGTGGGGCAATTTCTACCCGGACTTTAACCTGTCCGGCTTCTCCGGCCCGGCGGATCCGCACGCCTACCAGGCCGCGACTGCCAGCAATCCCAATCCGACGCCGGTGTTCTACATGCCGCAGTCGATCGCGAGCTCGCCGATCCCGAGCGACCCGACAACGAATCCGGTCAAGCTCGGTACGGGCCCCGCAGCGATCTCGGAACTGCGTTGCCCGGGCTTCGCCAATGAAGATGCCAGCATTCTCAAATACTTCCCGATGGCCGACGGGCGATACAAGTTGTCTTTCCGCGCCGAGTTCTACAACATGTTCAATCGTCACACTTACACGATCAACGGTTGCGGAGGCGTTGGGAACCAGATCGGCGCTTCGAACTTCGGACAGGTCGTCGGCGTGAATGACAATCCGCGAAGCGGCCAGTTCGCGATCCGCTTCACGTTCTAGTTTGACCAGCTGGCAACTTCGCGTACCGCTCTGGCGTTTGCCGCACTGCCATAGTCAGCCCGGGAGGAATTTACCGACTTCTGTGTTCTCGCGCAGCCATTTCCCGATTCTCTGCGCAGCCGCTGCGCTGATCGCGACGCTCGTCGCGCACGTCAGTCCACAGACGCCGCCCGGCGCCACCTACTACATCGATTCGAGCGGCGGCAACGACGCCAATTCCGGCACGTCGCCCACCGCGGCCTGGAAATCCCTCGAGAAAATCAACGCCACCACCTTTCATCCCGGCGACCGCATTCTTCTGAAGTCCAGCTCGCAGTGGCATGGCCAGCTTTGGCCCAAAGGTTCGGGCACCGAAGGAAGTCCGATCACGCTCGGAATGTACGGCGGCGGAGTGAAGCCGCAAATCGATTGCGACGGTCTCGCAGAGGACGCGGTTCTTTTGAAAAATCAGGAGTATTGGGAGATCGAGGACCTCGAAATCACGAATACGGGCCGCTCCAGCGCGGTTCGCCGCGGCGTGCACGTCATGCTCGACAATTTCGGCGACGCGCATCATATCTATCTTCGCCGCTTGACCATCCACGACGTCAACGGCTCCGACAAGGAAAAGCCGAACGGCGGAATCAATTACACAAGCGTCGGCGCCACGAAGCCCAGCCGCTTCGTCGACTTGCGAATCGAAGACAACGAGATTTATCACGTCGACCGCAGCGGAATTTTTGGCTGGTCCGACCGCTGGGAGCGGTCGAAGTGGTACCCGAGTCTTGGCGTCGTGGTTCGCGGCAACGTGCTCTCCGACATCGGCGGCGACGGCATCGTCGTCGTCGCCACGGACGGCGCTCTGGTCGAGAACAACGTCGTCGCTCACGCGAATCAAAGATCCACGGACTACAACGTAGCTATTTGGCCGTGGAGCGCGGACAACACCGTCATTCAGTACAACGAGGCATACGGAACCAAGGGTCAGCGCGACGGCGAGGGATTCGATTCCGACTGGAATTCGCGTAACACCATCATTCAGTACAACTACAGTCACGACAACGATGGCGGATTCCTTCTCATTTGCAACGAAGGCGGCCTCAGCGCTCAGGAAAGCGCGGGCAACGTTGGCACCATTGCGCGCTACAACATCAGCCAGAACGATCGCACGCGCGGAATCAACATCGCCGGGCCGACGAGCAACACTCAGATTTACAACAACACGCTCTACGTTGGCCCCGGCCACAACGTGAATCTCACGATCTTCTCCGACTGGCAAGGCTGGGCGAGCGCGACTTCCCTTCTCAACAACATTTTCTATGTCGACGGCTCCGCGCAATTTTCCTACGCGCTCTCCCGCGCCTCCGACGGCGAGTACACCGTCGCGCCCGGCGCGGGTCCGAGCACGGGCACCGTTTTCGATTCGAACCTTTACTTCGGAAACGTGCGTTCGCCCGACGATCCGCGCGCGCTGACGAGAAATCCGGACTTCGTCGCCGCCGGCAAGGGCCGGCTCGGACGCGAATCGTTGCAAGGTTACCGCTTGAAGGAGGGCTCGCCTGCGATTGGGAGCGCGATGCAGATTCCGAACAACGGTGGCCGCGATTTCTGGGGCCCAGCGCTTCCCACGAGCCACGCGCCCGATCGCGGCGCCTCGCAGTCCGCGCCTCAATAATTCCGGCGGAATCTCACCTCGTTCCGTCGTGCCCCTGCCGTTTGCATTCTCGCGTTCGCAGGTAAGCGCCAAGCCGCTCGGATACGCGAACGGGATTCTGAGTTATCTAGCGTCTACAAACGCTACCGCATCGTGCCCGAGAACGACATCCGCGAAGCCCTGCCAAGGTCGAACAGGCCATCCAGCAGGAAAAGAAAACCCGGGCCGTCCGCACCATGATTGAAAGCAGCTCGCAATGAGTCCAAACACCAAATGCGCGCAAATCCCGCACAATTTGCACCATTGTGGTGCAGACGCCCAAACCCCCGCGCGATCCCCAAACTGCGATGTAACTCCGGATAGAGAATTTAACTTGGTAGGGGCGGTGGGGATCGAACCCACGACCTTCGGCTTAAAAGGCCGCTGCTCTACCACTGAGCTACGCCCCTGGAATTGACTCACAACATCTTACATGAAAAGAACCGGGTTCACATGCGGCCCGGGAAAAGCGAAAGCAGCGGCTGCAAGCGGTTCACTTCGGCTGGGAGGCGGTTGAAGCGGGCGCGGATTTCGCGAGGGCCGCGGCTTTGCGCGAGACGAGCTCCAGGCCGCGGTCGTGTGTTTCGTCCGCGAGCTGCGCTAGCTGTGAGCGAGCTGCCTGCGGATTGACGTGGAGCTCGAGTTCGCCAAGCGCGAGGCGCCCGTCGCATTCGACGCCGTAGTAACCGAGCTTCTTCGCGGTGAGAACTACGCCGTCGAGTTCGCGGCGAGGCTCGGTGAAGTCCGGCTTGCGGCCGGAATCCGCGGCGATGCGGGCGGCCTTAACGCGCGCGTCCTGAATCGCGAGCGGCAGTTTGAGGCTCGGATCATGGACCGTGCGGCTTAGGTCAGTGGCGGCGGCGATCATCTTCTGCGCGTCATCAGGCTTGGATTCGAGCAGGAGAACGCGGGCCAGATCGGTTCGCGCGTGAATCTCGTCCATCAGCGCCTTGCTACTTTGAAAACCCGCGAGCGCATCGCGCAGGGCCGCATCGGCCGCGGCGGCCTTATTCTCCTCAATGTCGAGGGCGGCGAGTTCGGCGCGACTTTCGAGCGCCAAGCTCTTGTCGCCAATCTTTTCACGCATCGCAAGGGCTTCTTCGTGCTTCGCGCGAGCGCCAGCGAGATCGCCCTCCTCGCTCAAGATGTCGCCGAGAACCGTCGACGATGCAGCGATGTCGGCCGGCGAACCGCCGGAGCGGCTGACTGCCACCGCCTGATCGGCGTGGTTCTGCGCTTCGCGCAAATCGCCCTCAAGCAACCGAACTTGGGCAATGCTGTAGAGATCGTAGCTAACGCCCTGCGGCTGTACGACCCGAAGTGTTTCCATGGCTTGCTGATACTGCTTCTCCGCTGCCCGCAAGTCGCCGCGCTCAAGAAGAATGTCGCCGATGTTGCCGAAGGCTGTTGCCACATTCAACTTATCACCGCACTCCTCGAAATTTTTCTGGGCCTCGCGAAACAGCCCCTGGGCGCGATCGAACTGGCCCTCGTTCTCGAGGGCAACGGCCATGTTGTTGAGGGCCGCACCCGTTTTTTCGTGTTCGCCGAGCTGCCGGAGGATTGCAAGAGCCTGCTCGTAGAGGTTCACGGCACCGTCAAAATCCCCTTCGGAGCCATGGCGATCACCCATGATGCGCAGGGCGTCCGCAGCCTCCAACCGGTTGCCCGCCGCCGCGAAAATCTGATAGGCCTCCTGGCAGAGGGCGATCGCCGTCTGCGGATTATCGCCGTAGACGCGGCTGAGGCATTGTTCCAGGCGAAAATGAGCGTAGAGCAGGCGCTGGCCGCGCGCGGCGGCTTCAGCGGCCGCCTTGTCGAAGAGTGGACGCGCGGTGGGCCCGTTGTTATAGCTGGTGATCTTCCCTTCCCAAAAATCGATGCGCGGATCGTCGGAAGTGGGCGGTGGCAATTGGCGCAACTGTTTGACGACCGCCAGCGCCTCCTCGCGGCGCGATGCCGCGTTAAGGGCCACGATCAGCAGTTCGCCATAATCGACGTTATCAGGATAAAGCGCGAAGAGGGCACGGTAGGCTGCAATCGCTTTGTCGGGATCTTTCGGGCCGTAGTACGTGCCTTCCACCAGGAGCTTGTCCGCTTCCGGGAGGCTCGCGGATTCGTCAAACGCCTTCTTGGCCTCGGCGGCCGAGTTCTGGTCGTAGCCGAGACCTCCCCATGCACGCGAAAGCATTAAGTGCACGAGCGGAAAGTCAGGCGCGAGACGCTCCGCCTGCAGAAAGAGATCCTTCGCCGTGGCCAGGTCCCCCACACGCATCTTCTGCAGGCCGAGGGAATAGAAGCGGTCGGCCTCCGGATTCGACGGCAGCGACGAGAGAACGCCGACCTCCTCAGATTCGGTGACGAATGGCAGCCCGAGCCGCTCGCGCAGGGCTACGCCTACTTTCGCAACCAAGCCGAAGAACTGCTGCTCGCTGCCGCTCTCCGCGCCCTCGTAGAGGATTTCGCCGTTCTGCGCATTCTGCAGGCGGAAATCAACGCGAACTTCTCCTGTCTTCGGATCGCCGACGGTGGCGTACGAGCCCAGCACGAGCAAATCGCTGTCGAGAGCCTTGCCGATTTTCGACGTGGTCTCAGCGCTCAGCGAATCGGAGACGGACCACGGAGACGTCATGCGGAATTGCTCGACGTCTTCACCCGAGACAACGCGCAAGGTGTCGCCCGCGCTCAGCTCCGTGCGCAGCATCTCCGTAAGCGCGGTGGAGAGCCATGCATCGCTGGGGCGGCCGGAGGCGTTGTGGAATCCGATCACCGCAACCGAGCGGCGGTGCGTCGCCGGATTCAAGGAGGCGTGCACGGGTGGCGTGCGCGGCCCGTTGCGGCGCAGCACCGCCATAACTGCAACGGCGACCAGCAAAATGAGAATGATGACGGCGCTCAGGCGATGGCGCACCCACCATCTCGGCGAGGTCCGATCCACCCCGACTGCGCTGGGTGGAAGCTGCAGCGCGCTGGCCGGCTCGTGTTCGGGCTCAGGTTGCGCTTCTGCGGCGGCAACACCTGTGCTCTCGACACTCTCAGGGGCCGCGACCGTGACCGGCGCGATGAAGCGGTATCCACGCTTCGGCACAGTTTCAATGAAGCGCGGATTATCCGCATCGTCGTCGAGAGCCGTTCTTAGTCGCTTTAGCGCGGCGTTCAGGCTGCCATCGAAGTCAACGTAGGTGCCGGTGGGCCACAGTTCCTGGCGAAGCTCGTCACGGGACACGATCTGCCCCGATCGTTCAAGCAACATGGCCAGGATTCGGAAGGGCTGTTCCTGGAGGGAGACGCGGATGCCTTTTCGCGTCAGGAGGACATTGTCCAGGTCGGCTTGGAAAACACCAAACCGGAACAGTCGCGGCGCCTTCGACGGACGGTTCATTCCACCCCGGGACCTTTTGAGTTCGCGGGAGTATAGCACACGCAAGCCAGACCGGCGCCCCAGGCCATGTCAGACGTGTGCCTAATTCGTCTGTTTCCAGTGGATTAGCAGGTCATAAAGTCGTCCCAACCTCGTCCTTTGACCCCCGCCCAAATCTGCCGCATTGTCGGCTCGCCCGACCGAAACCGCAAAAGCAGCCAGGGTTGCGGCGGGGTTCAGCGGTCCAAGACGGAGGCGGAAATGAGACATCTGAGACTGATGGCTTTGGGGGTCCTGGGAATCGCGGCGATGATCCTGAATCCAGGATCGGCGCTGGGCCAAGCTGGAACGGCCAGTCAGGCCGCCACGCCTGCCGGAACGGCAGCCCAGAACGCGGGCCGAACCCCACCGAACCCGGAGCGCAAGCCGCAAACGCCGGCAGAACACGAGACGGCGCTCAAAGCGCTGACGGCTCAAATGAAGCTCGTGGCGCCACGTCGCGGCCCGAAGGTGAAGAGCGCGATGTCCCACACGGATTCGGCAATCATCGCGGTGCTGCAGACGCAGAAGCAAACCGCTGACCGGGAATTGGCGGAAATGAGAACGAGCGCCGCGCTGCCCGCAGCGCGACAGAGTTCTCCGAACTCAATGCCGCCGGCTCACACCGAGGCTTCGACGCCCGGAACGGTTGGCTCCGCGGGGCGGCGCGGAGTAACGATGGCTCCTCCTCCAAGTGCCGCTCTGAATCCTCCGACCTCGAGCGGATCCTCGAATTCAAATTCCAAGTTGGGCGTGAAGCCGGTGAACGCGCAAGTGCCAGGCTGCATGATGAGCGGAACTTCCATGGCCGTGGGAACTGTGGCGGGCACCCAGCACGGAGCCGTGCTGTCTCCGGATCCACAGTACAACCTTTACACGATTCACGGCTGCAATTTCGGCGATCCTAGCTCGGCGAACAAAGTATGGATCTACGGCCTGAACGGCTTCCACGAGGATCTTCAGATTCAGTCGTGGATGGACGGGCAGATCGCCGTGAACTTTGCACCGAACACCGGAGGTGTCCTCGATCAGGACAACGTGCACCTCGTCGTGTCCCGCGCCGATGGGAAGCAAGTCGACACGGGCGGGTTCAAGTTCTACGCGATGCGTCAGACCGTGCTCCTCCCGCAACTTCCACAGAACAAGGCGACTCTCTGGAACGGCGGACAATTTTCAGTCACTTACACCGCGCCTGCGACTGACCTTGCCCAGTACAGCGCGGAGGTCGCTCGCTCGTATCAGTACACGGCCGAAGGGGACTTGTTCGGCTCATACGGGGTGGACAAGGAAGGGAGAGACGTTGACTCCTACGATCTGAGCCAGCTCGCGCAGGGATGGTCGGCCGATTCGTTCAACGCTGCCGTGTGGGCACCAACTCCGGCAAATCTGTGTGGCGCCTGGGACGACCATGCACACAATGCCGGAACCTCTGGAAATTGGGACTTTGAATGGGCCGGGAATGGCATTCACGTCACGTTACAAGGTGCGTGGTGCTACGACGCAGAGGTGTGGCAATCGAATTGGGCGGCTACGTCGCAGTATGCCCTGCAAATTTGGGTGAACGGCCCGCTGTGCGTTGATCCCTGGACGAATCAGCCGCTCCACCACGCCGTCATATGGAAACCCGATCTGACAACGTTCACGTGCCAATAGCGCGTATCTAGGGCGCAGTCGCGCCCCAGCGATGCAGCCTGCCCACGACGGGGGCTTTCGCTGAAGGAGGAAGAAATGAAACGGCTCGACGTTGTGACGATGGGATTCATCATTGCGGTGGCGCTGGCGATTCCCTTCCGCGGCAATCTTCCGGCGCAGCAGCAGAAAATCTATTCGCCGGCAACGGCCAAGGACGCCCGGCCGGAAAATGCCGTCGCAGGATCCGAGCCGTGGGGCGGCAAGAAGGCAGAGTTTCTGCGCGCACTCAGCTCGAACGTCGTGAGCAGCCCGAAGATCACAGCGAGCCGGCCGGCGCCGACCCACACCCCTCCGAATATCGCTGCCCTCTTGGCGGAGCATCCCGCGACAACCGCAACAGCGAAGCCGCTCCAGCCCCAGGTAGGTGCAAGCCAACCGATGTCCGCTACGGGCAGGCCTGGTTCGCCCTCACAGCCGTCCTCATCGGCAAGTCAAAACGTGCGCAACCAGAGAGGCGGAGCGGTTGCATCGCCGATCGTCGCCGAGCCCGCCGTGCACACGGAGATATGCCCACAAAACTCTTACGGCATCTCCAGCATCGACAACGAGAAGACCCCTCCTGTCGGCCCTGCACCCGCGTGGAATCCCATCGTGATTCAAGGGTGTGGGTTCGGAGATGCGCCGGGTCAGGCATGGCTCACGGGCGTTCACTACCAATCGGTCGCCACGCGGAGGCCGAACCAGTCGTTCAGCATTCATCCGGACTGGGTGGAACTGAAGGTCTATCAGAATCGTTGGACGAACGGGTTGATCTTGCTCTGCGTCGATCCGAACGCCAGCGGATACTACGAGACTGACGGCAGCGTCACGCTCGTCGTCACCACAGCGAAAGGCGAGCGCTATCAGGCGACGGGCCTAACCTTCCTCCCGAATTACGCCACCAAGCACCTCGATTCGATCCCGCAGAATCTGCTTACCACACTGATGGGCGCCTCCGACATCAGCCATGTATCGGTCACGTCCCAGGGCGTCGTCGCGCTCGCGAAAGTCAACGACGCGCAAGGCCATCCCGTCGAGACGCTGATCTATTCACCGTCGGATGGCTCGGGACTGCTCCCCGGCCATACGCTCGCGGTGGTGCGCGAGGCCGGATCGGCGCCGTTCCAGGGCGGCACGGATTCCTATGACTTCACGGGGAAGATGTGGATCGACAGCGTCCAGCTGTTTCACGCAAACCTGACGACACAATCCTGCTCGTCCCTTTTTCCCTGGAGCACGGGCGTCTCCACAAACGGCAACTGGAACTTTCAATGGACCGGCTCGCCCGTGAAATTCAACCTTTCCTGGCAGGAACAGAGTTGCGGCTACGCCGTCCAGGGCCAGTACGTCGTCGCGGGCGTTTCCATTTACGCGCTCGATCTCGACGGCAATTATCCCGTCGGCACGGATCCTTGGGGTACAGGCCAGCCATGACGCGGACGCACGGCTCCGCCGGAATTTTCGGGAGCGAAGGAGAGCACCAATGAGGACAAGACACGGTATTACGGGTACGCGAATTGTGGAGAAACCAGGACGAATCGGTGCGGTCGCGCTCTTGCCCTTACTCTTGGTCGTCGCATTCGCTACATGCGCCGGAACTGCGTCCGCGCAAGCGCCTCCGGATAGCATAGGCGCGGTTCCACTGGGTCCTTCCGCCGTTCAAGTCACTTTCACTGCGTGCTTGTCTTCCGAAGAGAACAACTGCAATTACGGCTTTTCAATCTACCGAAATCCCGGGCCCACGGGACCGATCACCTACGCTCAACTTGGTCAGGGCACCTACGTGGGTAGCACGAAGGCCATCTGGATGGACACCAGCGTGAAGGGGGGAACGAGTTACACCTACATTGTCTGCACCGGGAACTCTGCCAAAAGCGACAAGAGTAACTGCGCGACGACCCCAGCGGTCAAGGTACCCATCGGGTCACCGGCAACACCGAAGCCAACTGTCACCCTCAAGGCTGCCTCTACATCGCTCTTACAAGGCCAGCAGACGGAACTGAGTTGGACTTCGACGGATGCCACCGAACTCAAGTTGGACCCGGGGCACCACGACGTGGCCATCCCGTCAGGCTCGACCTCAGTCGGTCCCGGCACGTACACCGTGACTGCCACAAACGCGGTCGGGCAGGTCTCGGCGAGTGTTTCGATCAATGTCACTTGCCCCACTCCTTGGGCCCCGCCCGCCAAGATCTCCGCACTCGTCGGCTCGAACATCAATCTCACGTGGACGAATCCGAGCACGAGCCCAGACCAATGGTGTCCCGGGCCTTCCTCTAAGGTTTTGATCTACCGGTTTGGACCGAACGGCAACCAGCAGCTCGCCGAGCTCGACAAGGCAAGCAATGGGACATTGCCCAACCGTTATTCCGACAGCGGACCTTTTCAACCGCACACCGGATATGTCTACCAGATTTGCGAAGGCGCTCCTCCGACGGAGTCCGGCAACAACTGTTCTTCACTGTCCGGTGTCGACCACGATGGCCAGGCCTTCGGCACGGTCACGGGGGGCGCGGCGCCCGTCCTCACAGCCACGCGTGCGAACTCCAACACCGTGAAGCTAAAGGTCTCCCTGGATCAGTACGGAATCACATCTGTCGTTGTAACGCGCCAGGGAAGCGACGATCCCTGCCGTCAAGGCGGAACGCTCGGCAACGGATTGCAGGGTTGCTCCACCGTAACGACGGGCTCCAACGGAGTCAGCACTCCTGTTGGGCAGAACACCACCGTCTTCAGTTGGACTGAGACTCCACAATCTGGATACCCGCCAGGATGGGTCAATACGCAAACCGCCCCCTTCATCGTTAACCTGCCGGACGACACTACGGTGAAGCCGGGAGTGGAGTACTACTACATGGCGCACGTCACGTGGCTCTGGTCCGTGGCGCAGGATTCCGAGACGGTTACCGCGCCGAAGAACTCCTATGGCAGTGCTTCGTTGCAGCAGAGCCTCGCCGGCGGATCCATACCTGTCAAGCAGAACGGCAATGCGCCGCCACCGCCGCCGCCATCCGGGTCGGCACCTGCAGCCGGCGCGTCGATGGCGCGCGCGGTTGCTCCCGCGTCTCGGATGGCGCCTCCACAATCCTCGGGTCAGTCAGGAATGAAGCCGGAACTGATGCAGTTGCTATCGCACAACATCAAAGCCAGCCCGAAGATCGACGCCCCGGCTCCGAACGGCGGGAACTCAGCGCTGATTGGACTGCTGCATCCGGTTCTTGCCGCGCGCAAAGCCGGCGAAACTTCCACGTCGCAAGGCGCGGCCAGCGGCCACGGCAATGGCGCCGATGACTTGAACCCACAACCACTCCCGCCGCACTCGACGGCGGCAAATACGACGCCGCAAATCGGCACCGAGCACACCATGTCCGCCACCACCAACACAAACAGGATGGCAACTGCGCAACCCACCGCAACGATGGCTACTCCACCGTCATCCGGCCCGACAAAACATGAACCGCAGGGCGGCGGCCATCCCCAGCCGAACGCGACGTCCAGACTGGGCGTGGCGCCCCCGCCGGCAAAGCTGTGCGTGCCCGGCATCGCCTCGGTCGACGGTTACAAGGCGAGCGTTGCGTTCTCTCCCGTTCAACAGTCGAACGAGTACAACATGACCACCCACGTGATCCAGGGATGTGGATTCGGCTCGAAACCCGGCGAAGTGTATCTAACCGGAGTTCCTTATTCACCCGGCGGCCCGATTCAAATTGGCGCAAACGGCCGGACGAATATTCACATGAACACCGGGCAGCTCGGTCTGGAAGTCTCCGCGAGCACGTGGAGCGACGACAAGATTCAAGTCACCGTCGACCCCAATACGAGCGGCTACAACGCTTCGTACCGCGCGACGCTCGTCGTGAAAACCGCGGATGGAAAGCAATACCAGCTTCCAGCATTCATATTCATTCCAGTAATGGTCCAGGAACCGCTTTCGTCCATTCCGTTGTCGGCGTTCAAGGCCGGGCAGGTCACCGACTCATCGGGCCGCATCGTCCAGGCGCAAGCTTTCTCTCCGTCAAACGGCACTGTGGTTCTGCCCGGACACGCGATTGGCGTGATTCGCGACGATAACGGCGCAACCTTCGTCGGCGGGACAGACACCATTGACCTGTACAACTTGCTCGCGCCGTATTTCTACGTTAGTTCCGTTCAATTCTTCCGCGCGGACTTGACTGCGCAGGGATGCGCATCGATTCCGCCTGGCGGCGGCAAGTTCACCACGAACGGTAGCTGGAACGTCGCAAAAAACACGAGCGACACCATCTCGGTCGCGATTACCTGGCAGGAGCAAAGCTGCGCCACGGCCAGCACAAACGGCACAGCGACGGACATCGGCAGCGTGTCCGCCTATGCCATCGACATAACTGTCACGGGTCCCCGCGGCGTTAGTCCGTGGGCGAATCAGTGATTCCGCAAATTCCTAGAGGGAAACTTATGCGCAAATTGCGCTTCCTGCGTTGCGTTCCGCTCTTCGCGCTGCTCGTTCTCTTGGCTCCTGCGGCCTTCGGGCAGGCCGCGCCGGTTATCACGTCGCTGAACCCTCCAAACGCAACGGTCGGCGGCGCCGGATTCACGCTCACCGTCAACGGGATGAATTTCATCAACACTTCCGTCGTGCGCGTCAACGGCGCAAACCGAGCCACCACGTTCCTTGGCGCCACGCAGCTGCAGACGGCCATCATGGCCGCCGACATCGCCGCGCCCGGCAACCTCACGATCACCGTCTTCACTCCTGTCGTCGGCGTTCCCGGCGGAGGCTTCACGTCCAATGCCGCGCTGCTCACGGTCGCAGCCGTGCTGCCGCCCACTCTCACCACCGTTGCTCCCGGCTTCACGGCGCAGGGCGCATCCCAAATGCGCATGACGCTGATGGGCGCGAATTTCCGTCCCGGCGCCACTGTGGTGATTTCGCCTCCCATTGCCAGCGTTTCCCTCTCAACCGCTAATCAGCCCGCAGCCGACATTTTCGTCGACCAGGTCTCCGTGATCAGCGGCAACCTGATCGTCGCTACCATCAGCGTCAGCGGCATCGCCACCCCTGCGTTGCGCGCCGTCGACGTCGTCAATTCTGACGGCACTTCGACCGGCGTGACTCCGCTTGGCGCACCCGGCACTTCCCAGCCGCTTCGCATCACTCTTTCGAATTCGCTCGGCGCTCCCCTCTCGGTGAGCACGATCGCCCTCACTGCGCCGCGCAACGGCACACTCGTCATGCAGGGCGACGAACTGTACGGCGAAGCGCAGCTTGCGGGGACCGGCAGTGGCACCGTCATCGGTGCGTGGCTGTGGGACGGCAACGTCGTCGAGCAGTTCACCGGCACGTTCAGCGGGGGCGAGAGCGTCACCATCCGCTCGCTGCATTCGTTCCCGACTTCGTTCCTCGGCACGCACACCGTTGAGCTCCGGATCCTTTCGCCGAACCACGTGGCCACGCGGCCCGTCACCGTCGTCGTCAATCCGGGGGACTTCAAGTCACAAGTGCTGCTCGCGCCGCCTTCCGGGGCCCATGCCGACGTTGCAACGCCGCCGCAATTTCGCTGGGCTCCCGTTCCCGGCGCAGCGAAGTATCAAATCGGCTTTTCTTCACAGCCATATTTCTCGACCATCGACACCTGGTACGACTCCGCCGACAACCAGTGGACGCCCTCCTCGGATATCTGGGACCGGATCCCCGACGGCCAAGTCTTCTGGACCGTTCGCGCCGTCGAAATATCCGGCGAGGCGCGCAAGCCGGTTCCGATGCGCTCACTCTTCCGCTTCCCTGCGAACGCGCTCGTCGCATCGGGCGCGCGCCCCAGTGTCACGCCGCACGGTTCGCAGCAGCTCGAATGGAACGGCCTGCGCGGCCACTACTTCTACCTAATCACCATTTCGAGCGATTCCGCCGGCGTGCAGATCGTCCGCCGCTATCTCTCCGCGCTGCCGAAGATCGACCTTCGCGCGCTCAAGGGCAAACTCGATCCCGCCACCACCTATTACTGGCGCGTCGACGCGCTTACTCCGGATGGCCAGACGATTCTCACCGGCCCAACGCAATCATTCACGCCGTTGCCGCCGGGCGCCTCTGGTCCAAGCAGCCGCGAAATTCCGCCCGCCACTGAACCCGCAGTGGCTGCCCGCTTCAACGGTCCGGGACTCGTTCTCGCGTCGCTGCATTCCGATGCTGCCTTCGCCTCGTCGTCTGCCGAGGCGCCGCCCGCGGACATCTCCACGCTCTCCGGCCGCACGCCCGCGCCCGACGCCACCGTCACAAGTCCGAAGGCGCCGATCGTGCTCCAATTTTCCACAGCGCCGAATGCCTTCGACCTCTCGATACAAGTCGATAGCACCGACGTCACGTCGCTCGCTGAAGTTGCGGACACCAAAGTCACCTACACGCCCGCTCTCGCTCTGGCCGATGGCGACCACACCATCAACGTCACTCTCGGCAGCGACTCTACTACCTGGAAATTTACCGTGAAGGCGGGCGCCGCTTCCGCAGCCACCGGAAGCGGCGCATCCGGCACGGACGCGGAGGCCTCCGGAACCGGCGCCGGCGCTGGCGCGGCTCAGGCCGCGAAGCGCACCGAAACTGCGAATCCGCGGGTGCAGATGCAGACGCAGATCAGCTCCAACACGGAATGGGACTCCGGCTCCAATCCCGACACCAACGCGCTCGCCTTCGCGCAGCAAATGTCCTATCAGCAGGGTAAATGGAACGTGCAGATGAACGGCAGCGGCTTGCTCAACACGACTTTCAATCCCGAATTCGAAAGGACGAGCCTCGGCGATGTCAACAACTACGTGCTGCAAACCGGCGTGCAAGGCTCGCAGTGGGGACTCAACCTCCGCTTCGGCATCATCGCTCCCGCCCTCTATCTCAATTCGCAATTCGTCACCACGGGCACTCCGATGCAAGGCGTCGAGACCATGATGAAGACCCCCGCCGGCACCTTCGGCTTCTACGCCAACACCAATGACCAGGCTCCCGGAGGCGGCTTCGGCCTCGCGTTTCATCAGCAGATGATGGGCGCGAGCTGGGATCTGCCTTTGCCGAAGAAGTACGTCGAGTTTCGCCTGATGTGGCTCTCCGCCAAGGACATTGGCGCGCCCACCACCGTCGAGCTCGATTCGCAGGGCAACCCCATCACTCTTGAAAACCCGATCGCGCCCGTCAGCGGCGGCGACGTCTACGGCGCGATTCTCCTCGTGCACCTCTCGCAGCGGTGGCTCTGGTCCTCCGAGTACGCGTGGAGCTACGACAATCCCGACATCGTCGCCGGCAGTGGACATCTTTTCGGACGCGCCTGGCGCACCGGCGTCACCGGCCAGATCGGCAAGGCCAGCCTCAACGTCGGCTACATCGACGTCGGCCCGAATTTCGGCTCTCCCGCGAATCCGAGTCTCAGCTATGGAAGCAATCCCGATCGACGCGGGCCCAACGCCACTCTCATCCTGCCCACAGCCATCGGCAATTTCAGTTTCAGCGAGCAATATCTGCAAAGCAATTATCACGACGCGGATTTCCCCGAGCAGGAGATGAACTCCCTCACGGAGGGATGGTCGAAGAATCTCAATCCCAAGACGATGCTCAGCTTCACGTCGCATCAGACGCTGACCGATACCGGCACCATCCCGACAGACGTGAAGGCGCTGCCCCCCGACGAGCAGCTCGCGCTCGAAGCCGACCAGCAGGATTTCGGCGGCAATCTTTCGCTCACGCGCCAGGTCGGCAAAGTGATGCTCAGCCTCGGCGGCTCGCGCGACTGGTTTCGCAACAATCTCATCACCGGCAATAATTCGATCACGTCGTCGGTTCTCGTCGGCGGCACGTGGAACTACGCTACTTTTTTCCAGCTCAACGCCAACGTCAGCGTCAACTGGGTTGCCGCGGACAAGTCCACGATCGGCACCACGCGCTCGCTCAGCGGCTATTTGCAGCCCACCTTCATCTGGAAGCGAGCCGGATTCCAGGTCCAGCCGCTTGCTTCGTACAACCAGACGCTCACGCAGCTCGGCACGGGAATCTACACGAACAACTTCAACACGGGCCAATACGGCGGACGCCTCTCCTGGACCATGCCCGGCGAATTCAAGTTCAGCACGCTCTCGTTCGAAGGCGATTACACGATCAATCGCAGCCCGTTGCTCAATTTCGATATGCGCGGCACCACGGCGCTTCTCGTCTGGACGATTGTCTGGGGGCACCACCAGGCGATTTGATTCGCGCGGGGCTGCGCTGCAAGCGCAAGCGGAAGCTCGAGGAGAACCTCAATGAAGAACGCGAAGACCTGGGTTTTCGCGGTAGTTTTGCTCGGCGCGTTTGCCGGCCTGACCCCCGCTGCAACCATCGACCTGAAGCCCGGCCAATATGATTTTTCCGTCACCTACGAAATTCAGGGACAGGTGCCCAGCCCCCCCAAACGCGGCCCGCGCTGCATCCCGGCCGACGACCTCGACAACCCCGAAAAAATCTTCAACGACCGCATGTCCGACGGTTTCAAGGCCGACGACTCCTGCATCGTGAGAAACTTCCGCAACGATGGCGGCAAAATTTCTTATGATGCCGACTGCTCGAATCGCATCGCCCACGTTGAAGGTACGGTGGCGCAGACCGAATTCTCAGTCGTGCGCGACGTGAAGCCAAAATCCGGACACAGCGTTTCGTTGAAGCTCACCATCGCCGGCAAACGCACCGGTGATTGCCAGAAATGAGCTTCCAAGCCCTATCCCGATGAGCGAAATCGCTAACCCGGCTCCCGTCGCGCAGCGCTTCATTCCCGCCAACCGCGAAAGCTTCTTTGACGCGCAGCGCCGCAACCGCCGCGCCACGTGGCGCCTCTCCGCTCTGTGCGCTCTTTCCGCGGCGATCATGGGCATTCCGCTTGCGCTCGTTGTTACGCCGCTCATCTACGCCGTCATCCTGATCTGCGCCGACATCGTCAGCTTCTTCCGGCCCCTGCCGCCTGCTTTCTGGACGCGCGCCGACGAAGTCGCGCGCTTCGGCATGGTGGCCTTCAACCGCGTCCTCAATCATCAGCCCGCCGACCCGCAGTCGCTGGCCATCGGTGCGGCGGTGATGCTGCTCCCCGGCGCGCTGCTTTCGATTTCTCTGTGGCTCGGCATGAACGGCCTTCTTCGCAACGCGGGCGTTGGAGGCGCGCTTCTCGCGCTCAAAGCTCGCGAGCCGAATCCCTCCGACCTGAAGGAGCTTCGCCTCTCCGACGTCGTTCAGGAAATGGCTATCGCCGCCGGGATTCCCGCTCCCCGCGTGATGCTCATCGACGCGGGCGGAGCCAACGCCGCCGCCCTCGGCACATCGCCCGCTGACGCGCGGATCGTCATTTCGCGCCGCCTGATCGATGATCTCTCGCGCGACGAGCTCGAAGGCGCGCTCGCTCACCTGATCGCTTCCATCGGCAATGGCGATCTCCGCATCGCCTTCCGCGTTGCCGCCATCTTCGAATCGTGCGGCCTGCTCGTCGCCATGATCAATTCCCCGTTCGGCTCCGAGTCGCGCCGCACCCTCTGGCGCCTGCTCCGCTACGGTCTGGTCGGCTCGTCGAACGACGCCGGCGCGCAGGAAGCCGATGCCGTAGCCGATATCCTCTCTCGCAGCGTCTTGATGGGTACGGACGACCTCGACCGCCTGCTTAGCCCCGGAAGAAAATCCGCCTTTCGCTCGCTCCTCACCTTCATTCTCTTCCCCATTTTCATGACAAACGTCACCGTCAAAATGTCGCTCTGGTTTTTTTCCTTCTCCATCCTCGGCCCGTCGGTGGCCCTGCTTTGGCGCACGCGTCAGTATCTCGCCGACGCTTCCGCCATTCAGCTCACTCGCAATCCCGACGGCCTCGCCTCCGCCCTGCAGAAAATGAGCGACGATCCCGGTGCGATTCCCGGCGGCGACTGGGCTTCGCACCTTTTCATCGTCGCTCCCGGCAAAGCCTCAAGCGCCGAATCTGCCATGCCCAGTCCGCGCGAACAGCAGATCCTTGCGCAAGCATGGGCCGCATCCGCGCAAGCCCCCGGTGCGCCCGCGTCCGCCGCCGCCGCGCAACCCGCTGATTTCCGCGCGATCCTTCCTCAAGTGATGGCGCTTCATCGCTCCGCGTTCATGGGTGACCCGCAGGCCGCTGCCCGCATTCGGGCGCTTAGCCAGGCCGCGGCCGCTATCGATCCCGCCGTTGCCTCGATGATTCCCGATCCCGCCGACCTCGTCGCCGCTCGCAATGGCGACCGCGCCGCGATGGCTCGTCTCGCGGCCATCACACGTCAGTTCAAGGCTCACGAGCAGACCCAATCGCCCGCGCCTCAGCGCAGCGGCTCCGAAGAATCTTCCGGCCTGTCGTCCATCAGCTCGCTCAGCCCGCATCCCTCGCTCAAGCGCCGCCTGAAGCGCCTCGACCGTATGGGCGCCCACGCCGAAATCGCGGCCACCGATCGCAAGACCTGGATGGTCGGCGCTGTGATCGGCCTGATCTTCGCTCCCTTTTTTATTCTCATCGCCGCGGGACTGCTGCTTATCATTGCGATTTTCACTCTCACCAGCCTCACGTTTCTCGTGATCTGGGTTGCCGTGCTTCACAAAATTCTCACGCTGATTCCGCACCATTAGCGAATCGCGGCTCAGGAGGCCGCTGTGCACATCTCGCCCGAGCTGATTGCAATTGTGGTGGTCGCGATTTTCGTGGTTTGGGCCGTTGCCGCTTACAACGGCCTGATCGCCATGCGCACGCGCGTCCAGAATGGCTGGGCGGAGATCGATGTCCAGCTCAAGCGTCGCCACGACCTGATTCCGAATCTCGTCGAATCCGTTCGCGGCTACATGCAGCATGAACGCAGCACGCTCGAAGCGGTTACGCAGGCTCGCACGCAGGCCATGGCTGCGCCCGCCGGCAATATCCAGCAGCGCTCTGACGCCGAAGGCGCTCTGAGCGGCGCGCTCGGCAAGCTTTTTGCTGTGGCTGAGAATTATCCGCAGTTGCGCGCCGTGGAAAGCGTCCAGATGCTGCAGGAGCAGCTCACGTCCACCGAGAATCGCATCGCTTACGCGCGCCAGTTCTACAACGACGAAGTCATGAAGTACAACACCGCGCAGTCCACATTCCCCCGCAACATGTTCGCCGGCCTATTCGGATTCGCCCCGGCCACCATGTTCTCCGCCTCCGATTCCGAACGTGCCCCCGTCGCCGTGAAAATCTAGCCCGCGCTCTGGCCTGCCAGCACCGGCTGCGGCTCCTTGATCTCCCAAACACTGGAGTAGGCGTATAATCAAGCGAGAATTGCCCCGAGGCATCTATGACCATCGAAGACCTAGTCCTCGAAAGGCTGCGCGAATTGCCTGCTGAGAAACAAAAGGAAGTCCTGGACTTCCTGAACTCCTTGCTGGAAGGGAACGACACCAAGAAACCGCTTCGCAGCCTGCGGGGCCTCTGGGCCGATTTGAACGTCAACATCACAGAAGAAGACATCGCGGAAGCCCGTCATGAAATGTGGGGTAGCTTCCCGCGAGAAGTTTCCTGATGCCGGCGGTCCTCGACACGCATGCCGCCATCTGGTACCTGCTCGACTCGACGAAACTGTCTCAGCCAGTATTCTCGCTAATCGACGCAGCCGCGGCGAGCGGCACGCCCACCTACATTTCCGCGGTTTCGTTGGTCGAGATCGTTTACCTCGTTGAACGCGGACGCATTGCCGCCCAGGCATTCGATAAACTCACTGCCGAACTGGAGAGCGACAATCCTACATTCCGCGTTGTTGCGCTCGATGCTCAAGTAGCCGCGACCGTGAAGCGCGTACCGCGCAGCGTCGTCCCTGACATGCCCGACCGCATCATCGCTGCGACTGCGCTCCATTTTGCTTTGCCTCTCGTAACCCGCGATCGCCGCCTTCAATCCGTGGGAATTCAAACCATCTGGTAGGCCGTTTCGGATTCCACAATGTGAAATTGCTTTCCCTTATCAATGCTTATCTGTGCCCGCCGCCCCGCCGACAGGCCTGTCGCGCCGCCGGCGGACCTGTCGCGCCATAGGCGGATTCATCTGCAGTTCCAAAAGGTTCGCCTTCAGTGCGAATCTCTCCCCACTTTCGCTCCGCTCTTCCCCACCAGAAAATCCAAATCCGCTCCCTGATTCGCCTGCATCACGTGCTTCACGTACAACCGCTCCCAGCCTCGCGCCGGCAGCGGTGGTGCCGCCCACTTCGCCCGCCGGGCCGCCAGCACGCTTTCCTCCACCTCGAGGCATAGCAGCCGCTTCGCCACATCGAGCGTCACCATGTCGCCCGACTCCACCAGCGCCAGCGGCCCGCCCGCCGCCGCCTCCGGACAAACATGCAGCACCACCGTCCCATACGCCGTGCCGCTCATCCGCGCATCTGAAATCCGCACCATATCCGTCACGCCCTTGCGCAAAATCTTCGGCGGCAGCGGCATGTTCCCCACTTCCGCCATGCCCGGATACCCTTTCGGCCCGCAATTCTTCAGCACCAGCACGCAATTCTCATCGACGTCCAACGACTCGTCATTGATTCGCGCATGAAAGTCCTCGATATTCTCGAACACCACCGCGCGGCCGCGATGCTGCAGCAAATGAGGGCTCACGGCGGAAAGCTTGATCACCGCGCCGTCGGGCGCCAGGTTCCCCTGCAGCACCGCCATTCCTCCGTTCGGCTTGAACGGCTGCGCGAACGTCCGGATCACGTCGCGGTTCCAGCACGGTGCCTCGCGAACGTTCTCCCACATCGTCTTACCGTTCACCGTCAACGCATCCTTATTCAGAGCTCCCGCCTCGCCCAGTTCGCGCAGAACCACCGGCACGCCGCCCGCGTAGAAAAAGTCCTCCATCAGATATTTCCCCGAGGGCTGAATATTCACCAGGCAGGGCAGGCTCGAGCCCAGCCGCTCCCAATCCGATAAATCCACCTTCACTCCCACCCGCCCCGCCAGCGCCACCGAATGGATTACGGCGTTCGTCGATCCGCCAATCGCCGCATTTGTCCGAATTGAATTTTCGAACGCCTCGCGCGTCACAATCCTCGACATGCGCAAATCCTCATGCACCATCTCGACGATTCGCCTCCCGGTCAGTTGCGCCAGCGTGTTTCGCCGCGCATCCACCGCCGGAATCGCTGCGTTGCCCGGCAGGCTCATCCCCAGCGACTCCACCATGCTGGCCATCGTCGACGCCGTGCCCATCGTCATGCAGTGGCCTTTCGACCGATGCATGCAGCTTTCGGCCTCGAAAAACTCCGTCAGTTGCATTTCGCCGGCGCGCACCTTCGCGTCCATCTGCCACACGCCCGTTCCCGATCCCAGCTCCTGCCCATGAAATTTTCCCGAAAGCATCGGCCCGCCCGAAAGCCCGATCGTCGGCAGATCGCACGACGCCGCTCCCATCAGCAGCGAGGGCGTCGTCTTGTCGCAGCCCATCAGCAGTACGACGCCGTCCATCGGATTGCCGCGAATCGATTCCTCCACGTCCATGCTCGCCAAGTTGCGGAAAAGCATCGCCGTCGGCCGCAGTTGCGTTTCGCCCAGCGACATCACCGGAAATTCCAGCGGAAATCCTCCCGCCTCCCACACGCCTCGCTTCACCCATTCCGCCAGGTCGCGGAAGTGCGAATTACACGGCGTCAGTTCCGACCACGTGTTGCAGATCCCGATGATCGGCCGCCCGTCGAACAGGTCGTGCGGATAGCCTTCGCTCTTCATCCAGCTCCGGTAGACGAACCCGTCCCGGTCCTGCCTTCCATACCATTCCTGGCTTCGCAGCTTCTTCATCTCATCATCCCCAGTTCGAATTCCGTGCCGCCCGATAATACCCCGCTTCACCCGGCCTTGACATCCATTATATGGTCATGTCACAATGACCATGGTCTTGGAGATCGAAAGTGAAGCACATGCCTGCCGGACAATTCAAGGCTCGCTGCCTATCCGTCATGGACGACGTTCAGGCCACTGGCGAACCCGTCGTCATCACCAAGCGCGGTCGCCCCGTCGCCAAGGTTGTTCCCGTTTCCGCCTCGAAGGACGACCTCTTCGGCTTCATGGCCGGAGAATTCAAGATTGTCGGAGACATCGAATCGCCCCTCGTCCCTCTTTCCGATTGGGAGGTCTCCAAGGAGTGATTCTCCTCGACACGCACGCCCTGATCTGGCTCGCCAACCAGCCCTCGAAGCTCTCGAAGCGGGCCACCGACGCCATCCGCCACGCGGCTCGAGAATCGGGGCTCGCCATTTCCGCCATCACTCTGTGGGAGCTTGCCTGGCTCGCAAGCCACGACCGCCTGGAAACTGCCGGAACGCCGGAAGCGTTCGTCGAGCGCATCTCTTCGCGCACCTCGATCCAGCCCATCACGCCCAAAATCGCACTGCTTGCCAACCAGTTCACTGCCGGCTACCCCAGCGACCCTTGCGACCGGCTCATCGGTGCCACAGCTCTCGCCGAGGGCATCCCCCTCGTCACGAAAGACCCCCGCATCCGCTCCTCGCGCCAGGTTCAAACCATCTGGTAGCTCGAGTCGCCGCTTGGCTGGCCCACGCACGTTACGCGGATGAGCCCACGCACCGGCAGTTCCTATTTCTTTAGATCCTTGAAGTCTGTCCGCACTTTCTCGATTCGCTCGCTATAAGCCGTCGCATCGCCGTACGGCAGAAAATGCGAATACCGCGAATGCGGCGACCGAACCCGGTGCGCATGCTTGATCGGGCACCAGTGCTGTTCGGTGCGGCCCGCCACTTCCACGACGTACGCCATCAGCCCATTCGCGTACGCGCAATACTGACAATTGAGTTTCTCAAGCGCGTTCAGGTAGCACAATTTGCCTCGGTCGAAACTGATGTAGTCGTCGCGCGATACTTTCGGAATGCCGTAGATTGGAAATGAAAACGCTTGGTACACCGTCACGAAGAGATCGAGTAGCAAAAACGGAATGATGCACGCGTAAATCAGCGGCGCCGTCAACCCCACGAAAAATCGGGAATGCCGCACGTAGCGCCACAGCGAAGTCTTCAGCCGCCGCTGCTCCCGCCGCATCTCCTCCGAAAACCACACCACTCCTTCGCGCAGCTCGTAGAACGGCGATTCTGTCTCCCGGTCATCATTCGCATCGGAGCGGAGATGCACCAGGCGCTCCGAATCCTTCCGCCCATGTTCCGTCACATATCACCTCGCGCAGTCGCCAGAGCTTCCTGCGGCATACGACGACAGGAGGAGTATAGACTCGAACGATAGGTTCGCGAGCCGCAGAACTGCGCACTTCGACTCAGTCAGCCTGCTTTCAAGGCGTGAAAAAAGGAGTGGACCTATCTCAGACAGGGGGTTCGGAAGGGTGGGGATTCACCTCCGCCGTGGCTGGCTCAAAAGGACAGGGCTTCAGCCCCGAGCTGGGTGACGCCTCCCGGCTCGGCATTGCGCCTGAGATATTGGTGTCGCCGGCGGCGGCTACTTAGCTAAAGGCGGCAGCCAAATGTTCTGGTCAACGTACGCAGTGAGGGGCGTTCCTGCGGGTATTACGACATTCTTTCCATGCTTGATCAATCCGATAGGCCCGAATATGACGGTCAGCGCCACCGCAGCTCCCGTCTTGCTGTCACCTTCGCGACCCTTCGTGCCGCGGAGCCTGATCCGGTTATCCCCGTCGATTAGGTATTCGAGTTGGACGTTCAGTTCGCCCGGCTTCCCCATCATTCCGGCTCTCTTGACGTTCGTCACTACCGCCTTTGCGTGCGAGTCCTTCGGCACCACCACCGTGTCGCCTACCTTCAAATCGTCGGCCAGCGTGAACTCCACTGGGTCACCGTCCGATGCGGTCTTCGAGCTCACTGCGTTCACAAAATCCAAGGTCAGCTCAGTTCCCTCTTTCAGAAGACACGCGCTCGGGGAGCACCCTGCTTTCGCCAGCTCTCCCGCCCCGCTTCCCGTGTCGGCGATGGTTCCGTGGGCCGCTTCTCCTGCCGCGCTGGGCTGGTTCGCGTGCGCAGACATCATTGCTTCCATCACCGATTGGCTCACCCCCGCTGCCTTAAGATTCGTGAGTGCCTGCGGCGACACGTCGAAATCCGTCGAGCTGGTCTGAATGTCTTTTATGATGAGAGAGACCTCGAATCCTTGCTTGGTCATATTCACGATATCGTCGTTCGTCAGCGGCTTCTGCGTTTGTGCCGCCGCTAGCATAGGCACTGCCAGCAAGACGGCGCACATCATCCATCGCTTGAGTTGCATGTCATTTGCCTCCTGGCGCTTCGCGCCCCAGGCACCATTAACATCCGGTATAAGAGACGCGAACCGCACATGAACGGTTTCCTTTGGTAAACCCTTGGACGCGAGAGAGTATCGTCTGCCAGCAGGGACTGCTATCCTCATATCGTCGTTGGGTTTTGTGCCAGCGCTTCCCTCACGGCCCACGCTTGAAACTCCAGCGCCAGCTTCCCCGCCGCTTCTTCCGCCGCGCACCACTGCAATTGATGATCTTTTTCCCTCGGCTCCGCTATTTTCTCCGTCAGGATCGCTTCGAAGAAGTGCCCAACCTTTCGATACTGCGTCCGCTCGTCGTCGTCCGCCACGTACTCGGACGCACGTCCGATCTCCTTCCCGATCTGCGCTGCATACCCTGTCTCCTCCAGAATCTCGCGTCGCAGCGCCTTCGGCAGATCCTCCCCTTTGTCCACTCCCCTACCCGGCAGAAAATATCCCTTCCGCGTCCGCGTCAACGCGATCTCTCCCCCCGCGTTGCGGGCCACCGCATAGACGCTCGGCCGGTCCACGCACGCCACGCCTGCGAGCCGTTCTCCGAACTCAATCATCCCGTTCCGAACTCGAGTGACTCGCGACCCCCAACTCAAGCCCTGCCTTCGCTCCCGCGACGCAAACGGGTGTACAATGCGCCCAATTCCCCTCGGCCAGAAAGACCCTCACGGTTCTTCTTTGGAGGTGACCTATGGGCCTGCATCGATTCTTCTCCGCTCTGGCACTAGTGTGCCTCGTTCTGCTCTCGGTCGCGCTGTCGATCCACCCGGCGAAACCCCGACCTCTTCGCGCGGGTCCTCGGGCCAGCTCGCTCTCGCTCGGGCCGCTTCCGCTCGCCTTCGAGCCCAACCAGGGCCAGGCAGACCCCCGCGTCCAATTCGTCGCGCGCGCCAACGGCTTCGCTCTCTTCCTCGCCTCCAACGAAGTCGTCCTCGCGCTTCGCTCTCACGCTTCCGAATCCGCAATCCCTCTCCCGGCGGGCACTCGCCGGAGCCCCTTGCTTCGTGGCGCGGTTCAGCCGGCGCCCGACTCTGGCGAGGATGTGCTCCGAATTCGTATGGTCGACTCGAATCCGCTGGCCCGCGCAACCGGACTCGACCCGCTTTCCTCTCGCAGCAACTATTTCATCGGCAATGATCCCGCCGCCTGGCGAACCAGCATTCCTAACTATGCCCGAGTCCAGTATCGCGGCATCTACCCGGGCGTCGACCTTGTCTTCTATGGCGGCCGTCGTCGACTCGAACATGACTTCATCGTCGCGCCCGGCGCGAATCCCGGAGCGATCGCGCTCGGATTCGAAGGTGCTCGCAAAATCTCCGTCGACGCCGGCGGCAATCTCGATCTCCATTCGGCCGCGGGCGTGCTTCGCCTCGAACGACCCGTCGCCTATCAGCAGACCACGCAGGGCCGCCGGGAAATTCCCGTGCGATACACTCTCCAGGACGATTCGCACGTTCGCTTCGCCGTCGCGGATTACGATGCGCGACTCCCGCTCGTCATCGACCCTGTGCTCGCCTATTCCACCTATTTCGGCGGCTCGGACGACGACATCGGCAACGCCATCGCGCTCGATTCGAGCGGCAACGCGTACGTTGCCGGGGAGACCGCTTCCCCCGATCTCCCCACAACCAATCTCGGCCTTCAGACCGCTTTTGCGGGCGGCGCCGAAGATGCCTTCGTCGCCAAGTTCGACACCACGAAGTCCGGCGCTGCTGCCCTCATCTATTCGACCTACATCGGCGGCAACGGCCAGGATCAGGCCTTCGGCGTCGCGGTCGACAAGACCTCAGGCAACGTCTATATCGCCGGCGACACGAACTCCACCAACTTCCCCGCGAAGAACGCCTTCAACTCGTCTCTTTCGGGCGCCGGCACCTTCGACGCATTTCTGACCAAGCTCGATTCCGCCGGCTCGACGCTCCTCTACTCCACCTACCTCGGTAGCACGGGCGATGATTTCGCCTTGGGCGCATCGGCCGATTCTTCCGGCCACGCCTACATCACCGGCACGACGGACGGCTCGTTTCCGACCACGGCGACAGCTTATCAGCAAACGCTCCCCGGAGGCGGCGTCTACGTCGCGGCCTTCATATCCAAGCTCGACACGACCTTAAGTGGACCGTCGTCCCTCCTTTATTCCACATTCCTCGGGGGTACGAATGGCGAAACCGATGGCTATGCCATCACTGCCGACTCCGCTGGCCACGCCTGGGTCACAGGCAGCACCTTCACCAGCGATTTCCCCGTCACTGCCAACGCTTTCCAGCCCGCCATCGCTCCTATGGTCTCCGGCGGCAGCGGCTTCGATTCCCTGATGACCGAACTTGACACCACCAAGTCCGGCGCCGCATCCCTCATCTATTCCACTTACCTTGGCGGCGGAAACGAAGACGACGGCTATGGAATCGCCATCGAACCCGGGTGCTCCGGAGCCTGCAACGTCTACGTTGCGGGCACCACCCTCTCCCCCAACTTCCCCACCTCGAACGCCTTTCAGAGCGGCCCTAAGGCCGGTTTCCAGACGTTTCTCACCAAGTTCAACTCCTCAGGCGCCCCCACTTATTCAACCTACTTGGGCGGCAACCCCGGCAATGGCGGGGTCGACATTGCTTTCGCCGTCGCGGCCGATAGTTCCGGCGCCGCCTACGTCACCGGCCGCGCCGATTCGTCCGACTTTCCGATCTTCCGCGGATTCCAGATGTCATCCGGCGGCGGCAAGGGCGATGCCTTCATCGCAAAGTTCGACCCTACGGGAAAGCTCGCCTATTCCTCGTACTTGGGCGGCAACAGCGCGGACCGCGGCTTCGGCATTGCTGTCGACTCCTCCGCTAGTCCCAATGCCTACGTCACCGGCTTCACTAGTTCCGCGAACTTCACGACCTTGACTGGCGCTTACCAATCTCAAACGCAGGGAGGAGATGACGCCTTCCTCGTTAAAGTCGACGACAGCGCCTCCGACTTCGCTCTTGAGGCCGCCGATGGTAGCCTCACGGTAGCTCAATCCGTTACGCAGGGAGGAACCGCAACCTACAACCTCGAGGTTTCTGCCTTCAGCGGATTCAACGGCACGGTAAACCTCGCCTGTTCCGGCGCTCCGGCTCTGACCACCTGCAACATCCCCGCGTCCGTCAATTCCTCCAACTATACGTTCACTGTGACGATCACAACCACGCCAAGGAGCAGCGCCGTCCCTGCCTTGCCTTCGTCGCGAATTCCGCGGTTGCCGTTTGCCTGGCTCCTTGCCCCGCTTTTGGCCGGATTCCTGCTACTGGCGCTGCTTCGGTCACACCCCAACCGTGCGCTCTCCGCCGCTGCCGTCCTTCTCTTCATTGCCTTCTTGTCAGTAGGCTATTCAGCGTGCGGAGGCGGCGGATACGGAGGCGGTGGGGGAGGCGGAGGTGGCGGCGGAGGCGGCACCATTCCGGGCTCTTATCCGGTCACGATAACCGGCTCATCCGGGTCCACCTCCCGCACGATGAGCATCACCCTGAACGTGACTAGGGCGTGACCACTCAGCTTTTCGCATCGCCTGACGACGGCCCGCCACGCAGCGGCCGCTTGCGGCTGGCCGAAAAAAAACGGTGCAAGTCCAAGCACAAGAGAGCGTTGCGTCGCTTTTCGTTTACCTTTCGCCTTGTCAATCCGTATTTCTACGAATTTACACGCTCTCCGAATCGTGCTACCTTGGCCCGTTTTTATGCTCAACGAAATTCACAACAGGCCAGCGCCGGGCAAAGCCGATACCAGCAGATTTCTAATCTGTACACCGAAGATTAGAAATCGCCGTAAGCCTCGTCCAGTCAATAACTTCCATTTTTCTAATCTATACAAAAGCCGGGGCTTTTTTGTCGTTTTGGATCGCCCATAAGGGCGCAATGCAAGGGATGCTACTCCGGAGTCCAATGCGGATGGTGCGTGAAGAGCCCGCTCACGAACCCAATCTGATACACGATGAACAGCCCGAAGGCCAGGCTGATCACACCGGATGCGACTCGCATCCAGTGATTCAGCTGCGCGAACCGCCTGCTGCCGTAGACCAGCGGTGCGCCCATCGCCCCAGTAATCAGCATCATCCCGGCGATCGTTCCCACGCCGAACAGCAGCAGGTACGCTACCGCCCATCGCGGATTGCGGATCGTCGTGAGCACCAGCAGCGCCACCGCCGCCGACCCCGCCAGCCCGTGGACCAGCCCCACCACCAGCGGCCGCACCGCGTTGTAGAGGCCCAGCCGCCCGAAATGCCGGTCGAACCAGCCGAGCGGCGTCTGCGTCTCTGCGTGTGGATGCGATTCGGGATCGTGCGAGTGCGGATGCGTGTGAACGTAATCGCCGTGGGCGTGGGCGTGCGAATGCGCAAGCGCAGCGTGATCGTGGCCGAGGTCATGGCCGTGATTGTGTGTCGGCGTGTACATGTTGGTGATCCACTGCAGAATGCCCGTGAGGTTCAGCACGCCGAGCAGAATCAGCATCAGGCCCACCGAAAACTCCATCGAGAGGCCGATGCGCGTCGGAATCACCCAGCCAAAGAGAATGATTCCGCTGCCGACCATCAGGATGGTGAGCGTGTGGCCCACGCCCCACAGCGCGCCGATCACGGCTGCCTGCCTGATCGAGCGATGCCGCGAAACGATCGTCGACACGGCGATCACGTGATCGGGATCGGTGGCGTGCCGCATGCCGAGAAAAAACCCCAGCGCAATAATGGAGAGCAGTCCGACCATAACTCCTCAAGAACGGCAGAAATCGAACGCCATTCTAACCCGGAAGCCGTTCATTCGCATGCAGGCTGCTCGCACGCCGGATGCGCGGCGCACGAGGCTCCCGTGATTAGCTGAGACCATCTCAGGGCTTCACTCGATGGCTCGATTCGCGGCGATATGGTTTTCTGAGGTCCCGGAATCTAAATCAGGGGGAACTACAGGTGAGAAAATTCCTGGCGGGTGTAGGCGTGGTCATTGCGGTCGTCAGCATCGCGCGAATGGTGACCGATGTTGTCCACTACGTGAAAACGGTCGCGACTTAGCAGGGACTAGAGTCCGCCGTTCGCAATCGTCCTCTGCGTCAGGCTATTGGGCCGTCTCCGTGAAGGTCACGACGGGATGTCCGAGGCCGTACGGCCCTTCCGACGTCACGTGAACCGTTCCGCTCGATGCGGGAAGCGTCAACGTCACGGACGCGACGCCTGAGCCATTCGTTGTCCCAATCGTTCGCGGCGCGCCGGCGAAGTTGCCACCGTCCGTCGTAAACAAAATGCTCGCTCCCGAATTCGTTCCGCCCGATGAGGCTGGATTCAGCGTCACGCTCAGCGTCAACGTCGTCCCGGTCGCGCCGCTCTGATTGTCGCCGGTCTTCGTCAACGTCGCAGCTGGATTTCCGACGATCAGCCAGCCACCCTGCTTCTGGGTTACGCCGGCGCCGTCCTTCCCTGTTGCCGTGAAGTGATAGAAGCCCGGGGTGGTGCCCGTCGAAATCGTGACTGCACCGGTCGCGCTCGTCGTCACCTGCGCGGTGCCGATGGAAATCGTGCCGCCCGCACTATAGCCTGCATCGAACTGCGCCGATTGCAGCGTCACAGTGCCCGAGCCGGAGATGATCTTCGGCGCGAGGGTCACCGTCGCACTCTGCGCCGCCTGAATCGCGTCTGGATTTAAATCCCATTCCGCTGCGGGGGCGTGCGGCAGCGCTCCGGTGATCACCAACAGTGTCGCAGAGTACGCCGCGAACGTCTGTGTCGCGGTCCACGTTTGGCTCGAGCCTGCCACGATCGACGTCGCATGCGATTGCGACAGTGTGTACGCCGTGAACGTGCTCGGCGTGAAGTTGCTGAGCGTGAAGCCCACCTGCGCCGCGTTTGACGGGTCCTTGTTGATCACGAGCAGCGTCATCGTGGTGCCCGCCGGCGACAGCGCGGCGTAGACGCTGAACAAATCCGGGTCGGCATTGTGCGTCGCCGAAATCGACATGCTTCCGAACGTGCTGTGCTGCCCATCGTAATTACGGTAAAGCTTCAGCGCCTGATACGCAGGGGCCGTTGAGTCCGCCGCGGTCCAGCGCGCCGCGTACGTAACGCGCTGGCGCCCGAAAATTCCCAACGCGTCCGCATCCGCCAGCGCCGTCGAGAAATCGCTCTCGCCCGCGAACGCAGCGTTCCATTCCGTGATGCTCAGCGGCGTGCCCGGATAAATCATGTTCAGCATCGCGCGAATACGCGGGATGCGGAACGGAATCGTCTTCAGCGGCTGAATCTGCGTTGCCCACGGCTGGTTGATCGAGCCAGATTCGCTCACATATGTCGGGTCCCAGTAATCGCGGAAGATTCGCAGGGCCGCGGCCTGCTTCTGAACCGTGGTCATGCTCGAAAGATTGTCCGGCGAGTCCGGGTACGCGTGAATGTCGAGCACGTCCACCGATCGTGTCCCTGCGATCAGATCCGACCAGTAGACTTCGTTCAGCCACCACGGCAGAAAATCCACGCCGCCGTGGGCGTTCTTGTCGTTTCCGTTCGCGCCGTTCCAATAGAACCACCAGCAGCAGCTCACAGGACCGAATCGAACCGCCTGCGGGTCCCACGTCTTCACGCCGCGTGCCACATCGAGGTACGTGTCGCGCATCTCGTTGTACCCGCTCGGATTCGGATGGACGTCGCGATGCGTGCCGCCCCAAATGTCGATCTCGTTGTCCATGTCGTAGAAATGTGGCGTGCTATTGCCGAAAGCCGTCGCCAACGCGGCAACCCATTGATTGCGGTAGACGCTTCCCGCGGGATCGCCTCCCGCCGGAGGCCCGTCGAGCAGAGCGATTCCCGCGTCGTGCGGATCGTTGCCCGTCACATTGGTCGAGCAGTCGCTCTTGACGCCGTTTCCTGCGTCCGCGTTATACGGATCGGTTGCGCACTGCGCCCCATACTTCGTCACGGAGAAGCTGTAACTCGTCGAGTCTTTCGCGGCCCACGGCAGCATGCCAATGGTCATCAAAGGGCTTCCGCCTGCCGCCGCGACGTTCGTGACGAATTGGGTCGAGTCGCTGTAGAGCGGCGCGTTCCCCATCGGACGGTTGATGTAGTAGTAGTCGTTCGCCGCGTTCGTGTCGAAATTCTTCCAGTTATATCGCGTGCTCGCGTTCCCACCCCAACGCACCAGCGTCGTGCCGCTGTCCGTGATGTATCCCGAATCGGACGGGAAATTCACGCCGTACACGTACGGGCTGATCGCGTGCCGGTCGCTCAGCGCATCCACGGTCACCTGGATTGCCGCCGAAGAGCCGCCCGAAGGAGTCGCACTCGCCTGGCTCGAGTTTCCGCTCTCGCCCGCGCTGTTCACCGCCGACACGACGTAGTAATAGGTCGTGCCGTTCGTCAATCCCGAGTCCGTATCGCTGGTGCCCGTCGGCGCCGCCACCTGCGTGTACGGGCCGCCGCTCGTCGTCGCGCGCTTCACGTGATAGCTCGTCGCGCCCGTGCTCGCATTCCACGTCAGGCTTACCTGCGCGTTTCCGGCCGTCGCCGCGAGGCCGGTTGGCGCCGTGGGAGCCTGCGCCGGTGCGCTCGGCGTCGCGCTTGCCTGATTCGAATTTCCGCTTTCGCCCGCGCCGTTGTACGCGGTCACCACGTAGTAGTACGTCGTCCCGTTCGTGAGGCCCGTGTCGGTTGCGCTGGTGTTCCCCGTGGCCGCGACTTGCGTGTAGGGACCGCCGCTCGCCGTTCCGCGCTTCACGTAGTAGCCGGTCGCGCCGCTGCTCGCGCTCCACGAGAGGCTCACCTGCGCGTTTCCCGCCGTCGCAGTCAGTCCCGAAGGCGCCGCCGGAATCGATGTTCCTCCTCCGCCTCCGCCGCCGCCGTTGTTGCCGCCTCCGCCGTACGACCCGCCCGTGCAGCTCGCCGCGCACACCAGTGCGGCCGTCATCAGCATCGCTAGGATAGACTTTCGGCTTGGTTTGAGCATGGCGCTGCTGGGGTCCCGCTAGCCTACATCGTCCGCCCGCCGATAGGAACTGTCCCAAAGGACAGAAATGGCCCACTGCCAGCCCAGCCCACGAAGACCCGCTCTCGCACCTTACTTAGCTCTTATTGCCACAAACACGGCGAGGGCGCCTATCACGATTGCAAAAGGCGCGAAAACGGCTGCGTGCCAGTAGTTTTCGTAGTGCAACATTCCCTGCAAGAGCGCCGCCGCGCCCGAGGCGATGATCGCGACTCCGATGGAAGCCAGGCCGACGCGTTGCGTTGCCGTCCAAGGTTCCCGCTTGTTCCCTCGGTCTCTCATTTATGGGGAGCCCGGAGATCCAGGTAAATCAGAATGCCGGCGGCAGCCCGATCCGTCTCACTAGGGCTTGATAGCGCGCGTTCCCGCGCCACCGGTTCAGTATCTCCGCCCGCTGGATGAAGACAAGGGCGGGCACATGATCATCGTATGCTTTGTCCAACCATCGAAATGCTTCGTCATCGCGGCCCAGTCGCCCATACAGAAGCCCGATGTCCATTGGTGATACATATTTCGTTCGAGCTTTCTGCTTCAGTTGAGCGATCCTCCACTCCCATACTCTCCTGGCTCCGCCCGTTGCAAAAGCGGCCCTGACCTGCAACGCCAAGTCATCGTGCCCTTCCAGATGAAGCGCTTCCGCAAATTGCTCGGTTGACTCGCGCTCTCTTCCCTGCAGGACATAAGAACGGGCCAGTTGGGAGTGGAGCATGGTGTCCCTTGGAAACGCCGGAATGCGACGGTCGAGTTCGGCCTCTGCGTCTTTGTATTGACCGACGTCGATGAGCACGGATCCCACGGCCCACGGCCGAGTGAGAGAATCCATCTCTTCGTACTTTCGTTCGGATTGCACAGCTTCGTCTCTTCGGTTCAGGGCCAGCAACACGGAGGTGTAAAGGTGCTGGGCGCCCGCGAGGTTTGGATCCAGCTCCATGGCCCTTTCTATTTCCTTTTCTGCCGCTCCCAAATTCCACCGGCAGAAAAGATGTGCGGCCCCCATGGAAAGGTGCACTTCCGCGGCGGAGTCATCCAATCGCAGCGCCTTTTGCGCCGCCGCTTCGCCCTTTGGCAGGGCATCTTTGGGGACAAGCAACCCCATCTCCGCCCCTCCGATGTAATAGTCGGCGAGGCCGCTGTAGGCCGCAGCGTAGTCAGGTTGCAGCTGAATGGCCTTCTCGAATGATTCTCGCGCCGTTTCAAAGCTGTTGCCGTACCAGTTGTATCGGCCCAGCAGATACGCGTCATGTGCTTCGGGCGAAATCCTTGGCCGGGGATTCGTCGAAGGCAGCGCGGCTCTGTTCACCTCCTTGGCAACGCTTTCCGCAATTTCCTGCTGCAGCAGAAACACGTCACCCAAGTCGCGAACGTAGCTTTGCGCCCAGACATGCGCATCGGATCCGGCCTGGACCAATTGCACAGTCACTCGTACGCGGCTGCCTTCAACCGCCACCGACCCTTCGAGAACTCCGTCCACACCGAGTTCACGCGCGACGTCCTTAACGGGGCGATGCACGCCTTTGTACTGCATTACCGACGTTCTCGAAATCACGCGCAGCCCTTTCGTTCTTGCGAGCTCGGTGATCAGTTCGTCCGTCATGCCGTCGGCAAGATATTCCTTGGCTGGAGTTCCTGAGAGGTTTTCCAGCGGCAGAACGGCAAGGGATTGGATATTCGCTGCCCGCGGCACCCGTGAAAGGCGGACGGCAACCACCGCCGTCAGGAGGATTCCTACCAGCACTCCCATCATGAGGACAAACCGCGCGGGACGAGATCGGCTCTCTTGAACTTCCGGCGGGTCCTCGATCGCGTCTTGGCCAGAGACGCGGGTGACGATCGTCGTTACCGCGGGCGCCGGCTTTCCTTCCATGGGAGGAACCTCGCCTCGCATTTCGACCTTCCCAATGAAGCGATACCCCCGGCGCGGCAGGGTCTCCACGAAGCGCGGCTTCTCGGCCGATTCGCCCAGAGCCTCGCGGATCTTGTTGATCGCTGTGCCCACGCTGTGGTCGAAATCCACAAACGTGTCGGCCTGCCAGAGCCTGTGGCAAATTTCTTCTCGCGTCACCACTTCGCTGGGATGCTCGAGCAACAGAGCCAGCAATCCGAACGGCTGTGCCTGAAGACGTACCCTTCGCCCGTCTTTTAGAAGTTCACCCGAACGCAGGTCCACCTCAAAACGGTCGAATGCGATACGGAGGGTCTTGGCAGCGAACTCCATCCCGTGTCCCTGCCTTTACGGATGGTTGAGACTAACAAATTCGGCATATGACATCAATCTGAACCTCTCCGCGAGAGGCGCGCTAACCATCAGCTAATCAGCAAGTTAGCTCTTGAAAGACAATTGATCCGCAATTGAAACCCGGTGCATTGATCGTTTTCGCTTCCTCGCGGAGAGTGCGCGAGTCTCGCGATCGCCAGGTTCGTTCTTGAGTTCGGAGAACCCCGTCCGCGAACATTAACAGAAAGGTAGGAGAGAAATATGAATCGAGCCAACATTTTCCGGATCCTTTCGAGCGGCCGGTCCTCCGCTTTAGCCGCATTGCTGGTCTTCGGGCTGTTGTTTGCCGCTACCAGCGCCAAGGCTGGTTGCGCCGATCCTTACAAACCGGGAGCCGCTCCCTCGATGCCCTTCCTGGGCCATCAAGAGAGCAACCAATCCGATGAGCCTGCTACCATCGTCGGTCTGTGGCATCTCATTTACACCGCCGACGATGGTTCCAAGTTCCTCGAATCGTTCAAGACTTGGCACGGGGATGGAACTGAATTTGAGAATGCGTTTGTGCCACCGTCCGGCAACAATATTTGCTATGGCGTCTGGAAGGATTTAGGCCACGGCAGCGTCAAGCTGCACCATATAGGTTTGATGTTTGGCCCGGACGGCACCCCCTCGAACACTTTCACCATAGACGAAATTGATAGAGTCGCACGCAACGGCAAAACGTACGAAGGCACCTTCGATTTCAAACTCTTCGACACGAGCGGCGCTATGGTGGCCGAGGTCAAGGGGACAACGGCGGGTACTCGCATCACCGTCGATTAGCGCTCTCGGGAAAAACAGGTACGTCCCTTACACCGAAACGCCGTGTCGGCTCGCATTTCCGGCGAAGTGAGCGGAGAGCGCGTTCCTGCTGATTAGCGAAGCCCCCAAGAAACTGCGGGATGGTTGCAGGCTCTAGGCCGCTTGCATCTGTCCCGCAGAGTTTCTAGTGTGTTCGGCGGAAGCGTGTGGCAGTCGCATCCCTCATGCGGCTCGCGAAGAACCGCATCAATGGCTTTGAAGGCTGCGAGGCTCCCCCGGGGCGCGTGAGAGAGAGCCCGCACTTGCCATTCACTTCGCGCTGACCGACAGCCCTTCCTGAGCCATCAACATATACAGTGTGTGTTTACCCGTGAGACCCGCCGCGACGAACGCCCGGCGCTGCGGCACGCCATCGAGCGTCAGAGAGCGAATCACGCTTCCGGCGCCGCGCAGGCGAATCGTGAGGATCGCCTTGCGATAGTGCAAGTCCGAAAGCGTCACGTCGCCCCAGCCCGCGGGCAGCAGCGGATGAAACTCGATGCCCTTCGTCGAATAGCGCATGCCGAAGAGGCCGCCGTAAATCATGCGCAGGTAAGCCGTCGCCGACCAGGTCTGGTCTGGCTGCGACTTCATGTGTCCGCCCGCTTGCCATCCGCCGTCCGGCGCGCCCGTCTCCGCGTTGTACAGCTCGAAGAAATGGCCGTCGCCGCTGCGGTCAAGCCCGGCCAGATTCGTCACCTCCCGTGCAAACGCTTTTTCATCGCCGCGCCTCGCCGCCGCTTCCGCCCAGAATCCCTCCACCATCGGCCAGACCATCCCGTTATGCCGTCCCGGCTGAGCGTCGCTAAAGCGAGGAAAATTCGGATAGACGTCGACGATGCCGTACGGCTGCACGTGCGTGTTGTTCAGGATCGACTGCGCCTTCGCGGCGTCCGCAATATCGAAAAGAATCGCGAAGGAGAGGCCGGAGCCTTCCTGGAATGCGTCGAGCGCGCCATCCACAATCAGGTAGCCGTAGAGCCCCGTGCGCGGATTCCAGAATCGCCGATTAATCGCGGATTTCAGCGCATCGGCCATCCTGTTGAACTGCGCCGTCTCCGCGGCTGGCCTCCTGAGCGCCGTCCCCATCTGCGCGATGCTGCGATACGCCTCGTAATAAATGCAGTTCGTGCTGAGTGCCATCAGCTTGTCCGTCCCGTGATAGTCGAGGACGAACGTGCCGTGGTCTTCCGCTTCGTCCGCGGGCGGCGCGGGATAGCCCGCGATCCCGTCATTGAAAAATGACGGCCCTTCGAAGAGCCCAAAGTTCTCCTTGTAATGATTTCTTCGCAGCACGGTCAGCGTGTTGCGCGCGGTGTCGTAGGCTTTCGCGAGGAAGCCGCGATCACCCGTCACAAGGAAATGGTTCCACGCCGCGATGGCCCAAATCGACTGATCCCACCATTGATTGTCCTGCTGCACGATCGGTTTGCCGTCGGCCTGCCGCTCCACAACAGCCCACAGCGTATTCCGCGCAGCGTCGGGCTCGAGCAGGCTCGCCGCATTCCAACTGTTCACAGACGCGTCGCGCGTCCACGGCTGATCGTAGCCGCCGCCCGCGCGAATGAACGTGCCGGGCGGATCCGAGAGCCAGCCGGTCCGATCGTATTTCGCGCTGTAGCGGATAGTATTGATCTCGAGCAGGTTCTTCAGCGCATCGTTGTACGCAGCGCCCACGCTTTGTTGCATCTTGAAGTCAGCGAATGACAGCGCGGGAGCGTCAAAAGCGGCGGCCGGCAAAGCCTTTTCTGCGGACTTGCCCTCGCCGCCTGGAAATGCGAGCAGGGCCAAAATCGACGCGGAGCACGCGAGCCCGAAAAGCACGCGCCTCCATTCCGCGGGCACTCGCGCGACGGCGCCCTTCAAGCGCTCGAGCGCCGAGCGCCAATCGGTCCCAGTCATCAGGGCTTTGCGCCGCATGTGCATCCGAATCTGGCGGAAGCGTGTGGGAGTCGAACCCACCACCCGGCTCGCGAAGAGCCGGATCAATGGCTTTGAAGGCCACGAGGATCACCGGACCCCTTTCGCCTCCGCGCGCGATTATAGCAGGGCATCTGCTAGGTTCGAATTTTCAGGGATTGTCCTGCGAAAGACTCTACGCCATGCCGTCGCAACCGGCTCAGTTCGCTGGCGCCTTCCCGACCTTCTTACGCGCCAATTCCAACAGCTTCGGATCCGTGCACACTTCGTAGTAGGGCCGGTTCCCCTGCGAGCCGATTTTCCCGCCTTGGAGCAGTTGCCGCACGAAGCCCTTGCGAATAACGATGGGCTCCAGCGTCTCGCCCAGCGGCACTTCGCCGAAGAAGAGCTGCACACGCTCCTTGCCCCAGGGCAGCGGAAAATTCCCGCCCATCGGAGCCATCGAAATCTCCGCGCTCAGCTTCTGGAATCCTTCTTCGTTGAGCTCGATGCCGTTCAGGTTATAGCGGATCAGCAGCTCTTCGCCCTCGTCCGCCACGGCGTCTTCCATCAGCGTCTGCAGCACGAACACATTGAAAGGCGACGAATTCGTCTGGAATAGCCGCTTTGCGATCTTCGCGCAGCTTGACAGCCTATCCGACAGATTCAGCGCCCGCGAAATCATGATCTTCGAATCGCCGTCCATCCAGAGCGACGGCGCCGAATCCTGAAAAGCCACGCCTACACCCAGCTCCAGCGGAGGCAAATCCGCGGCCTTCGCGCGCGCGTTGTACGAAGAGGACACCGCCAGAATCTCACGCGCCAGCACGCAAGCCCGCGCCACCGCCCGCCGCGCCGCTCGCGTCGACTCGTTCTCGTAAATCGCCAAAATGATCGCGTCGCCCTCGATAAACACCGTCGCCGCGCCGTACCGCTCCAGCATCCGCTTCACCGGCTCATGCAGGTTCATGCTGAAGTGCGACGCCGGATTCATCCCCCGCGAGAGCAAATCCTTCGTGATTCCCGTCGACCCGCGCACGTCCGCCTTAATCACCGTGTGGTTCACCACCGGGTCTTCCGCCGGCCGCCCCTCTTCGGGATGCAGGAACTCGTACAGGCTGCTGTTCACGCGCGATAGCTCGCGCTGCCGCTCCGATCGCACCAGGTTGATGCGCTCCATCCACGCGGCCACGTGCTGATAATTTCGCCGGTCGCGCCGCAACCTCATGAAGTCTTCCGCGAACTGCAGGCAGAACGCCAAAGTCTCCTCGTGCGAGCGCCGCCGGATCGTCCGCGACGCGTCGTCCAGTTTTTTCGTCGAAATCTTGCGCGCCGGAAACTGCTCCAGGATGGTTTCCACACGCCGCGCTTCGTCGCGGTTGACCATCGCCTTCTTCAACTGCTGCAAGTGGATCGGCGGGCAGTAATCCCCGTGAATCCTCCGCAGCTCATAGCCCGCCAGCACGTGGAACAGCAAATCCCGCTCTTCCAGCCGGTGGACCCATTCCTCCAGCAACTGCGCGCGCGTTTCCGGCGGCGCTTCGCCCTCGCCTGCGGGAGCCTCCGCGTCAAACAGATGCCGTACGTTTTGCGGCTGGTTCAGGTAGTCGCCCAGCCGGCTCTGATATTCGGACGCCAGAAAGTCCATCCGCTGCTTCGCGGTTTCGATCTGCGGGCCCAGTTCTTCCAAGTTCTTCTCGAGCGACGTCATCTTCCGCCGCAGGTCCGCCATTTCCGCGCTTTCCGCATTGCCGCCGCTCTTGCGCTTGAAGAGCCACGGGAAGCTGTCGCCTTCCCCGCCTTTGCTTCCTGTCTCTTCCATTTCCTGTTCGAGCCGCGCCAGTTCGGACCGCAGCGACTTCGCCTGTTCCAGCAGCCGCTCGTGGGCCTTCCGCGCCTTGCTCAGATCCTCCGCGTTGTCATCTGCCAGGACGAACTCCCGCACGAAATCCAGCAGCAGCGCGTCGAAGACATCGAACCGGTCTGGATCGTTCATGAAGTTCCCGAGCAGCACATAGTGCTCGAGGAACATGTGGTCGTCGTTGCCGCCATCCACAAACAGGAAGCGGTTCTGCAGCAGGTCGTACGTCTCGCGGAACTCTTCGCCGAAAAGCGCCCGCCGCGATTTCGCGATCGACGCTTCCTCCACCTCGCGCCAGATCCGGCATATCGTGTCGCCCACCTGCCGGATAATCTTTTTCCGCTCGGCCTGCGTCTCCGCAATCTTCGACCGCATCACGTGGGCCTGCTCGCTGTGCTCGAAGAGCTCGCCGCGCCCGCGAATCGAGTCCTTGCACTCCACCAGGATGCTCGCAAACTGCGCGCTCACCTCCTGGTTGATATACTTCAGCAGAGCGAGTTGGTGCAGGATGTCCGTCTCGATCGACTGCTGATATTTCGCGCGCGTCAGCGATTCCTGCAGAATTTCGGTTAGAATTCTTCGGAAGGCGGCGTGCTCCGGCGAGCCGCTCGGCTGTTTCCGCTCCTTGCTCCAGCCCAGCGGCAGGTTGATTGTCTGCCGGACCAGCTCCATCAGGTATTTGCGGCTGAACTCCAGGAATTTCGGGCTGAGGTAGACGTCGTAATGGATGTTATCCACGCCGAGCGTCAGCTTTTCGAGCCGGATCTCGGCGGAGTACGGCTCCAGCTTCATCCTCGCGGGATGGGCGGGCGAAGGTGCGGTGCGGGCTTCCTGCATTCCCCAGACCTGCTGCTGGCGACGAACTTTCACTGTAGCTGACCGCAAAAGCGAGGCGCAATGGACCGGCGCGAAAGGGTTAACTCCGAGCCTCAAATCGACGTTCGCGCCCCCTGGCGCGAGGTCCCCCAAGCCCCCGTCCCCGTTGCCCCGCCTCTCTCGGAGCCCGTCTCGCGGCGGCCCGCCTCGTGGCATCCCTGTCTTTATATCGGCCGATCCGGCGAAAGGTGCAGCCGCCCCGCCGTCCGCGGCGACTTCTGTTCGAGGCACAGCATCCCTGATCCGGAAGCCCCGTCCGAGGCCGCCGTCGTCAAGCGCCTCATCGGCGTCGCCGGCGTTATCGTCGTCCTCTGGCCCATCATCGTCGACCTCGTCCGCGAAATCCTGCGCCTCCTTCGCTAACCCTGGGGTCGTCTTGTTAGCGCGGAGGTAGCACGAATATGAGCTGGAAGGGGCCGGCAATGTACACGAGCCGCGCAGCTGGCTTGGAGTCCCTGCACGAAAACTGACGGAGGAGCGTCTCGGATGATCAGCGATACTCCGATTCCCGCGAACCCGAAGAGATTGAACCACCGAGGCTGAAATCGCCCAGCGGGAGAGACCAATGAATCCAGGGCAGTCCATAGAAGTGCAATTGGTGCAGGAAAATGGTGGGGGCCTTCCGGTCAGCAACGTCATGATCGAGTTCGAGTTTTTTGTGAAGGGCTCCTTTCGGTTCGCTCTCAAGGTTGGCCGAACGAACGAGGCAGGATGCCTTTCAGTCACATACGAGGAGATTGAGGTGCTGCGACGGGATCGAGCAGAGAAGAACGTTATGGACTACAACACGAAACTCGACGATTGCGACCCGAGCGTCCGGGTCGTGGTCCGATCGGAACAAGAGCTACTAGATCAGCGGGACAATGTGCTGCGGTTCTATAGGCATGAGCCCGAGTGGGCCAAAGACTGGCCATCCAACCACAGGATAAGTGCCCGTCCGATTACTGTGGAGACCGTGGAGCATGAGACCCGTGCCGAGGTATTGTGCGCGATTGCTCATTGACTATTGGGCAGGAGCTCAACTGAAGACCTTCGAAAACGTTCCCCGTTTACATCCCTCACCACACCTTGCCTCTCGACCTCCTTTTCCGGTTAGAATGTTCGCCATGTCCAAGCTCATGGAAGGCAAAACGGCCATCGTCCTCGGCGTCTGGAACCAGTGGAGCATCGCCTATGCCATCGCCCAGGCCTTCGTTCGCGAAGGCGCCACGCTCCTGCTCTCCTACCAAAACGAGCGCGCCAAGCCGACCGTCGAAGAACTCGGCAACCAGCTCGGCGCCGCGGCGCTGTTCCCCTGCGACGTCCAGCAGCAATCGGACATCGACAGCCTCGCCGAATCGCTGAAATCGAAAGGCTACAAGCTCGACGTGATGGTCCACAGCCTCGCGTTCGCGAATCGCGACGACCTGGGCCAGCCCTTCGTCAACACGTCGCGCGACGGCTTCAAGCTCGCCCTCGAAGTCAGCGCCTATTCCCTCGTCGCCGTCTCCAAAGCCCTCGCCCCTCTCATGACTGAAGGCGGCTCCATCATGACCCTCACGTATCTCGGCTCCACGCGTGTCGTCACGAACTACAACGTCATGGGCATCGCCAAGGCCGCTCTCGAAGCCGAAGTGAAATACCTGGCTAGCGAGTTAGGCCCCAGCAAGATTCGTGTCAACGCCATTTCCGCCGGGCCCATCAAGACCATCTCGGCCCGCGGCATCAAGGACTTCTCGAAGATTCTCGACTTCGTTCCTCAGCACTCACCCCTTCGCCGCAATACCGACATCGCCGAAGTCGCCGACACCGCCGTCTTCCTCGGCAGCGATCTGGGCCGCGGCGTCACGGGCAACATCATCTTCGTAGACGCCGGCTTCCACATCATGGCCCTCGGCTAGCGCGCCGCGCCTTGCCCCGAACTCAATTCTGCTCAAATCCCCAAGTCATCGAAACTCCCCATCACCCGTCGCACCTCGATGGGCATATTCCCCGGCTTTCCTCCCGGGCCCGGCGCGGCCGACGCACGCGCCGCGATCCTATATGCCTGCTCTGGGCTTTCCACGTCGATGATCCAGTAGCCCGCAAGAAACTCCTTCGACTCCGGGAACACTCCATCCGTCACGGGGTCGCCGTTTTTCCCCGCGCGCACCACCTTCGCTTCGTTCGGCCACCCGAGGCCCTCCGTCGCGACGAACACTCCCTGCTCTCTCAACTCCTTGCTGAAGGCCCGCATGAACGCCACGTTCGCCGCCAGATCCTCTTTCGACCACCGTGCAAACTCGGCAAAGTCGGCCTTTGTGCCGTTCATCATCAGGATGTATTTCATTTCCTTGTCCCTCTCGCATCCTTTTCGCGCTTCCTGATTTCCGTCGCGCGATACTTCGCGATGCGTTCGATCAGCTTTTCAGGCACGGGCTCGGAGAGCGGGAACCGGATCGTCCCCTTGCTCACCTCATACCGCGCAAGCGCATTTTTGAACTTCGCCGCCAGCCGCTCGCCAACCGGGTACAGGGAATAGTGCTGCTTCCACCCGGCGAAGAAGATCACTCGCTCGCCATGCAGCCGGTAGGCCGGAATCTTGTACGAGATCACTTCCTCGGCTCCCGGCATCGCTCTGCGAATGATCTTCCGCACCTGCCGCAGCGCCTGCGCCGCCGCGGCCGGCTGAGCGACGATGTATTCGTTCACGGTCTTGATATTCTCCTTCATTTCGCCCGCCCTCCCGTCTCGCCGACCTCTTCACGCCGATTTCGACGCGTACGTCGCGAACTGCCGGACTTCGATCGGCATGTTCGTCGGCACTCCGCCGGGTCCCGCCGCCGCCGAGATTTTTCCGGCGATCGCATAGGCCCGTTCGGGCGTCGCCACGTCCACGATCCAGTATCCGAGCAGGAATTCCTTTGATTCGGGAAACACGCCGTCCGTAATCGGCATGCCATTCTTCACACCGCGCACCAACTTGGCTTCGTTCGGGCCTGTTAACCCTTGGGTGGCCACGAACTCGCCCGACTCTGTCAGCTCCTGATTGATGCTCCTCAGCACGCCCATATGTGCCTCGATATCCTTCTGTGTCCACGCGTGATACGAATCCACTCCTGCCTTCGAGCCGCTCATCAACAGAATGTATTTCATGTCCTTGTCCTCCGTTTGGGAGCCTCTTGCGCTCTCACAGACTAGTCGGAGCGGCCGGTCCGCTCTCGACGTCCGCTTTCAAGATTTTGGTGGAGCGCTCATGATCGGACGCACTTCGATCCACATATTCATCGGCGCCCCGCCGGGTCCCGGCGCCGCGGACGCCTTGGCGGCAATCGCATAGGCTCGCTCCGGCGTCGCCACATCCACAATCCAGTATCCGGCCAGGAATTCCTTCGATTCCGGGAAGACGCCGTCCGTGACGGGCGTTCCGTCCTCGCCGGCTTTGACCAGCCTTGCCTGATCCGGAAAGCTGAGCCCTTCTGCGGACACTAATTCCTTCGACGCAGTCAGATCCTTGTTCAGGTTTAGCATGTGCCCGATATGCGCGTGCAGGTCCTGCTGTGACCAACCCGCCATACCCTCTCCGCCCGCTTTCATCGTGTTCATCATCAAGATGTACTTCATTCGCGTCCTCCGTTTTTGCGCTCGTCCGCCTCTGGATTCACACGGGATGATGCTGCCTTCACCCTTTAGTCGGAGCCGCCCATGACTTTTCGACATGCTGCGCTGCCGCGGAGCCAGCTCTGATTTGTCCCTATGCGCAGGTCGGACGTCGTGGTACCATAGCTCGTTTTTATGTGCTGGCAGATTCGCACCACGAAGAGGAAATGAGGCACCGCCCGGGGTCGCTCACGGCACCCGGGACCTACCCAGCCGAACCCAAGTCTAATCGCAACAGTCCAGAATTAGAAATTCCCCTAACCCCTTATAATTCAACAACATCCAAAATTCTAATCGCAACAAATCCGCCTTTTCTCTCTTCACCTGGCGGGCTTCGCGGCTCCCGCCACGTCCTCTTCCAACCGGATCCGCCTCATATCCTCGGCCACGTGCTCCAGACCGATCCTCAAAATTGGCCAGTCCGTGCGCAGCGTCAGCCGGTCGGACCACTCCACGATGATCACCGCATCCTCGGAGAACACATCCTCAAGCCCCAGCGTTTCGAGATCATGGAAGTCGCCAACCCGATACAAATCAACATGATAGACGCGCGTCCGCCCCTCGTAGCGGTGGACCAGCGTGAATGTCGGGCTCGTCACTTCCTCTTCGCGGGCTGCGCCGAGCCCGCTCACGATCCCCTTGGTCAGCGTGGTCTTCCCCGCGCCAAGTTCGCCTTCGAGCAGAATCAGGGTCCGCGGCTTCACGCTCGCCCCGATTTCGCGCCCGCGCTCGATCGTTTCCTCTGTCGAGTGAGTCACCAGTTCCCGCTTACCCACGGCCGCACTCAGCGAAGAATCGTTGGTAGGCCTTCGGAATGGCTCGAATCAGATCGGACGCCATCAGGGGCGCCTCGCCGCTTTCTTCATAAGCGATATCTCCAGCCAATCCATGGAGATACGCACCAAACGCCAACAGGTGCGCATACCCGGGATGGTTCAGCGCTTGTCCATACTGCGCCACCAAGCCCGCGAGGATCCCGGTGAGAACATCCCCAGTGCCGCCCGTGCCCATGCCGGGGTTTCCGGTCGAATTGATGTACGCCTCGCCGCTCGGCGACGCGATGACTGTCTGGTGCCCCTTCAGTACGACGCAGGCGTTCCAATCCTTCGCGGACTTCAAGGCCAGCTCGACCCGCCGCTCCTGCACATCCTTCGTGCCGCGACCCGCCAGCCGAGCCATCTCGCCCGGATGCGGCGTCAACCCCAGCATGCCATTCGCGTTTCGCAATTCACTGGCGCGCCCGTCGAACGCGTTCAATCCATCCGCATCGAGCACAATCGGCGCGGCGCGCTGCGCCACAATCTTTCTCACAAACTGTTGCGTCTCGTCATTCGTCGTCAGCCCGGGACCGATCGCCAGCGCCCGCTTCCCTTTCACGATTGCGTCGAACAGTCCGCCGTCGAGACTGCGTAACGAAATTGTTCCCGCGGGCGTGGCCGGCAACGGCTCCGTCATCACCTCGGGCGTGTGGCTCGCGATCACAGGCAAGGCAGGTTCGGGCGTCGCCACGGTGACAAGGCCGGCTCCCGCGCGCAGCGCCGCCCACGACGCCAGAATCGCCGCGCCCGTTTTCCCCGCCGACCCGGCCACAATCAGCGCGTGGCCGTATTCGCCCTTGTGGCCTTCCGGGCGCCGCCGCGCGGCAAACTTCGAAAATTCTCGAGCGTCGCTCCACCACAAATTGCCCTTGCCAATCTCCGAGACCAGTTCGCGCGGCGAGCCAATTTCGCGAACCACCAACTCACCAACCATCGACTCGGCGCTCCCGCGAAACATTCCAATCTTCGGCGACGTGAAGGTGACCGTGAAATCAGCGCTGACGCAACTCGCCGAAAATTCACCTGAGTCGGCATTCAATCCCGAGGGAATATCCACCGCCACGACGGTCTGCATCGGATCGTGCCGGTTCACATCCACGATTGCTTCCGCAAGCAAGCCTTCCACTGCGCCGCGCACGCCCGTGCCCAGCAACGCGTCGAGAATCACATCCGCCGTCCCCAGCGCTGCCTTCGACGTGCCCCATTCCTTCGAGTCTCGCACCAAGTGCAGTTCACCAGACGCCTGCCGCCATCGCTCCAGGTTCTTCGCCGCGTCGCCCTTGAATTCGGCCGGCTCAGCAAACAGGTACACCGCGACATTCGCTCCCATCTCGCGCAGATGCCGCGCGGCAACGAATCCGTCTCCTCCGTTGTTTCCCTTTCCGCAGAGAACCACGATGCGCCGTCGCTCGAGACGCGCAAATCGGCCGGCGATGAACTCCGCGACGCTGCGCCCGGCGTTCTCCATTAGCGTGAGGCTCGGAATGCCGTGCCGCTCGGTCGTGAGGCGGTCGACCTCCCTCATCTCCGCGGCTGTGAGGATCTTCATATTGGGAGTGTATGCGAGACGTGCGAGCTGCGAAAACCAGGATTTTCTAGGATTCCGCTCGCTGAGGTTCCTGATAAAGCCCAAGCACGTTGCCGCCCGGATCCATGAATCGCGCCGTAATCTCCGGCGCGTCAGCGCCGATGGGCTGCACGATTTCGCCGCCGTTCGCAATCACGGCCTCGATCGCGGCAGCGACGCTGTCAACCATGATGTAGATCAGCAGCCCGGGAGTCTTGCTAGGCGGGCGCTTCAGGACCCACGCGCCGCTTACTTCGCCGACGCCGTCATCGAAGGCCGTCGCGCCGTCGCCTCGCTTCCGAATCTGCCAGCCGAACACCTTGTGATAGAACTCGGCCGAACGCGCAATGTCCGTGGTGGGCATTTCGACATAGCAGATTTTTCCATTTCCAGTTTTCGGAGGCATCGGAATCCGCTAGAGCATCCAGCCGCCGCTCACATTGAGCACTTGCCCTGTGATGTAGTCGGCGCCTTCGGATGCGAAGAATTTGACGGCAGCGGACACGTCCTCCGTCGACGGCGGGCGGCCGATGGGGAAACGCGAGTCGCGCATGCGGCGCGCTTCATCGATGGTGAGCCCTTTCTCATCGATGTTCGAAGGATTGATGACGTTCACCGTGATGCCGTGCTTCGCTTCCTCCACGGCGAGCGACCGCGAAAACGATACGACCGCCGCTTTCGAAGCGGCGTACGCGGAAATGGTCGCCTGGCCGAAGGCGCGCTCCGCGCCCACTGCGCCCAGATTGATGATGCGGCCCCACCTCTGCCGGCGCATCGCCGGAAGAACCGCCTTCGACGCATAGAAAACGCTCATCAGGTTCGATTTCAGAATCGCTTCCCACTCCCCGATGCTCGTTTCGATCACCGGCTTCCAATTGAACTCTCCCACGTTGTTCACCAGGATGTCGAGCCGCCCGAAGCGCTCGATCACGTGGCTCACCAGAGAATCCACGATCTCGGGATTCGTGGCGTCTGCCTCCACGCACAGGCAATCCACTCCCTGCGCCTGCAGTTGCCGCAGGGTGTTTTGCGCGGCGGTCTTGTTCGAGCGGTAGGAAATCGCGACGCGGGCGCCTTCGGCGGCAAGACCGAATGCGATGCCCTTGCCGATTCCTCGGCTGCCACCGGTAATCAAGACCGCGCGGTTGCGAAGCGACACAGCTGCGACTGCCTCCACGGAACCCGACAGTATAATGAAATCACGCGCGAAGCCCTAGCGCCCGTTGCCGGAGATTCTGTAGGACTCCACCTCTGGAACTCAGTGCGCGTGCGCTTGACGATCCTCTCGAACGCTCTTCAGCACGTTCACCAGATCCTGCCCCTTGCGGTCTCCGTAGTGAAAATTCACGAAGACCCACTGCCCATGCTTGAATTCCAGCTCAGGGACCACGTCGGGCCGCACGCTCTTTCTTCCCGACCAGATGCCATACACCTCGACAAGATACGCCTTATCGTGCCGCGTGACGTTGCCCATCACATACCGCTCCGCGATGTCCTGCGAATTGAGAAAAACGTCGAAGTCGATCCAATCCTCGCCGCCGTCCTTCTTGATAGCAGCCGACTCCTGCCGCAGCGCGTCGAGCAGCTCGGGGCTAAAGGCCGCGTCTCGCTCCTTCAGCGCGATGCTCATTGCAGCGCTCACATCGGTCTCATCCATCGCTTTGGCGGAGTACCAGTTGTAGAAGTCCTGGACGAATGCGCGGCAGGAATCGTCAGTTTCCTGAGGCGCCGTCTTCGTATCCTGCTGATGCGGAACCACTGCCGCAGCGAGAAGGAGCAAAAGGCAGGCAGATGTGGCCCTGGCAATCATCATTTCGAGATTGCCAGTATATTGAATTCGAGCGCGACGCCCAAGCGCCACCGCAAATCTGCGCAATCGCCGGCGTTCATCCGCGCCGCACGGCCGGTCGCTCGAACGCGAGACAATGTTTTGGCGCGAAGACCTCGCAGATCATCCCATTCGGGCAACGACCACCGTGATGTCGTCGGCCTGCTCCGGAGTTCCCGCCCACTGCTCGGCAGCGGCGATCAGATTTTGCGCGAGGCGCTCCGGCGGCACACTGCGCTGCCGAAGGATCTCGTCCTTGAGCCGCTGCATTCCGAATTCCTCGCCGTACACGTTTTCCGGCTCGGTCAAGCCATCGCTGAATGCCACCAGAACGCTTCCGGGAGCGACCTTCAGCGTGCCTTGCGTGTAAGGCGCGTCCTCGAAAAGCCCCACGACGGTCCCGCCCTCATCGAGCTGCTTTACGGTTCCGTCGCTCACAAAGAACGGCGCGAGATGGCCGGCATTCGTGTAGGTCAGCGTGCTCGCTTCGGCGTCGTAGACTGCGTAGAAGAACGTGGCGTAGCGGTCGTCGGCGGTATTCTTGAACAAGTGATCGTTCAAACGCTCAACAAGGGCGGCGGTGCCTCCGCGTCCGTCCAGCGCGGCCATGCTGCGAAGCGCGGCCTGGAGGCTGGCCATCAGGAGCGCGGCAAAAATTCCCTTCCCGCTGATGTCCGCCACGGCGATTGCGATGCGCGTGGGGCTGAGACGAATGAAATCGTAGTAGTCGCCGCTTACGGTGCGAGCGGGGCGACAAATCGCCGCGAGCTGCAGGCCCGGAGCCTCAGGCAAGGAGCGCGGGAAGAGGTGCTCTTGCACTTCGCGCGCGATAGAGATTTCGTTTTCGAGCCGCTGGCGCTTGCGCTGCTCCGCGATCAGGTCGGAGACGGAACTGGTCATCTCGTTGAACGAATCTCCCAGCGAGCCAAGCTGATCCCGTTTGTGGACGCGCACACGGTAGCTGAAGTCGCCCCGGCGAACGTGCAGCGTGGCCTGGTACAGATCGTCCACGGCCCGCGTGATCGTTCGCGTAAGGACCACGCCGGTGGCAAGAGCGGCGATTTCGAGCGCCATGAAGACAATCGCGGCGAGAACCAGCACGACCGAGAGGACCGGCCCGACGGCTCCAACCGAAGTGAACAGCTGACGATTGACAGTCATCGGACGCAGCGAAAAGGAGGCCAGAACGGGAAGCGATGCGTCTCCCCCAGTCTCCATGCGTACCGCTTCGAGCGTCGATGCGCCATTCACGCGCCGGTCAAACCAGTTCGCCGGCGGACCCAGGCCGTGATTGCTGACAACCTGCTCGCCTGGAACGTACAGGCGGCCGTTGTCCAGTTCGATCGAAAGGCCGGACACAGGCCTTTGCGCTGCGGGCTGCAACAGAATCAACTGCACTGGGCCAAGCTCGGAGCTGAGGCTGTCGAGAAGGGCGGGCGTTACAGGCATGCCCGTCATCACGAAGACCGAGCCGTTCTTCGACGGCCTGCGTTCCGCCGCGGCGAGCCAAAGCTGCCCCTGAAATTCGGCCAGGCCGGCGAAGCGGTCGCTACCGGGCCTCAAGAGATGCTCGCCGCGATTGAGGAACACCTGAAGGTGCAGTCCTTTGGCGCGCGCGGCGGCAAGCAGTCCTGCGATGCCGGGGTGAGCGAGCACGGACTCGGTCGGGGTGCTGCCGTTTGCGGCAGAGACTTCTATTGCGTCAGAGATCGCATCCGTGTCGGTGGCGATGGTGCTGATTCGGTCGTTCAATTGGTCTCGAAGAAGATGCGCACCGAACTGGAGATACAGCAGATATGCCGAGACCGCGGCCATAGCCAGAAGCAGGACCACCGGAACCACAGCAATGAAAACGTACGCGACAATCAGGCGGCTGCGCAGGCGCCAGAGCAACCGCGTGCGAATCCAGGGCAGCGTGCGGACGACGAAATAGAGAACTGCAAGGAAAGCGAGGAAAGCGACAAAGGAGGAAAAAGGAACCGGGCGATCCAAGGCCGCGAGAATACGCAGCGCGATATAGAGAACCACAACGGCGAGCGCAATCCTGTCGAGCGGCGAAAGCCGCCGCAGGACAACTCCGAATCGGCGCAAAGGATTCCGGCTCACGGGATTCGATCTCGAGGAACCGCTTCCGCGGCGCGTCGTGCACGCGGAGAGTCCGATGCCAATGTACCACGGACCGCGTCGCTGTTTGTTACGCGGCCGCTAGTCGGAAGCGGAGGACTGCCGGATGTCTCGCTGCACGCGGCTGTGATGACGGCTGTACGTGAAGTAGATGATGAGCCCGATGATGAGCCAGATGATGAGCCGCGCCCACGTCTGCCAGCCAAGGCTGAACATCATCAGCAACGAGACCACGATGCCCATGATCGGCGTGAATGGGATCCACGGCGCGACGAAGGCGCGGGGCACGTCGGTTCCGCGGTGGCGGAGAACCCAAACGCCGGAGCAGACGATGACGAACGCCAGCAGCGTGCCGATGGAAACCAGTTCGCCGAGCACGTTGATCGGCGTGAGAGCCGCGACGGTGGCGACGCAAACTCCCACTAGGATCGTCGAGAGGTAGGGGGTACGGAATCGCGGATGGACCTTGCTGGCCCACGCGGGCAACAGGCCGTCCTTCGACATGGAGAAAAACACCCGCGACTGTCCCAGAAGCATGACGACCATCGTGCTGCTCAAGCCGCAGATTGCCCCGAGCTTGACGAGGCGGCTGCCCCAGGCAACGCCCGTCATATCGATGCCGATCGCGATCGGGTCAGGTACGTCGAGGCTCGTGTACTTCACCAGGCCAGTGAGCACTCCGGCAACGAGAATGTAGAGGATGGTGCAAATGACGAGCGAGCCCAGAATACCGATCGGCATATCACGTCTCGGATTTTTCGCTTCCTGTGCGGCCGTCGAGACCGCGTCGAATCCGATGTACGCGAAGAAGATGATTCCCGCCGCCGTTGCGATTCCCGACCAGCCGAAGTCGCCGTAGTGGCCGGTATTGGGCGGCAGAAACGGAGTCCAGTTGGCCATGGCCTCCGCGTGGTGACCCATAATGTAGTTGATGCCCAAACCGATGAAAACCAGGAGAACGGCGACCTTGACGATCACGATGAACGAATTGAAGTTCGCCGATTCCTTGATGCCGATCACCAGAATCACGGTGACCATGATGATTCCAAGGAATCCGAAGAGGTTGAACGAGGAATATTGGCGGGCGAGGGTCGACGCATCGATGTGGTTCGAGTCCAGCATTTTTTGAAACTGCGGCGTCAGCCGCTCCCAATGGCCCTGATAAAAGAGAAAGATGGCACCGGGCGCGCCGGCCAGCCTGGGTGACAAGCGAATGCCGAAGTCGCCGAGGAAGCTCAGGACGTAGCCGCTCCAACCGCTAGCGACAGTGGCCGCGCCGAGTGCATATTCGAGGATGAGGTCCCATCCGATGATCCAAGCGATGAATTCGCCCAGCGTGGCATAGCCGTAGGTGTAAGCAGAGCCCGCGACGGGAATCATCGAGGCAAATTCGGCGTAGCAAAGACCCGCGAAGACGCACGCGACGGCCGCCAACGTGAAGGAGAGAATAATCGCAGGCCCGGCGTGGTTTGCAGAGGCGGTGCCGGTGAGCACGAAGATGCCGGTTCCGATGATGGCGCCGATGCCCAGCGAAATCAGGTTCGTGGGACCCAGCGCGCGACGCAACGAATGCTCGCCGGTCTCATTGGCCTCGGTCAGAATCGAATTCAGCGGCTTCGTCGCAAAGAGCGAACTCGCCATTCGTGCCTCCTGTGTCGGCTTCGCCGGCCGTGCCGGCAGAATTTGCTAATCGCGCCCCGAACGAGATTCGCGCGCGACCGCCAGATATTCACGCGCGCGCCGCGCGGGATCAGCCGCGACCGCAAGATCGCGAATCACGGCCACGGAGTCCGCCCCAGCGAGAAAGACGTCCCGGGCAGACTCTATAGTGATTCCGCCGATGGCCACAAGCGGTTTTCGCGTTAATTTGCGGGCGTCGCGCACGAAATCGAGCCCTACCACGGGATCGGGATTCTGCTTTGTAGCTGTCGGGAAGATGGGCCCCACCGCAATATAGTCTGCCGAAGTGGCGGCGGCCTCGCGCAACTGCGAGAGATTGTGTGTCGAAACGCCCACCCAGCGGCCCTCTCCGCAGATCGCGCGCGCCGCCTCCACGGGGAGATCCTCCTGGCCGACATGAACACCGGCGGCGCCGGAAATGGCCGCGATATCCGGACGGTCGTTCACGATGACACGAAGGCCGGAGGAAGCAAATCGGCCGACGAGCGCGCGGGACTCTTCGAGCAGATGACGGGCCGGGGCGCGCTTATCGCGAAGCTGGATCATCTCGACGCCTGCGTTCGCCAGCCGCGCGGCGAAATCGGTTGGCGAAGTCTGGATCAGCGCCGGGTCGATGATGGCATACAGCGAAGGGAACACGCCGGCTCCGCTACTTGGCTTCCACGGCGGTGAGGCGCTCGAGGAAATGCGTATCGAATTTTCCGGCGATGAAATCCGGAGCGTCCAAGATGCGTTTGTGAAGCGGAATGGTGGTTTTGATGCCCTCGACAACGAAGCCGTCGAGGCCGCGATGCATGCGCACGATGGCTTCGGCGCGATCGTGGCCATAGGAGATCAGCTTGGCGATGAGCGAATCGTAGTAGGGCGGAATCACGGCGTCGGCGTAGGCGCCGGTATCGACGCGGATTCCTGGGCCACCTGGAACGCGAAACGCGGTGATGCGGCCGGCGGAAGGCGTGAAGGTGTCGGGATCCTCGGCGTTGATGCGGCACTCGATGGCATGGCCGCGGAATTCCACCTTGCCGACGACGTCCTGAATCTTTTCCCCTGCCGCGACGCGGATTTGCGATTTCACCAGGTCGATGCCAGTGACCATTTCCGTGACGGGATGTTCCACCTGAATGCGCGCGTTCATCTCGATGAAGTAGAGACGGCCGTCTTCATCACGCAGGAATTCCACGGTGCCGGCGCTCGAGTAGCCGACCTTGCGCAGGGCCTCGACCACCTGCTTGCCGATGCGCTGGCGCGTGGCGGAATCCAGGCCCATGGAGGGCGACTCTTCGAGGACCTTCTGGTGGCGGCGCTGGAGCGAGCACTCGCGCTCGCCGAGGTGAATCACGGTGCCGTGCTGATCGCCGAGAACCTGAAATTCGATGTGCCGCGGGCGCTCGATCAGCTTCTCCATGTAGACGTTCGGACTGCCGAAGGCCTTTTCGGCTTCGGCGCGGGCCGTCTGGAAGGATGGGATCAGCTCGCGCTTGTGGCGCACGATGCGCATGCCGCGTCCGCCACCGCCTTCCGCGGCCTTGATCATCAGCGGAAGCCCGATTTCGTCCGCGGCCTTCTTGGCGGCTTCCTCGTCGGGAACAACGCCGGGACTCCCGGGGATGATGGGCAGCCCGGCACCGGCCATTTCCTGGCGCGCGCGGTCTTTCTCTCCCATGAGCCGGATGACGGAGGGAGTGGGCCCGATGAAGGTGATGTGCGAGGCTTCGCAAACTTCGGCGAAATTGGCGTTCTCCGAGAGGAAACCATAGCCGGGGTGAATCGCGTCAACGTTCGCTATCTCTGCAGCGCTGATTACCTGCGGAATGTTCAGGTAGCTCTCGCTCGAGCGAGGCGGGCCGATGCAGATGGCCTCGTCGGCAAAGCGGACGTGCAACGAATTGCGGTCGGCTTCGGAGTAGACTGCCACCGTCTTAGCGCCGAGTTCCCTGCAGGCGCTGAGAATCCGGAGCGCGATTTCGCCGCGGTTGGCAATCAGGATTTTTCGGAACATTTGCGCCCAGGAGAACGGCTATTTCTTGCGATGCGGGTGAATACCGAAGAGGGGCTCACCGTACTCGACCGGATGCCCGTTCTCAACGAAGACGCGCACCACCTCGCCCGCTACATCTGACTCGATTTCGTTCATCAGCTTCATCGCCTCGATGATGCAGAGCACATCGCCCGGCTCAACGTGCGCGCCCGGGGCCACAAAGGCCTTGGCATCGGGACTCGGCGAAGCATAGAAGGTGCCCACAATCGGCGATTTCACCACATGCAGGTCTTCCGATCCCGCCCCAGCGGCCTCCTTGGGAGGCCCCGAGAGGGCCTCAGAGGGCGCCGACGGCGCCGCCACGACGATTTCCGCCGGCGGCATAGCGCGGAACCCCGCATGCGTCACAGCGGAGGGCTTCTTCAGCCGAAGGCGAAAGTCGTTCCGCTCATACTCGAACTCCTCGAGGCCGTGCTTCTGCATGAACTCGAGGACTCGCTCGACCTCGGTAAGATCCACGCCCTTCGCTCGCGCTTCGGAACCTGGCTGAGTCTTGGGGTTTTTCGCCATCTAGAGTTCGAGAAGTTCCCGGGGGGCAGAAGTTATCTCGTCGGCGCCCCTCGACGTTACAACGACGTCATCCTCGATTCTAATGCCGCCGAAGCCCTCGATATAGACGCCCGGCTCGACGGTGACCACCATGCCCTCTTCCAGCACAGTTTCATCGCCGCGCCCGAGCCTGGGAGGCTCGTGTATCTCAAGCCCCAGCCCGTGACCCGTACTGTGCGTGAACCGGCGGGCAAGGTGGTGCGCTTTGAGGACCCGCCGCGCCGCCGCATCCACCGCTTGCGCCTTTACGCCCGGCCTAATGGCGCTCTTGGCGGCCTCCTGAGCCTCCCGAACCGCGCTGTACATGCGGCGAACTTCGGAGGAGGCCCGTCCCAGGAAGACGGTGCGAGTCATATCGCTGCAATAGGCGCGGAGTATAGCACCCTGGTCGAGGACCACCAACTCGTTTTTCCTGATTGGCTTGGAGGTAGGCCTGGCATGAGCCCAGGCGGAATGTTCGCCCGAGGCAACTATGGTCTCGAAGGATGGCCCGGAGGCTCCCAGGCGCTTCATCCGGTATTCGATCTCGGCGGCTACGTCCAGTTCTGTAGCTCCCTCCTTCACGACCGGGAGGGCCTCGGAGAAGGCGCGGCTGATCAGCTCGGCGGCCCGCCTCATCAGCGAGAGCTCGTCGAGGTCTTTTATGGCACGGAGCTTCTCGATTAGGCCTGCCATAGGAACCCAGCGCAGTCGGCTGCCCAGAGTCCGTTCCAGGGCCTCTCGCTGGCCCACGGTGACCTGCGAAGGCGAATAGGCTAGTGCGAGCCGTCCCCGGCGGCGCAGGCCCGCAAGATGACCGGCGGCCGCGAGCAGCAGAGGCCCCTTCGCGATCTGGACCCGGGCGGCTGAGACCTCTTGCTTTGCCTGAAATGTATAGCGGCTGTCGGTGAAGAGACAGCTGCGGTCCGGCGTAAGGAGCAAGATGGCCGAGCTGCCAGTGAACCCAGTCAGGTAGAGAATGTTGGGAAGGTGCGTGACGAGGATCGCGTCCGCATGCAAATGGGAAAAAGAAACCCGGAGCCGGTCTATCCGGCTCCGGGTGAGAAATTCAGGCCCGGAATTCGCCGCTGAGCTAACCGCGCCCTCTCCGAACTGCAGGCGTCAAATTAGCCCGGCAGAATACGCGGCGTCAAGAAGAACAGCAGCTCCTGAGCCGTCGAGTTGACGATCGTTTTCTTGAACAGGTTGCCAATGATCGGCACGCTGCCAAGCACGGGCACCTGCTGCACGTCCGTACGCTGAGTCGATACGATGATTCCGCCGACGACCACCGTGGCACCATCGTTCACCGTCACGCGCGTCTGCGCCGACTGGGTGTCGATGGCCGGAATGCCCTGGACGCGCGGAATGGACTGATCGATCTGATCGTTCTCCACCGTCACGTCCATGTAGATCGTGCCGTCCTTCGTGATCTGTGGCGTAACGTCGAGTTCAAGCACGGCGTCCACGAACTGCACGGATACCGTATTGTTCACGATGGTCTGCACCGGAATCTTGGTTCCTTGCTTCACGGTCGCCTTCTGGTTGTTCTGCGTGATGATCTTCGGCTTCGAGAGCAGCTTGCCGACGCCCTTCTCTTCGAGGGCATTGATCACGTAGTCGAGCGCGAAATTGGGAGACGCGAAGAGGTAGGCGAGGCCGCTCGTCGCGGAGCTGGCTCCCAAGTTCGTCAGCAGCGGCGCAGTCCCTCCGGAAGTGCTCGAACCGCTTCCCGTGCGGTACGGCGGGGGAGGATTGAAGCTGGTTTCGGTCTGACCGACCGTGCCCGTGCCGCCAAACGCGCTGTGCCCACTTGCCCCGGAGAAGCCCAGAATGGTCCCGATCTCGCGATCGAAGGAGCGGTTCGCTGCAACGACGCGAGCTTCGATCTCCACCTGAGGCGCTTTGCGATCCAACTGCCGGAGCAGATTATCGATGACAGGGAGGACCGACGGAACGTCGCGAATGATAAGTGTGTTCGAACGGTCGTCGGCCAAAATGTCGCCGCGGGACGAAAGGAACTTCTTTAGGGTGGTCGCCATGTCTGCGGCCTTGGCATAGCTCAACACTCGCGTCGTGGTGACCACTTCCGCCGCTTCGGCCTGGGCTTTCGCGAGGTCCCGAGTCTCTTCGGCTTCCTTCTTCACCGTCTCTTTGGTGGCGATGCGAAGAACGTTGCCGTCGAGCTGTTTGTCGAGATCATTGTTGTGAAGCACGATGTCGAGCGCCTGGTCCCACGGCACGTCATCGAGGACGATCGTCAGGGTTCCCTTGACCGCGGGATCGACCACGACGTTCAAACCGCTGATTTCGTGAATCAGGCGGAAGAAATCGCGCAGGTCGACGTCCTTCAGGTTGACCGAAATCGGTTCGCCGGAGTACCGCGAAGCTGCCGGAGCTGCCGCCTGGGCGTCGGGCTGCTGCGGAACCGGGTTGACTGCAGGCTGTGCAACAGGGGCTGCGGGAGCAGGCGCATCCTGAGCCGGAGCGCTGCCCGCACTGCTCGACGCGGAGGCAGCCTGCGAAGCGAGTTGAGTTGCCGCCGCACCTTCCTGCTGTTGAAGCTTCGCCGGAACCGGATCCGCGAGAGCGGAGGACGGCTGCGTCAACGCCGCGGGAAGAACCGCTGCAGGCGCCGGAATCGGAGCTTGCGCCGAAGCGGTCTTAACCACCGGAGCGGACGGAGCAACTTCCGCCTTTGTGGTGACCAGGTTCGCAGGCGCATCGACTGGTGCTGCCTTCACGGCGCCAGCTCCTGGCGCGAACGCCACGGTCACATCGTTTCCGTTTGCGCTGATGTTGTAGCGTGCCGGCTGGCGCAGATCGATCACGACGCGAGAAACTTCCGGCGTGAATTGCGCAAGTCGAATTTCACGAACCGGCTCGAGATTGCTCGCAATGTGCTTGACCGAAGTCTTCAGATGCGACGCCTGGAAATCCAGGACCAGCCGGTCGGGATTCTGCAAGCGGCTCGCACGATAATTCAGCGGACCTGAACCGCTGACGTTCACCTCTGTCTTGTCTCCCGCCTGGGAGAGAGTGACTTCGCGAATCGCCTGAAAGTCACTGCGCGACACAGGCGCATCGGACGATTTCGCCGAAACCGGCTTCAGGGTCGCCGGGGCAGCCGTCGCGTTCGGCCCCGAAACGAGCACAGCCAGGTCCTGGGAATCAGTCCTCTCAAAGCGCGGCTCGATGCCACGACCGAGGAGCACCTCGAGACGGACCACGGGCTTCTCGCCTGCCGAGTAGGTGGTCTCGCGGTAGCCCTTGATGAGATCGGACGCCACCGTCCGGTCTCCGGCCGGGTCCGCGGCAGAGACCCCGCTCAGGTCGAGCACGTAGAGGCTCTCGCTGGCGCGGTAGCTGGTGTACTCGAACGGGCCGTTCGCCTGGGCTTCCAAGCGGACCACGCCGTCGTGCACCACCGCTTTGACATGCACCACCGGCGCATCACCCGCCGACAGCGTTCCGTTCGTAAAAATCAGGCCTGCCGCGACCAGCGCAGTCAGTCCCAATGCGCGCCACATGATCCTCATTGCTGCTCTCCTGCACTCGGGTAGATTCGCTTCGTCACTAAACGCTCGACTGGCTTCCCGAAGGCATCTTTGGAATTTTCTTTGAACGTAACGCCATCCAGGCCGATCTTTTCGACATCGCCGTCATACAAATGGTCCCCTTCGCGCACGAAGTAGACGCGCTGCTCCGGGTTTGAGACCACTGCGATCATTCCGTTGGGCGACTGCACGGCGCCGTCCACGCGAACGGTCGCAATCACGAGTCCCGCCTTACCGGGCGGCAGATGCTGGTTGTTTTCGCCTGGCTTCGGCACGCTCACCAGGGGCGTAAAGGGATCGCGCCGGTTGGCGACAGGTTCAGTCGGCTCAGCTGCAGCCGGAGCAGGCGTAGGAGCGGCGTTCGCCGGAGCTGCGGCCGGAGGTGGGGTCGCGGGCTTCGCCATCTTCGCGGCCCTCGCCTTTTTCTTCGCAGGCTTCTGCGCCGGTTTTGTCTGAGCGCTCATACCGGGCGCCAGAGCCAGCGACAGAGCCAACAGAGCCAGGTTTGCGAGTTTCTTTGCCAGTGTCATAGTCTTCGCCTACCGCCTTGCCGGACCGCTGGTCGGCGTGGGCGCCGTATCGGCGGCCTTCGTAAAGAACGTGGTAATTGTGAAGGTCCCGGCTACAGACGTGCCGGGTGCCATGTGAAATCTGCCGGCCTGCGTACCGACCGCCGAAAGCTTGAGATCGCCTACGTTAATGATTCGGGAGAGGCGGCCTAACTGCGCGAAAAAGTCCAGAACCGCGTAATAAGGGCCGTCAGCCTCGATCTCAAACGGCATCTCGAAGTAGTACTGTTTGCTGGTAATGGGTTTCGCGGTCAATCGCCGGATGGAAACGCCCGACGTGACGGCTGCCCGCTGAACCATCAGGATGAACTGGTCCGCCTGCTTGTCCTCGGGAACAATCGTCTGCAGGGTAGCGAGTTGCTTCTGCAGCGCGTCCATGTCGGACTGAAGTTCAGCGCGCCGCTGCTTATACAGCCTGAGCTTCGCAACGTCCTGTTCCAGCGGCTTTAAATCTGCTTGGGCGCTCTCGAGGTCTGTGCGAACGTTTCGCACCGGTGAACCCGGAACGTAAAATCCCGCCACCACGATGACGAATGCCAAAGCCACGTAGAAGACGGCTTGCAGCGGCCAGGGCCAATCCCGGAAGCTGGTACCCATCGTTAGCTCCTCCCCCTGGCGCCGGCTTGCGGAGCTGCGGTGGCACCTGTTGGTTGAGGCTTAGCCGCCGTTGCACCCGGAGCCGCATTCGCGTTAATGGAGGCGGTCATCTTGAACGAATAGGTCTGCACCGACTTGACCAGGTCGTCTTCCTTCGCCTCGGTTATCTCGACCTTGTCGAAGTAACCCGACCGCTTCAATTGCGTGATGAAATTCGCCACGGCGTTGATTGAGCCCGCCTCGCCCTGAATGTCCAGCGCGTCCTGCTTTCGCTCAAGCGATGTCAGCCAGAGGCTGTCGACTCGCACCACCGTGTTCGCGACCATCTGGAGAAGTTCCTGGCCGCCGGTGCGGTTCCTCTGCAGGTTTTCGATGACGTCGATTCGCTGCTGCAGCACAGCTTTCTCGCGTTCGAACGTCTCGACCTCGGTCTTGACTTGCTCGAGGCTCGCCTTCTCCGCCCGCAAGGCTGAAATCCGCGCGTTCGTGTCGTCGAGCTGCTTCTTCTGCTGGAAGTAGGTGATCCCCAGCACAATCGCTGCGAGTCCCAGCGCCGCCACCAGGAAGATGATCTGAACGGTTGCCTCCAGAGGCACCGCTTTCTTGGCGGCCTTCGGCCGAGCTTGACCCAGTAGGTTGATCCGAATCATGGCGTGTCAAAACTCCTCAGCGCCAGACCGACGGCAATGGCGAGGCGCGGCGCCAACTCTCGAAGCTGACTCTCATCGTGACGCCCGGGATTAATTGAAACTTTCCGGAACGGATACAGCTCCTCCACGGGCATCGCGAACTCTTCCTTCAGCAGCTCGATAAGGCCGGGGACGCGAGCCGTGCCACCGGCGACGTAAATCCGGCGGATGTTTTCGCCGCTGGCCGTGGCGCGGAAGAAATCAAACGTCTTCTGGATTTCGAGAATCAGAATGTCCGAGACGGAACGGAGAATCGCGGTTCGCTGCTCTTCGCTCACGCCCGCCAGCGTTCCACCCATCTTCAGCTTCTCGGCGTCCTCAAAGCTCAGGTCCAGTTCCTTCTGCAGGGCGTCCGTATACTGGTTGCCGCCGACAGAGACGTCGCGCGTGAAGAGCGGCGTCCATCCGCGAACGATGTTGATGTTCATCACGCTCGCGCCAACATTGAGCAGCGCAACCACCTGCGAGGGATCCGGTTCGTAGTTCATTTCGAAGCTGTTCTGGAGAGCAAACGCATCGATGTCCACCACCATCGGCGTCTTGCCCGCCTGGGCCAGAACGTTTGTGTGATTCAGAATCTTGTCTTTCTTCACCGCCACCAGCAGGACGTCCATCTGATTTTCAGTGGCCTCAAGCAGCTGATGGCTCAGGTTCACGTCGGCGATATCGAACGGGATGTGCTGGCTCGCCTCCGCTTGCACCCGGTCGTATAGCTCTTCCTCGGTCATCAGCGGCATGCTTACCCGCTTGACGATCACGGAGTGCCCCGAAACCGAAGTCGCCACATCGCGCGACTTGATTTTCTGCGAATCGAATATCGAAATGATCTTTTCGGCCACCGACGGCGCGTCCATGATGGCGCCATCCACCACGGTGTCCTGGGCCAACGGCTCGAGACCGAAACTCACCAGTTCGTAACCCGCCTTCGTTTTCTTCAGTTCGACGGCCTTGACAGAGCTCGAGCCGATATCAAGGCCGATCAGGGATTTCGTCTTGCCCAGATTAAGCATCGTGCGGCCCCTCACTCCTCACCCCGCCCCGCTTCGCAGGACGGTCCCAGCTCACAAGAACTGTTTGTTGTTTCCCCAACTCGCCCGACAGCCTTTGCTTCTGTTTCCCCGAACCCCATCGGGGCAGCGGTTCTGCGCGGAAACCAAGCCCGGTACTACTACGCCCGGTACTCTCCGCTTTCAACCGTTTATTACATCCGCAACACACGGTGTCAAGCAGCGTTGTTTTTGTGTGTGCTGTTGGTAAAAACCCGGTCCTAAAGGACAGGCAGCCTGAGCGTACAGGTAAAAGTACAGGTAGCAAAGGATTTCGCGGCACGGCGTAGACAAAGAGCCATCGGCTACCGTGTTCGCCTTGTCTTTACTTTGCGATGAAAAGGGGAACGGATTAGGGCTGTTCCGCGGGCCTTTCGCCTTTACCCGCTGTGCAACGAACAAGAGGAAAAGGACAAAATTTGGCGCTCGAGAAGCGCTCGCCGCAGCTCGACGCTCCCCTTAGTGCAGCCCTACCGAATCACGCGCCGCTTCAATCAGCTTCGCGGAATCGTAACCGACTCCATCCTTGAAGACGATTTCGACCTTCTCAATGTCCGCGATGTTCTGCGACGGATCGCCATGAATCACCGCCAGGTCGGCGGCTTTGCCCGGCGCGATGGTCCCGAAGCGCCCGGCCTCTCCCAGAAACTGCGCGCCATTGAAGCTGCAAATGCGCAGCGCCTCGATCGGCGTGAAGCCCGCTTCAACCAGTAACTCCACTTCGCGCTGATCGCCGAAGCCAGCCACGATTCCTCCTCCGCCTGTTGGATCGAGTCCCGCCAGGAGAGTCCCGCCCTCCTTCACGAACATCCGCTCGAAATCCATCTCCCTCTTGAACACGGTCGCACCCATGGCAATCAGCGCGGGATTCGAACTGCTCCGGATGCGATTCCTCAGGTAGTCCACCTGTGCCTCGGGAATCAATGAGTCCAGTACACGCTGATCGAGCGGCGGCCGGTTGGGAACCATTGGCTCGAAAACCGGTAGCGTCGAAGTGATGGCCACGTGGTGTTCCACGAGATCGTGAATCATTGCCTGAACGGGTGCGCTCTCCAGGTCCAATCCCGCCATCACCGTGCGTGTCTCCACTTGTGAGGGGCACACGTCCGGCGCCTTCCCTGGGACGAACTCCGTGTCCACGAAGAGCCCATGCTCCAGATTATCGATGCCGATGGCCGCGGCTTCGCGAAAACCGATGGAGCAAAGATGTCCGGTCACCTTCAGTCCTCGCTTATGTGCCGTTTCGACCACTGCCGCCAATTCAGCGCGCGTGATATGCATATAAGCCTTAAAAGAGGTGACGCCTTCGTCGGCCCAGTAGTTCACCGTCTCCTTTGCGTCGTCCGCATTCTTCAAAATGTGCATCTGCGGAGTGAACGCTCCCGCGCCCTCCAGATAAGGACCTGTGACAAACATCTCCGGACCGGCTTGCTCCCCCGAATCGATAAGCTTCTTCAATTCGAGATCGGTGTAGGGCTCGAGGCTGCCCGTCGTGCGAATCGTCGTCACGCCCGCTGCCAGGTAAAGCTTCGGAAAGCTGTAGGTCATTTCGTTGTAAATCGGCACCCGACCTGAAGGATAGAACATGTGATCGTGCATCCCGACGAGCCCGGGAATCACGGTGTACCCCTGGAGATCGAGCACCTTCGCCTCGGCGGGAACTTCCGCTGTACCGGAGCCTACCCACTGAATCTTGCCCCCGGAAATGACGACGGTCTGATCGGTTTTCGGCGCGCCCCCAGTGCCGTCGATAAGCCGAACGTGCTCCAGCGCAACAACGGGGGCATCCACTCGCACGTATCGCTGCACTTCGGGCGAGAGCTTCCGGCTCGATTGCGCCCAAACGGGCAAGCTCGCCGCGCAGACCGCGGCAATCGCTCCAATGGCGAGCGTCGTAATCCTTATCATGATTGCCCCCTTATTGCCCTCTTTGAATCCGGTTACTTCTTCTTCTCAATCTTCAATTGTTTCCACAGCGAATCGACTCGCTCCTTCGTCGCCGCATCCATCTTGATTTCGTCCGGCCAGCGGCCCGCGTAGCCTTCTTCCTTCCACTTTCGCGTGGCATCGATCCCCATCTTCGACCCAAAGTCCTGGCGTCGCGCGGCGTGGTCGAGTGTGTCCACGGGACCCAGCACAAACTGAATGTCGCGCTCCGGATCAATCGCGCACAGCGCCTTCCATACCACCTCGCCTGGGTTCTGCACGTCGACGTCGTGGTCCACCACTACGATCACCTTCGTGAACATTGCCTGGCCGAGCGACCATATCGCGTTCATCGTCTTGCGCGCATGCCCGGGATAGCTCTTCTTGATCGCCACAATCATCAGGTTCTGAAAAATGCCTTCCGCCGGCATCGCCACATCCACAATCTCCGGGTGCTGCATTTTCATCACCGGTAGAAAAACGCGCTCGATCGCGTGCCCGATGAAATAGTCCTCCTGCGGCGGCGGCCCGACGATCGTCGTCAAATAGATCGGATCTTTCCGATGCGTGACGCACTGGACGTGGAAAACGGGGTATTGCCCTTCTAGCGAGTAAAAACCAGTGTGGTCGCCGAACGGCCCTTCCGTGCGAAGCTCTCCCAGCTCAACGTAACCCTCGAGCACAATTTCCGCGTTCGCCGGTACTTCCAGGTCAACGGTCTTGCAGGCGACCAGCTCCACCGGCTCGCGCCGCAGGAAGCCGGAAAAAAGGAACTCGTCCAGGTCCGGGGGCACTGGCAGAATCCCGGCAAGGCAGGTTGCCGGATCGCCTCCCAACGCGACCGCCACCTCCAGCGTGCCCTTCGGATTCTTCGACCGCGCGCTTCGGAAATGCTCGGCTCCGTGCTTCTGCGTCTGCCAGTGCATTCCCGTGGTGCGCTCGTCAAACACCTGCATCCGATAGCAGCCCACGTTGCGCTTCCCCGTTTCGGGATTCTTCGTGATGACCATGGGCCACGTGATGTACCGCCCGCCGTCCTGCGGCCAGCACTGGAGAATAGGGAAATCGAACAGCGAAAAGCACTCCGTTTTCACCACTTCCTGGCAATCCCCGCTCCGCACGCTCTTTGGAAAGAACGAGCCCAGCTCCGCGAGTTTCGGCAGCATCTTCACTTTTTCGAGTAAGCCCTGCGGCGACTGCATATCAAGGAAGGATCGAACTCGGTCCGCCACTTCTTCCAGGGAATTCACCTCGAGCGCCAGATTCATTCTCCGCTCGCTGGCGACGAGGTTCGTCACGGCCGCCACGCGCGAACCCTTGGGCCTCTCAAAGAGCAGCGCCGGCCCGCCCGCCTTCACCGCCCGGTCTGTGATCTCCGTAATTTCCAGAATCGGATCGACCTCAGTCGAGACCCGGCGGAGCTCGTCATTCTTTTCCAGCTTGCGCAGAAACTCTCTTAAATCGCGATACGCCACTTCCCCTCCCGTGCCAGAGGAAGCCTCTGGTCCGTTTGAGCCGCCCAACTCTAACATGGACCTTCCAGGGCTGCGAGCCGACCGACTAAGGGGCGGGAGCGGATTGAAGAAGCAGATTAATGTGCCCTAATGTGCCTTTGGCACACGCTGATTGTCAGAACGAAACATCGCCGGACTGTTGATCTCCCGCTGCCCGTGGTCTTGCCCGAGCTTCCATCGTGCCCGTAACACCCTCTAATCATTGGACTTCTGGAGTTTGGCCCTGGCCAGCAGGCCAGCCAGCCCTGTTCGGGCGGCCAATTGCACTAGTGACCCCGGAGACCGTTCGAAAGGTGTAGGTCTTACGCACGCCTTTCGGGCCTCTTCGGCAAACCAAATGGCGCCGGTCCGATAAAGGGCGCGGCGCGGGATTGGAACCGATGATCGCAAGTTTGATTTTCCTATTTAGCGTGGGAGCTCTCGCGCAGTTCGCTGTCGCGTACTGCCGAACGCTTCTTTGCGCCTACGGCAAAGTCGAGTTGTCGGAAAAGACGTGCGAGGTCACAGGTCTTTCGGTGGCCACGTGCTCGCCCTCTGACTTCAACAGTCTGATGGAACTGGTGCGCCTCGCGCCGCCGCTCCGGGACGACGCCACCGAGATTCGTGTGGTCAGGGTGTATCGCAGTCTCGCGTCTCTCGCGTCGAAAGTGGTGTCGCCGTTCTCGCCGCAAGCCTCGCAGTGGTTTGATCGCGAACTGGCGCGTTGCTCGTACTTCGCCGCCGTCACTTTGGACCGGCGCCTGGCCACTACCGCTCACTGATGAATGTGAGGCGGCCTGCCCAGTTCCCTGCCCGCTGCGAACCCCGTTCTTGCGGCTCCGCTCTGCGCGATGTTATCCTTCATCAGATTCGCCAGAGCGGGCGTAGTTCAATGGCAGAATAGAAGCTTCCCAAGCTTCGGACGTGGGTTCGATTCCCATCGCCCGCTCCATAAATCCGCACAATTTTTGCTGATTCGGCAGGCCTTACTCACCGTCAGGTCGTCGAGCTTGTCAAGTTGCGCGGGCTGTTTCCAAGGAGAGGCGAGGGGCAAGCACGTGACCAGTACGACCGGTCGGAGCGTCCCGTCATAAACTTGGTGATGCCTAGCCTCGAACGAAATGCGGCATCTACCGACAACGAAGGGTAACCTCGGCTTCAAGGGTCTGCCGAGAGTTTGAGGGATCACCTCTTGCTCTGACACCCTACGGAACTCGGCCTTCGTCACCGTGATGTCTTCGGCCTGGTTTCCGAACGCTACAACGGCGGGAGCGAATGGCCAGGGTTGACCCTCGCTTGACGACCTGCAATGACTTCGCCTCCGAAAGCCCTCGCGGGCGCGTCGGCACAATCAAAAATTCTCGGCGGTCCAGACTTCTGAGCTCATCGCGGCGCTGAAAATCGCGAGGTGGCGTCCGTCCGGCGAAGGCAGCGCCCACGTTTGGTATGCCCCGGGTTGTTGGAAGAGGACGTGCGCGTTGCCGAGCATATCGACCTGCAAGACGGTACAACGGCTGCCGGAGCGGCTGGAAATGAAGAAGCTACGCTCGTCCATGGCCCAATGCATCGAGATCAGATGTGGCCATCGCTTGACTTCAATTTGAGTATCGGGCGCGCCACGAAGGGAGATGGTCCGAATGCGAATTTCGCTGTCATCGACTTGCGAAATCGCGACGTGCGAGCCGTGCGGCGAAATCGCCCACTGATAGTCGCGGGCCGGATCGGTGTCCAGGTTGAGAAGCACTCGTCCCCTGACGTCGGCGCCGCTATTCTTCGATGGATCGAAAGTGGTGAGAATCAGGTGGCGGCCATCGGCGCTGCGCTCGCCAAGGACGCAGAAACCCGATGGGTCCCGCGTGCACTGGTGGCTGTCGTAGGTTTCAGAAGTAAGCACAAGCTGAGGCGTTCCGCCCGAGACCGGAATCTTCATGAGCTTCACGCGCGTTGCGGCGCCGAAGTGCTCGAAATTCGGCACCTCCATGTAAACGAGCCAAAGACCGTCGGGGCTGAGAACGGCAGCCAACTGCTCGCCGGGCCCGGCGACGACGGGCTCCGCCGAATCGCCCGCGAGGGACTGCGTATAGACGTCGTTGTCACCGCTCTTCGAGGAATAGAAGACGATCGCTCGGCTGTCTTTGGTCCAGGCCGTGGGCCAATCGCCGTCGACTTCATTGGCCAGACGGTGGGGCCTCGCGAAAGTTCCGAGCCGCGTCGAATCGATGTCGCCGATGGCGATGTTGGTCTGAAACCAGTCGCGCAGGAACGCAACGCGCTTTCCGTCGACGCTCGCAGTGACACCCTGAAGGCAGAAGCCGGTCCAATCTGTCAAGCGGGCCTGCTGGCTCGCGGCTTTTCCGCTCCGCGGATCGACTCTAATCTCCCACAGGTTGAAGTCGTGGTTGTCAAGCGATGGCTCAGAGAAGGCGAAGATGACCCGATTATCGGGAAGCCACCAGGAGCTTTGCGCCTGCGACGAACACAGCCGCGGATCGGAGAGCAGGATTCGCGGCCGCGGGTCCCTGAGCCGACGAGTCTCGAGCCCACACTCCAGCGCATCTGGGCGCCGAAAAACGCGAAAATCGGCGAGCCACTGGCCGTCCGGACTCCAAATCGTGCGGCCGATTTCGGTGCCGGCCTCGGCGACGGCAAACTGGCGCGGGTCCTCTCCATGAGGTCCCATGAGCCAGATTTCGGATTCGTTCTTGATGGCGGCTACCAGGGAGCCGTCGGGCGATACGGATGAACCCCAGGCGCCCTCGAAAAGCTTTTGAGAATTGTTGGTGACGAGCGAAATCGACCAAATGGCCGGCTGAGGTGTGGTCGATCTGGGCGCTCCGGTGGTAACGAGCAAGCGGCTGCCGTCCGGGTACCACGCGACGGGAAAGCGCACCGCAAAGCCGGAGTTGGGGGAACCGGGCGCATCCGTACTGGGAGGAAGGATTGTGCGCACCTCTCCCGTCTCGACGAGCTTCACGTGAACACCGGTTGCGTCTGCGTAGGCGACCTGCCTTCCATCGGGCGAAATCGCTGCAAAGTTGACCGGATTCTCGGCGGGGCTGGCGACCACGCGGGTCGGTCGAAGCAGGGAGTGAGGAGCCACATTCTGCGACATGGGGCGCCAGTAGAGGATGGCGGCGAGAGCTAGCGCAAGCGCAATCGCAGCGGCAATCGCGCGCCGCGTCCAGGAGCTCGGGTAGTGGCGCTCTGTCGCCAGCGCAGGCGCGGTCTGCCCGACGACGGCTTCCTGGTGACCGTTGCCCTTCACTCCGTTCGTCGGCGCGATGAAACGGTAGCCGCGACGCGCCAGCGTCTCGACAAACTGGGGGTGTTCCGCGGAATCTCCGAGCGCCTCGCGCAGGCGCTTTATGGCGTTATTCAGGCCGCGGTCGAAATCGACGAAGGTATCTGCCGCCCAGATGCGCCTCTGAAGCTCTTCGCGAGTCACAACCTCGCCGTGACGCTCGAGCAGCACTTCGAGGACGCGGAAGGGCTGGTCCTGTAGCCGGATCTTGTAGCCCAGTTTGCGTACCTCGCCCGCGCGAAGATCCACCTCAAATGCGCCGAAAGACACGGTCGAAGGCGTTGAGTCCTTGCCTAACATGGTAAGAACCGCTGAACTTTGAGCGAGAGTCTATCATCGCTTCACGGAATTGGCTAGCTAAGTCCAGCACGGTGAAAGACTTCAACCGATACATACAGGAGGGAGAAAGAATACCGGGAGACGATTGAAGTTCCTCTCCCGCGCTGGCAGGAATCCCGCACATCCTCTCAGCGGGAGGCCTCATGAAGCGAAGTCGCGCCTTCGTCGTGACGCTCGTCCTGGGATTCGCGACGACCCTTTCCACCTGCAACAGCTCCAACACACCACCTCCGCCCCCGATTTCGGTGACGATTTCTCCCGCTGCGGCGCAGTCGGTGGACCAAGGCCAGATGATCACTTACACGGCGACAGTGCTGAACGATTCCGCCGCAAAGGGTGCCACGTGGAAGGTCAGCTGTTCAGCCGCAAATTGCGGGATGCTTTCGGCCATGACAGGTGCGACGACGGTATATACGGCGCCCAGTCCCCTGGCAGCGAACGTGAATGTGACCGTGACTGCGACGTCAGCCGCGGATCCGACGAAATCGGCTGGAGACGCGGTGACAGTGAACACGCCGCCCACGATCTCGACCAACTCGCTTCCGGGCGCGACCGGAGGAGTTTCCTACACCGCGATGGTGCAGGAGTCCGGAGGAGTTGCGCCGTTGAACTGGACGCTTGGGCCGACGGGCTCGCTACCGGCCGGGCTCGACCTCAATGGCGACGGGTCAATTTCCGGGACGCCGATGCAGGGAGGCTTGGCGAACTTCACGGTGCAGGTGACGGATTCGGGGAATCCTCCGCTGACGGCTTCGGCCAACCTGAGCATCACTGTGACGGTGCTGCCCATGACGATTACGACGGCGTCGTTGCCCAACGCAACGATCGACGCGGTGTACAACCAGTCCATTCAGGCGACCGGAGGAATTCCGCCGTACACGTGGAGTGTGTCGAGCGGGGCATTTCCGGCGTGGGCAACGCTGAGGTCCGACACGGGAGCCATCAGCGGAATTCCGGGCGCCGCGGGAACAACGAATTTTACCGTGGAAGCGGCGGATTCCGAGGGGACGGCGTTGACGGCAACGAAGTCACTGGCGATTACGGCCGCGACAGCAGCCAGCGTGAATGATTCTGAATTGCAGGGGCAGTATGCGTTTTTGTTCAACGGATTCGACGATGCGACGGGCTCGCAGGTAGCGATTGCGGGAACTCTCGCGATGGACGGCGCCGGAAAAATCACCGGAGGAGTGCAGGACGAGAACGGGCCGAACGGCGCGGTGCTGAATGCCCCGGTCACGGGGACGTACAACATCGGCGCGGACAATCGCGGCGCGCTGACGATCAAGGCCGGGGCGGGTTCGAGGACGTACGCGCTGGTGCTGAATTCGATCCAGAGCGGAACGGCGCAGAAGGGACGGTTCGTCGAATTCGACGACACAACAGGAACGAGCGGGCAGCGAGGCTCGGGCGTGTTGCGACTGCAGGACGCGACGGCGTTTTCATTGTCGAAGATCAACGGCCCCTACGCTTTCGGTTTCGCGGGGCAGGATTCGGCCGGAGATCGCGAGGCACTGGCCGGCTCATTCGGGACGGATGGAACCGGGACGATTGCGAGCGGCGTCGCGGACGAGGATATCGCAGGGACAGTGACGAATCCATCTCTCACTGGAGCGTACACGGCTCCGTCCAGCACGACGGGGCGCATGGCGATTCATCTGAGTCCTTCCGGTGGCTCCAACCTGAATCTCAGCGCGTACGTAGTGTCGGCAACCGAACTGCTGGCGATTGAAACGGATGCGTTCTCGACGGACGGCATCGCGAGCGGGGAGATTCTGGCGCAGAACTCGGCGTCGTTCACGAACGCCTCCTTCAATTCTGCATCGGTTTACTACGAGACGGGAGCGATCGGTGGAGCTTCGCCGGCAGGCCAGGTCGAGATCGGTCTGCTGTCGCCTGACGGAAACGGAAACCTTTCCGCGACATATGACAGCCAGACCGGCTTCAGTTTCGGGAAGGACCAGACATTTGCCGCGACGTACGCAGTGTCGGCGAACGGCAGAGCGAGCATAGCTGGCTGGTATGGCGACACTACGAATCCGCCAAGGATTTTGTATCTGGTCGATGCGAACAAGGGCTTCTTCCTGAACACCGACGCGAACGCCGGACTCGGATTTGTCGAGGGACAGTCGGGAGTTCCCGCGGGCGGTTTCACGAATGCGTCGTTCGCGACGGCGATATCGGTGGCCACGGTTACACCTTCGCTGGCCGGAACGCTGAATGGCGTGGGGCTTGCGACTCCGGACGGTTCGGGGGGATTTTCCGAAGCAGTGAACCTGAGCAACGCGAACGGCTTGTTCGTCAGCCAGACCACCACCGGCCAGTATTCGATCGTAGCGAACGGTCGCGGGATGATAACGGGACTCAGCATCAGCACCGAACTTGTGAGCGCATCGATGTTTGCGCTGGCTGCAGGGCTGATTTTTGTCGGCTTGCGAAAACCGCGGCGACGCGCGGCTCGTTCCGGACTCGCCCTGTTCTCGTTCGCTGTATTGCTGGCCGCCACGCCGGCGGGCTGTCCGATCTGCCCCGATTGCAAGCCTGGAACGAACGAATTAGTCCTTTACATGATTTCGCCGGAGAAGGCCGTGATGATCCACCAAGCCAGCGGGAACGGCCTTCCGGAAGTCACCATCGTGGAGGAATGACCGCGGCCGGTGAGCAAGTGAGCGACGGCAACGAGAATTGGCAAGATTCAAGCGGCCTAAAGCCGCGATATGGGAGGAAAGACATGAAAAGCAAATTCCTGACGACGGTTCTTTCGGCGATCCTGGGGATTTCGTGCTTGATGCTGACAGCGCGAGACCAACACATGATGGCACCGGCACTGGTGCAGGCAAACGATCGCGGAGTCTGTTCGCAAAGGGATCTGGCGGGCCGGTGGGGCTACACGTACAGCGGCACGATTGTCGGGCTAGGGCCGGCTGGCTCGGTGGGCAGCTTTTCGATTGATGAGCGCGGAAATCTTTCGGGTTCACAGACGCGGAGCTTCAACGGAGATGTCGAGCCAGAGACGACTACGGGAAACATCTCCATTCAACACGATTGCACAGCGACCGGGACGATCACCGTTTACCTGAACGGAGTCTTCGAACGTTCGACGGATCTCGATCTGGTGTTCGTGGATCACGAACGAGGAGCCCGCGCGAGTTTCAAGACACCCGGAACGGTGATCACGATTGAAGCGCGCCGCATCGACGAGGACTGATTCGGCGAACTGAGGGGGCCAAAGATGAGGTCAAGACGGGTTGCGCTCACCGGATTAGCGGTGGCGGCGATTTCGTTCGCGTCCGCGTGCGGAGGCGGAGGAGAGCACACGCCACCTCCCGTCATTTCGGTAAGCATCAGCGGGACAAATTCCCAAACGATTGAGCAGGGGCAGTCGCTGACGATCACCGCAGTCGTCTCGAACGATTCGTCGGGCCGAGGCGTGACGTGGGCGCTGACCGGCGCGGGCGCGTTGAGCAAGCAGAGCAGCACGACGGTTGAATATGATGCGCCGGCGAGCGTGGAGAGCAATCAGGCGGCGAGCGTGACCGCGACGGCCGTGGCGGACAGGACGAAGTCCGCGGCAGACACGGTGACGGTGACGTATCCGCCGGTGGCACTGGTGCAGGTTAGCGCGGACGCGTACAGCGGCGGGCTCGGCCAGCACGCCACTGAGGTTGAGCCGGACACGTTCGCGTCCGGCTCGACGATCGTGGCTACTCTCCAGGTAAGCCGCATTTTCGGCGCTTCTGCAATGAATATAGGTTGGGTGACCTCGACGGATGGAGGCGCCACGTGGACGAGTGGAGTGCTCCCGGGAATCACAACTTCGGCGGGAGGCATTCTCGATTCCGCCGGTGATCCCGTTGTTGCCTATGACGCGGCGCACGGTCAGTGGATGATTTCGACTGGCGGCGGGGTAGATGATGCCAACGGGAACGTTTTGGAGGGCCAGAGCTTCATTGCGCGTTCAAGAGACGGAATCAACTGGGACGACCCCATCGCCGTCGCGCCTTTAAGTACGGACCTTCACGACAAAGACTGGATCGTTTGCGACGACACTTCCAGCAGCCCTTTCTACGGACACTGCTACATACAATGGACGACAAAAGACGCGCGCATAAACACGACGACATCCGCGGATGGCGGACTCACGTGGCAAACTCCGCTGCACACTGGTGACGCTAGCAAGGGAGGATCAAGCCAACCACTCGTTCAACCCAATGGGACCGTGATCACGCCGATGGTCAGGAACGGAGTCGATCTGGTTTCGTTCAGTTCCACCGACGGCGGCGCGAGTTGGAGCACTACGACTGAAATCTCCCCCATTACGGACCATACTGTCGCCGAAAGTTTGCGCAGCCTTTCACTGCCTTCCGCAGAGATGGACGCCGCCGGCACGGTGTATATCGTGTGGCACGACTGCCGGTTCCGAACAAATTGTGCCTCGAATGACATCGTCCTCAGCACGTCGAGCGACGGAGTGAACTGGACCACCCCCGCGCGCCTTCCGATTGATCCCGTCACGAGCACCGTGGACCACTTCCTGCCGAGCATTGCCGTGGATCGCACCACGGTTGGAAGTTCGGCCCGGCTCACCGTGCTGTATTACTACTATCCGGTCTCCAACTGCACCGATTGCGATCTGTATGTTGGGTTTGTTGCGTCGGATGACGGCGGGCAAACGTGGAGTGCGCCGGTGGTGTTGGCGGGGCCGATGAAACTGGACTGGCTAGCGCAGACCGGCAGCCAGGGAGAAGCGCAGGCGATGATTGGCGACTACTTCTCCGTTTCCTACGTTAACGGAAATCCCTTCGCGGTGTTTGCCGTTGCAAAGCCGAAATCGAATGGAGTCTTCGACGAGGGTATGTACACGACGGTGGCGCCCATGGTTCCGGCGGCAGGCTCGGTGCGATTCAGCTCGCGAGGGGAGAAGCCGGTGCCGAATGCGAAGTCGGACCATCCGCCCAGACGCGAGGAGGAGCCCCACAGCAGCCGCAGAGCGGCGTTTCGGTTGCGGCGATAGAAGAAATGATGACGGACTTCAAAGCGGGCGTGCGAGCGAGCTTAATGATCTTGGCCGCCGGCATCCTGAGCGCATGCGGAGGCGGAGGGGAAAACACGCCACCGATGATTTCGGTGAGCATCAGCGGCGGCAGTTCGCAGACGATTGAGCAAGGCCAATCGGTGGCGATCACGGCTGTGGTCTCGAACGACTCGGCGGGGAAGGGCGTCACTTGGGTATTGACAGGCCCGGGAGCCCTGAGCAAGCAGACGAGCACGACGGTTGAATACGATGCGCCAGCAAGCGTCGAGAGCAACCTGACGGCGAGCGTGACCGCGACAGCGGTAGCGGACAGCACGAAGTCGGCGGCAGACACGGTGACGGTGACGTATCCGCCGGTGGCGCTTGTGCAGGTGAGCGCGGACGCGTACAGCGGCGGGCTCGGCCAGCACGCGACGGAGGTCGAGCCGGACACGTTCGCGTTCGGCCCGACAATCGTATCCACGTTTCAGGTGAGCCGCATCTTCGGCGGTGGCGCGATGAATGTGGGATTTGCAACGTCCACGGATGGGGGCGTTACGTGGACAAGCGGCGTTCTGCCGGGGATTACGACATCTGAGGGCGGCAGTTTCGATGGCGCGGGGGACCCGGTCGTCACGTACGACGCGGCTCACGGGGAGTGGCTAATCGCAACGATCGCCCTGCACGAAGACGCTAGCGGGAATATCCCGAACGATCAGGTACTGGTGAGCCGATCTGCCGATGGGCTCAACTGGGAGAATCCAATTGCGGCGAACGCTGTTGCAAGCCCGAGACTCTACGACAAGGACTGGATCGTTTGCGACGACACTTCGACGAGTCCCTACTATGGCCATTGCTATCTCCAATGGAGGGGCACCAGCGGCCTGATGAACACCAGCACCTCCAGCGATGGCGGCTTGACGTGGCCCTCGCCGCTTCTTACCACGGATGCGATCAATGGAGGCAGCGGCCAGCCCCTGGTGCAGCCGAACGGGACGGTGATTTCGCCGATGCTCAAGCTGGCCGCAACGGACATGCTCGCATTCACGTCGACCAACGGAGGGACAAGCTGGAGCGCGACCACAGAAATCTCGCCAATCAGCGATCACGAGGATGCGGGGAATCTACGCAGCAATCCCATCGGCTCAGCGGAGATGGACGCCGCAGGCACGGTGTATTACGTCTGGCAAGATTGCAGGTTTCGGACGAACTGCGCATCGAACGACATCGTGTTGACGACTTCGAGCGACGGAGTGACCTGGACAGTGCCAGCACGGGTACCCATCGATCCTGTGACCAGCACCGTGGATCATTTTTTTCCGGGGCTTGCGGTGGACCGAAGCACGTCTGGCAGCGGCGCCCACCTAACGCTGCTGTACTACTACTACCCTGTGACGAATTGCGGGACAGACTGCGACCTGTACGTGGGCTTTGTGGAGTCAGAGGACGGCGGGCAGACGTGGAGCGCGCCGGTGGTGCTGGCGGGGCCGATGAAACTACCGTGGGTGGCGCAAAGCGGCGACACGGTCGCAACCGGTTATATGGTGGGAGACTATTTCTCTGTGTCGTACGTGAACGGGAACCCGTTTGCGGTGTTTGCGGTGGCGACGGCAAATTCGGGATCGACATTCAACGAAGGGATGTACACAACGGCAGCTCCCATGGTTCCTGCAGTGGGCACTGCGCGGCTCAGATCGCGAGGCGAGAAGCCGGTGCCGAACGCGAAGTCGGATCATCCGCCGCGGCACGAGGGCCCTCCACGGCACAACCGCCTGGTGGCACGTCGCGTGGTGCGGTAGGCAACCGGGGGGCGACGAGCTCCACGCGCATGCTCAAATAGAGGCACCAACGGGGGCCACACGGTTTCGACGGAAGCTGTCGCGGCTCTAAGGCATGCCGGGCGCCACCTGCCGCAATCGCGCGGGACAACACAACTGGCGGGCGTCGAAGATCGGGAGCCGCTGGAGTCTTGCATCGTGGACACCGCGCTCTTGAAGGACCCCATGGCGGTTGAGGCCTTCATGCACGCCATTACACCCCAACTCAAGATTAAGCTCGTGGAGTCGAACGAGCGCAGGCCGTGAGGTGGCGCCGCGTCGGAATACCGTCTCGGCACCGTCCACAAGCGCCCCCCAGCTAGTCCAGCATGGGCGAGGCGTTCGGGAAACACCTGATTTCGGAACGGCTGCACACCGGTGATCGCGCGCTGAGGAATCAACTAGTTACCGATACAGGATGGAGAAGGTTTTCGGAACATCACGCCAGATCGTATCCAGTAGTTAGTTTTTGACCGGTGCTCCCCGTTTAGCAAGCGACCTCCTGGTCCCGAACCAGATTCTAGCCCTCGTTGAGGACCTACGGATTCCTGCAGCTTGTAACTGTTTGGTGTTGAAGCGTTTGCGCCCCACGTTTTGAGGTCATTTGGATTCTGTTGAACCTGAATGCTCTCGCAGCTACAAAATCGTCCACATCCCACTCGCACCTCAGCGGAGAGGAGCGGAAACTTTAGCCCATCTCGTGCGCCGAATTTGGGGGCAGATCAGACCGAGCAGCAAGCGTCATCTAACGCTCAAACCACAGACACTTACACCGAGCAGAGCCCTGCAGGCTCAGACTTCGTTCAGTCGGTTAGACCCGACCGAACATTCGTGATTCTCCGTGCGAAAACTGCGAGCGCAAGGGAGCACGTGCAAAGACGACGAGAAGTACTAAACCTAAGGCGAGACCCAGCCAGTTGAAGATCTTGCGTGAGTTGTGTCGCGGCGACGGTCGCTGCCTTCTCTGTCTCAGGTGGTCAAGCTGCGCGCCGATCCAGTAGGACGCGATGCACCGGAGTGAGTGCCCGTCAGTGATTGCTTTCCGCAGAGGCATTCCGCCTGGAGGCTTGGAGTTTCGCGCGCCGGGCGGCATGAGGAGCCAGGGCGGTCGAGTCGCGGAGGACCAGCGTCGTCTCCAGAATGTACTCGCGCCCGCGCGGTTCCGCAGAATGGTGCTGCACTTCCGTCAAAAGAGCGTTGAACGCGAGGCGCGCGATTTCTGTTTGCGACATGCGGACCGTGGTGAGAGGAGGAGTGACGAACTGCGCCAGGCGGATATCGTCGAAGCCGACAAGCGACATGTCGTGCGGAATGCGAATGCCGCGGTCGTAGCTTTCGCGCATGGCTCCAATCGCCGTCATATCGTTCGAGCAGATCACAGCAGTCGGAGGCTCGTCCAAAGCGAAGAGCGCCTTCATGGCCGCGATTCCACCCTCCATCGTGTGAGTTCCCTCGATCACATATGCTGGATCGACGTCCAATCCCAACTCCGCGATCGATTGCAGAAAAGCGCTGCGGCGAGCCGCCGCCGATTTCAAACTCAGAGGGCCCGAAATGAACGAAATTCTTTCGTGCCGGAGCGCGGCGAGATGCTGGACCGCCTGGCGGATTCCATTGAGGTAATCGATCCGAATACTGCTGACGCGCGGCAGCGATGGCGCCACGTCAATGAAGACGAGCGGTACGTTGCGAGACTTCAGATCGTCGAAGAGAGCCTCCTCCATGCCAAACGTCACGACCGCCACGCCCTCCACCCGCCGCTCGATCATCCGGCGAACCGAAAGCGCCGTGCGTTTCGAGTCATTCACAGTAGAAGTTACCAGGACTTCGTAATTGTGCTGCACTGCGATGTCCTCGAAACCCTGGACGATCTCGGGGAAGAATGGATTGGTGATTGCGGAAACGATGAGCCCGAAGATACGGCTTCGGCCGGAAACCAGCGCGCGCGCCTGCGTGTTGGGATAGTACCCGAGCTCGTCGATCGCCTTCCAGACGCGACGCGACAACTGCGGTGTGACCGTGGGAACACCGTTGATCGTGCGGGAGACCGTGGCGATCGAGACCTTGGCGCGCTTCGCAACCTGATGGATGCTCATCCTGGATGCCCCAAACAGCGCGATGGACGCGAGCCGAGCTCGCAAAGAGACCCTAATCGGGACTCAGCAGCCCAGGCACGCATCGATGCGGCATCATTCGTCGAACGAAGGCCGGCCCGAGTCCACTTTCCAATAGGCCGCATACCGCTCGCCGATGACGCGATTCAGCGGAATCAAAGTCGTCGCCTGCTTCTGACCCACGGTCTGAAACGTGAGAGGCTCGCCTTTCACCGGCTCGAGCCACGCCATCGAACGGAAATCGTCTGGAGACTTGACTGTAATCTGCGAGTCGCCGACTGGCCTGGCGTGGGGAGGAGACAGCTCCGTGGTTCCATGGTCCACGTCGTACTGCATTTCGCGTGTCAGGTCCTGAGTGCCGAGGTTGCCGGCAAGGACAATCGGGCCGTACAGAGCGGCCTGTTGCGTAGGATCTCCCGGAAGAGGTTCGGCATGGAGACCCATCGGAAGCTTGACCTCGATTCTGTCGCCGTCGGACCACCGGCGCCGAATCTCGAGGTAGCTTCCGGCATTCGAGAACGCTTCGAGAGGCTTCCCGTTCACCGAGGCGGAGCCTCCATCGCCCACCCAAGTGGGAATCCGGATATTGACTCCGGCTTCGACCGGCTGCGCCGTTTTTACGATGAAGGTCGAGCCGGCTTCCGCTGGGAAGCGCGTCTCCTGCCGGATCGTGATTCCCTTTTCCTTCCAGCGGACTTCCGAAGGAATGAAAAGATTCACAAAAACGGAGTCGCCATTGTGGAAGTAGATCGAGTCCGCAAATTTCGAGAACTCTTCCGCGCCCGTGCCGGTGCAGCACCAGAACGAGTTGAATTCCGAGTTGAAGAACTTCCAGTATCCAGTCGCCAGCGGGAGATAGTACATCTTCATTCCGCGGGAGTCCTGGGTGCCAAGCCTCGAATTGAAGAGCGTCCGTTCGTAGTAATCGAAGTAACGGGGATCGGCGGTCCACTGGTACAGATGGCGGGTCAGCTTCAGCATGTTATAGCCGCAGCAGCACTCTTCCGACCACAGGCTAAGCTGACCCTTGAGGTCCCCTGGATCGGTGTTCCACCCTTCGCCGTTGCTTGTTCCTCCGGTTGCGTAGGCTCGCTCCGAAGTGACCTCGTCCCAGAAGTACGAGGCGACTTCGTGGTAGTAAGGGCTGCCAGTCAGTTCATATGCCCGTGCAGCGCCGATCACTTGCGGGATGTGGGTGTTGACGTGCAATCCTTTCAGTTCATCACGGTGTCCAGCCAGCGGATCGAAAAAGGACTTGTGTTCGAAGCGACGTCCCGCCTCGAAGTACCGCCAGTTTCCCTTGATCGCCGCGAGGTTGAACAGCGCCTCGTTCATGCCTCCCCACTCGACCCTGAGGATTCGCTGCATCTCCGCATCGCTGAACCCAGTCAGCCAGTGGCTTGTCCAGCCGGCCATCTTTTCCGCGTTGGCCAAGGCCTGCTCGTTGCCGCAGAGCGTGTACATATCGAGATTGCCGGCCATAATCTTGTGAAAGGTGTAGAAGGGCGCCCACACCGGCTTGCCAGCACTCAGGCGGTCGAAAAAGCTCTCAGGAAAAGCACTGAGGTACCCGTTGCGAAGGGAGTCCTGGCATTTCGCGAGTTCAGCAACGACCGCGTCGCCGCGCTGCTTCAGTATGTCGTTTCCTGTGCTGGCGTAGCTCAGCGCGCAGGCAGAGAGAAAGTGGCCCGTGTAATGTCCACGCAGCTCGCAATCGGGGGCCTCCCAGCCTCCGAGCGGCTCCGCCGAGCTCGAGAGGTTCGCGTTCACGCGGAAATTATGGACCAAGCGATCCACGGGGACCGATTCAAGCCACTCTTCGTTAATCTGTGCAGCTTTAAGGAAGGGGCTGTCCAACAGCCGGACGTCGGCGAGTGGGAAGGGAACGGCCATGAATTCGATTCGTGCGTGCGGGCCGCGGGAGGTCGACTGCGCGCTCGCGTGCGGCGCGCCGGCCGTGGAGGCCATCGCCCGGACGGACTTCGGGAGGCAAGCGGCAGCCGCAGCCGAGGCGATGCCCGATACAAAATGGCGACGCGAAACCTTCCCATCATTCTTCATATGCGAATTCTCCCCATACAGTTTTTCTCAAGCGGACCAGTCCGCCCCGAAGCATTCCCGCGACGATCTCTGAGCCAACCGATCGTCAAGATGACCGCTCTTCCCCAGCCGGGCTTCCCTCAGCGCGCTCGAGGGAACGGGAGACGCTCGTCGTGCAGCTCGAAATTAGTTGGAGGCGTCACGCCCAGCAGATGTTGCACAAAATAATCCCAGCGGCGCCGCGCCAGATAGGAAGCATGCACGCCACTCTCGCCATGATACATGTTGGGGACAAACAGCATGTCGAAACTCTTGTTCGCGGTCATAAGGGCATCGGCCAACCGCATTGTCTCGACCGGGTGAACGTTGTCGTCGATGTCGCCATGGACGAGCAGCAATGAACCCTGGAGCCGGCTCGCCATGGTCACGTTCGATTGCTCGACATAGTCGGAGCCGACCGGATAGCCCTGGTAGACCTCGTTCCACCAAGCTTTGTCAAGGCGTGGATCATGATCTCCGGAAATCGAAACGCAAACCTTGTAGAATTCTGGAAATTGCAGAATCGCGTGAGCAGCGCCGTAGCCTCCGGCCGAAGTGCCGTAGATTCCGACGCGCGTTATGTCCATGAAAGGGTTTTTCGCGGCCATCTGCTTGATCATCTCGACGTGATCGGCGAAAGAGCCGCCCAAATTGTGATAGGAGAACTCGTGGAATGCACGCGAGCGCCCCGTGGTGCCGCGCCCATCGACCATCACGACGATGAAGCCCACTTCGGCCATCGATTGCAAACGCATGGCGCCGCCGAAAGTCTTCGGCACGAAAAATCCCTGCGGGCCGGTGTAGACCTGCTCGATGATCGGATACTTCTTCGATGCTTCAAAATTGGACGGTTTCCAGATGAGGCCATACAGATCGGTCGCACCGTCGCCTGCCTTGCCCTCGAAGGGCCCGGGGGGCTTCCAGCCCGTCTTGACGAGAGCCGAAACATCCGCCTGCTCCAAGTCACGAACTTTCGAGCCGTCTTTCGCCCGGCGCAACGATGAGCCTCCCGGCAAGTCGACGCGAGAGGCGTTGTCGACGAAAAATTCGTTGTCGGGAGACATACTGACGGTGTGATTGGCGTCGTCGGGAGTGAGGAGTTGGAGGCCGGTGCCGTCGAGGCCGACGGAATAGAGATGAGTCAGATAAGGGTCCTCGCCTTTTTCGCGGCCACCAGCGAGGAAGAAGACGCGGCGAGACTTGTCGTCGATAGAGAGAAGTTCGCGAACAACCCAATCGCCTTTCGTCAACTGCCTTTCGAGGGCGCCGGTCTTGGCGGTATAGAGGTAGAGATGGTTCCAGCCGTCGCGTTCGGAGGACAAAACAATTTCGGAATCGTGATTGAGGAAGCGGAACCACGTCTCACCGGGATCCACGTACTTCTCGTTCGCCTCGGTGAGCACGACTCTTTGTTCGCCGGTCTCGGCGTCCACCTCGCGAAGCTCGACCTCTTTCCATCCGCGCTGTTCCGCTTCGTAGTGAAACCGCTTGCCGTCCGGAAACCATTCGAAATAGGGGCCGCCCTGGAAAGCGATGTCCAGGGGAGCCGTCTTGACGTCGATGCGTGTGCCTGCGCGAACGTCGAAAATAACAGGCGAAGCCTTCGGCAAGACCTCGCCGGGCAAAGGATAAACGACACTGAACGCTTTCGGGCGCAACTGGTTTGGCGGAACGAACTGGAGAGAAGTGAAGCGGCCGGCGTTGCGCGAGTCGATTCGATAGGTAACGAATTTCGATGAATCGGGCGACCAAAAAACCGCGGGGCGCTCCTTCACGTCTTCCGTTTGCTGTGCCACCATCGCGCGGAGAGATGGAATCGGAGTCGCGTAATCCCATCCGGGTTCTCCGTCGCGCGTTAGCTGCAAGACCGTGCCGGTCGTGCTGTCCCTCAGGAAGAGGTTGTGGTTCGCGACGTATGCGATCCAGCGGCCGTCGGGCGAGCGAGATTCGAAGCGGTCGGTGGCGCTCGCGTCGCCGGCCTTGCATTCATAGCTCTCAAGATTGCAGGTCCAGGGCACATCCTCGATTTCAAACTTGAGGAGCTTTCCATCTTCCGCAAATTCTATGCTGTAGAACGGGAGCTTGGACGGATCCTCGTGTTGCTTTGTGGCGCCCGAAAGCGCCTCTGCCAGGCGCGCGTGATCGAAGGCGGGATTGCTCGTGTTCCGGTCCGCGTCCACCAAGATGAACTCGGAGCCTCCCTTTAGGTCTTCGCGGCGATACCAAAAGCGATGGCTCTTCTCGATCCAATGTGGGCTGACGTCGCCAGTTGTGAAGAGGTGCCGCGCGTTGCCGGGAAGAAACTTTTCGGCGCGCTGATAATCCCCGAGAGTTCCCTGCGCATGCGCGCTGGTACTCCAAAAAACGAAAAACAAGAGGGGGATCGCCGACCAGCGGAGAAGGGTCGTCATGGTCACCGCCTTTTCGTCGTTCGATGCGAAGTTCTTCCGGCTTGCGGCGCAGGCCATGGGAGTGGGTTCTCGGACCGGCTCAAGCAGCCGCCGCAAGGGAATCATTTCCCGCTTGCGGCGGCCGACGAGCAACGCAAATCAGCCAACCGATTCAGAACTCGAGATTCGCCCGCAGTTCGATCGCCCTCGACGAGTTGAGCGTTCCATAAACTGTGCCGAACCCGCCGTCTTGCACGCCCGTATCGAGCGCGTAGCCTCCGTAATTGCCGAAGTTCGGGTGATTGAAAGCGTTCAAGAACTCGCCCTGCAGGCTGAATCGGATGTTCTCGCGAATCGGCACAAACTTCGTGATCGCAATGTCGTCGTTGACGGTATGCGGGCCATGTAACCATATTGGTGGCGCTATGACTCCAGGGGTTTGGTTTGCAGCGATGCTCCCGGAGGAAATTGCCGAGCTCACGAAGCTCGGGTTGAGCAGGCTGGGAGTCACCGTTCCGTTTTCGTAGACTCCAACCGCACTCTGGAGCTGAGAAGTTGTCACTCCGCTTAGCACCACTCCGCCGTCGCCATAGTCGTTGAACGTCTTGAAGCCGCCGATGAGATTGAAGGGCGAGCCCGTCTGGAAGGTGAAAATGGTTCCCACCGTCCAACCGCCCACCACTCGATCCAAGAAACCGGTGCGGTTCAGGAACTGCTTGCCGACGCCGAAGGGAAGGTCATATGTCCCGCCGGCGTGCACCGTGTGACGGAGGTCGTAAAGGGTGGGTGCGTAACTTAATTTGAGATTGCGCAGGGTATAGCCGTTGTCGATCACACCCTCCCAATCGTTGCGCGTCTGAAGACCGAGATTGTGGGACCATGTGTAGTTTACGTCAAACTGCATGCCGTGCCACTGCTTCTGGCGGAAGTCGATCTGCAGAGCGTTGTAGGTCGAGTACCCTCCAGCGGTGAGGTAATTTGCGCTGCTGCCTTCGTTGTAGGGGTTAGCTTGGAAGAAGTTGATTGGATATCCGGCGCCGGCTCCCGTGTAACCCAGATTATTGGCACAGGGACCGAACGACGAGCCAACAAGGTTGCAGTAGTAGTTGGCCGTGCCGAAGGGACTGGCCATTGCAGCGCCGAAGGCGCCGGCCTGCCCCTGTTGCAGCCAATTGATGAATTGGCTGTTGCTGTAGTCCGCGAGCGGCGCCCCCGACTCTCCCGCGAAGGCCGCATCGAAGAGCGGCAGCGGGCCCTCTCCAGAGACGGCAGAATTGTAAGCGAACGTGCCGTGGTACGGGTCGGCCGACGGCAGACCATTGTTGAGGGCGAGGTTGGTCTGGGCGGTCTTGAACTGATTCACGAAGCTGGGATCGCTGCCATTCGCTCCGAAGATGTTCACTTCGTTGATGTTCAGCCCGATCCACTGGTGCACGGCACGGTTACCGACGTAACGAATCTCGATCGCATTCGACTGGCCGAGCTGGCGCTGGATACCAATGTTCCACGATTCGGTGTAGGGCTGCTTGATGTTCGGGTCCATTCCCCAGGCCGGGAAGAACGTGAAGGTTGTGTTGGCCATCGGATACGTTGTGGCGTAGGCGGGGGGAGTGTAGATGTAAGTCGGGAGGGTATCGCCCAAGTTCAACGAACCCGGCTGATAATAGCCGGTTGGATTGCTGCCGGCGTTTCCGGAGATCAACTGGAAATTCTGATAGTAGAACTGGCCTTGGTCGGTTGCATAGTCCCAGAAGTATTGATACGGCTCGATGAAATCGCGAAGCGAGAAACCGGCGCGGATCACCGTGGTACCACCGCCGGCGACCTTGCCCAGGAAGCCCTCGCTAAAGCCGGGCGACCATGCGATACCGATGGAGGGTTGCGGAGTGATGTTCCACGGGTTGTAAGCGTGCCCGTTGGCCACATACTCCGGGTTCATATTCCCGGTCAAAGAGCCGGGATTGAACAGGTTTCCCACGCCCGAAGGCCCAAATAGCGAATCAGGCGGAACGCTGTGATAGGCGCTCGTTAGGTCGTGGTTGTCGCCCGTGAAATCCCATCGCAAGCCGTAGTTCAGCGTCAGATTCTGTTTGATGCGCCACGAGTCCTGAATGAAAAGGCCCCACGCTCGCGAGAGTTCATCCAGGTTGTATGCGCTGCAGCAGGTCGTGGCATATTGCCCGGTCTTTTGGCTGTACGCAAACTGCCCGCCTACGCCGGAAACCCTGCCGGCTAGAGTGGCGTAGAGTGATTCGATTTCAGACAGGTTCTGGCCACCGGCAGCCGGAACGCTGGAGGTCGTGAACATATTGAGGGCCGGATCGCCAGTAGCCAGGCCGCTTGACGTGGCGAGACTGTAGCCCGCATATCCGGCCGGCGCGTTCCAGTAATGGTCCTGCTCCCGATACCAAGAGAACCCAAAATTCAGACTGTGAGCGCCGTGCTGCCAAGTCACGGTGTCGGAAGCGTTAAACAAGGGATAGTAGTCCGGCGTCGGCAAACTATATTGCTGACCGGACATGTTGCCGCCGTAAGGGTAATACACTTCCGGGCTCACGATGTTCCAGGCGACGGTGGGATATTGAGTCTCGATGTTGTTGAAGCCCAAATCGCCGTATCCCTGGAAGTAGTAGAGGAAACCACCGCGGAACTGATTGACGAGCGTCGGCTTGATTGTCCAGTCGAAGCCGAACGCCGTCGTATAGTATCTTGTGAAGTTGCCCGTACCCTGCCCGTCGAACGGCGTACCAGGGAAAGTGGGCGGGTTCACGTTCGGTTGGCTGTACCGCGTCATGTTCCAGGCGAAGTTGAAACGGAGGCTCTGGGACATGTTGTAGTCGATCCGGACAGTCGGGAAATAGGTGGTGCTGGGGCTGGGAAGCGCCCACTGAAAACCATCGATGACTGGGTCGCTCGTGGTCAAACTTTTTCCCAGGGGCAGCGCAGCGGTGTTGATATTGTTCAGCTCCTGCTGAATGGCGGCGTTCGACGTCGGGAAGTTTGTACCGTAGTTGGCTCCTGGATGCGCCGCGTTGTACGCGTCGACAATTCCAGTTCCTCCGCCCGGGCAACCGGCCGTGAAAAGACACACGGTGTGTGATGCGTTGTCGCTTCCCGTGTACGTGAACACGCCGGCTTGAGCAGCGGCAGTGAGGACTCGGTTGGTCCCAATAATGCTGCCGGGCTGCTTGGACTCGGCGTACGTTCCGAAGAAGAACAGCTTGTCCCTGAGGATGGGCCCGCCGATGCTGCCGCCGAAGTCATTGAGCTCATAGTGGGGCTTCGGCGTCCCGCCCGCGTCGTTGGTCCAGCTATTGGCGTTCAAATAGGAATTCTGAAAGTCCTCAAACGCGCGACCGTGAAAGGAGTTTGAACCACGGCGAGTTACAAAGTTAATCTGCATGTTCGCCTGACCGAATCCCTGATCCAAATCCAGCTGGTCGGTCTGTACCGTCATCTCGGACATGTCTTCAATCCGAGCCGAAACGGATGGAGCAGCATAGTTGCCGGAAAACTTCATGCGAGAAGTGTTGGCGATCACGCCGTCGATGTTGTTCCCCTGAGCCATAACCGGCAAACCATTCCATGTCGGACCGATGCCGGCAACGCTCGCGGTGCCCGGAGTCAGGTTGGCAAGACCGCTCAGGTCGCGGCCGCTCAGCGGCAGATCCTCGATCTGCTTCATATCAATCGTCGTGCCGATCGCGTTGGAGGTAGTGTCGATGAGCGGAACCTCGCTCTCGTGCACCTCGACAGTCTCGGTCGTAACGCCAACTTTCAGGGAAACGTTGACATCGGTTACTTGCGCGGCATGCACGATCACGGACTCAAAGACCTGCTTGTCGAATCCGGATTTGCTCACCGTGAGTTGGTAGGTTCCAACTGAGAGCCCGACGAAACTGTACGTTCCGCGGTCCTGCGTCTCAGCTGACCGGACGTCATTGGTCGCGATATCCCGCAGATCCAAGTGAGCCGCGGAGACGATGCCACCGCTTTGGTCGACGACCGTGATAGTCACGGTGCCAACCGTTCCCTGTTGGGCCCAGGCGCGGGCCGCGCCAAGACCGATGAGGACGAGAATAGCCAACGCCGAGAGCCCACGATGGAACCAATTGCGCGACATGTCGCCTCCTTTGAAGCTCAAAGCAGTGCGGGCCCGCAGAGCGGGGCCCCAGAAAGAAGGTTGAAACCGTGAAAAGAAAGCCGAGCCGGCCGGCGCCAAAAGCTGGGGAATGCGAGCCGCATGAGCGGCGAGAGGTAAACGTTTTCCACCAACAGCCAGCCGTGTAGGCACCCGAGCCACCCCAATGGCGGATTTTGTATACTTTATTCGCCGCACTGTCAAGCCAATCTTTGAGAACACCGAGAAATAGACTGAGGGGGGAGGTCCCGAGCAGTGCGACCGCAGAACCTTCTTATTCTCTCGAGGACTACTTTCCTATACTATTCGAGGCCGATGCGAAGGATTCGTACGTGCTGTTCGGCTTTCGCTGTGCTTTTGGCGTGCCTTGTGATGCCGGCCGCGGGGCGTGTTTCTGGAGTTGGCCAGAGCCATAAACCTCGTCCAGCACGGGATCCGGAAAGCGAGCTTCGGACGGGCACACAGCTGACGCGCCAAGGACGATTCTCAGACGCAATTCCTCATCTGCTAGCCGCGCGCGCCGGCGCCGGCGACCAGTACGCCGTCAAATTCAATCTCGCGCTCTGCTACGTGGCGACCCGCCAGCCGAAGGTCGCTATCCCCGTGTTGGCGTCGCTGCAAAAAGGTGGCACGAACACGGCTGCTGTCTGGAACTTGTTGGCTCAGGCATATGTGGGGGACGGTCAATCCGACAAGGCGCTCGAAGCGGTGAAAAGGGCCGCCGCACTTTCGCCGGGTGACGAGAAACTCTATTCATTCGTTGCGGACGCCTGCACGGACGCGCGCAACAATCGGCTCGGTCTGAAGGTGGTTGAACTCGGGCTCCAAAGTGTGCCTGACTCGGCCCGGTTGCATTACGAACGAGCCGTATTTCTTACCGGTTTAGACCGCTTCGATTTGGCCAAGAACGATTTTCTAACGGCAAGCCGCCTCGCTTCTGGCACGGGTATCGGTTACCTTGCGGCAGCACACGAAAAGCTGCTTGAGGGCGACTCCGCTGAAACCATCCGAATCGCGCGAGACGCCATCGCCAAAGGGAAAGCCAATTACATACTGCGATCGCTCTTGGGAGAAGCTTTGATTCAGTCGGGCGTAGACGTTGGAGAACCGGGCTTTGCCGAGGCAGAAGGGACGCTGCAGGAATCGATTACCGAGAGGCCCAGCTATTCAAGGTCTCGAATTTCGCTCGCGAAACTTTATCTGATGGGTGATCGCGTCGACGAAGCCATCTCGCAGTTGGAGACGGCCCGCACGCTCGACCCCGAAAACCCCGCCGTTTACTCGTATCTTGCGGCGGCTTTTCGCCGAAAGGGCGACCTTTCTCAGGCGCGCGAAGCGCTCGCCGTTCTGGCGCGGCTCAACAACGAGCAGGTGACGTCAATCCGCGAGGAGGGAGCAACGAACGGCGAACATCGCGGCAACGTGGCGAAGGTCCGCAACCAGTGACCTCCCGCACTCGAAAGCGGTGGCCGCAGCTCATTTCGTTGCGAGCCGGGGGAAAACGCGCTCTACCACGCCCTCTCCCTCCCGAATCGCGATGATTTGATCGCTTTTCAGCTTCGAGAGCTGGGTCACCACCCCGCTCGGCCACTTCACTTCGATGGTGTCAATTGTGTTTTGCCGTCCGAGGCCGAAGTGCAGCCGCGGATCATGCGCCGATTGGTAGCTCATCCCGCCCTTACGCTGCTGATAAAGGTCGAGTTGGCCGGCGACTACTCTCACACGGGCTCCGACCGCATCGCGGTTGGATTTCGTGCCGATGAGCAGAATCTTCAACCAGTGGTTGGCATTTCCGCCGTCGTTGCGAAGAAGCTGCGGGGCCTCCCCGTTGTTGTTGACGAGGATGTCCAGGTCTCCGTCGTTGTCGAAGTCTCCGATCGCCGCGCCCCGGCTCACCCGCGGCCGCCTGAAATCCGCTCCCAGAGCGTCGCTTACGTTCTCGAAGATTCCCCGCCCGGAATTGCGAAACATCAGTTTCGGTTCCGCATATTGCACGTCCGCGTGATAGCGCGCGATGTTGTCCAGCACGTGGCCGTTCGCCATGAAAATGTCCGGTGCTCCGTCGTTGTCGTAGTCCATGAAGCAGGCTCCGAATTCGCTCATGTGGTAGGTTGCGTATCCGAGCTTCGAGCGAAACGTCGCGTCCTCGAATGTCCCGTCACCTGCGTTCCGATAGAGGCGTGCGAGCTGCATGTCGAGGTGCGCTATAACCACGTCCATCCGCCTGTTTCCCGTGGTGTCGGCGGCGTCCACTCCCATCCCCGCTTCTGCGGCGCCATCCATGCTCACAGCGATGCCACTCGCGTAGCCGACTTCGCTGAAGGTTCCGTTCCGGTTGTTGCGAAACAGAAAGTTGGCCATCGAGTCGTTGGCGATCAGGATGTCTTGCCAGCCGTCGTTGTCGTAGTCGAACGTCAGAACGCCCAGCCCGTTTCCCGGCTTCGCCGCGATTCCCGATTCCTTGCTGACGTCCGTGAACGTCCCGTCGCCGTTGTTGTGGTAGAGCGTCGGGAACTCGCCGTGATAATCGTCGGGATGGCAGTAGCTCCGCAACCCAGGGCCGTGGTCGCCGCACCAAAAGTTTCTCTCCGGAGACCAATCCACATAATTCGCGAGGATCAGGTCGAGGCGCCCGTCGTTATCGTAATCAAACCATGCCGCGCTCGACGCCCACCGGCCCGCGTTGGCCACTCCGGCTCGCTGCGTGACGTCCGCAAAGGTTCCGTCGCCATTGTTCCGGTAGAGAATGCAACGTCCGTAGCCGAGGACCAAAAGGTCCGGAAAGCCGTCGTTATCGTAGTCGCCCACCGCGACTCCCATTCCGAACAGACCCTCCGCCCCCACGCGCGCCTTCTCCGTGACGTCGCGGAACGTTCCGTCGCCGTTGTTGTGGTAGAGCGCGCTCCGCAGTGCGTGCTTGGGAGCGTATGCGCTCGTCGCCGCACCGTTCACCAAATAAAGATCGAGCAGTCCGTCTTGATCGTAGTCGATCCAGCCGCACCCTGATCCCATCGTCTCGATCAGATACTTCTGGTCGGATGCCGCGTTGTCATGGACGAAGTGGATTCCGGCCTCGGTCGCGATATCCACAAACGTCACTCCATTGGGATCGCGGGCGCGAGTCGTCCGGGCGGCCCAATGTGGTCCCGCTACGGCAATCCCAAACGACTGGAGGAGACTCCGCCGCGAAATAGCCAATGAACTTCCTCGAACAACCGTGTCGAAAACGCTTACAAGATGGGGTAGCGTATATGAACGCCGATGCTTCGAGAAGAGTATTCCGGCGTGCAGTCTTGAGTCGAGTCAAGATTCCTTAAAGAAAGAGAACCGGGGCTTGGAAGAGAGCCCACAATTCCACCTCTCGCAGTTCGTTGCCTCGCGCCGTTGGTTTCTGCGGACGCTGGCATCAGTGGCCGGCCTGCCGATCCTCGCACGGAGCAGTCCTGCTTCCCGTTTTCTTCTTCGCCCGTCGTCCGATCAACCGCCGGCTTTTGAGGAAATTGCTCCGGCGGCGAGCGGAATTTCGTGGTCGCACGTTGGGGGACATTCGCCGCAAATGTACCTGCCGGAAACGCTCGGGCCCGGCTGCGCGTTCGTCGATTACGATAACGACGGTTGGATGGACATCTATCTGGTCAACAGCGGCCCGTGCGATTTCTACACGCCATCGAAATCTCTCCGCAACGCGCTCTATCGGAACAACCGTGACGGCACCTTTACCGATGTCACCACGAAAGCCGGAGTTAGCGGAAACGCGTACGGAATGGGAGTCGCTGTCGGCGACTATGACGGCGACGGGTTTCCGGATCTTTACGTCACGCAGTACGCTCGCAGCATCCTCTACCACAACAACGGCGACGGTACGTTCTCCGATGTCACGGCTAAGGCGGGCGTCGCTGCTCCGGGATGGAGCACCAGCGCCGTCTGGTTCGACTACGATAACGACGGTCGTCTGGACCTGTTTGTCTGCCAGTTCGGGAACTTTAGTAAGTCACACAACCCCTTCTGCGGAAATCTGCTCACCGGGCAGCGTTGGTACTGCAAGCCGGACGTGTTCGACCCGCTCCCTTGCTGGCTCTTTCACAATAATGGTGATGGAACATTCACCGACGTCAGCAAGACCTCGGGGATCAGCCAATCGCTTGCGAAGGCTTGGGGTGTGGTGGCAGCCGACATTGATAATGACGGCTGGATGGATCTGTTCGTCGGCAACGACACAGTTCCGAATTTTCTATTCGCCAACAAAGGCCGTGGCCGGTTCCAAGAAATCGGACTCTTGGCGGGCGTCGGGTACAACTCGTTCGGCCGGGCCAGGTCCGGAATGGGGGTTGACGCTGCGGACTACGATCAGGATGGCTGGATCGATCTGTTCGTCGCGAACATCGACCACGAGCAGTTTTCGCTCTATCACAACAATAAAGACAAATCCTTCGGCGATGTAGCGGTCCGCACGGGCATCGCCAAGGCGACGACCTTATTGAGCGGATGGGGCGTCAAATTCTTCGACTACGACAACGACGGCCATCTGGATCTCTTGCTTTGCAACGGTCACCCCGACCTCATGGTTGAAACGTGGAGGACCGACAACGTCCGGTATCTCGAACCTATGCTGCTCTTTCGAGGGATGGCTTCGGGATTTCAAAACGTGAGCGAAGAGAGCGGACCCATTTTTGCCAAGCCGATAGCGGGCCGTGGCATGGCTTTGGGAGACTTCGACAACGACGGCGCCGTTGACGTCCTCGTGGCTGTCAATGATGGGCCTCCTATCCTGCTTCGCAATAATGCCGGCCGCCGAAATCATTGGCTCGGCGTGCGCCTCGTTGGCAGGAAAGCGAATGTGGATGCGGTCGGCGCGAAGCTCACCTATCGTTGCGGAAATGTAGAGAGACATCGGTTCAAGGTAGGCGGCGGCAGCTATCTTTCCTCGCACGATCCCCGGATCGTGCTTGGATTGGGCCAGGAGACAAGGATCGACTCGCTTGAAGTTACGTGGCCGCGGCCTGGAGGCGTTGAGCGGTTCACCCAACTTCCCGTCGATCGCTATATCAGGATTGTCGAAGGCGAGGGGAAGTGGACGTAGAAGAGGAGATTGCTGCTACTGAGGCGCCGATGCCCGCGCGCCCTGCGCCTTCTCCGCCCGTTGTTGCAATGCGATCTGCCGGGCCGCATCCTGGCTCCGCCCCAACCGTCCGTAGGCGATCGCGAGCTGGTAGTGGCCGGCTGAATCGGAAGGTTCCATCCCTACGTATTTCTCAAGTGGCTTCACCGCTTCGGAATATTTCTGCGACCCGTTGAGAGCGATGCCAAGGCCCAGGAAAGCCTCCGAGAACCCCGCATCGATTTGCGTGGCGCGCGAAAAATGGGCCGCGGCCTCGTCCCATTGTTGAGCCTGCCGCGCGAGATCACCGAGCAGGAATTCGGAAGGCGCGTCGTCCGGATGAAGCTTCAGTTCCGATTCGAATTCGCTCTTGGCACCCTCAATGTTGACGGGATTCGGAGGCTTTGAAAGAAGAATCCGCCCGAGCCGATAGTGAATGCCCGCCGCCTTAGGATCTCGCGCGAGAATCATTTCGTATTCCCGCGTGGCTTCATCCCACTTGCCCTGCGATTCGTATCCTTCGGCGTCCAGTTCCATCGCCTCTTTTGACTGCGGCGCCGTGGACACGAGCGCCTGCGACGACCTGTTTGCGAGCTCGCTGAAATAGTGTGCGGTCACATAGAGGACTCTCGGATCATTGGGAAACCTGCGGTTCAGCTCCACGAGTGCCGTTACCACCGCGTCCATGCGATTCAAACTCATCGCGCAGCGGGCGGCAGCCATTCCCGCCTCGAATTCGAGCGCCTTGTCGGGAATTCGGTGGAGAAGCTTGGTCAATGCCGGCAGTGCTTCCTCGCATTTCCCTTTCTCGGCAAGATCGAGCGCTCGATTCACTTCGGCCGTCGAACTGGTTCCGGGGACTGTGGACGCTGCCTGCGCCCGAACGATTGGCGCGGCACATCCAAGGATCGCAAGACACGCAACTACGGTGAGCTTGGTCGACACAGAGAGAATATACCGCTCCGCGCTCGACCCACCAAGAGCACCTTAAGCATCTCTGTTTGGCGCGCCGCGAGGCGGTTGACGCCGGAAGCGTTGTGATAGATCATCGGCCACGCCAACGATGGACGGTGTGTCCGGAATTGGCGAGGGATTTTCCAGTGAAGGGCTGGCTTCGGGCATGTCCAATTCACCCGCACGCGATCCACATTCGCCGCAAATGAAGCATTTGCACCCAAGCGCGGCGCCGATTGCGCCCAAGAAGACTTCGCCCATTCCGCGACAGTCGCTCGCCGCCGCCGTCATTGAACGGCTCCGCGAGAAGATCATCAGCGGCGAGTTGAGAGAGGGCGAGCAGTTGCGTCAGGATGCGATTGCCGCCGAATTCCAGATCAGCCGGATTCCAGTCCGCGAGGCCTTGAGCCACCTCGCAGCCGAGGGACTGATCAAGATCGTTGCGAACCGCGGAGCCGTTGTCTCGGCGCTCTCCCCAGAGGAGATCGGCGAGCTTTTCGAAACGCGCGCCGTCGTTGAGTGTTACATGCTTCGGCAGGCGGTTCCCAATCTCAAGGAAGAAGACTTCAGGCGCGCCTCGGACGTCCTCCGGCAATTCGAGCAATCGCTCGAAAACGATTCGGAAACCAAGTCCTGGGGCCATTGGAACTGGTTGTTTCATTCAACCTTGTACGCGCCCGCCAGACGTCCCACCATGCTGGGCTTCCTGAAAACTCTCAACCATAACTGCGATCGCTACACTCGTCTGCATCTCGTATTTACTCGAAACCTTCACCTCGCGGGTCCGGCGCACCGCAAGCTGCTCGAGGCGTGCCGCAGCGGCGATCCTGAAATCGCAACGAAGGAATTGTGGCATCACATTATGGATGCAGGTCAGTACCTCAAGGAGTTCATCACCCGCCACCGCGAGACTCACTCATAGCTGGCCGATTTCTCCTAAGCGAACGCTTCATTTCTCAGGGCCAGGGGCGAGGTGGTCTTCCAAGTATCGCGTCAGCAGACAATAGAGATGATAATGGGTGCCCACACCCTCTGAGAGAGAATGAGTTCGTCCCGGATATTCCATGAAATCGAATTGCTTGCCGAGCTCGACGAGGCGGTTGATGAGGAGTTCCGTCCCCTGATAATGCACGTTGTCATCTCCCTCGCTATGAACGATCAGCAGCTTTCCGCGCAGCCCCTCGGCATAGTTGATGGCGGAGCTGGCCTTGTAACCCTCCGCGTTGGTTTCCGGCAGGCCCATGTATCGTTCCTGGTAAATCGAGTCGTAGAGGCGCTGGTCCGGGACCGGAGCTACGCTCATCCCGACGGAGTAAAGCTCCGGATGGCGAAACATCAGATTCAGAGTGTTCGTCCCGCCTCCGCTCCAGCCCCATACGGCAACGCGCGAAGGATCGACGAACGGCTCAATTTGTTCCAGTTTTCGAAGAGCGGCCGCCTGCTCCTTCGACGAAAGCACGCCCACCGACCCATATGCGATCTTCCGCCATTCGCGGCCGCGCGGCGCGGGCGTGCCCCGGTTGTCGAAGCTGAGAACGATGTATCCTTGGTTCGCGATGAACCGATGCCATAATCCCTGCTCGCCGTCCCACCGGTCGGCAACCGTCTGCCCTGCCGGTTCGCCATAGACATAGACCAAAGCCGGATATTTTTTCGACGTATCGAAGTTCTTCGGCTTGATCATCCAGCCATCGAGCACCACGCCTTCCCCAATGTCGAGCCGCAGATATTCGGTCGGCTGAGCGATCAGGTCTCTCAATTTTTCCTTTAAAGGCGCGTTATCCTGCAGCACGCGCCGGACATGCTGGCCAGCTAGATCCACCAAGTCGACCGTTGGCGGGCTGTCGATCGTCGAATATGTGTGGAACGCCCAGCGAAAATCGGGCGCGATATCGTAACTGTGCGTGCCGGGTTCGCCTGCGGGCGTCAATCGCTCCGGGGCGCCGCCGCTCTTCAGCCTGCTGCGGTAGAGATACCGTTGTGTGGCGTTTTCGGGTGAGGCGATGTAGTAGATCCACTGCTCCGCCGGATCCACACCCAGGACATCGACAACGTCGAAAGATCCCGGAGTCAAGAGTCGCATGCCGGTTCCCTCGCGCGATATCGCGTAAGCGTGCCGCCAGCCGTCCTTCTCGCTGACCCACAGGAATTGCTTGCCCGCGTCAAGCCATCTGAAATCGTCAACCACGTCCACCCACGCTTCATCGTGCTCGCTGTAGACCACGGTCGTCGTGCCCGAGTCCGCATTTGCCAGGACCACATCGTCCCTGTCCTGCCGCCTGTTCAAATGCTGGATCACGAGAGAGTCCGAGTTCCCGGCCCAATCCATGCGGGCTATGTAACTCTTCTCGGGATCGCCCACGACGTTCATCCAAACGGTCGTTCCTCCCGTCGCCGGCACCACTCCAATCTTCACCATCGAGTTGGGCGTTCCCGGCTCCGGATAAGGGACTTGCTTCACTAGCGGATAAACTCCGAATTCAGGATACGGAATGTGGGTCACCACTTCGTACGGAGCGCCAACGTCGTAGATCAACGCGAAGTGCTTAACGGGGCTGGCGTCGAACCGCCAGTAGGCAATCCGCCGACTGTCCGGGCTCCACTGAAAGGCCTTGCGGACGTCGAGTTCCTCCTCGTAGACCCAGTCGGAGGTTCCGTTGATGATCGACTCCGAGCCGTCGTTCGTGAGTTGCATGACGGCATGAGTCTGAAGGTCCTCGACATACAAGTTGTTGTCGTGGACGTAGGCAACTTTCGATCCGTCCGGCGAGAAAGTCGCGAACATCAGGGTCGCGGGAGGCGCGTCTCCGCCGATCCTGGTCAGCGTCTTCGCGCGCCGGTCGAAGAGCCAGTAGTCGCCGCGCGTGTTCAGGCGCCAAACGCGGCGCGAGTTCGTGAATATAAGCAGGAAGTTCGCGTCGGGAGACCAATCGTAGTCTTCGATCTCGATGGGCTGGTCGGCTCCCGAGGGAATCAGCTCGGAACCAGAAACAAGGACTTCGCGCTTCCCTGTGGCCGTTTCGTAACGGACGATGTCGAGGAGGTGTGGATCGGCGGACGAAGGCTCGAGTGTGGTGTAGCTCTCGCCTCCGTTCTGCCAGTGAGCCGGGCCAAACCAGCGTGCGGAGTACGCATGGTGCAGGAAGACATCGCGCAGGAAGGGAATCTGCTCGACAGATTGCGTGGAATCGGCTCCGCGAGTGGGAAGCGAAGTCGCCGCGAGCAATGCCAGAACCACCGAAATACCACCGGTGAAAACGAGTGTCAAACATCGTTTTGCCCGGCGAGCACTGGAAATTCCCGATGCGGTCCGAACCTTGCGCACGTTTCGCTCCTTCGGAATAGGTCGCAGAAGACCTCAAAAATTGTATCGGTTAGAAATGAGGAACCGTCCTTCGTTTTCAACAGCTTCCAGCATCACGAAAAGCCGCGCTCTACGGGCCGTTCTCCCGGTGGTCCAGGGACAGTCGCATCAGAAGGCGACGGTCAGTGGCCGGCCCTCAAATGCGACCTCACGCCGCTGTCCGGCGAGCTCAACAGCAAGCCGTCGCGCGAGGGGAGGCAACATTCTAGACCCTTTTGCGAGGCTCAATGAAAGGCGCCGGTGTGAGTCGTCCCATCGCAGGTCGATGCCAGTCCAATCGCCGCGACGGTAGTTGAACGATATGCCGTCGTCTTCATACAGGCGGAAGGCTCCATCGGAGCCTGGATGAATCAGGAACGAGAGCGGCTCTTCAACGCTTTCGCCGACATACTGCTTGACGGGACCCATGGGAAGGATCGACCCGGCGCGAACGTACAGCGGCAAGGTGGCAAGGTCGACGTCGCGCGCGAGCTCGCGGCCACCCTCAATGGCTTCCTGCGTCCAGAAGTCATACCAACTACCTCGGGGAAGATACAGGCGGCGCGAAGAGGCTCCCTTTTCCACGATGGGCGCCACGAGAATATCCCGGCCCCACAAGTATTCGTCACCGCGCGCAACGGCGGCACCGTCGTCACGATAATGAAGCCAAAGAGGACGCATGATCGGCAGTCCCGTAAGAGCGCATTCGCGGACTGCGCTATACAGGTAGGGAAGCAGTTTGTAGCGCAACTCGAGGTACTTGCGGCAAATCGGTTCCACATCGGGATTGTGAAGCTGGCTGACATCGGGCACAGCGGCCCCGTCGTAGGCGCGGATTTCGGTGGGTCCGGGATCTCCGGTGTCCCAACCCCACGGAAGCCGGAGCTTCCAAGCGCGGCCATGACACCGGAAGAGAGTGCAGAAGGCGCCGAATTGAAACCAGCGGAGATAAAGCTCGGCGGTGAACTCCTTCGTCGGAACGAATCCGCCGATATCGGTGCCCCAAAAGGGAATCCCGCTGAGCGCCGCATTGAGCGCAATAGGGACGTGCATCTTCAACGTTTCCCATGTCGAGTACACGTCTCCCGACCAGAGAAACGACGCATAACGCTGCATGCCGGCATAGCCATTGCGATGCAGCGCATACGGGCGCTGGTTCGCCCGATCGATCTGGGGCCCTTCCCAGTACATGCGATTGCGAACGAGACGCGATGCGGCGTCAAGAGGATCGCCCTCGTCGGGCCACCAGCCGTCGACGCCCATCGCAAAATCCTTCCGGTGCATGTCCCAATAGCAGGCGGCGCTTTCTTCGTCGAACCGGCTGAGATCACACCGATCGCGGACGGTTCCTCGCAGGCGGTCCGTCAGAATCACGACGTGAGACACCACGCGAAAATGGTCGCGGTGCAATTGATCGATCATTTCTTGCGGATCGGGAAACGCCCGGGAGTTCCAGACGAATGAACCATTTTCGGTGTTCCACCCGTTGGGGCAAAAGCCGGTGCCGAGATAAATCATGGCATCACAGGGGAGTCTTTTTTCGCGGAACGTTTTCGCTTCGGCAAGAATTTCCTCAGGGCTGCCGAGAGTCCGATGGGACTGTTGAAAGCCGAAGCTCCACAGGGGAGGCATTTCGGCGTGACCAGTAAGCCGCGCATACTCCGACATGATCGTGGCCGGATCGGAGGAAGCAACCACGAAGAGGTCGAAAGGAAGCGCCGACTCCGGGCTCGGCGGCTGAAAAGCGCCGATGGAACCGCTGAGATCAAAGGCGCCGAAGGGATGATGAAAGAAGATGGCCCAGCCGGCGGTTCCGACGAGCCACGGAATGGGAACGCGGCCGCCGTGTGTTGCCAGCTTGTATCCGCCCTGCCCGCTTCGCATTGCGTCGATGGATCCCCGGCGATCGAATTGCTGGCCGCCTTCGCCAAGTCCGAACACCGGAGCATCGCCGATATTGAATGAAACGAAACCGGTGCGGGAGTCGATCGAAATGCGCTGGAGTGTTTGCCCGGCGGCTGACTGCATGGTGAAGGTGAGAGGTTCATCGGAGAAGCGCACGCGCATGTTTCCGGCCGAGAAGGCAGATTGGTCCGCCGAATTGCGAAAGGCGGCGGCATGCGGAACGGATGCAAGAGACACCAGGGATCCGTCGCGAGGAACTTCCTCAGCAACACCATTCCTGATCCGGGAGAGAGTCAACCGAACGGTGTGTTCACTAATGGAGGAAATCCGGACTTCGACGGGCTGCCCAGCGACGCGCAGAGGCTCCAGTCGACCGGGACGCCAAGCAGGGGGCACGAGAGCGGCGGCACAAGACGCGAGCCCCTTGAGGACTTCCCTTCTCTCGTATCGCTTAGCGGTCATCGTCGAATCGAGAACCCTTCACGCAACGCGACGCATACAGCATTCTTGACAGCCCGAAAGCCGAGGTCAGCTAAATTCGGCGACCAACTCGAACCGGCGATCATTTCCTGTGGCAAAGATCGCGGTATCGCCATGAAGACCTCCGAGTGAAGCGGGGCGGCCATTAACACTGATTCTTTGCAGCGTATTTTGCGCCGGCAGACGGAACTTCACGTGCAGTTCCTTCGGCGCGCCCGCGCGCGCAAGCTCCAGCGCAGCCACGGCCTGCTTCGACTCGGGCTTTCCAATCATCGTGAGATCTACTCTGCCCCAGCGAGTGGGTGCCTGACGAATGCGAATCTCTTTCGCGGACGCCAGCCAATCGCGCGGAAGGCCACGGGCGAAATAGAGCCGATCCTCATGCGAATCTTCGAGAACGAGCATCCATCGAACAAGCAGCGGAATCGTCTGCTGCGCGGGAACGCAAAAGAGCGCGCTTTCGCCGGTGATACCCGAGACTTCGCCCGCGGTCCAGCTTCCACGCGTGTGATCGTGATAGCGATGAGAGTAAAGAAAGAGCAGATATTCCTCGATCCGGTCGAGGCGCAGAAGCATCTGCGCATAGCCGTAGGAAATGAATCCGAGAATGTCGCGTCCTTGAGGATGAGGCGGCTCGACATTGGCGACGATTCCAAGGGTTGTGGCGCCGTAAGCGCGCATGCAATCGATTACGAGATTCGCAAGATCCGCCGGGAGGACATCTGCCTGGAGGAGTTCGGCATAGCCGCGGTGAGGCCAACCCTGGGGACTGGGACGTTCCTTCTTCATCGATTCCCAGAACGTGCCGGCCGCACCGGCGTAGGTTCCGATATAGGGAGGCGTCATATCCCGGCGCACGTTCTTACGGAGGGCGGCGACCATGGAGTCTCGGAGGACGCGGCTTCGAGTCAACCACGATTCGGCGACTCTGGACCGATCCTGCGCTGATGGGCCGACGATTTCGGTCCAGACACTGCTCATATCTTTCAGCCCGCGGGAGGCGAAAGCATTGTGGGAATAATACGGAAGCCACCACGTCATCGGGCGAGGGGCGAGACAGGAGTCCGACTCGCTCCAGCCGTGAATGAGGCCGTAACCGGGATCATCGGCCGGAAGCCTGAGACTCTCCTCGTGAAGTTCGGCGAGAAGCTCCGCAGTGGCGGCGATTTTTTCTGCATGCTTGGCGAGCAGCGCTCGATCGAGCGTGTAGTTGTAGTAGCGCGCGAGAAGCGAAAGCGTCATGCCAAACTGGGCTACTTCAGGTCCGCGCATATTGATCATGCCCGTTGCATCCGTGAAGTCCGTGAGGTAGTTGTCGATAATTTCTCGCGCCGGCTCGAAGCGACCCCATTCCAGATTGGCGTTCAGGGACATGGTGAAGATGTCCTGGAAGCCGTCGTACTCGGGACCGTAATAATCGCGGTCCACGGCGCCATATTTCGGATAGACCCCGCCCGGACGCGCCATCAGTTCCTTGGCGAAGGCATGCTTGGACATGTCCACCCAGGAGTTTTCAGGAAGCGATGTAGGAGCAAAATCCTGAAGCAGCTTTTCCCAATATTCGGCAAAGACCAGCAGGCCGCGATAAAAGCGCTCGGCGGCCGGAGCCTGGCGGCGCGGAGGGAAATCCGGATAGCTGTAGCCGTAGACGACTCTCGAGATCTTGCCGCTCTCCACGAGCATGGTGCGATGCCACGTCTGAACGATGAAACGCTCGGAATCCTCCACGTCCCCGAAGACGATGACTTCAATGAAGGCGTTCTCCGAAACCGGAAAGACTTTTCGAACCGCAGGCATCCAGTCGCCTACGAGGCCCTCGAAACGCCTGGCGGCAACCTGCCCGTTGAGTTCTGGGAAATACTGACCGGAATGATATGTTCGCGTCGCACCGCCGTAGAAGACGGGCATGGTATCGGAGCATTCCTTCGTTCCGACGAAGGTATTCCAAGGCAGTCGCCAGCCTTCGCGGCCCCTCACAGCGGACTCGAGGGGCGGAGCCGCGGCCTTCACCTGCTCGGGATTCGGATCGCCATGGGCGAGCAGCTTGTCAGCGAGCAGATCGGGCCCACTGGTTCCGATTTCCGCGAGACTCAATCCGAGATAGGGAGTGTCCGCCTCCGCAAAAGTGGCCTCAGCGGTCTTGGGCAAGACGCGAGCAGTGCCGGCTGAGGAAACGAAGGTGATGGAACCGTCGCGGGTGCGGAGATCGTCGTATGCCTTCCAAGTGGTGCCGTTGAGCTTGAACTCACAAAGGAAGGCATGGCCTGCTACATCGACGGCCGAAGCGGGAAGCAGGGAAGAGGTTGCAGGAGTGCGGGCGAGAGGAGGTGGCGTGGCGGGAGACTTCGCATACTTTATACCAGCGGCGGCCACGGCCAAGTTCTGAAGAAAACGGCGACGATCCATCGGAGACCTCCGGCCTACCCTGAGCGCAACGTAAACGCGAGAACGAGGGGCCCCACTCTACTGCCGACGCGGAGAAATGTAAACGTTTCCTGGGCAGAGGGACGCGCGCTAAGATGCGCGAGTTGCCGGCCTGACCGAACACGACCGGGAATGAGATGAGGAAGCGGGTGATGAAAATGCGGTCCTTGGGAAACTCGAGAGGTTCCTTGGCGGCTACGGCAGTGGCACTGGTGTCGCTCGCGGGGTGGATGGGCGCGACGATGATGGGTCGGTCCGCGCGAGCGAACGAAAGTATGCGAGTGGACAGTTCTTCTGGACAGCAAGAGGGCGGCAACCCCCGCGGGAATCTTCTAAGCCAGGGGACGTTTGACGTGGAGACGCCAGACTTCCATCTCACGCTAGTGCGATCGTCGGAGACCGTGGCATCGCTAAAACCGAAGGAAGCGCCGGAGTTCGACTTCACGCCGGGCGATCTTCTGGCTGCGCGTTCGGGCAACGGCTACTACCACTTGGGAGACCTGGATTTGCGGATCCGCGCGGGGACCTCTGGCGAATGGAAGGACTACTCGACCGCTCACGCACGGAAGACCGTCGCGCCTCTGCCTGCGTCGGGAGATATTCTGGCGGCGGCAAATCTCGGCCCGACACTGGGAGCAGAATTTCCACTGGAGGCGAAGCGTTACTGGCAGCTTGACGGTGGGAAGCTCGTTCTGCGTTTCGAATTAAAGAACCCGACCATGGAGACCATCCAGGTGGGCGCGCTGGGCATACCGATGATTTTCAACAACGTGCTGACCGACCGGACGCTGGAACAGGCGCACGCAAAGTGCTCGTTCTACGATCCTTATATAGGAGAGGACGCGGGTTACGTGCAGGTGACTCGCTTGAACGGACACGGCCCGGCGCTGCTGGTGGTGCCGTTCGGTCGAACGCCGTTCGAAGCCTACCGGCCGATTCTCAACAGCCGGCACAAGAGCGAACCGGCTGCAATTTTCACGGATCCGACGCCGCGGTCGGTGACGTTTGAAGGGTTTTACGAATGGATGGTCCACAGCGAGGCTTACGCCGAGAGCGAGTGGAAAGACGCGCAAGAGTGGAACCCGCCCACGCTTGAGGCCCTCAAGCCGGGTGAATCCAGAAGTTACGGAGTGAAATTCATTCTGTCGGAGACGATTCGAGAAATCGAAAAGACACTCGCGGCGAATGGGCGGCCCGTCGCGGTGGGGATCCCGGGATACGTGCTTCCGACGGACATCGATGCGAAGCTGTTCGTGAAGTACGGACCAGGAATCGCGTCGATCACAGCGGAGCCGGAAGGCGCGATCACGTACGCAAGGGCCGGCACAAATGCGGCGGGGTGGAAGGTGCTGCGAATTCGAGGAAAGAGGTGGGGACGATCGCGACTCACGATCCGCTATCAGGACGGCACGACGCAAACGATTCAGTACTTCGTAATAAAGCCCGAGGCGGAGGCCGTGAGGGACTACGGCCATTTTCTGTTCACGAAGCAGTGGTATGAGGACCCGAAAGATCCGTTCCGTCGGAGTCCCTCGGTGATGACCTACGACCGGGACGTGAACAAGATCGTGACGCAGGACAGCCGGGTGTGGGTGGCTGGCCTGAGCGACGAAGGCGGAGCGGGCTCGTGGTTGGGCGCGGCGATGAAAGAGTTTGGACAACCGGATCGCGAGGAAGTAGCGAGGTTCGAAAAATTCGTGGACGGCGTTCTGTGGGGCAGGCTGCAATACCAGGATGGTGCGCACGCGTATGGAGTGCGGAAGAGTCTGTTTTATTACGAGCCTGACAAGCTCCCGTCCGGCTTCTACCGGAGCGATCTGGATTGGAGGAGCTGGACGAGCTGGAACCAAAAGGCGTCGGAGGCAGTAGACCGTTCGTACGACTATCCGCACGTGGCGGCCGCGTATTGGGTGATGTACCGACTGGCAAGGAACAACGAAGGGTTGGTGACAAACCATCCGTGGAAGTGGTATCTGAACCAGGCCTACCGAACCTCGATGGCGATGACCGAGTATGCGGAAGGCCTGGCGAGATTCGGCCAGATGGAAGGCGACATTTTCGTGGCCATCCTCGACGACCTGAAGCGGGAAGGCATGGACGCGGAGGCCGCGCAGATGGAGAAGGCGATGAAGGCGCGCGCCGAGCGCTGGAACGAGCAGGAGTATCCGTATGGAAGCGAAATGCCCTGGGACTCGACGGGACAGGAGGAAGTGTATGCGTGGATGAAGTACTTCGGCTACGAGAGGAAAGCGGAAGTCACGCTGAACGCGATTCTCGGGTACGACCCGACGGTGCCGCATTGGGGATACAACGGGAGCGCGCGGCGGTATTGGGACTTCATCTACGCGGGGAAATATAAAAGGCTTGAGCGGCAACTTCACCACTACGGGTCAGGCCTGAACGCGATCCCGCTCCTGGCCGAATACCGCGAACATCCCGAGGATCTTTACCTGCTGCGAGTGGGCTACGGAGGAACGATGGGCGCGCTGACGGACATCGACAAAGAAGGATTCGGCGCGGTAGCGTTTCACGCCTTTCCGGACATGTTGCGGTTCGACGGGATATCAGGAGATTACGGGCCGAATTTCTTCGGGCATGCGTGGAATACGGGGACGTATGTGGCTCACGATCCGGAATTCGGATGGGTGGCCTTCGGCGGGAACGTGACGACGGCGGGAGGCGACGTGCAGGTAACGCCGCTCGACTCGTTCCGCAGGCGAATCTATTTAGCTCCGCTGGGATTGTGGCTGACGCTGGACGCGGGGCAATTCGTAGGCCTGGAACTGAAGACCGAGCCCGCAGGAAAGACGGTGGTGCGAATCGGCTTGGCTCCCGCGACGGAGTTCACGAAGCAGGCCCGGTTGCGGATCGAAACTCCGGGAGAACAAGGTGCCGCGTCAGGCGGAGGCCGTTATCGCACCAAGGAAGACCTGAAGCAGGAACGCGGAGCGTACGTGATTCCGCTGGGGAGCCGAGTTCGCTGGATCGAAATCGCGCGAGAACGGTCGAAGGATGCCGACTAGGCCTAACGTCCGCTGCACACAACCCGCAGTCGTTTCCTCTGAATCTTCCCTTCCATGAACGTCTGGGCGTTCCAAAAACCTCTTCAAAGTGGCCACCGTAAATCGTTGAACTGGCACACTTGGAAACTACCCGAATCGAGCGTTCTGAAATCAGATGATTTCGGTGCACCGAAGATTGGCTGCCTTGCGTGCACGACCGTGATCTCAATGAGGCTATTCGGCGCGATGCACGAGTTCACTGAGTCGCATAAGGAGAGCCTGAGATTGCTGCCAGACAATCAACTTGAGCGATCTGAGGCTTCCAGCCGATGAGGTTCGGACTCCGACTCGGTTCTTCACGGCGGAGCAGACACGTCCCATCGCCCGCTCCAGTTACTTGCGCTCCCGAATTGATTCGCCCTGCCCATATAATCTTTGGTCAGTGTAAATGCGGATGTGCGTTTGGAGCCCGTGCACGCGGACCTGCGCGGTGCGGACGTCAGTGATCTTCAGCTTGGGACGTTGATGCGGCGTGCTTGCGTCCTGCAGCGCCACAGCTAGAGAAGGAAGTGCAAACGTCCCTGCGATTGGCACGGCTGCAGTCTGAAGCATCCTCCTGCGCGAGAGCAGACTCATTCTCTGACCTTCCTACTATCCTTCGCTTCCCGAAAATTCCTTTGCATTACGCGTTGCGCTTTGCCGCCGTCAATTGTTTGTCTGGATCCACTAGAAGCCACGCCAGCGCGCCCAGAAAACACAAGCCGGCAGCGACCCAAAACGACATGTTCCATCCGAAATGCGCCGCGACGAATGGCGTCGCACTCGCTGTCGCGGCGCCTCCGAGTTGCCCCCCCATGTTCATCACTCCGGAAACAGATCCTGCCGAGCGGCCGCCGATGTCGGAGCTCACCGACCAGAACGCACTTTGCGAAAGATACAAAGCACCCGCGCCTCCCGCCAGTACGAAACTGGCGAGCCGGGCATCGCTTACATAGGTTCCCAATCCAACGAAAATCGCGGCAGCAACCATAGCAACGCTGGCAGAGAGGCAACGTCCGGCGCGATTGCCATGCCGCCGCGTCAAGCGGTCGCTAATCCATCCTCCCAGCGACGAGCAGGCTGCCATGGCCGCAAACGGCAGCATGGAATATCCGGCGCTTGCCTTCAGATTCAGACCGCGAACGACGTTCAGGTAAGTGAAGAACCAGGTGAAGAAGATGTACGCCACATAGCCAAAACCGAAGTAGCTGGCAGTGACGATCCAAACATTCTTGCTGCCAAGAATAGTTCGCCAGGGCAACGACTGACTTTCTCTACCAGTCGCCGTCTGCGGTAAGCCCGCCGAAATGTAAGAGATTTCTTCCGGTGTGACCCACGGATGCTGTTCGGGCTCGTCTCGGGCTATCACGAACCAAAGTGCACCGATGACCAACCCGATGAACGCGCAAGTCGAAAGCGACAACCGCCAACCATAGCGATAGGTGATGTAGGCGATGAGCGGCGGTGTTACCGCAGCCCCCAGACCCACGCCGGCAAAGATCAATCCGTTGGCCAGCCCGCGTTCTTGCGAAGGGACCCATGCCGCAACCAGCCGGTTTGTGGCTGGATAGACGATCGACTCGCCCGTGCCCAGCAGAAATCGCACAACCACGAGGATCGCAAGCGAACCCGCAATTCTCGCAGGAGTCAGCGCCGTGAGGCACGTAAACACCGCCCACCAGACAGTTCCCAGCAGCAGAATCTTTCTCGGCCCGAAGCGGTCTGCCAGGCGCCCGCTTGGCGCCTGAAACAGGGCATATCCCAGCACCCAGGCGCTAAAAACCCAACCAAGGTGAATATGGTCCAGATGGAACTCGCGCTCAATCGAGGGGCCCGCGATCGAAATGTTCACTCGATCGAGGTAAGAAACGGCGCTGATCACCAGCATCCAGACAACCAGCACCCATCGGACGCGGCCGCGGAAAAGGCTCATGGCAAAAGCATCATCAACCACGCTGCTCGCACGAATGATAGATCTGTGCGATCAACTCCATGTCGCGTAGGCCTTCCTGTCCCGGAGTCTTGGGCTCTTTCGCGCGGACGCTCGGCGAGTGCCGCTGGCGACGCACGAAAAAACTGCGCACTTAACGTGAGCGGCGTTTATACCACAGTGCTTGCAGTGCTGGCTTCAGTTCCGCACCGCGAATTAGGGATTTGGCTCTTCCGGGTCTGGCCCACTGCGAAAATAGGCGTTCGCTCCGCGATGAAAGAGGCAAAAGGCAAATAACAAGAGAATCACGCTGTGAACGGCGACTTGGCGCCAGGCATTGAAGAAGCTGATGACAACGTGAAATGCAATCCACGCCATCGCCAGCCAGCGCCCCCAGTTCTTGCCGCGCAGCACGAAGATGCCGCACGCGATCGCCACAAGCTCTACGGCAAGAATCCAAACATTCTCGCCCTGAAGCGCATGCCTCGGAGTGGCATCGTGCACATGAAACGCGAAGCCGCCGACGCCCACCACAATCAGCAGCACGCCGATAATCGTCACGCTCACTGGACGCTTCATCGTCCCCTCACGCGTTGCCTTGCCGCGATATCGTCGCTCCCCACGCGTCCGGGCTCAAATCCTTCGCATGACGTGAAAACAGCCAGTGATGCCCGTCAATGTCCTCGGCTGCGTACTGCAGTTCACCGTAGACCGTCTCGTGCAGCTCCTCCAGAATCGTAGCGCCCGCCGCTTTGGCTCGTGCGAAATGCGGTTCGATGTCTTCGATGAATATCGTCAGGCTCTGCGTGCCGAAGCCCAATTCCCTGGGCGTCTTCTCTCCGGGCCGGGCTTGCTTCACCATGACGTACGCTTTGCCCGCGCGCACTTGCGCACCGCTGATCGGGCTCCCATAGCGGTAGCGCTCGACGAAACCGAACGCCTCGCCAAGCCACGCGATCGCCTTCTCCAAGTCTCTGTACATCACGTGCGGAAGCACGGTGTCGGTCGGTACCGAGCGATTCGTAATCATAAGTGACAGTCCGCCTCTGGATTCTTGCCGCGCCCGCATGACGCAGCTTCGCTCCAAGGCTAACGAACAACCGGACGTCTTGTATTGTAAAAAAGCGTCACGCAAGCGGGAGGGGCACGTGATTGTTCCGCTGCGGTGAATGAGGCACATATTCTGACGGTGTGATTCCCGCCAAATCGCGAAAATCGTGAATCAGATGCGCTTGGTCCGTGTATCCGTGTTCCGCCGCCAGGGCCGCCCAGTCCAGCCGTCTCGACATTCGAACCGCGCGCAATACCCGTTGCAGTCGCTGGACCCGCGCAAATCGCTTCGGATTGATCCCAACCTGTGCCGAAAACCGGCGCGCGAACGTCCGTGGCAGGAATCCCAGCCGGGAGACCACCCGCGATAGTGGCATCCCCGCTCGCAGCGCCGCAATCCCGTACTGAATCGCCGGATCGAACTTCGGCGCGAAATGCTCCGAAAGCACCTCTTCGAGCACGCGGAATTTCCGCGTCGGCGTTCCTGCCTCAATCAGTCTTTCCCGCAGTGACTTTCCCCCGCGCCCCCAAACGTCCTCGATCGACACCACTTCATCGCGCACCGCGGACATCGGCACGGAGAAAAAGGCCGCCGCTCCTCCGCTGTGGAACTCGACCGCTGCCAGGCACCGCTGCTCTCCCCTATCGATCACCACGTCCTTCGCGTGCGGCCCGGCCACCACGGCTCCGGAATGGCGGCGCCTGTATTTCGCGCCCGGCCCTTCATACGTCCTGAACTCGTCTTCCTCGAGGTTCACCATCAGATGAACCTGGCCGTTCGGCATGATCCGCTCCAACGCAAACGGAAAATCCGTTTCGTGATAATGAAATGACTTGATGAACGGCGTCAGCACGCGCGAACGCGGTGGAGCGGCGAAGGATTTCACGCCAAAAGCATATCACCGTTGCCAGGAGTCGCGGGTGCGCCCGCTTTGCCGGCGGAATGTGTGGCGCGCACGCGGTTTCCGGAGCCACATTTCGCTCTTTGCTGCGCCATCGCGCCTTGTTATGCTGGAATTCCTTCCGCTTTTACGCGGTTTCAGGTGATCTATGACGAACCAATCTCAATCAGCAGCAGCGCCCGGCAGATCTCCTCTGCCCTCCTTCATGAAAGCCGCCCGCCTTCACGGCCGGAGCGGCGTCGCGGAGCTTCATTACGAAGATGCTCCGCTCCCTCGTCAACTTCCCGGCGACGCGATCGTTCGCGTCTGCGCTACTGGGATCACGCCGACTGAACTCGAATGGGATGAGACTTATCAAAACGCCGACGGCTCGCCCCGCATTCCCAGCGTTCCCGGCCACGAACTCGCGGGCATCGTCGAATCCGTCTCTCTCGACGTCTTCGACCTGCGCCCCGGCGATCCCGTTTACGGCCTCACCGATTTCCCGCGCGACGGCGCTGCTGCGGAATATGTCGCTGTTCGCGCCGCCAATCTCGCGCCGAAGCCCAAAACCATCGATTACGTTCACTCCGCCGGCCTTGCCCTCTCCGGCCTCACAGCCTGGCAAGCCTTCTTCACTCACGCGAATCTCCAACCCGGCCAGCATGTCCTTATTCATGGCGGCGCTGGCGGCGTGGGCGTCTTTGCCGTTCAACTCGCGCACTGGCGCGGCGCTCGCGTCTCCGTCACCGCGCGCAAGGAGGATCGCGCTTTCCTCTTCGGCCTCGGCGCCGATAACGTCATCGACTACGCCTCCGAACGTTTCGAGGACGAACTCGCGAATCAAGACCTCGTCCTCGACCTCATCGGCGGCGCAACTCAGGATCGGTCCTGGAGGGTTCTTCGCAAAGGCGGCCTGATGATCAACCTGAGCAGGCCGCTGCCCGAGGCGAAGCTCCGGGAGTTTGGCGTTCGCGGAATTTTCTTCATCGTGGAACCGAATCGAAGCGACCTGATCGAGCTCGCGAAGCTCGTCGACCGCGGCGCGCTGAAATCCGTTGTCTCTCGAATCGTGCCCCTCGCGCGGGCCCGCACCGCCTTCGCCGGCCTTCACGCTCCGGGCAAAACCATCATCCAGGTCCGCGACTGCGAGTAGTTGGTTGAGAGTGCGAGCCCCAGCCTGGGCAAGACCCATCTTTTTCCGTCAAGGCAACGTGCAGCCCGCGTAGCGGGCGAAAGACCGTAGCCCGTTGGCGTAAGCCACGGGTTACCGATCCGTTCTAGTTCGCAGCCCGCGTAGCGGGCGAAAGAAATCTTTTCCGAAGGAAAAGCTCGACTCTAGCCCTGCCCCTCACCTGTCACCTCACGGTGTAACCCTACGACGTGATCCGCCCGAAGCGCCTCAGCATCCTTATCATCCACACCGCGATGAACGTGAAGAACAGGCCCAACTCGATCAGAAATGCCTCCGAATTGAATCGGTGACTCGGCTCGAGATTGGCTTCCACCGCGTTGTATAGGACGCAAAATAGTAGGATCAGCAGTGCGCACCCGAACCACCCCATCTGAATTCCCAGGAATCGCAGTGACTCTTCCCGCCGTTCCGGCGCCAGCCAGTACTCTTTGTTGGGAAGGTTGATTTTGTCATTCGATCGTCGAGCCAGTGTTCTCGGTAGCACGAACACGGGCACGCTTGCTCCAAGCATCACGAGAGGAAAAATCAGGAAGAACGTGCTCTTCGACATCCACGCCGTTGCCACGCCACTCGCATTGAAATGCGACGCCATCACTTCGGGAAGCTGCGGATACAGCAATGCGAAATAGACCGCCCCGATGGCCGCTACCACTCCAAAAATCAGCTTGGGAAGTCGGGCATTCTGCACGAGAGATGCTCGCAACTCTTACGCGAGTGCCTGAGGGATTGCCTTCTTCCACCTGCCTTGCGACTTGAGGATCAGCTCCACAACCTCACGGATGGCTCCTTCCCCGCCCTTCGCCACCGTGATGTAGTGCGCCGCCTTCTTCACTTCATACACCGCGTCAGCCACCGCCACGGCCAACCCCGCGCGATTCAGAAGCGGCAAATCAGGTAAGTCGTCTCCCACATACGCCACTTCCTCGTCCGTCACGCCCGCGCGCACCAGCGTCGCTTTGTACGCCTCGAGCTTTTTCGGCTGCCCCTGAATCACGAACTCCATCGACGCCTCCCGGGCCCGCCGCGTCGTCGCCGCCGAATCGCGGCCAGTGATCAGCCCAGTCCGGATCCCCATAATGCTCGCCAGCTTGATTCCCGCTCCGTCGTGCGCGTTGAACACCTTCATCTCCACCACGCTGCCGTCCGGAAATCCTTGCAGGCACACCACGCGCGGTGTCATCGTTCCGTCCACGTCCATCAGCAGAACGCGCACCTTCTTCGCCCGCTTCATCACCGCCGCCGGAAATTTCTGCTCGCGTATCGCCATCCGCATCCCGCTCCAGACCCATTCTCGCGCCGGCCCTCGCCCAGCGCCTCAGAACAATTGCAGCGTCCACAAATCGTGGAGGTGCACCACTCCTTCGAGCCGTCCGCGCTCGTCCACCACGAGCACCGACGTGATCTTTTTCTCTTCCATCAACCGCAGCGCGCTCGCCGCCAGTTCGCTCCGCGGCAGCGTCACCGGATTCCGCGTCATGCAATCCACCGCCGAAAGCTCCAGCACATTCTGCTTCCGCTTCTGCATCACTCGCCGCAGGTCGCCGTCCGTAATGATTCCCAGCAGTCGCCCGTCCTTCTCCGTCACCGCGGTCAATCCCAATCCCTTCCGGCTCATTTCGTAAATCACGTCCGGCATATTCGTCGACGCCAGCACGCGCGGCACATCCTCGCCCGCATGCATCAGCGCTTCCACTCGCCGCAATTGTTTGCCGAGCCGTCCACCCGGATGCAGCGCCGCGAAATCCTCTTCTTTGAATTCGCGCCGCTCCAGCAGCGCAATCGCCAGCGCGTCGCCCATTGCCAGCGCAGCCGCCGTCGATGCCGTCGGCGCCAGATTCAGCGAGCACGCCTCTTCCTTCACCGCAATGTCCAGCACCACATCGCTCGCCGACGCCAGCGTCGACCGCGCCGCCGCCGTCAGCGTGATCAGGTGAATCCCCAGCCGCTTCACCGGCTCCAGCAGCTCCACCAGCTCTTCCGTCTCGCCGCTCTGCGAAATCGCCACCAGCACGTCGTCGCTCTTCAGCATTCCCAGATCGCCGTGCAGCGCCTCCGCCGCGTGCAAAAACAAGGATGGCGTTCCCGTGCTCGCCAGCGTCGCTGAAATCTTCCGTCCGATCAGCCCCGATTTTCCCAGGCCCGTCACCACCACGCGCCCCTTGCATCCGAACAAAATCTCCACGGCTTTCTCGAACCGCTCATCGAGCCGCTCGATCAGGCCCGCCACCGCTTCCGCCTCGATTCGCAAGACGCGCTTCGCTGTCGCGATCGCATGGCTCGCCGTCGCCGCCTTCGCTCCCGCTTTTCCTCGATTCGGCGTGCTCATGCGCTCTCCCATTCGCGGACCAACTGGGAAAGCCGCATCACCTTCCGCATCAGGGGACGGAAATGGTCCAGCGGCAGCGCATTCGTCCCGTCCGAAAGCGCCTTCGCTGGATCGTCGTGCACCTCCAGAAAAATCCCGTCCACGCCCACCGCCGTTCCCGCCCGCGCCAGCGGCTCGATGAATTCCGGCTGCCCGCCGCTCGACTTCCCTTCTCCGCCCGGCAGTTGCACCGAATGCGTCACGTCGAATACCACGGGATACCCGAATTTCCTCATGATCGGAAACGACCGCATGTCCACAACCAAATTCTGATACCCGAACGAGCTGCCTCTCTCTGTCAGAATAATCTTATCGTTCCCAGTGCTCGCCACTTTCTCCGCAGCGTTCCCGATTTCCTTCGGTGAAAGAAATTGTCCCTTCTTGATGTTCGCCACGCGCCCGGACTTCCCCACCGCCACCAGCAAATCGGTCTGTCGCGAGAGGAACGCCGGCACCTGCAGCACTTCACACACCTCCGCCGCAGGCGCCACCTGCGACACGTCGTGCACGTCCGTCAGAATCGGCAGCCCCGTCCGCTGCTTGATCTTCGCCAGGATTCGCAATCCTTCTTCCAGCCCCGGCCCGCGATACGACGTCACCGACGACCGGTTCGCCTTGTCGTACGACGCCTTGAAGATCAGCGGGAATCCCAGTTCCTCCGACGCTGCCCGCAGATGCTCCGCCACGTTCATCGCGTGCGCTTCGCTTTCGATCACGCACGGCCCCGCAATCACGAAGAGCGGCGCGCCTCCGCCCGCTCGAATTTTCCCGATCGTAAAGCCGTGCGAATTCATGTTCTCCGGCTCATTCCGTCAAACGCCCAAGCCTATGCAGGTTCCGCACGATTTGCAATGCCGGGCGCGCCCGCGCCGCAGCAAAAAGCCACTCTTCTGGATCGCGCCGCCTTCGCCTCAATGCCCTTTCTACAGCATTGTTTTTCGAGAAACGGAGCAACGCCGGGATGGAACCGCCTCAACCGCCCCGCCATACTCGCATCAGCTGGCTGCCGCCCAACCGCCCTCCGCGCAGCCCAATTATCATGCGACGCTCGTTCGTTATTCCCGTTGCCGCCGCTTTGCTCGCTGTGGCTGTTGCTTTCGGTGCTTACTCGCTCTTGGCGCGCCGGTCCTCCCCCGCGATTCCTGCATCACACTCTCCGGAAGTTGGGGTTGGGACGCCGCTTTTAGCGCCTATGCCGGCCCGAACAACAAGGAATTCGCTAAGTTTCCTATTTTCAGATATTTATGATAGAATTGGCCAATTTTTACATAGCGGCCAAGAATCCTTTGAAAGGCCTCTTGCATCGAAGTCAATATGAGCAAACAAGCGCGTAAACGACAGGGAACAGGGCGGTTAGTTCCCACCCGGGCGACGGGGGTCGAATACCGGGTCAATTTCGGGCTCCAGCTGGTTCCCGAACTGAAGCGCCACGGCCGGGGTCCTGCTCCGGTCCGGTGGGCGAAGTGTTCGGTTCGCTCGGATTACGCCCGCATTCCGCAGGGGGAGTATTTCCTCCACGCTGATGAGGGTGGCGTGTTCCAAGTGAAGTTCACTGGCAACGAGTGGCAGTACCTGACTGCCGCCTGATTAGGCGGTCTCCGTACAGATCGAGCCGCCGTCAAAACGGCGGAGTAGTGTCTTTAGGGTCCGCCGGCTTCCGCTAAACCAACGTCAATCCGCTGAAGGTTCTGCCGCTCTCGCGCGCGCCTCGGTCTGCGGCACGCCCGTGCGTTCGCGCCGATTTGCCAGGCTCGCGCGAATGAACGCCGCGAACAGCGGGTGCGGCGCCAGCGGCTTCGACTTGAACTCCGGGTGGAACTGGCAACCCACAAACCACGGGTGGTCCGGCACCTCGATCACTTCCACGTAGACGCCGTCCGGCGTCCTTCCCGTAATCTTGAATCCCGCCCGCGTCAGCGTCTTCTCATATTCGCAGTTGAATTCGTACCGGTGTCGGTGCCGCTCGGAAATTTCCGTCGCGCCGTACGCCTTCGCCGCGAACGAATCCGGCTCGAGCCTGCATGGCCACGCGCCCAGTCGCATCGTCCCGCCCATTTCGTCCACGCCGAGCAGTTCGCGCAGCTTGTAGATCACGCGATTCGGCGTCGATGGATCAAACTCCGTGCTGTCCGCCCGGTCCAGTTTCGACACCTGCCGCGCATACTCGATCGTCGCGCACTGCATCCCGAGGCAAATCCCGAAAAACGGCACCTTCTTCTCACGCGCATACGTAATCGCGTGAACCATCCCCGCGATTCCGCGCTTCCCGAATCCGCCCGGCACCAGAATCCCGTCTACGTGCCGCAATCTCCGCTCTGCCGTCGCCGGCGAATCAAGTTCCTCCGCCTCAATCCACTCGATCACGGTGCGCTGCCGGCTCGCCAGGCCTCCGTGCATCAACGCTTCGCGCAAGCTCTTGTACGCGTCCTCGAGCTGCACGTACTTCCCCACCACACCGATGTGCACTTCTCCTTGCGGATGCTCCAGATTCTCCAGCATCGCCAGCCATCGGCTCAGGTCCCGCGGAGGCGCCTGTACGTGCAGCAGCCGCAGGATCTGCTCGTCCAGCCCTTCCGCCGCCAGCGACATCGGGACCTCATAAATGTTCCCCACGTCCGGCGCCGAAATCACGCACGCTTCTGCCACGTTGCAGAACAGCGCGATCTTCGCCTTCAGGTCCGCCCCGAGCGGCCGGTCGCTTCTGCAAATCAAAATGTCCGGCTGGATTCCGATGCTCAGCAACTCCTTGACGCTGTGCTGCGTCGGCTTCGTTTTCAGCTCGCCCGCCGTGGCGATGAACGGCACCAGCGTCAGGTGCGCGAAAACAACATTTTCCGCGCCCAGTTCGAGCCTCATCTGCCGGATCGCTTCCATGAACGGCAGCGACTCGATGTCTCCTACCGTGCCGCCGATTTCGACGATCACCACGTCCGCGCCGTCCGCCACTTTGCGAAACGCCGCCTTGATCTCGTCCGTCACGTGCGGAATCACCTGCACCGTTTTGCCCAGGTAATCTCCGCGCCGCTCCTTCGCGATGATGGACTCGTAGATTCGCCCGGTGGTCCAGTTGTGGTCGCGCGTCAAATGCGCGTTCGTGAACCGCTCGTAGTGCCCCAGGTCCAGGTCCGTTTCGGCGCCATCGTCCGTCACAAACACTTCGCCGTGCTGATACGGCGACATTGTTCCGGGATCAACGTTCAGGTAGGGATCGCACTTCTGGAGGGTGACTTTCAGGCCGCGGCTTTCGAGCAGGCACCCGACTGAAGCCGCCGCTACGCCTTTTCCGAGAGAGGAAACTACGCCGCCCGTAACAAAGATGTATTTCGGGCCGGTGCGCAAAGCGCTCGACTTCCTCCCCAGGGGAATCGGCGTACTCCGCATTATGTCCACAACCACTGCGCATGTCAAATTCTGTTTTGCGATGCAAAAGAGAAAAATTCCCCATCCTGCGGCCGCCGCGGAAAGGCGGTGGCGAAATTGCGTTTTTTCGCGATTAGAAAAATGTAAGGGCGTGAAAAGGCGGGGGTTAGGCAGGTTTCTAATTTTCGTTTTCGCGATTAGAAAACCCGAGGTCCGAGGCGAGCAGTCGAGGGCTGGAACGAAAGTGGCGACGGGCCGGAGGCGGCTCGGCGAGACGCGGTGATGAAATCGAGTTTTTGGGCGATTAGAAATTTTTATGTCCTTTGTTTTGTGGACCTTGAGTTCATTTCTAATTCCCCATTTTGGCGATTAGAAAAAGGCGATGGGTCGATGCTCGATGCTGGACGCCGGATTGAAGGCCTCCAGAAAAAGGCCGGGAGTTTGTATAGATTAGAAAAATGCAAGTCCCTGATTCGGCGGCGGTTACGGCGATTTCTAATATTCTGTGTATAGATTAGAAAAGTAGAGGTTCGAGGTTGGAGCTTCGAGGTTGGGAAGAGGCCCCGGAGACAGATCGAGATGGCGCGGATGGCGGGTTTGTTGCGATTAGAAATTTGTTTGTCCTTTGTTTTCATCGAGTTAGCTCGATTTCTAATTCTGGACTGTTGCGATTAGCCGTTAGAACCCCCGAACCGCGCTTCACGGGCTCCTCCCCTAGGCGTCAGACGTTACGCCACAAGTAAAAACAACGTATGTTAGCATATCCGTCAACAAAAGTCAATAGGAAAGAAGTTTTCCACAGGGAGGAGGAGGCGGAAGGCGGCGGACGCGTGACGCAAGGGGCGTCCTGGTTTCACCGGGGACGCAGGGTAGGCGAACAGCACGCGACTGTTACGCGCTGCGCGGGATCTCTTTACCCAGCGCTGACGCGCTGGGCCACATACTGTCGCGCCTACGGCGCTCAAAGGCAAAACCTGAGGGGCGCCGCGGCTAAAGCCGCGTTCATTTGCGCTGGCTCTTTCGGGCGGCTTCAAAGCCGCTCTCCCCCGCATGAATGCGGGGGCTCCCACGGGATACGCGCTGCGCGCGGGATCTCTTTACCCAGCGCTTACGCGCTGGGCCACATGCTGTCGCGCCTACGGCGCTCAGAGGCAAAACTTGAGTGGCGCCGCGGCTAAAGCCGCGTTCCTTTGCGCTGGCTTTTTCGGGCGGCTTCAAAGCCGCCCTCCCCCGCATGAATGCGGGGGCTCCCACGGCGGGCGACCGGTTTGTGATTAAACTGTGCGAGTGGAGGACGTTGCCCTTGCGGCGCAGTCCAACGGAAACCGGGAGGGCAGAGGCCAATTCGGAAGCGCGAAGGGTTCTTACGCCCGCTACGCGGGCTAGACGCGAGAAGCTTCTGTTGACCCGTGGCTTACGCCGACGGGCTACGGTCTTCCGCCCTCGATGAGGGCTTTTCGGAGACGGGCAACTTCGCGTCGCGCTGCCCGCGGAGGTTTGGAAGACCCACGCTCCAGAAACCGGAGGATGGGGTCCCGCCGGGCAAATTTGTGGTGCGAGGTGAGGGATAGAGGCTTCCGGGTTCGAGATCGCCAAAGACAAAGCCTGGGGTACCGCCTCGGCGCGGGCGACTGAACATCAAAGACAAAACCCCCACCGTTCGAAAACCGCGAACCGGTTTCTTCGGGGTCTGCAAGTGCAGACCCCGAACCCCGGGGGCACCCAGCGGGTGGATTCTTTGGCCTCGGTTTATCGGCGATCGAGGCTTGCGTTCACATGCTGAAGCCAATTGCTCGAAAATACGTGGGGCACCCGGCAGAGAACGGCACGAAGAGCAGACACTCGGTCGAATGCCGCGGCGTATGGCGCAATAGAAATGGGCCGCCAACGCTCCAAGAATTTTCACAAAGTGGGTAACCGGCTGCATACATCCAAGCCGTGAAACGGGCGCTCTTCTGCTAACGCCTTTCTCTCCAGAATCCGGTATCAGGCTCAGAAACGACGCGGCTGGCCTTGCGATTGCTCGACAATTTCTGTTCTATGTTCGCGTCTCTGATCGTGCGGCCGAAGTTCTGTATCTAAACCTCAGGATTATCCGTCGGTTGTCCTTCAACGCCGTTCGCACCGGGACTAATCAACAACCACCCTAGAATTCAAGCGCCTGATCGTTAAAGGAGTTTCATGAGCGATTCAGATCTTGCGATCCTTGCAAGCCCACGTCGTCGGTCCGCCAAGGCATTGTGTGCGCTTTCGTTTGTTCTCATGCTCATGTCGGCCCTTTTCCTTACGCCGCAAGTCTGGGCCCAGTGCGGCAGTCTGCCTGCTCCTTCTACCACCTGGAACGACGGCAACGGCTCTTGGACCGTTGCCGCCAACTGGACCAGCGGTGCTCCCGATGTCTCGACGAACGCCTGCATCTTGGATGGCACAAGCACGGTTGTTGTGGGCACGGACGCGAGCGTCGCGGCGCTACAACTTGAGAGTGGCAATGCCGTGAACGTCACCTCAGGCGGGAGCCTGAGCCTCCTTTCTGGCGAGAGTGCGAACTACGGCTCTGTCGCTGTCACGTCCGGTTCAAACCTTACAAATGTCGATGTGCTCCGCAATACCGGCGGTACGGTCTATTCGGACTCTACCAGCACTCTTGATAACTCGGGCACGATCGACAACACACTAGGCGCCAACCTGACCAACGACGGCGTGCTCACGAACAGCGGCACGACCTTCAACTCGGCCTTCGCCGGCACCTCCGGAGGGACGATAACCAATAACGGTACGATTACGAGCTCTGGAGCGATCTACAATTACTATCAGGGAGCCACCCTCATCAACAACGGGACGATCTCTACGAGTGGCTTTCTCGAGAACGGTGGGACGCTTACGAATAATGGCACCGTCATTAACAGCGGGACGGTTCTGAACTATTGGACATTGGCGAATAACGGCACGGTTTACAACACGGGCAGCCTTTCGAGCTTGCCCGCCAGCTCAGGTGATGGCTCCATCGAGAACACCGGCACGATCACTAACATGGGCACGCTCACGAGCGGTGTCTTCATGGACAGCGGCGGGACGATCAACAACCTCTCCGCGGGAATAATCCAAAACAGTGGCTTCGAATTTAACAACACCGGGACGATTAACAACGCCGGTACAATTGACGATACAACTGGGGTATGGGGCCGGAGTTCCTTCACCAATCAAAGCACGATCAACAACAGCGGCATAATCAACAACTTAAACCTCACCGGGAGCCTGGGCCCCGGCGCGGCTGCGTTTTTCAGCAACAACGGGACGATCAATAACACTGGCACGATCAACAATGAGGGATCCGAGGGAGCAACTGCGCCGTCTGCGCTCAGCACATTCGACAACGCAGGAGCGATTGACAACGCAGGAGTGATAAGCAATACCCTCGGCGCGAGCCTCAGCAACTCCGGCTCATTCAACAACACGGGTGGCACAATCTATAACGACTACGCCAGTACGTTCACCAATTCCGGCACCCTCTACAACTCTGGCACGCTCACGAACCTGGGCACCATCACCAACAACGGAGTCTTCACGAACGCTGGTACCGTGATGATCTCCGCCTCGGGCATTTTCACCACGAGCACTAACTACACCCAAACTGGCGGGAGCACTTTTGTTGACGGCACGCTAAACGCTACTGGCGGGGCCATCGTGGACATCCAGGGCGGCACGCTGGGTGGCACCGGCGTGATTACCGGTAACGTTTTGATGGGCGGGACGATCTCACCCGGCGACCTCGGAACGCCGGGCACTTTGGCAATATTCGGAAATTACGGGCAAACCTCTGACGGCATCCTGGAAGAACTCATAGGGCCCGGCTCTTACTCTCTGCTCGTCGTGAGCGGCGACGCGACCCTTGATTCGGGTTCTCTCCTCGAAATCGTCCTGCTGGATGGCTACGACCCTTTCGGGCAAACGTTCAGCATCATGGACTACGGCTCGCTGGACGGCGAGTTCTCCAATGGTTCCTCCTTTTGGGACGATGGATACCTCTGGGACATAACCTACTTCCAGAACCATATAGACGTAACCGCCATTGGTTCCCCGGAACCTGCCTCGCTGGCGCTCCTCTTCCTGAGTTTGTCTGCTCTGGCGCTGCTCCTGCGTCGAGAAGGGCCCGTGGAAAACAAGTGACCGGGACCCGACGGTCCTTTCTCGCAGCGATGAAGGAGAAGCCTGCGGCTTCGGTGTAGTCAAGGGAGACCTGGGGCACCCGGCGAGCGGATCGAGAGTTTTTTCCCTTTGAGAGTGCAATAATGTCGGCGTAGCCGAGGTAAGCGTCAGAATGACTCGGAACGAAGAAACGCGACTGTATGCTAAGTGCATGGAGGAAGTGCGTGACCGCGTAGATTTGGTGAAGTCCATTGGCGAGCGCCGCGTGACTACTTTTCACCAGGAGTTCGACGTTGAGCTCGTTTTCGTCCAGCTGCGGAAAATATTGGAGTTGATCGCCTTTGCGTCGCTTACGGCCAACAAAGAAGAATATTCTGCTGTCCACGACAAGTTTGCCACGCACTGGAAGGCAAAGGCCATGCTGCGTGACCTGCAAAGGGTAAACCGACGTTTCTATCCAATGCCTGTAGGGCAACCGCAGCTACAGGCGGACGGCATAAAACACATGACAGCGGTCACCGACGGATTCTTAACTAGAGATGAGTTTGAATTCCTCTACGACAAAGCGTGCGACGTCCTTCACACTAGGAATCCGTTTTCCACGGCTGACCCCGTGCTCAGCCTCAGATACAGTGTAAAGGAGTGGGTATCGCGGATTGAGACCCTACTTAGATTGCACATGATTCATTTGGTGAGCGGCAGCAAGTGGATAGTCCAGATTCCGAGCGAAGGCCCCGTTCGTGTGTACTCAGCCGACCCTCTGCAGCAAGCCCGTTCGGCGACGCGTTGACAACCCGGTGCTCAGCTATCCTTTTTAGCTCAGGAGGCGAGGAGTTTTTCGAACTGGGGTTCGTCGAGAATGGGGACGCCGAGGGATTTGGCTTTGTCGAATTTTGAGCCGGGGTCGGTGCCTACGACGACGTAGCTGGTCTTCTTGCTGACGGAGCCGCCGGCCTTGCCTCCGTGGGAGGCGACCAGGGCTTCGGCTTCCTCGCGCGTGCGGTTCGCGAGCGTGCCGGTGAAGACGAAGGTCTTGCCCGCGAACTTCGTGCTCACGGGCGCCTTGCGCTCTTCCTTCATGTTGACGCCTGCGTGCTTCAGGCGGTCGATCAGCTTGCGGTTCGCGGATTCCGAGAAAAATTCGCGCACGCCATCGGCGATCTTCGGCCCCACCTCGCCAACTTCCATCAGCTCGTCGGCCGAGGCGTCCGCAATCTTTTCCATCGAGCCGAAATGCGAGGCGAGCAGTTGCGCGGTGCGCTCGCCAACAAACGGAATGCCGATGGCGTAGATGACGCGATCGAGGCTGTTCTTCTTGCTCGCGGCAATTTCGCCGAGCAGATTCTGCGCGGACTTCTCGCCCATGCGCTCCAGATTCGCCAGGGTTTCGAGGTCGAGCTTGTAGAGGTCGGCAAAATCCTTCACCAGGCCCTTTTCGAGCAGTTGGTCAACGATCTTCTCGCCGAGGCCGTCGATATTCATCGCGTGGCGGCTGGCAAAGTGAAGAATCGATTCGCGCATCCGCGCCGGGCACGACACATTCACGCAGCGGTAGGCGACTTCTCCTTCGCGGCGATGCACCGGCGTGCCGCAGATGGGACATTCCTTCGGCATCTTGAACGGCTTTTCTTCGGTCCCGTGCTTCACCACTTTCAGCACGTGCGGAATCACTTCGCCGGCGCGCTCGACGAGAACCGTGTCGCCCGCGTGAACATTGAGCCGCTCGACTTCATCGGCGTTGTGCAACGTGGACTTGACGACGGTGACGCCGCCGATCTGCACCGGCTCGAAGACGGCGAAGGGAGTGAGCACTCCGGTGCGGCCGACGCTGACGAGGATTTCCTTCACGACGGTGGTTTCCTGGTGCGCGGGATATTTGTAGGCGATGGCCCAGCGCGGCGCTTTAGAGGTAAAGCCCAGCTCGTTCTGGAGGGCGATTTCGTCGACCTTCACGACGATGCCGTCGATTTCGTATTCGAGCTTTTCGCGCTTTTTGTCCCAGGACTCGATGTACTTCTCCACTTCGCTGATGCCGTGGCAGAGCTTCCAATCGTCGCTCGCCTTGAACTGCATTACGGAGAGAGACTCCAGCGCCTCGGTGAGCCGCTTCTTCGGCGCGCGGCCGTTGACGAGCAGATAGTAGGCAAAAAAATCGAGGCGGCGAGACGCGGTGATTTTCGGGTCCAGCACGCGGACCGCTCCCGCGGCGGCGTTGCGCGGATTCGCGAAAATCTTTCCGCCCTGCTCTTCCTGCTGCTCGTTCATGGCCTTGAACGCCTTGCGCGTCATAATTACTTCGCCGCGAACCTCGAAATCCTGCGGGATTCCGGCCTTCTTCAGGCGCGCGGGATCGACGCTGAGCGGGATGGAGCGAATGGTCTTCACGTTCGGCGTCACGTCCTCGCCCGTGGTTCCGTCGCCGCGCGTGACTCCGCGGACGAGCCTTCCCTTCTCGTAGACCAGCGAAAGGCTGAGGCCATCGAATTTGTGCTCGGCGGTGTAATCAATTTTTTCGCGGCCGGTGAGGTCGCGAACGCGGCGGTCGAAGGCTTCGAGGTCCTCGATGGAAAAGCAGTTGTCGAGGCTGATCATCGGCGTCGTGTGGCGCACCGCCTGCAAGCCTTCGCGCGGCTGGCCTCCCACGCGCTGCGTGGGCGAATCGGGCGTGACGAGGTCCGGATGCTCGGCCTCGAGCGCCTTGAGGCGATTCATCAGGCGGTCGAAGGCGGCGTCCGAGAGTTCGGGATCGTCCTGAACGTAATAGAGATATTCGTGGTGGCGGATTTCCTCGCGCAGGCGTTCGATTTCGGCAGCGGCGCCGCGATTTTTGGACATGCGAACCTCAATCGAGGATGCAGTTGGTGAAACCGCCAGCTATTATACAATGCGCGTTTGTTTCAGCAGCGGGAGCGCGAATGCCTGAAGGAATCAAGAACGCGATTTTGATTTACAACCCGACGAGCGGGCGGCGGCGGAGCCATCGATTCGAGGAAATCGAAAAGGCCGGGCGCATCCTGAAGGACGCGGGAATCGCGGTCCAGATCGCCGCCACCACCGCGCCGGGAACCGCGCGAGAGATGGCGCACCTCGCCGTGGGGCAGCGGCAGGACCTGGTGATCGCGTGCGGCGGCGACGGTACGGTGAACGAGGTGATCAACGGGCTCGCCGGCACGCAGATGCCCATGGCGCTGCTGCCGGCCGGGACGGCCAACATCCTCGCGAAGGAGCTTGGAGTTCCGTGGGACATTCCGCAGGCGGCGCGGCTGATTCCGGGCGGGATCGTGCGGCGAATCGCGCTGGGAATCGCGAGTCCGGTGAACCACAACGGCGGGCGCGCGCCGGACGGCACGCCGCTTGGGAGATATTTTCTGTGCGTGGCGGGCGCGGGACCCGATGGAGCGATCGTGAACGGCGTGGACGAAATCTTCAAGAAGAATGCGGGCATCCTCGCCTACTGGGCCGAAGGAATGAAGCAACTGTTTCGCTACGATTTTCCGGAGATGCGCGTGCACTCCGGCGGGCAGGAGCGAAAGGCGACCATTATTGTGGTGGGGCGGACGGCGCACTACGGCGGGCCGTTCAAGATCACCACGGGGGCGAGCCTGTTCGAAGATTCGTTCGAGATGTTGACGAATTCGACGCGCAGCCGTCTGAAGTATCTGGCGTGCCTGCCCGCGCTGTGGATGGGCAAGCTGCGAGGCGTCAAGGGAATCGAAGCGTGGAAGGATACGGAGGCGATCTGCGAGCCGGCGGGCGAGCGGATGGTCTACGCGCAGGTGGATGGCGAGCCGATTGGGCCGCTGCCGCTGGCGTTTCGCATCGTGCCGGATGCGCTGTCGATTGTGGTGCCACCAGGGAGGGCTTGAAGTGGTGGGTCTTCGCAAACCGGGGCAGCCCGAAAACACTGCGAACCGCTTTTTTGCGGCCTCCAGTAGGGCGTGAATTTCGATTTGCGAATTGGCGAGGCATGCTTGCCTTGCGTGGAACGCATGGAAGACAGTGGCGAGCGAGGAAGTCTTAGCACTTAGATTCAAGAGCGAACCACCGAGATCACAGAGGAAAGCGGGACGGGCAACGTCCCGCGCCGCAGAGCCGATTTCGACGGCAAAATTGGACGGAGTGTAGGAGCGATGTGGAACCGGTGACGCATGCACTTGCTTCGCTGGCGCTGGCGCGGGCGGGCCAGAAGCAGTTGCCGCGATTCGGGACGGCGATTGTGGTCGTCGCAGGAGTCGCGCCCGATCTTGATTTCGCGAGCTACGTTGGCGGGCCGTTCTCGTTTCTGCGGTTTCATCGCGCGGCGCTGCATTCGGTGGCGGGAGGAGCGGTGGTTGCGTGCGCGACGGTCGGCGCGTTCTATGCGTTCGATCGATGGAGGCAAACGAAGCCTGCGGCGGCGCGCGATATGCCGCACACGAGCTTTGCGATTCTGCCTGCGCTCGTGGCTGCGGCCGCCGGCGTGGCGGGACACATTCTGCTCGACATCGCGAGCGGAATCGGCGTGCGGCTGTTCTGGCCGTTCGGCGTGCGCGCATTCGCGTGGGATCTGCTGACGAATCTCGATCCGTGGATCCTGATCGCGCTTGCCGCGGGACTTCTGATTCCGCCACTGTTCCGTCTGATCAGCGAGGAGATCGGCGACCGCAGAAAACGCGTGCGCGGGAGAGTGGCGGCTATCATCGCGCTGGCGATGGTGGCCGCTTACATCGGGCTTCGCGCGGAGATGCACAGCAACGCAATTGACCTGCTGCTTTCGCGCGAATATCACGGACAGGTGGCGCTCTCGGCGGGGGCGTTTCCCTCTTCGATGTCGCCGTTCGATTGGCGCGGCGTGGCAGTCACCGACAACACGATTGAAGAAGTCGACGTTCCCGTGGGAACGAGCGCGCGCTTCGATCCGGATCGCGGCCTCACGCACTACAAGCCCGACGATTCTCCGGCGTTGCGCGCGGGCCAAGCTGCGTCGGCAACACAGGCCTACCTGAAATATGCGCGGTTTCCCCTGGCGCACGTTGAGCGCATCGAAGACGACTACCGCTTCGAGCTGCACGACATGCAGTTCGCGGGTGACGACGAGAGTCCGTCAAATGTATTTGTGCGCGTGGACCTCGATACCGCGTTCCACGTGAGGAGCCAGGAATTTCTTTTCGCTTCGTCGCCGAATCCGTAGGAGTGGGCCGAGGGCAATCGTTTCCCGCTACTCGCGCTCGTGATGCATCAGAAAACGCGCGACGAAATACAGCACGATGAGGAGCGCGGCGGCAACGATTGCGAACATCGCGCCGTGCGTGACCAAGTAGAGCAGCGCCGCATGGCCGTACTTCACTCCGAAAAATCCTTCCGCGAAATAGCGCAGCCCGCGGCCCAGGAGCATCGCAATCACGAAGGTGCGCAGGGGAACTTGAAAAGCCCCTTCGGCCAGCACGAACACCTTGAACGGAAACGGCGGCGGCAAGATGGCGGGAACGAAGGCGCTGAGGAAGCCGTTTTGGTCCACCCATTTTTTCGCTTTGCGCGCGCCTTTGCCGGCTCGGCGATGGAAGTACGCTTCGCCGCCCTTCTTTGCCAACCAGTACAGCCAGATGCATCCCGCCAGCGACCCGAGCGTGGCCATCGCGGCGTAGTAGGGCATGCGCGCGGGATGCTCGCTCGAAAGGTCGATCACGAGCGCGTCCGAGACAAAGGGAAACGAGAGCACCGAGGAATCGAGAAAAGTAACCACGAACAGTCCGCCGCCGCCCATCACGGCAACGAGCTTCTGGAGCCAGGGAGGAAACTTGGGCGGCTTCATCAGTGGGCGGGCGGAGCGAAGAAGAGATCGGCGACGCGCTTGGCGAGGCCACCGGGATCGAGGTCGACGCGATTGCAGAGGATGATGATGGTCAAGCGATCCTGCGTAAAACGCTGAATCGTGGTGCGAAAACCTTGCGTTTCGCCATCGTGCCACATGCGCGTATGACCTTTATAAGGATCGAGAAACCATCCGAAGCCATACTGGGCGAGCGCGTTTGCGGGAACCTTGGCGTTGGCCTCATCGTCGGCTGCGGCGGCGGCAGCGTGTGGAACATTTACGGGGGTTAGCGCCGGCTGCATTTCCGCCGCGGTGAGCAAAGTGTGATGCGCGAGCGCGTCGTCCCATTTCGCTAGATCGTCGAGCGAAGAATAGATGCCGCCATCACCGAGCGTCGCAGACGTAGAACTCTGGTCGGTCTGCTGCCAGGCGCCATTCGATTTCGTGTGGCCATAGGCGCGGTGCGGGACTTCGTTCCTGCCTTTCACGAAGACGAGAGTGTTCTGCATCTTCAGCGGAGCGAAAATACGGTCGTGGAGGAAATCGCCAAACGGCTCGCCGGAGATTTTCGCGACGACGAGCCCGAGGACGACATATCCGGAGTTGCTGTACTCCCATTTCGTTCCCGGCGCGAATTTTCCGCTCTTCTGCTGCTCGAGGAGATGAAGGACTTCGGAATCATGGATCTGGCGCGTTTCGGTCCACGCCTGAGCGTCGCCGGCAGGATGCGCAGCTCCCATAAGATCTTCGTAATCAGGCAGGCCCGACGTGTGGTTCAGGAGATTGCGAATGGTGATCGCTTTTCCGTAGGCGGGAAATTCGGGAAAGGCATCGGTGAGCCGCGTGTCGTACGAAAGCTTGTGGTCATGCACGAGCAGCATGATGGCCATCGCAGTGAATTGCTTCGTGAATGAGGCGAGGCGAAAATTTGTCGCGGCGTCGATTTTCGCGTGCGAGCGAAGATCGCGAACTCCGTAGCCGCGCTCGAAGACAGAGCGGCCATCCTGGCGAACGAGAACCGCAAGGCCGGGCTCATCGGGCTTGGTGACGGCAGAAAAAATGGAGTCGATCTGCTGCTGCCGCGGCTGCGAGTGCGCCGAGGCAGCGCCGGAGAGCAACGCAAGTATCGCTGGAAGTGTTGCGAGAAGGACAATTCCTGCAAGCGCTCCGATTCCTGCGCGGCGCGGCAAACTCAAACTCGCTTCCCGGTGGAACTGAATTTCATTTCTCCCACGAGAAACATAGCACAGCGCTGCTGCTGAACGGCAAATTGCTGAATCGCGAGCGCTCGGCTAGAATCCTTGCTTGACCTCATCCCCTCAGGCCACGGCTCTTCTCGGCGATCTCAACGAACGCCAGCGCGAAGCTGTCCTCACCACGGAAGGTCCGGTGCTGGTGCTGGCCGGCGCCGGAACGGGCAAAACGCGCGTTATCACCTACCGCGTGGCGCATCTCATCGAGAAAGGCGTTCCAGGCGGCGCGATTCTTGCGGTCACCTTCACCAACAAAGCCGCGGACGTGATGAAGGAGCGCATCAGCGATCTCTTGCGCTCGGCGGGGCGCGACGGATCGGACGTGTGGATTTCGACGTTTCATTCGTTCTGCGCGCGACTGCTACGGCGCGAGGCAACCCGCATCGGCTTGCCACGCGACTTCGCGATCTACGACGACGACGACCAGACGGCCGCGATCAAGCGCGCCATGCTGCAACTGGATCTTCCGGCCGACGACTATCCTCCGCGCAGCCTGCGCGCTCAAATCAGCCACGCAAAAAATCACGGCATTACGCCGGACGAAATGGAATCCGAGGCGACGACCGCGCGAAACGACACGCGCGAGGACGTCGCGAAGGTCTTCCGGCTCTACAACGAAATGCTGCGCAAGGCGGGCGCGGTAGACTTCGACGATTTGCTGCTGAAGTCAGTGGAACTGTTGCGCGAGCACGCGGAAGCGCGGGCGGCGTGGAGCAACCGGTTCCAGTACATCATGGTGGATGAGTTTCAGGATACGAATCGCTGGCAGGAGGAGCTGGTGCGCCTGCTTGCGGGAACGCGCAAGAACGTATGCGTGGTGGGAGACGAGGATCAGTCAATTTACGGCTGGCGCGGCGCGCGCGCAGGCAACCTGAAGCGGTTCACCGAAGATTTTCCCCAGGCAAAGCTCATCCGGCTCGAGGAAAATTACCGGTCAACGCAGACGATTCTCGACGCCGCCGCCGCGGTGGTGAAGAACAACAGCGACCGTCTAGGAAAGACCCTGCAGGCAACGCTCGGCGCAGGTGCGCGGCTGCGATTTTACGAAGCGCAGGACTCGACAAGCGAGGCGGAGTTCATTTGCGGCGAGCTATTGTCGATTGTGCGAGGTGATCCCGGGGCGCACGCGGCGGTGCTGTACCGCACGGGCGCGCAATCGCGCTCGTTTGAGGAAGTCCTGCGGCGGCTGGGCATCCGCCACCGCGTGGTCGGCGGATTCAGCTTCTACGAGCGCGCTGAGGTGCGCACGGCGCTGGCATATGTGCGGCTGCTGTTTCATCCGGAGGATGATGTCTCGCTGCTGCGCGTACTGAACGTGCCGCCGCGAGGCATCGGCGCGGCGACGGTGGCTGCGCTCGAAGCGCGCGCGAAGGAAACCGGGCAATCGCTGTGGGACGTGATTCGCGAAGGCGGCTCGACGACGAAAAAGGGAGGCGCGCTGAACGCCTTCCGCGAATTGATCGAGGCGCTGCAGGAGGAGTGCAAGGAATTGCCGCCGGCGCAACTGATCGAGACCGTGCTCGACCGGACGGACTATCTGGTTTGGGTGGAGCAGCAGGACAATCTGGAGCACACGTCGCGCGCGGAAAACCTGCGCGAACTTTCGAACGCGATGGCGGAGGCAACCGAGCAAGGGCAAACGCTGGAGGATTTGCTCGATCACGCGGCGCTGGTGAGCGATGCCGACGAGTACGACGATCGCGTGCCCGTTTCGCTGATGACGCTGCACAGCGCGAAAGGACTCGAATTCGACGCGGTGTTTCTCGCGGGGCTCGAGGAAGGCGTGCTGCCGCACAGCCGCTCGTTCAATACGGTGGGCGAAATCGAAGAGGAGCGGCGGCTGTTTTACGTCGGGATGACGCGCGCGAAAAAGTCGCTGCTGCTCTCGCGCGCCATCTACCGCCGGAGTTACGGCGAAGAGCGCCTGCGCGCGTCGCTGCCGTCACGCTTTTTGGCTGAGGTTCCGGGCGATTTGATCGAGCCGGCCGCGGGCTCGCTGGCTGAGCCCGGCGAAACACGCCGCTACGAGCCCGACCCGGAATATTCGCAGGAATATTTCCGCCGGCCGCCGCCGCGCACGCCCTACGGCCGCGCACGCGGAAAGCAACCGGCGCAGCGGAAATCGGCGAATCCGCTGGTGGGAACGCGCGTGCGGCACTCGAAATACGGCATCGGCACGATCATCGACGTGGAAGGCGAGGGCGACGATCGCAAGCTGACGGTGAGCTTTCAGGATTACGGCGCGAAGAAGTTAGTGGAGCGGTACGCGAATCTGCAGCTGGTCTAGTGATGGTGCTGGAGCCAACCTTCCTGTTGCAAAGGTCGTCTCGATGGAGAGCCGAAGGTTGCGTGGAAGGGCCGTGAGCGTTAGAGTTTGGCGACTCTAAAACGGAAGGTGGCGCTTGGACCCACAGCTTTTCCGAACGAAAAGCATAGACCAGCTGATCGCCGACTCGGAAAATCCCGAGAGGCAGCTGAAAAAGTCGCTGGGATGGCTCAGCCTGACGGCGCTCGGAATAGGCGCGATCATCGGAAGCGGCATTTTCATCACGACGGGCACGGCCGCAGCCGGAGAAACCGACCTCGTCCCTTCCATCCTGCAAGCCCCGCTGTTGCAATTCCTCATGCACGGAATGCATGCGGCGGGCACGATGGGCCGCCCCGGAGCCGGCCCTGGAATCGCCGTGTCATTTTTTGTGGTTGCGCTGGTGTGCGGGCTGGCGGGACTTTGCTACGCAGAACTTGCGTCGATGATTCCGATTGCCGGCAGCGCTTACACCTACACCTATGCAACGCTCGGCGAATTCATTGCCTGGATTATCGGCTGGGATTTGATTCTCGAATACGCCGTCTCCAACATGGCGGTCGCGGTGGGGTTTTCCGGCTATTTGAACGACGTCCTGGGAGCCTTCGGGCTTCACCTGCCCGATTCCCTGAACACGCCCGCGTACTCGCCGATGACGGGCTGGACATGGCATTTCAACATTCTCGGATTCATCGTTGTGATGGTTCTGACGGTCGTACTGGTCATTGGGATTCGCGAATCGGCCGGCGCAAACACCTTGATGGTGTTCATCAAGCTCTGCGCCATCGTGATTTTTTGCGTTGTGGGAGTGCACTACATTAAGCCCTCGAACTGGCACCCGTTTTTCCCAAATCACCTGCAGGGTGTGTTGACCGGCGGCGCGATCGTCTTCTTCACTTACATCGGGTTCGACTCGGTATCGACGGCAGCCGAGGAATGCAAAGACGCCAAGAAGGATCTGCCGATTGGAATTCTGGTATCGCTTTTCGTTTGTGCGTTTTTCTATATCGCGGTCGCGCTCGTTTTAACCGGAATCAGGCATTGGGACCTGCTGAATACGGCAGCGCCTGTTGCGGACGCCCTGAAGCAAGTCGGCCTGATTCGCATCAATATATTGGTCAGCCTGGGCGCGTTGATGGGCATGGTTTCCTCGATCCTTGTTTTCCAGCTTGGCCAAGCTCGCGTTTGGTTCGCGATGTCGCGCGACGGATTGCTGCCCCGCGCTTTCAGCCGCATTCACAAGCGGTTTCGCACGCCGGACGTCGCCACGTGGGTGGCCGGATTTTTCGTGGCAATTCCCGCCGGAATTTTTGACATCGGCACGCTCGTCAATCTTTCGAATATCGGGACGCTCTTCGCATTTATTTTGGTTTCGATTGCGGTTCTGATCCTACGGAAGCGCCAACCGGATCGTCCTCGCGGATTTCGCGTTCCGTGGACGCCCTGGATTCCAATCGCTTCGCTCGTTTTCTGCTTCATACTGATGGCCAGTCTGACTGTTGAAAACTGGCTGCGCTTCTTTGCATGGCTCATCATCGGGCTCTTTTTTTACTTTTTGTATGGCCGCCATCACAGCCAGATGGCGACTGCAAACGCGGCCAAGGGGGGCCAGCCCTGATGCCTCGCCGGATGCATCATCCGCCGCGCCACCCATGGCGTTTCTCAAAGCGTGGTCAGAGAAATGGTTTGCCGAGTCGAATAATCGTGACGCTCGGCGTCGCTGCGACACTGGTTCTTGTATTCACACTGCCGGCTTCGTTTGCCTGGGGCGAGAACGGCGAGCGGCTCGTCACCAACAAAGCCATCGACACGCTGCCGCAGGAGATGGGAAGCTTTTTTGAGGCGAACCGGCAATACCTGGTCCAGCATGTGACGGACGCTGGCGAACTCGACGCCAAGATCGCCGCGGACGAACATAAGAATTTCATCGAGCTGGATCATTACGGCGCGTATCCCTATTCGGCGCTGCCCCGCGTGTACACGGCCGCCGTCGCGAAGTATGGGCGGCACACGCTGGACACCTACGGACTGCTGCCGTGGCAGATCGGTCTTTACAGCAAGAAGCTTACCGACGCGTTTCAAGCGCACCAGTGGCCCGAGGCGAAAGTTTCCGCCGCGGCGCTGGCGCACTATGTGGCGGCGGCGCACGATCCCTTCAACACGACGATCAATTTCGACGGCAAACTTTCCGGCCAGCCGGGCGTACGCGGGCGGTTCGACACGGGGCTTGTCGACCGCTATCAGCTTTTCTTTTTCGTGAAGCCGAATGAGGCGGCGTTCGTCTCCGATCCAACTGACTACGCGTTCGAGATGGCCATCAGCGCGCATTCGTGGCTCGAGAATGTTTTGATTGCCGACCGGCGCGCGCACGCGGGACTCGAAGGTTATACGGACACGTACTACGACCGCTTCTACGCGCAAGCGGGAGCCGTCCTGGTGCGGCAGCTTTCCGATGCTTCCACCGACATCGGCTCCTACTGGATGACCGCCTGGATCAATGCGGGACGCCCCGCATTGCCGTCGGAGTGAAATGGCGATCGTGAGCGGCGGGGCACGGCAACCGACGGTCGTCGACGCGCTTCCTAAGGCCGAAATCCATCTCCACTTGGAAGGATCGATCCGTCCCGAAACGGCCGTCGAGCTTGCCGCTCGCCACGAAGTGGAGATCACTCCCGAAGAAGTTGCCGCGCGCTACAACTATTCGAATTTTGCGGGATTCATCGAGGCGTTCAAGTGGGTGACGTCGTTCCTGCGCGAGCCGGACGACTATCGCCTGATCACGCAGCGGCTGGCGGAAGAACTGATTCGCCAGAATGTGGTCTATGCGGAGATCACGATTTCCGCGGGCGTGATGCTGCGGCGAATGCAGAACGTGCAGGCGAATTTCGAGGCGATCGTAGAAACGGCGCAGAGCGTCCCGTTCCGGCGGCTGCGCACGGCGTGGATATTCGACGCGGCGCGGCAATGGGGCGCGGATGCCGCGATGGAAGTGGCGCGCTGGGCCGCGAAGCTGCAGAAGACCGGCGTGATCGCGTTTGGCATGGGTGGAGACGAGCTGGCGTTTCCCACGGTGAATTTTCGGCCGGCGTTCGACTACGCGCGCAGCGAAGGGCTGCGGCTGGTGTGCCACGCGGGCGAGATCGGCGGGCCCGAGGCGGTGCGCGAAGCGGTGGAGATTCTTGGCGCGGAGCGCGTGGGCCACGGCATCGCCGTGATGCGCGACCCGGCGCTGGCCGAGTCGTTCGCGAACCGCCGCATCGTGCTCGAAAACTGCTTGACGAGCAATCTTTGCACAGGCGCACTGGCGAAGCAGACGGAAAAGCCCGTGGCGACGCTGGCCGATCATCCGCTTCCGAAATTCGTCGAGCGCGGGCTGGCGGTGACGCTCTCGACGGACGATCCCGGAATGTTTCACACGGACTTGCTCACGGAGTATTCGAAGGCGGCGTTGCTGGGACTCTCGAAGGAACAGCTCGTCGGGCTGGCCGCGCAAAGCTTCAGCGCCGCATTTTTGCCGGCGCAGGACAAAAGGAAGATGCTCGACGATTTTCACGCCGCCGTGAAAGCGGGCGGGCTGCTATAATTTTCCGCCAAGGACAACGATGAAAGCACACGTTTGGGTCATGCTGAAGTCCACCGTTCTCGATCCGCAGGGGCAGACCATCCAGCGGGCGCTGGGGTCGCTCGGGTACGCGAAGGTTCAGGACGTGCGCCAGGGCAAATTCTTCGTCCTGCAGCTCGACGGCATGAGCCGCGACGAAGCGCAGAAACAGGTGGAGCGCATCGCCAAAGATGTGCTGACGAATCCCATCATCGAAGAATACCGGTTCGAAATCGTCGACTAAAATCCCGCCGCGGCACCTCTTTGGTGTCACGCTGTGGCGCTCCGTTCCCGCTCGAATTCCCGATTGTGCTAACCTGATTTGAGAGCCTCTCTGCGACATTCAGGGTGGCGGGCAGGAGCGAGTCATGTGCGGGATCGTAGGCTACATCGGGCCTAAGCGCGTAGTGCCACTCATCCTCGACGGGCTGCGGCGGCTGGAATACCGCGGATACGATTCGGCCGGCATTGCGGTCGTCGGCGACAGCGGAAAGCTGGATATTCGCCGCGCGCCCGGAAAACTCCGGAATCTGGAAGAATCCATCCGCCTGCACCCGATGGATGGAGTCTACGGCATCGGCCACACGCGCTGGGCCACGCATGGCCGCCCGACGGAAGAAAACGCCCATCCTCACCGCGATTGCTCCGGCGAAATCGTCGTCGTGCACAATGGCATCATCGAGAATTACCTGGAGCTGAAGCAGCAGCTCGTGCAGGAAGGCCATAAATTCCAGACGGAAACCGATACGGAAATCATCGCGCACCTGATCGAGAAATTCTCGAAGGATGCGCCGCTCGAAGAAGCCGTCCTGAAAGCCGTGAAGGTGATGGGTGGCGCGTACGCGCTAGTGGCCGTCTCCGCGAAAGATCCGAACAAGATTGTCGCCGCGCGCCTGGGCCCGCCGATCGTCGTTGGCCTGGGCGACCAGGAATTTTTCGTCGCGAGCGATATCCCGGCGCTACTCGAGCACACACGCAGAGTTTTCTTTCTCGGCGATGGCGAAATCGCCGTGCTTTCACCGCAGGGCGTCCGTCTGCTCGACTTCGAAAGCCGCGAAATCAAGCGCCAGCCGCAGCACATCTCCTGGGACCCGATCATGGCGGAAAAGGGCGGGTTCAAGCACTTCATGCAGAAGGAGATTTTCGAGCAGCCGCGGTCCGTGCGAGACACGCTGCTGGGCCGGATTTCGCAGGTGTCCGGCAAAGTCTTCCTGGATGAGATGGACATCAGCGAGCAGGACTTCAAGAACCTGCGCGAAGTGAAAATCGTCGCCTGCGGCACGAGCTGGCACGCCGGCCTCGCCGGAAAATTCATGATCGAGCGGCTGGCGCAGTTGCCCGTTGAAGTCGATTACGGCAGCGAGTTTCGCTATCGCGATCCGATCCTGGACGATCGCACGCTCGTCATCGCCATCAGCCAATCGGGAGAAACAGCCGATACGCTGGCAGCCGAGCGCGAGGCGCGCCAGAAGGGCGCGAAAATCCTGGCCATCTGCAACGTCGTCGGCTCCATGCTCACGCGCGAGGCCAACGGCACGATCTACACGCACGCCGGCCCTGAAATCGGCGTCGCATCGACGAAAGCCTTCACCGGCCAGCTCGCGGCGCTGGCGCTGACGGCGCTGCATCTAGGGCAAGTGCGCGGCAAATTGACGTCCGCCGCCTCTCAAAATCTAATGCAGGAATTGACGCGCCTCCCGCACAAGATCGAGACCATTCTGCAGCACGACTCGGCAATCGAAGACCTCGCGAAGCAATTCTTCCGTCACACGGACTTTCTGTATCTGGGGCGCGGGATTCATTACCCCATCGCTCTCGAAGGCGCGCTGAAGCTAAAGGAAATTTCCTACATTCATGCCGAAGGCTATCCCGCGGGCGAAATGAAGCATGGGCCGAATGCGTTGATCGATGAAAATCTTCCGGTCGTCGTGCTGGCCACTCGCGATGAGTCGGACCCTTCTTCTATGACGCGCTACGAGAAAACCGTCTCCAACCTGCAGGAAGTGAAGGCTCGCGACGGCATCGTGATCGCCCTGGTCACCGAAGGCGACCGCCTGGCGCGGGAGAGCGCCAATCACACCCTCGAAATTCCCGCAGCGCCAGACCTGATCGCGCCGATTCTCGAAATTGTGCCGCTGCAGTTGCTGGCCTATCACATTGCGGTCCGCCGCGGCTGCGACGTGGACCAGCCGCGCAATCTCGCCAAATCCGTCACTGTCGAATAGCGTTTCGCTTCTCGTTCGGCTGACTTAGAATATCTCCGTATGATTTGTACGGTTTTTCGGCGGCGCCTCGTGGCGCCACTGCTGCTCTCGCTCTTCGTCTGCCTTGCCGCACCCCTTGGCGCTCAGGAGGCTAAGTCCGGCTCGGCAAAGCTCGATGCGGTAGTCGTCAGCGGCTCCGCAAAATTTCAGTCCGCGCAGATCGCTTCCGTCACGGGATTGAAGCCCGGCGATCAGGTTACGCGCGACGACATCCAAAAAGGCGCGGATGCCCTGGCCAACTTCGGTCCCTTTTCGAAGGTGCAATATCGCTTCTCCACGACAGATTCCGGCGTTCGCGTCGAATACATTGTCGCGGATGCGCCGTCAGTTCCCGCGATGTTCGACAATTTCCCCTGGTTCACTGACGATCAGCTCATTGCGGCGATCAAAGCCTCGGTGCCGCTCTTCGACGGCACCGCGCCGGAGCGCGGCTCGATTCTGGACGATATTTCGAATGTGCTGAGCCGCGACCTCGTCGCGCACGGCGTCGTCGCGAACGTCTCGCACGAACTCATCACGCTGCCCAACGGCCGCCAGGTGCTCATGTTTCACGCCGAGGGCCCGTCCGTGAATGTCCAGGAGATTCAATTCTCGGACCCGCTCGCCAGCAGCGATCCCGCAATCCACGACCGCATCGCCGACCTGATCGGCAAGCCTTTCTCGCGCGAAGCGATTCGCCTGTTCGAATTGGAACAGGTGCGGCCGATCTACCTGCAGCACGCTTTTTTGCGCGTGAAATTTGGGGAGCTGAACGCGAAAGTCGACGGCAATAAGGTCGTCGTCCAGGCGCCCATCGATCCCGGACCCGCCTTCACATGGAGCGGCGTCAAGTGGAGCGGCAACACCGCTCTCGCGTCCACCGACCTGGATAAACTCGTGCAGCTGAACGACGGCGGCGCAGCCGACGGCATGAAAATCCTGGCTACCTGGGAGAACGTTCGCAACGCTTTCTCGCGTCACGGGTTCCTCGATTTCACGATGGATCCGGAGCCGAGCTTCGACGATGCAGCGAAGCGCGTGAGGTATTCCGTCAAGATCACCGAGGGAACGCAATATCACATGGGCAAGCTCGTCCTCACAGGGCTTTCGATGGAGGGCGAACGCCGCATTCGCGCCGGCTGGAAGCTTGCGCCGGGCGCCGTCTTCGATGAGCAGGCCTTCAACGATTTTGTCGACTCCGGCGCAAAGGAAGCCTTCGGCAATCTTCCCGTTCACTACGAAAAGATCGGCCGCTTCCTGCAGAAAGATCCGACGACCGGCAAAGTCGACGTTATGCTCGATTTCCAGTGAGCCGACCTGCGATATACTGACACGCGAGCCATGGCTGCGCCCTCTCAACACCCAATTTCATCCGCGCAAGAAAACGTCGCGCTCGAAAAGCAGAGTCGATTGCTTGACGCCCTGCGCCCTCTCGATTCCGTGCTGATTGCATTTTCGGGCGGCGCCGATTCCGCGTATCTCGCGTGGGCTGCGAATCGGGTTCTGGGTGGCCGGTCACTCGCGATCACCGCACTTTCCGCTAGTTTTTCGGCGCACGATCGTCAGCAAGCGGAAGAATTTGTGCGCGCCTCCGGCATTCGCCACGAGTTCATCGAAACGCGCGAATTCGAAAATCCGCTGTACGTCGCAAACGGCGCCGACCGTTGCTATCACTGCAAGGACGAACTCTTCGACCGCATGGAAGCCGTGGCCCGCGAAAAGAATTTTCGCGCCATCGCCTACGGCGTGAATGCTGACGATACCAGCGACTTCCGGCCCGGCCATCGCGCCGCTCACGAGCATCGCGTCCTGGCGCCTCTTCTCGACGCGGGCCTTCGCAAAGATGAAGTCCGCCTCCTTTCGCGCCGCGCCGGCCTGGCCACCTGGGACCGCCCCGCTTCCGCCTGCCTTTCTTCGCGGATTCCCTACGGCGTTGCCGTGACGCCCGAACTGCTGCGAAAAATCGAACAAGGAGAAGCCGTTCTACGCGAGCTCGGATTCCGCCAGTTTCGCGTGCGCGCCCACGGCGAACTCGCCCGCATCGAGCTCGCTCCCGACGAGCTTGCGCGCGGCCTCGACCCGGAGATCGCTTCTCAAATCGCCGTCCGCCTCAAGGACGCCGGCTTCGCTTTCGTCGCTCTCGATTTGGAAGGCTATCGCCAGGGCTCGCTGAATTCGCTCCTCAAGCCGAAATAGCATTTCGGTGCAGCGCCCGGAGCGGAACTTCCGCTTGCTCTTCTTCGTATATTTCTGATAGGAAGGCTCGCCGAACGAAGGCGGCCTCTTCGAAAGCAAATTGACGATGCGCTGGCTTCCTACAACTTGCTCCGCAGCACTGATTCTTGCCGCCGCTGGCCTCGCCGGCTGCATGGCGGACATCGGCGCGCAGGGCACCTTCGACCGCACGCTCAAGGTCGACGGCCCGGCTGAGCTCGAAGTCACCACCGGCAGCGGCGACGTCCAGATTCGCCAGGGCGCGGACGGCGAGGTGCGCATCCACGGCGTCATCCATGCGCGCGGGTGGTCCTCCGAATCCTCCGAGGACAAGCTCAAGGAAATCGAGACGAATCCCCCGGTCTCGCAGGACAACAACCTGGTCCGCATCGGCGGCGTCGGCCGGCGCCATGACAACGTCTCGATCGATTACACGATTGTCGTTCCCGCGAACACGCAACTTCATAGCGTCGCCGGCTCCGGCAATGTCGACGTCAGCGGCATTCAGGGACCGGCCAACTTCACGGCGGGCTCCGGCAACATTTCGGCTTCCAGCATCGGCGGCGATGTGCAGGCCCTCGCGGGCAGCGGCGACATTACGCTCTCCAACATTCAAGGACAGGCGCAGGCCACCACTGGCTCCGGCAACATCGAAGTTCGCGGCGCAAAAGGATCGGTGCGGCTGCATACCGGCTCGGGCACGCTCAAACTTTCGCAGCCCGACGACGACGTGGTCGCCGAGAGCGGCAGCGGCAACATCGGCGTCAACGGCGCCCACGCGGACCTCCGCGTTCACACCGGTTCGGGCGACGTTTCCGTAGACGGCAATCCCGGCGAATCGAATTATTGGGATCTTCACGCCAGCTCGGGCAACGTAACGTTGCAGGTTCCCCAGAGCGCGAGTTTCAGGCTCTACGCGCACACCTCTTCCGGCGATATCGATGCCGGAATTCCCATCGTCCTCGAAGGCACAGCCGCGAAACACGAGCTGCGCGCACGTATCGGCGATGGCAAGGGCCGCGTCGAAGTCGAAACCTCCTCCGGCAACATTGCACTTCGCTGATCTGATTGCGGGCCCGCGCCACCGCGCCGCCCCGCCACCGAGGAATGAATCCCCGCCCCCTCGCAAGCGCGCTAGAATACGCCCATGATGCGCCTCGTTTGCGCCTTGAGCCTCGCAATGCTCGCCGCTGCCTCGCCCGCGGTGTTCGCACAGTCGTCGCAAGCCGACGCGCATGCTGATCCCGCCACTCCCGCCGCGTCGAAGAACGACGCCGTGGCCGAAGCGGCGCTCGAGAAAATGCTGGCCATCTCCGGGAACGATCGCGCCGCGCTCGTCCGCAATCTTCAGCAGTACCTGCTGCAATATCCCGACGCTCCTCGCAAGGCCGGCGTCTATCGCGCCTTGGTCGAAGCCTGCCAGCAGCTTCAGGACGACGCCTGCGCCCTCAACTACGCCGAGCGCCTGATCGCTCTTCGCCCCGACGATTCGGACATGATGCTCGTCGCCGTCGGCTACCTGCAGCGCAAGAACGACGACCCAAGCCTTACGCGCGCGGCCGGCTACGTCACGCGCGTCATCGATCGCGTGGAAAAGCTTCCGCCCGAAGAGCGCTCGCCCCACGAATCGATGGCCGATTGGCAGCAGCGCCAAAACAATCTCCGCACGGTTCTCTATTACGTTCGCGGCCAGGTGGAAGAGAAGGAGCACGACTACGTCTCCGCGGCGAGAGATCTGCAAATGAGCTATTCGATCAGTCCGAATGCGCCCGCTGCGGAGGTGCTCGGCGAGCTTGCCGAACGAAAGAATGATTCCGCAAAGGCAATCGAGGAATACACGCTCGCCTTCGTGCTTCCCGATAACAGCGCCGCCGGACGAGTCGACCACCACGAGATTCGCCTCAAGCTGGGCAACGTCTGGCGCATCGTTCATGGCACCGACCAGGGACTGGGCGAGGAAATTCTCGCTGCCTACGACCGCCTTGGCGCGTCCACTCCCGATAATTCTCCGGCCGCGCGCAACAAGGACGCGAAAGACGCGTTCTCCTATGTGCTTCGCCGCCTCGACGGCACGCCCATGTCGCTTTCTACGGTGAAAGGCCGCGTCCTCGTGCTCAGCTTCTGGGCCACGTGGTGCGAGCCGTGCCGCGAACTCGAGCCGATGTTCAATGAAGTCGCCACCGCCTGGGACGGCAATTCTGGCGTGACGTTTCTCGCTGTCAATACGGACGAGGACCAATCACTCGTCGAACCCTTCCTCGCACGAGAAAAATGGCGCCTGCAGGTGGTTTACGCTGACGGGCTGGACGACTTCCTGAAGGTCGACTCGCTGCCCACTGTGATCGTCCTCGATGCGAATGGCAAAATTGTCTTTCGCACCGCCGGATTTGCCAAGCAGGGTTTCGAGGCGTCACTCAGCAGCGCGATTCAAAACGCGTTAAGCCCTCAGTAGCAGCTCCGCTCTGCGGCCGCTTCACGTCTTCGCGCTTCCCGCGCGTGATCCCATCTGCGCGGCGTCCCGTGCCGCCACAATCGTATTCATGTGAATCCGCACCGTATCGCCAACGCTTCGCGCGTATCCGCCCGCTAGCGTGATGGCCGCCGGCACGCGATGCCGTCGCGCGTAATCGAACACCAGCGCGTCCCGCTTCGCCAGCCCATCGATCGTCAGCGCCAGGCCACCCAGTTGATCCTCGCGGTACGGGTCGGCGCCGCCCACGTAAAAGACAATCTGTGGGGCAAATTCATCGAACGCCCGATGCAAATGCTTTTCTAGAATCGCCAGGTAATCGTCGTCGCGCGTCCCGTCGGGCAGGTGAATGTCGATGGTCGATGGCGGCTTCGGATACGGATAGTTGTTCTCCTGATGAATGGAAAGCGTGAAGACGGTCCCGTCGCCTCCGAAAATCGCCGCCGTTCCATTCCCGTGATGCACGTCGGTATCGACCACCATCGCCCTTTCGATCGCGCCGTCGAATTGCAGCCGCCGGATCGCCACAGCCACATCATGAATCACGCAAAATCCCTCGCCGTGATCCGGATACGCGTGATGAAATCCGCCGCCAATGTTCGCTGCCCAGCCGTCCTCCAGCGCTCTCCGCCCCGCGAGGATCGATCCACCAGCAGCCAGCCAGCACGCCTCTATCAGTTCCTTCGAGTACGGCACTTCCATCCGCAGAATTTCCGTGTGGCTCAGCTTGCCCGTCTTCAGTTTGTAGACGTATTCCTGCGAATGCACGCGCAGCACATCTTCATCCGTCGCCGGCTCGGGCGCGAGAAAGTCGTCGCGCTCCGCAGTTCCCTCCTCAAGCAGCCGGTTGCGAATCAGCCGGTATTTTTGCGAAGGAAAAACGTGCGCGCCCAGATTCAGGTCGTAGCGGTCGTGATAAATCAGTTTGAACGGCAGCACGGTCCGAGCCTAACGCGATTTCGCTTCGCAACGCAAACCTTCACCTCGCCGCCAAATCCAGATTCCATCCCCTGGCGTACTCCCCGCGGAACTTTGTGGTAGTCTAATTCCCGCCAAGATGCGTCGCGCCCAAGCTATCGTCGCTCTTATCATGCTGGCGTCGCTGCCCCTGATCCTGCTCGGCGACCCTGCGGCTCCGCCTGCGTGCAACGGCATGTGTTGCGTGCGTCACGCGGGCTCGCACGAGATGCAGTGCCATCGTGGCGCCGCGGGACACATGCTCCACTGCGGTATGAAGCCGCACTCGCAGGTGCAACCGGCCGTTCTCGCCCCGCTGCCGCCAACCATGCTCTCCGGCGCGCTCGCCGTTCCGGCTCCCGTGTGCGTTCGCCGCGCCGTTGTTCGCGATTCGCAGTCCGCTCCTCCCGGTTTTCTCTCCGTTCCTTTCGAGCCTCCGCGCGCTTAGTTTCCGCTTCGGCCCTTCGAAAATACAAATCCTCTAAGGGAGAATCTCATGCGGAAGCTCGAGCTGTACTTGCTCGCCGTTGCGCTCCTGTTTCTCTGCGGCATCGCGCGAGCCACTGTTTTCGGCAATATTCGCGGCATTGCGCACGACCCTCAGCATCGCCCGATTCCAGGAGCCACCGTTACGGTGAAGGCGAAAGACTCTGACTGGACCAAGACCGCCACCACCGACTCGAACGGTGAGTTCTTGCTCAATGGCGTTCCCATCGGCGAATACGTTGTCACCGTCACAAGCCCCGGCTTCGCTCCGGCCCAGCAGGACGTCGTCGTCGAGTCGGGCACCGAGCCCGTTCTTCACTTTCCTCTCAGCCTCGCCGGCAAGAACGAGAGCGTCACCGTTTCCGGCGTCGCTGAGGTTCAGCCGACCGACACCGCCACTCCCATCACTCTCGTCAGCCGCCAGGACATCGACCAGACCCCTGGCGCCGACCGCACCAACAGCCTCGCGATGATCACTGACTATGTCCCCGGCGCTTACATGACTCACGACATGCTTCACATGCGCGGCGGCCATCAGACCACATGGCTTCTCGACGGCGTTCCCGTCGTCAATACGGCCATCGCTGTGAACGTGGGCCCGCAATTCGATCCGCAGGACATCGACTATCTCGAAGTTGATCGCGGCAGCTACGGCGCCGAATACGGCGATCGCACCTACGGCGTCTTCAACGTCGTCCCGCGCACCGGCTTCGAAAGCAACAACGAAGGCGAACTCACGCTCACCGCTGGAAACTTCTACCAGACTGACGCGCATCTCAGTTTCGGGAGCCACACGTCGCGCTTCGCCTACTACGCGAGCATCAACGGCAACCGCTCCGATCTCGGGCTCGAGCCGCCCATTCCCGATCCCGTCCACGACGCGGCGAACGGCTTCGGAGGCTTCGGCTCGTTGATCTTCAACGTGAATTCCTCAAATCAGCTTCGCCTGGTCACGTCGTTGCGCCGCGATTACTTCCAGATCCCCTACGATCCCAATCCGAACGACATCGAAAACGGCTCGATTCCGGAGAACGATTTCACGCCGCAGTGGCCCAGCATTGGCCTTCGCGATAATCAGCGCGAGGCCGACGTGGGCATCATCTTTTCCTGGGTCCACACGTTCAGCGAGCATCTCATGACGACGGTCTCGCCCTTCTACCACTACAACAGCGGCGATTACACTAGCTCGCCCAACGATGTTCCTGTCGCCACCACGGAAAATCGCGGCTCGACCTATGCCGGCGGGCAAGCCACCGTGCAAACGGATTTCGCGCGGAATAACTTGCAGGCCGGATTCTTCAGCTTCTACGAACGCGACAACGATGTTTTCGGCGCCATCTTCAACGACGGCAGCGGCAACGCGCCCATCTCCGATGTCGAGCGCCCCGACGCCGATCTCGAAACGTTCTTCATCGACGACAAATTCCAGCCGTTTTCGTGGATGACGCTTTCCGCCGGAATGCGCCCCACGCGCTTCTCCGGCAACTATGCCAACGGCGTCAACGAGACTTCCATCAGCCCGCGCTTCGGCGCCACCTTCACCGTCCCGCGGCTCCGTTGGACGTTTCGCGCCTTCTACGGCCACTACTACCAGGCGCCGCCTCTCGAAACCGCTTCAGGTCCCGCGCTGATCGATTTCGCTCAGTCTCAGGGGCTTACGTTTATTTCTCTCCCCGGCGAATATGATGAGGAGCACCAGTTCGGCGTGGACATTCCCTTCCGTGGTTGGGTCCTCGACATCGACAATTTCCGCACCAACGTGAGCAATTTCCTCGACCACAACAATATCGGCGCCTCCAGCATCTTCTTCCCCATCACCGTTTCTCAAGCCGTGATTCGCGGCTGGGAAGCAACCCTCCGTTCGCCGCTCATCGCTCGCCGCGGGCGGATTCACCTTGCGTACTCCAACCAGATTGCCGAGGGCAGCGGCACCATCACCGGCGGCTTGACGGACTTCACCGTCTTCCCCGAGCTTGGGGCGCTCGATCACGACCAGCGGAATACGCTCAACGTCGGCGGCGAAGTGACCCTTCCATGGCAGAGCTTTGCCTCCACCAATGTCTACTATGGCTCCGGGTTCGCCAACGGCTTCCCCGATCAGCCATATCCGGGAGACTATCTCCCGGGCCACACCACGTTTGATCTTTCGCTCGGCAAGGATTTCGGCGAGCGCTTCTCGGCTTCTCTCAACGCGCTTAACGTCGCGAATCGCCGCGTCGAGCTCGACAACAGCCTCACCTTCGGCGGCTTCCACTGGAATATGCCGCGGGAAATCTACGTCGAAATCCGGTATAAGTTTCACTACTGATTTTGGGGGGAACCAATGCTCGATCGCACAATCAACGGCCCGCGCGCTTTGCGGGCCGCGTCGTCTCTCATCCTCTGTTTCGCGGTGTCGTTCGTTTTGCTTCTCGCCGCGTGCTCGTCGAAGAGCGCCGACAACGCTCGCCGCTTCCATCTTCACGGCAAGGTCATCTCCATCAACAAGGACGCCTCCTCCGCAGACATCGACGCCGACGCAATGCCCGGCTACATGGACGCGATGGCCATGTCCTATTCCATTCCCGACCCGCGCGCCCTGGCTTCCATTGGCCCCGGCGACGAAATCACCGCCGATGTGGTCGTCATCGACGACGTCGCGCATCTCGAGAACATCGTCGTCGTCAAACGCGCGGCGAAGCCCGATCCCGCATCCTCCTCCAACTTCCACATGCCCCAGCCCGGCGACATCGTCCCTGATTTCGCCCTCATCGATCAGAACGGCAAGCAGCTTCGCCTTCGCTCCTTCCACGGCGATGCGCTGCTCGTCACCTTCATCTACACGCGCTGTCCGTACGCCGACTTTTGCCCGAAAGTCTCCGCCGACTTCGCCCAGATTTACGCCGCGCTCCGCAAACAACCCGCCTCCTCGAAAGTTCGCCTGCTCAGCGTCAGCTTCGATCCCGTCCACGATACGCCCGCGGTTCTGCGCCAGTACGCCGCGTCGTTTCGCAACACCACCGGCACCACCCGCCCCTTCGATCATTGGGAATTTGCCGCGGTGCGAAAGAGCGAACTCCCGGACGTGGCGAAATTCTTCGGCCTCTACTACAGCGAGAAAGACGGCCAGATCATCCACTCCATCAGCACCAGCCTGATATCGCCCGACGGAAAAATTGTCACCTGGCTCCATGACAACAATTGGCAGCCTGAGACGCTTCTCACGCAAGCCGAAGCCACCCTGCCCGGCGCACAACTCCGCACCGCCGCCCTCGGAAAGTAGTTGGTTCGGAAGGGCGGGATTTTATCCCCGCCGTACCTCGCCCAAAAGAGAAGGCTTCAGAGTCTGTGTGAAAACCAGCGATTTGCGTCAGGGCACGGCTTCAGCCGTGCCGCAACGCACGCGAAGGGAGAGCGGCTTCAGCCGCTGAGGGTAATTTCGCCCGGTTCTCATGCAGGCTCTTCAGCCCCTGAAGGCGGGTTCCGTCCATTTGTCCAGCTTGTAAGAATGAGGTCAATTCAGGAGAGACAGAAAATCTCCCGCGAACCTAATTTTCGCGGTCGAGGATAAAATCAGGCACCGCGAGCAACGCTCGCCGGTATTCCGTGTCGGGCAGCTCTTCGAGGCACGCCTTCGCACGGTGTGCATATTCCTGCGCCAGCTTTCGCGACCGTTCGAGCGCCCCCGTCGCCTGCACCAGATTCGTAATCTGATCTGGCTTCACGCTGTGGAATCCGCGCTCCGCCAGCACCGCCGCCACGAGCCGCCGCCGGTCGCCGTTCGCGTGGCCGTTGCCGTCCGCGCTCGCCGCCATCGCCTGCGCACCGTTGCCGTCTTCCATCGCGAAAATCAGCGGCAGCGTTACCTTGCCTTCCTTCAAATCGCTCAGCACCGGCTTGCCCAGTTGCTCCGGCGACGCCGTGAAGTCCAGCAGGTCGTCCACCAACTGGAACGCCAGACCCGCGCTGCGGCCGTATTCCGCCATCGCTTCTTCGACGTGCTTCGGCTGCTGCCCTAGCACGGCTCCCAGCCGCGCGCATCCGCTGAAGAGGCACGCCGTCTTGCGGTATGCCAACTCCGTCGCGTCCGCCTGCGTCATGTCGATTTGCCCCAGTCGTGTCAGTTGCAACAGCTCGCCTTCCACCATGTTTTGCGTCAGGTCGATCAGGATATCCAGAATCGCGAAATTCCGTTCGCGCAGCGCCATCTCGAACGACTGCATGTACAGCCAGTCGCCCGCCAGCACGCTCATGTGGTTGCCCCACCGCGCATTCGTGCTCGGGCGTCCGCGCCGCGTGTTGGCGCCGTCGATCACGTCGTCGTGGACCAGCGTCGCCGTGTGAATCAGTTCCACCACCGCGCCCAGCCGGATGGCGCTCGGCCCGCGATATCCCGCCGCTCCCGCGGAAAGCAGCAGCAGCGCCGGACGCAGCCGCTTCCCGCCGCCTTCGCGCAGGTAACTCGCAATCTCCGCGATTGGCTCGACCGCAGACCCGCCCTGCGCCGCGATTTCGCGCTCCACGAGCGTAAGATCCTCGCGGACCAGGTCGAAAATTCCTTTTGCGAGTTGAACCGCGAAGGCCACTGCGCTCCCTTTATTCCCCGCCCGCGGCAGGAGTCCTGTCCTCCAGCCTGAAAAAGCGCCGGAAGTTCTCCGCGGTCGTTGCTGCGATTTCTTCTTTGTCCAAGTCTCTCACACTCGCCAACGCTTTCGCTACCTCCACGACGTGTGCCGGCTCGTTTCGCTTTCCGCGGAATCCTTGCGGCGGAAGAAAAGGCGAATCCGTCTCCGTCAGCAGCCGCTCCATCGGCAGTTCCTTCGCCACGTCCCGCAAATGCTGCATCTTCGGATACGTCACGTTCCCCGCGAACGAAATCATGAACCCCATGTCCAGCCCGCGCCGCGCCTCTTCCAGCGTCCCCGTGAAGCAGTGGAAGATACCTCCAAGCCCGCTCGACCGCCACTCTTTCTCGATCATTTCGAGGCAGTCCGCCCATGCGTCGCGGCAATGAATGATGATGGGCAGTTTCGCGGCGCGCGCCTGCCCCAGTTGCCGCCGAAACACCTCCTGCTGCACGTCTCGCGGCGAATGGTCGTAGTAATAGTCGAGCCCCATCTCGCCCCACCCAATCACCTTCGGGTGCTTCGCAATTTCGTCGAGCTTCGCGAAATGCTCTTCCGTCGCCAGCTTCGCCTCGTGCGGATGAATCCCCACCGTCGCGTAAATCCAGTCGTGCTCCTCCGCAAACGGAATCGCCGCATTCAGTCGCTCCGGCCCAGTGCCGCTCCCAATCGCCAGCAGCGTCGTCACTCCCGCCGCCCGCGCGCGCTCCAGCATCGCCGCGCGGTCCTCATCGAACTGCGGAAACTCCAGATGCGCATGTGAATCCACGATTCGCATATCAGGCCTTTTCGTTTCTTCTCTGCGTCCTCAGTGCCTCCGCGGAAGGCTCTTTTCCCACTCCTGTTGTTCCTCTGCGTCTCTGCGGTGAATTTGTTTTTAGTTTTTAGTTTTTAGTTTTTAGTTTTTAGTTTTTGGTCTTTGGTCTTTTGCCTTCATCAGTGTTTATCTGTGTTCATCTGTGGTTAAGGCTTTCGCCTTTTCGCCACAAAAATCATTTCCGTCGCCGCATTATCCATCGCCGTCTTCGCGAATGACCCATACTCCTCCTCCACATCCAGCGCCGCCAGCTCCAACACCGCCCGAATCTGCATGTACGTGTAGTAGCACATCTTCAGCGGGTCGCTCTCCTCGCGCACCAGCTTCTCGCCCTCATACGTTCGAAAGATGAAGCTCCCCGTGAACACCTGCTGAATCTTGTCGAATGATTCCTTCCGGAAAAACCGCCGCACGCGCCGCCCCGGCGCTTCCATCCATTCCGAATCGAAAACTTCTTCTCCGATTCCCGCCGCCATCGTCTCGAATTTGGGGTAGAACAAATCGAACGCCAGCCTGCCGTCGTCCCGCAGATGCGCCGCCGCGGTCGTCAGCGCGTCCACCTGATCCCGCAGCTCGTACATGTGCTGCATCGGACGAAACGGCATCATCGCCAGCGGAAATTTCTTCGCCAGCCGGAAATTCCGCATGTCGCCTTCGTGCAACGTCACGCGCTCACGCACTTCCCGCGGCTCGCGCGCGAGATTCGCCTTCAGCAGGCCCAGCATCGCCGCGGAATTATCGACGCCCTCAATCGCAATCCCCGCACGTGCAATCGCCAGCAGCACTCGCCCCGTCCCGCACGCAATCTCCAGCACCGGCCCGCCGCTTCGCTTCGCCAGCTCGACGTAAAACCCCACATCGCCGCGATCCGGCATCGCCGCATAAGCCGCGTCATAATGCCGCGCCAGCACCTCATATGAGTCTGCTCGCTCCGTCTGCTTTCTATGCATCCATTCCGCTTGTCGTTCGGAAGGCTCGCTCGCGACCGCGGCCAACTGCCGGGTTCTGGCGTTTCTAATTTCAAATTTGAAATTTGAAATCGTTTTCCTTCATCAGTGTTTATCTGTGCCTATCCGCCGTGGCGGATTCATCTGTGGTTAAAAAATCCCTCACTTCACCTTCGCGCCCGCCGCAACCTCCTCCGCAAACGTGCACAGCACCGGCTTCCCGTCCGGCCCCACCGACGCCGCCAGCAGCATTCCGTTCGACTCGAGCCCTCTCATCTTCCGCGGCGCCAGGTTCGTCACCACCACCACTTTGCGCCCCGTCAAGTCTTCCGGCGCGTACGACAGCGCAATCCCCGCCAGCACCTGCCGCACCTCGTCTCCAATGTCGACCAGAATCTTCAGCAGCTTGTCCGCGCCCTGTATCCGCTCCGCCGACTTGATGACGCCAACGCGCAGCTCTACCTTCGCGAAATCCTCGATCGTGATTTTCGCCGTGCCCACGGCTGGCGCTGCGCCCGTCACCGCGCCGCCCGCCGCACCGCTCGCAGCCGATCCTCCCGCTGACGCCGGGCTCGCTCCCGGATTCCGTATCTCCTGTTCCATCGCCTCGATCCTTTCCGATGCCTCTTTTTTGTCCACGCGCGGAAATACCGCCTCCACCTTCCCTATCTGCGTCCCCGGCTTCAGCCCACCCCATTGCAACTGATCGATTCGCACGTCCCCAAGCTTCCCCGCCTGCCCCAGCTGCTCCCAAATCCTCTGCGTCGCCTCCGGAATCACCGCGTGCGCTAGGACACAAACAAACCGAATGGACTCAGCAGCAATGTAGAGAATACGCTCCAGATCCTTCCGACGCGATCGGTCCGCCTCCAGTGTCCACGGCTTCTGCAGAACGAGATATTTATCCGCGCTCGCAACCAGAGCCCAGGTGCTCTCTAGCACTCCCGCAAACCCAAAAACATCATAAGCTGCCAGAATGATCTGTAGGCTGACCTGCGAGAACCCGCCAAGAAAGTCCGCATCTTCCTTCGACACATTTCCTGGGACGACATGGGCTTCCGGGACCACGCCGCCACAATAATTCTGAATCATCGTCAACACGCGGCTCGCCAGGTTCCCCAGCCCATTCGCCAAATCCGCGTTGTACCGCGTGATCAGCGCCTCCCGCGAAAAATTCCCGTCCTGGCCGAACACCGTCTCCCGCAGCAGGTAATACCGCAGCGCATCGTTGCCCAGCACCCTCACAATCGGCTCCGGATACGCCACGTTCCCCTTCGACTTGCTCATCTTCTCCTGCTCGAACAGCAGCCACCCGTGCGCGAAAATCTGCTTCGGCAGCGGAAGCTCCGCCGCCATCAAGAACGCCGGCCAGTACACCGCATGAAACCGGATAATCTCCTTCCCGATCATGTGCACGTCCGCCGGCCACAGCCTCGCAAACCTCTTGTTCCCGTCGCCCTCGTGCCCTTCGCCGAACCCAATCGCCGTCATGTAGCTCGTCAGCGCGTCGTACCAAACATAAAACACGTGCTGCGGATCATCCGGCCACGGAATTCCCCACTTGATCGTCTTCCGGCTGATCGACACATCCTTCAGCCCCGCCTTCACGAAGCTGACTACTTCGTTGCGTCTGAAGTCCGGCTGGACCGAAAGACGAACGATCTCGGCGAGGGCGCCGCACTTAGGACATCTTCCCGCGGCAACTGCAACGGGCATGTACCGTTGACAGACGCCGCAGTAGCGTTGCGCCTCTAAATTCTGGTCACCCGCGCTGATGAACTCCGGATTGTCCTCGTACAAAGCGAGGAGCCGCTTCTGAAACGCGCTCAGCCGGAAAAAATAATTCTCCTCGGAGATCAATTCCGCCGGCCGCCCGCAGATCTCGCAATTCACCGGCTCCGGCGAATCGCTCACGTACAAATTGTCGTAGATGCAGTACCGCCCCTCATACTTCGCCTTGTAAATCGCGTGCGGCGACCTCCGCAGCGTCCGCCGCACCAGCGTCTGCACCGCGCGCGCGTGCTCCACAGACGTCGTTCGCACAAAATCCGTGTACTGGATTCCCAGCAGCTTCCACAGCTCGATGAAAATCTTCTGATTCCGGTCGACCAGCTCCTGCGGCGTGATTCCCGCCTTCTCCGCCGCCCGCTCGATGTTCACGCCGTGCTCGTCCGTCCCCGTCGTATACGCCACGTCGTACCCGCACATCCGCTTGTACCGCGCGATCACGTCGCACACGATCGTCGTGTATGCGGACCCTACGTGCGGCCGCGAATTCGCGTAGTAAATCGGCGTCGTCAAATAATATTTCTGCTTATCCATGTGCCCGTGAGAAGTGCAAAACCTTTAACCACAGATGAACTCAGATGAACTCAGATAGACCCCAAAACCTCTTCTTTCCTGTTCTTCTTTCTCCCTTTTCCTTTTTTTGCCTTTTCTCATCAGTGTTTATCTGTGTTCATCTGTGGTTAAGCCTTCTTCTCTTCTCTCTGCTTCTGAAATTCAAACGCCGCCGCCGCAATCACCTGCTTCAACGGCAACCCTCGCTCCCCCGCGATCTTCTGGCAATCCTCATACTCCGGCGTCGCATTCAGTATCGACCCATTCATATGCGACACCTTCATCCTTACCCGCCCAAACGGCGTCTCCACCGCCACAAACTCCCGCTGCAAAATCTTCCGCCTCACCTCATACGTCCGCACGCCAATCGTCGTCGTCTCGCGAAAAATCAAATCGATCAGCCGCGACACGTTTTCCGCTTCGCTCAGCAACGTCACCAGCAGCCCCGGCCGGTTCTTCTTCATCTGCGCCGGCGTCGAAAACACGTCCAGCGCCCCCGCCGCCAGCGCCCGCTCGACAAAATACCCGTAAATCTGCGGGCTCATATCATCCACATTCGTCTCAATCACCGTCACCGGCGCGGACCAACTCTCCCCTGCCTCGCTCTCCTCGCGGTCGCCGATCAACAGACGCATCACGTTCGGCTTCTCCGCCAGCTCCGCGCTCCCCGCGCCGTACCCCACCGCGCGCAGCTTCATCGGCGGAATCTCCGCATACCGCGTCGCCAGCGTCGTCGCAATCGCTGCCCCCGTCGGCGTCACCAGCTCCCGCCGGATTCCGCTCGAGTGCGTCGGCGCTCCGCGCAGCAACTCCACCGTCGCCGGCGCCGGCACCGGCAAAATTCCGTGCTCCGTCTTCACCTGCCCGCCGCCCACATCCATCGACGAGCACGCAAACTCGTCGATCCCCAGCAATTCGAATCCAATCGCCGCGCCCACAATATCGATGATCGAATCCACCGCGCCCACTTCATGAAAATGCACCTTCTCAATATCCACCCCGTGGACGTGCGCTTCCGCCTCGCCCAGCCGCCGAAAAATCTTCTTCGCGCGCTCCGCCGCCCGCGGCTTCAGCCCCGCCGCGTCAATCATCTTCACAATCTCGCTCAGCCCGCGGTGATGATGCTCGTGATGGTGTTCAGGAGGCCGGACTTTCAAGTCCGGCGTTACCCCGCCACTCGAAGTCCGGGCTTCAGCCTCTGAAGAAAGCTTCTCTTGCTCGTGATGTTCATGCCCATGCTCATGACGATGCCCCGCCGCGCTCTCCTCACTCTGTTTGGCCGTCTTGCCGCGCTTTGTGGGTCGCGCCTTCAGGCGCGACATAGAATCTCCCGAACGAACCCGGGCTTTAGCCCCTGAAGAAAGCTGTTGCCTGCCTGTCGGAAGACACGGCTTCAGGTCCGACATATCCTCGCCACTAGAAATCTGGGCTTTAGCCCCTGAGGCGCCATCCACCTCCACCACAACCTGCGTCGCAGAAATCGCCCCCCGCTGCACCTTCTTTGCCCCAATCGACCACCCCGCCAGCCCCAGTTTCCGCAGCTCCGCCTCAATCGCGCCCAGGTCCGCCCCCGCGTCGACCAGCGCACCCAGCACCATGTCGCCGCTGATCCCCGAAAAGCAGTCGAAATATGCGATCCCTATCGTCTTCATGCGCTTACAGCCACTTTCTCTCGAAACATCACAGGAAAAACGATACTAGTCTGGCCGCCATACTGTGTCAAATAACCCCAGGCCGTCGCCTTGCGACCGTTCCGCGATTGCTGTAAGAAATTTCGCTCACGCCTTGAGATGAGTTCATTTCACTTCGGCAAGCTCTTTAGTATGTGGCCCACGGCGTAAGCCGTGGGAAAACAAAACGGCGATGGCATCCACGAGCCCCTTCAAGGGGCGGCAGAATAACTTCGATGCGAAACAAAAGGCCGCCACAGCCGCCGGAAAACCTCAAATCTGAAGTCGCTTTTGCCGCTTTCTTCCATTGGCATTTATCCGTGCCGGCCTTGCCGCAAGCCGGCCCGTCGCGCCGGAGGCGGATTCATCTGTGGCTTCAGGTCTTTGTCTTGCCCAAACTTTTTTCAACTTTCTTCGATTTTCGCCGATTCCTGATCAGAGATCATGATTTCGTAACTCCAATCCTTCCTTTGCCTTGCAGACTTGGAGCACACGTGTCAAGTTGCCACGCATGATAAAATAGTGTCAGTAGGAAAATGAGAGACTAGAGGCACAAATCGAATGCTCCGGCGACCTTCTCCTCCGACGCGCCGGGCGCTCCCCACCCAATTTCTAATCTATACACTGAAGATTAGAAATCGCCGCAACCCACGCCGAATCAGTGACTTACATTTTTCTAATCTATACAAATCCGCGGCCCTCGTTATTATGTTTTGTTCTTCAACTTCCCCTAATCCTTGGCCAGGGCCCGCCCGGTTTCGTGCCAGGTTCTCCTATCTGTGTTCATCAGTGCCTGCACGCCGTGGCGGGTTCATCCCTGGTTTCAAAGGTTCCACTCACCCGCAGCCCAAGGCGAAATCGCGGCGAACTTTAATCTACGGTAACGGGATTAATTTCTCTCGCAAGTCGTTGAAAACAAAGGACCGGCGCCATGCTTAATCTACGGTTGCCGGGGCTCACCGCTTCGGGAAGCATTCTCTCGGGCTTTCTCTGCTATGATTCCCGATTCCTTTTCGACCAAGGGGGCGTCCCGCTGACCGGGATCGGGCAACCGCGTGTATAAAACCATCGAGGAACGGTTTCGCAAGGCGCTCCGCCACCATATCCACGAGCGCTATAAGACCGACGTCCCCATCGTCACCGAGCGCCCTCCCAAACTCGCCATGGGCGAATCCGCCTCGCCCCTCTGCTTCGAGCTGGCCAAGCGCCTCAAGAAGCCGCCCCGCGCGCTCGCCCAGGAAATCGCCAATTCCCTGCCGCCGATCAACGGCATCGCGCGCGTCGAAGTGGCCGGAGGTGGCTACCTCAATGCCTTCTTCGACCGCGCCGCCTTCTTCCGCGCCGTCTGCAAAGAGCTCCGCGAAGGAGCGCCATCACCCGCCGCGAACGCGGCCAAAGCCATCATCGAGCATACCAGCGTCAACCCGAACAAGGCCGCGCACATCGGCCACCTTCGCAACGCGGTCCTCGGCGACACGTTCGTCCGCATCCTCCGCCACGTCGGACGCCGCGTCGAAGTTCAAAACTACATCGACAACACCGGCGTCCAGGTCGCCGATGTGGTCCTCGGCTTCATTCATCTCGAAAGAAAATCAGTCGAGCATGTGCGAGCGCTCACTGCGCGCCGCCGGTTCGATTACGATTGCTGGGACCTGTACACGCGCGTCACGCAACTCCTCGAGGAAGACAAAGCCCTTCTCAAGTTGCGTGCGCAGACCCTGAAGGACATTGAAGATGACCATGGCGACGCGGCACGAATCGCCGAAATTGTCTCCACGGCCATCGTTCGCCGCCATCTCGAAACTCTCGCGCGGCTCGACATTCATTACGACCTGCTCTCGCGCGAGAGCGAAATCCTCCACCTGAAATTCTGGGAGGCCGCGTTCGAAATGCTGAAGCAGCGCGGCGCCATTCAGCTCGCCACTTCGGGCAAGAACGCGGGCTGCTGGGTGATGCAGCTTCCGTCGGACCGCGAACAGCCGCCCGAAAAGGGAGAAACCGAAAACACGGAGGAAGCGGAGGCGAAAATCATCGTCCGCTCAAGCGGCACAGTCACCTATGTGGGAAAAGACATCGCCTACCACCTCTGGAAATTCGGTCTCCTCGATCGCGACTTCCGCTATCGCCGCTTCCCCGTCGGCGGCAACCACGACCCGTGGGTCACCACCACCGAACCCAGCGATCCGGACGCGCCTGAATTCGGCCACGCCCACGAAGTCTTCAACGTCATCGATTCGCGCCAGGCCTATCCGCAGCAAGTCGTTGTCGCGGGACTTCGCGCGCTCGGGTATGGCGAACAGGCCGACCACCTGAAGCATTTCTCCTACAACGTCGTCGCGCTCACGCCCCGCTGCGCGCTGGAAATGGGCTACGAGATTCCGCCCGAGGATGCGAAGAAGGCCTACGTCGAAGTCAGCGGCCGCAAGGGCCAGGGCGTGAAAGCCGACGACCTGCTCGATCAGCTGGAAACGAGCGCGAAGCGCGAAGTCGATTCGCGGCATCCGGATACTCCCGAATCCGAGCGCGCGGCCATCGCTCACGCGATCGCCATCGGCGCTCTGCGCTACTTCCTGCTGCGCTTCACGCGCTCGACCGTCATCGCTTTCGATTTCAAGGATGCGCTTAGCTTCGAGGGCGAGACGGGACCTTACGCGCAATACGCCGTCGTGCGCGTGAACGGAATTCTGCGCAAAGGCGCAGAAGCGAATCCGGGCATGGCCGCGGAGGACGCAAGAAATCAGGCGCGCGTCGAAAGCGGGGAAATCGATGCGAGTAAGTTTCTGGCGTCAGGCTCGGGCGACGACTTGTGGGAGTTGGCTCTTCTCTCGGGCTCGCTCGATGCCCGCGTCGACGCCGCCGTCGCGGCGCAAGAGCCCGCGTTCCTCGCGCGTTACGCCTTCGAGCTGGCGCAGGCCTTCAACGTCTTCTATCACAAGCACCACATCCTCTCGGAAGAGGATGCCGAAAAGCGCGCTTTCCTTCTTCGCCTCACCTCGCTCGTCCGCGAGCAGCTCGTCGCCGTGCTCGGCCTGATGGGAATCGTCGCTCCCGACAAAATGTGATGCTCCGGGAAAGTGAAGGAACTGCGAAGCCCGCGGCGAGTGCATCGCCGTACTGCGCCATTTTGAGTTTTCCTGGCTTGGCTTCTGATATCATTTTCGCCGGGGTTCCAGTCCTCAGTCATCCCTCCATGACCGTCTTGGGAGAAAGCGAACGTGACAAGAAAATCTGGGGTGCGTCTCTCTCTGTATCGCCTTCGTTTTTCCGGTGTCCTATTTCTGATTGGCATTCTGGGCGCCTGCGCATCGCAGACCCAGACAATTAGCGTTTCAGTTTCACCTCAAACCGCATTCGTCGGCTCGAGCCAAACCACCCAGTTCACGGCGAACGTCATGGGCGACAACTCAGGCGTGGCGTGGTCCGTGAATGGAACGCCCGGCGGCAGTTCGACGGTCGGGACGATCGACGCGCAGGGCAATTACTCTGCACCAGCGGTGACACAGAACACAAACGTCACCATCACCGCAACCAGCAAGAAGGATATGACGAAGTCCGGCTCCGCATCGCTCAGTATCGTCGCGCCCGGGCAGGTGGCCTCAACCAACAATCCGCAGGTCGCGCTGTACACCATCGCCCCTCCGGCGGACGCGATGGTATCCATTCAATTTGGAACGGACACAAACTACGGTTTGACGACATGGGCCTTGGCCTCGCCAGCCGGCGGCGGTCCAACGAGTATCTATGTCGCTGGCATGCTTCCCAACACCCTTTACCACATGCGCGCCATCGTGCAATTCGGCAGCGCAACGGTGGATGACAGCGACCATACGTTTACCACCAGCGCTCTTCCCGCAGGCCAATCGCCCACTGTCACAGCAACTACGACTGCCGGAACAACTCCGCAGAGCGGCGTCGAATTGCTGGATTTCTTTTCGACCGCAAAGACAGGACAGGTGAGCGTCGCGGTTACGGACCTATCCGGAAATGTCCTATGGGGATTTGCTCCTAATCTGAACGCCCTGTACGGCCCGAACCCCGTGAAGATGTTGCCGGATGGGAATTTCCTGATGAATTTCTCAGGCAGCAATCCCGATGGAGTCAATTCCGTCCTCGAGGAAGTCGATCTCGGCGGAAACATCATCTGGCAGATGAGCGCGGCCGACCTGAATCAGGCTCTCGCGGCCGCGACCTGCGCGGGGTGCAACATCACGGTCCTCGGAACTCACCACGACGTCGCGATTCTCCCCAACGGACACTTGGTTGTGATCGCCGCCGAGGATGTTTCGGAGACTGGATTGACCGGAGAGCCAAGCCCAACCACGGTCACCGGGGATGTACTGATCGATCTGGACCAGAATCGCAAGCCGGTGTGGGTCTGGTCGTCGTTCGATCATCTCGACTTGAACCGGCACCCGATGTCGTTCCCCGATTGGACGCATACGAATTCGATCGTCTACTCGGCCGACGACAAGGACTTGATCATCTCGATGCGGCACCAGCATTGGGTGATGAAGATCGATTACAACGACGGCCAGGGAACCGGAAATATCCTGTGGAAACTGGGCTACCAGGGCGACTTCACGTTGATGAACGGCACGGCTCCGCAGGACTGGACATATGCCCAACACGACGCAAACGTGATCACGAGCAACAGCAGCGGCACGTTTGAAATGACCATGTTCGACAATGGCAACAACCGCGTGCTGAACTCGGGCGGGACGGTGTGCGGCGCGCCGAACCCAGCCTGCTTCAGTAGGGTGCCCATCTACCAGCTCGACGAAACGGCAAAGACGGCCACGCTCGAATGGGTGGACGATCTTTCGCCCGTGTTCTCATTCTTCGGCGGGAACGCGGGGCTGCTGGCCAACGGCAACATGGAGTTCGACGAATGCGGACTGACCACGCCTGCAGATAACTCGGCGATTTACGAAGTGACGCAGACAATGCCGCCGCAGGTCGTCTGGCAGATGCAGATTGCGGGCCAGTACGCGTATCGCGGATTTCGGATGCCGAGCCTGTATCCCGGAGTGCAGTGGTAGCGTCGCAATGGGCCAGCTGCGTTTGTCATTCGTGGCGAAGGGCGATCATCGGATCGACGCGCATCGCGCGCCGCGCGGGGATAAACGCGGCGAGCAAGCCCGCAGCGACGAGGACGATGATCGCAAAACCGATGGCGACGGGATCGTCGGGCTTCAGATCGTAAAGAAGCTGCTGCACGAGCCGCGTGATCCAGAGCGCGCCGAATGCTCCTGCCGCGATGCCCACGGCCAGAAGAACTGTAACGTCGCTAACCACGAGTCGAAGAACCGCTCGCGGCTGAGCGCCTAGCGCCATTCGGATGCCGATTTCGTGGGTGCGCTGCGTGACGATGTAAGCCATCACGCCGTAGAGCCCGATGGAAGTCAGCACCAGCGCTAGAATTCCGAAGAACGCGGAGAGCGTGGCAAGCATACGGTCCTGGGCGAGGCTCTGGCTCACCTGCTCGCGGAGCGTGGTGACCTCAACCGATGCAGCCTTGGTGACGCCGGCGATCGCATCGCGTGCCGCAACCGAGGCAGCGGCGGGATCGACGGTGGTGCGAAGCTCGAAAGAACTCCACTCTGTGACTTGCGAGAGTTGCGCGAGCGGCACATAGGCGCTCGCAAAGGTTTTTTCGCGAAGTGATTGATACTTCGCGTCCTTCACGATGCCGATGATCTGAACGGGTGCGCGGGACACGAGGTCGTCTTCCGGCTCATCGATGCGGAAGTAGCGGCCGAGCGCATCCTGGCCCGGAAAGAAGTGGCGCGCCATCGTCTCGTTGACGATGGCTACGTGCGGCGCGGTGCCGGAATCGCGCGCATCAAAATTGCGCCCGCGGAGAATGGGAGTCCGCAGCACGGAAAAATATTCGGGCGTGATCCAATTGAAGTAAACCGACTCATCGATTCCCTTCCGCGGCTTGAAGCCCTCGATGAGAAGGTCTTCGTTCCATGTGAGCCCTTGAATCGGCGTGCGAAACGATTGCGAGGCCGAAAGGACGCCCGAAAGAGATTTCAGACGGTCGAGCATCTGGGTGTAGACCGGGACTCGCGAGTTGGGCGGGATGTGCGCATCACGAATATTCGTTTCGACGAGCAGAACATTGCCGCGGTCGAAGCCGGGATCGAGCGACGTGAGCTTCCAGAAGCTGCGCACGAACAAGCCCGTGCCGACGAGCAGAATCAAAGAGAGTGCAACCTGAAGCGCGACAACCCAACGGCCGGAATGAAAACGCGAAGCGCGTCCGCCGCGAAAATCGTCGCCGCGAATCGCGGACGTGAGCGAAACGCGCGTTGCGCCGACAGCCGGAAGAACGCCGAAGAGCAACCCGGTTAGAACAGCCGCGGCAACAGTGAAGGCGAGAACGCGGCCATCCATCGAGAGATCAAGAAACACCTTGTTGCGCGCCGAGGAGACGAAGCGGACAAGCAGGCGGCTGCCCCACTGCGCAAAGAAAATGCCAAGGAGCGCGCCGGCGGCGGAGAGCACAAGGCTCTCGGTGAGCACCTGGCGAATCAGGCGCGCACGCGAAGCGCCGATCGAAAGGCGAATTGCGATCTCCTCACGGCGCGACGCGGCGCGCGCCGTCATCAAGCTGGCGATGTTGGCGCAGGCAATGAGCAGGACGAGCCCGACGATGAACATGAGAATCTCAAGCGGCTTCTCGTACGTTCGGCGAAGAAAGGAAACGCCGGTGGCGCCGCGCGTGGCGACAAAGGTCCAGCGCAGATAGTCCCTCTGCGATTCGGGCTTCCAGTGCGGCGGCAGTGTGGCGGCAAAAACCTGAGGCGCGAGGACGTTGAGACCCGTTGTGGCCTGGCGAACGCTGCTGCCGGGCTTGAGGCGGCCCATGACTTGCAGCCACCATGCGGAGCGATGGTCCAACATGGAGCGCGTGCCGTCAAAGATTGCCTCGGTGCAGATCGGGAGCATGATGTCGGACTTGGCGCCAACTTCGAGGCCGGAAAAACCGGGAGCCAGAACGCCGACGATAGGGAAATCGTGGCTGCTCAGATCGAGTGTTGAGCCGATGGCGCTCTCGGCGCCGGCATAGTGGCTTTGCCAAAATCCGTAGCTGATGACGGCGGCGCCGGAGCAGCCGCGGACGTCATCCTCGGTGGTCAGCAGCCGCCCGGCAGCGGGCTGAACGCCGAGAGTGCGAAAGTAATCTCCACTGACGTATTCGCCGCGGACCTTCTCGGTGTGAGCGCCATTGGCGAGATCCAAATCCTGGGAAGACCAAGCGAGCATGCCCGCAAGCACGTTCTGGTGATCGCGCAACTGCTCCCAAATCGGATTTGTGTAAGTGTCGTCGGGCCGCGGGGCGCCGGGTTGCTGTATTTCAATTTGGATGAGCTGGCCTGGATTTTGGACCGGGAGGCTGCGAAGCATGATCGCGTCGATGAGGCTGAAGATGGCGGTGTTCGCTCCGATACCCAGCGCGAGAGAGAGCAAGGCGACGACGGTGATCGCGGGCGTCTTGCGAAGGAGGCGAACAGCGAAGCGAATGTCCTGGGCAGCCTCTTCGAACCAGTGAATGCGACGAGATTCGCGGACGCGGTCCTGGTAGGCCTCGGCGCAGCCGAATTCGAGGCGGGCGCGGCGGAGGGATTCGGCACGCGGGAGGCCGGAGCGGACAAGATCCTCGGCACGGGATTCGATGTGCGCTTGCATCTCGGCGTCGAGATCGCTTTCGAACTGCGACCGATGGCGTAGGGAACGCCAAAGAGAGCGAAGTTGAGCGAGCATGGTGAAGCCTCCTTCCGTCAATCGTGGCGCAAGGCGACCATGGGATCGACCCGCATCGCGCGCCGCGCCGGAATCAGAGAAGCGAGAAAAACGACGACAACCATGAGCGCGACGACGCCCGCAAAGGTGACGGGATCCGTAGCGGTGACGCCAAAGAGAAGCTTGGTCATCAGCCGCGTGAGCGCAAACGCGCCGAGGATGCCGATGAAAATGCCGAAAGCCGCCATTCGCGCGCCCTGGCCGAGCACCAGCGCAAGAACATCGACGCGGCTCGCGCCCACGGCGAGGCGAATGCCGATCTCGTGTGTACGCTGGCTGACGCCGTAGGAAATGACGCCATAGATGCCGACCGCGACGAGAACCATCGCGAGAGCGGCGAAAAGGCCGAGCAGAGACATGTTGAACTGCCGCTCTGCGAGCGAAAGACCAAGGAGCTCATCCATGCTCTGGATCCGATTCAGAGGAATTTGAGAATCGAGCGACCAGATTGCGCGTTTGACGCCGGGGACGACCGAGGCGAACGAGCCGGGAGCGCGCACAACGACGGACATCCAGCGGCGCCACGCTTCGTTCGTTTGTGCGAAAGGCGTGAAGACGGCGGGAAAAGCGGGCTCGGCAAGCGAGTACTGCTTGACGTCGGCGACTACGCCAACGATGGTCATCCAACGAGGGGTCTTTTCGCGGGCCCAGCGAATGCGCTGGCCGATTGGATTCTGGCCGACGAAGAATTGGCGAGCCAGAGCTTCATTGATGACGGCGACAAGCGGCTGATCTTCGCGATCCATGGGAGTGAGATCGCGGCCGGCGCGCAGAGGAATGCGCATCACGCCGAAGTAGTCGCCCATCACACAAAAGGTGTCGACGTCAGGCTCATCGCCTTCGGCAACCGGCGGCCGGCCGTCGATGGCGAGACTGTGCGTGACTTCGCTTCCGCTCAGGGGAACGTCTCCGACCATTGCGGCCTGAACCTGCGGGATGGCGTTGAGGTTGTCGAGAAGCGCGCGGCGGAACTGGAGCTGCTGGGAGATCTCCGCGTAGCGAACGTTCGGCAATTGAACATTGATGGCAATCAGGTGAGCCGGATCGAACCCGGGATTGACGGAGCGGACACGAGCGAAGCTCCGGACGAGCAATCCAGTGCCGGCGAGCAAAATCAGCGCCAGGCCAATTTCGGCGATAACAAGGATCGTGCGAAAGGCGTTTCCCGCAGGGCCTGCAGTCGCCGTACGGCCTTCCTGCTTGAGCATGCCGGTAACGTCCGCTCGCGAGACATTCCAAGCTGGCGCTAAACCGAAGATAAGGCCGGTGAGCAACGACACAACCACGCCGAAAGCGATAACCTCCGGATTCATCGAGATCTCGTTGAGGTGAGCGAGCGCCGCGGGCTTGGCGGCGACCAGCACGCGGACGCATAGCAGCGCCAGCGGCAAAGCAACGGCGCCGCCGAGAACCGCGAGCAGAGTACTTTCAGTGAGGGCTTGACGAACCAAGCGATGCCGGGCGCCCCCGAGGGCGGCGCGAATGATCATCTCGCGGCGACGGACCGCGGTGCGAGCCATCAGGAGGCCCGCGAAATTCGCGCAAGCAATCAGCAAGACCAGACCGACAGCACCGGAAAGCACGAGGAGCGCGGGGCGAACGTTGCCAGTCACGGCCTGCTGCAGAGGGACAGGAATCCTGTGATGGTCTTTTTCCTCTCCGGGATAGTCCCTGGCGAGACGGGCCTCAATGGGAGCCATGCCGGCCGTGGTCTGCGCGAGAGTAACGCCCGGCTTGAGGCGCCAAACGGTTTGCATCAAATGGACGCCACGATAGCGGGCAGCATCGGGATAGGCGACGCGCAGCGAGACGAAGAGATCGAGGTCGTACTGCGGGACAGCGAAGTTTGCGGGCATCACACCGATAACGGTGTAGGAATTTCCGTCGAGGGGAATCGTTTTGCCCAGAACGGCGGGATCGCCATCGAGATACTCGCGCCAGAAGCGATGCGAGACGACCACGACGCGAGGGCCACCGAACCGATCATCGTCGGTCGAAAGCACGCGACCCAGCATCGGCGAAACGCCGAGCGCCTGGAAAAGGCCCGCATCCACATAGCCCGTGTGAACGCCGAGAGGCTCCGAGCCACCGGAGTAGGTGAGGACTTCCGGATTCACACCGCCGCCGGAGGAAAAGAAGGAGGCTTGAGCGCGGATATCGTCGATATCGAGCTCAGACTCGTTGGTGCGCCAGGTGATGAGCTGCTCGGGGTTTGGATATGGCAGCGCGCGGAGGAGCACGGCGTCGATGACCGTGAAAATGGCGGTATTGGGCCCGATGCCGAGCGCGAGCGTCAGGATGGCCGCCGCCGTGAAGCCGGGAGACTTGCGGAGCATCCGGAGGGCGAAGCGGAGGTCTTGCGAGAAGCCGTCGAACCAGCCGATGCGGCGGGATTCGCGGACACGGTCCTGGTAAGCCTCGGCGCAGCCGAATTCGATGCGGGCGAGGCGGAGCGCTTCGGTTCGCGGGACGCCAGACCGAACGAGGTCGTCGGCGCGCGTTTCGACGTGAAAACGCATTTCATCGTCGAGATCGCTTTCAAATTGCGAGCGATGCCGGAGGAAATGCCAGAGGGAGCGGAGTCGAGCGAGCATATCAGCCCTCCATGGGTTTGGCGCTCAAGGCCGAGCGGATGGCAGTCGAGAGGCGGTTCCAGCTTTCGGTTTCGTCGCGGAGACGGCGCCGGCCGGCGGCGGTGATGCGATAGAATTTCGCGCGACGATTATTTTCGGAGGTGCCCCACTCGGTATCGAGGAGCCCCTGATGTTCGAGGCGGTGGAGCGCGGGATAGAGCGCGCCCTGCTCGGTGAGGAGGGCCCCCCGGGTAATCTGCTCGATGCGGAGCAGCACGCCATAGCCGTGCAAGGGACCGAGCGAAACGGCCTTCAGGATGAGAAGGTCCAGAGTGCCGGGAAGAAGCTGAGCCTGTTCGGGCATGAAGCTCTCCTAAATTCCTTAGGAGGGTACACCAGCTTTCCTAAGTTGTCTAGGAGTGTTAGACGCGCGAGAAGGCTATCCGCCTCCCACGAAATGCACAATTTCGAAGCTGTCGTCCGGCTGGACGAGGGTGGCGGCCCAGCGGTCGCGGGGGAGGATATCGAGGTTGCGCTCGATGGCGACTCGGTCGGACTTCATGCCGAGATGATCGAGGAGCGCGGAGACGGAAAGGCCGTCAGGGACCTCGCGCCGGTCACCGTTGATGGTGACCGTCATTGCGCTGAATCGGAGGCCGGAGATTTGGGGCGGGAGCGCATCGCGAAGCGGAGTTCGTCTTTGCCTGCGCTGGCCTGCGCCAGAATAACGAGCGCAAGGTCGCCCTTGCCGAGCGGCGGGAGCGGGAAATCGAGCTGGACGCGGCCCCGGTCATCGCTGGTTCCAGCATGGCGAGTTTCCTGAAGGGCGCCCTCGATGACAGCCTCGACGCGGGCGCCGGATTCGGGCTGTCGATCGCCGCGACGCAGAATCTCGAGACTGAGGGACACGCTGCCGCCCGACAACCAGGAGTCCGGGTTCAGGAGCTGGACCTGGATTCCGGAAGTGTTGCGGGCCTTCTGCTCGGCGGCGGCAATTTCGGCATCGAGCGCCCCGGAGCGGAGATCCTCGATGACGACGCGATGCTGGGCCTCGACGCGCCAGCGCAGGCCCTCGTCCGAAAAGTCGGGAGATTCGCGAAATTCCTTGTAACTCAGGGAGCGGCGGTGAACGATGCGGCCACTTTTGTAGACGGCAGTCTCAATCACCGAAGAGGAAGCGCCGCGGGCTTCCGTCTGAACGTGGAAGACGCGCTCGTCGATGCGAACATCTGTGTTAAATCCAGAACTCATCGGCCGCCGGTGCCCCTGGAACCCGCAAAGCCCAGAAGCGCGCAAAAAAGAAGGAGGAGTCCATTTGACCGATGCGCGCCCGGGCCGTTATTATAGCAATGTCGCTAAAATGCAGAGCACCTACCTCGACAATTACGCACCCCTTTTGCTTATGTTTATACTGGCGTGCGGATTGGCGGGCGCACTGATCGTGGTCTCGACGCTGGTCGGGCGCCACAAACCTTCACGCGAAAAAGACGAACCATACGAATGCGGGATGCGGCCCACCGGAGACGCGCGCGAGCCGATTTCGGTGCAGTTCTACATGGTGGCGCTGCTCTTCATTCTGTTCGATATCGAGGCAATTTTCCTGTATCCGTGGGCGCTGGTGTACCACGACTTGAGCCTGTTCGGCTTTGTGGAGATGGTGCTCTACATTATAATTCTGCTGGCGGGCTACATATTCCTCTGGAAGAAGGGCGCGCTCGACTGGAACCGCTAACCGCCGCTCCTTCGGGACTCAATTCATAGTGGAATCTCAGGAACTGGACAAGAATCCAGTAGTCCAAAAACTCAAAGAGTGGGACGCGGCGGCGGTCGCCGAAATCGTCGAATCCAGGGGCGAAACGACGGTCGTTGTCGCGAGGAAGCATCTTCTGCGAGTCGCCGAATTCCTGGCGACCCAGCCCTCACTGGGATTTTCGCTTCTCTCCGACATTACGACGGTGGACCGCTTTCCCATGGAGCCCCGGTTCGAGGTGAACTACCACCTGGTGTCAATCGAGCGAAAGGCAAGGCTGCGGCTGAAGGTGAAGTTAACGAGCCAGGATCCGGTGGTGCACTCGGTGACGCCGGTGTGGCCGACGGCGAATTGGCACGAGCGCGAAAACTACGACTTATTCGGGATCCAGTTCGAAGGGCATCCCGATCTGCGGCGAATCCTGATGCCCGACGACTGGGAAGGCCATCCGTTGCGGAAGGATTATCCGGTCGAGGGATATCGCTGAGACGCGGTAAAGAGGAATTTCGAGCGATCCGATCATGACAACGACGATCGAAGCGACAAGTTCACCCGGCACGATGGTCCTGAACATGGGACCGCAGCACCCGTCAACGCATGGCGTCCTGCGCGTGATTCTGGAGCTGGACGGCGAAATCGTGTTGAAGGCCGAGCCGGTGATCGGCTACCTGCACACGGGAATCGAGAAGAGCTGCGAGGCAAAAACGTACTCGCAGGCGATCACGCTGACGGACCGAATCGACTACCTCGCGCCGCTCTCGAATAACCTTGGATATTGCCTCGCAGTAGAGAAACTAGTCGGGCTCGAAGTGCCGGAGCGCGCGCAATACATTCGCGTGCTGCTGACGGAACTGACGCGCGTCGCGTCGCACCTGGTGTGGCTGGGAACGCACGCGATCGATCTCGGCGCGATGTCGGTGTTTCTATACACGTTCCGCGAGCGCGAAGAGATCATGAAGATTTTCGAGTACGTCTCCGGCCAGCGGATGATGACGAGCTACTTCCGCATCGGCGGGCTCGCACTCGAGCCGCCGCCGGGCTGGATCGACCGCGTCCGCCGCGTGATGGAGACGCTGCCCGGGCACATCGACGAATACGAAGACCTGCTGACGAAAAACAAGATCTGGATCGGGCGCACCAAGGGAATCGGGATTCTCAGCGCGAAGGATGCGATCGCGATGGGCGTCACGGGGCCGATGCTGCGAGCGAGCGGCGTGGCGTACGACGTGCGGAAGGCGTTCCCGTACTCCCGGTACGATGAATTCGATTTCAACATTCCGACGCAGACCGCAGGCGATTGCTACGCGCGCTACCTGGTGCGGCTGGCGGAGATTCGCGAGAGTATGAAGATCGTTCGCCAGGCAATCGGCAAGGTTCCGGCGGAGGGGCCGTTCCGCGCGAACGCGCCGGGAATTATTCCGCCGTCGCGCGAAGAGATGAAGACGTCGATCGAAGGGCTAATTTATCACTTCAAGATCTTCACCGAAGGATTTGCCGCGCCGAAGGGCGAGGTCTACCAGACGATTGAATCGCCGAGGGGCGAGCTGGGCGTGTTCGTGGCGAGCGATGGCTCGGCGAAGCCGTACCGCGTGAAATTCCGGGCGCCGTCGTTCGTGAACTTGCAGTCGCTGCCGAAGCTGTGCGTGGGGCGGCTTATCGCGGACGTGGTGGCGTGCATCGGGACGACGGATATCGTGCTGGGAGAGGTGGATCGGTAGATGCAGCTTCCACAGGAACTCGAGGCCAAATTCACGCAGCTCCTGGGGCGCTACCCGGTGAAGAGGTCGGCGCTGATTCCGATGATGCTGTACGCGCAGGACCATTACGGGTATCTGGGCGATGAAATCCTCGAGGAAATCGCGAAGCGGCTCGAGCTAAACATCCTACAAGTGAAGGAAACACTGGCCTACTACTCAATGCTACGGCGGAACCCGGCCGGACGATACCACATTCAAGTATGCACGAACATTTCGTGCATGTTGCGCGGGGCAAATGAGCTGTACGAGCACGTGCAGAAGCGGCTGGGCATCGGGAACAAGGAAGTGTCGCCAAGCGGGACCTTTTCGCTGGAGGAAGTCGAGTGCATTGGCGCCTGTACGGGCGCGCCATGCATGCAGGTGAATTACGACTTCTACGAGAACCTGAATCCCGAGAAGGTCGACACGATTTTCGAACAGCTTCAGGACGGACGGAAGCCGGAGCCCGCGCCGGTGACGTCGGGATCGGTGCACGAACGGCATCCGGCGGAAGTGCCGGTGATCAGCCGGCGCTTCGGAATTCCCAATTCCAAATCGATCGACGTCTACCTGCAGAACGAGGGATATCAGGGACTCGAAAAAGCGCTGAAGCAGATGACGCCCGAGCAGATCATCGACGAGATGAAAAAGTCGAATTTGCGCGGGCGAGGCGGGGCGGGATTTTCGACGGGGATGAAATGGAGCTTCGTTCCGAAGGACGTGAACAAGCCGAAATATATTCTCGCGAATTGCGACGAGAGCGAGCCCGGGACCTGCAAGGACCGGCCGTTGATGGAAATGGATCCACATCAACTGATCGAGGGAATGATCATTGCGGGACGGGCGGTGGGCTCACACCAGGGATACGCGTATGTGCGCGGGGAATATCGATACGTAATCGATATTCTTGACCGCGCCATCGCGGAGGCGTACGCGCGCGGCTACCTGGGGAAAAATATTCTGGATAGCGGATTCGATTTCGATCTCTCGTCTCATACGGGCGCCGGCGCCTATGAGTGCGGTGAAGAATCGGCGCTGATGGAGTCGCTCGAGGGCAAGCGGGGCTATCCGCGAATTCGGCCTCCGTTCCCTGCCGTTGTCGGGCTATACGGCTGCCCGACGGTAATCAACAACGCTGAGACGCTCAGCTCGGTCCCAGCGGTGATTCTGCGAGGCGGCGAATGGTACGCGGGACTCGGCACGCCGAAGAACGGCGGAACGAGACTCTTCGCCATTTCCGGTCACGTGAACAAACCGGGAATCTACGAACTGCCGATGGGCTTCAACATGAAGCAAATGATTTACGAAGTGGCAGGAGGAATTCGCGGAGGCAAGAAGCTCAAGGCCGTCGTCCCGGGCGGGAGCTCTTGTCCGTTGCTGACCGCGGACGAAATCGACATCGCGATGGATTTCGACTCCGTGGCGAAGGCGGGGTCGATGCTGGGTTCTGGCGGCACGGTCGTTCTGGACGAGGAAACATGCATGGTCGATTTCGCGCGACGAATCATGCACTTCTACGCGCACGAATCCTGCGGCTGGTGTATCCCCTGTCGCGAAGGGACGGGCTGGCTCAGCAAAATGCTCGACCGCTTCCACGCGGGCGCGGGCCGGGCCGAAGATATTCCGATGGTAGGCGAATTGGCAAAAAACATGCTCGGCAAGACGTTTTGCCCGCTGGGCGACGCCGCTGCCATGCCGACGATCAGCATTGTTAAAAAATGGCAGCACGAATTCGAACAGCACCTTTCCGGCAAGTGTCCTTACAGGCCGGCCGATGTAATGGCCGTGGGCCGCTGAGGCTTTCGGCAAAATCAAATGGCGGATTCAAAAGACATCACCCTGAAGATTGACGACCGCGACGTGACCGTTCCTCCGGGAACGCTGGTCATCGAGGCTGCACGGCGCATGGGGATCGAAGTCCCCTCGTTCTGCTATTTCCCCGGCCTTTCACTGCAGGCCGCCTGCCGCATGTGCCTGGTGGAAGTCGAAAAAGCGCCGAAGCTGCAGACGGCGTGCACGCTGGTCGCGATGCCCGGCATGATCGTGCGCACCAGCACGCCTCAAGTCCATGAAGCGCGCAAAGCGATGCTCGAATTCCTGCTGGCCAACCACCCGCTCGATTGCCCCGTATGCGACAAGGGTGGGGAGTGCGAATTGCAGGATATGGTCTTTACCTATGGCGCGGACAAGAGCCGCTTCGCCGAGGAAAAGCGTCACCAGCCGGAACAGAAATGGTCCGAGGCGGTCTATTACGACGCCCCACGGTGCATCCTGTGCTTTCGCTGCGTGCGGGTCTGCGATGAAGGTATGGACGTCAAGGCGCTCGGCGTGGGACAGCGCGGCTCGCAGTCAACGATCATCCCGAATGGCGAAGATCATCTGGACTGCGAAGAGTGCGGCATGTGCATCGATATCTGCCCGGTGGGCGCGCTCACCAGCGGCACGTATCGATACAAAACCCGGCCCTGGGAAATGACCTACGTCTCCACCGTGTGCACACACTGTTCGAACGGCTGCAAGACCACTCTGAGCGTGCGCAACAACGAAATTCTCCGCGCCAATAACCGCGATCTCTCGGGAATCAACAAGGATTTTCTTTGCG
>DATJWH010000028.1:0-547662 GCA_035501415.1 Candidatus Limnocylindrales bacterium | reverse complement strand
TCTCCTTCTGCTGTTCGGGGGCTGTTCAGCGCTGCGGAAACGAACCCGCGAGAATTGGGGCACCCGTCGGGGGGATTCGTTGGCCGAAGTGGATTCTTCGGGGGAGGCTTGCGGATTCGATCTAGCCAAGACCAAAACCCCTGGGGCACCCGGCCGCGCAAGGCGGGGGTGCGTCGGTTGCGCGAAGCGCGTGACAGACCGTAGCCCACGGCTTCTTGTTGGGGGTGGAAGCCCGGGACTTCAGTCCCGGGAGCACCGCGCCGTTTGCGGTGCGTAAGAGTGCCGGCAAATGAACCTGGGCTTCAGCCCCCGCTCTTGTTCCTTTTCCCTCGAAATCGAGACCTGTAGCTCAGGTCTTCAGACCTGAGGCACTTCGCACCGCCCGCGCCCTGCCGGTTCTTCGCCCCTTCTGCGGGTTCCGTTGCGTTTGTCATCACGACCCAAGTCCCGCGTGCTTCTTTTCCCCGCGTGCAACGCGGGCGTGGGACGCAGCGGAGGGACCTCTCTTCTCCTTCTGCTGTTCGGGGGCTGTTCAGCGCTGCGGAAACGAACCCGCGAGAGTTGTTACGGCTCTAGGGCTCTAGCCGCACCCCCGCCGGGGGGATTTGTTGGCCGAGGTGAATTATTGGGGGGGAGGCTTGCGGATTCGATCTAGCCAAGGGCAAAACCCGTGGGGCACCCGGCGCAGCGGCAATAATCGCCGCCGCGGGCTTTTCATCCTTATCAGGAGGGCCAGACTGAGCATTCACTTTTAATTAACCGTATAACGATACAGAGAGACCTGATTCTCGTCGATCTGCCATATGAACTGTTCCCGACCGACGCCCTTCGCAAACGATGTCTCGTACACAAGTGTGATCGTTGCTCGCTGAGTGGTGTGCCACGCGAACGCCGTTCGTAATAGAGAACAGCTCTGAACGTTTCCAAGCCTGTCGTGCACACTCTGCAAGTAGTTGGTGAAGTCAGTTTGCGACCTGGAGACACGGACCTTCTCATCTGTGGATGCGTAGATCGCACCATACTCTGCTGAATTGAACTGAGAGTGAAAGCGTTCGACATTCTGCTTCGCAAGCTCGATCTTCTCCGACGCCGAGCCACACGCACAAAACCAAATGCAGATCATTGGCAGCAGGGCCAACAAGAATCGCCCCCCCAGTGATTGATGCCATTGTCCAACTCGAAAACCCAGCAGCCTTGATCTCATGCACTACCCCTCCATCAGACGCACATCTACCAGTCGCCGAATCGTATTCAATGTGACTTCATTTTCCTCGTTGTATAGGAAGACTGAGGTCAATATGGTGCCGGGTGCCCCAGGTGTGGCGGCTTGGTTTGGGCTAAGCACGTGAACGCAAGCCTCTGTCGATGACAAACCGAAGCCGAAGAATCCGGCCGATGGGGCACCCGACCCGCCTGGACTTATCACGTGTGACTCATTACAGCCTCTATGAAGCTGTCGGGCGGATGATAATTATGAGCCACAATGTAGTGGTAAATGAGATCGGGAGCAGCGAACTCGTTCCCGTTGTGTGCTTGGACGTATATCTCCGCAGAACCTAGCTTGATTGTCCCGCCATCGAGTTCTAGGGGGATGCCAAAACGGGGGCTTGGGCAAAACGGGCAGACATGATACCCGCGTGTTTGATTCACGCGGCGTCGGCAGAGCGCCAGGAGCCTCCCCAGGAATGCCGGGTCCGCTGGACCGGTCGAGAAGGGATGGTCCCTATCAAGCCACCCGACTCGGATCGTCGTGCCGAGGACCGAACCTTCCGGAAAGTAAGTCACGAATTTCTCCGCCCTCAATTGATGATGACACAACAAGCCGCCCACTGGCCGGGTGGGCCCCCGCCAAGCCAACCAAACACTAGAGTTAGCGCAAAGACTTTCATCACGCGGCCCGCTCTTGAACGCTTCCTCTTGTGCCTGGCAAATACACGCAAAGATAATAAGCGGCAGCTCCGTACCAAAAACCCACGAGCAGAACAACAAACCAAACCCGGCGAGCGAATCGACTGGACGGATCACGCCGGATCCAGTAGCACCACATACCGCTCCAAAGAAAGAAGAAGCTTAGCCCGCCCAAAATCCCGACTAGTCCGAGGAGCACCCTCTCCGCCACAGGAGGATCAGGTGGAATCGGCAGGTAAAAGGCGATTGTGATAATTACGATCATGGCTGTCGCAGCCCCAAATAGGCGGCGTGCCATCTTGCTACTGAGCCACTTATCACTCACCTTTTCCCAGAATGACTGTAAGATCATGCCGAGTGCCCCAGGTGTGCCGGCTTGGTTTGGCTAGGCATGTGAACGCAAGCACCCGGCCGGTGAATGTCTCTCTTGTACGTAAGTTGGTCCATCAGATTATCGGCCCGGAGAATGTACCAATGGATTTCACCGAGCTTCAGTGCACCTTCGGAGAAGATTACCTCGTGTGGGTCAACGGTCATTCACGCCATGAACCCTTTCGTGCCAATCCGATTTCCGTAGTACTCGGTGATTTCGAGGATACGTTGCAGTGCGACTTCTACGGTGTGAATTATGTGCCGCGCTTGTTGGGCGTCGATCAGCTGACCGGGTGTAGTTATCGTTCCATTCGCGAAATCCACATACATTGCACTCATTCGGTTCTGAAACGTGGGTTCCCGCACATCAAAGTAATCTTCTTCCGGCATCGCAAGGTAGCGTTTCGCATCTTCCGTAGCCCACTCCATTCGCGTAATTTTCTTCCTGTGATCTCGGCAAGCGTCATTAAACTCCTGCTCCTCTATGAATCCCGTATACACGTCGGCGGCCAGTTGCGATTTAGATATTTCCTCAAGCGCAGTGAACGCCAGTGCGTATGCTCTCGCATACTTCGCTCGCTCAAACAAAATCTGGGATTCCTCCACCAATTCTCCAGCGTTCGCGAGACATGATTGATAAAGTGTCAGATAATTTAGCTTCGCCATCGTGTGCTCCGCTATGTAGCTCGATTGTATTCGGCGGGAAGAAGCTCTCTGCGAAAGCCCTTCTCCCTGGCATCATCGCTTTGGGGGAAGTGGTACACGTAGCCAAACTTCGTTTCATGACGACGATTGTAGACATCTTTGTAGAGCACCCGACCGAACGCATATAGGAGCGCCTTTTGTTGCAGTACTGCCTCGTAGTCATCTCTCGACAGAATCGCTTCCGGCTGTAAGTGCGCTACAAACCCTATCGAATCTGCTTTAACCAACGGCAGGTCATTGAGGACAATCGTTTCACTGTAGTTGGGTTTCCTCGGAACGTCCGTGACACTCGAAGCCTTGCGATACATCACCGAAACTTCCATAAGCCTGGCTGGAGTGTTTCCCACGCTCTTGACGGTCCAGGAAGAGGTGTTGCGCTGACCGGCGCCAACGGAATGCCTCTCGAGGTTACCCGCATTTTCCCGCGGGGCAAATCCAAGCATGGGGGCTGGATCAACAGGCGAGACTATAACCCATGCACGTTCAGTGTTCCTCGTGGTCTGGACTTGCAACCAAGCTACGCGCACATAGCCGAGGGTCAGTATGACGAGAGCGCCAGTGAGTCCGGCCATGACCCAGTCACTTCGGACAGTCACGCCGCCAATCCTTATCCCTTGCTCAGGCTGAGGAAGCTTTCGATTGCCGTCAAAAGTCTGGGTACTAGGAATGTTATGGTTCTCGCCAGCCGGTAACGGCGCGTTTGGTGTCTTCGACGTCGCAGGTTGTCGGTGAGGAACTGGTTGCTGACCAAACGCAAGGATCAAGCCGAGCACGATGAGAATCGGATGCATTATTCGAGAAAGATTCGCACCTTCGGAACAGGTTGGGCAACATAAAATTCAGTCCAACCCTCACGTAACTGGTGTTCTAACCGAAACACGATGGCCCGGGCGTGGCCTACCTATCCAGGACAGGATGCTCCTTCCTCTCGCCCCCGGTAAGCTGTGCGAGATGAATCTCCCGATTAGCCCCCTTTCACGCTGCTGCAAGCCTCCACATAGTGCATCACCCGCCATTAACCCCGACCTCCGCGGTGACTAGGAGTGGCAAATTCTTTCCTATTGACTTTTGTTTACGAGTATGCTAACATGCCTCGTTTTTACTTTTGGCGTCCGGTGTGACGCCCGGGGAGGCCGTCCATGAGGACCGGCCGGGGGGAATCGAGAGTCTAATCGCAACAGTTCAGAATTAGAAATCGAGCTAACTCGATGAAAACAAAGGACAAACAAATTTCTAATCGCAACAAAAGGACAACGATCCGGCGTTTCCGGTCCTTGCCTCCTCCTTCGTTCCTAATCGCGAAACGGAATATTAGAACCTCAGCTAACCCTTGCGTTTTCAGCACCTTAACTTTTTCTAATCGCGAAAAATCGTCGTTTCCCCACTTTCGCCCCTCCACCGCTTTTCTAATCTATACACGGAAGATTAGAAATCGCCGCAAACCTCAGCGGCTCAGTCACTTACATTTTTCTAATCTATACAAATCCCGGGCTCTTTTTCTTTCGCCTCGCGCGGCGCGCTCCATGGATTTACTCTCGGAAACTGCAGTTCTCCCGCGCTTTCCCCGCTCCACGGAAACTTGCTATATTGAATTGAAGGCCATGGTTCGGCCCCCGCATGTTCCTTGCGGGGCTGTCCTAATTCATACGAGAGGATTCGATGGGAGCTAAGCGCACTCCTGAGTTTTTTTCCGGCAAGGACATTAAAATCGGCATCATCGGCTGCGGCTACGTGGGTCTGCCGCTCGCCTTGCGGTTTTCAGACGTCGGCCACCGCGTCACCGGCTTCGACCTCGACAAGACCAAAGTCGACAAGCTCAACGCGGGGCAGAGCTACATCCAGCACATCCCGGCCGACAAGATCAAACAGCACGTGCAAGCCAAGCATTTCGACGCCACCACCGACTTTTCCCGCCTGCGGGGCATGGATGCGGTCCTGATTTGCGTCCCCACGCCGCTCGACGAACGCCGCGAGCCCGATTTGAGCTACGTGGAAAACACCGCGCGCGAAATCGCGCCGCATCTTCAGCGCGACCAGCTCATCGTCCTCGAAAGCACCACTTACCCGGGAACTACCGAGGAGCTTGTCCTCCCGATTCTCGAAAAGGGCGGCCTGAAATGCCCGATCGACGGCGGCAAATCGGGCAAAGAGGCTGCCACGGACTTCTACCTCGCCTTCTCCCCCGAGCGCGAAGATCCCGGCAACAAGCACTACGGCCTGGCGCAGATTCCCAAAGTCGTCGGCGGAGTGAATCCCGCGAGCGGCCGCGCCGCCGCCGGTCTCTACGCGCAAATTGTGTCGCGCGTCGTGCCAGTCAGCTCGACGCGCGCGGCGGAGATGGTAAAGCTGCTCGAAAACATCTTCCGGTGCGTGAATATCGCGCTCGTCAACGAACTGAAGCAGCTCAGCCTGCGCATGGGCCTCGATATCTGGGAAGTGATCGACAGCGCCGCGACGAAGCCTTTCGGCTTCATGCCGTTCTATCCTGGGCCGGGCCTGGGCGGCCACTGCATCCCGGTGGACCCTTACTACCTCTCCTGGAAGGCTCGCGAATACGACTTCGCTACCCGCTTCATCGAGCTGGCCGGCGAAATCAACACCGCGATGCCGTATCACGTGGTAGATGCCGTCGCCGCCGCGCTCAATGAGCGCGAAAAGAGCCTGAAAGGCTCGAAAATCCTGCTGCTCGGCGTCGCGTATAAGAAGGACGTGGACGATCTCCGCGAATCGCCCTCGCTGAAGCTGCTCGAGCTGCTCACTCAGGCGGGCGCGAAGCTCGACTACAACGATCCTTACTTCCCCGCGCTCTTCAAGATGCGCCACTACGACTTTTCGAATATGAAGTCGGTGGAGCTGACGCCGAAGAAGCTGGGGAGCTACGATTGCGTCCTGATTGCCACGGATCACACGAGCTACGATTACGAAGCCATCGCGAAGCACTCGAAGCTCGTGGTCGACACTCGCAACGCCACCCGCAAAATCAAGGACGGCCGCGACAAAATTGTGCACTGCTGAGTGCTTCAATACGGGTCACCCGCGAACAAGAGGCGAACCAGTAATTCGGCCAGCCGCTCGTCGGCGCGCAAGTCATTTAGATGCAATGAGATGCAGATATGACGACTGTTTACTTTCAGGACTCGATTAGCCGGGAAGTCCCATTGCCTCCGTCGTTTGCGGCCGATAAGGTAGCGGAATCATGGCGCTCACCCCAACCCCGGAAAAAACCGAGAAGCGAGCCTGGATCCCCGATCCGGGCCGCCGCCGGAGCATGCGGGTGCTCCTCAGCGTTCCCATCTCCGTCAGCGGCAAAAACGCTTCCGGGAAGGATTTCGAGGAGGAGACGCGCACGCTGGTGGTGAACGCGCACGGCGCGCTCATCTCGCTGGGGACGCCGGTAGTGGCAGACCAGCGCATCACCGTCGCAAATAAAGCCACGAAACAGTCTCTGCAGTGCCGGGTGGTCTACCTGGGCAGCACGCAAGCGGGAAAAGTGCAGATGGGAATCGAGTTCGAGAAGCCGTCGTCTTCGTTCTGGCAGATCGATTTTCCGCCCGATGATTGGGTCGTTCCCGAGAATTGAAGCCGCCGCGGTAAATCCAAACTACTGATTCGCAGAAATCATTTCGACGCGCAAGCTGCCGAACGGGAGTTCTGCCGTCATCAGGACGGGCGTGCGCGCGGCATCGTTCGCAATCCACGCCGCGAAGCCGATTCCCGAAACTTCTTTGCCTCCCTCGAAGATCTGGAGAGCAATCCGCGAGGCCGTGAATTTCCCCGCGGGCACTTGAACCGATTCGTTCGACGCTTCGATCTGCGCGCGCAGATCGTAGAGGTCGTGGCCGTCGTAGACGGGCATGCGCACTTCGGGCGTGCGCTGCCAGTCGGCGGCTCGCAGCGCGTAGAGTGCGCCGAGCGGGTCGCGCGTCCCGGGCAGGACGATGACTGCGTTGCCGGGCGCGCGCGGCGTCTGGCCCTGGACGACAAATCGCCAGATCTGGTCGAGCTTTCGCCCCATTTCACTGAGATGCGTTTCGTACTGGCGGCTCTCGCCGGTCGCGGCGTCGGTGTAGGAATCGAATTGATCGTCGATGGCGAAAAGGCTGCGGACGGGACTCAAAGTGTGGGCGGCGGCGCGGAAGTGCCAGGTGGGCCAGCCAAACAAGTCACCGCGCTCCGGAACGGTGAGTTCGACGGACGCGGCAGTGGTGAAGGAGGCCCAGGAAACCTGGTATTTCAGGATTTCGCCAACGCGGAAGGGAACGGGCAAATCCTTGGGCGGAGACGCTGGCTTGTTTCGTGACGATTTGTGGGACGTGGTTTGCGGCGTGGCGGAGGAAAGCGGACGAGAGTGCGCGAGTCCGATTGTGAAAATCAGAAGGATGGTAACGAGCAGGAAAGACGTTGGCCCAGCGAATCTTGCCTGAGGCATGGTCGCAAGATATAGTCAATCGCAGTCGAACGAGAGACGCAAGAAGTGAGTTTGGAAGGCGCACGCGGAACGTGACGCAGCGCCGCCGTAATTTTCCCCGGAAGGAGAAAGGCGTTTGCGCTATCTGGTGACCGGTGGCGCCGGATTCATCGGCTCCAACATCGTGGATGAGCTGGTGCGGCGAGGGCAGGACGTGATCGTCCTGGACGACCTCTCCGCGGGCAAGGAAGAGAACCTCGCGAGCGTTCGCAAGAAGATCGAACTGCGCGTGGAGACGATCACGAACCTTGCGGCCGTTCAATCGGCGTGCAAGGGAGCGGATTTCGTGCTGCACCTGGCGGCGCGGACGTCGGTGCCGCGCTCGGTGGCCGATCCGATCGATACCAACTCGGCAAACATCGACGGCACGCTAAACGTGCTGGTGGCGGCGCGAGACGCGAAGGTGAAGAGGTTCGTTTATGCGGCATCGTCGTCGGCGTACGGCGAGACGCCGGAGCTTCCGAAGACCGAAGCGATGCAGCCTGCGCCAATTTCGCCGTACGGCGTGACGAAGTACGTGGGCGAAATCTACGCGCAGGTTTTCGGCCACGCGTACGGCCTGGAGAACGCGTCGGTGCGATTCTTCAACGTGTTCGGCCCGCGGCAGGATCCAACCTCGCAGTATTCGGGCGTGCTCTCGCGGTTCATGCTGGCAGTACTTTCAGGCGAGCAGCCGACGGTCTTCGGCGACGGCGAACAGTCGCGCGACTTCACGTATATAGAGAACATCGTGGACGAAGTACTTCGCGCGTGCGAGACGAAGGGCATTTCGGGAATGGTCTTTAACGGAGGTACGGGCGAGCGAATCACACTGAACCAGGTGCTGAAGCTGCTCGAGAAGATTACTGGGCGGAAGATAAACGCAAAATACGAGCCCGCGCGAACGGGAGACATCCTGCACTCGCAAGCGGACATTTCGCTGGCGCGCAAGAAGCTGGGATACGAGCCGCGCGTTCGCTTCGAGGAAGGCCTCCGGCGAACGTGGGAGTGGTACAAGGGCGCGTACGGCGCGAAGTAGCCCGACACTTTTTCCCTGCGACGGCTAGCGAGTGGCGCCGTTGAGGTAGGGCGGGAGTTCGACGAGCGAATCGAGCATCAGGTCCGGAGGATTCGCGCGGAGGCCTTCGACGCCGAGGCCGTAGGTGACACCGCAGGCCCAGATGCCGGAATTGCGAGCGGTGTGCACGTCGACATCGGAATCGCCGATGATCATGGCTTCGCCGGGCGCACAAGCTAGATCGCGAAGCAGGACGTGAACGCCCATCGGATCGGGTTTTTTCTTCTCGAAGCTGTTGCCACCGTAGACGTAACGAAAGTAGCGGGACAATCCAAGACCTTCGATGATGGCCTCACTGAAACGAACGGGTTTGTTCGTGAGGACAGCCATCGGATGCGAGGCGAGCAGGGCGAGGCCCTCGCGTACGCCGGGATAGGTGACGGTGTTGTCGAGCATGTGCTGGCGATAGTAGGAGAGAAAGTAGTCGTGGCCGCGGGCGGTCTCTTCATCGGTGATTTCGGAGCGAGGAGCCGCCTCGGCGAGCGAGCGGCGAACGAGAACCGGAGCGCCGTTTCCGACAAAGCCGTAGATGGTCTCGTGCGGAAGCGGCCCGCGGCGCATGTACTCGAGCATGGCATTGATGGAGAGCGCGAGATCGAGCTTCGAATCGATCAGGGTGCCATCGAGATCGAAAATCAGGGTTTTGACGCGTGAGAAGCGTGTGTCAGCGTTCGCCATTTCGCATAAAGATGGAATCACAGGTGCGGGGCGGATTCAAAGAGCGAAAGAGGCGCTTCGTTCGCCTGCGCGCGCCTGCGGAGAGTGACGATTCCGCGCGGTCTGATAAGATGATTGTTTTTCGCGCCGGCTTGTTGCGCCGGGCCCAATTCGCGTCGAGGCTACATGGCTGAAATTCACCCGTTCCGAGCATTCCGATATGACACCGAGCGCGTGGCTCTGAGAGACGTGCTCACGCAGCCGTACGACAAGATCACGCCGGCGATGCAGGAGGCGTACTATGCCGCGAGCCCGTACAACCTGATTGCGATCGAAAAGGGAAGGGCGCTGCCAAGCGATTCCACGAGCAACAATGTGTACACGCGCGCGGCGGGAAAGTTCGACGAATGGGTGAAGCAGAAGATTCTGGTGCAGGATGCCGCCCCGAGCATTTACGTCTACTCGCAGGAGTATTTCGTTCCGGGAACACATTCGCGCCTGGAACGCACGGGCTTCATCGCGGTGGGGCGCGTGGAGGACTACGAGGCGAACGTGGTGTTCCGGCACGAGCGGACGCTTTCGGCACCGAAAGCCGACCGGCTGGAGCTGCTGAGGCAGATGCGCGCTCAGACTGGGCAGCTTTTCATGCTCTACGACGATGAAAGCCGGACGATCGACTCGCAACTGCACGAGATCATGCGGAAGGGCACGCCGCTCGAGATGAAGGACGACGCGGAAGTGTTGCACAGGCTGTGGCCGGTGGCCGACGCCAGCATCGTGGAGCGAATTCGAGCCGCGATGAGGGACAAGAAGCTGGTGATTGCGGACGGGCACCATCGGTACGAGACGGCGCTGAATTTCCGCAATGAGTCCCGCGAGAAGGCCGGGAAGACTGACCCGATGGCCGCGACAGAATTCGCGATGATGACGTTCATCAACGCGCACTCGAAGGGCTTGACGATCCTGCCGACGCACCGGCTGATCCGCAACGTCGCCAATTTCGATTTCGACAGATTCCGCAAAGCCGTTGGCTCGATGTTCGACTGGTATTCGTATCCGTTTCCGACTGAAGCGGAGCGCGAGGCCGCCTACCGGGAATTCCGCAAGGATTTCGAGGCGCGGAGCCGCGACCGGCGCGCGATCGGGATTTATGCCGGCGGCGGCGCGTTCTATCTATTCCTCCTGCGGCGTGGCGTGGATCTCGAGCAGCTGCTGCCGGACCTTTCCGAGCAGCAGCGCGGGCTGGACGTGGTGCTGCTGCACCGGCTGATTCTGGAAAAGGGCCTGGGAATTACCGCGGAAGCAGTGGCTGCCGAAAAGAACGTGGGATATGAAAGAGAAGCGGAGGCGGCGATCGCGGCGGTGGACCGCGGCGAAGGGCAAATGGCGTGCCTGCTCAATCCCGTGCGGGTGCAGCAGGTGATGACAATCGCGCTCGGAGGAGACGTGCTGCCGCAGAAATCGACGGACTTCTATCCGAAGCTGCTAAGTGGAATCGCGATCTACCGGCTGGAAGGGCGAATCGAGTAGGCGGCAGCCAGGCGAAAGCCGGCTGCTTTCGCAACTCCACGCGCGGATGCGCCGGCACCCCGGCGTTCAGGAATCGGTTGTGAAGGCGGATGAAATTCCAGCCGACTTACTTGGCGAAACTCTGGATGGCGGCCGTTTCGTTGTCGTACGTATCGAAGACGGTCATCAGTTTCGTGACTTGCAAGACTTCCTTGAATTTCGCGCCCAGGTTCGCGAGCTTCAACGTGGCGCCCTGCGAGCGCGCGCTGTGGAAGGTCGCAACCAGCGTGCCGAGGCCGGCGCTGTCGATGTAGCTGACCTGGGCCATGTTCAGCACAATCTGTTTCTTGCCGGCCGAGAGCAAGCTCTTCACCTTCTCGCGGAACGAGTTGCTTTCCTCTCCCAAGACGATACGGCCTTCGATCTCCACCACGGTGACCCCGTTCACATCCCGATCCGTCATTCTGAGTGCCACGTTCACGCCTCCTGAAAATCCTTCATAGCGATCTTGAAGTTGTATACCGGGTACAGCGCCGTCTCTCCGTGCGGCCTGATGACGGTCAGTAAAAGTCCGAGCAGGACATGTAGTATCCGCAGCCCGGGCAAATCAACTTGCAGCTTCGTCCCTCGAGCCGGGCCGAGCAGCGCGGGCAGTACGACGAAGCAAACTCAACGGTCCGATTCGGCGCGAGACTGGCTTCCGGTTCGGGGCGACGGGCAGCCTGGCCCGCTTCGCCCGTCTTCGGAACCCCGCCACCCTGTGTCATCGCCGGGCACCTTCCGGACGCACGTTTATAGCACAACCATGTCTACGGGGAAAAGCAAACCTGACCGGGAGCCGCGCGCTTCGCCGGAGACACCCGTAACCTTGTGATTAGACACCCAAGAAGGGAAAAGGTGCCGGGACTCAGGCAAATACCTGACCCCTGGGTGCCATCGGCGTATACTGCGATGGGCAGCAACCGGGAGCCCAGGGGGCGCGTCTGATAAAGCAGGAGCACAAGGCCATGGATACTCAACGCAAAGCACGGCTGGCGGCAATCGTGGCGGGCATCGGGTGTGTCGCGCTGGTTCTGCCTTGCGCGGCATTCGCGCAAAAGGCGATGGGCCACGGGGCGGTGGCGCCGGCGGGCGGAGCGGCGATGCATCGGATGCCGACGACCGGCTTTCGCGCCACTCACAGGGCAGCCGGGCGAGCCGTTACGCACGTGCAGGCGCCAATTCCGCGACGGGCGGACGCAATCGGGACCACGGGATTCGGGTTTGGCGGATCATCGACAGACCTGCAAGGCTTGCTGAACATCACGCCAAGCCAGGGCTTCAACTGGGAGCATGTGAATGCGCTGAACCAGGACCTCGCAATCAAGGCGCTAATCGATCCTGTGACGGAATTAGAGGTTGCGCAGGCGGAGCGACTCGCGCGATTGAGCGGCGGGGCATTTACGAGCGGCGCTTACATCCTGAGCGGCGGCTACTACGTGCCGGCGGAGACTGACGAGAACGAGGAGGCTGGCGAGCAGCAGCCTCAAGCGGCGGAGCAGCAACCCGCTCCGGCGGCGCAACCGCAGATCATCGTGCTTCAACAGGCTCCGCCACAGCAGGCGGGTGGGGCGAACGCGATGAACACGAACGCGAACAACGAGGAGGCGGCGCCGAGTCCGGAGGTTCCGGATGAGGGCCAGTTCATTCTGGTTCTTCGCGACGGCAAAGAAGTTCAGGCGGTGGCGTTCACGCACATGAAGGACAAGATTGTCTACATCACCACCGACGGCGGGCGGCGGACGATTCCCATGAGCCAGCTCGATGCGGACGCCACGGTGCGAGTCAATCAGGAACGCGGCACTCCGCTGCAACTGCCTCTCTAGGCGCAATACTTCGCGGTCGCAATTTCCCAACAATCCTGGCGATTCGGCGGAGCGGTTCGCGCGCTAGCTTCCGGAGCGCTGCACCGGTTCGGGCATGTAGGGACCGGCTTCGGCTGGAAGGCCGGCGCGCTCGAACTGGATGGTGGTGTGCGTGATGTGGAAGTGGTGATGCAGGGCCTCGCGAATCCCGGCCAGGATTCGCTCGCTCTCTTCCATGTGCATGTCGGGAATGCGCACGTGGCAGGAGAGAGCGACGAGTTCGGTGCCGAGCGTCCAAACGTGGACGTCGTGAACTTCCTGCACGCCGGGGATGCGGAGGATGGACGCGGCGACTTCCTCGAGGCGGATTTCACGCGGAAGGCCTTCGAGCAGAATGTGGCCGCTTTCGCGGAGAATTCCGGCGCCCGACCAGAGGACCATCGCGCCGATGCCGATGCCGATCACGGGATCGACCCACTGCGCGCCTGTCCAGCGAATCGCAAGAGCGCCCGCGAAAATCGCGACGTTGGAGAGCGCATCGCCGAGGTTGTGCAGCCACACCGCGCGAACGTTCAAGTCGCTGCGGCCGCGGTGCAGCGAAAGCGTGATGCTGCCGTTGATCAGGAGGGCGAGCACGGAAACCCACATCATCACGCCAGCATGAACTTCGACGGGCCGGCGCAGGCGAAGCACGGATTCGTAAACGAGGAAAATCGCAACTAGTTGGAGCAGCATCGCGTTGACGAATGCAGCCAGGATTCCGGCGCGATGATAACCGTAGGTTTTGTCGGCTGTCGGCGGGCGCATGGCGAGGCGCATGCCAATCCAGGAGATGACGAGCGTGGGGACGTCAGTGAGGTTGTGAACGGCGTCACCGAGGAGCGCGATCGAATGGCCCAGATAGCCGGCGATCAGCTCGGCCGCCACCAGGGCGAAGGTGACTCCAACGGCCGCGCCCATGATTCCTGTCATGCCGGAGGTGATGTGACCATGGCCATGGGGATGGCTGTGTGAGTGGCCGCCGTGGGAATGGGCGTGCATCATCCCGATTCTATCCGCAGAAGCCCGGCCCGCACAGTCCGCAGTGGAAGTTTTGGCGGGAGTGTCAATGTCTTGAGCTTCCGGCAATGCTGGGGCACCGCAACGAACCAGGAAAATGAAACGCGATTGACTTACCTCGGCAGCCCCGCCTACCATGACACCGAGTTCGCATCCTGAGCGGCAAAGAGGGCGCTCGAGTTACGTCACGATTGACCCAGCGATGACGCACCAAACCGCCAAGCTGGTCTTCTGGGGAGTGCGCGGCTCGACGCCGACGCTCGAGCGCGACACGTGGCGCTACGGCGGAAATACTCCCTGCCTCGAACTCACCACGCCCGGTGGAACTCCCTTCATTCTGGATTGCGGCACGGGATTGCGCATGCTGGGAAACCAATGGACCAGCGCGGGCGGCAACACGGGCGTCGATGCGCATGTACTGGTGACGCATTACCACTGGGACCATATTCAGGGAATCCCGTTCTTCCATCCGTTTTTCGAGGCGCGCAACAAGTTTCATTTCTACAGCTTTCAATCCAAGCATCTCGGACCAAACAGCCTGAGGCAAGTCCTCGAAGCGCAGCTCGCGAAGCCGTATTTTCCGGTTGACGTGAGCATGATGACCGCCGAGCGCGATTTCCACGAAATCTCTGGCGGCGAAAAGTGGGAAATCAACGGGACGAAAATCACGGCCGCCTGGCTGAATCACCCGCAAGGCTGCCTGGGATACAGGCTGGATACAGCGGTCGGCTCGGTCGTGTATGCGACCGATAATGAGCCCGGGCCGGCGGAATTCGACTCCGGCTTGCGACGGCTGGCGACCGGCGCGGATGTGCTGATTTACGACGCGCAGTATTCGCCCGAGCAGCTGGCTTCCACGAACAAGGGGTGGGGCCATTCCAGCTGGCTCGAAGGCGTGAAGATCGCGCGAGACGCGAAGGTGCGAAACCTGGTTCTGTTCCATCACGATCCCGATTCCTCGGACAAGAAGGTGGACGGATTTCTTTCGGCGGCGCGGCAGGAGTTTCCAGCGACGTGGGCCGCGACCGAGGGAATGTCAATTACGCTGAGCGAGCGCGGCGTGCAAGTGGCCTTGCGCGGGTCGCGCATCGGTCCGCGGCGCCGGCTGCGGTTCACGGCAACTGTAAGCGGACAATCGGAGGACGGCAGCCCGTTCGAGGAGAAGGCAACGGTCAGGGACCTGAGCTTGCAAGGCGCCTATTTGTGCCTGAAGAGCCGGCCACGGCTGCAGTCCGAGATGCGCGTGGTGATCGAGGCGGCGGGAGATCGCGACAGGTCAAGCATGCTTTCGCTGCGCGGAACAGTGGTTCACTGCGATCCGGGACGCGAGAAAAGCGACAACGGCGTGGGAGTGGTCTTTATCGAAGAAGGCGAATCGGTCCCGCCGAGCAACTACCGAACGGGTGATTTATCGCGGTGACGGGCCTCGTCCGGCGAGACGCGGGAGTCAGTCGTCCGACAATTTGGAGATTTGAGCGTCCAGATCGGCTAAGGCGCGGTTGAGCTGATCGATGTACCTAGGGTTCTGGCTTGAACGGAGTTCGCGTTCGACGCGAGCGCGCGAAAGGAGAAGAACCTCCTTGCGGCGATGCGCATCGACTTGTTCGGCACTCACCTTCGCTTTTTTCGTGCTTTCTTTCCTGGATTTGGAGTCCTGCACCTGGCCTTCCACCGCCTTGCTTTCCCATCCTCGTGCCATATGTTCAATTCTACCCCGAAGACGGACTTGTACTAGGGGTTTTCCCGTAGCGGGTTCGTAATCGAGAACGGCTCCGCGCGGCTTTGCCTGGCGCCGCACGGGAACCACCAGGCTCCCGTCAGTTGGCTCCGGGCCGACGGGCCCTTGGCGATTCTGGCCGCGGCCCGGAGAGCCCAATCACGATGGGCGCGAGCCCTGCCTTCTTGAGTTGCGCGTTCGCCGACGGCAGGTCGCGGGTCTTTATCGCGGTCCACTTCGCCATAGTTGCCGCCAGAGTTTTCTGGGCCTCTGCCAACGCCTTGAGCGCCTCGGCCGTCGGGGCCGCGTCGCCCGCGTCAACAGCGAAGGAGACTCGCATGAACTCGCCGCCGAGGAACGTCAGGCTCGTGCGGTCCTTCGGCGGTTCCGGCCGGTTGCCGGGGGCGACGGGAGGCGGCGCGGTGCCGCCGACATCCGACGCTTTCTGGTTCAGGGAATCGAGGGCCTCAGTGAGGCCGGAGTTGCCGCCGGCCTGCGAGCGGAGTTGATGGATCTGAGAAATGATCTGCTCCACGTCGTGTCGCGCGGAGTTAATCTCGTTCTGACGCCGGGAGATTTCCGTCGCGACCGCGAACTGCCTTTGCAGGTCCGCAGGCGAAATCTTGATTCGCGGATCCATCTTGACGACGAGCGGCTGCTCGTAGGCCTTGCCTCCCACGGTCAGCTTTACTGTGTATGAGCCGGGAAGCGCGGTAACTCCGCCGCCTCCAAAGCCGAATCCGCCGAATCGGCCGCCTCCTGCGGCCGGAGTGTAGTGCAAATCCCAAATCCACCGGTGCATGCCCGCTGCGGTGGACACCGACGGAGGAGTGGTTCGCCAGAACGCAGGGAACTCGAGCATTTCGGGCTTTATCGACGGCGCATGATCTTCGCTCGAGTACCGCCGCACGAGTCCGCCCTTGGAGTCGAGAATCTCGATCACAACGGGGCCGGACGCCTCCGATTTCAGGTAATAGTCGAGCATGGCGCCCACCGGCGGATTTTCCGCCAGCGCCTCGTCGCGCGGCATGGGGGTGCCGTCGTCGCTACCGGCATGCATTCGGAGTGCAGTCGCGGGTCGGAAGAGATACGCGTCGGCGCTCGACACCTGCTCTGAAATCTGGCGCAGCGGCGTGATGTCGTCGAGGACCCAGAAGCCGCGTCCATGCGTGGCCACGATCAGATCGTCGCCGTGAATCGCAAGATCGCGCATCGATGTGGGAGGCAGATTGAGCTGCAGCGACTGCCAGTCGTCGCCATCATTGAAGGAAACATACACGCCCAGCTCCGTTCCCGCGAAAAGCAGGCCGCGGCGCTTGGGATCCTCCTTCACGGTCTGCATGTACACGCCGGCTGGCAGGCCGTTCGTGATTCGCGTCCACGTCTTGCCCGAATCGCGCGTGCGATAGATGTAGGGGGCGTTGTCCTCCAGGCGATGACGGTCCACCGCGGCATACGCCTCCGCCGGGTCGAAGTGCGACGCCTGCATCATGACGATCTTGCTCCACGGTGTGACGTCGGGCGGCGTCACGTTGTGCCACGCCTTGCCTCCATCGGAAGTCATCTGGATGTATCCGTCGTCGGTGCCGATCCAAACGAGATCCGCGTGCGCGGCGATCGGGGACGGCGCAATCGTATAGATCACTCCGCGGCGCTTGCCTGAAGGCGCATCGGCCGCGGTGGCCTCGTCAAGATTGGCAGGCACGCCCGGATCCTGGCGCGTCAGGTCGGGACTGATCTGCGACCAACTGTTTCCCTCGTCGACCGTTTTGAAGAGGAACTGATCGCCGAAATACAGCGCGTGCGGATCCGCTTCTGAGAACACCAGTGGGAGAGTCCACGTTCGGCGGAAAGGGCCTTCCTCCTCGCGGCTCAGCTCCGGCGAGACGCTGCGTCCCTCGCCGGTGATCACGTTGCACCGCTGCACGTCGCCGCCGAACAGAATGTCGGGATGCAGAGGATCGGGCGCCGTGTAACCGCTTTCGCCGCCGGCGCAGATGCCGCTCCAATCGTGCATGGAGATTTCCGAATGGCTGCTTCGCGTCGGCGCGCCCACCGCGCCGCTATCCTGCTGCGCGCCGGTGGCCCAGTACGGAAAGCGATAATCTGGAGCAATGTGATAAATCTGCGCGGTCGGCTGGTTGTACCAGGAACTCCACGTCTCGGCGCCGTCCACGGTGATCACCGTTCCCTGATCGCTCGCCACAATCATTCGCTTCGGATCGGTGGGATAAATCCACAGCTGATGGTAATCGTCGCCGCCGGGCGCACCCTTGAGCGCTGTCCACGTGCGCCCGCCATCTGTCGAGCGGTAAACCGACGTGTTCGAGACGTACAACGTCTCGGGATCCTTCGGGTCGACGACGACGTTGCAGAAATACCACCCGCGTCCCCAGATGCGCGCTTCCTGCGACATTTTGCGCCACGAGGAGCCGGCGTCATCCGAGCGGTAAATCCCTCCGTCCTTCGCGTCGACGATCGCGTACACCACCTTTGCATTTGAGGGCGCAACGGCGATTCCGATTCGCCCCACGTGTTCGCTCGGCAAGCCTTGTGTCAACGGCTGCCAGGTATCGCCGCCGTCCGTTGACTTGAAGATTCCGCTTCCCGGGCCGTACGACGGCGGATAAATGCTCCAGGGAGGCCGCCGCGTGTTCCACAGCGTCGCGTAAACGGTCTGCGAATTTTCCGGATCGAAGGCGAGATCGATGGCTCCGACGTTCTCATTCTTGTAGAGGACCTTCTGCCAGGTCGCGCCACCGTCCTTCGAACGAAACACACCGCGCTCGGGATTGGCTCCATACGCATGGCCCAGCGCCGCGACGAACACGATATTCGCGTCATGCGGGTCCACAAGTACGCGCCCGATCTGTCGCGTGTCATCCAGACCAATGTGCGTCCACGTCTTCCCGGCATCAGTGGATTTGTACATGCCGTCGCCGAAGGAGATCTGCGAGCGCATGTCCGCCTCGCCCGTCCCGACGTAGACGATGCCGGGGCTCGACGGCGCCACGGCCACCGCGCCGATGGAGGCGACAGGCTGCGAATCGAAGATTGGCGTCCATGTGCGGCCGGCGTTCTCCGTCTTCCACACGCCGCCGCCAACCGAGCCGAAATAGAATGTGTCGGGCTGGCCGGGCACGCCCGTCACGCCATTCGAACGGCCCGCGCGGAACGGACCGATCATCCGCCAGTGCAGTCCGGAAAAAAGGCCGGGAGAAAATTGCTGAGCTGCGACGGAAAAGCCGCCCGCGAGGATTACCACTGCCGCCACCAACCAGAGTCCAAGACTCTTTGTCACGCCAGAGAAGAGACGCATTCTATGATTCTCCGATCAATTTCGATCACGAACGGCCTGAGCATACATCAACCGCCTTCACGAAAACACCGCCGTCGAGGCGCAAGAAGACGATTTTCGTGTACGATGTTTCGAGCCGGGCCCGTAGCTCAGCTGGTTAGAGCAGCGGACTCATAATCCGTTGGTCCTAGGTTCGAATCCTAGCGGGCCCATCAACCTCAGTTCTTGGCGTGCGAATGAGCGCGGCGTGCGATTCTGAAAATGCTCCGCATTCATGTCGGCGAAGACGACAAATGGCACGATAAGCCGCTGTCTCGCGCAATCGTGGAAAAGTGCAGGGAACTGGACATCGCCGGCGCCACGGTCTTTCGCAGAATTGAGGGATATGGCGCCAGCACCCTGATACGGCGCACGCATCACCCTCTTTTTCGCATGATGCTCCGCTGATGGTCAGCGTGATCGATTCGGAAGAGAAAATCCAGCTCCTTCTCCCGTTCCTCGGTCAAATGGTGGATGAAGGCCTGATCGCAATGTCGGAAGTCGAAGTGATCAAATACGTGCACCAGGACGGCGCCCGCTCCTAGCGGCGGTCACTGACTTCCTGGCTGCCGCGGATAGGAAGGGCGCTCTATTCCCAGCCGTCGCTTCCGATTGGATCGCCGTCTGGCGGAGGCGCCGGCGTCGTCAAGTGAACTTCTTCCGGATTCTTCTGGAAGTGCTCGATTTCGCTCTGCGCAAAAAAGAACTGTGCCCGCATGCCCTGGAACTTGGGCAGCGGCGCCTGCGTGGCAATCCACTTCCTCAGTTCGTCAAGCTTCAGCGCCGCGACAGCTCGCACCGCCGCGGAAGCATGCTCGTCGGCCGCCAGGTTCATCAGGTGATCCAGCACCACTGAGTCCACAGTGCGCTGCACAGCGCCGTCGTATCCGGCGGCCGGCTGCGCCTTCCACGTTGCGTTGAGAAGATCATCCACCAGCTCTGCGAAGTCCGGATTCGCCGAATCCAGCGCGTGAAATTCAATCATTCGCTGTGCTCGCTCGGGTTGGAGCACCAGGTTCGCCACGACCTCGGCTGCGGCCTCCGCCGGAGCCAGTATGTCGAACGCGGGCGACGTGCGTCGCGCAAAATTCTCGCGCCCAGCCGGATATTCCGGCGGGCGCGGCGGAATCATCTTCAGAATCGGCTCCGGCAGCGCCAGCACCTGCGGCGAAAGCGTCGCCAGCACGGCAGAAATTGCCTTTCGCTGCTGCTCCGCGGGGACGATCTCCGGCCCACGATCGCCGCTCCCTCGAAGATTGAACGTATAGTCCTGCCCGCCAATCCACTTGGCCACCGCCATCACTTGATAGCGATGATAGAGATACGCCGGCACGAGTACGTCTTCGAGCGTCGCCATCGGCGCGTGCTCGGGAATCGCGGCCGCCGAGAAATTCTTTAGCGCCGCGGCGCGCACCGCCATCACCTGCTTCAGCCCGTCCAGGTCGTTGCTTCCCGTGTCCCAGAGGTGCGCCAGCGAACTCGAAGAACCGAGCGGCCGCGCGTCCTGGTCCGTCAGAAACAGCAATCCGCTCGAGAAAGCCTTGCTCAGAATCCCGTCGAGCGCCGCCGTTTCATCCTTCTCCAGCGATAGGTCGCTGTATCCGTACGCAATCGAGACCTTATCCCACGCGCCGATTCCCACCGCATAGGCGTTCGAAACGTCCGGCTTGCCGTCCGCGCCCACCGTCACGGTCGGCGGAGGATAGTCCATCACCGAGCTTCGATTCACGATGCTCGCCGAGTAATTGTGTGCCAGCCCCAGCGTGTGCCCCGTTTCGTGGGCCGCCAGTTGACGAATCCGAGCCAGCGCCATCTCGTTCGCCTTCTTCAACTCCTCCGGATCCTTGCCAAACGGATCGAGCAAGCCCTGCGCGATCAGAAAATCCTGCCGGATTCGCAACGCATCCAGATTCACGTGCCCGTTGATGATTTCGCCGGTCCTCGGGTCATCGATCGCGCTGCCGTACGCCCATCCGCGGGTCGCTCGCGGGACCCACTCGATCACGTTGTAGCGCACGTCCATCGGGTCCACACCTTCCGGCAGTAGCTTCACCTGGAACCCGTCCTTGTACCCCGCCGCCGTGAACGCCTGGTTCCACCAGCTCGCCCCCTCGAGCACCGCCGATCGAATCGGCTCCGGAATCGCGCGGTCCACGTAATAAACGAGGGGCTTCACAGGCTCGCTCATCGCCGCCGACGGGTCCTTCTTCGCCAACCGCCAGTGCGCGATGTATCGCTTCACGATCGGCTGATCCACCGGGGTGGCAAAATCCATGAAAGCCATGCCGAAAAAGCTCGACCGAGGATCGTACGCGCGCTCGTGGAATCCCGGCCCCGGCGCCTGAATGAACGAAAAATGCTCGTGTACCGTTATCGCGCGCGGATCGGGTGTCACCTCCTCCACCCAATGTCCCGGGTTCTCCCCGGTGAACGTCAAAATGGACTCCACGTCCGTGTTCTCGGGAAAATTCTTCGTTCGCGGGAGAAAAATCGCCGAGCGCGACGCATCCACGCGGTAAGTCCCTTGCTTCAGCGTCGCCAGGCGCGCCGCCACCTCGTGCGCGTCGCTCATGAAAAATGGCGTCGCGTCCACCAGGACCGTGTCTCCGTCCTCCGCCGCGGCGTCAAATCCCCACAAAACCGATTGCGCGAATGCCTGCCGCACCGCCTCTTGCTGCTCCAGGTCGTCCGTCACCGCGCGATACCGCTCGTTTTCTTCCACCAGCAGCACGCGAGGCCCGCTCCGTTCGAAGTGAACCACGCTCGTTTTCCCCGGCTGCCCGCGATCCAGCCCCACGTCGTTCGAGCCCACGCCATTCGGCAGCGATTCGTAGTAGAGAAACTGCGCATTCCACTTGTCGACCTGCAGCCATATCTTCCCGCTGCGCGCATCCCAGTAATATGTGAAGAACCCGGGAAACTTCTGCATCCCCGCGGTTTTCTGCTCGATTGTGGGTGGAGCCTTCATCTGCCCTTCGGACGAATTCTGTGCGGCCGCAGTCGCCGCGTACATCACGAATACAAGTGCCGCAATCAATGCGCGTCTCATCTATGTTTCCTCCAAGGACCGCATGTTTATATCAGAATTGGGCGCTCTGGTAGGAATGACAAATCGCAGTGGGCTCTGCCCGGTCCTGGTTCAGTTCTGAATCCCACTCAGTCCTGCGGATCGAGGTACTTCACGAACACCACTTCGTTTTGCGCCTCATTGTAAAGAAGCTCGTCCACGTTCGCCTGCGCCAGCACCAGCCCAAATCCCCCCGGCCGCAAGCCCTTTTGCCGCCTCACTTCGTCATGTTCGGTCGGCTCATCGGGAGCGTGCGTGATCGCCGCGTGGCTCAAATCCGCCAGCTTGAATCCCGGGCCCGGATCGGCGATTCGATAGAGCAGCATCCGCTTCGCGCGCAGATACGAAATCCGCACTTTGCGGCTCGTGTCCAGCTTCCCGCCCCATTCCACCGCATTCGCCAGCAGCTCGTGAAACGCCTGCCCGATCGCCGACCTCACCTCTTCCGTCAGGCCGCCCTTGAGGTGCGCCATGAATCCTTCGATTCGCTCGGCCGCCTCCAGCGAACACGGCACCAGCAGCTCCACCCATTCCGGCCTCGCGGACACCACCTCGATCGGCAGCGGCTTCTCCTTCTTCTGCAGCGACTCCTTCACCACCTGGATCAGCGCCGGCGGATCGATCGGCTTCGAAACGTACTGATACGCTTGCTCCTTGATCGCCGCCAGCAGCGTTTGGGGCGCGTCGTCCGACGTCATTACGATCACTTTCGGGCTCTTCTTCGCCTTCCGCAGCTCGGCCAGCACCTCGATCCCGTTCTTCTTCGGCATCCAGATATCCAGCAGCGTCAGGTCGAACTTGTCTTTCTTCAGTTGCTTCAGCGCATCCGCGCCGTCCGCCGCCGTCGCCACCGTAAACTTCTCCGCGCGGAGCAGCTCCGAAATCAGCAAGCGCGTGGTGCGGTCGTCATCTGCCACGAGAATCCGCTTCATCCCTTCCTCCGTGAACGTCCGCTCCCGCGCGGCCGCGCGTTGCCCTTCTTCTTCTGACCCACATCCTGCAGAGCCGGAAGCAAACTTGCAATCTCATCCTCCAGTTTCGTGTACAACTCCCAACAACCATCCAGCGTCCCGCCCCGCGCTGTGAGTTCGATTTGCCGCGCCGTCTCGAACGCTGTCGTCGGCCCGAAATTTCCCACCGCTCCCTTCAACGCGTGCGCCGCCTCGGCCAGCGCTGTCGCGTCGCGCGCCCCAAGCGCGGTCCGTATGCTCGACATCTTCTTCGGGCAATCGGCGCGAAACGTCGCCACCAGCGATTTCACCAGCTTCGTGTTGCCATTGAACCGCTTCAGAAGCGCCCCCGCATCGAACGCGCCGCTCGCCTCGTCTTGGGGCCCCGCAGCATGAGCTCTCGCCGGCTTGCCGGACGCAATCCTCTCCACGATCTCCAGAAACGTTCGCGGGTCGAGCGGCTTCGCCACGTAGTCGTCCATCCCCGCGTTCAGGCATTTTTCCCGGTCGCCGCTCATCGCGTGCGCCGTCATCGCCACGATCGGCACGTGTCCGCCGGACTGTTTCTCTTTCTCCCGAATCGCCTGCGTCGCTTCGATCCCGCCCATCTCCGGCATCTGCACGTCCATCAGCACCAGGTCGTACGTGTGTTTTTCGAGGGCGCTCAACGCCTGCTTCCCATTTTCCGCCACCGTCGCCGAATGGCCCCTCCTCTCGAGCAGTTGCACCACGAGCTCCTGGTTTACGGGATTGTCTTCTGCCACCAGGATTCTCAGCGGGTGCGCCGCCTTCGTTTTTCGCGTGCTCGCGGCGGATCGCGCTTGCTTGATTGGAGTCGCCGCGTGCAGCGTCGTCACGATCGCATCCCACAGTTCCGACTGTTTGATCGGCTTCACCAACGCCGCCGCGACTCCCAGCTCTTTTGCCCGCGCAAGTTCCTCCCGGTGTCCCGCCGACGTCAGCAGAATCAAATTCGTCGTTCGCGAATGTGTGTGATGCCGCATTCGCAAAGCTACTTCGAATCCATCCATCTCCGGCATGTGCGAATCGAGCAGCACCAGCCGGAAGGGTTCGCCTCTCCTGTGAGCCGTTTCGAACGCCTCCAAAGCCGCCCGCCCGTTTTCCACGCCGACCGGCTTCATCCGCCAGTTCGTGATCATCTCTTCCAGGATCTGCAGATTCGTCGAATTGTCGTCCACCACCAGCACCGGCAGGTTCCGAAGCTTCAACGGCGGCAGGCCGTCCTTCTTCGCCGGTTCTTTCTGCCGGTCGATCCGCACCGTGAAGTAGAACGTGCTTCCCCGGCCCGCCTCGCTCTCTACCCAGATTCGCCCGCCCATCAATTCCACCAACTGCGCGCAGATCGCCAAGCCCAGCCCCGTGCCGCCGTACTTCCGCGTCGTCGAGCTGTCCGCCTGCGCGAAAGCCTCGAAAATCTTCTTCTGCTTCTCGGGAGGAATTCCGATTCCCGTGTCCGTCACGCTGATTCGCAGCACCGCCTGTTCCTGGGATTCCGATTCCAGTGCGGCCCGGACCACTACCTCGCCCTTCTGCGTGAATTTCACCGCGTTGCCCACCAGGTTGATCAGGATTCTCTGCAACCGGAGCGCATCTCCCGTCAGCGCGTCCGGCACCTCGGGCGGAATGTCGCACGCCAGTTCCAGGCCCTTTCGCTGCGCCCGCAGCGCCAGCACCCGCACGGCATCCTCAACCGTGTCGCGCAGCAGAAAATCCACGTGGTCAAGCTCGAGTTTCCGCGCTTCGATCTTCGAAAAGTCCAGAATGTCGTCCACAACTCCGATCAGCGACGTCGCCGAGCTTTTCACCGTCCGCAGGTACTCTCGCTGCTCCGTCGTCAGCTTCGTATCGAGCGCCAGCTCCGTCATCCCGATGATCGCGTTCATCGGCGTGCGAATTTCATGGCTCATGTTCGCCAGAAACTCGCTCTTCGCCCGCGTGGCTTCCTCCGCTCTTTGCTTTTCCACTTCCAGTTCCTTCACCAGCTCCGCCAGCCGCCTCGCGTCCTCCTCCTGCGCGTGCCGCGCCGCCTCTAGGTAGTCGGTGTACAGCCGCAGGTCGTTTTCCGCGCGCCGCCGCTCGATGAATTGCCCGATCTGGCTCCCGATTGAATCGAACATCTCGAGCATCTCCCGGTCGGGCTCGCGGGCTTCCTTGCTGAAGAATTCGATCACTCCCATGAACTTCGCTGCACCGCGAATCGGGAAAGCGAACGCCGAGTGGAGCCCTTCTCCGCGCGCTACCGCCGCCCGCGGAAACGTCGCGTCGTCCGGTACCTTCGAAATCCAAACGGGCAGCCCCGTCTCCCACGCGCGCCCCGGCAAGCCCAATCCACGCTTCATTGCCAGCTCGCGCGTTGCGGCTTCGAATTTTGGATAGTTCGCGTGCGTCCCATGCCACACCCGCACGCATCGCAGCACCTGCGCGCTCTCGTCCAGCCGCCAGATGGCTCCCACGTTCCAATCCAGGCTTTCGCAGATCGCGCCCAGGATTTGCGGCGTCGCCGCCTCCAGCGACTCTGCTTCCGCCAGCACCTTTGTCACCGCGTATCCCGCCGCCGTTCTTCGTTCCGCCCTCTTCCGCTGCGTCACGTCGCGCGCTACCGCAAACACCAGCTTTTCATTCGCGCTCGGCGTCGCGTTCCACAGCAGCCACACGTAGCTTCCGTCGCTCTTCCGGTAGCGGTTCTCGAATGAGATCGTCTCCGCGCCCGTTCCCAGCTTCTTGCCCTCCGCCAGCGTTGCGTCCCGGTCGTCAGGGTGTACGAACTCCACGTAGGGCTGCGCCAGTAGTTCGCTCGTCGGAATCCCCAGAATTCGTTCCCACGCCGGATTCAACCGCTTGAAATATCCGTCGAAGCCCGCGATGCACAGCATGTCCAGCGAGAGCGTGAAAAGCTGGTCCATCTCCGTTTCCGCGCGCCGCCGTTCGCGGATCGCCTGCGAAAGGTCGGAAACGCTTCGCCGCAGCTGCAATTCCGCCACCGCCAGCCGGCTGAGTGCCTTCAGCGCTTCGAGCTGTTGATCGTTCAGATCACGAGGCTGCGTATCCAGCACGCAGATCGTTCCCAGCGCGAATCCGTCCTGCGTGATCAGCGGCGCGCCCGCGTAAAAGCGGATCTTTGGCTGGCCTGTCACCAGCGGATTCGTCCGGAAGCGCTCATCCTCAAGCGCATCCGGTATCACCAGGATGTCCGGCTTCAGCAGCGCGTGCGCGCAGAACGAAACGTCGCGCGGCGTTTCCGAGACGTCGATCCCTACCTTGGACTTGAACCATTGCCGGTTTGCATCGACAAAGGTCACTGTTGCCATGGGCGTTCCGCAAATCAGGGCGGCGAGCCGCGACAGATCGTCGAATTCCTGTTCCGGAAGGGTATCGAGGATGGCGTAGCGCCGGAGCGCTTCGAGACGTGCGCTTTCGTTATCTGGCAGAGGTGGCTTCATGAGCCGGCTGAGCTTGCGGCTGCGCGCAATGGTATGACCCCCGCCAGCATGGAGTCAACGAACCCGCGCAGACGCCAATGTTCCAAGGTGACCTGCAGTTGGAACGGGCCCATATCGTCGAGTGGGAGTTCTTCGATTCGCGAAATGCGCACGGCAAGGCGCAGAGCTACTGAACGCAAGAGCTTTTCTTTGAAACACTCAGCTCAATTGAACTTCTTCAATTTCGGCCAGAGGTCCTGCAGATTCTGATTCAGCCCACGGCAAAGCCATATTGTGAAATGCTCGTCACGCCGCGAGTAGAGGTCCTCGACCTGCCCGGCGGCTTCCACACTCTGGAAGTGCTCCCGGTCGCCCCGGCCATCGCTCCCTAGTACGATTACGATGTCACCTGTGTAGTCGCGAGGGCCCCAATACCAGTAGTTGTTGTGCTGGCTGATCGCGCGCGGGAGAGCATACCTTGGCCCGTAGAAATCGACGGCCGCTGCTTCGCCCCAGCTGTTGCAAAAGATGGCTGCTCGTGCGCGCTCCTCCGGCGACAGGCCGTTATAGACGCGCGCGACCTGCTGCACCATGTTCTCCCAGCCGAACTCGTCGGCGAAGTATTGCGGCAGAGGACCGTTGTTCTGACGCTCCGCCACAACCGGTGGAATGTGGAGTGACGCTTGGTAGCGGAGATAGCTCTCTGGCGAAAGGATCGGACAGGAAATCGGTATCAGCAGGGCGCCAACGGCTACGATGGCCGCGACGTACGCGGCCCGGCTCCAGGCGAACCGGCGGCTCGTGATCTGCTCAAACCCCACTGCGCCCGCGGCAAAGAGCACGGGATAGATCGGCGCAACGTAATAGTTCTTGCCCCTCAAAACAATGAACATCGACACCACCACCACGCTGGCCCAGCCGAGCGAGCGATACCGGCGTCCTTTGCGCCCCCAAAAGAGCCAGAGCAATCCTCCCGCCCAGAGCGGCAAAAGGATCGGATTCATGATGGCCGCCTGGTCCGCGAGGAAGCTCAGGGGTCCCCGAACGATGTCTCGATTGCCCATGCGGATGTTGTGCAGGAGTTGTAGGAAAGGAAAATCGCGCTGAAGTTGCCATACGAAGTTGGGAAGGGCAATGATCGCAGCCACCAGCATCCCCAACCACAACCAGCCGCTCTTGAGAAAACGACGCTCAGGACCAAGAAGGATTCCGACGAGTACGCCGAACACCAGAAAAGCGATGGAGTACTTGGTCTCAAGCCCAATGCCGGTGAGCGTGCCGAACCAGAACCAGTATCGGGGCTCGCTGCGGTTGATCGCCCGCACCACGCACCACAGGCAGCCCATCCAGAGAAGCGGCTCAAAGGCGTTCATGGTCAGCCAGTGTTGAAGGATGAGGTAGATCGGAACCGGGATCACGGCCAGCGCGGCCAGCGCTTGGGCAAAGCGGCCCCCGCCCATTTCCCGCGCCAACTGTCCGGTCATCCAAACGAGCGCCGCTCCCGCGATGGCCGGCAGCAAACGCAGCCCCAGCAGGGAATCGCCGAACGCATGCCGGGCGATCCAGGCGATGAACACGTTCATCGGCGGATGGTCAACGTAGCCCCAAGCGAGGTGCTGAGAGCACGCCAGGTAATACATCTCGTCGCGGAAGATACCGTAACGTGTGGCGGTAAGCAGATGGAGCAGAAGCTTTGCGACCGCCAGGTAAAGGACTATTGCAGGGCCGGAGAGGAAACGGCTATGAGGCTTCGCCGGTTCAGACCGAGCCGGCGCGATGGCAGAAGCCATGGTCACCCCTTTGCTGACGTGAACTTAAGAGACACCATGCCGCCGGCCCTTTTGTTCTTGGTTCCCTTGCTGTCCCTACCTACTTCGTCCCGTGGACCAGCAACGCTCCCTCGCGCCGGAAGTCCGCCAGTTCCTTGGCATCCCGGAACCACTTCCCGGTGTACACCTCCGGGTTTGGCGTCGGGTCCGAGACTCGCTGATGCGCCACGCCCGTAAATCCCGCGTCGCGAAACAGCGCCGCCCAGTCCTCCGCGGACAGCAGATACGTCGGGATTTTCAGCAGTTGTCCCCACTGGTGGCAGTACGGATTATCGAGGTAGTAGTTGATCAGGATCCACGCCGAGCCGCCCTCGCGCAGCACTCGGTAAATCTCTCGCAGCCCGCGCAGCGGCTCGGGCCAGTAGTACGCCGACTCCACCGAAATCCCCTTCGAGAAAAAATTCGATTCCCACGGGATCTCGCTCACTTCGCCGACCACGAAGACCAGGTTCTCGAATTCGACGCTCGCCGACCGCGCGTGATGGATCATCTCATCCGAAATATCCATCCCCACGACGCGGCCATCCCCCACGCCTCGCGCCAGAATCCGCGAAAGCCAGCCCGCCCCGCAGCCCACGTCGATCACGTTCTCGTCGCGGGCGATCTCCATCATCTCCAGCACGGGCTTGGTGATGGGCCAGTGATCCTCCTCCATGCCCTCGCCGCGCCCGGCTTCCGCCCAGCGGTTGAATTCTTCGCGAAGCGCTTCGCCGGGTTCGGGCCGCTGGGTCTCCGCCATTACCGCACCGTGGGAAGGGTCAGAATCATCTCAGAGCCGCGCTCCGCACGTTCCGCAGAACTGCGCGCCGGCCATGCCGACCGTCCCACAACGGCAGCAGTACCGGGCGCCGCCCGGCCCCGCCACCACTAGCACGTGCGGCTTCACCTCCGCCGCGCACGCCCAGATCAGCGCGATAATCCAGCCGATCACCGTCCAGCCGAACAGCAGGTTCACCAGGAAAATCCCCGCGAAGTCGCGCTTGTTGTGAGCCACAATCGACGGCAAGAAATACAGCGCTGTTGCAGCAACCATCAGGATCATGTGCGCACCATCCGGCGAGCCTCTGCCCGCCGTCCTCTTCTATATCGAACTACGATTCCTTCCGCTATTTTGTTCCGCGCCGGCCGCTGTCTCGACTTTCGCGAGCAGTTGCGTGAACCTCTGCTGCCGGTCTTCCTGCGTCTGCCCCGCATACGCTTCCGCGATCTGCGTCGCGTTCATCGAGCAGAACTTCGGCCCGCACATCGAACAGAATTTCGCTTCCTTGTAAAAATCATCCGGCAGCGTCTCATCATGCATCGCCCGCGCCGTTTCGGGATCGAGCGACAGCTCGAACTGCTTGTTCCAGTCGAAAAGAAATCGCGCGTAGCTCAGCGCGTCGTCACGGTCCCGCGCTCCCGGACGGTGCCGCGCCACATCCGCCGCGTGCGCCGCGATCTTGTAGGCGATCACTCCCTGCCGCACGTCGTCCGCGTTTGGCAGCCCCAGGTGCTCCTTCGGCGTCACGTAGCACAGCATCGACGCGCCGTGCCATCCGATCATCGCCGCGCCGATCGCGCTCGTGATGTGGTCGTATCCCGGCGCGATGTCCGTCACCAGCGGCCCCAGCGTGTAGAACGGCGCCTCGTGGCACAGCTCCATTTCCTTATCCACTTGCAGCTTGATCTGGTCCATCGGGATGTGCCCCGGCCCCTCGATCATCACCTGCACGTCGTACTCCCACGCCTTCTTCGTCAGCTCGCCCAGCACGCGCAGCTCGCCGAACTGCGCTTCATCGCTCGCGTCCGCCAGGCATCCCGGACGCAGCCCGTCGCCCAGCGAAAAGCTCACGTCGTGCTTCTGGAAGATCTTGCAGATCGCCTCGAAATTCTCGTAGAGGAAATTCTCCTTTTTGTGGAAGCTCATCCACTGCGCCAGCAGCGCGCCTCCCCGGCTCACGATTCCCGTGATCCGGTTCCGTACCAGCGGCACGAATTCGCGCAGCACACCGGCGTGAATCGTCATGTAGTCGACGCCCTGCTCCGCCTGCTCCTCGATCACTTCCAGCATCACGCCGATGTTCAAATCCTCCGCTCGCCGCACGCGCGAGATCGCTTCGTAAATCGGCACCGTGCCGATCGGCACGGGCGACGCGTCGATGATCGCCTTACGGATCGATGGAATATCACCGCCCGTCGAAAGGTCCATCACCGTGTCCGACCCGTAGTGCACCGCGCGGTGCAGCTTCTCGAGCTCGTCTCCGACATTCGAAGTCGTCGCGGAATTTCCGATATTCGCGTTGATCTTGCACTTGAACGCCACACCGATTCCCATCGGCTCCAGGTTCCGGTGGTGGATGTTGGAGGGAATGATGCCGCGCCCGCGCGCCACTTCGTCGCGCACCGTTTCCGGCGCGAGCTTCTCGCGCTTCGCCACGTACTCCATCTCTTCGGTAATCACGCCGCGCCGCGCGAAGTGCATCTGCGAAAAATTCCGCGCGCCGCCGTTCATTGCCGCCGCGCGCTTCTCAATCCATGCGTCCCTCAGAGCCATGACATCCCCCGTTCAGCCCGCCATCCCGCCTTCTTTCTGCAAATCTCTCGCGGGACGCAGTCATTATCGCACCGGCATCGAGCCCCAGCAACCAACGCCCCTCACATCCCATTCGTCTGCCGTCGCGTGCCGGCTCCAGTTCAATCGCTCCCCTCGCCGCCGCGCACCGGGAGTACCAAAAAGGATACGATAGGTTGCAGTTGATTTCGCCGTTCACGCTGCCTATGTCACAGTGGAAGGACACGAATCGCCAAATCTTGGGATACCGGTTCCAGCCCGTCCCAAACTGTGAGGGCAAAACCATGAAGAAAGCCTTGTGGCTCGTGCTGTTGCTTTCAATGCTTCCGATCGCTGCGCGCGCTCAGGAAGCGCCCGCGGCCGATGTCTCCGTCGGATACTCGTATTTTCGTCTCGGTGGAAGCGGCGGCACCAATCAAAACGGAGCCAGCGGCTCGTTCGCCTACAACGCCAGCGATTGGCTCGGCATCGTCGGCGACTTCGGCGGCTATCATTCTTCGCCGAGCGGGGTTGACCTCAATACGTTGACGTACATGTTTGGTCCGCGCCTCTCCTATCGCTCCTCAGAAAGCTACACTCCGTTCGGGCAGGTGCTTCTCGGCGGCGCACATGTCACCGGCAGCTACGGAGGCGCTTCGGCGAGCACCAATTCGTTTGCGGTTAGCCTCGGGGGCGGAGTCGATGTTCACCTGTCCGGTCCGCTCGCGTTGCGTCCGCAGGTGGATTACGTCCTGCTCCGCTCAAACGGTTCAAACGCGAACTGCGTGCGGCTCTCTGCTGCGATTGTCTTTCGATTTGGTCAAAGGCGATAAAAACGGTGGTAACAGCGGCGTGTGGCGACGGGCCGGAAATCTCGGGCGATCAGCCCGTGGCTCCGCCCGTTGCCCGAACGCCGGACTCAAGAATGACTGCGGATAGCTTCTCAGTCTCCGTCGCGGGCGGGTAGCACGTCGTCTCGACGCAGACCAGCGCCTGCGCCTTCGTCGCATCCAAATGCGGCAGCGTCTCGCGCAACGCTGGCGCGAGCGATGCGCTCGCAATTTTTTCCGGCGTCACGCGCAGCACTGATTTGCCGAAGCGGTAGATCTCATTCGCCGCGCGCTCCAATTCTGCGGCTTTCGCGTCGCTCGCTGCGCCGAGCACGGCCACCTGCATCACGCCGCGCTCGTGCAGCAGAGCTGCCAATCCAAACGTCCCCGCGAAAATTCCGTACTGCGGCACGCGCCCGGCAAACGCCTCAAGCGTCTTTTCCGCCCAGTCGCGGTACAGCCGCTCACCCGTGAACGCATGCATCCGGTCCAGCACGATGGCCGCCGCTGAATTTGCGCCCGGCGTCGGCGAATCTTGCAGCGGCTTGCGCCGCACTTCGAGGCCGCCCATCGGAGCCGCGTCCTTCGCGCGATCGAAGAATCCGCCGCCCTCCGCATCGCCGAATCGCTCCACCATCAGCCGGACGCACCGCTCCGCAATTTCGAAATAGCGCCGGTCGAGCGTCGCCTCGTACGCATCCAGCAGCGCCGCCGCCGCGAATACCTGGTCGTCGAGCGAACCTTCCAGCCGCGGCCCGCCCACGCGATGCAAAAATCCCTTTGATTCATCCCACGCCTCGCGCAGAATCCGGTCGAGCGTCTTCAGCGCGAAATCCCTGCAATCTCCGCGCCCAAGCACACGCGCCGTCTCGAGATACGCCGACACAAACATCGCGTTCCAGCCCACATACAGCGTGTCGTCCACGGCAGGCGTCGGCTGCCGCTCGCGCCGCGCGGCGATCAATTTCCCTTTGGCACGCGCCAGCAAGAGCCGCGCGCCCGCCTCGTCGCTTCCGATTTTCTTCGCGAGGTCCTCCACCGTGGCCGCGACCCACAAAACGTTCTTCGCCGGGTTGTGATGCATTTCGCCGTGCGGCTTCACGTCGTAGTACAGCTCGATGACCTGCGATTCCTGCGCCGAAAGGGCCGCGCGAACCTCATCCACGGCCCACGTGAAATAATCGCCGTCATCTTCCAGCGTCTGGTCTGCGTCCTGGCTGGCGTAAAATCCACCGTGCTCCTGGTCCGACAGCACCTCCGTGACCCACGCGATGATTCCCTCCGCCGTCTCGCGGAATAGCGGATTACGCGTCGTTTGATATCCATGCAGGAAATTCCGCAGCAATTCGGAATTGTCGTACGTCATCTTCTCGAAGTGCGGCACGCACCAGCGCTCGTCTACGGAATAGCGGTGAAATCCTCCGCCAAGCTGGTCGTAAACGCCGCCAAGCGCCATGCCTTCCAGCGTGCGCTCTGCCACGTGCAGCAGCTTGGGATCCCGCGTCGCCTGGTAGCGCTCGAGCAACAGGTCTACCGTGCTCGAATGAGGGAACTTCGGCGCGTTTCCAAATCCGCCGTGGGTGTCATCGAACATTTGCAGCGCCGACTCGATAATCCCGTCCCCGATCCCGCGGTCCAAATCTGCGCGCGCGCCGTGAAACACTTCCGCCTTCGCGACCGCGTCCTCCAGCGCCTTTGCGGAACTGTCGACATCGCCTCGGCGCGAATGAAACGCCTCCGCGATCGTCAGCAGAATTCGCCGGAATCCCGGCCGGCCCATCGCATCGTCCGGTGGGAAATACGTTCCGCCGAAAAACGGTTTGCCTTCCGGCGTAAGGAACGCCGTGAGAGGCCAGCCGCCCTGGCCGGAAATCGCGCTCACGGCCGACTGGTATCGCGAATCCACATCGGGCCGCTCGTCGCGGTCCACCTTCACCGGCACATAAAACTTGTTGATGATGGCCGCAATCTCTGGATTTTCGTAGCTCTCGCGGTCGATCACATGGCACCAGTGGCACCACACCGCGCCCACGTCCAGCAGGATCGGTTTCGATTCCGTGCGCGCCTTTTCGAAGGCTTCCGCGCCCCATTCGTGCCAGTCGACGGGTTGGTGCGCCGCCGAGCGCAGATACGGGCTCGCGGAATCCTTCAACCGGTTTTCAGGATTTTGCGTCACTGGATGGGATGGTGGTAATCGGTGTCGCGCGGGTCGAGCGGCTTGCGCCCAGCAAAACCTTCGTCCTGCGCGTGGTAGAAGCGGATGCGATCCTCGCCGAGCCTCCAGCAGAGGTAAACGTCCTTGTTATCGATGCGCGACGGAAAATCGAGCAGCCCCACGTCGAGATCCTTCACCAGGCACCCGGTGGCGTGAATCCTCTCGAGCGCGTCGCGAACCGATTCCTCCAGTTGATTCCGCTCGATCCGCCATTTCGCCGCTTTCTCGTAGGGCACCTGCATGCCGCCCGCGCGCGAAATTCTTTCCGCGAGTTTCGCGAGCCTTTCCTCCACCTCGGCCATTTTGCGGCGGGCCTCCATCGCTTCGATCAGCACGGGCTCGAGCTGCGCGCGCAGGCGCTCCGCTTCCGTCAGCGAAAAGAGTTTGTCTTGTTCTTCGTCGGCCATCGTCGGCTGCTCCCAAGCCTGCCGTGTTCATCCGCCGATATATACCATGGTACGCGAAGGCGGCACGAACCCCGGTTCGTTGATGCGATGCCCCTTTTCTTTTTGTGCCACGATTGCCTGAATCTGGTCGCCGATTTCGCGGTCCGTGGCGCCCCCGCGAAGCATGAACTTCAAGTCGTGGTCGTCCTTGCTGAAAAGGCACGTGCGCAACTTTCCGTCCGCCGTAAGCCGGATGCGCGAGCAGAATCCGCAGAAGGGCTGCGTCACCGGAGCAACCAGTCCGATCTCGCCGCGGCCGTCCGCGAAGCGGTACTTTCGAGCCGTCTCGCTGCGCTCGTGGACGATCTGCACCAGAGGCCAGCGCGCCGAAATGCGCCGGTGCACTTCCGCCGCGGGAACCATCGCGTCGCGCGTCCAGGCGCGGTCGGCGTCCAGCGGCATGAATTCGATGAAGCGCATGATCAGGTCGCGCTCGCGCGCAAATTCCGCGAATGCCTCCACCTCGTCGTCGTTGAATCCGCGAACCAGCACCGCGTTCACCTTCACCGGACGCAGCACCGAATTCTGCGCCGCGTCGATTCCCGCCATCACCTGGTCGAAGGTCTTCGTGCGCGTGATACGCTCGAATTTCGCGCGATCCAGCGAATCCAGGCTGATATTGATGCGGTCCAGGCCGGCCGCGATCAGCGTGCTGCAGCGCTCCGCCAGCAGGTGGCCGTTCGTCGTCATCGAAAGGTCGCCCACGCCGAGCATCTTTAGCCGGCCGATGAAGCTTTCCACGCCGGGACGAACCAGCGGCTCGCCTCCTGTGACCCGCACCTTGCGGATTCCCATTCCCACCAGAATCCGGACGATCCGCAGATACTCCTCCCAATCCAGCAGCTCCTCGTGCGCCATGTGGTTCTCCGGATCGGCCGAGCGGCAATAGACGCACCGGAAGTTGCACCGGTCGGTCACGGAGACGCGGAGGTCCGTGATTGGCCTGCCGAATTTGTCGATCAGTGGCATTCCTTTTGGCCCAAAAACGAAAACGCCCAATTCACGCTTCGGAATTGGGCGACAACACCATGTCAGATCCGCTTCCGCGAATCCCTGGCGGTCTCCTTTCCGAACACGGGAGGCCCGGGTGTTTCCGCCCGAACCCTCAGCTCGCCTTTTGGCGAGCATCGCCCCCGAGCCTTGGGTTTTCTGTCCTTTAGGTCTCGAGGGTCGGAGAAATCAACTCGATTCTACGCCTGCGTCCACGGCAGGGAAAGCCGAAAGCACATCCCGTAGTAGGTCATTTTCCGAGTTGCCCCTGATCCGGTGTTTCTGAGACCCACTCACAGAAGCCGACTTACCAGGAGATTGCCCCGCAGTTGCTGGTATCAACGGCGACACCGATGGACTACCACTGCTCGGCAACATCAGGTCCGAGAGCAAAATAACTCGTCCCAATGGTCTGCTTTTCCCGATCAATTCCGGGAGAAAATTGCTTTGTACCTGTCCCAGTAGGCGTACCCCCAATAGGCGTTCAGCACAAAGACAACCGCACCAAGCCATAAGAATGAGGGCATCAACCGGGCGTTGACTATAACAATTCCCACAACATCGGGCGCAAGGAATAATGTCGCTAACGCTGGGAAGATCCCAACCAGCAGCATGAACCCTGCAACGACCTCAGTAACCTTCACCATCTGGAAAATGCCCGAAGCCCAAAAAACTTGTGTGAAGGCGACCATCTTCGCCGGTACGCCTTGCGTTGAGTTGCCCATCAGCAGGCCGCTAATGCCGCTTGCAAGCATGATCAGGCCTAGCAATATTCGGATAGCAGCCATCAGATAACGGTTGCGAAAATTCATAACCCCTCACAACATCGCCGCAATGGCGGCGCTACGCTTCGTTCGCGACGCAATTACTCCCAATAAAATCCAACATCCCAAGGCAATCCACTCGTAGACCGTGAAGTGCCCGGGGGTTTGCGGGATCAGCTTCATCAACGCCATCGCCGTCGCGACCAGGAGGCCGAACGCCGCTAGGGCGAATTCGGGAATTGAAAGCGTGATGACTCCCCGCCGGGAACGCGCCAGCGCGAGGCACGAGGCGCAGGCGGCTGCCCAGCCAATTGCACAAGCGACCGATCCTACCTCGGTGATGGGAACTAGAATCGCATCTCCCAGCAGCATGCAAACCGCTGTTGCAATTCCCACGCAAAGGACCGCGATGGAGGGAGTCTGAAATCGATTGTGAACTGTCCCGGCGGCTGGGTGCACCATGCCGCGGCGTCCCAGCGCGAAGAACAAGCGGCTGGCGGCTACGAAGTTTCCGTTGAAGCATTTGAAAAGGGAGAGCAGCGCAGCGGCGAGAATGATGTTGACGATCCAGCGCGAGCCAAGGGCGTGCTGAAAGGCTACGGCAGTCATGAATTTCTCGCCGGTCAACTGATGCCACGGTGCGACGAATCCCACAGCGGCCACGATGCTGGCATAAAAAAGAATTCCAATGAAGATCGCCATCCAGATTGCGCGATAGAACCCGCGGGCACGGAAGTCCGGGCTGGCTTCCTCAGCAGCCTTGCCTACTGACTCGAAGCCGGTCATGAAATAAGGAACAATCTGGATCACCAGCAGAATAGAAATAAACGGTGCGCGGGTGAAAAGCGGAGGGAAATTCCGCGGAGAGCCGCGGCTGACGCCTAACGCTACGAAGATCACGAACAGGGCGAGGGTGCCGAAGCTGGTCCAGTTCTGAAACACGGCACTGAGGCGCACACCGCGGTAGTTCAGGATTGTGAGAAGAGCCGTCAGCGCCAGTCCTACAGCGAGATGCGGTAGATACACTGGACGTCCCGCAACGCGATAGAGTTCGACCGAGTCGAGGCCGGGCAGAATATAGGCTGCGATGCGACCCACCGCAACCGCTTCCCACGGGCAAACGATGAAGTAGGCGAGAGTCATCATCCAGCCGATAGCGAAGCTGACGGTCTGTGGGAATACGGCGGACGTGTAGGCGATTTCTCCCGCGGCATCGGGCATAGCGATGACGAGCTTCCCATAAACCCATCCGACGGGAAGCAGGATCGCGCCGCCGATCACGAATCCGAGGACGGTGCCCAGGGCGCCGCCGCGCAGGAGCCAGTCGTCCATTACCACCAGCCACCCGACGCCGACCATGGTGCCCCATCCCAGTGTGAAGTAGTCGGTGGCGCGCAGCTTGCGGGCGAGTATGCTCACGGGATGACGCCTTGGCGGCGCGGATTATAGCATTGGCGGTGGGTTGGCAGGATGACGTCGGCTCCGCCGAAGTGGGGGAAATACGCGGACGTGATCGCGGTAGAAGGCGACCCACTCACTGACATCGCAATTCTCCAACATCTCGCGTTTGTGGTGAAGGACGGAAGGATCGTGAAAGATGTCCTGAGTCGCCAAATCGTTTCGCGGTGAGTAGTCGGCAACGCGGAAACTGACCTGCTACTGCACATCCCTTCGCCGCCGTTCCTCCGACTGAGAACGGATGTGGTAGAGTTTCGAGCCGATGCGGATCTTTGTTCTCGGCGCCGGCGGCACTGGCTCGTTGCTCGCACACTTGCTGGTGCGGCAGGGCCACACCGTGTGGTGCGGCGACCGCGACGTCGAACGCGCGCGGCGCTTCCTGGGAAAGAAAAGCGGGATCGAAGTCGTCGAGGCGAACGCCCGCAACGTATGGTCCATCGTCCGAGCCGGGCGGGGCTGCAATCTGCTGGTCAACGCGTCTCCCGCTGTATTCAACCAGATCATCCTGCGCGCGGCCCTGCGCCTTCGCGCGCATTACATGGACTTGAACGCGCACCTCACGCGGCACCTCTTCAAGCCCGAACAGTATCGCTTCCACAAGCGCTTCGTGGCGAAGAATCGCGCTGCCTTGATTTGCACCGGCGCGGCACCCGGCTTGACGAACCTCCTCGCGAAGCGTGGCGCGGAGCTGCTCGATTCCGTCGAGTCCATTCAAATCCGGCTCTTTGAGAGTACGGAGAGCAAGGATCCCGTCTCAACGTGGTCAGCTGACGGCGCCTACGACGAAGCGATTTCGCGGCCGCGCGTCTATCGCGCCGGGCGTTTTTTTCTCGCAAAGCGGTTCGCCGAGCGCGAAAAGTTCCGATTCCCACAGCCCATCGGCGAAACGCCTGTCTATCTCGCGGCCCAGGATGAAGTGTGCATGCTGCCGTACGTGGTGAACGTTCGCGATGTGGATGCGAAAATCGGCGGCAACGACTTCGAGCGCCTTTATCGTTGGTATCGTCAGGGACGGCTCAACCGTTCGCAGGGACTCGTCCGCAAGCGGTTTCCCACCACTCCGACTCCGCGGCAAGTGGCCAAACTGATCCGCAAAGGCATTCTCGAAAACGCGCGGTTCGCTGCGGCCGTGATCGTACGGGGGATGAAAGGGGAGGAACCTTTGCTGGTGCGCTGGGACGCGAGTTTTCCGACGCTCTACCAGATCCGCCAAAGCGGCTCGGTCTCGACGCCGATTTCGTATGCCACCGCGCACCTGGCTGCGCTGTTCGTGCGGTATTTTCCGCGGGACTCGGCGGGCGTGATGGGGCCCTCGGAGCTGCCGGCCGAGTCGCGCCGAGCGATTTTGAGCGAAGCGCGGTCGCGCGATTTCCGCATCGCGCTCAAGATCACGAAGCTGAAGAAGCAGGAAGACGACGAGTTCTAGCTGTTGTCCGCGCCAGCCATGGAAGATCGCGCGCGCGGAACGGGCCGCCGGAATCGTCAAACCGCGCAGGACTGTGCTATGGTTTTCGCTTCGCGCGGCGGCGGCGCCGCAGTATCCGCTCGAGAATTTCGGAAGGCAAATCGCGTGGCTGAAAAAATGGTGATGGTGGGTGTGATTCCGGAAGTCGTCGCCCTCGAGGCCGGTGAGCAGGTGACTTGGTTCTCGAATGCCGGCAACCTCAAGATCGAGTTCGATCCGCAGCGGTGCCCGTTTTCCTCGAATGTTTTTCAGGCGCCACCGGGCGTCAGGCTTCAAAGCGGGACGCCCCGGGCAGGCGTAAACCCTGGGGCCTACAAGTACCGGTTGTCGCTGAACGACGCCGTGGTGACCCACGGCGAAATCCTGATTCGTGGGAAGTGAAACCGCTCAGTCGCCCGCGGCGACCTGAACGCGTTCCTGGGTGACGGCATCGGCCAAAACGCGGCGCAGCGGCGCCAACACTGCCGCCGGAACCGGGCGCTCGCGGAGCAGGGCCAGGTCAGCCACCTTCCGGGGGAACTCGCGGCGGCGGTCAAGCCAGAGACCGAATTCGCGGAGAAGATCGCCCGCCAGATTCGGGTCGTCCGAGCGCTCCACAGCCCAGAACCGGAGCTTTTCTTCATTCTTTTGAAGGGCTTGCAGCGATTCCTCGAGCTTCTTCATCGCGCCGTTGAATGACGAAGCCATGAAATATACCGGCAAAGCCCAGGCGTCCGAGCCGCCGCTGGCAAAGCGGACGCGGATGCGGACGTTATATTTCCCGTTCTGGTTCTTCTCGATGGCGCAGCGATAGTGGTTCTCGCCAGAGTGGGAGCGGGGTTTCCGGCCAGGGATGACGTCAAAGGACACCGCCGCAGCCGCCCGGCGGCGGCCGGAGAGCATACCGATCTTCTTCTTCGAGCTGTTTGCCGGCATAAGAATCTCCTCAGAGTCAGTCAACTTCGCGACACGCTGTTAGGCCGGGAAGGCGCTGCATCGTACTTGGTCCTGGCGGCGTCGCCGGTGTTTCGGGGCCTGCCCGCTGGCGAACGGGGCACGCTGCGGATGGAAGAATTGTAGCGAAGCGGCCAAAGTTCGGCAAGGGGCAGCTTCGACACAAATAAAGCCTTTATTTTCAGCTACTTACGATCATTGCGACTGAGTGAGGCGATTGAGTGCTTCCTGATTGATGGTGAGCTTGCCTTCCTGCTTCATCCGGTCCTTGAGAGCGGTTTTGAAGGCCGCAAAGGCGGCTCCCTGCTTCGATTGAAGGAGCTGCTGCTCGATATCCTGCTTCTGTTTCGCGAGATCGTCGATATTCGCGGATTCGTGAGACGTGACACGGTAGACGAGCCAGTTGCCGCCGACCATTTTGGGGGCGGAGACCTGGTCGACCTTCATGGTGAAGGCGGAATCGAGCTGGCTGGCGGAGCCGATATCGGGCACGGAGCCGGTACGCGAGAAGGGTTCGGCGGTTTTGACTTCGAGCCCGAGCGATTTGGCAGCTTTGTCGAAGGGCCCGCCGCTCTGCGCTTGCTTGGCGAGCTCATCGGCCTTGGCGCGGGCCATTTCGACCGACTTCTCCTGCTGGTAGTCGGCGAGAACTTTGTCGTGGACCTCCGCCAAGCTCGCCTGATGGGCCGGTAGAACTTCCTTGGGGGTGACGATGACGTAGCCGGCGTCCGTCCGTATGGGCGAGCTGAGTTCGCCGGGCTGCAATTGGAAAAGGGCCTGGCGGACGTCGGGCGAATTGCCGAGCGGACCGACGGCGAGGTCAGTGATCGCAACCGGAGGGGCGGTCTGGACTTCGAGATTGAACTTTCGGGCAATGTCGGAGATGGGCTGGCGGTCGGACTGGCGGACCGCCGAGGCCATATCGTTCGCGATGTTGTTCGCCTGAGTGCTGACCTGCTGGTCGAGGACCACGGGAAGGATCGAGTCGCGAACCTCCTCAAAGGGCTTGGTATGGGCGGACTGGCGGTCGACGACCTTGATGATTACGAGGCCGTAGGTGGTCTTGATGACATCGGAGACGGAGCCTTTGGGCAGGCTAAAGGCAGCCTGTTCGACCTGCGGGGCCGTTTGTCCTTCGCCAATCCAGCCGCGGTCGCCGCCCTTGGCCTTGGTCTGGTCGTCCTCGGAGTATTTCTTGGCGAGATCCTCGAAATTGGCGCCGTGGCGAGCTTGCTTGACGATGTCGTCGGCTTTCTTGGTGAGCTCAGCGACTTCCGCGTCGGTCTTGCTGAGCGTCTTGAAGAGAATCTGCTCGATGTGGGCGCCGTTCTGGACCTTATAGTCGTCAAGGTGGTCGTTGTAGTAGGCGCGGAGCACGTCGTCGCCGACGTGGATCTGGGCGCGGAGCTTCGAGACATCGAGAAGGACGTACTGGGCGGAGCGCTTCTCGGGAATCTGATACTTGCCCATGTTGGTCTTGAAGTAGGCAGCGAGCTGATCGTCCGTGGGATGAATGGTGGAGGCGATATCCACGGGCTTGATGAGAGCATATTGAATGGCGATCTTTTCGTTGCGACGGCGGAATTCCTGGTCGATCTCGGCAGGAGTGACGGTGATGCCGTCGGTGATGAGGTGCTCGAATTTCTCGGCCAGGAGACCCTGGCGAAGGGCGGTTTCAAATTCGGGGACGGACATTCCGGCGCGCTGCACCTGCTGGACGTAATCGTCCATGAGCAACCGATTGCCGGAAAAGGCAGTGGGCAGAATTTCCTGGACGCGGTCGCGGATTTCTTCCGGCGTGACCTGCATGGAGAGGCGCTGCGCTTCATATTCGAGCGCGGCCTGAAAGACCATCTGATCGAAGACCTGCTTGGTATAAAGGCCGCGCATCATCGACGGGATGGTCTGCCCGCGGCTCATCTGATTGAGTTGCTGCTGAATTGCGACGGCGGTGACGTCCTGGCCGGCGACGGTGGCGACCGAATCGGGATTACTGCTGAGAGCAGGTCCGCCGAAGAGTCCGGGGATCAGGGTGATGACCATACTGACGCAGATGAGGACAAGGATGACCGTCATGGCAATCTTGATCCAACGATTGCGGTCGAGGTCGCGCTGCTGAATGCTTTTCAACATAGCTATATATCTCTAGATGCCTCTAGGGAGCCTCTGAGTACGTTCCGAAACCACCGATTATAGAAGAGTCGCGGGGAGGTCTCAATGGGAATTGAGGAAGGGCGGGATTTTTCGCGATTCGAAAAGACGGTGGAGGCAAGGAAGCAAGGGAGGCACGGAGGCAAGGACCGGTCTCGATCGAGTGATCGCGCAGCCATAGTGGGCGGCAGAGGCTTTAAGCCGAGGAGGAGAGCCGGGATCGACGAGGGGCAGAGGGAATCGCTTCGGGAAGCGAGCAGCCCCGGCAACCGTAGATTAAGCATGGTGCCGGTCCTTTGTTTTCAACAACTTACGGGAGAAATTAATCCCGTTACCGTAGATTAAGGTTCGCTGAAGTTTCGCTTTAGGGGTTAAAACACGCGATGGATCGGGAGGGGTCATGTGGGAGCTTCCGGGTGGGACCGGGACGGAAAAGTTGCGGAGGGTCCGACCCGCTAAAAGGCGGCGAGAAAATCGTGTTTTTGGGCGATTAGAAAATTGTAAGTTATTGAAAAGCGCCGGGTTAGCGGCAGTTCTAATTCCCCGTTTGGCGATTAGGAAATTGGAGGTTCGAGGTTCGAGATTGGAGGTTGGAACGGAGCCACTGCAAAATGGGAGATTCGGCGGACCCGTCGTTTTGTTGCGATTAGGAATCTGTTTGTGCTTTGTTTTCATCGAGTTAGCTCGATTTCTAATTCTGGACTGTTGCGATTAGACCCTCGATTCGCCGCCGCTGCCCACGGGGCCTCCCCAAGGTGTCACCCGGGACACCTGAAGTAAAAACAAGGCATGTTAGCATACTCGTAAACAAAAGTCAATAGGAAAGAATTTGCCACCGGCAGGTTGACAGGAGGCCAACCGCTCCTCCCGGGCTAGTTAGAGGAGAGCGAACAGACTGCCCCCTATGTAGAGTTACGTGCCCGGGCGGCTGCGTGTTGGCTGTGTGGCTACCGCAGGGGCGTATGATCAGGCGCAAAGAGACAGCCTCGGGGAAGCGGGAGGGCCACGATGGCAACGCGATTGTTTCAGTCGGTATCGGGGGACATTCGCTATGCGCTGCGCATGATGAGGGCGAGCGCGGGGCTTACGGCGGTTGCCGTTCTGTGCCTGGCGTTGGGGATGGGCGCGACGATTGCGATCTTTTCCGTGATTTACGCGCTGGCGATCCGGCCGCTGCCTGTTCGGCAACCGAATCAGCTGGTTGAGCTGGTCCGGGGCGAGTTGGGAAACCTGCACACCTACGCGGAGTGGAAGCTCTTTCGGGACCGGCAAGAGATTTTTTCGAGCGTTCTCGCTTACAACTACTTCGACACTCGTTTCGTCGTCGGGGGCCCACAGGGACGGCAGGACGTATGGGGCGTCTATGTCTCGGGTGATTATTTCTCGACACTTGGCGTCTCCGCCGCTTTAGGCCGAGTCCTCGAATCTTCGGACGACCGGCCAGGCGCGCCTCCGGTTTGCGTCCTAAGTTACGGGTTGTGGCGGCGGCTCTATGGCTCGCAACAGGCAGTAGGTAGCACGATTCGCGTAGACGGAAACGAATTCGCGATCGTCGGAGTCGCTCCTCGGTCGTTCTTCGGCGTGGATATTGGCAGCGTGCCTGAGATCTTCATGCCGCTCGAGGCAGAAAGAACGTACGCGGATTATCCGGAGCTCTATGGGCGGCAGACGCCGTCGCTGGACGATCCGGCCACGCTGCTCAGCTTCGCCGCGAGGCTAAAGCCGGGAATGAGCGTGAGCGAAGCGAATGCGGGGTTGCGAGTTCTGGCGCCGGAAATATTCAAAGCGCTGCCGCCAAGACCAAACGAAAGCAAGGGACAAGCGGCGGCGGGTGGAACTCTCGCGGCGCAGCCCATGCCGAGCGGCACTTCCGACGCGTGGATGCAAGAACAGGACATGGTGCTGCTTCTGATGATGATGGCGGCGGTGGCGCTGATCATCGTCTGCACGAACCTGGGAAACCTACTGCTGGCGCGTGCGGCAAACCGGCGGCGCGAAATCGCCACTCGGCTCGCCCTGGGCGCGACTCGATGGCGCCTCGTACGGCAATTGCTGACCGAAAGCACCGTCTTGTCGGTGGCCGGCGTCGCGGCGGGGGTCATGGTCGCGCATTGGGGATCTCGAATACTGATATGGGCGCTTTCTTTTCCGGACGATCCAATCCTATTGGATTTGTCGTGGGACGCGAGACTGGCCGGGTTTGCCGTTGGCATCACTTTGGCGTGCGCACTCCTCTTCGGGCTGGCGCCTGCGATTGGGGCCACGAACATTTCGCTGTATTCGGCAATGCGTAATGGCGTGAACGCCGGGAAGCCCAGAAACCGGGTCGTGAATTCTCTGCTTGTCGTGGTGCAGGTTGCACTGTCCGTGGGCCTGCTGATCAGCGCGGGCCTGCTGGTGCGGACATTGCACGCGCTCCTGGCGGCGGACCCCGGCTACGATCCAAAGGGAGTGCTCACGGCGCAGGCAAGCTGGCCGGGCGCCCGCGAAGGCTCAGAGCGCGAGGCAGCGGTCGGGGAGGAATTGCTGACGGCATTTCGGTCCGTGCCTGGTGTGATGTCCGCGTCATGGAGCCGCATTTTTTCCAAAATGTACCTCTCGCAACTGGTGGTCCCGGGACGAGGTGGGCCCGAACGGCGATCTGGTTCTTATCTCATCTTTGTGTCTTCTGATTTCTTCCGCACCAGGCGCGCACCAATATTGGCGGGCCGGGATTTTGCTGACGCTGACACGGGGGCGTCATTTCCAGTGGCCATACTCAGCGAAGATTTAGCCAAACAGCTTTTTGGAGGAGTGAATCCGGTGGGGCTCAGATTTCGCGAAAACGACGGCAAGGTGAGCGGGCAGGGCTACGAGGTCGAGGTTGTTGGGGTCGCCAAAGATATGCAAGAGCGCCGACCGGGTGATAGCGCCCTTCCGATCCTGTACCGGCCGGTTTCGCAATGCGGCAGTTCGTGCGCCGGGATCGGATTCTACGAAATTCGAACTGCCGGTGCATTCGCGGGAACGACGAAGGCTCTCGAGATTGCAGCGGCAACCATCGATTCCCGCATCGTCTTGAAATGCCAGCCACTGAGCGACGCGATCAATAACGTGGTTCACCGAAATCGTGCCATGGCGCTGATTGCGACGGCTTTCGGTTTGTTCGTTGGCCTGCTGGCGATGATGGGCGTCTACGGGGTGACCTCACATACGACTTCGGAGAGAACGCGCGAAATCGCCATACGGATGGCGCTGGGTGCACAGCGAAGCGACGTGTTCCGCATGTTGCTCGGTGAAATGCTGAGGGTGGTGTGCCTCGGCGCGGCGTTTGGAGTGGCCGGCGGTCTCGCGGCCGCGCGGATGATGCAGGGAGCGATCTGGGGAGTGAAGCCAGTTGATCCGCCGAGCTATGTTGTTGCGATTTGCCTGATGTTGGTTATCGCGGGGGTTGCGGCGTTTCTCCCCGCACGCCGTGCGGTGCGCGTGGATCCCATGGTTGCGCTTCGTTTCGAATAGGGGTGAGGCGGGTGTCGCTGCGGACGTGCGTCCTACGCGGCGGCCTTCGGCAGAGAGGTACGCGCTTCGCGCGAGCGGTTTATGTCGGAGCTAAAGCTCCGACCCCCTAAAAGGCAACGGCGCGGTTCCCGTACAAGGCACCACGACGCAAAAGCGTGGGCCACGGGAAAAGCCTTGCGGACCCGGGGGAGGCGCGCGCCACGTCAATGGTGATACCGGTGCCGCAATATACTCAGAAGATTCTCGCTTTCGGGACTGGTGCTAATCGGATAGTGAAAGTTCACAAACACCCAGCGTCCGTCTGTTAATGCGAGTTCTGCTATGACTTGCGGCTGCTTTCCCGGGCCGGACGCGTCTCTTGACCAGACGCCGTAAACTTGGGCCCAGCAGTGTCCATTCTTCTTACTGACGCTCCGCACGACATAACGATCCGCAGGGTCTTGAGTGCCGAGAATTGGATCAAAATCGAGCACCGGATCTCCTTCAGCTTTCGCCTCGGCTTCTGATTCGATCAATGCGCGAGAAAGCTCTGTGCTAAATGGGTCTCCTTTGTACTTCATCGCTTCACGCCACGGCATCTCAGGGTTCGTCGCTTTGAAATTTTCGAAGACGTTCGCGACATACCAGTTATAAAAATCTTGGGCGAAGGTCAAACAAGGCTTGTTGTTCACCTTCGAAGCCGTTTGAGCCGAAAGGGACCACGCCACCAATAGGAAAAGACACAGCAACGGCGCAATTTCTCGACTCGATTTCTTCATTGCTTTGTTCCGCTGGTTAGAGCTCCCACGACGCGGTCAGGATAAGCCCGGCAGGAAGCGGATATCGCGTTCGGCGGCGCCTTTTAGGAGCTTCAGCGCGGCCTGATAGGCGGGGCTTTCGTATGTGGCGATGGCGGCTTCGACGCTATCGAATTCGATTACGACGGTGCGCTGGTTCAAGCCGTCCTCAACGGTTTTGGCGGGAGTGCCTCGGACCAAGAAGCGTCCTCCACCGGCTTGAATTGCGGCGCCGGCTGGTTTCGCGTATTCGGCGAGCGCAGCGGGATTGGATACGGAGCGGTACAGAACGATCCAATAGCCTTTAGCCATGGCGACCTTCCTTGGTTGCAAACCCTATGGAACCACAGATGAACACAGATGAACACGGATAAAGCAATTTCAAATTTCAGATGGCTCTGTTGAGATCCTCGGTTTTCGAGAGGCTGGAAGAGAGATCCCTGCGGCAGGCGGGCAGGCACGGATACTCACGGATAAAGCAATTTCAAATTGGAAATTTCAAATTTGAAAGGAGGGTAAGGCGCGGAAGGGGTGAGGTGGCGGAGCCAGGCGGTCAGCGGTATGTGAATCGGGATATTGCGGGAAGAGGAACGGGGCGGCAATCTTGCGCGCGATGCTCGTCGCGATCATTGGATTGTCGCTCGTCTTCCTGCAGGCGCAGACTCAGGCGAATTCCGCCGCTCCTGCGCAGACCGCCGAAACATCGCTCACGACGCAGGAGATTCCCGATTTGCAGGCGAAGGCGCAGGCCGGGGATATCGCGGCGCAAATGAAGATGGGCCGAGCGTGCCGGAACGGCGAGGGGGTTCCAAAGGACGCGGCGACGGCCTTCGAGTGGTATCGGAAGGCCGCGATGCAGGGGAATGCGGACGCGCAGGAGATCGTAGGCGAGATGTATCGGTCTGGTGACGGAGTGGAGGAGAACCGGCAGGCCGCGGCACGTTTTTGGCACCAATCGGCGCGGCTGGGGAACGCAAATGCGATGTGGAATCTGGGAGCGGCTTATTACAACGGTGACGGTGTGGATGTGGATGACGCGCTCTCGTACGCGTGGTTCCTGCTGGCGAAGGAAGCTGGCAACGAGAGAGCAATAGAAGCGGTTCAACGGGGGAATTCGGACCTGAAACCCACGGAGATCCGCAATGCTTTCATCGATCTCGCCGAGATGTACGACCGTGGCATCTTTCTGCCAAAGGACGAAGAGAAAGCAGAGCGGTGGTGGTCGGAAGCAGGCCGGAGGGGCGATAAGGAGTCGGCCGAAATGGCAAAAGCGGTGGCACATCGGTATGGGTACGGAACTAGGAAAGACGCGCGGAGCGCCCGGAAAGAATACGAGAGCCTAGCAGCGTTGCGGTACAGCCCAGCCATGCGAGCCGCGGCCGAAATGGAGGCCATCGGCGAGGGAGGGAAGGTGGATCACCCGGCGGCCGCCATCCTATACGTGCGGCTGATCCAGGTGAATGACGGGACCGCGTTCCTGAGCCTCGCCAAGCTCAAAACTCAGATGGACGCAAAGGAATGGCGGAAGGTGGAGAAACAACTGCCGATCATGCACATCGACGCCGCGAAGCTCGACGCGGCGCTGGACAAAGCGGAAACAAGGTAGCGGTACGAGTCCCCAAGGATTGACTCAAGAGCGAGATTAGTGCGAAGCCATGTGAAAGCGGGGGAGCGGCGTCAGGCGGGGAGGGATTTGGCGATGATGAGGGTGATGTCGTCGCGCTGCTCGTGAGGGGTGAAGGCGCGGACGTCGTCGACGACGGCGGAGACGAGAGCGGGCGAAGAGAGATGGCGATGACGGCGAAGCGATTCGATGAGGCGAGGCTCACCAAACTCCTCGCCGGAGCGGCTGAATGATTCCGTGATTCCGTCGGTGTAGAGAGCGAGCGTGTCGCCGGGAAGAATCTGGCGCTCGCCGGTGGCGCATTCCCAATCCTTGAAGAGTCCCAGAACAGTGCAGGTGGAATCGAGGCGGTCGAGAGCGCCGTCGCTGCGGAGAAGAAGCGCGGAGAGATGGCCGCAATTGACGTAGCGGAGGCGGCGGGCCGCGTCGTCGTATTCCGCGAAGAAGAGGGTGGCGTAGGCGCCGTCGGAAGTGCTGTCGCAGAAAAGCTGGTTGACGGCGCAGAGGAAGCGTTCGGGCTGGTCGAGAGCGATAGCGCACTGGCTGCGAAGAATGGCCTGAAGGTTGGCCATGAGAAGCGCGGCGGCGATGCCTTTGCCGGAAATGTCGCTGACGACGAGGCCGAGCCGGTCGCGGCTGAGATCGAGGAAGTCGTAGTAATCGCCGCCGACATGGCGGGCCTGGATGCAGACGCCGGCATAGTCGAGGGTGCGAAGAGGAGGAAGCGTCTGAGGGAAGAGGCGCGCCTGGACTTGCTTGGCGATTTCGAGTTCCTGGGCGGCGCGGCGCTCGGATTCGATTTTTTCGGCGGCGCCACGGCGAAGGGCTTCGAGGGCGCGCGTGACTTCGTCGAAGCTTGCGAGTGTGAAGGAGTTTCCGTCGATATCGCGGAAGCGGGCGACAACGCCACCCCAGACGGACGAGGCTGTGCCGAGAAGCGGGGCGCGAGGAGCAGGCGCATCGTCCGCGGATTGAGATTTGGAGTCGTACTTGATGCGGCGGAGGCGGGGCGGGGTCTGGAAGCGGACGCCGCGCTTGATCCATTCCTGGAATTTTGCGGGGACGTCTTCGGTGATGAAGGAGACGTGGGTGGAGCGGCCGATGAGCTTGTACTCGGGCGTATCGGGCTTGGGCGCGACGAGAGAGAGGATGGCGGTGCCGTCAGGCGGGGAGACGGCAACCCAGCGCTCGCCGGATTGGAGCTTGGCGTCGAAGGCGACGTCGAAGCCGAGCTGATCGCGGTAGAAGCGGAGGCTGCGGTCCTGGTCGCGAACGAAGACAGTGACGGACTGAAGGCGAAGGTACGGACGGGGCGAAGGGGTTGGAGCGGGCGCAGCCATCGGCAGATTATGACAAGGCAACCGGAGATTGGAAAGATGCGGGAGCGGGCAGGGAAGGGGCGGGGGGGGGGTCTGTAGAGGTTACGGCCTGCGGAGGCGGCGGAAGAGAATCCTGAAAAGGTTGATGACGAATTCGACCTGGTCCCGAAGCGAGAGCTTGGACTCACCTTTTTCGCGGTCGCGAAAAATGATTGGGACTTCGATGACGCGCGCGTCGTTGCGAATCAGCTCGCAGAGAAGCGAAGACTGGAAGGAGTAGCCGCGGCTATCGAGGCCGGTGAGATCGCACTTCGCGAAGACGGCCGCGTCGATACAACGGTAGCCGGAGGTGCAGTCAGTGACGCGCGGAAGGCCGCCGAACCAGCGCACGAGGCGAGTTCCCGTGACGCTGATCAGCTTGCGATACCAAGGGAATCCCGGAGTGGCTCCTCCAAGGACGAATCGCGAACCGATGACCAAGGTGAAGCCGCAATTCGCGAGCGTGACGAAGAGCGGGAGAAGCGAGGGGTCGTGCTGAAGGTCGGCGTCCATTTGGAAGATGAGATCGGCGTGAAGGACTTGGAGAGCGTGAGCCATGCCGCGTTTGTAGGCGTCACCGAGGCCTTTTTTCTCGCCGGTCAGCAAATGGAGGCGAGGAAACGCGGAGATGAAGTCGCGAACGACGGCGGCGGTGCCGTCGGGGGAATTGTCGTCGACCGCGACAACGTGCAATTCGTGGGTGGGGATGCGGGCGGCCTGTTCGAAGATGGCGGGGATGATGAGTTTGACGTTCTCGGCTTCGTTGTAGGTGGGAAGGACGATGCAGGCAATCATGCGGGGACGCTTATAGGCCAGGGCGCGAGAAATTGTCAATCTCGCGCCGAGTGGCGAAACACGCTGGCCGGCCGCGGAGACTATTCGGCGACGAAGGTGGTAGTGCGAATCGGAGTGACAGCTCCGCCCACTTCAAGAGCCTGGACGTCGATGCGATAGGTGCCGGGAGGAACGTTTTCGATAGGCACCTTCAGCGCAACGGGAATCACAGGGCTCCCCTTCTGAATGAACTCGGAGGCGTCGATGCCACCGGTGTTGAAGATGGTCTTGCCGGTCTTCGAGTCGACGATACGAAACCCGACCTTGATGGCAGGCGGTTTTTCCTGCTGAAGATGCGGATCGTAGAGCTGGGCGTAGAGCGCGACTGTGTCGTTTTTCTTGAAATGGTCGCTGCCTGAGGGAACGATCTGCATGCCGTGGAAGATGAGGGGCGTGCGGTCAGCGAGAAGTTCAGCGTCGAGCTCGCCGCCGAGGTCGGCGACTTTTTCGAGCTTGTTGCTCAGAGCGATGCCGCTGAGGGCGAAGGCCTTGCCGTCGTAGGGATCGACGGCGAGCGGCGTTTCATACTTGCCGAAGTTCTGGCCGCCGCCGGAAACGACGACAGTTAGCTTGTACTGGCCGGGGACCAGAACAAACTGATTTTCGTAATGCATCGGCGTTTCATTGAACTTCTTCCACTCGTCCTTTTCGAGGTCGAGAGTGACTTCGTCGCTGAAGCGGGCGCCAACGGAGCCATCGGGTTTGTAGGCGAGGCCGAGGATGTTGACGTCGGCGTGATATTTGCCTTTGACCTTGTCGAAGACGATCGAGGAAGAGGGAATTTCCATCGCGAGGTTGACTCGGGCTGCGTTGGCGGAAGTGTAGAAGAAGGGAACTTCGAGCGTGCCGCCGACATCGTTCGCGGCTGATGGAGCAGAGGCGCGGGATTCGAGATCCTTTTCAATAGGCTTGCCCGCAAGGACGTCGGAAGGCTTGACGTTGCAGTAGCCGCTGCGAGCGCGCACTTCCGTGCCCCCGCGATCGACCTTGACGCGCAGAGTGTGGCAACTGCCATCCTCGGACTGCCCGGGCGTGTAGCCAAGAAGGTAGTATTCGTCCTGTTCGTGCGAAATCTTTTCGAGACCGGCAAGGAGATCGTTGGTGTTGAGAATGGGGAAGCCGCCGGTGCCGGAGGCCAATTCATAGAGGATCTGCTGGTTGGTGGTGGCGGAAGTAGGAAACTGCGGAATGATCATCCGCGGCTGCGTGAAATTCGGGTTGCCATAAGGATTCATCGGCGAACCACGCGGCGGCAACGCTCCTCCGCCACCCGGATTTCCGCGTCCACCGGTTCCTCCCGTGCCTCCGGTTCCACCCTTTCCGCCGGTGCCCCCGGTGCCGCCTGTTCCACCGGTGCCACCTCCACCTTTTGTGCCTCCTCCCCCGGAGGGCGGGGAGACACCACCACCTCCGCCCGGTCCGCGGCCTCCGCCGCCACCCGGGGCGCCACCGCCGCCTCCTCCGGGCCGGCCCTGCCAGGCCGCGAGAAGGAGGCGGGGACGGGAATTGGAGTCGCGATCGGACGAAGTGAGCGAAGCGAACGAGAGATGCGCGCCCGAAATGTTCGGGCGCTGATAGCGAAAGGCAGTCGGGATGGGAGCGACGAGGCCGCGAACGTCGAGCGGATACACAGCGACGTTGGCCTTGTTGCATGCGTCGATTGTGGCCGTAAGTTCCGACTCGCGTTCATCGGTGAGCGGAAATCCAGCGGTGAAGAGAATCAGGCTTTTGCGGCCGGGAATGGGAGCGAGGTCCTTTGCGACGTTGCGAAGGCTGAGGAGAAGCGTGTAAGCGCCGAAGTCAGCTTCGGGATTACCGCCGGAAATCGGCGGACCGCCGGCGGCTTGAGTGGCGCCGGCGAGCGGATCGGTGGCGTTGGGCGCGACGGCGGAGAATTTTATGCCGGCGACGGCCTGCTTGAGGCGGTCCGCATCCGCCGTGAAATTCTGAATGATGCGAAGAGTGCCACCGAATTCCATGACGGACATGACGCGATTGGGGCCGGCGTTGGAATCGATGAATTTTGCAGCGGCGCTGCGCGCGCGCGGTTGATCAGAGAAGTCCATGGTGGAGTCGTCGAAGAAAAGGATCATGTAGTGACGATCGGGGGCTCCGTGCGGGGAGGTGTTGGAACCAAAGGCGAAGTTGTTAATGTCCTGCTGCTTGTTGTCTTCGTAGAGCTTGAAATCGTTCTGGGCGAGGTCCTGGATGTAGTTGCCCTTCTTGTCCGTGACGATGACGTCGACGCGAACGACGCGCGATTCGGACTTCAGGGGAGGCGCGCTGGTCTGCGGGGGGACAGGAACCGAAGCGGCAGGTTGAGCGGCGCTGGAAGCGGCTGCCTGCTGCTGGGCAGGCGTTGCTTTCTCACCGAGCCAGACTGTCACGAGAAACAAAGCCGCAACGGCGGCGATGCGAAAGACATTCGAAGATTTCATGACGAGGCCTCCCTACACGTTTGACAGCTACGGAATTTCCACGACTCCGTTTTCCGCCGAGATTGCGTCCGAATTCGAATCGCGGACGACGAGACGGACCAAGTAATTCCCGGGGACCACGTCGAAGTCGGTCTTCACGGTGACGCCACTGCGAGTCATGTCGGCCAGGCTCTTGTCGAGCAGGTTGAGTTCAACATTCTTCTGGATCGCGTTGACCATCCTGCCGTCACGATTGAAGAGAGCGGCAACGACGGTGAGATCGTCCTGGTTTCTGCCGGCGGCCTTCAAGAAATGGACGTGGGAGATATCGACCTGAGTCATGACCGCGAGCTTTGCCTTCGTGGGATCAACACTCTGATACTGGGTATGAAGCTCGACCGGAAGGTCGTGCTGCTCCCCAAGAGAGTAAACAGCATCGTCGATTTCCTGGGTGGCGGCATCGGCCAGGGAAATTGGGTGTGCCGGAGCATAGAACCCGCGGCGGGCCTGGACCTGCAGGTGCTGGTTCGTCGCCAGAGTGACCTTCAAGGAATGGAACCGGCCATCGTACTTGAGGTCATGGGGAACGAATCCGACGACGTAGGACACTTCGGGGGGCGCGGCGATTGATTGCAGCCCAGCAGTCAGGTCGTTGTTATCGTGAAAGGCCATGCCACCGGTGCCGTCGGCGAGCGCACCAAGGACATCCGACTGAGCGGTTTGGGCCTGGTTCCGAAGATCCAGATGCGCGGCAAAGGTTGTCTGAGCGGCGAAATTGGGTTTGCTGACGTCGGCGGTAACGGAAGTGTATAGGCCGCGCGCGTCGAGTGTGTTGATGAAGACGCCCTCCCGATTCGCACGGTCGATCATTTGCGAGAGATCGTATTCGCGGCCAGGGAAGATGAAGCCCGGAGAAACAAGGACCAGACTCCGCGTTCCAGGAGTAGTGGAGATGCGGTGGAGTATTTCCGTGAGACGAAGGAACGCGTATCGCGTTTGAGCTTCGCCTGCAGAGAGGATGCGCTTTGACGCAGCGCGGGCCATCTGTCGGGCCATCTCCAACTGGTGCGGGTCACCAGAGAAGGCGCACGCCAAGGTGTCCTGGACGGCCACGTCGAAGGCGCGCTGGTCGTCTTTGTTCTCAATCCGATCCGCCTCGAAGTAGTCGATGGGCGGGCACTCGTTTCCTTTTGTGTCGCCGGCAGCGAGGACCTGAGGTGTGAGGCTCTTGAGGACGGCGTCGAGCTTGGCGCGATCGTTTGTGAAATCGACGCCCGAGCGGCCTGAGAGGGTAAAAATCGCGACGCGATCGCTCGAGCGAAGGGCCTGATCTATGTAACGTTCCGCAGCAGCGCGGGAACGAATCAAATCCGACATATCGCTATTGCCGTCGTCAAAGACGAGACCCACAAAGCGCGAGGGAGGAACGAAATCCGGGGCAGTGGGAGGAATGGAGGCCGGCATGCCAGGAGGGGCATCCGGTTTTGCGAAGACGGGAGTGAATGAGGCAGGAGTCTCGGAGAGAAAGAGCGAGATGTCCTGGCGCTTTCCATCTTCAAAGACCCGAAAATCCTCTTTTTTCAAACCGGGCACGACGCGGCCGTTGGAGTCACGGACGATCACGCGAACCGGGACAAGATTGGCGCGCGATTGGAGCGGGTTCGCGGAGCTGCGAGAATCCTCCTTCACCGGCTGGCCGGGCGGAGTTTGCATGGAAGGGAAGTTGGAACGCGACCGAGAGGACTGCGGAAATTGAGCAGACGCAAGAGAAGGAAAAATCAAGATGAGAGCAGCCGCGATGAAAGCGGCGGAGCGCGCTGGTTTCGTCTCTGGCGAACGAAGTTGCATGCCGTGTCTAGTCCTGGCGTTCAATACGGAATCTGGACGACGCCATTTTCGGTCGAAAGGCGCGCGTCGTTCGCGTCGCGGACAACGAGGCGAACGACGTAATCGCCGGGCTTGACGTCAAAATTCGTTTTCACCGTGATGCCGGTGCGGGCGAGGCGCGCGAGCGTGGCATCACGCAAGCGCATTTCCACACTTTTCTGAATCGCGGTGATGATGTTGCCGTCGCGGTCGAAGAGCGCGGCGACGATGACGAGATCGTCGCGATTGCGGTCGGCCTGCTTTTCAAAGCGCACGTGGGCAACGTCGACGTGCGTCATGACGGCGAGCTTTGCGTTCACGGAATCCACTTTGTAGTACTGCGTATGAAGCTCGACCGGAAGGCCGTGCTGCGTTTCCTGCGAGAAGACGGCGTCTTCGATGTCCTGCTTGGCGATGTCGTCGGCGGAAATCGCGCGCTTCGGGGCGTAAAAACCGCGGCGGGCCTGAATGCTGACCCTTTGCTTCGAGGTAAGAGTGACTTTCAGGGAATGGAAGCGGCCGTCGTACTTGAGATTGTTGGGAACGAAAGCAATGAGGTAGGAGACTTCGGGCATGGAGGCGATTGCCTGCAAGCCGCCCTTGAGATCGTTGTTGTTGTGAAAGGCCATGCCGCCTGTGCCGTCCGCGAGCGTGAGGAGGACGTCGGATTGAGCGACCATGGCAGTGGTACGAAGCAAGGCGCGAGGTCCGGCGACGGTCGGGTCTCCTTCATACGGTCCGCCGATGTCGTCGATATCGGGAGTGTAAAGGCCACGCGCATCGAGAGTATTGATGAAGACGTTCGCGCGATTGGCGCGATCGATGATCTCGGAGAGCAAGTACTCTTGGTTGGAATAGATGAAGCCCGGGGAAACGAGGATTAGACTGCGCTGGCCGGGTGTGCCAGCGATCCGGCGAAGAACTTCATCGAGGCGGCGAAAAGAGTACTTTGTTTCAGTCTGGCCAGCGTCGTCAATGCGAAGCGCCGTGGCGAGCGCCAATTGCTGCGCGGCCTGGGTCTGCGTCTTATCGCCGTTGAACTGGCATTCAATAGCGTCGAGAGTCGCGACGGTGAGTGCGTTCTGGTCGTTCTTGTTCTGGATGAGGTCTGCCTCGTAATAGTCCATGGGCGGGCACTCGGTTTTGCCGGTGGTATCGCTTCCGGTAATGCGGCGGGGTAACAAGCCTCGCAAGGCACTGTGCAGCTTTTCGCGGTCGCTCGTGAAATCGATTTCGGATTGGCCGGAGATGGTGAAGACGGCGACGCGGTCGGTCGGCTGAAGCGCCGTATCGATGTAACGCTCGGCTGCCATTCTAGAGCGCATCAGGTCCTGCAAAGTGACGTGGGCATCGTCGAAGAGAAGCGCGATGAAGCGCGATGCGGGCGCGAAATCGGCGGGCGGCTTTTCGGAATCGGGCGTCCCGGGAGGGAAATCCGGCTTGACGAAGGATTTCTGGAAGGAAGCGGGCGTCTCGATCGAGAAGAAGGAGATGTCCTGCGGCTTGCCGTCTTCGAAGACCTGAAAATCCTCTTTGCGGAGGCTGGTTAGGATCTGGCCCTTGGGGTCGCGAACGACGACGCGAATGGGTACCAGGTTGACGCGCGATTGGAGGGGAATGATGGAGTCGTGAGTGTCCATTTCCGGCTTGTCGGCGGCGGGAGGCTGCGTGGCGCTAGCGGGAGCCTGGGCTGACGAGGATTGCGGCGGCGCGGCAGCCGCGGCTGGAGGCGAGGACTGAGAGTAGGCAGCGGGGGCCAGAATTGCGACTGAGCAGGCGAGCATGGCGATCGGAACGAGGGACTTCAGCAGGAGTTCGTGCGAGCGGCTTTCTGTGGGAGCCATTGTCTTTAGCGCAGGACCGAAGAGCGGGTCCTGAGACCTCGGAGAACTCCCCGGCAACAGCGGCAGCCGGAGTTTGGCGTTTGCGGCAGTTGCGCGATCGGGACGCACAGGGAGTGTACGTCCGCTTGATTGCAGGGTCAATTACTCTGGCGGCGGACGCGGGCCCGGATTATGAGCGGGACAGGGTAGAATATCGAGGCGCGGACTTGGTTGTGCCGGGAGTATCGTCCGAGACCGGGAGATGACATTGAGGGATTGCAGGCAATTTTATATCGATGGCAACTGGGTTGAGCCAACGAAGGCACACGATTTCACGGTGGTGAATCCTGCTACCGAAGAAGCGATTGCCACAATTTCGCTGGGCGGCGCGGCGGACGTCGACAAAGCGGTGGCGGCGGCGAAGCGGGCGTTTGAGTCGTATTCGGAGACGACGGTCGAGGAACGCCTTGCCCTGTTGCGACGGATCATCGAGGTGTATCAGCGGCGGGCCAGCGAGATGGCAGAAACGATTTCGCAGGAAATGGGCGCGCCGATGGGATTGTCGAAGGCGGCGCAGGTGCCGGCGGGGCTGGCGCACTTCGCGGAGATGGTGAAGGTGCTGGGCTCGTTCCGGTTCGAGGAATTGAAGGGCACGACGATGATGCGAAAGGAGCCGGTCGGCGTCTGCGGGCTGATTACGCCGTGGAACTGGCCGATGAATCAGATCGCGTGCAAAGTGGCGCCGGCACTGGCGGCGGGGTGCACGATGGTACTGAAGCCAAGCGAGATCGCGCCGCTTTCGGCGTATTTGTTCGCGCAGACCTTGCACGAGGCGGGAGTTCCTCGGGGCGTCTTCAATCTAGTTAACGGCGACGGGCCGACGGTGGGCGCGGCGATTGCGGCGCATCCGGACGTTGCGATGGTTTCGTTCACGGGATCGACGCGAGCGGGAGTGGCGGTGGCGGAGGCGGCGGCGCCGAGCGTCAAGAGAGTGACGCAAGAGCTGGGCGGGAAGTCGGCGAATATCATTTTGGACGATGCGGACATGGCGGCGGCTGTGAAGGAGGGAGCCCAGGTGTGCTTTCGCAACACCGGACAATCGTGCAATGCGCCGACGCGCATGCTGGTGCCCCGAGCGAAAATGGCGCAGGCGGCTGAGGCTGCGAAGCTGGCGGCGGAAGCAACTTGCGTCGGAGACCCGATGACAAAGGGAACGCATCTTGGTCCGCTGGCGAACAAGGCGCAATTTGAGAAGGTGCAAAAGATGATTCAAAAGGGAATCGAAGAGGGCGCGGAGTTGGTGACGGGAGGGACTGGGCGGCCGAATGGAATGACGAAGGGCTATTTCGTGAGGCCGACGGTGTTCGCGGGCGTTCGCAACGATATGATGATTGCGCGCGAGGAGATTTTTGGGCCGGTGCTCTCGATCATTCCGTATGAGGATGAGGAGGACGCAGTGCGAATCGCGAATGACACGCCCTACGGGCTTTCGGGTTTCGTCACGTCCGGGAACCTGGAGCGAGCGAGGCGGGTGGCGAAGCGAATTCGATCCGGCAACGTGCACATCAACAATGCGCGGCCGGATTTTGGCGGTTCCTTCGGGGGATACAAGCAATCTGGAAATGGACGGGAATGGGGCGAGGCGGGCCTCGAAGAATTTCTGGAACTGAAGGCTATTTTCGGGTACACAGCAGAAGCGAAGTGAAGCGGACGTAGCGGAGCGGATGGGACGAAGCAGCGCATGAAGAAAATCGTCATCGGAGCGAGCGCAGCGGCAGTAGTTGGCGCCGCATTGCTCTTGGCGTTCGCGGGGCGGCTTGGAACCGCGAGGGCGAGCACGTGGAGCCCGAAGGCCGCCGCAACGTATCTCGATGGCAGAGAGGCGTGGTGGGCGGGTTGGCCGAGAGCATCGAAGGACCACGGCACGTTTTGCGTATCTTGCCACACGGTGGTGCCATACGCGCTGGCGCGGCCGACGCTGCGCGAAGCGATGAGCGAATCGGACCCTTCTCGCGAGGAGCGCCAACTGCTGGAAGATGTGAAAAAGCGAGTGCGCATGTGGAACGAGGTGAAACCGTACTACTCGCAGATGGGCGCGCAGGCCCGCGGGACGGAAGCGGTGCTGAACGCGCTGGTGCTTTCGAGCTACGACTCGCGCAGCGGACACCTGAGCGACGACGCGCGCGCGGCTTTCGCCAATTTGTGGGCGACGCAGCAGACTTCCGGAGATGCGAAGGGCCGGTGGCTATGGATTCAGTTCGACAATGAGCCCTGGGAGGCACCGGATTCTCCATACTACGGCGCGACGCTGGCGGCAATCGCGGTGGGAATGGCGCCGGGTGATTACCGTTCGACGCCGGAGATCCAGAACAACGTCAAGATGCTGGGTGAGTATCTGAATCGGGAGTCCGCGAAACAGTCGCTGATGAATCGCGTGTACTTGTTGTGGGCGTCGACCGAAGTGCCGGGAATTCTCGATGAGGCGCAACAGAAGGCGATCGTTGACGAGGTCGAGAGCAAGCAACTGGCGGACGGCGGCTGGAATACGTCGTCACTTATTGCAGGCTGGAAGCGAGCTGACGGTACGGCTGAGGCTACGGGAAGCGATGGGTGCGCGACGGGTCTGGTGGTTTATACGCTGGAGCGGGCGGGGATTTCGCCTGAGGATGCCCGGGTGAAACGAGGCCTCGCGTGGCTCTCAGGCAACCAAAGCGTTTGGGGCGGCCATTGGAACGCGTACTCGCTGAATCATCGGCACGCGAACCCATTCGCGCCGGGTGTTCGGTTCATGGACGACGCGGCCACAGGGTATGCGATTCTCGCGTTGATGCAGGCAAAGAGCTCGCCGGGCGAATCCGCTGCCGTCACGGAATCAAAACAGCTTCGCTGAGCGTCGTTGACGCCACAAGTTTCCCTAGCGTAACGTACGACGAATCAAGACAAGGCGGACTCTTCGCGCATATCTTTGGTTTGGTGCGGCGACCTACGCGCGAGACGGCACACGGGAGCGAGCGAATGGCAGGCGGCGACGGCTGGTCGAAGACGTGGACGTACTTCCAGGGGGAGTGGCATGAAGGCAACGTGCCGATCATCGGTCCGCGGACGCACGCCATGTGGCTGTGCTCGATGGTCTTCGACGGTGCCCGGGCATTCGAGGGCGTGGCGCCGGACCTGGATTTGCACTGCGCGCGCGTGAACGAGTCGGCGAAGAAACTCTACCTGAAGCCGATTGTCTCGACGGAAGAATGGGTGAAGCTGGCGTGGGAGGGAATCCGCCGCTTCGATGGACAGACGGCGCTCTACATCCGGCCGATGTACTGGGGCGAGAAGGAAGGGCCGTGGGTGCAAGCGCACGATCCGGAATCAACGCGCTATTGCCTGACGATCTATGAAGCGCCGATGCGGCCTCCGAAGGGATTTTCCGTGACGCTCTCGCCGTTCCGGCGGCCGACGTTCGAGACGATGCCGGTGGACGCAAAGGCAGGGTGCCTCTATCCGAACAATGCGCGAATGCTCTTCGAGGCGCAGTCGCGAGGATTCGACAACGCAATCGCGTGCGACATGCTGGGAAACGTGGCCGAGCTTTCGACGTCGAACATTTTTATGGCGAAGGACGGAGTGGTCTACACGCCGGCGGCGAACGGAACGTTTCTGGCGGGGATCACGCGCAAGCGCGTCATCGGGCTGCTGCGCGATGCCGGCGTGAAGGTCGAGGAGACGATCCTTCGCTACGAGGATTTCCAGAAGGCCGACGAAATTTTCTCGACAGGGAATTATTCCAAGGTCGTTCCAGTGATTCGGATCGACGATCGCCCGCTCTCCTTTGGTCCGCTGTATACGAAGGCGCGCGAACTCTACTGGGCGTTCGCGCATTCATGACCGGCGGGTCCACGCCTGAAGCCTCCTCAATGACAGGTGCGGAAAGTCTCATTGCCACGCTGATAGCGGGGGGCGTCGAAGCCTGCTTCGCGAATCCCGGCACGTCGGAGATGCACATTGTTGCGGCGCTGGACCGGATCGAGGGAATGCGGTGCGTGCTCGGCCTGTTCGAAGGCGTGGTGACGGGGGCAGCCGACGGCTACGCGCGGATGGCAGAGAAGGCCTCGTGCACGCTTCTTCATCTGGGTCCCGGATTCGCAAACGGCTTGGCGAATCTGCACAACGCGAGCCGAGCGCAAGTGCCGATGGTGAATGTGGTGGGGCAGCATGCGACGTTTCATTTGCGGTACGACACGCCACTGACTTCGGACATCGAGGCATTTGCGCGGCCGTATTCAAAGTGGATGCGCACCAGCGCTGCGCCATCCGAGGTGGGCCGAGACGGAATGGAAGCACTGGTTGCCGCGCGGACGGCGCCGGGACAGATCGCTACGCTCATCGTGCCGGCGGATGTGGCGTGGGGCGAGGGAGGAAAGGCTGCCGCAGTTTCGTCCACCGCGATGCCGCCGATGCCAGACGCGGCGAAAATCGAGCGAGCGGCGGCGATGCTTCGGTCTGGATTGCCGACCGCGATTCTGCTGGGGGGAAACGCACTTTTCGGAAAAGGGCTGGCAACTGCGGGACGGATCGCGGCAGCAACTGGCGCGAGACTTCTGGCTCCCTATCCATTCACGCGAATTGAACGGGGCGCGGGGCGCGCGATCGTGGAGCGGATACCATACGTTCTCGATCAGGCCGCCGAGATGCTGAGTGGACTGCGGCAGTTGATTCTGGTTGGGACGCGGCCTCCGGTGGCATATTTCGCGCATCCCGAAAAGAATGCCGAAGCGACACCCCCGGGATGCAAAGCGGAAACGCTCGCGGCTCCGGGCGAGGATTATCGAGGAGCACTCGAAGCGTTGGAAGCGGCGCTTTCTGCCAGCGCGAAGGAGATCGTAGCTGAGAAGCCAGAGCGACCGGCGCTTCCAACGGGCGCGATTACTCTGCCCGGACTTGCCGCGGCGGTTGGAGCGCTTCTTCCAGAAAACGCTATCGTGGCGGACGAGTCGATGACCACGGGCCGGGCCATGATGGCAGCAGCGCGGGGAGGATCGCCGCACGATTGGCTGGCGTGTACCGGGGGCTCGATCGGGATTGCGATGCCGCTGGCCCTGGGTGCGGCCGTCGCGTGCCCGAATCGCCGCGTCCTGTGCCTGACGGCCGACGGCAGCGGAATGTACACCGCGCAAGCGCTGTGGACGATGGCGCGCGAAGGCTTGAATGTGACGACTGTGGTGCTGGCGAATCGTGTCTATGCGGTGCTGCAACGAGAATTCGCGAGTTTGGGTCTGGGCACTCCGGGAGCGAGAGCGTCAGGCTTATTTGAAATTGGCAGGCCGGATCTCGATTGGGTGTCGCTGGCGAAGGGGATGGGAGTGCCGGGCACTCGCGTTGGGTCGCTGGATGACTTCACGAAGGCGCTGCGGCGAGGGTTTGAGAGCGCGGGCCCGACGCTCATCGAAGTGCCTCTCTGAACGGTGAATCGAATCACCGCGTCGTTGGATTGCCGATTCGCTGCGACTCACTCAGACTTCTGCGGTGATTGGGCGAGAATCCTACGAATCTCGTCGGCCTGGCTGAAATTGGGGCTGACCTGCAACGTATATTCGAGCTCTTTTCGAGCCAGCGGTTCGTTGTTCTCCTTCTCGTACGTCATCCCAAGATGATAGTGGTAGGTCGGATTCTTGGGATCGGCCTTGATAGCTTCCTCGAACAGGTCGGCTGCCGCTGAGTAGACTCCCTGATGGTAGTACGCCCAGCCAAGCGTGTCGGCCGAATTGGGCAGGTTCGGCATGCCGCGGCGGGCGGTCTGAGCGAGGCTGAAGGCCACATTCACATTGCCGCCGTGTTCGAGCATCAAATAGGAAAGATTGTTGGCGGCCACCGGGTAGTCGGGCTGAATCCCCAGGGCCTTTTGATAGATATCCTCGGCCTGTTGCCACTGCCCCTTCGCCTCATAGAGTTCGCCGAGCGCGACATCCAAACGGGGACTGCGCGGGTTCACCTGAAGAGCATGCTGGTATTGGCCGATGGCCTGGTCTATGGAACCGCGGGATGCTTGAACGCTGGCGAGCATCACGAATGCCTGGACGTTGTTAGGGTCGAGCTCCGTCGCCTTCTCGAACGCTTTTTCAGCCTCGGACGGGTTCTGATTTTTCAACTGGACGTCACCGAGGAGAACGTAAAGGTGGCTATCGCCGGGCACGCGGGCCATCTGATCCTGTACGAGCTTGAGAGCCTTGGCGGGCTGTTTGCGGAGGAGGTTGACATTGACGAGCCCGGTCAGGGCTTCGACAGACGAGGGATCGCGATCCAGGGCCTGGGCGTAGAATTTTTCGGCTTCGTCGCTGCGCTTTTGCGCGACGCAAAGATCGCCCATCTGGATGTAACCGGCGGGATTCTGCGGCGCGACTTCAATAGCCTTTTTCAGGTCGCCTTCCGCGCCCGCCTTGTTCCCTTGTGCGAAGAGCGCCCGCGCGTGGAAGATGTAGCCATCCACTATCGTGGGTGCGATTTTCATGATGGCTTCGCCGCTCTGGGCGAGCAGATCCGTGTCACCCTTGCGCATCGCGAGGATCGCGAGCGCGCGGTGCGCCTCGAGCATTGTGGGGCGGACGCGAATGACTTCGCGCCACTCGGTCTCCGCCTGCCCGTAGTTTCCCGTGGCTGCGTAAGCGGCGCCAAGCTGGTAGAGAGCGGCAGGGTTGCCTGGATTGTTCTTCACGACGGGCTCGAGCAGGGTCACGGCGTCCTGCGGCTTACCTTGATCCACGAGAATCTGTCCACGAAACGCGAGGGCAAAAGGATCGGACGGAGAATACTTCAGAGTGTCGTCAATCACTTTGTTTGCCTCGTCCAGCTTCTTTCCACGGACGAGCAGTTCGGTGTACGTGTTCGAGACTGCCGCATCTTTGGGGTGCTCGGCATAGAGCGATGCGAACTCGGCCGTGGCCTTGTCTGGTTGGCCTTGAGCGATATAGAAGTCACCGAGCAGACGGTAACCGGCTGAGTTATCGGGCATCGCTGCCTTGGCGTCGCGCAGAACCTGTTCGGCCGCGCTCTTTTGGCCCTCCACCAGATAGAGATGAGCGAGGGTTCCTCGGGGTAAGGGATTCTTCGGGTCCAAGGTGATTGCGCTCTGGAATTCCTTTTCCGCCTCGGGCCATCGTCGTTGGCGTTCGTAGAAGTCGGCGAGAGCGAGGGTGCCGTTGACGCCCTTGGGATCCAATTCAACGGCTTTCTTGAAATTCTGCTCGGCTCCCGCAAAGTCTTTGTTGCGTTCCTGGAGAACCGCAAGGTTCAGATACGAAGCGGAGCGGGACGGGTTCATCTCGACGGCTTTCTGGGCTTCAGACAGAGATTGAGCCGTTTGGCCGGCAAGAGCATCGGCTGTCGACAGGACCACCTCGGCCGCCGCATTTTGCGGATCGCTTTTCAGCACGGTTTGCGCGTGGTCGCGGGCCTCCTGAAATCTGCGGCCGGCCAGGAGCAGGTTGGCCATGTCGATCTGAGCATTCCAATTGTTCGGGGCGAACTCGATCGTGCGGCTGAGTTCTTGATATGCGTGTATGAAGTCGTTTTGCTTCAGGAGGGAGCGTGCCAAGCCATAGTGAGCGTCGGCGAACTTGGGATCAATCTGGATCGCGTTCTGAAACTCAATGTCGGCTTCGGAGTACTTGCCTTTCTCGAAGTAGGCCATAGCCTTTTCGTAGTGCTTTTGTTTGAGAACCTGCGGATCGCGAGAACACCCGGCGACGACAAGAATCTGGGCTACCACGCTCAGAAGCAGGATCGATCGGCATAGCCTACAATTGCGCATAGAGCAGACGTACTCCCTTCTACATCAATGGGGGGTGATGTGCAATCCTGCATCCGGTCGCGCAGGAGGCGTTGAAAAACAGTCGCTGTCGCGTAATGTCCGCCGAATCAGAGGCTTAGAGAGGTTATGGAACTGCCGACTACTGAGGTCAGGGCCGACCGAGGGCTAATCGCCCTAGCGGAGCGGCTTGGGGTGTGGGAAAGAAAATTCCCTAATGCAGAGATGCATTACCACTTTTTGGCGGCCCAAAATGTGCTGGCGGACCAGTTGGGCGACTTAGCAGCAGCCATAAGTGCATATAAATCAGATAGATTGGGCTGTCATTCGCACCGCGACGGCGCCGGATGCTGGGAGATGGGCCTCGAAGCACGGGAGGGTTCTGGGAATCGACCATCCCTCTCCTAAGCTATTGATTATAGAGCGGTTAGTCGATGAAGGATCGCGGTTTTCGAGCGGGACTACCTGCTGGCAAGAGCATTGCAACTAGGATGACCCGAGGGCGGGGTGCGCTCCCTGGATTAGCGGCAGGCGAAAGGCGGTTGCGTCAGCATCGATAGCAATGGGATCAGCAGCCACAGCAGCGACTCTATCCACTGGCAGTGACCACGGCTTCGTAGCCGGCGTCAGCGCGGCGATGGTCACACTTGCGAACGTGATTTCCGAGGTAGCGGCAACGAACTTGCCGATTCTACTGATGGGTGAGGTCGGGACGGGCAAGGAGACGTTCGCGCGGCGGATTCATGAGCTGTCGCGGGCCCGCGACGGCGTGTTAACCCGCGTGACGTGTTCATCGACGAACGCGGAGCGCCTTCTGTTCGACCTTGGGCTGGATGGAAACGGAGACGGAGCGAGGACGCGAGGAGGGACGGTCCTGCTCGATGAGATCGGGGAGCTGGACGCAGCGTGCCAGCGCAAGCTGGTCTCACTGTTGCCGGATGGGGAAGTGAGACCTGGGGGAGTGAATTTGTCGTCACGCCTGATTTCGACTACGAGCCGAAACCTGGAGGATGAGGTGAAGGCGGGACGTTTCCGCAGCGAGCTGTATTACCGAGTGAACGGAGTCTGCTTGCGGTTGCCCCCGCTGCGAGAACGAAAGGAAGACATTCAACTGCTTGCGGAACAGCTGCTGATAAAGCACACCGCTCAGCTGGGCAAGCAGAAAAGAGCGCTGAGCTCGCGCACGATGGAGACTTTTCTGATGTACGCGTGGCCGGGAAACATCCGCGAGCTCGAAAATGTCGTCAAAAAGATTGTGGCACTCAGCGATGAGTCAATGGCCACGGCGGAGCTCGTGCAGCCGCGGCTATCCTCGCCGCCGCGCAAGCCTGCGGTGTCCGACCCTGGGTATTCGTTGAAGGCGGCGTCTCGAGCGGCTTCTCGCGAGGCGGAGCGCGCCCTGATCTTGAAAGCACTTGCGCGAACGCGATGGAACCGGAAACGCGCCGCGCAAGAGTTGCAAATCAGCTACAAGTCGCTCCTATACAAGCTCAAGCAGATTGGGCTGGAAGACACGGAGCAAGACTGAATCTTGCAGGAGATATGGAATGTGTAAGGTCATTCGATACATCGCAATCCTGACCCTCGCCGCGGTAATCCCTGCGTTCGGGCAATCGCAAACGGGCACCGACAAGGCAGCGGCGCCGGACACCGATCATCAAGGCACAGAGGCGCACAAAGCCGCAACCGAGGATCCCAACTACGTCATTGGCGCGCAAGACGTTCTCGATATCAGCGTATGGAAAGAGCCGGATCTGACGCGGTCAGTTCCCGTGCGACCGGACGGGAAAATTTCGCTGCCTCTCCTGAACGATGTTCAGGCCGCGGGGCTGACGCCCATGAAGCTGGCCGACGAAATCACCGCGGGCTTGAAGAAATTCGTCACCGATCCGCAGGTGACCGTGATCGTGAGCCAAATCAACAGCCAGCGCGTGTACATCCTCGGCGAGGTCGCGCGCGCGGGGGCCTATCCGCTGCTGCCCGGAATGACGGTGCTGCAGGCCCTTTCCAGCGCCGGCGGCTTCACCCAGTTCGCTAACATGAAAAAGATTTACGTGTTGCGAAATGACAACGGCAAGCAGGAAAAGTACCCGTTCAACTACAAAGACGTAGTTGCCGGCAAACACCCGGAAGAGAACATCATCGTGAAGGCGGGCGACACTGTGGTCGTGCCGTAGGAAAAAGGTGATGAAGAACGCTTACAAACCGTGGGCGGTGCTGTCCCTGACCCTGATTTCCGTGGCGGGAGCGGGTGCGCAGCAACAGCAATCGCAGCAGCAGTCACAGGGACAGGCGCAACAGGCTCAGGAGCAGCCGGCTCAGCCAATTCCGGCGTATCACGCGCCATTGGCCGGGCTTGCGAGTGGAGGCGATGAAGTCACGGCCTCTTCCGACTTGCAGCCCGATCAGCGCCCGCTCGCCGGGGTTCAGGATCTCGCCCTGGGCGTTCCACGGCTGGAACACAGCTTCTGGGAGCCGAACGCCGTCGTGTATTCGACAGTCGATTCCAATCCGTTGAGCTCGACAACAGGGGCGGGCTGGGTGACATACACAACCATGCTGGCGGGACTTGACCTGCATAGAGTGGCCCAGAGCTCCGAGTTGACTCTCAGCTATTTGGGCGGAGGCATGGTCTCGAACGATCCCGGCGTTAGTAATTCGATAACGCAGGAATTTCAGCTGGGAGAGACTCTGACCATGAGGCGATCGGCGCTCTCTTTCTTTGACCAGATGTCTTACGCCCCGGAAATGAGCTTCGGAAACGGAGCGGCGGGACTCAGCCTGCCGAGCAACCTTGGCCTCCAGTCGGGCTTCCTGCCGCAAGAGTCGATCTTGACGGAGAGGGCCCAGCGAATTTCCAACTCGTCGATTGGGCAATACAACTATGACCTGACGCCGCGGTCGTCGGTTACCTTGGTGGGAGGCTACTCACTCCTGCATTTCTTTGGGGAAGGTCTCGATCTCCTTAACTTCGGGGACGTAATTTTTCAAGGCGGCTACAACTATCAAGTAACGCGTGCGGACACGATTGCGGTTCTGTACAACTTCAATGCAGACCGGTTCAGCGGCGGAAGCCAGTCGATCAACGACCACAAACTGAACGTCTCCTACGGGCGACGTGTAACCGGCCGACTGGCGTTTCAGGTTGCTGCCGGGCCAGAGGTAGCTTCGATCGAGACGTCGACAAGCGGGAGCGGGACCCCAACGTCAACGTCCACCATTCATGCGTATTGGTCGCTGAACAGCAATGTGACCTACCAGTTGGAGCGGACAAGTTTCAATGCGACCTACCTCCACGGCCTGAATGGAGGATCGGGCGTCCTGCAAGGCGCGATCGGAGATTCGGTGAGCGGCGGGGTCAACCGCGCATTTTCGCGAACAGTAGGCGGTGGGATCAACGGTGGGTACTCGCGAAACGCGTCGATCAATGGTGGGACCGCCTCGAATGAGGTTTTCGGCTACTGGTTCGGGGGAGCGACATTGAATCGTTCGTGGGGACAATCGGTGAATTTTGCGTTGAACTATCAGGCTCAATACCAGAACACGAATTCGACTTATTGTATTGGGCTGATTTGCGGAGAGAGTTTCGTACGCCACATGATCTCGATTTCGCTGAGCTGGCGGGCTCGTCCGCTGGCTTTCTAGACCCTGAGTGAGAGGGACGGACTAAAATGATTCGCCGGGAATTAACACCACAAGACTATCTCGCAATGCTGCGACGGAGATGGGTCGTGATCACCGTGCTCGCGATCGTCGGTGCGCCCATCGCGTATGTAGTATCGCGCTTGCTGCCAAGCAAGTACACGTCGAAGACATCCGTGTTGATCGAGCCGCCGACCGTTTCCAAGGACCTAATTCGACCGGTGATCACCGATGACGTGCGGGCACGGCTCGCCGGAATGCAGCAGCAGATTTTGAGCCGGACGCGACTGGAACCAATCATTCAGCGGTTCGGGTTGTACTCACAGATACACAACGCAACGATGGACGACCTGGTCCTTCGCCTGCAGAAGGCGATCGAGGTCACGCCCATACGGCCGATGGAGGATACCTCCTCGCAACTGGCCGGATTCGATGTGACGGTGACCCTGGACAACCCGCGAGACGCGCAAAACGTGTGCAGCACGATTACGTCGATGTTCATCGAGGAAAACTCGCGGCTGCGTCAACAGCACTCCGCGGACACGACCGAATTCCTGGCGCAACAACTCGCAGATGCGAAGACAAAACTGGACGAACAGGACGCTAAGCTGGCGGCCTTCAAGAGCAAGTACCTTTACTCACTGCCCGACGATGACAAGACGAATTTAAACATTCTGATGGGGATGACTTCTCAGCTGGACGCTGCGACCCAAGCCCTCAGTCGCGCGCAGCAGGACAAGACGTTTGTCGAATCTGAACTGAACCAGGCACTGGACGCATGGCAAGCCACGCAGAAGGGGCACAATCCTCAAACGCTGCAACAGCAGCTTGATGTCTTGCAGGCGCATTTGGCCGACCTTCAGACCCGCTACACCGATAGCTATCCCGACGTTGTAGCGGCCAAAAACGACATCGCTGCGTTGAAGAAGAGAATTGCGGAGGGCGGGGAAACGTCCAGTACCACCAATCAGGAGAAGGAAACAAAGGCGACAGCGTTGGAGCCGGAAGGGATCCAACAGTTGCGCGCTCAGCTGCACGGCATCGACCAAGTGATCGCAGCGAAAACCCGCGAACAGGAAGATCTCAAAGCCCAAATCAAGATCTATCAGGGACGCGTTCAGTCGACTCCGGTCGTGGAACAGCAATATAAGGAGCTGACTCGCGGCTACCAGACGGCTTTGGACAGCTTTAACCAGCTGCAGAAGGATCGGGACCAGGCCGCGATGGCGACCCAACTCGAACACCGTCAGGAGGGGGAAACCTTCCGGGTCCTCGACCCGGCAAACCTTCCCGATAAACCTAGCTTTCCGAATCGCCTCCTATTTGCGCTGGGTGGCCTCGGCGGAGGATTGGGGCTGGGACTGGGGCTTGCATACATTCTTGAAATGAAGGACACGTCGATCCGGACCGAGCGGGATGTGGAATTCGCCCTCAAACTGCCGGTGATCGCGATGCTCCCGGCGATCGAGCCGGAGGAGGCAATGAGGCCTGCGCGGCCCGCCAAGGCGTTGCCGGGCAGTATCGGAGTAGGCGCAAAGACAAGCGCCTGAGGAGAACATGTACCAACGATTCTTTGGGCTTCGAGAAAGCCCCTTTAACGTCAACCCAGACCCACGCTACCTCTTCCTGACGAGGCAAATTCAAGAGGCACTGGCGGGACTCACGTACGGAATACAGAACCGCAAAGGGTTCATTCTGCTCACGGGAGAAGTGGGCACCGGCAAGACGACTCTCTTGAACCGGTTGCTCGATTGGCTCCACGGTCAGCGAGTGACGACGGCGTTCATTTTCAATTCAAAGCTGAATGAGAGCCAGCTGTTCGACTACCTTATGGCGGATTTTGGGATCTCGTGCGAATCGGGCGAGAAGAGCCAGGTGCTGTTGCGACTGAACCAGTGGTTGCTCGACCGATATCGATCGGGCGAGACTGCGGTCTTGATCGTGGACGAGGCTCAGAATCTGTCCCTGGACGTGCTCGAAGAGATCCGGCTTCTGACGAACCTGGAGACTTCCACCGAGAAGCTTCTACAGATCGTGTTGACGGGACAGCCTGAATTGGAAGAAAAGCTGAAGCTGCCGCAGTTGAGGCAGCTTAGGCAGCGGATTACGCTCCGCTGTCGGACAACGCCGTTGACTCTGGAGGAAACCTTCGGTTACGTGGCGGAGCGACTGCGAATTGCCGGAGCAAACGGGGAACCGATCTTCTCGAAAGAGTCAATCGAGACGATACATGCGTACTCCTGCGGGATCCCGAGGGTGGTCAACCTGTTGAGCGAACATTCGCTGATCAATGCGTACGTAGACCATTTGAGGCCGGTGCCCGCGCACTTGGTAGAGGAAGTGGCGCGCGAATTCCAGCTGGATGAGATCGAGCCGACCGTGACGCGGCAATTCTCGCCGCGTGCAGACCAATCGGTGGACACGCGCGTATTGCTGCAGAATCTGGATGAGCTGCTGGGCCGTCTCCGTCAATCAAACGGCATCCCTGCGCGCGAAAGGAAGATATGAGCCGCATTCACGAAGCCCTAAAGAAGGCGGAGCAAGAACGCGCTGCGCAGCACGGGAGTGAAGCAACCCAGACGCTGTTTGTGCCGGCTGCGGTGATTTCGGCGCCCGTTGATTCCGTTCGGCCCGGCGCGCCGCTGGCCTCTTCTGTCGAAGCGCCACCTGAGCTGCCGAGCTTGGCTCCGGCCAAGGTGTCGACGAGCCACCTTCGATTCGATGATCTTCGAGCCCGATGCGTGAAGGCGAAATGGCATTTGGATCCAAGCGTGAATGTGTTTTGCAATTCCGACCCATCCACTCGCGGGGCCGAGCAATTTCGCACGCTGCGGTCGCGTCTCTATCAGCTCCGCACAAATCAAGCCCTTCGCACCCTGCTGGTAACGAGCTCAATCCCCGGGGAAGGAAAGACGTTCGTTACCAACAATCTCGCGCAGGCGATCGTGCGACAACCTGACCGGCGCGCGCTGGTGATTGACGCGGACTTGCGCCGTCCGCGTCTCCACATCCCGCTGGGCGCACCACTAGCGCCGGGCTTGACAGACTATTTGCGCGGAGAAGCGGATGAGCTTCAAGTGATCCAGCACGGTCAGGAAGGCAACCTGTGCTTCATTCCGGGAGGAAACGAAGTCACAAATCCGAGCGAACTTCTTTCAAACGGCCGTTTGAAAACGCTACTCGATCGCGTTACGCCGGTGTTTGATTGGGTCGTTCTGGATTCTCCCCCGTGCCTACCCGTGGCCGATGCGAGTGTCCTGGCGGATATGTGCGACGGTGTCCTGCTGGTCGTACGCGCCGCTTCGACGCCGTCCGAACTGGCGCAAAAGGCTTCTCAGGAACTCCAGGGCAGTAACATTATTGGCGTGGTACTGAACGCCGTGGAGAAGAACGACCTGTACGATAAGTACTACTATGAGCGCTACGGATACGGTGTTGAACCCCCCGAAGGAACGGGAGCAATTACCTCCAGGTAGGTTGGCCAAGACCCACCCAATTTGATTTGCCCGGAACTCGGCAGGGGCTGTGAGACGGGGCTCCCAATTGCCGCCTTTCTGACACGAGAAGGCACCTAACCCTTTATTTTTGTGTGAGATATGGAAAAGGAAAATTATTGCAACTCTGGGATAAGCAAAGTGCGTCAGTCGCAACCGCAGGCGCAGGATCGGAGTCCAGCTAGAGCACTTGGGGAGCGCGTAAGAGCCGTAGGCTCATTGTCTTACGGGTCTGTGGGGTCCGTTTCGAGCCGTGGCATGCAGCGTGCAAACCATACCCGCGTAGGAATTGGGTTCCAAACGGGACTCTTGTGGCGGTAGCGCACAAAGCGAGCGAAAACTGAGATGAATCAGGTCGAAACCACTGTCGCAACTATCAGAAACCAAAGGACTTGCGATACGCTCCCATGGTTTGCCCTGCAGGTTCGTTCGAGACACGAAGCGTACGTCGCGGAGTGGTTGCAGGGCAAGGGATACGAGTGGCTTCTGCCTCAGTACAAGTGCCGAAGGCGGTGGTCGGACCGAGTCAAAGAGGTTGAAACGCCCCTGTTCCCTGGCTACCTCTTCTGCCGATTTGATCCACAGAACCGACTCCCGATCCTGAAGACCCCCGGCGTGATTCAGGTGGTAGGGTGCAACCGGTCTCCCATTCCCGTGGATGAGGCGGAGATCAACGCGATACGGACGCTCGTAGCGTCCGGAATTCCCAACACCCCGTGGCCCTTCTTGCACACGGGTGACACGGTTCAGATTCAGTGCGGCCCGCTACGTGGGCTACAGGGCATTCTAGTGGGCTTTAAGGGGAACTATCGACTGGTGCTTTCAGTGACGTTGTTGCAGCGTTCGGTGGCAGTGGAGATTGATTCCGGGTTTGTCGCGGCTGCCCAGCCTGCAAAGCCGCGCCCGCAGAGCGCCGGTTTTCAACTGAGGCCGGCTCAGGTCGCGGTCTGATTACAAAGACCTGGAGATACTCGAGGATACCATTGAGTCAGGCATCTTCATCGAAATCAGCGACGGTTCAGGCCAATGAAAAGAGGGCGCTGTCCGAGCGTGTCGACGAACAAGGTCTTGGATTGTTCCCGCAAGAGCTTTTTCGGCAGACTCTGAGCCGAGAGAGAAAGCGATCAGAGCGATCCCGGAAGCACCTCTTGTTGATGCTGATCGACGCAAAAGGCAGCTGGAACAATGGCGACGTCGCCGTTTCAGGAAAGGTTATGGGTGCGCTTGCCGCGACGATTCGAGAAACGGATGTCGCGGGCTGGTTTGAGACAGGTTCCGTCCTGGGAGTGATCTTTACGGAGTTGGGCAGCATGGAAGTCAACTTGGCCGTGAAGATCATCGAGGAAAAAGTAATCGCAGGCCTTCAGAAAGCTCTTAAACCAGGTCAGTTGAGTCGCTTGTTCATTTCGTTCTACGCCTATCCTGACGATTGGACCGGCAAGAGGCCGGGCCGGGCACTTGATACGGCACTCTATCCCGATCTGTTTGAGGTAGAGAAGAAGAAGCGACTCCCTCTGCTTGCCAAGAGAAGCATGGACCTCGTTGGCGCGGCGCTTGCGTTGATCGTGCTTTCACCGGCTTTGCTAGTTCTTGCAATTCTGATCAAGCTTTCGTCCAAGGGGCCGGTATTTTTCCGTCAGACCCGCGTCGGCCAATATGGCGAGCCGTTTGTATTCCTGAAGTTCCGATCGATGATCGTGTCCACGGACGCCAGCATCCATCAGCAATACATGAAGCGCTTCATCGCCGGCAAAACGCAGTCTTCTTCCTTCGGCGGCACCCAAAAGGCGATCTACAAGATCAAGAATGATCCCCGGGTAACCTGGATTGGCCGCCTCATGCGAAGAACGAGCTTGGATGAAATCCCCCAATTCTGGAATGTTCTTTGCGGCGAGATGTCCCTCGTGGGGCCGCGGCCGCCGATTCCTTACGAACTAGAAGCGTACGATCTGTGGCACCGCCGCCGGTTGCTTGAAGCAAAGCCTGGCATCACCGGCTTGTGGCAAGTGCACGCTCGAAGCAAGACGACGTTTGACGATATGGTGCGGCTCGATCTGCAGTACTCCCGGACCTGGTCGCTTCTGCTGGACCTGAAGATTCTTCTGCAAACTCCTCTCGCCGTGCTGTCGGGCGACGGAGCCTATTAGTTGGAACCGCGATTGAACGCCTTGTCGACTGAGGCGAACTGCCGCGGGTAACGCATCTGTTTCCAGTTTCTACTTCCAAGGTGAACGAATGGCGACGACTCTAGGTGTAGGACGCGCTCGAGACATTTCCCTGATTCATGAGGGACAGAAACCGGCTGTTCGTGTCGGTGTCATCGGCTACGGATATTGGGGGCCGAACATCGTCCGAAACTTCCACGGGCAGGACGGATCCTGCGTGATCGCGGTTTGCGACAAGAGCGCGAAATCGCTGCAGCGAGTGCGGCAGTCGTGTCCCGGTGTCGACACGGTCAGCGATGCAAGGGAATTACTGAAATCGACTGACATCGACGCAGTTGCTATCGTCACCCCGGTGTGGACTCACTTCGAACTGGCAAAGATGGCCCTCGAGAACGGCAAGCACGTGTTCGTCGAGAAGCCGTTCACTTGCACGAGAGCACAGGGCGAAGAGTTGATCGAGCTGGCAGAGAGAAAGCACCTGAAGATCATGGTGGATCACACGTTCCTTTTTACCGGTGCCGTGAGGCGCATGAAGGAATTGATCGACGACGGAACGCTGGGAGACCTGTATTACTACGATTCGACGCGCGTGAATCTGGGCCTCTTTCAGCACGACGTGAACGTGCTGTGGGATCTGGCGCCGCACGACCTTTCCATCATGGATTACCTGATCAAGGAAAAGCCCGAAGCGGTTGTCGCGACGGGTGAGCGCCACTTGAACGGCGTGGCGGACATCGCGTTCATGACGCTGTACTACCCGAACAACATGATCGGGCACATCAACGTCAACTGGCTTTCGCCGGTGAAGGTTCGCACGACGCTAATCGGCGGCGAGAAGAAAATGCTGGTATGGAATGATCTCGAAGCCGACGAGAAATTGAAGGTGTATGACAAGGGCGTGCAGATGAGCGGCGATGGCGTCTACGAGCTTCTCGTCAGCTACCGTTCGGGGGACATGTGGGCGCCCCGAGTGGAACAGGTGGAAGCGCTGAAGGCAGAAGCGGCGTATTTCGTGGACTGCATTGTGAACGACAAGACGCCGTTTAACGACGGCGTAGCGGGTTTGCACGTGGTTCGCATGCTCGAGGCGGCGGACCAGTCGCTGCAGCAGAAAGGGAAAATCGTCCAGCTATGAACGAATTCGTCTGCATCGCGCCGGACGTAAAGCTGGGGCGCAACGTCAAGCTTTCGAAATTCATCAACATGTACGGATGTAGTGTGGGCGACGATACGAAGATCGGAGCGTTCGTCGAGATTCAAAAGAACGCGACGGTCGGCAGTAACTGCAAGGTTTCAAGTCACACCTTTATTTGCGAAGGAGTGACGATCGAAGACGGCGTGTTCATCGGCCACAGCGTTACCTTCATCAACGATTCCTATCCGCGTGCGACGACGGCCGGGGGGGCGTTGCAGACCGAGGCGGATTGGAAAGTCGAGCGAACGGTCGTGAAGAGGGGCGCTTCCATCGGGTCCGGTTCAACGATTCTTTCCAACGTTACTATCGGAGAGAACGCGATTGTGGGCGCCGGAAGCGTGGTAACGAAAGATGTTCCGGCAAATGCAATTGTCGCAGGAAACCCCGCAAAACTATTGCGGTATGTCACTGAAGATTCGAGGATCGCATCCTAATGTCGCTAACTGAAAAAATTCCCTTCCTTGATTTGGTTACTCCCCATCGAGAGCTCGAACCGGAGCTCACCGCCGTCTTCCATGAAGTGATGGAGACAGCGGGTTTCGTGGGAGGCCCGTTGGTCGAGAAGTTCGAGAGGGAGTTCGCCGAGTTCTGTGACGCGAGGTTCTGCGTGGGAGTGGCCAATGGCACGGACGCCGTCCGGTTCGGCTTGACGGCGGCAGGAGTCCAGCCTGGCGACATCGTCATCACCGTTCCGCATACGTTTATCGCCACGACCGAAGCGATCAGCCAGGCTGGCGCGCGGCTCGACTTCGTGGACATCGATGAGCAAACGTACACGATGGACGTTTCGAAGCTGCGGGAGTATCTCGAGCGAGAATGCTATATCGACCGCGAGACGGGCAGGCCTTACCACAAACGATATCGAGCTCCCGTTACGGCGATCGTCCCGGTGCACCTGTACGGACAATGCGCCGACATGGATGCCATCCTGGAAGTGGCGCATCGTTACAACCTGATCGTGGTGGAAGACGCCTGTCAGGCACACGGCGCGGAGTACTTCTCACAAAAAGAAAATCGCTGGAAGAAGGCCGGTTCGATGGGCCACGCGGCTGCTTTCAGCTTCTACCCGGGGAAGAATCTGGGCGCCTGCGGTGAAGCCGGCGCGGTGACGACCAACCGTGAAGAAGTAGCGCGCAAGATTCGCATGTTGCGCGACCACGGTCAGGCAAAGAAGTATTACCACAACATCGAGGGCTACAACGGAAGGCTGGATGCGTTGCAGGCCGGTTTGCTCAGCGTCAAGCTGCGGCACCTCGCGGACTGGAACCGCCAGCGCCAGCAAGCCGCGAGCCGGTACGACCTGATGCTTTCATCGGCAGAGGGAGTGATTGTTCCTCACTGCCCATCGTGGTCGCGGCCGGTCTACCACCTCTATGTCGTTCGGGTGGCCGATCGGGAAGGGCTGCAGAAGTTCCTGGCCGAAGCCAAGATTGACACGGGCATCCACTATCCCATTCCGCTTCACATGCAGAAGGCTTACGAAACATTCGGCTACAAGAAGGGCGACTTCCCGGTCACAGAGAAAGTTGCTTGCGAGATCCTCTCGCTTCCGATGTATCCGCAACTTCAGTCCGCAGCCCAGTCGCGTGTCGCCCAGAAGATTCAGGAATTTGCCTCCGTTGGTGTGCTTCGGTAAAGACGTTTTTCCACGATTGAAGACCACTCGCTGATTCCCCGACCTTCGCGAAAGCGAGATTCCGGGGCGGGAGCCCACTCAGCGCAAGGCAGTACTATTACCCTGCTGAGGTGCCCGCCAACATGGCCCGGAGGTCGAAGGCCAGTGGTCTCTGAGCGGCAGTTTCAACATTCGGCCCCCGCTCACCACAACGTAACTTCACCACTGATCTGGGGCGAGGACCACGAACGACGGGCCCTTTCTCGCCTCGAACTTTTGGTTTTCCGGAAGCACCGGGGCCGTCGCTATCCAAGCAGCAGTCCACGGAACCGCCAAGCATTGAGAGGCATCTACTGGTAGACTGAGGTAGGCGCGGGAAACTGGCAGTTGCTCGGAATGACAGATTAGAGCTACGGCTCAAATGAGCAGTGCCTGACTTTCAGGCGGACCCAGACTATCGACCCTTGATCGACTCGCCCCAGCATAATACACCCGACTCGAAGGGCGAATATTCATTATACGTTGAGAAAAAGACCGTGATCCTAGGAGGCTAGGTTGTGAAGCGAGAAAACAACGTAGTCGTTGTGGGACTCGGCGAAGTCGGCCGCCCGCTCCTCGAGCTTTTGTCAAAACATTACAAGACAATTGGCGTGGATGTCGCGCCGCCAATCAGCCCTGTGGGGAAGGTCGACGTTCTGCACGTTTGCTATCCTTTCGAAATCAAGGATTTCATCGGCGAGACCGCCCGCTATATCGATCTCTTCAAGCCCGCACTGACCGTCATCAATAGCACCGTTGCAGTCGGGACGACGCGGGCAGTAGCGGAGAAGACGCACACTTCTGTTGTGAACAGTCCCGTGCGCGGCAAGCACGCTCGGATGCTTGAGGAGCTTCGCAGTTACACGAAGTTCGTGGGTGCCATGGATCCAGGCAGTGGGCTGCAGGCCGCGCGGCATTTCGAAGCAGCTGGCCTTAAGACGCGGGTCTTGCCGGCGCCGGAGGCAACTGAAGTTGCGAAGCTGACCGAAACGACCTATTTCGGATTGCTGATTGCGTGGGCGCAAGAGGTCGAGAGGTACTGCGACAAGGCCGGCTTGGCCTACGAGGACGTCGCTGCGTTTTATGAAGAAATTAAATATCTCCCTGTGACAAAATTCTTTCCAGGGATCATCGGCGGCCATTGTGTAATGCCAAATATCGAAATTCTGCGCCGTTTCGATGATTCCGAACTGCTAAGAGCCATGGAAGGATCGAATCGCTCAAAAATCGAGCGCGAATCACGCAAGAAGGTTAGTAATCAAACGGTGGGCGCGGCTCAGTCTAGAGCGTGACATCTCGCACGAACCGCCTCTCAATATGATGTGGGAAGAGCATTGTCCCGCTGACAAGCAGTCATGACTGTACTCACGAACACAACGCCGTCCCATCGCCCACCGACGACTACATCCAGTAACCGTCTGGCGGGGCGACGTGTGGCGATGGTCACCTTCTCCCCTTATCCATTCGATCCGAGACCCCGCCGGGCGGTGGATGCCCTGGTAGAGGAGGGTGCGACGGTCGATCTGATCTGCCTGAAGCATGGGGATGAACCCAGGCGTGAGGATTTGAACGGGGTCAGCGTGCTCCGAATTCCGCTGAAGCACCCGCGTCGGGGAAAAGTCGAGTATGCATACAGCTACGGACTCTTCATCTCGATCACATCGATAATCTTCGCGCTTCGCTCTCTGACCCGTCGGTACGATCTGGTCTACGTGCACAACATGCCCGATGTCCTCGTCGCCAGTTCGTTCGTACCAAAAGCATTGGGCGCGAAGGTGGTTTTGGATCTCCACGATCCGATGCCCGAACTGATGATGACGATCTTTGGGAACGGCGAAGACAATCGAAGCGTCCGCGTGATCAAGAGCCTGGAGAAATGGAGCATAGCGCGCGCGGATTTGGCTGTGACCGTCAATATCGCGTGCAAGCGCATTTTCTCGTCGCGGAGCTGTGGGCCCGAAAAGATAGCCGTAGTCATGAATGCCCCGGACGGGAAGATTTTCCCGTTCCGGGCGCCCGACGAGCCTCAGCGACGCGACAGTGAAAAGCCTTTCGTCATCATGTATCACGGGTCGCTCGTAGAGCGGAACGGTCTTGACCTGGCGGTTGAGGCGCTGGCACAGGTTCGCAAGGTGATCCCAAGCGCACAACTCGCCGTCTTCGGTACGCCGACGCCGTTTCTGGATCGCGTAATGGAAATGGCGCGGAACAACGGTCTGCAGGACGCGATTCAGTATCGCGGGCGGAAACAAATCGAGGACCTTGTACCCGAGATACTGAATTGCGATGTCGGTGTCATACCGAACCGCCGGAATGCGTTCACCGATATTAATACCCCAACTCGGGTGTTTGAATACCTATCGATGGGGAAGCCTGTGATTGCGCCCGCCACGCAGGGAATCCGGGACTACTTTGACAGGGAATCTCTTCTTTTCTTTGAGCCCGGCGATCCATCGGACCTCGCGAAGCAGATCGAGTACGCGTTCTTTCATCCTCGCGAGGTGCAGCAAATCCTGCTGAGAGGGCAAAAGGTTTATTCGGAGCATACGTGGGAGTGCGAGAGAGAAACACTGCTGACGCGCGTGAATGAGCTTTTTGTTCGGGCTTAGAATCACCAATCTTCCGTTCCTGACACGATTCATCCGATGACAAGAGTTGCTCTCGTGACCGGCGCCGAAGGTTTCATCGGCTCGCACATGGTCGCGTTTCTTCAAGCCAAGCGTTGGAACGTGGTTGCCTTGCATCTCTCCAACGAATTGGCGCCTGCTCGAAGGCTGCCGAAGGTGCGGTTCGAGCAGTGTGACTTGCGGAACGGTCAGCGTGTCACTCAGGTGCTTGAGCAGTTTCAGCCGTCGCATGTCTTTCACTTCGGAGCTCAGAGCCTGCCCACGCTCTCTTGGTCGAACCCGGTGGAGACATTCGAGTCGAACATAATGGGCTCGTTGTACCTGCTTGAGGCCATCCGCAGGATGAAGCGCCGCCCGGTTGTGGTGTCGGCGTGCTCCAGCGCCGAATATGGGCATGTGCCTCCGTCGGCCATTCCAGTCACGGAAGATCAAGCTCTTCGCCCGCTGCATCCATACGGCATTAGCAAGGTTTGTCTGGACCTGCTGGCTCGCGAGTACTTTCTGGATTTTGGCGTGCCAGCCGTGAACGTGCGCCTCTTCAACACGACTGGGCCGGGAAAGACAAGTGATGCGCCGTCAGACTTTGTGCGCCAACTCGTGCGGATCAAGAAAGGCTTGCAGCCCGCGGTCATAGAAGTGGGAAACCTGAAGCCCCGGCGAGCTTTTCTCGACGTGAGCGACACGGTGCGCGGTTTTTATGTCGCGGGCCTGAAAGGAAAACACGGCGAGGCATACAATCTTTGCGCGTCGACGACGTATGAAGTTGGCGACCTGCTGCGCCGGGCAATTCGTTTGGCCGGTGTGAAGGCGGAGGTGCGGCCCGTGAAGCGATTGATGCGCCCCTCCGATGAAAAAATAATCTTCGGCAGCACGCGCAAGATTCGCAAAGACACCGGCTGGAAGCCGATTAATACGATCGAACAGACCCTTTCGTCGATGTTGAACTACTGGGACGAAAAGATGTGAAGTCCGGGCGGCCCCGGCCGTCTGGAGTCCACGATGAAGAAAAGCAACCTACGAAACCGCGATCTACAGGATGTGCCGGTCGTGCTGCTCGTTGGCGGCCTGGGAACGCGTCTGCGCCCGGTTTTGGCGTCCGTTCCGAAGCCGCTGGCTCGAGTTGGGGACATGCCCTTTCTTGAATTGCTGGTACTCCAAGTAAGGTCGCAGGGATTGCGGCGGATCGTCATGTGCACGGGCCACCTGGCAGATCAGATCGAAGAGGAATTCGGCGACGGCCGCAAGTGGGATGTCTCGATTGAATATTCAAAGGAGATGAGTCCCCTGGGGACGGCCGGAGCAGTGAAGTTCGCGGAGTGCCATCTTGGGGGGGCTTCGAGCTTCGTCGTTATGAACGGCGATTCATTCCTGGAAATGGACCTGCGAGAATTTATCGGCTTTCACGGGCAGCACGATGGTCTTGTGAGCATGGCGACTCGCGAAGTCCCGGACGCGTCCCGGTACGGAACCGTGAAAATGGCCGACGGCCAACGAGTCACCGGCTTCATTGAGAAGACGGGCAGCCACGCTCCCGGCATCATCAATGGGGGAGTCTACGTGTTCGGCCACGAAGTGCTGGAGCACATTCCTCAAGGGCCAGCCAGTTTCGAGAAGGATATTTTCCCCGGGCTGCTCGACCTCGGCATTTTTGCCCTCGAACAGCGCGGGATGTTCATCGATATCGGAACCCCGGAAGATTACGCGCGAGCTCAGGCGTTGTGCCGCAGTCTCCATCAGGCAGCGGTTCCGGGATCCTGATGTGGCGCGACGATAAAGAAAGGGCTTTTTCTTTGACCAAAGCTGTTTTCCTGGATCGCGACGGCGTTATAAATCAAAGACCGCCTGAGGGTCTCTACGTGACCCGCTGGGCAGACTTTCATATTCTCCCCGGGGTGGCCGATGCGATTGCTTTACTGAACCAGGCAAGCTTTTCGGTTGCGGTTGTGACGAACCAGCGATGCGTGGCGAAGGGACTTATCACAGAGGCTGAGTTGGACGATATGCATCAGCGGATGATCGATTCGCTGGCAGCAGCCGGAGCCACTGTGGACGCGGTCTATTATTGCCCACACGAGTTTGAGCCTCCTTGTGAATGCCGTAAGCCCGCCCCAGGAATGCTCTTGACCGCAGCTCGTTCGCACGCGATTAATCTTGGAACGTCTTGGATGATCGGCGATTCTGATATCGACATCCAGGCCGGCAGAAACGCCGGCTGCAAGACGGCGAGACTGCCGGGAGCGAACTCTTCCGTCGACTCCGACGGGCGTCCGGTTGCGCAGTGTCCCGCTGATATCGTCGCCCCGTCTCTTTTAGAAGCCGTTCGTGAAATATTGGCTCGAGAGGCGGTTGACGCTCATCCATCGATGGCGAGTGCCGCAAGAACTTTTTCACGAATCTCGGACAAGCACTAGGAACGCGAGGAATTCGAACAAATGATAACGACCCGCACTCCGCTCCGGATCTCATTTTTCGGCGGCGGCACAGACTACCCGATTTGGTACCGGGAGTTCGGTGGGGCTGTGCTCTCTACGGCCATCGACAAGTGCTGCTACATCACATGCCGGCGGCTGCCACCATTTTTCGAATACCACAGCCGCATATCCTATTCGAGAATTGAGAATGTCGACCAGAACAATGCGATCGAGCATCCATCCGTTCGCGCGTGTCTGCAGTACATGGGCGTCGAGGAGGGAGTGGAGATTCACCACGTTGCGGACCTGCCGGCCCGCACTGGTCTCGGAACGAGCTCGGCGTTTACGGTCGGCCTCTTGCTCGGCCTCTACGCTCTCAAGGAGCAGATGCGAAACAAGCATGCCCTCGCATGTGATGCCATTAACGTCGAGCAGAACGTGATTCGGGAGGCAGTTGGGTCACAGGATCAAATCAGCGCGGCCTATGGCGGCTTTAACCGCATCAACTTCAATGTTGACGGCACGTTCGACGTCAAGCCCGTGATTGCTTCCGCAGAGAGATTGGAAGCGCTACAGCAACACTGTGCGCTCTTTTTCACGGGATTCTCGCGAACGGCTTCCGAGATCGCCCAGGAACAAATCAGGACAACGCCTCAGCGAAAGCGCGAACTCGAAACGATGTTTCAAATGGTTGGCGAGGCCGAAGCGATTATTGCGAATCCGAACCGCTCGCTGCACGAGTTCGGCAATTTGTTGCACGAATGCTGGCAAGTGAAGCGGACGCTGACTCAAAAGATCACGAACAGCCACCTCGACGAGATTTATGAGGCGGGCCGTCGCGCCGGTGCGCTCGGGGGAAAGCTGCTGGGAGCGGGTGGGGGTGGCTTCATGTTGTTTTTCGTTCCTCCGGAACGGCGCCAGGCATTGCGGACGCAGCTGAAGAACTTGCTGTGCGTGCCGATGAAGTTTTCCGGCCGGGGAAGCCATGTGGTCGTGTACGAACCCGAGGAGAGATACGACGCGTCACTTACTACGGAGCGATCCGAGGTGTATGCGCAGCAACAACAACGCCGCTAGCGCGGCTGGTGATGGTGAGCGCTTTTGGTCGAGAATTTGCTTTTGAATTGTGCCGAAGCCTTTAACTCAAGGGACAGTCAAGATGTCGAGCAGCCGTGAAACCGTCGACGCAGTAGTCAAGACGACGACAGCCAATCATTCTGAAGAAAAGGGTGGCAGTTTGCTTCGCCTCCCGTCTTACGTTCTTGTGACGCCTGCGCGAAACGAAGAGGCCTTCATTGAGAAGACGATCGAGTCCGTGACAAGCCAGACTCTTCGGCCTCTGAAGTGGGTGATCGTAAACGACGGGTCGACGGACGCAACGGCCCAAATCATTGGAAGATTCGCGGCCCTTCACGACTGGATCGAAGTCGTAACTTTGCCGGAACACCGCGACCGAAGCTTCGCCGGAAAGGTTCATGCTTTCAATGCGGGCTGGCAACGCGTCAGGCACCTGAACTATGAGGTCATCGGAAATTTGGATGCGGATCTTTCGTTTGATCCGGACTACTTTGAATTTCTCATCCGGAAATTCGAAGAGAATCCGCGTCTCGGCGTTGCAGGCACCATCTTCCGATCCGAGGGATACAGTTCAGCGACAGACAGCTTCGAGGGGCAGAACCACGTCGCGGGAGGATGCCAGCTCTTTCGCCGCCAGTGCTTTGAAGAGATTGGCGGCTATGTGCCAAATAAGGGCGGAGCGATTGACTGGATCGCTGTCACTACCGCTCGCATGAAAGGATGGAAGACGCGATCGTATCAGGAGAGGTCCTTCTTCCATTTTCGGCCTCTAGGAACAGCTGAGCGCAGCAAGTTAGAATCCTCTTTCTATTACGGCGAGAAGGACTACTGGACCGGGAGCCACCCGGTCTGGGAGTTGTTTCGGGTCCTCTACAGGTCTTCGCGCCGTCCCTACATTCTTGATGGATTTGCGCTGGGCTCCGGTTATTTCTGGGCCATGGTGCGCAGGGTCAAGAAGCCAATTTCGAAGGAGCTCGTTGCATTCTACCGCCGCGAGCAAATGCGGAAGCTTTCGGCGATCCTGAAGTCCATTCTGACTTTCAAATCCATCGATAAGTTCAAGATTCTGTCCGAGTAACCATCCGTGTCCTCCATCCAAACCGGTATGACGAACGAGATCCAGACAGCAAGAATCGACGAGGCGCTGATTCGCTTTACCCAGTGGCTCGATCGCTATGGCGAGACTTCCTGGGATCACCAGAGCTTCTTTGCCAGCAAGCTCGGCCGCGGCGCGAAGGCTCTGTATTACCGCAAGCCTCTCCTCGGCACTCTCGCCGTGGGACCGATGATCTTCTGCGAGGCCTTCGTGCCTTCCGCGCGAAGACTCTTCTGGAAGCGCGAGCGCTTCGCCATTGCGGACGCGCACTACGCCATGGGATTCGCATTCATGGCAGCAATCCATGGCGACCAGAAATATTATCGCCGCGCCGTTCATTTTCTCGAGGTTCTGCAGGAGACCCGCTCCCCAGGTTACGACGACTACTGTTGGGGCTATCCCTTCGATTGGGAGACGCGCACAGGCACCTTTAAGACTGGTATTCCGCTGATCACCACGCTGCCGTACGTTTACGAGGCCTTTTCAGCACTTCATGCTTTGGACTCGGACCCTAAATGGTTGCTGATCATGCGTTCGATTGCTCGCCACGGTTTCACCGCTTATCGCGATATGGAGACAGGGCCGGACGCTGCGAGTTGCGCGTACACCCCCTCGCCAACGGATGCCTGCGGCGTGGTCAACGCGAGCGCATACCGAGCGTTTCTCTTGACCAAGGCTGGAATCGAGCTATCCGAGCAGCGATACCTCGACGTTGCTCGCAAGAACCTGAACTTTGTTCTCGCCTGCCAAAATGCGGACGGCTCCTGGTATTACTCCATGGATGGCACGCGAGACTTCGTCGACCATTTCCACACTTGTTTTGTGCTCAAAGCCCTTGCGAAAATCGAGCAGCTGATCGAATGCCCTCGAACGTCGAGAGCCGTTGAGCGCGGCGTCGATTACTATGTGAAGAATCTGGTTGATGCCAACGGCCTTCCGGTGCCCTTCTCCAAAAGGCCGCGGATGACCGTGTACCGCAAGGAACTGTACGACTGTGCGGAGTGCATCAACCTGGGGACGCTCTTGCTCGGACGCTTCGAACCATTGGACAGAGTCTTGTCGAACGTCGTCACCGACGTTCTCACGCGGTGGCAGAGGCGTGACGGTTCGTTCCGGGCACGAGAGCTTCTGCTGGGCTGGGACAACACTCCAATGCATCGCTGGGCGCAATCGCAAGTGTTTCGGAGTCTTTCGTTCTTGCTTCAGCGTCAGACTGCTCGGAAGCCCGAACTCGAATCGGTTGGGCGGAACTAGGCGGCCTTATGTGCGGCATTTGCGGACAATATAATTTCACCAGCGACGCTCCCGTCCTCCGGCGCGACGTCGAAAGGATGACGCGGAGCATCACGCACCGGGGGCCGGACGACGAGGGATACTATTTTGCCGGACCCCTGGGCTTCGGCTTCCGCAGGCTCTCGATCATCGATCTTTCGGGCGGCCACCAACCGATGTCAGACCGCGAAGAATCCATATGGGTGATTTTCAATGGCGAGATTTACAACTTCCCGGAGCTCAAGCGCGAACTGGAAAGCCTCGGGCACGTGTTTCGCACGAAGAGCGACACAGAAGTCATCATCCACGGCTACAAGCAGTGGGGCGTCGATGTTTTGAATCATCTCAACGGAATGTTCGGACTTGCGATCTGGGATGTTCGCAAGCGCCGCCTCGTTGTTGCGCGAGACCCGTTCGGCATCAAACTCATTTATTACCGCATCGATGCGGGCCGCCTTTCCTTCGGCTCCGAAATTCGGCCGGTGTTGGCGGCGTCCGACGCGAAGCCGGAGGTGGATCCCGTCTCCCTGAATCTCTTTCTGCGTTACCGGTACACTCCGTCGCCTTACACGATTTTCAGCGGAATCCGCAAGCTCGCTCCGGGCACGATGCTCCTCTTCGAAAACGGGAGCTACAGCCTGCAACGCTGGTATCAGTACAAACCGGCGCCGTTTGTGGCGTCAAAGTCAGCGGACGAAGCCCGCGAAGAGCTGCTTGAGCTCTACAAGCAGGCTGTGAAACGCCAATTGCTCAGCGACGTGCCGGTCGGGTTACTGCTAAGCGGCGGCGTCGACTCGGGTCTGCTGCTCGCCCTGATGAATCTCTGCGGAAAATCCTGGCACACGTACACCGTCGGATACGGTTCAAGCTTTGCGGACGACGAGTTGAACGACGCTGCCGAGACCGCTTCGATCTTCTCCTCGAACCACGCGGCAGTAAAGCTCGACAGGCAGACCTTCGAAGACGCGCTTCCTCACATTGTTTCGTGCCTCGAAGAGCCCATCGCATCCTCGTCCATCGTTCCAATGTACTTTGTCTGCAAGCGCGCCCGCGAGGACGTCAAGGTCGCTCTCGTCGGCCAGGGGCCGGATGAGTTGTTCGGCGGCTACCGGCGTCACATTGGCGTTCGGTACGGCTCCCTTTGGGGAGGTTTGCCGAAGCCGGTTCGCTCCGCTGTCGGCTCTGTGATCTCTGCTCTGCCCCGAAACGAGATGCTGAAGCGCGGCCTCCACTCGCTGGATGTTCCCGAGCGAATGAGGCGCTATCAAAATGTGCTTTCGCTTTTGCCCGGGCCGGAAATCGACGGACTCTTTCGCGAAGGGCTGATGCCGCCGGAGACGGGCGACACGATTCTGACATGCTGGCAAGATTTGACGCCGCTAATGACCGAGACGGACGAGCTCGGCGGTTTCCAGTTCGTGGAGGTGCGGTCGACTCTGCCGGATGAACTCCTGATGTACGCGGACAAGCTCTCCATGGCGCACAGCCTGGAGGTTCGCGTCCCCTTCCTCGACAAGGAAATCGTCGAGTACGCCGAAAGGCTGCCGGCGAACATGAAAGTTCGGAACGGATCGGGAAAGTGGCTCCATCGGCAAGTGTGCCAGTCGTTCCTTCCCCCTGTGATTCTGAAAAGGAAAAAGCGCGGATTCGGCGTCAACGTCGTGGATGATTGGTTCCGGGGGGCTGCACGGAAGAAAATGGAAGACGTACTTTTGGACAGCGAGAGCCAGATATATGCGTTCCTTCAGCCGTCCGTGGTCAAGCAGATTTACGAGGAGCATCGCTCAGGTCAGAACGACAATCACAAGATTCTCTTCAGCCTTGTCGTTTTCGAGGAATGGCTCCGCACCCACGCGGAACCTGTCGCGGCGTTGGGCTAGGACTAGTCGATGATAGGTGTTACAGCCGATCCCGCGAATCGGGAGGTCGTGTGCGAATTCTTCGAACTGTTCAAGACCCCGTGGGAATTCTGCCGCCCTGGCGGTCAGTACGACGTCCTCTTGTGTGAGGGAAATCGCGAGGCCGAAGCAACCGCCAAGCTGGTCGTCCATTATTCCGGCGTTAAGCTCCCCCTCGATGACCAGCGCAACATTCGAACTCAACAAAGGAGCGCAGGTTTCCTGACATTCCAGGGCGCCCGAATTCCTGTCTACGGCCAAACCATTACATTTCCTTCAATGCCCGCCGGCCCTCTAGCCGAGGAAGTCTCAGGCGAGTGCGCCGCCTGCCTCGACGAGTCCTCGGATCGACTGTTGGCTCGAGTGGGCTACGACCTGTTCAGCGAAATCCGCATCTTGTTGACCTCGGGTCAGCCCCCGGCTAATGCCCAATTCCCCGCACTCGACCTGCACATCGCTTTCTTGCGCAATTTGATCGTCGGCTCCGGGATTTCCTTGGTCGAAATTCCGCCCGCTCCCGACGGTTATCCTTTCGTCGCTTGTTTGACCCATGATGTTGACCATCCGTCCCTCCGCCCGCACAAATGGGATCACACGATGTTCGGCTTCCTATATCGCGCCGTATTCGATTCCTTGCGGAAGTTCCTCAGCGGCCGCCTCTCGTTTCGCGGCATGCTGAGGAATTGGACAGCCGCTTTAAAGCTTCCATTCGTCCACTTGGGCGTTGCGAAAGACTTCTGGCGTGAGTTCGACGATCAGTATCTCGAACTGGAAAAGGGATTGGCTTCGACCTTCTTCGTGATTCCTTACAGCGGCCGGCCCGGAAAGACCGTGGAGGGTTCCGCACCCTCGCTTCGCGCCTCCGGCTACGGCGCTCGAGATATCGAGGATGCCATCCGGAAGCTGAACGCGGCCGGATGCGAAGTCGGACTACATGGCATCGATGCGTGGATTGACGAAGTCAGCGGTCGCCGGGAGATCGAGGAAATCCAAGTGCTCACGAGGGAATCCGAAATCGGGGTGAGGATGCATTGGCTCTACTTCGATGAACGATCGCCCTCAACTCTGGACCGTGCCGGCGCAGTGTATGATTCAACAGTTGGCTACAATGGGGCAGTGGGCTATCGCGCCGGCACCACGCAGGCGTACAAACCCCTTGGTGCCACCAGTCTGATTGAGTTGCCCCTGAATGTGATGGATACGGCATTGTTCTATCCCGACCGGCTCGGCCTTTCCAAGGAAGGTGCGAAGGCTTTGCTGCGCCCCATCGTCGACAACGCCGTTCGCTTCGGCGGAGTCCTGACGATCAATTGGCATGACAGAAGCCTCGCACCCGAAAGACTGTGGGGAGACTTTTACCGCGATTTGGTCGACGAACTGAAAAGCCGCGGCGCCTGGTTTGCGACCGCCGGTCAAGCCGCCTCCTGGTTTCGAAAGCGCCGCTCCGCGAGATTCGAAGGGGATACCGCCTGGGAGCCAGCTGGCCGTCCCACGCTAGCTTCTGATGATGATGCAGCTCACGTTCCTGGGTTGCGGTTGCGATTACACCGGCGACGGGTCTCGGCCCTCACCGAGGTTCGTGAGCCCGAAGACTACGCCGTTGGAAACGCAGCCAAGAGTTCAGAGCCCTATCTTCCTTCTAACCTGAACAAATGATTGTGTCTTTTTTGAACGCCCCAGATAGGTGTGGTAACCCGTGCGACTGACCGAGGCATTGAAGGTTCTTAACGAGGCAGGATCGTCCGGGGAGAGTGCTTTCTCAGTGCTGCTGGCATGCGGATTTACGCCTCTCCACTTGGAAACATTCTTGCGAGCGCACCTTCAGAAATCGCTGCCTCGACAGCGGGCCAAGGTAGCCACTGGGTTGTTTGGGGATGTGGCGGGGACGCTGGAGCGAGATCCTTCCGGTGACACTGAAGCTGTGGCTGTCGCTCTGGAGTGGCCGGACCTGGACTCCCGTCTTGGCTACCGCAGTCTCGGTGGCTGGAGGCCAGCCGAGGAAGCCGAGATCACTGATCAAGTGACGGCCACGCTTCACCGGCTTGGCGACGCGATTGAAAGACTCTGCCGAACGATTCCTGTCGCTGTCTCGTTACCGAGCTTACCCCTACCGCCTGCGTTTCATCAGCCAGGCTGGGAGGCGGGAAAAGTCGAGCTTGGAATCTTAGCGCAGGTCGCACAGTTCGCCACCCAGCTCACTGACTGCTGCCACGGCGTTTCGATAGCAAATCCGAACCGCTTGCTCGAGCAATCTCCCTTTGGAGCGCGGCTCAACCTGCAATCCGAGTTGTTGACCGGGCATCCCTATTCGGTTCCTCACGCCGATGCGATAGGAGCGGCTTTGGCTCGACTGATCGCGCCTGTGCCTTCCAAGAAGGGCTTGATTACGGACATTGATGATACGGTATGGAGCGGTCTGGTTGGGGAGATCGGGCCGGACGCGGTTGCTTGGGGCCTCGACAACCATGCTCAATTGCACGGCCTTTACCAACAAACTCTCGCCGCCTTGGCGGGACAAGGAGTGTTGCTGGGTGTTGCCACCAAAAATAATTCGGACGTTGTGGAGCAGGCTTTTCGGCGTAGAGATATTCGGCTAAGCCGGGACACAATTTTTCCGCTGGAAGCGAACTGGGGGCCGAAGTCGGAATCAGTAGGCCGTATTCTAGCAGCTTGGAACTTCGGTCCAGACAGCGTCGTGTTCATTGACGATAACCCGATGGAACTTGCCGAGGTGAAGGCCGCTTGGCCAGAGATTGACTGTCTGCTATTTCCGAAGAACGATCACCTCGCGATGCTGGTCCTCTTGCGAACACTCCGCGACCTCTTCGGTAAGCATCGATTGACTGATGAAGACCGCTTTCGGCTGTCGAGTGTTCGTGCTGCTGCGGACGTTCCGCGAGAGCACTCACAAACTTGCCGTCAAGATGAGTTTCTCTCCCAGGCCAAGGGCACGCTCACGGTTCAGTTTGAGCCCCCTCTGGCGGATCCACGCATCTTGGAACTTGTTAACAAGACCAATCAATTCAATCTGAACGGAGTACGACATACGGAAGCTGAGTGGCGACGTCGCTTCGAGGCGGCGAGTTTCCTGCTATTAGCCTCTTACGAGGACAAGTTCGGTCCCCTTGGAAAAATCGCAGTCTTGGCTGGTCAACGCGAGGACGGAGCATTGCGTCTTAGCACTTGGGTTATGAGCTGCCGAGCCTTCTCGAGGCGAATTGAGTACGGTATTATGACTCTCCTATTCTCGCATTTTGGTGTCGCTGAGCTGCGGTTTGACTTCGCTGTGACGCCCAAGAACGGTCCGTTCCAGTCGTGTTTCGCAGCTTTCGTTGGTACAGTACCCGAAGGGCCGTTTTCTGTTACAAGGGAGCAATTCGAGAAATATCGCCCTCGGCTATACTTCGAAGTGGAAACCATTCTATGAGCAACGTGGTTAGAGACAGACTCAAGAAGTGCTTCCATGTAGTTTTTCCAGCCCTGCCCGAAGCGAATATCCCGGGTGCCAGCGTGGCTACCGTCGCCGCCTGGGACTCGATCACGGCGGTTGCTCTCTTGCAGGTGATTGGAGAAGAGTTCCAAATCGAAGTCGATTTGGAGAGGCTAGCAGAATTGGACTCTTTCGAGTCCTTGGCCGCATTTCTGTCCGAGCACGGAAAATCCTGAGCAGCTCTTACAGATGACCCTAAAGAACACCGCTTTGGCTCTTTGCGGCAGTCTGATGCCGGATTTCTACAGCCCTCCAGCAGGTGTCCTTTTCCCGTTTGGCCATATCGTAAGCGACATGTCGCCCGCCCACGTCAGGCATCTTTACTCGGTGCCAAGCACTGCGAAGTTCAGAGAGGACATCGAATACCTTTGCCGCCACAGCCAACCCTTAGAGATCGGGGAATTGGAGCGCCTACCGCAGCTTCGTCGTCGCAACGTCTCCGCGCGGAGTTTCGTTCTCTCTTTTGATGATGGGATGAGAGAAGTGTACGACGTGATCGCCCCGGCCTTAGTTAAAAAGGGGCTGTCGGCGATTCTCTTTCTGAATAGCGCGACCATCAATAACAAGCGGCTCATGTGGCGCAACAAAGTCAGCTTGGTCATTGAGAGATCCAAGCAACAGCCCGGTCGTTTTCCTCCGCAACTAAGCGGCCGCACAGGCGGTACACTACAGGCAAAGTTGAGTGCCCTGCGGTTTGCTGACGAGGCCCTTATCGACGAAGTCGCGAGGTTCTTCGAACTGGACTTCGACGAGTACCTGCGAATAGCAAAGCCTTACCTGACGACCGATCAAATCTTGGCGCTCGCTCGTGACGGCTTTGAATTTGGAGGCCACAGCGAGAGCCACCCATATCTCCAGGAGATGCCGATTGAAGATCAGAAAACGCAGATCCTTGAGAGTGTGCGGTTTATCCGATCCCTGGGTCTGCCGTGCCGGTACTTCGCTTTTCCTTTTCATGATAACGGCCTTCCAGCATCCCTTTTCACATACCTGAAGGATCTGAACCTTGTCCTCTCTTTTGGAACGAGTGACGCTAAGGTTGATTCCATCGCCTTTTCCTTTCAGCGATTTGCGCTCGATGGGGAAAATGCAACTGTCAGCGTTCGGGACATATTGAGAGGCCTGTCGACGAAATCGCTCGCACGTACCTTGACGAGAACGAAGACCATCTGGAGAACTTGAACATGGGTCTAGCAGAGATCCGAGTGCCGTCCCCGGCCAGTGGCGTTGAAACTGTTGAGCACACAAAACGAGGACTGAAGGAACTCCTTGGCGACGAGCGTTTTTGGATCCAATCGAGACTCCCGATTACGAAGCGGCGCGCCATTTCCCAGGTTTCGAACCCACGCGCGGAAGATGATGACACGGTTCTGATCACCGCGTACTGCTATGGCGAGCTAGTTGCTTATCTCGGTATCTTGCCGGACTCGGTGGTGATCGAGTCTCGCGAACCGGTGAAATTTGGATGGCTCACGGCATGGTGGGCTGATAAGCGAAGCGAGTATAGGCTTGCGGGGATGAAGGTATTGGTCGCGGCCATGAAGAAATACCCGAACAGATTGGCGGCGTCTTCTCCCGTGACGGAAGCAGCACAAGTCTACACTGGCACACGGCGGTTTCAGAACGGCGGTTCGCTTAATTCCGCGTGCTTCGTCATCGCCTTGCCGCCGTCCTTGCCAGTTCTGGGCAACTTGTCCCGTTGGCTGGCCGGTAGAAAGAACCAGTTGATTCTTGGTCGCCAAAGCGCTAAACGAGGCTTGGATATTCAAATTGTTCAAACGCTTGACGGCGAAAACGAATCGTTCATCAACAAGCGGGCCACTGAGGACCCGCTCAGGCGGGATAGTTCGTACTGGAATTGGGTTCTTAGGTTCCCGTGGATGTCGGCAAACTCGGACGATGAAGTCGCTCAGAGGAGCTACGCCTTTTCGGTGTTTGCCAGAGACTTCAAGCAGATTCCGATGTTCATTAGGCGACTAGGAACGATCATTGCATTTCTCTTCATGATTCTCCGTGAGGGCCGCCTGGTCTTGAAATGTGCCTGGTATAAACCCTCCGACATCTCCGACGTTGCGGTCGCTTTGCGTGAAGCAGTCGCCGATCTCAATCCGTGGCTGTTTGTTTGCGCCGACGCCGATCTCTGTGCTCGACTCGCGGGCGGTGTCCCGTTCTATACTGCAAAGCGGATGAGAACTTCGGCAATCTATGCCGCAAACCGGCTTCCGCTGCCGCCGGCGTGCCGCCTACAGCTTGGGGCTGGAGACAGCATTTTCACCTGAGAGGCGTGTTCGTGAGTCTCGGTTGTAGAGAGCGTGTGAGTATATCGATTCGGGATGCATCGGAGCACAAGGAAACCCCGCGATCGTCGGCGTAGGAGTCACGAACAACATGCGATTTTCAGAGTCGTCGGTACCTGTACGTCAACTCCGGGGACTTCACCACGTGGGGTTCATCGTGAATTCGATTGAGGAGGTCGCAGTCCGCTTTGCCGGATCAATTGGCGCGGTCTGGGACCACAAGATCACTCACGACCCCTTGCAGCGCGTGAAGGTGTCATTTATTGGTGGGGGTAATTCTTCATCTCCGTTGGTTGAATTGGTGGAGCCGGCGGGACCGAACTCCCCCGTCGATAAGTTTCTCCAGCGCGGTGGAGGTCTCCATCACTTGTGCTACGAGGTGGATCGACTAGAGGAACAGTTGAGCTTTAGCCGATCCGTCGGGGAAGTGATCGTGAAGCCGCCGCTTCCGGCCGTAGCCTTTGAAGGTCGGCGAATCGCTTGGGTGGTCACGAAAGACAAGCTCCTGCTTGAGTTCCTTGAAGCGGCGAGTTAGGACTTTCCGCGCAAGGGCTTGACAAGAATCCGGTTTCAGCTTTTCCGCTGGGGATGAATTCTCCCAGACCAGCAGTCACGGTTTCAGCCTGTCATAATTGCGAGAAAGGGAGGCACCTTCGCTTATGAGACTGAGCAAAGGCGTGAGACAAGTTGTGAAACACACGGCGCAGCGAATGGGCAGACTTCTACCAATTTCGTTGTACCTTGATCGGCCACTGCGTCGGTGGCCGCACGTGCTGGGTTTGCTCCATGGAATTGCGGTGCCTCGTGGCGTGAAATTCAATCGGACCCCTGAGCCCCGCTCAGGCCCGGCCAACGTCAACATCCTTCTTGCACTGATGGACAGGACTGAAAATATACCTGGGGATATCGCGGAATGTGGTGTGTTTCAGGGAGCGACTCTGCTGGCGATGGCTCTTCACGCTCGTCAACGTGGAACTGGCAAACGTCTTGTCGGATTCGACTCGTTCGCAGGATTCGATGATTCGATCAACATAGACATCAACCTAGGAGGGGCGGACACTGACGAGTTCCGCAAAGTGGGCGGATTCAGTGATACTTCACTAGAGTTGGTGTCGGAAAAAGCCCGACGCCTACATCTGAGCAACGTAGAATTAGCCCCTGGCTTCTTCTCTCAAACTCTGCCCGCATATGATCGCCGCGAATTCTCTTTCGTTCATTTGGATTGCGATATGTATCGCTCATACAAAGACTGTCTCGAGTTCTTCTATCCACGCGTCGCTCCTGGAGGGATCATCCTATTCGATGAATACAACGACCCTCCTTGGCCAGGTTGCAACAAGGCGGTGAACGAATTCCTACTCGATAAATCAGAGAAGCTTGTCCGCGTAGTTGCGGATAACTACGAGAAGTACTACATCACGAAGCTGCCGAAGAAACAGAATTGAGTGCGGGGAATGCAGCTCTTTGTGAAGCATCGAATACTTGCCGCCTCAGCTGTTCGCGCTTCCGGTTGGCGAATTGGATGGACCTGCTGATGCACCAGAACAATTCGATCATGGGCGCTGACGCTCCAATATTGATCACCGGCTCGAACGGGTTCATCGGGTCCAGGGTAGTCGCGATGCTCCTTCGCTCGGGCTTTACCAATCTCCGCTGCTTTGTGCGACCGTCGAGTAACCTCGCCACGCTGCGTGCAAGAGTCGAAAGCTTTCCGCAGGCTCGAGTCGAAATAGTATCTGGGAACCTACTGTCGCGGGACGACTGCGCAAGGGCAGCAAAAAACGCGGCCGTCATCTTTCACTTGGCTGCAGCAAGCGATCGAACCTTTGCCGGCTCGTTCATGAGCTGCGTGGTGACTACGCGAAACTTGCTGGACGAGGCCGTTCGGTCTGGTACCCTTCGCCGTTTTGTCAACGTAAGCTCGTTCGCAGTCTATTCCAATGCAAACATCGCTCGCGGAGGAGTGCTTGACGAATCATGTGCGTTGGATGAGCGCGTCTTGGATCGTGCCGAGGCTTACGCTTATGCAAAATTAAAGCAGGAAGAACTAGTCGCTGAGTACGCTCGGGCATATCATCTTCCTTACGTCATAGTGCGGCCTGGCGCCGTCTACGGCCCGGGAGCGCATCAGATCACAGGTCGCGTCGGAATTAATACCTTTGGAGTGTTTCTTCATCTTGGAGGATCGAATCCGATTCCTCTGACCTATGTGGACAATTGCGCACGTGCAATAGTTCTGGCAGGGACTCAACCCGGCGTGGATCGAGAAGCATTCAACGTGGTCGACGACGATTTGCCGAGCAGTAGGGAGTTTCTCAGGATGTACAAGAAGCACGGCAAGCGCTTCAGTTCTGTCTACGTACCATACTGGCTCTTTTACGGTTTTAGCTGGTTTTGGGAAAAATATTCGAAGTGGTCGGAGGGTCAATTACCCCCCACCTTCAATCGCAACCGCTGCGCCACATACTGGAAGGGCAATCGGTATAGCAACCAAAAGATCAAAGAGCGTCTCGGCTGGAGACAGGAGATTCCCTATTCAGATGCCTCGAGATTGTACTTCGAGTATGTTCGGACCGCGAGTTGAGGATGCTTAGAGTCGCGATCATTGGCTGCGGCAAGATAGCGGATCAGCACGCAGACCACATTGTTCATACCCCGAATTGTGAAATCGTCGCAGTTTGTGACGCTGAAGAATTGATGGCCAAGCAGTTGAAAGAACGCCTGAATGTGCCAGCCCACTATTCAAATGTGCAGGACCTCCTCCACGACGCGAAGCCGGATGTTGTGCATATCACTACTCCACCTCAAATCCATCATTCGATCGGTAAGCAATGCCTTGAAGCTGGCTGTCACGTCTACATCGAAAAGCCCTTCACGGTCCACCACAAAGATGCTGAGGACTTGATCAGTCTGGCAAAGCGCGCCAACGTTAAGCTGACCGTCGGACACGACGCACAATTCAAGCCCGCAGCCATTCGAATGCGCCACCTCGTCAACCAAGGCTATCTCGGTGGCCCTCCCGTGCACTTGGAAGCCTATTTTTGCTACGACCTCAGTGATGCTTCTTATGCCAAGGCGCTGTTGGGCGATCCTCAACATTGGGTCCGCAAACTTCCTGGCGGGTTGCTACACAACACGATTAGTCATGGTATCGCTAAGCTTGCTGAATTCTTAGCAGGATACGACCTCAACATCGTCACGTATGGTTTCACGAGCCGCACCCTCAAAAGCATCGGGGAAACGGAGATCGTCGACGAATTGCGGGTGATCATCCACGACGGTGCCACAACAGCTTACTTCACGTTTTCATCTCAGATGCGGCCCTCGTTATCCATGCTGCGTCTGTATGGACCGAAGAATGGCTTGATTGTGGACGAACGCCAGCAGACCGTGATTAAGCTGAGAGGCGCGGCCTACAAGAGCTATCTGGAGCACTTTCTGCCGCCGTGGGGTTTCGCAGGGCAGTACATCGGCAACGTCTTGGGAAATTTGAAAAAGTTTGCTAAGGCCGATTTCCATGTGGAGTACGGCAAGAAATTCCTCATTCGGGAATTCTACCGTTCCATCGCTCAGGATGCTCCGCCGCCGATTCCTTACGACCAAATCCTCCGAACCTCTCAAATAATGGCCGTCATCTTTGACCAGCTCAACGCCAGGTCCCAGAGCCAGTTCGGTGCTCAGGCGCGCGTGGCCCCAGCGGCAATGATCGCGCCCGAAATGAAATCATAATGACCCTCGCACCGCAGCCAGCTTTGCCCCCGGTCGAACTCACGGCGGATTGACACGATGCCCCCTTACTTGGCCCTTTTCATTTGGCTCGTCTTTGTCGCGGGCCTTCTCTGTTTCGACCCTGCCAGGGAAAAAGGGACCTCAGCGGCTCTGTGGGTGCCCGTGATCTGGATCTTCATCACCGCATCGCGGCTCCCGGCCCAGTGGCTCGCCGGCGGCAGCACAATGCAATCGCAAGCTCAGGCGTTTGAGGAGGGCAATCCGATCGACCGCACGTTCTTCATTGTTCTAATCTTGCTTTCCCTCGCCATCCTCCTTGCGCGCTCATTTAAATGGGGCAAGTTCTTCTCCCAGAATAAATTCCTGATGGCATTCGTTGTGTTCAGCCTGCTCAGCGTTCTCTGGTCGGACTTTCCTTTCGTCGCTTTCAAGCGTTGGTATCGCGACCTTGGCAATTATCTCGTCATCATGGTCGTTCTTTCGGACCCTCGCCCGGTGGAAGCCGTTAAGACCCTTCTTCGGCGGCTCTGCTACCTTCTCATCCCGCTCTCCATCGTCCTGATCAAGTATTTCCCCTTGATCGGCAGGCAATACTCGGAATGGACCGGCGCCCTCATGTACACCGGAGTCACGACGGGGAAAAATATGCTGGGCGCGATTTACCTGGTCGGTGGGCTCTTCTTTTTCTGGGACACGCTCACACGCTGGTCGGCTCGCAAGGAGGGCCGCACGAAGCAAATTCTCCTTGTAAACCTCGCCTTTATTTACATGACCTTCTGGCTACTCATTCCCACCGACAGCGCAACTTCCCGCGTTTGCCTGGTTCTCGGTTGTCTGGTGATCGCGGTTGTTCGCAGCGGCTGGGGCAAGGCTCATCCCGGCTCCATCAGGTTTTTGATTCCGGCCACGTTTTGCCTGTACCTGATTTTCGCATTCGGTTTCAATATCAATGGCGACCTTGCTAGCGCGGTTGGTCGCGACCCGACGCTCACCGACCGGACCGGCATCTGGAAAGCCGTCCTTGCCGCTCACACCAATTGGCTCGTCGGTTGCGGCTACGCGAGTTTCTGGCTGGGCTCGCGTCTTCAACCGATCTGGCAGCAATTCGGCCACATCAATGAATCGCACAACGGCTACCTCGAGGTTTATCTCGATCTGGGCTCCATCGGAGTCGCCCTTCTCGTCGGACTGCTGGTGGCCGCCTACCAGAATGTCTGCAGGAGCCTGAAGTCGCTTTCCGACATCTCCTCGCTTAACCTCGCGCTGTGGACGATCGTTCTCTTCTACAACATGACGGAGGCGGCCTTTAAGTTCCACTTGGTGTGGATGTTGTTCTTGCTCACGGCCATTGCCGTTCCCGGGGTTGACGAAGCTCACGCATCAGGATTGCGCGTTCCCGAGCATGCTCCTGTCCCGGCAAGGCTCCGTAGAACATCCCGGACGAACGGCAGACTGGAAGAGATGGTGGGTCGCCCCGTACGCCAAGCCGCAAGATCGGTCCTCGCGACATCTCCAGGCCATGCGACCGGCCTTGCTCTCCTAAATGGCTGGAGTGGCGGGCTCACCAGCCTCGCTTGCGTCTCCGTCAACCGGAAGAAAGGGAGTTAGCGAATGGAAGTTTGCGGCAAGGAGATCTGGACTAGGGGAAGGGTGATCCGCGTCGCTTTTCTCGACGGAGAAGGTTATCAATTCCTCCAGGATCCGGAGGCAGCCCTGAAGGTGATCCGCGAGTCGGGGCAGCGGATCGACCTTTTCACGTTCACCCAGAGGTTGTCCGACACGACCCCAAGGTACAGCTATCCGATGGAATGGGACAACATGGCCGCCATGCGGGTCTCGACCTATGACGACTGGATGAAGGCTCTCAGTTCCAGGGTCAGAACGATCGTTCGGAAGACGGTAAAGGACGGAATCGTCGTTCGCGAGGCGTCCTACGACGACGCTTTTGTTCAGGGTATTTACAATGTCTATAACGAATCCCCGGTTCGCCAGGGACGCCGGTTTTGGCACTATGGCAAAGACCTGGAGACCGTCCGCGCAATCAACGGCACCTTCATGGATCAGAGCGTTTTCATCGGCGCCTATCTCGATGGCGAAATGATCGGTTTCATCAAAATGGTCACCGATGAAAACCGCACCCAGGCTGGCCTGATGCAGATCTTGTCCATGATTCGCCACCGCGACAAAGCTCCCACGAACGCATTGGTCGCCGGGGCCGTCCGCTCCTGTACCGCGCGAGGCATCCAGCACCTTTGGTATACCAAGTTCTCCTTTGGTACGAGGCGGCACGATAGCCTCGCGGAGTTCAAGCGACGCAGCGGCTTCCAGAAGGTGGACATTCCTAGGTACTACATCCCCCTCACCGCCCTGGGGCGAATGGCCCTCCGTCTGGGGCTACACCACACGATGCTCGATTTGGTTCCTGAACCGGTAGTTGTCACCTACCGGAAAATCCGAGGCTTCTGGTACGCCAAGAAGTTTCCAGGTCCTGAGAATGCATAACGGACGGAGGTCAATGAACAGGGGGGCGAATGGTCCCTAAGGCCAGCGCCCAAAACTCGGATAGGCAGAACGACTGGCGAAGGCTGCTTAGTCGAACTGCTATCCTTGAGCGCGCAAGGGACTCGTGGATCTACGACCTCTACTGGAGCGTCGCAAATCCACGAATCATCGATGATAGGAAGAAGGAGATTGCCTTCTACCGGAATCTTCTGGAGGGGCTTCGAAAGGATGACCTGATTTTCGACATCGGCGCCAATCAGGGTTACAAGGCTGGAATCTTCCTGAGGTTGGGAGCCCGCGTCGTGGCGGTTGAACCTGACGACACCAGCCAGGAGACCCTGAGGCGAAAGTTCCTGGCCTATAGGCTCAAGAAGAGAAACCTTGCAATAGTTCCCAAGGCTGTCAGCGATCGGTCCTCCGTCGAAGTCATGTGGATCGATACCCCTGGTGGCGCGAAGAATACGCTCAGCCGGAAGTGGGTCGAAGCTCTGAGCGGAGATGACAATCGTTTTGGAGAACGCCTTCAGTTTGGGCGGCGCAAGGAAGTGGAAACTGTTTCAATGAACGACCTGATCTCTGCCTATGGCGCCCCTTTCTTCATCAAGATCGACGTCGAAGGTCATGAACTGAATGCCCTGCGTGGGTTGAAGCAGGCGGTTCCTTACCTATCATTTGAGGTCAATCTCCCAGAATTCAGGACCGAAGGCGGCGAGTGCATAAAAACCCTGAACGCGGTTGACCCGGATGGAGTTTTTAACTACACACCCGACTGTCGTCGAGGCTTCGTTTTGGACAGTTGGGTTCAGGACGCGGAGATGTCGGCCATTCTTGATTCCTGCACCGAGGAGAGCATTGAGATTTTCTGGAAGACGCGGCCCTGAACGTCTGGAATCACTGCACCACGGCGATCAGGCCTGTCGGAGCCGCGGGGGCTTGAACCTGCGTGCCCATGGTCTGTAGCGGGTGCGGGTACGTGTAGGCCGTATATCCCGGCATCTGCGTGTTGTTGTAATAGTCCCGCCCCTCTTGAATGATGCTCGAAGTCGAGGAGTCAGTCATCATGACAGGGTTGGGAAGGGCCGAACCCGAATTGTTCCAATTATAGTTCGGTGCCAGCACCTGGTTGTGAACTCGTCCTGGCTGGTCGCGGTAGGGATAGACTCCACCATTGGCGTCAAAGTATCGCGAGGCAGTATCGCCGGAGAGAAGTCCACTGCAGATCAAATTTGTTGCGGCTAGCGTGTCGGGGTTCGCTGCGCAAAAGCCGGCGATACCCAGTGACGCGCTGGCTGTCGTGCCGCCGCCGACGTTCATCCAGACGCAATTTCCATCGGAGGTCGTTCCTCCAACCGTCTGGGTCCAGGATGGAATGCCTCCACCGCTGGTGCATGCGCCCTTGTTCTGGAAGTTGTAGCCTCCGGCTCCGCTACCCTGCCCCGCATTGTTGCTCCGGGGGCCGACCGCTGCTCCCGCGCCATAGGCGTGGTTTGGTTGCCAGTCAGGGGCGTTCAGCGTGTTGATGTCCGAAAGGGCGCTCGTTTCGGTCGTCGAGATGGGCGTCCAATTGAGTCCCGGCCCGGCGATCCCCCATGTCGATGCCTCTTGGGGGGTCTTCGAGGAAATTCGGTAATACTGCAGGTCGATGTTCGAATACCCCGTTGATCCTTTCACGACATTGTTGAAGAAAAGATAGGTTCCGCTTCGCGTGTTGAACACTGGATAGCGTTTGCTTGTATTGTTCGTGAGCGTGTCATCATAAAATTCTGCGCTAACGCAGCCGCGCTCACTGCCACTATCGGTCCCGTGCCCGCCTCCCAGTTGATTGCCGTTGATTGTCGTGTACCGAACCACGATCTTGCAGCCGTAATAGCCATCGTAGAAGCCCTCGGCATTCGCAATCAGCGAATTGGATTCGCTGTCCTCGATGTAAACCGCTTCGTTCGAGCCGAAGTTGCTCGGATCGTTCCAGTTCAGGTAGCCGCGGGTTGGAAAATCACCGCCGACATTCACGGGCGTCGCTGGATCGGAAGAATTGGTGTCATCCACAAGATAATGGTCGATCAGGCCGTACCCATCCAGCGCGAACGTCAATACGCCGCCCGATAGCGAGTTCTTGAAGTGATAGTGATGCAGGCGGAAGCTGACTTGTCCGTGCGTGCCCACGACGTCGATTGCGCCATTTGAAGCCGTCACGCCGGCAATGAATGTGAATCCCGTTAGGGTGCAAAACGAGCTTGTTGAACAAGGTCCGATGTACAGTCCGGTGTTACTGTAGGATAAGGTTATATTGGTGTTGTCCGTACAGCTCGTCACCTGCACTCCCGGAGTTCCGTTGCACACCGTCTTGCCCTGGAGAGTGACTCCTTGATAGCTCGAACAGCCCTTCGGAGGCTTTACCGTAACTTGTACCGTCCACGTTGCGCTGCCCGCAGGCACCATCACCGTATCGCCGCAGTGCAAGGGTTCATTCAGGCAGGCTTGCACGTCGCTCGCGGAGGGAGAAGCGGCTGTCCACGTAGGTGACCCCCCGGAGCATGCCGCGTGAGACACACTCGGCCAGCAGAGCCCGATCCCTACAAGGATACCGAGCCCTATGAGTTTCGGAACCACCGACCCGACAGTTTTGCGAACGACCTCAAGCATGGGACCCCCACAGACGGAGAGTTTCCCCCGTCAAGTTAACATTGTCCCGCGCCCACTGCGAGGACGTCCACTGTACCTGCGGCCAGTCTTTGGCCAGCGTACGACGAGTTACCGCTTACGAAGGTTCGGGCGCGGGCTTGCAAGTAGGGCCTGTTCGCGCATGTTAGGATCGGGGAAGGGATTCGTGCGCATTGCCCTGTCGTTGAATGGACGATCTGAAGGTGCAAACCGCCACCTGCTCCGTAGGTGCCCAACTGTCATGAAGCCCTTGGTGTCGATTCTGATTCCGGCGTTCAACGCCGAGAACTTGATTGCATACACGCTTGAGTCTGCGATCGCCCAAACGTGGCCGCGCAAAGAGATCATCGTTGTGGACGACGGCTCTACTGATCGAACGGCCGAGGTTGCGAGGCAATTTGCCTCCAAAGACGTCAAAGTCGTTTCCACAGCGAACCAGGGCCAGTCGGGAGCGGTTAACCACGCCTACCGCCTCTGTCAGGGTGACTACATCCAGGAACTCGATGCCGATGATCTTCTGGCGCCAGACAAGATTGAAAGGCAACTCGCGGCACTGCGGGAAACGGACAGCAAGCGCGTACTTCTATCTTCGCCCTGGGCTCCTTTTTTCTATCGACCGACCCATGCTCGACCCGTTCGCAATTCACTTTGGCAGGATTTGACACCGGTCGAGTGGCTGCTAAGGAAGATGGGCGAAAACCTTCACATGCAAAACGCAACCTGGCTCGTTAGCCGTGAAATAGCCGAGGCGGCCGGACCCTGGCCTGAGGACCTTTGGTACGATCAAGACGGCGAATACTTTTGTCGCGTGCTCTTGGCGTCTGAGGGGACTCGATTCGTACCGGAAACAAGGATATTCTATCGATCGAGCGGCTCGAGCCAAATGAGCGTTTTGGGCAACTCGGATAAAAAGAAAAACTCGCTACTTCGCTCAATCAAGCTCCATATTCAGTATCTTTGCTCCCTTGAGAATAGCGAGCGTGTTCGAAGGGCTTGCTTAACGTTCCTACAGACGAAGTGCATCGATTTCCACCCCGAACGGCCGGATCTGGTCGCGGAGTTGCAGACCTTGGCTGCTCAATTCTGCGGTCGCGTGGAACCGCCTCGCTTGAGCTGGAAATATGCTTGGATGGCGCCCATATCCGGGTGGAAGGCTGCCAAGGCGGCCTCATTCGCCCTTCCCGGGCTGAAGGCTTCCGTTCTCCGCTCGTGGGACAAGGCCATGTTCGACTGGGAGGCTCGGAAAGCCCCTAAAGTAGCTTCTTAGCGGGCTCCAAGGCTGCAAAAGAGCATGAAACTGGCACCTCTAATCTTCCGTTTGAAGATTAGAAATTTTGTCAAGTAGTTGAAAACAAAGAAGATAGAGAATCCTAATCTATACAGAACCACAAATTCACGCTTTTCAAGCAGGAGCACGACCTTCGTGACTTCAACCCAACAAGTCGACCGGATCAAAGCCATCTGGAGCGAGCACCTCGAAGTCGCTAGGACTCTTCCGAGCCTTGCCGACGCTGTCTCCAGCGCCGTTGACCTCATCTATGCTTCCCTGGTCGCGGGCGGCCAGCTGCTCTGCGCTGGCAACGGCGGCTCCGCCGCCGACGCCCAGCATATAGCCGCCGAGCTCACCGGCCGCTTCTTGCGCGACCGCCAACCTTTTCGCGCCCTCGCGCTCCACACCAACACTTCAAGTCTTACCGCCATCGGCAACGACTTTGGCTACGATCAGGTCTTTGCCCGTGAGCTCACAGCGCATGGCCGGCCAGGCGACGTCTTATTGGCCATCTCGACCAGCGGAAATAGTGTGAATATCCTGCGCGCCATCGATGCGGCCCACGAATGCAAAGTCAAGGTCGTCGGGCTTACCGGAAAAACCGGGGGCAAGATGCGCGCAATGTGCGACCTCTGTCTGTGTGTGCCCACGCGTTCCACACCGCGCATGCAGGAAATGCACATCACGATTGGCCACACGATCTGCGAGCTACTGGAAGAGAGGCTGACCGCATCGTGAAACAGGGAGACCGAGTTTCAGGGCCTGTAGGCCTCGCCGCCTCGGCGATGCGGCCGGATTCCGCGTTGTCTGTGCCTCCCGGTGTATCGGTGGCTTTGCTTACCGGAGGCGGCGACAAGCCTTACGTTTTTGGTTTGGCTACCCAGCTAATCTCCAAGGGAGTGCCGCTCGAAGTCATCGGGAGCAATGAGCTGGATTTTCCCGAATTCCATGGCAAGCCTGGCGTGATATTCCTGAATTTGCGCGGCGACCAAGATCCGAAAGCGACCATTTTGAAAAAGACCGCTCGGGTCCTGACGTACTACTTCAAGTTGCTGCGTTACGCGGCAACGGCAAAGCCGCGGATTTTTCACATCCTTTGGAACAACAAGTTCGAGTTGTTCGATCGAACGCTCTTGATGTGGTATTACCGCCTTCTGGGAAAAAGGGTCGTGCTGACCGTGCACAACGTCAATGCGGGTCGCCGGGACTCGCGCGACACACTTCTTAATCGACTGACCTTGCGCGCGCAGTACCGGCTGGCGGATCGACTTTTCGTTCATACGGAGCAGATGAAAGGCGAACTGGTCCGAGAGTTCGGCGTGAAAGAAACCAATGTGATTGTAATCCCGTTCGGGATCAACAATGCCGTCCCCAACACGGCTCGCACTTCGGGAGAAGCACGACAGCAGCTGGGACTCCGAGATCGTGAAAAGGTTCTCCTGTTTTTTGGCAACATCACGCCATACAAGGGACTTGAATACCTCATACAGGCGTTTCAGGACGTTCGAACAGGCCTTGGTGAGTGCCGGTTGCTTATCGCCGGCAGATTGAAGTGCAGCGAGACCTACTGGAGCATGCTGCAGGAAAAGATGGGAGAGGGTGTGCGGGCGGGGAGAATAGTCCTCAGGGCGGAGTTCATTCCGGACGAGGAGACCGAGTTGTACTTTAAAGCAGCAGATGTCCTGGTCCTGCCATATAGGCACGTCTATCAAAGCGGTGTTCTGTTTCTGGGCTACAGTTTTGGACTGCCAGTTCTCTGCGCAGACGTCGGGGACTTGAGAGAAGAGGTGGTCGAAGGAGAGACAGGTTTTGTGTTCAGGGCCGAAGACGCAGGGGGGCTGGCGGAGACGATTGAGAGATACTTTGCGAGTGATCTGTACTCAAATCTTAGGGATCGGCGACGGGGCATACAGCGTTATGCGAACGAGAGATACTCCTGGGACATCGTCGGCAGGATAACGGTCGATGAATATGTTGCCGTTCTTCGAAAGGCGTTTCCGGCCCTGCTTTCGCAAGGTGAAGTCTCGAGAACGGCATTCGGTGTGAAGACGCCGTTGTGAGAATTTCGAGAGCCAGATCGTCCTGGCACCTCAAGGACTCTGTGTGTCCACCCAAGAGCAACTGTTAGATCCACTTCAAGTAGACCATTTGCATGCGGACTTAAGGGGCAGGTCCGTCCGCGGAGGTGTGCTTTCCCTGACTTCGCAGGGGACTCAGTTTCTCCTGCAGTCGGTTTCAACGGTTGTTCTGGCGCGCCTCTTGACCCCGTCTGACTACGGCCTGGTGGCAATGGTTACGACCGTCACGGCAGTCGCAGTTGGGTTTGCAGACCTCGGGCTGACGGAAGCTACCATCCAGCGCAAGGCGATCACGCATGCTCAGGTGAGTACCCTCTTCTGGATCAACGTTGGCGTTGGGCTGTTGCTGACGTTGATCACGGCGGCAATGGCTCCGGTGCTGGCGTGGTTCTACAGAGAGCCTCGACTCGTCGACTTGACACTCGTGATGTCTCTCACGTTTCTTCTCGGGGGACTGAGAGGGCAACACACGGCCCTTCTCAGGCGGCAGATGCGGTTTTCGGCCCTGGCCATCCGGGACGTGACGGCCCTGGCGGTTTCTGTTCCGGTCGCGATCGTGATGGCGTCGAAAGGATTTGGATACTGGGCGATCGTCGCGATTCCGCTCGTGGGAAGTTCCGTACAAGTGGTGTTGTCGTGGGTGATGGTTAAGTGGAGGCCGAGCGCGCCAAGGCGGAACGCCGGGGTTCGCTCCATGGTGAGCTTTGGTGGCAAGGTTGCCGCTTCTTATATGGCCATCAACTGGATTCGAACCGCCGACAACGTGCTCATCGGGTGGTACTGGGGCGCTGCTCCCCTGGGGCTCTACTCCAGGGCCTACAACCTTCTGATGCTCCCCGTGATCCAGATGAATATCCCGATTGGGGGCGTCGCCATACCTGCGCTGAGTAGAGTGCACGACGATCCTGAACTCTTTGCGCGATATTACATTCGCCTGATGAACCTGATGATGTGGGTTAGTGGCGGAATCTTCGGCTTCCTTTTTGCTGCTGCGACACCCGTCATCATTCTGACGTTGGGTCATAAGTGGCAGGGAGCCGCCCCTGTTTTTCAGATGCTCGCGCTTTCTGCGTTGGGACAAGTGCTTTTAGAATCGATCATCTGGTGTTTTGTGAGCCGCGGACAATCGGGGCAACTACTCAAGCTGCTGCTAGTGATCTCGCCCATCATTATTGCCGGGTTCTGCATCGGTTTGCCGTTTGGCATCAAGTGGGTGGCGGCTTCGTTGTCACTGGTGTTTGTAGCGATCCTCCCATGGATGCTCAAATACGCGTTTCGGGGGACAAATCTCACCCTGGGGCGGGTTGGCCGGGCTTTCGTATGCCCGTTGTCTCTCTGTCTCACCGGCGTTCTTGTTGCGAAACTAGCCGCCCGACTGATCGTCCCACAAGGCGTGCTCCTACAGCTCTTGGTAGTGGCCGTAAGTTTTGCGACGGTTTATTCCATGTCCGCCCTCATACCGGCCGTCCGCGCGGAAATGTTCTCTTTCAAGAAGTTGTTCGGCGAGTTGCGGCTTTCCCGTACTGCATAGCGGAGCGTGGAAGGAGTCACGCGAAGCTCGGGCCAGGCAGATGCGCATCTTTGAAATCGACCCAATACGAGACACCCGTTGGGCGGAGTTAGTCGACCAACATCGCCGAGCGTCCGTTTTCCATACGGTAGGATGGCTGGAAGCTCTCCGGCGTACGTACGGTTATGAGCCCGCGGTTTTTACTACATCCGCCCCGGACGAGCACTTACGGAATGGCTTGGTTTTCTGCCGCGTTGACAGCTGGATTACGGGACGTCGTCTGGTCTCCCTCCCATTCTCGGATCATTGCGAACCCCTTTGCGACTCTGCAGAAGTGGAGAGCTTCTTGATTCGCGGTCTGCAGGCTTCTCTGCGGAATCGAAGGTGGAGATACGTGGAGCTTCGCCCAACGGATGCAGATTTCAATCAGAAATGTAACGGAGCTCCATTTCAACCAGTGGGCAGTTACTCGCTGCATCGACTTGATCTGCGTCCTGAATTGAACTGCATATTCCGGAGTCTGGACAAGGATTCTGTTCAGCGCCGGATTCAACGCGCTCATCGGGCGAATCTTGTGGAGAAATGCGGAAGGTCAGCCGGCCTGTTGAAGGAATTCTACGACCTTTTTGTGAAAACCCGTCGCCGGCACGGTTTGCCTCCCATCCCATATCGGTGGTTTGAAAATCTAATCGCTTACCAGGGTGAAGCTCTCGAGATACGTCTTGCGTACAAGGATGAGACTCCAATCACGGCCATTCTGACCCTGAAATTCCGAGACGTCATCTATTACAAGTACGGTTGTTCGGATCTGAAGTTCAACAAATTTGGAGCCATGCCCTGGTTGTTGTGGAAAGCCATCGCGGCCGGAAAACTGGCGGGAGCTTCCGAATTTGACATGGGGCGGACTGAAGGCGGTGGGGGTCTTCTTGCATTCAAGAATCACTGGGTGCCGCATCCCGAAAGATTGGTTTATTGGAAGTATCCTCAGTCTCCGATTCGCGATACGCTCGATCGCTGGAAGCTCGGGGTGGCAAAGCGCGTTTTCTCCCGCATGCCCGAGCGGCTGTTGACGATGACTGGAGAACTGATTTACCGCCACATGGGATAGCAGCCGGATCCTCGCAGTACGATCTTGACGAAGTATCTGAGGGGCAGTACAAAGTCGTTGACGTTTCTTGTTAGGTTCTCCGCAGAGAAAGAAGAGGCCAAATCAAGGCGTGATCCAACCTCTCTTGGATTATTACCGCGTTCCCGTCGGCCTGTTCGGGGGGATCTCTGTGACATCGGACCCCGTCTCGAGCGACGACGGATTCTTCCAGCTTGGGCCGGGTGTCATTTGCTTTGGGCGAAGCTCTGCGGGTGTGTCCGGGGACCTAACAAGATCGGGCCGCTTCGACGCTTCAAAGGGCCTGCGCCTCGACCCGTCGGTGATTCATCTTCCGTTTGATTTCAATGAGGTAATCGAGAATCTGCGACAGGAGCGCTACCGGCGAAACATGGTTCCAAAGAAAACCCCGTTCGCTGCGACGCTGCCGGTGCGCAAGCTGTATTATCTGGTCCGGGAGTATCTGCCGGTTGCGATTAGAAGACAGTTACAGCGAGCCTACCTGCGCGGTTGGGAGAGGCTTCCGTTTCCTGCTTGGCCTGTCGATTTCACCGTAGACACTCTCCACGAAGCATTCTTGCGTTTGTTGATGGAGGCGAGTGGCACAAAGAATGTTCCATTCATCTGGTTTTGGCCGCAGGCTGCGTCCAGTTGTTTGATCATGACCCATGATGTGGAGACCAGTTCAGGCCGCGACTTCACTGGTCAGTTGATTAAAATGGACGCGTCGCGTGGGATCAAGGGGGCGTATCAGGTGGTGCCGGAAGAGCGATATCCGGTGCCCGATGAATATGTGAACCTGGTCCGCGCCAGTGGATGCGAGTTCAACATACACGACCTGAGCCACGACGGAAATCTCTATCACGATCGCGAGACGTTCCTGCAGCGAGCGAAAAAGATCAATCAGCATGCCAAGAAATACGATGCACTTGGCTTTCGAGCTGGAGTGATGTACCGCAACCTCGATTGGTACGATGCATACGAATTCTCGTACGACATGTCCGTTCCCAATGTGGCCCACCTGGAGCCGCAGCGAGGGGGTTGCTGCACGATCATGCCTTTCTTCATCGGAAAAATTCTCGAGCTGCCTCTGACGACCACACAAGACTATTCGATGTTTTACATTCTGAACGAGCGGAAAATTGATTTGTGGAAGAGGCAGCTGGATCTGATTCGCGAGAGAAACGGCTTGATGAGCTTCATTGCCCATCCCGATTACCTTATAAACTCTCGCAATCGGAAGGTGTATGAGGCTTTGCTCGACCATTTGCAAGAAATGGTCGGTCGCTACAAGGTCTGGGCGGCCCTGCCGAGGGACGTCGATCACTGGTGGCGGGCGAGAAGCCGAATGGAACTGGTGCGCTGTGGCGAAGGCTGGAAGATCACCGGTCCAGACAGCGAGAGAGCCTGTCTCGCTTACGCCGTTCTGGAGGGGAATCGTGTACGCTACGAAGTCACTGGAGTTCCAGAGAACGTGCGCGTTTAAGTTGGCATCTGCTCGGAGTGAAGATATCCCAGACATTGAGGCGCCCTCCACAATCCAAATGCTCGTTCGATCCCCGCGTTTCGTTGCAGCGAGCTCGCGATAGGACGGGCTGCGACCTGGGTGTTCAGGGGCTTGCATGTTCTTTCGGGTGACGAGACATGAATTCCCGTGCTTCTGCTTTGCGCCGCGGGATTGGCGCACTGGTGATCGGCGGCGACTACCAAGGCTTAGGCATCGTCCGGAGCCTAGGTTACCGCCAAGTACCAGTCGGTCTGATCGATGACGAGGTATCGATTGCGGGTTTTTCCCGCTACGCTTCATTTAGGGTGAGAGTTCCTGCCTTCGGCGATGCGAAGGAGACCGCCGAGATCTTGCTCGACCTGGGACGGAGGCGAGAGCTTTACGGGTGGGTTCTCTATCCGACTCGCGACGAGACGGTTGCAGCTATCTCCCAACACAAGCGCGAATTGGAAGAAATTTATCGAGTCCCCACGCCGGGCTGGAACACCGTAAAGCACCTGTGGGACAAACGAAATACATATAATCTGGCGAGGCGGATCGGAATTCCCTTCCCTCGAACCTGGCAGATTCGCGACCGCGCGGAATTGGAGCAGCTCGACCTCACCTTTCCGGTGGCCGTGAAGCCGGCCATCAAGGAACACTTTCTGCATGCCACGAAAGCCAAAGCTTGGCGCGCCGACGGACAGGCGGAGCTGAGGAAACTCTACGAACGGGCGTCGCGATTCATGCCAGTCGATGAACTCCTGATTCAGGATTTCATTCCCGGTGGAGGAAACGACCAATATTCTTGCTGTTTGTTTTTCAAGCAGGGCCAGGTAATCTCCCAACTTGTTGCGACCCGCCGCCGACAGCACCCGATCGAGTTCGGAAAATCGAGCACCTACGTCGAGACTATTGACCTCCCTCTGCTCGAAGAGTACTCCGAGCGATTTCTCAGGGAGATCGATTACTACGGTCTAGTCGAATTTGAGTTCAAGTACGACTCCCGGGATGGGCAGTATTGCTTGCTGGACGTAAACGGGCGGACCTGGGGCTATCACACGATTGGCAGGGCCGCAGGTGTGGATTTTTCATATCTGCTATTCCAGGACCAGCTCGAGCAGCCCGTCGAACACACCCGAGGCAATGCTGGAATCCGATGGATTCGTCTCCTCACAGATCTCCCAGTGGGCGTGCTTAGCATTTTGAGGGGCAAGCTGCGTCCCGGCGCTTATATTCGCTCTCTCCGCGAGTTCGATGAAGAAGCCGTCTTCAGCCGAGACGATCCCGTGCCGGGATTAGTAGAGATCGCACTTCTTCCGTACCTGGCGATCAAGCGCGGCTTCTGATCGAGAGTCAGCAGATGCAAACGTGTGACGTAGCGATCATCGGTGCCGGACCTTACGGGCTCTCCGCGGCGGCCCACCTCCGTCGAGTGAAGGGTTTGGAAGTACGGGTGTTCGGTGAACCCATGTCGTTTTGGGATCGCCAGATGCCCCGCGGAATGCTGCTGCGGTCGAACTGGACCGCAACGCAAATTGCCAGCCCGAACGAGAGTCTTAGCCTTGAGATGTTCCAGAAGGCACGTGGCGTGGTGTTCGGGGTGCCAGTGCCGCTCGAACGATTTGTCGAGTACGGAAGATGGTATCAGTCACAAGCAGTGCCAGACCTTGACCTGCGCAGGGTTGTTCGTGTTGAGAAGGAGGCCGGCAGATTCCAGATCGTTCTTAGCCACGGCGAAGGGCTCGACTGCGAACGCGTAGTCATAGCTGTGGGTATAGGTTCGTTCGCCTGGCGGCCACCAGAATTTGACTGCTTGCCTCCGCCCCTCGCGTCTCACACCTCCGAACAGAGGGACTTCGAAAAGCTATCCGGCAAGAAAGTCTTGGTCGTCGGATCGGGACAAAGCGCGCTAGAGTCGGCCGCGTTGGTTCGGGAAAGCGGGGGAGAAGCCGACATTGTCGCGCGAGCCGCAAAGATTCATTGGTTGCAGGGCTGGCTGTCGAAGACCCTACACCACAGATTGGGCCCGTTTGTTCGGCAAACCTTGTATGCGCCGACGGACGTTGGGCCGGCGGGCATCAGCCAAATTCTGGCTCGTCCCAACTGGGTGAGACGTTTGCCTCGCGGTGCGCAGAACCGTCTACGCAAGCGTGCTGTTCGGCCGGCTGGAGCTCGCTGGCTCGTCGATCGCCTCCAGGGAGTGCCGATTCAACTCGGCCGTGTGGTCACGACAGCTAGTCCCATCGGCGATCGAGTACGCGTCCGTCTAGATGACGGGACCGAGCGAACGGTTGATCATATTCTCCTCGGCACCGGATATCGCGTCGACGTCTCCAAGTACGAGTTTCTCTCGCCGAAATTGAAGGAAGCCATCCTCTCTTTCGACGGTTATCCGGTCTTAAAGAGCGGCTTCGAGACATCCGTCGACGGTTTGCATATTTTGGGCGCGCCCGCGGCATGGAGTTTCGGGCCTCTCATGCAATTTGTTTCGGGCACGCGATATGCATCGCGGGAGCTGATTCGTCGTGTGAGTCGTCTGAATCAGGCGGATATTGCAGACGTTCCCATACAATTTCGGTCTGGAAAGGAGACAACCAACGGAGATTGACGCTGAGTCACTGCCGCAGACGAATTCGGCACCCCGATGTTGGTCTCACGGCTCCCAACTCAGGAGGCGCAATTTCCAGTCTCTGCCTTCGCTAACGACGGCTCCAACATAGCCCGCGCCGGGTGCGAGAGAGCGCAAGCTCCACCTGAACCCATCTGCGCTGTTTAGCAGCGGCGGAAGACCGGGCGTCAGAGACACATCGAAACTATCGAGCGGGATGTGCAGTCCGTCGCCCTTGGCTTTGATGTAGGCTTCCTTTCGAGTCCAGCACAAGAAAAATCCCTCGGCTTGCAGCTCTGGAGGCAGCCTCTTAAGTTCATCGACTTCGCGTTGAGAGAAATAGCGTCGCGCGATCTCCTCGCCGCCGAATTCGGGCCGGATCAATTCCACGTCAACGCCGACTTCCCGTTCGCGGCAGATCGCGACGAGAGCCAGCCCGTGAGAATGAGAGAGATTGAAGCAAAGAGGATGCGGCAAGTGAGACGCGTGAATTGCAGGCTTCCCGCGCGGGCCGACCGCGAAATCGACCGCCTCAGGGGCACAACTTAGATACCTCCCGAGCAGGTCGCGGAGAACTCCGCGAGCAGCAATGAAATGATTTCGATCCCGTTCTAGAACAAAACGCTCTGCTCTTGCCATCTCGTTACTGTTAAGCGTGGATTGGAGGCGCTTCAGGTCCGCAGATCCGAGAGCCAACGAGGCTCGCCAGACATCAACCGCGTTATCTGTGAGTTCCGTGGCTTCGTTCGGAAACAGCCACTCATTTACTTCACTCATCGTCGAGCCATGCTCTGTGTTTCCTCGCACCATGGCCGGTCCCAGAACAACTCGGTACCATCGTACTGTTGTGGGGCCGCAAGTTCCTGTGTATCATCATCTTGCAAAACGGGCAAAGCAATCAGCCTCTAGGGGCGGCAGCTGCCAGCTGTCGTGTGGCGGAGGGGACTTGCCAGAGTCCAGTTGAAGTCTTGCGAAGAGACCGATTGTCATGAATGACGAGACGTCGAGTGCTAGGCCGCTGTTCAGCGTCATCATTGGGGTCTACAACGACTGGGGCCCGCTCGACGGGTGTCTTGCGTCTTTGGCAGAACAGGCACAGGGAACAGGTCAACCTCCGTTCGAGGTCATTGTCGTAGATGACGGCAGTGAGGTAAGTACCCCCGAAAACATCGGCTCCTGGAATCATTCCTATGCCCTTACGTTGATCCGGCAAGCGCATTCGGGAGTGGCTTCGGCCCGCAACCGCGGGGTTCAGACATCCAAAGGGTCGGTATTTGTGTTCGCGGACGCTGACTGCAGGTTCCAACGAAACGCGCTTGTGGCTCTGGCTTCGACGCTCGCCAACTCACCCCAGCATGATTGCTTTCAGTTGCGTCTAGCCGGAGACTGCTCGACACCGGTCGGGCGAATTGAGCACCTGAGGCTGACGACTTTGCAGGATCATTTGCGTCAGGCGGACGGCTCCATTCGATACCTGAATACTGCCGGATTCGCGATTCGACGGACGAGGGTAACCCGCGAGGGATTTGTGTTCGACCCTGCCGCGTTGAGGGCTGAGGATACTCTTGTATTGGCCAATTTGATCGAGGCCGGTGAGCTTCCCTTTTTCGTCGACGACTCGATAATTGAGCACGCAGTCTCGCTCTCGGTTGCGGATTTCTTTCTCAAGGGCGTGTGGTCCGCGTATCAAGAGGGTCGGACGTATGATGTCATTGCCGCCAAGGGCGTAAGGATTCGTGTCAGCCACCGCGAGCGCCTGAGCATGCTTGTCTCCATGTGGAGGGCCTCGGCAGACCCGACGATTGGACGGCTGGCGTGGTTCACGCTCGCGGCCAGACAATCTCTGCGGCTAGTCACGTCCTTTGCTTATCGGCTTCTCAGAGGAGTCGCACAGCTGCTGTATCTTGATCGTTGGCTGATAAAGACCACGAGTCCCCGTCGCGCATAACCAACCTGCTGCCGAATCGAGCACACCCGAGATTTCCTCCGGACACCGCTTGTAGTCCTTGAGCTAAGGTACTAGCGAGGACTGCGACCCAGAGGCCAGAAGCCAACGTGTACCCGGACCCGGGAAAAACATTTCCACCTCTCAGAGCCGGGGTCGCGGCATCGGGGTCAAGAGGATGGCTAAGTCATTTATTTTCAATTGGTTGCCAGCTTCTGGGGTGGTCACGGAATTGCGAGTACTGCCAAGTCCCGTGAATACGTCGTCCTTGTCCGCGCCCAGCGGTGGAGGGGACTGAGGTCCATGGAACCGGAAGTGACACGAACTGCGAATGCACCGCCAGCGATAGCACCCGACCTGCCCAACACCGGCATGGCAGTCACGGAGGAGGAAACTGCCCAACGGCTGTCTCGCATCTGGCACAGCGTTCTCGGCGTTGAGCTCACAGGGTTCGACCAGAATTACTTCGATCTCGGCGGAGACTCCTCGTTGGCGGTTCACCTTTTCGCCCAAATCGAGAATGTATTCAAGGTGAAGTTACCCCTCGCGACCCTCTTTGAAGCGCCAACGGTTCGGGAGATGGCTCGGATGCTCCGAAGCGAGGTGGCACCTTCGAGTTGGTCGCCATTGGTTGCGATTCAAGCATCCGGCTCCCGCGCTCCCTTCTTCTGCATTCATGGCGCAGGAGGCAACGTACTGATCTATCGCGAGCTTTCACGCGCTTTGGGTCCTGAGCAGCCGTTTTATGGGTTGCAGTGCCAGGGGCTAGATGGCGATAGTCCGCCGCTTGCCACCGTGGAAGAAATGGCAGCCTTATATGTGAAGGCGATCCGGAGACAACAGCCGCACGGCCCGTATCTTGTGGGAGGGTACTGCGGCGGAGGATTAATCGCCTACGAAGTGGCCCAGCAATTACGAACCGCAGGAGAAGAGATCGCGCTGCTCGCGCTGTTCGACACCATGAACTTCTCCAGGATCCGGCGCCCTTCGTTCTGGGGCTGGGGTTACTATGCCGTTGAGCGGGTCTTCTTCCACATTGCGAACTTTTGGCGCTTGGACATCAAGGGTCGAGTGTGCTTCTTTCGAGAGAAGATGCAGGTTTTGGGTAACCGTCTCCCGGTATGGTGGGGAATGATTCTCACCAAGCTCGGGGGGAATTCTGAAGAAGCGAAGTCAGAGTCACGGGTGCTGGGGCGAATCTGGGAAGCAAACGACCGAGCGTGCGAAAAGTATGTGCCGCAACCGTTCCCCGGGGTCGTGACAGACTTTCGCCCTCTGAAACAGTATCGTGCCTTCGACAGACAGGATGCGAAATGGGATCAACTCGCGCTGCAAGGCCAGGAAATCGTCATTCTCCCTGTTTATCCAGCCGGTATGCTTCTTGACCCGTTCGTCAAGCACCTTGCCATCGCGCTTGAGGAAGCGATAGACAAGGCAATCCCCGCTATTTCAAACTCACGGTAGTCACGGTCGCTGCCTGATGCAAAAATCCGCCTCAACCCTGACCGACGTTCTGACTCCGATTTGGGAACGCGTTCTGCAACGGCCGGAGATCGGCCCCGAAGACAATTTCTTCGACCTCGGCGGCGATTCTCTTCTGGCTGTTCAGCTTTTTTCGGAGATCGAGCGAGCCTGCGGCCGAGAAATGGCACCGGTCACGATTTATTGCGCGCCAACGATCACCTCGTTGGCGGCCGCCCTGGAGAATCCCGCCGGCCTACGGTTTCCGCCGCTCGTTCAGCTAAAGCCCGGAACGAACGAGCCGCCGATTTTCCTCGCGCATGGTTTAGCTGGCACAGCAATGGATTTCTTTCAACTCGTGAAATACATCGAAACGAGTCGCTTCATTTACGGGATGCAAGCGCGGGGTACGGACGGAGTGGATGAGCCGTTTGATCGCATCGAAGATCTGGCGCAATACCACTTGGAAGCAATTAGGGAGCTACAGCCTCACGGGCCTTACTTCCTCGTCGGGTATTCTCTCGGAGGGCTCGTCACCCTGGAAATGGCGCAGCGACTCACTGCCCTAGGGGAAGAGGTCGCACTGCTCGCGATGATCGAAACCTACCCGCATCCACGATTTCTCTCATTGGGGCAACGCCTGCGCCTCGCCACTCGCTTGGCGACTCAGCGCGCCACCACTCTCGGGCGACTGCCCATACGAGATGCGCTCTCGTACATCGTCCGTCCCTCGGAGCGCCGTTTATATTCGTCGCGCGAAAACAACGGAAACGCCTCGACCCACGTGCCCGCCGGTGCACCGCATACCCCGACCATGCAGCGCGCTCGCGAATATGCCTACCGCTCCTTGACTCGCTATCGGCCGAATCCCTACAGCGGTGCCGTGAAGTTCGTGAGGGCGGAGATCGTCACGGAATTCCCGGACGATCCAGCCGCGATTTGGTCTAGCCTGATCCGCGAGTTTCATGTCGAGACCGTGCCGGGAGACCATCTGGGAGTCCTGGGGACGCACTTCGAGAGTCTGGGGTCCGTCTTGTCCCGCTATCTTCGTGACACGTCATCCCACCGATAAGAGAGAGCCGGCTTACCTGACTTACTTGTGCTGACCGAGAGTCGAGGAGAGGATCTTGGCAAGATCCTCCTTTTTGGGCTTTCCCGTAGGCGTGAGCGGTATCTCCTGGATGATCAGGATCTGCGACGGTCGCTTGTAAGGGGCCAGATTGCGCGCTGCATGATCCGCCAGTTCAGCTACGTTCGCAGATGATTGCGGCGACAGTTGCACGAAAGCGATGACCTCCTCGCCGCCCTCCACTCCTTGGACGACTCGGCCAATCACCGCCGACCGCGCGATAGCCGGGTGAGTATTCAATACGGCTTCCACCTCCGCCGGATACACATTCATTCCAAAACGCACGATCAATTCCTTCGCGCGCCCCACGATGAAGAGGTGTCCGCCCTCCAACCGGGCTAGGTCGCGCGTGTTGAACCACCCGTCCCGGGAAAAGGAAGCGGCCGTTTCCTCAGGTGCTCGGTAATACCCCTTCGCGACGTTGGGGCCCCGCACGTGTAACTCGCCAACCTCTCCCTCGCCCACCGGCTTTCCCTCTGGCCCCCGCAGCTCAACCTCAACTCGAGGAAGGATTCTGCCCACTGAAAGATCGGTCCGCGGTTCGTCGATTCTTGCCTGAGCAATCGTCGGCGAACACTCCGTGACTCCATATCCGTTGTGGAGTGTCATGCCTAGGAGGTTTTCCACGGCCGACTTCACAGCGGATTGGAGTGGTGCCCCGGAGGAGGAAATTATTCGGAGTGCGGGAAATCTCAGCGGTCCTTTCAGACCCTTCGTGTTTGCGTAATCCACCAGAAGGGCAAACATGGCCGGAACACCGAGTACGACGGTGAGCCGATCCCGTTCCATCGCTGCGAGCGCCGCCACCGGGTCAAATCGCGGGGCCAGATAAAGTGTCGCGCCACTCAGCAGCGACCCTAGAAGCACCACGGAAAGCCCCACAGCGTGTGACATCGGCAGCACGCCGTAGAGATGGTCGGCTGGAGTCAGCACGCGAATCTGAGCGGAGACGCCGGCGATGAACAGCAGATTTCGATGCGTCAGCATGACGCCCTTGGGTAGTCCCGTTGTGCCGGATGTGTAGATCAGCGTGGCCACACGGTCGGCGCTGCCCTTTTCAATTGACTCTGCCTCGACCTGCTCGTTCAGGGGCCCCAGGCCAATCGGCCCGAGTCCTGCGGTGTCTCCAATGGCTGCGTTGTGCCGCTTGGCGTGCTGCGTGGCTTGCGGCGAAACGCTGGTCATGTAGACCACTCGGCGCGCCCCGCAATGATCTCGGATGTCGTCGATTTCGCGAGCAGAGAGGCGTGCGTTTGCCAGCACCGGCCAGGCATCCATTCCTGTCAGGGCAAGAAAAACCGCGACGAATGCGCGGCAATTGTCGCAGACCAGCATGACCCGATCGCCGGGGCGGACGCCCGACTCTTCAAACCAGGCCCGAGCCCGGCCGATCGCCGCCTCGAGTTGGCGATAGGTCCATGATCCAGACGCTTCGACCAACGCGATCTGATCTGGAGAGCGGTCTACCCATGGACGGATGATGTCATGGACGCTATCGGGCAAGGGCTCCGAGAGATCGAATGCCTGAGTTTCAATCATGGAGATCTATCATAGTGCAGATTTGTGCGAATCGGCGCGGAGGGTACGCCTCTGCCGCGGCATAGGGCAACCGCGTCAACCGCGTGTGGCAGGGACTAACGCGGAACGAGGCGAAGCTTCGGTCCTTCTCGACCGCAAGTATTGCAGCCAATTTCGATAGATCGCAATCGCCGGCTTGCGCCAAGTTCTCTGCAACGCGCCCGAAACGGCAGCTTCGGGAAATCTTTCCAGCGCTGCTGCACCTGGGTTCGTGACGGCATGCTCGTGAAACTCCTCTAGTAGCTGCGTCGCCGCTCGATCGAAATATCCGTGGGGCAGATTCGGATAGGTTTCGCGCTCCCCCCTAAGAAATCTCTTTACGTCCCTCCGATATTCCTTAAGCAGGGTTCGCACAGCGTATTCTGGATGACCTTGGAAGTGCACGAACAGGCTGTTTTTCTTTTTCTTCACAAACAGGTCGACGCCTGCGTCGGCACATTGCGTCAGGACTGCATAGCCTGAGGAGATCAAGGCATCGCCTCGCACTTCGTTCCACCGCGAATGCGGAATCTGCAGTTTGTCCTCGACGCCGCCCGTCAGTGCGTGCGCCCCGGTTCTCTTGTACTCGAAGACCCCGAAGTGTTTGTCGGGTAGGCGGTGGCGGGGAATGCCATCGCTATGAAGCACGCCCGCATGGGCCGCTAGACACGACAAGACAGTCGAAGTCGTATTGCGCTCGGCCCAATCCAAAATCTTGGTCAGCTCAGCCCAATAAGGTTCCTGTCTCAAATCGGGGTAGCGTGGTTCGGTCCCGGTCATAATGACGCCGTCAAACCGGTTGTTCAAGAGATCTTCAATTCCGAGGTAGAAGCTCCTCAGGTGCTGTACGCCAGCGTCACCCCTTGGAAGGTGAGGCAGCGAGTACAGCTTCAAGGAAAGCGCAACGTCGCCAGCTGAAGCTCCGAGCAGATCGAAGAACTGGATTTCTGTGTCCTCAAGCGCCGCATCCGGCATGTTGTTGATCAGCGCAATTCGGATGCGTTCGATGTTTCGGCCGCTTGCGGGGTCCTCAGGGCTCGCCAGGTTCCTTTGCGATAGCTGCCTGGGAACCCGCCCGCCCTCGATTACGAGTGGCATTCCGTGTCTCCCGACCGACGGATCCTACGTGCTAGCGCTTATTGAATCGTCTTGTCGAGTGCTTGCGCTAGATCCGCGATGATGTCGTCAATGTGCTCGATGCCCACACTCAAGCGGAGCATCTCCGGAGTTACACCTGCTTTTTGCTGTTCTTCCGGCGTTAGCTGACGGTGCGTAGTAGACGCGGGGTGGCACGCCAGCGATTTCGCGTCGCCCATATTGACCATCCGCTTGAACAGACGCAGGGCGTCGAAACACTTCACTCCCATCTCGAACCCGCCCTTGACGCCGAAGGTCAGCAACGAACAGCGGTGCGAACCGAGATAACGCTGCGCCATGGGGTACAAGGGGCTATCCGGGAATCCCGCGTAATTCACCCACGCCACCTGCTTGTGCCCGCGCAGAAATTCCGCCACCTTGCGTGCATTCTCCACGTGGCGTTCGACTCGCAAAGCCATGGTTTCAATTCCTTGCAGGAGCAAAAAGCCGTTGAAAGGAGAAAGCGTGGATCCCGTATTTCGTTGAGCCACAGTTCGGCACCGCGCGACGTAAGCGGCGACTCCGTAGTGTTCCGTGTAAACGACCCCGTGGTACGCGATTTCCGGCTTGTTCAGCATGTAGAAGCGCTCCGGATGATCACGCCAGGGAAACTTGCCGGCATCGACAATCATGCCGCCGAGCGTCGTCCCATGTCCCCCCATGAATTTCGTCATGGAGTGCACCACGACGTCGGCTCCGTACTCAATCGGCCTCAGCAAAATGGGCGTTGCCACCGTGTTGTCGACGATCAATGGCACACCGTGCTTATGGGCGACGCGCGCCAGGCCCTCGATGTCCGCAACATTTCCGGCTGGATTGCCGACGCTTTCGCAAAACACCGCCCGCGTATTCTCGTCAATGAGCCTTTCCACCGCCTCGGGGCTATCGCTCTCGGCAAACTTGCCGGCAATCCCTTGCTTGGGCAGGATGTGCGCCAGCAGCGTGTACGTGGCGCCGTAGAGCTGGGGAAGGGAGACAATGTTGTTGCCCATCTCCGCGATGTTGATCAGCGAGTAGTGGATCGCCGCCATGCCCGAGCTCACGCTGAGGGCTTCCACTCCTCCTTCGAGGGCGGCGACTCGCTTCTCAAGCACGGTGTTCGTCGGGTTCCCGATCCTCGTGTAGATATTTCCCTGGACCTCGAGGTTGAAGAGGGCCGCGCCGTGGGCCGCGCTGTCGAATTCGAACGCAATGGTTTGATAGATAGGTACGGCTACGGCCTTGGTCGCGGGGTCGCCGTCGTAACCTGCGTGAATTGCGATGGTTTCCAGTTTCATGCGTTCGAGACCTGTCCTGCCGATTACCCTACAATGGTCGACATGCTCGAAGCGGGAACGGAAGCGGGCCCGCGCGCCATTACCTTTCGCATGGTTCGCGTCAGCCGCTTGGCTGTAAAGCCGGCGCCGAATGCGAAGCGCATGACCGGGCCGAAGCTGTTCGCCGCGGAAACTCCGACGAAATACAGCCCAGGAACCGATGATTCAAACATGGATGACAACACCGGCATCCCGCTGAGGCGCTTGAGACTCGCTCGAATCTTCTGATCGAGGAACGTCAGCCGGTCGATGTCTACCTTGTATCCGGTTCCCGCAATGACGTGCTCCGTCAGGATCTCTCGTGTGGAACCGTCCAAGCCTCGCAACGACAGACACACCTTGCCGCCGCGTGCACTCGCTCGCTCCACGCTATGGCCCAGGACCAGCGGCACGCGGCCCATGACTTTGTCCTTCATGAACCATCCGGCGGACGGCCCCAGGGTTGTTCGGACCATCTCGACGCGTTGATGCGCCGGCAGGTGGTGAAATAGTGCCGCGCCATCAGAGAAGAATCGGGTCCTCAAACCCGGCCCGAGTCCCGAGTCCGGATGGCGCAGTCGCTGCCACAAGGAGCGCTTGCCGGCCTTCGGACCCGTATGGAACCGCAGAGATGTCGCGCGCGCGACGAGCTGCACGTTGGCGTCGGCGTCCCGCAGCAGACCGGCGGTGTCGATTGCCGAAGAGCCCGCGCCCAGCACCACGACGTCGCGGCCCTTGAAGGGCGTCAGATCGTGGTGGTTGTAACTGTGTGACACAAGATCCGAAGGAAGGTGAGCCAGGTCCTTCGGTATGTGGGCGAAGTGCGTGATCCCCACGGCGAGAATCACCCGTCGAGCCTTTACTTCCTCTCCATCATCCAAGCGTAGCCGGAATCCGTCGTCCGCGCGCTCCACATTGACCACGAACTTATCTTCCAGCTCGGGCACCATGCGGTCGCGGAAAGCCAAACCGTAATCGCTGAACGTCTGGAGCCCGACCGGAATTCCCATGTCCGCGTACTTGATCCCGCGCTCGGTGCAGAAGTCCTTCAGTGTGAATTGGGAATCCGGATCGTAAATGTTCGACGCAAATCCATCCGACTTGAGCATCATGCCCTTCGGCATGTGCGCCAACCAGCTGTCCATTGGGCGCCCGAAGATTCGGAATGGAATGCCGTTCCCTCGGAAGTGTGCGGCAATGGAAAGACCGTAGGGGCCTGCGCCTACAATGGCCGTTTCGATCATAAGATTAGAAAAGCCCTCGCTCCTTTAGTTTACCGGGTTGCGGTTACCGACCCGGTGATGGAGGCTCGCTTCAAGACGCGCGGAAGGAGACCTCCGAACGGATGCACCAGCGGACTCCCGACGACACCGTGAGCCTGCCTGCTTACGCAAGTGCAATACCGTTGCCTCCCTGCCGTCCAATAACGTGTTTATAATGAATGACTTAGGAGAGAGGTGGGGGCCGTCTGGGGAAATAATTTTCCCTTTCGGCCAAGCATTTGCTCACGACGCCACCGAAGGCAGCCGAAAAGCGGCTAGGTCCTCCCTGGAACGAAAGCTCTTCTTGGTCCGGTTTGCAAAGTGTCGTCAGCGGATGAAGGTCAACTATAATCACGAGAACGCTCTTGTTTTATACCGTCTGAAGTTGTATCCGGCAGTGCACCTGTAGACCGGATTCATGTAGTCACGGAGTAAGAGTGCAACGAAGGATTCCTCAACTCGACGCTGTTCGGGGCGTAGCGATTCTCGTCGTGATGTTGCACAACATCAGCCTGAAATACCCCGTTCTGCATTCCGAGCAGGTATTCGCCAATGGGTGGATGGGTGTGGATCTCTTTTTCGTGCTTTCTGGGTTCTTGATTACGGGCATTCTCGTTGATACCAAATCCTCGGAGGGTTTTTTCAAGAATTTCTACGTGCGGCGCTGTCTGAGGATCTGGCCACTTTATTATTCACTGATCTTCTTCATGTTTGTTGTCGTTCGCTTTTTGAACCACGCGGAATATCTGACTGTGGTGCAGACGTCGTCCCCCTGGTGGGCTTTTCTTATTTTTCTGCAGAACTTTCTCTTGCCTATTTCGACGAATGCCGCTGGGCCCCTTGGTGTTACCTGGTCTCTTGCGATCGAGGAGCAGTTCTATCTGATTTGGCCTCTGGTTGTCCGATTCTGCTCGCCCAGGCAGTTGCGGAACCTTGCGATCGCGGAACTCTGCGTTTCTCCCGCGCTACGCTACTGGCTCTCGCTGCATCACGTCTACCTCTACACAAACGTATTTTGCCGGCTAGACGGCCTAATGGCGGGGGCGTTTCTCGCTTTGCTCGTTCGGTCCGTTGGTTTCGTTCCGTCAAAATACCTCGGTCGTGCTTGGCTCTTGCTTGCCGTCGCGGCACCGCTCGCTTTCCTGACGGGGGCGTTGCAGCTTCAGTGGATCGTCTTTTCTTTCACAGCTTTCGCTTCCGCCGCATTCGTCTATCTATCGATGTTTTCCACGCAAAAGTGGCTTCACTGGGTGATGACCAACCGATTCCTCATTCTTACGGGGATGATTAGTTACGGGTTGTACCTGCTTCACAAGATCCCGTTTGGCTTCGTGCAGGTATTTCACCTGGATCGCAATCCGCTTCTTCCGATGGCGTTCATTCTCGTTATGAGCTACGCGATCGCGCTGCTTTCTTGGAACCTGCTTGAAAAGCCGTTTTTGAGGCTCAAGCGGTTCTTCGAATCGGAGCCAGGGAGGCGGGCAGTTCTCAACGCTCCGATTTCAGAGGTTCAAGACTGAGCACACCACCGGACTCTCGCGTCGTCGGGGGCATTTCGGCCTATACTACAATGATTCGGGAACGCTAGTCCTGCCCGTAGGTCAACCGGAGATACCATGTCTCAGCCGATCTTCAAGGTGAACCCAGAAACTGTCGAGGTGCAGCCCGAACCCATCCCGCAGGACTGGATTTTGAACGGTGCGCCAGTGGCGCGTGGCCACAAACTTGCCACCAGCCACGACTGGCTTTCGACCGTCGTGGTTTGGGATTGCACCGCAGGTCGCTTCACATGGCGCTATGGTCAGGATGAGGTCATCCTTGTGATTTCCGGCGAGGCATTCTTAGTCAAGGACAACGGTGAAGAACTTCGCTTTGGCGCCGGAGATGTTGGATACTTTCGGGCCGGAACCGTGGCCACCTGGCGTGTAGCTGACTATATTCGAAAGGTTGCGATTGTTCGCGAAACGACGTGGCGGCCCCTCGGATTGGCGTGGAAGGTCGTGAAGAAACTGATGCGAATAGTTACCCGGACGGATAAATCGCCTTTCTAGCGCCGTGTCGTGCGCGCAACGTCCATGAACCAAATTACTCCAAGACTGCGTCCCGGCGATCTTGTTCAAGTGAGATCTCCACAGGAGATTCTCCAGACACTGGACGCTGATGGAGCGCTCGGCGGATTGCCTTTCATGCCCGAGATGGTCGAGTTCTCCGGGAGGGTCTTTCGCGTAGCCAGGCGCGTCCTAAAGACGTGCTCCTACGGAACCTCCTCTACGATGTTGGCGTTTAATGCCGATGATGTCGTCATTCTCGATAGTCCGCGTTGCTCTGGCGTCGAGCACGACGGCTGCCCGAAAATGTGCGTCATTTTCTGGCGCGAAGCATGGCTGCGTAAGCTGGACGGCCGTGCGCAGGAATTGAATCCGGAGCCCAAGTCCGTTGACGCACTGCGCGCCCGCTTGAAGACGAAGAGCGACCCGGCAAGATACTTCTGTCAGGCGAGCGAACTTTTTAGCGCGGGGCACCAGTTGTCGCGCAAAGAGCGGTTCGCGAAGTGCGTCGATGATGTTCGCGACGGCAACTGCACTTCGCTGCAGATGGTCAAACGAATTGCAATCTGGCTGTTCTGGAGAATTCGCCGCGCACTCTTGGGGCCTTATGGCAGAGGGGCCAGCAAGTCCAGTCCGACCGAGAGCCTGAATCTTCAGCCGGGAGAGTGGGTCCAGGTGAAATCCATGTCGGAAATCACCGCGACCCTCAATGAGAAGGCCGCCAACCGTGGACTCTGGTTTTCGCCGGACCAACGTCTGCTATGTGGCAAGGAGCGCCGCGTCGTCAGGAGGATCGATAAGCTGATTGTGGACGGCACCGGGGAGATGCGACGGCTGCGAGACACGGTGTACTTGGAGGGTTCGATGTGCAGCTGCCCCCATGTGGCCTTCGGTGGATGTCCCCGCGACGAATTTGTATATTGGCGCGAGGCGTGGCTTCGTCGGTCAAGCGGCCCGCGCTAAGTCGTCGCCATGCTCGCTTGCTCGATCACCGTTTCTGGAGCAGGCATACGCCTGTCCACGGGTAGTTTCCAGAGATCTCTTTCGGTTCGGGCAGCAACGACAACAATTCAGCTGGCGCCCTCCCCAACTGCGCAGCGGTCTTCAGGAATCCCTGGATATCCCTGGGTTCCCATCCGTGAGGAACGAAGAACCGTGCTCCTTCCGGGGGCCCGAATTTAAAGGCGGCATTGGCTTCACTGAGCGGTTTTCCCGTGGAACGTTGCATCAGCTTCAGTTGCCCGGGAGATGCGAGATCAATGATCCACTTCTTGAAATGCCTGCCGCCGGCGATATCTTTGGCAAGGGACGCTACCTCCTCGGCGGCAAAATAGATCAGCAGACCCTCGGCCATCACCACGATCTCTTTCGCACGCTGATCCAACTCCGCGAAGAAGGCTCGCCTCTTCTCTACGTCTGATAAATCGAGACCCACTCGCTCGAGGCTGCACCTCGTCCGATCGCTTTTAAGAGTTTCTTCCTTGTAGGAGACGATTTCGGGAAAGTCAACCTCGACCCACTGCAGTCTTGCGGGGAGTTCCATCCGGTAAGGGCGGGCATCAAGGCCGGCGGCCAGGTTAATCACCATATCTGCTCCGGCCTCGATCTCGCGTGAAAGAAACTGATCGAACAGATACGTGCGTGCCACCCACGCCCATTCGTGCTTATTTCCCTGGGGGAGCGTTTGTGCTATTTCAAACCCTCGCTTGCCCGCCAAGCGTTCTGCGAACGGATCCCGAAACAGGGCATCGGGCCTCTCCGTTTCTCGAGCCCGGAAGTAGGCAACCCAGCGCGCTGTATCCGAAACGTTCCGAACCGGAGAACTTGGCGGATTCACGCGCCCATTATGAAGCAGACGGAAGACCCCTGACAGGGGGTAATCCTCGCTTGTCACCCAAGGACTAACTTCTGGAATCCTTCTAAGGAGCTCCCTGAGGAACAAATTTGCCACAATAGGTAAGTGTTTTCATTCGTTTTCCTCTCGTTTTCGGGGAATGCCTTGGCATCCCGCACTTAACAGGCTTGTTTTCAATGAATTGCAGCGGGACCAACGGCTTGTGAGCAGTCCCCCTTTGGTCGAAGGATTGCGTTCACCGGATATGAGAGGCGTTCGAAACCACTGACCCGTGCTGTATTGTGTTGTAATTACGTGGTTTAGCGAGTTTGTGTGAGGACTAGACGGATGCGGCTGCTGGAACACGCCCGGAAATAGACTCTTGGCGAAGTACCGGAAAGGACAGTTAGGATGGTAACCAAGGATCTTGCGATGCCTTCGGCAGTTTCCGAGCGAGTTCAGCCCTTCCATCCCCGCGAGTACCGGAATGCCTTGGGACGATTCGCCACCGGCGTGAGCGTCGTCACGACCCACCACGAAGGTCGCACGCACGGCATGACGGCGAATGCCTTTGTATCCGTTTCACTCGATCCCCCCTTGGTCCTGCTGTCTTTGGACAACCGTTCGCAGATGCACCAGATCCTTCCCGTCACCGGGCTCTTTGGGGTAAGTGTGTTGGGAGAAGAGCAGGAAGCCATCAGCAATCACTTTGCGGGCAAGGTAGTCGATGGGTTGCACGTGAATTTCACGACGCGCTGCAACGTGCCTGTGTTGGAGGGTGCTTTGGCATATTTCGTCGCGCGCGTCGTCAACACACACTCGGCGGGCGACCACACGCTGTACATCGGCCACGTTGAGCACTTTGAATCCGCCGCCGGCAGGCCGCTTCTTTTCTACGCCGGAAGCTATGAGAAGATTCACAAGAAGGTGAGACCCAAGCGGTAGGCGCCCGGCTCGCACACCAACCTTGGCGCACGAACAGGCGGCCGCACCTCGAATGGGTTTGCGCGAGCATAGGACATCCGAAGAGGAGTTCCTCGCGATTCCCGCCGCCCTGTTCAGAACGATACGGTTGAGGAGAAGCAGTTGATGAGAACTGAGGAAGTCCATTCCGTAATCCTGGGGGCCGGCCCCGCTGGGCTCTCTGCGGCCTATACGTTGGCCAAAGCAGGTTGCGCGCCGGTTGTCCTTGAAAAGAGCAAGTTCGCCGGCGGGCTGATGCGCTCCATCAAGCGCGGCGATTTCGTCGTCGATATCGGACGGAAGGAGCTATACAACCGTCTGCCAAAGGTCGACGGGTTTTGGGACGAGCTTCTCGGTGCGGATTACTGCGCTTACCCTCATCGGGGCGGCGTTCTTTTTGACGGTCACATCATTGAAATCTCATCCTCATTTCGAGGTTTCCGGCGCGGGATGCCGTTGTCGATGCTGATGGGCTGTACGTGGGATCTCTTATCGGCGAGGGCTCGTTATTCGGGTCAGCCTCACAATCTCGAAGAATATTTCTATCAAAGGCGTGGGCGTCGACTCTCGCAGGTCATTTCCCAGGGCTTCCAGGAGAAGTTGGCTGGAGTGAAATGGGCCGACGTGCCTTTGCCTGAACACTACGAGGACAGCGAAGACTCGAGCATGTTCAGCACGATTAAGGCTCTGATGACGCGTGCTCTCGCGAAAAAAGAAGTCAATACTGCCCAAGGGCTTTGGAGGCACCCCGCAAAAGGCACTGGCCAAATCTGCGAGGCTTTGGAGCAGGGCATCGTGAAATACGGCGGTCGCATCCACTTTGAGGCCAACGTCCTCGAGATGAATGCTTCCAGCGGTTTTATCGACGGGGTCAAGGCCGAAGTTGCAGGCGAGACGTTCTGCTACAAACCAAAGTACGTTGTCTCGAGCATCCCTTCTCATTTCCTGCTGAAACTTCTACTGAAGGACCGGTTTGATGCTTTGGATGGAAGTCTCAAGGCTCCTCCTTCGTCGAAGAAGACGATCGTTCTCGTGTACGTCTTCCTCGACGAAGAGCCGCACTTTCCCCATGGTTGGCTCAACGTTACTTGTCCCAAAACGAGGATCGGGAGAATCACCAACTACTCCGGCATCAACAGCAGAATGGTGCCAACAGGGAAGACGTGTCTGTGTTGCGAGTTCTATTGTTACGCCGGGGACAGCTTGCTCGAACTCGACAACAAAGCCTTCGCACAACTTGCTCTGCAAGAGTGTCGCAAGTATGGCTTGGCCAACCCCGACAAGTGCTCCGACGAACTTGTGATCAGGCTCCCAGGTGCCGACGCTTCGCAGAACCGGCACAACTGGATGAGCAATATGCGGCAGGGTCTCCTCGACGAACTGAGCCGCTTCAAGAATCTCTATTACGTCAGCCGAACGGACCTGGATATCGCGACTCTTGCGGGAGTTGAGTCCGCCGAAGCCATTCTTTCCGGCGACAGAGCCACCTTCGATCGGCATATAGATCCAAACGAGTTGGACATTCAGAGTACGAAGAAGACCTTCGAATTCAGGAATCCAGCCGAACAAGGCATCTAAATCCTTCGAATTTGTCCCGGAAGCAAGGGCTGTCTCGTAGCTGTTCCGGCGCTGCACACCTCAGCGCTCCGCTACACAGGTGATTCCGGCACCTTTCGCTCCCCACCTTCCGACTTCCACGGGCCGATCCCGTCTAAGTACTACCCAAAATCACCGGGAAGTACTATTGGGCATCCTTCGCTCCCAACTCAAAATCTGGCGATAGTCAACTGCAGACGTGTCGGGAGGCTCGCGCAAGTATGCGTCCAGTAGCGCAAATGAAGGAAGTAATCGTGATCGGGGCAGGTCCTTACGGTCTGAGCGCCGCCGCTCATTTAAAGACCGCGGGAGTGGATACCCTTGTGATCGGTCGCCCGATGTCGTTCTGGGAGCATCACATGCCCGGCAAAATGCTCCTACGGTCCAAAATCGAGGCCTCAAATATTCATGCCCCCCAGAAAGACTTGTCGATCGAGGGCTTTGAGCGCGCCACGAAGCGCAAGCTGCCCGAGCCGCTGCCTGTAGAGGACTTTATCGAATACGGCAAATGGTTCCAAAAGCAGGTTGTCCCAGACGTCGAAACTCGCCTCGTTCGCAACCTCTCTCCTAGTAATAGCCATTTTGACCTGACGCTTGAAGACGGTGAAAAACTTCAGGCCAAATCTGTTGTATTGGCGCTCGGAATTGGCTATTTCGTGAACAGACCTGAGCAATTTACCAACGCTCCCAGGGAACTCGTCCCACATTCTTCTCAACTCAGTGATCTCACTCAGTTCGAGGGTAAGCGAGTCGCCGTAGTGGGCAAGGGTCAGAGTGCCCTCGAATACGCTGCTATTCTCCGCGAAAACGGAGCCGACGTTGTCATACTTACTCGCGCTGCCCAACTGGCCTTCCGCCCGTTCGCTTGGCGCAAACACTTATTCCGGAGGCTGACAGGCGGACCCCTTCGGCCATTTTCATTCAAGGTGTTTCCTCCGACGGATCTCGGAACGATCAAGACCGCCCGGAAAATGGCCGACCCTGAAAAATTTCGCAGACAGTCTTCCGCTGTCCAGACCCAGTTGCTCAAGGACTGCGCGAGACCCGTCGGGGCGTATTGGTTGCAACCGAGGTTACAAGGCGTCCAGGTTAGAACCAGTGTTACGGTTGCGACCGTCGAAGTCACCGGAGATCGCCTGACCCTCACCCTCAGCGACGGAATCCGGGAAACAGTCGATCGCGTGGTCCTCGCCACGGGCTACAAGATTGATCTCTCCCGATACAACATCCTCGATGACGTCCTGAAGAAGAACATTCAGCAGACCTCCGACGGCTATCCCGTGTTGGAGACAAGCCTTCAAACCTCCGTACCCGGCCTTTACATGACTGGCGTTGTTGGCGAACGGACACTTGGCCCAACGTTGCGTTTCGTAACTGGCACCAACAATGCCGGTCCGCGGCTTGCTTCCGCGATTGTCGCCCGGCGCATCCCTCGCTAGCGGCAGCAACCAAGGAAAATTAGCCAAATGAAGAGTAATCGGCGCAAATCAGGAAGTGAGCCGAAGTGCCCGGGTGCCATTGTGCTGGGTGGGAATTTTGTAGGTCTCGGCGTGGCCCGAAGCCTTGGCGCTCATGGCATACCAGTCTGGGTTGTTGATAGCGATCGGTCTAAATCGATTGCGCAATTCTCTCGGTACACTGAGCGCTTCATTGAAGCAAAAGGAAATGTGCCAGAATTCCTGCTTCGTGCGGCTGACGAGGAAGGCTTGGACGGTTGGGTTCTATTTCCCACAAGCGACGAGTATTTGGCATTGCTGTCCGATCATTACGAGGCTCTAAGTTCCGTGTACCGATTGGCTTCGCCTCCCTCCGAAGTCACTCAATTTGCCCTGGACAAGCGGTTGACCTACCGCAAGGCTGACCAACTGGGAATCGCGACGCCCTGGACTGTCTCGGGCCGGACTCTGTCAGAAGTGGGGCCTGCGAACCTTTCTTACCCGCTGATTCTAAAGCCTGCAGTCAACCACCATTTTTTCCCTCACACGAACGTGAAAGCCTTCGCGGTGGAAGACTCAACAGCCCTGGAACAGCGTTTCGCTCAAATGAGCCGCTACATTTCTCCCGATGCAATTCTCGTCCAAGAGCGCATCCCTGGCGGCGGGGAGAATCAGTTTTCTTTTTGCGCCATCTGCCGCGAAGGCCGGGTAATCGCCTCCTTAGTTGCCCGGCGCCAGCGTCAATATCCGATCGAGTTCGGCAACGCCAGCACGTTCGTGCAAACAGTCGACGAGCCGGCCGTGGAATCATCGGGACGGCTGTTTATGGAAGGCATTCAATACGATGGCATCGGCGAAATTGAATTCAAATTTGACTCGCGCGACGGCAAATTCAAGATCCTCGACGCCAATCTGAGGCCTTGGGGTTGGCTGACTCTGGGCAAGGCCGCTGGAATTGATTTCCCTTATCTGCTGTGGCAGCAAAAAACCGGCTTGGAGGTCGCGCCTGTTCCGGCGTGCCGGTCCGCCGCATGGGTTCGTGAAATAACCGACATGGTCGCAATCGCGAAGTCTCGCAGTCGGTTTCGGGAAGTGAACAGACTCTTGAGAGCTTGGGTCAGCGGAAGGTTCACCCTGGCTACTTTTTCCCTCGCTGATCCGGTCCCGTTTTTTGCCGAGCTGATTTTGTGGGGCTACTCAGGGAAGGCGCGCCAAAGGAAGGCGAAACAGGTTCTCCAACCGGATCTTCGTTCAACGGCCTAGGAAGATTGCGGCACCGCTTAGGGTGATGATGGCGCCATTTTGACGCTAGTTTTCACGGACCAACCAGCTTCCTCGGGGTCATCTTGAGCCCAATTTGCGACATCGCGGGGGCGGGCATTTGGTGGAATCAATTTACCACAGTGTGTAAGTGCTTTCTTTCGTGGCCCCTTGGCTGAGGCGGCATAGCGTGGCTGTATCAACCTAACCCCCTTTGTTTCAGTGGGTTAGCGTGGGAAGGCGGCTTGTCGAAACGCTCCGCTTTGGTCGAGCGATTGCGTCCTACAACCTTGGTGGCCCGTTAGGCGTAGCTCGCCCGCAACGCTGGCTGCCAGCGTCTGAGTTCCTGGAGAGGTTCGGAGCACGGTGAAACCGACGGCACTGATCGCTACCACGGCCCGCTGGTTCCCCACGGCAAGGCTCGCTGTCGCCTTGGCGAATGCGGGCTTCACGGTCGATGCTGTCTGCCCCTCTAGACACTCTCTCACCAACACGGGTTCCGTGCGTCGGCTCTTCAACTATCGCGGACTTTCTGGTCCAACTTCGTTCGCTGACGCGATCTCGGTTTCGAAGCCGGACTTGATTGTTCCGGGCGATGATTTGGCCACCCAGCACCTAAATCTCCTTTACGACCAGCAGCGAGGCAAGGGGCTGGCCGGAGCTGCGACCTGCGCTTTGATCGAGCGCTCGTTAGGATTGCATGAAGGCTTCTCAGTCGTGAATGCGCGGGCAAAGTTCATAGCAGCGGCGCAAGGGGAAGGCGTCCGCGCACCGAACACTCGCGTAATTCGCAACCGTGAGGAACTCAAAGAGTGGATCTCTCAAGCAGGGTATCCAACAGTTTTGAAGGCTGACGGTTCCTCGGGTGGTGACGGCGTTCGAGTTGTTCGCAATCCTGAAGACGCGGAACGAGCCTTCCGGGTTCTTCAGGCCCCGCCGTTGCTGGCGCGTGCCGCCAAGCGGGCGCTAGTGGACCGCGATCTCAGGCTGGTGCGGCCCTCTCTTTTCCGACATCGCTCGATTGTGAACGCCCAGGAATTCATTTCGGGACGGGAAGCAACCAGCACCGTTGCATGCTGGAAGGGAGAGGTCCTGGCTGCCCTCCACTTCGAAGTCATCAAGAAAGTCGCCGCCTCCGGCCACGCCACCGTTCTGCGCTTGATCGAGAATCCGGAAATGACCGCGGCCGTGGAGAAAGTTGTGCGCCGCCTCAAACTCTCGGGCGTCCACGGGTTCGACTTCATGCTGGAATCTCAAAGCGAAAATCCATGGCTCATCGAGATAAATCCGCGGTCCACGCAGGTCGGACATCTGCCGCTGGGTCCAAACCGCGATATTCCGGCAGCTCTCTACGCCGCAGTGTCTGGGCAAGCAATCAAGCCGGCTCCCAAAGCAACTGATGACGCCACGATCGCGCTTTTCCCGCAAGAGTGGATCCGCGATCCTGCGAGCCCCTTTCTGAAGTCTGCCTATCACGACGTGCCTTGGGACAAGCCCGAACTGATTCGGGCCTGCGTGCGAGCTCGCCGGAAGCAGCACGCTTGGTACTCCGAGCAGGAGAGGCTTCAGGCCTTTTCAATGGCTCGCTTGGCTCCAAGTCCCGGATCGGTCGAAGCGTCGCCAGGGGCTCGTGAACTGGAGAAGCTGGCAGACGTCGCCTTCGCCGCACGAAAGGCTGAGCAATGAGTCCTCGTCCAGAGCGTTTGCCTCAAGGCGCGCCATTGTACCCGTCGCATAGCATGCGTCCGCGCGGCGCTCAGTTGCAGCCCCAGGCAGCTGTTCGCAGACCCCTGAAAGTCTTCAAATTTGGCGGTACGTCCGTAGGGGATGCCCTCTCCATCGCAAGAGTTGTTGACATCGTTCGAACGTCAGTGCTCGCCAGCGATGTTGTCGTAGTTGTTTCGGCCATGAGCGGGGTGACCAACAAGCTGCTTGACGCAGCCTCACAATCGGCCGAGGGGGATCGCCACTCGGTTGCTGCGACTTTCCGCGAGTTGCGCGAGCGTCACGAAGAAGCTGCGAAGTCTTTGATTGAGTCGGTTCACGCGCGCCGAGTTACTCTCGTCAGGTTGCGAGAAGTCTTGGACGAAGGAGAACGCCTCTGCGGAGATGTCCTTGCCCGCCGCCAACTGACGCTCCGTGAGACGGACGCCATCTCAGGATTGGGCGAGCGCCTGTCGGCTCCCCTCGTGGCTGCGGCGCTCGCTGCTGCGGGAGTCGATAGCGAGGCAATCGAAACCACGGAACTCGTCGTAACAGATGGAAATCATGGCGGCGCGGAGCCCTTCATCGATCTCACGCGCGAACGGTGCGAGATCCGTGTGCGACCGCTCTTGCTGCAAGGCATCGTCCCAGTCGTCACGGGCTTTATCGGCGCTACACGGGAAGGCGCATTGACCACTCTGGGCCGCAATAGCTCGGACTTTTCCGGCACCATCGTCGGGGCGGCCCTGAATGCCGACGAGGTTGTTTTGTGGACGGATGTCGACGGTATTCTTTCGGCCGACCCCAGGCTCGTGCCCACGGCGCGTCCGATCCCCCAAATGTCGTATCAGGAAGCGTCCGACCTCGCCGATTCCGGCGCCAAGGTTCTCCATTCCAAGACGCTGCGCCCGGTAATGCAACGGGGCATCACTCTCACAATTCGGAACACGTTCGCTCCAGATCGCCCGGGTACAAGAATCGCTCCGGTCGGTTCTTTCACCGCCGTGGAAATGAGGGCCCTCGCTGCTGCTAAGAACCGATCCCTGATTACGGTCCGCGGATCAAGTAGGATCACCACTTCGGAGATTCTCACCCGTTCGCTCGCAGTCGTGGGAGCCGAATTGCCGTTGATCCTGCCATCCTTCTCATCCCGTCATGAAGTTTCTTTCGTCGTTTCGTCTTCTCAGGGGGATCACGTCCTGCAAGCTCTGCGGTCCGAGCTTGCTTTGGAACTCGCGAACCGATGCATCGGCGAAGTAACCCTCCAACCGGGGGTCTCCGTTATCACCGTGGTTGGCTACCAGGCGAAGGGCGCCTCGCGCAGGCTCAGTCGTTTGGTTCGCGCACTCAATGGTCAGAACCTGAGTGTTCTCGCGAGCGTTGCGAGCCCTGCCGGATCGAGCATCCGTCTTGTCGTAGCGGATGAGGACATGCAGGCCGCCCTCGTTGCTGTCCATGATGAATTCCACCGACAGTCTGCTTCCGAGCCTCGGAGCTTGGAACCGCCCATCAAACGCTCTTGAACGCAACGATTAGTTCGGGGCGTCCGGGTGCTTCAGTTTCAAAGGCACATCTCGCCTACGGGATTCTCGTCTCGGCTTCAATTCTCATTTGCCTCAAGAGACTGACGGCGTTGACCGCGTATGCCTTGGGCCATGATTCGAGTTCGCAGATTCTGCTCATCCCATTTGTCGCTGCCTATCTCATTTGGCTCGCTAGAAAACGTGTTTTCACCGTGATTGACCCCAGCCCGCTTCCTGGAGCCGCGGTGATGCTGACGGGCGGGCTCTTGTTCTGGCTTGCCGGCTCGGCATCATGGCCCTTGCCCGGGAACGAAAATCTCTGCCTGTCCGCATTTGCCATGTTTCTAATTTGGGTGGGAGCCTTCGTCCTTTGCTATGGATTGGCCGCTACCAGGGCCGCGGTCTTTCCGCTTCTGTTCCTGCTGTTGATGATTCCGTTGCCTGACCCTGTTTTGGATTGGGTTACCTTTCTGCTGCAGCGAGGATCGACCGAAATTACTTATCTAATCTTCAAGGCTGTGGGCGTTCCGGTCTTCCGTCAGGGCTTTTTTCTCACCGTCCCAGGAATCACGATCGAGGTTGCGAAGGAATGCAGTAGCATTCGCTCGAGCATAGCTCTCGTGATCACCTGTTTGATCGCTGCTCATTTTTATCTTCGGACCTGGTGGAAAGCCCTCCTTTTTGTTCTGATAAGCCTTCCCTTGTCGGTCGTTAAGAACGGTATCCGTATCGCGACACTTACGCTGCTTAGCTTGTATGTCGACCCCGGCTTTTTGCATGGAGATCTCCACCGCGACGGAGGCTTCGTTTTCTTTTTCCTCGCGCTTCTGATGTTGTGGCCCGTGCTGGTCGGACTGGAGAGGTCCGATCGGCAACACACCCTCCACACCGTTGCTCACACCTGACAATTCTCTGGCTTGGCGCTGAAGCTGCCTGCGCCGTGCCCGCATCGGCGTGAGGATTCGCCCATGCTAAACTGACGTGTGGTCCCCCTTCACGAAATGATGAATCGAAAAAATCAGCCGACTGATTTCTTGCTGCAGTCTGAAGCCGGCGCCTGGCGGAACCGAATTCTGATTGCTGCGCTCACTGGCATATTCTTTCTCACTCTGTATCCGTTTCGATTTTCGCTGCATACCAGTTTGCCTGCTGGCAGGTCTCCTTTCCTCTTGGACACTTGGAACCAGATGAAAAGTCCTCTGCCCCTCTTCTTGAACGTCCTTCTCTTTATGCCGTTTGGACTGGGGCTCGCGTTACAGTTTCGCAGTCGCGGAATATCGTGGGTTTTGACCATTCTCTACACTTGCGTTGCGGGCGCGTTTCTCTCGTATACCATCGAGTTCTCCCAGATTTACATTCCACGGAGAGATTCGGGCTGGGAAGACATCCTGACAAACTCCTCTGGCTCTCTGGTCGGCTCCCTGCTTCTGGCATTTCCAGGACAATCGATCCTGGCCGCCCTGAACCGCCTCGAAAGGGCCATCGAGGCATGGCTGAGTGTAGATCGCGCCGCCGTGATTTTGCTTGCGTTCCTGGCTCTTGCATTTGGCACATCTGCGAGATGGCAAGCCGAAGCCAGCATCAGGGATTGGGACGAGCACTGCTACCTCGTCATCGGGAACGATGCCACAGGGCACCACTCTTGGCCCGGCAGCGTTTCTCGTTTGCAGATTTGGAACCGCGCGATACCCAATGGCTCTGCCGAAGACGTAACCCTCGGCCGCGATCCGGGGAATCGAATTCCTCTTCCCCTCGTCGACTTCCATCCTTCCGCCGATCCGCTCCGGCAAGATGCCGGCGGATTATCCATTCATCTCTCTCGATTCCCATCCCAGACGCCGACGTTCGCGGGTGCATTGGGAGCTTCCGATGACCAATCGTGGTTGGCCACCACGGCTCCCGTCTCTGATCTGATCCACAGCCTTCGCGAGGCAAATCGGTTTTCGATTCACGCTGTAGTCGTTCCTGAAACGTCCGACTCTAGCGGGCGTATTTTCTCGTTGTCCGAGCCGTCGGGTCTCTCTGATCTTTATCTCCGCCAGGAAGGGCGCGGCCTCGTGTTCTGGTTTCGAAACGGAGTCTCGGTCAAGCGGGCCATCCTTGCCTGGACGATTCCCGACGTCGTTTCGCCGCATCGGCCTACCGACATTCTCTTTGCATTTGACGGATCCGTCTTGCGCCTCTGGATCGATGGGAAGGGGTATCCTGAATACCGTTTGAGTCCCGGCACCGCCTTTGCGCAGTGGATCCGCTACGTAAAGGTCGCTGAACTCGATGGCTACCAGGACATCTACTATGCCGCGCTATTCGTTCCGGTGGGAGTGTTGCTTGGAATAGCCATGCGAAAGCCCTCGTCGCGGGGCACGGCCGGAATTGCCTTGCTCATCTTCGGGGGCATCGTGGCGCCGCTGGTTCTTGAGATGATCCTTGTTCGCGTCAGCAGGCGGCCGTTTTCGGCCGGCGAGTTGGTCCAGTCTGCGCTCTTGGTGATTGCCGGATTCTTGTGGATCAATACCGATGCGTGGATCACGCGGCAGTCGGGCTAGGCTTGGCACGCTCAGTTATTCGGTATGGTGACCGACACCTGATTCGACGTCATACTTTCGATCTGCGCTGAATCAACGGCGGTAACCACATAATTGTAAGTCAGTCCGCCCGCAACATTCGTGTCTTCATACGTCGTCTGCGACTCTGCCGTTGAGTTCAGCTTCGTAAATTGGCCGCTGGTCGTAGACCGGTAGATGTAATAGCCGATTACGGAAGCCGACGTGCTCGCGTCCCAATTAAGAGTCACCGTGTGTTGACTGGCTGTGCTGCTGCTCACCGTTGATCCCGTTAGGGAAATCTTTGCCGGCGAACCTGTCGCGTTGCTCGAGACGGTCAGCGCGCCCGTCGCGTTACCCGCCTGAACGGGAAGGAAAGTTACGATCAACGTGTGTTGTTGCCCGGGCGTTAGCACGATGTTCGTCCCTCCCCCAGACGTGATCGAAAATCCCGATCCCGTAATCTTGATGCTCGAGACCGTCACATTGACGTTACCCGTGTTCTTCAGCGTTATGTCTTGACTCGCTGACTTTCCCACTGAAAGTCCACTAAATGTGATGGAAGCCGGCGAAACCACAAGCCCGACCGTTGGGTTCACAGCCGTTCCGCTCAGCCCGATCTTCAGAGGTGACCCGCTCGCGGTGCTCGTGATCGAAATCGTTCCGGACTTGCTTCCCGTCGAGGTTGGCTTGAACAGGGCCGTGAACGTCACCCCTTTCCCCGGCGACAGCGTCAGAGGAGTGCTGAGCCCGGAAACGCTGAAGCCCGTTCCGCTCGTTGTAACCCCGGTTACCTGGATGTTCACCTCTCCCGCGGCTTCCAGTTGCATTGTTTGGGAAGCGCTCACTCCCACTACCACGCCGCTGAAAGTTGCGGACGAGGGCGTCGCTGTCAGCACATCCGTTGCCCCCGTGCCCTTCATGCTGACGATCATCGGAGAATCGCTGTCGTTCGAGGCGATCGAAATGCTCCCGCTCGCGGCACCCGTGGACTTTGGCGCAAATGCGGCGACGAACTTGACGCTTGTGCCCGCTGCCAGCTCCTGCGGAAGAGTAATTCCCTGGATGCTGAACCCCGTGCCTGTGGCCGTAATTTTGGTCACGGTGGTGCTCGCCGTCCCGTTGTTGACGATGCTCACGCCCTGCTTCGCCGTCGACCCTTCGGCTACGTTTCCAAAACTGATGCTTGCAGGCTCCGCCTCCAGAACCGCAGAGCCGCCATCGGAATTGTTCAATGACCTACCGGTCACACCGGCGCACGCCGCGGCGCCCACCACGGCGAGGACCACTAGACCACTTCGCAAGAACGCGCGTGCTGACAACTCTCCCCCAAGCTGGCTGGGTTCGGCCACCTCCCTCTGTGACTCGGGAGGCTCACCGACAAGAATTGTCGTCGGGCAATCTGTGGGAAACTACTGGCCGCGGGTACACTTCGGGTACAGGTGTGACAAACTGTCCGCTGGAGCAGCTTGGTCGCCGCCCCGGGCGTCTGCCTGCCGTGTCGTTCAACGCCTGCGCCTACGGGACTGTGGCGCTCGCCGAGCTCGAATCGGAGCTCTCAATCCCGTTCGAATCCACTGCCGTCACCACGTAGTAGTAGGTGATGTTTTGTCCCGATTGGACCGTACCGTCCGTGTATGTCGTGCTGGAAACGGGAGAACTTGTGATCTTCGAGTACGACCCCGGCGAAGTTCCTCGATACACATAGTACCCCGTGACGTTTGACGATGTGCTCGCAGTCCACGTCAACAGAATACTCGGCGCTGCCACTCCGGTTCCCGACAGCGAGAATGAGGCCGGCGAATTCGTTGCGTTGCTCGCGATGCTTACGCCTCCGGTCACTGCTCCCGCTGCAGTGGGTGAGAACGTCACGTTCAGCACGACATTTTGGCCCGCGGACAGAGTAGTTCCGCCGCTGACTCCGGTCATGTTGAACCCGGTGCCGGTCACACTAACGCTCGAAATCGTCACGCTCGCGTTCCCGTTGTTCGTCAGCGTAACCGTCTGCGAGCCAGTGGTTTGAACGTTGACGTTGCCGAAGTCCACGCTCCCTTTATTCACGCTCAACAGGTGCGTGGCCGCGACGCCGGTGCCCGTCAGCGAAATCATCATCGGAGAGTTCGGCGCGTTGCTCGTCAGCGAAACCGATCCGGAGGAACTGCTCGCCGAGCTCGGCATGAACACCGCATTGAAGCTGGCGCTCTTGCCCGCTTGAATTGTTAGGGGCGTCGTCAGCCCGCTGATGCTGAAGCCCGTTCCCGTTACGCTTGCTTGCGAGATCGTCAGGTTCGTATTCCCGCCGTTCGTAATGCTGATCGGCTGCGACGCGTTGCTCCCGGTCACCACGTTTCCGAAGGACACACTGGAGGGGCTCGCCGCAATCTGTGCTTGTATTCCGGTTCCGCTCAGCGTGATTGTCGTCGGTGAGTTCGCCGCGTTACTCGTGATCGAGACGCTGCCGGACGCGCTCCCTGCGGACGTCGGCGCGAATTGCACTGTGAACGTGGTGCCCAGTCCCGGATTTAGGCTCTGCGGCGTTGGGAGTCCCGACATTGTGAACCCGCTTCCGCTGGCGCTGGCCGCCGAGATCGTCAGTGCCACGTTGCCCGAGTTCGTCACCGTTATGTTCTGGGTTGTGCTGCTTCCCACGTTGACGTTTCCAAAGCTCACGCTGGTCTTGCTCAGCGATAGTTGCGCCTGAGAACTCGCCGCCGTTCCGCTCAATGCGATGCGAAGCGGCGAACCCGGAGCGTTGCTCGTAATCGAGATGCTTCCCGACCCCGTTCCGGCGGCAGTCGGAGCGTATTTCGTTGTAAACGTCGTCGCTTGTCCTGCATTCAGCGTCAAAGGCGTCGTCAGGCCGCTCATGCTGAACCCAGTCCCGCTTGCGCTCGCTGCGGATATCGTCGTGCTCGCCGTTCCGGTGTTGGTCAACGTCACCGTCACCGAATTGCTCGTGTTCACCAGCACGCTTCCGAAATTGACGCTCGTTGGATTCGCCGAAAGGCCCGGTTGCGTTCCCGTCCCGCTGACGGAGACGACCACTGTTGGATCGGAGCCGCTGCTTGTCGCCTCGACTGTGACGCTCCCGCTGGTATTGCCCGCCGCCGTAGGCGCAAATTGCACTGTAAAGCTCGTGTTATTCCCCGCAGGCAGATTCAGCGGGGTCGCAAGTCCGCTTACGCTGAATCCAGTCCCACTCGCGCTCACTTTTGTGATCGTCGCGCTTGCTGTTCCCGAATTGCTCAGCGTGACTGTCTGCCGGCCGTTCGCTCCTAGGGCGATGTTTCCGAAAGCGATGTTGAGCGGGTTTGCCTTCAGTGATGCGTTTCCGTTCACTCCCGTGCCGCTTAGGCTCAGAGTCTGCGGCGAATTGCCGGCCGTATCCGTGAAGGTCACAGATCCCGTGACGGTGTTCGCCGTGCTGGGTGAGAATTGGACCGAGAACGAAAGGCTCTGCCCGGCATTGATGGTCGCGGGAAGGGAGAGCCCGCTAACGCCAAAAGCGCTCCCGTTCACCGTTGCCAGATTCACGACCACGCTCGTGCTTCCCGTGTTCGTCAGATTCACCGATTGGCTGGAGTTCTGCGTGACCGAGACACTGCCAAAATTGACTGAAGAGGGAGAAAGCGCCAGGCCGGCTGCCGTTCCCGTCCCCGCCAACGAGATCGACATCGTGGAGTCTGAAGCATCGCTCGTCACCGAAAATGTTCCGCTCGCAGCTCCCGTGGCCGTCGGCGCAAATTGAATCTGCACTGTCACGCCTTGGCCCGGGGCCACCGATCCCGAAGCGCTGCCCCCAACGACCGTGAAGCCCGTCCCCGAAATGTTCGCCTGAGAGATGTTGATCGCGACGCTGCCTGTATTTGTGAGGGTTACGTTCTGCGTTGCACTGCTGCCCAGCACCACGTTGCCGAAGTTCAGCGTTGAAGAACTCGGCGAGAGCGTCCCCGTGCTTGAACCCCCTCCACCCGTTTGGTCGCTCTTTGCCGTGTAACCCGCACAACTTGAAAGGCTTATCGCACCGAGAATCAAAGCCAATATTCCTGGCAGCGATAGGAGTGAGCGCTTGGCAGCGAGCTGGCCGCGGCTTCTAGGCCTAAAATCCTGGTCGGACTCGAGATTCAATTGGCATGACGGACGGGGTTCCATGGCAGGGACAAGTGTAGGGAGGTCGTCGAAAACCTATCTACTGGACGCGCGAACAAAGATTGGGCAGTCCAAAGAACCTGTTCGACTGTCCCTTTCAAAACCTGCCCTTTAGCATGGCCAGTCGTTCGCTCATTCCTACGCGAGTCTCCTATGCAAACTATTGATAAAAATAGTCTTACCGCGAGATTCCCACTTCGGTACCGCCCCTTTTGCAGACTGTACCGAGAGACCAGTGTTTTCACTGGCCCTGAAGCCTTCCGCCGCTTGGCGAAACACAGGCAAACACTTCCGCGCCTCTTGGCTCTCTCAAAGCCACTCAAGCTTTCCCAACGCCCCGCTTGCGGTGGAGTCCGTTCGCGGTCAATAATCGAAAAGCTTCGCAACTACAGCTCGCAAGGCGCTCGAGCACAGCGAGGGATCGAATGAAGGGTGTCGTACTGGCGGGCGGGACCGGCAGTCGCCTCAATCCTCTGACGCGCGTCACCAACAAGCACCTCCTTCCCGTCTACGACAAGCCCATGGTCTATTACCCCATCCAGACCCTGGTGAACGCCGGCATCGAGGAAATCCTTCTCGTAACGGGCGGCAAAAACGCTGGTGATTTTCTCCGCCTCCTCGGGAACGGCCGCGACTTCGGCTTGAAGCACCTGAACTACACGTATCAGGAGGGTGAGGGAGGAATTGCGGAAGCCTTGGGCCTCGCCGAATACTTCGCAGGCCGCGAAAAAATCTGCGTGATCCTCGGCGACAACATCATCGAAAACAATATTTGCGGCGCTGTCGAAAGCTTCCAGAAACAGGCCGAAGGAGCGAAGATTTTGCTCAAGGAAGTTTCCGATGCGCATCGCTTTGGGGTCGCCGACATTCGGGGAAATTCGGTCGTCGGGATCGAGGAGAAGCCGAAAAATCCCAAATCGAACCACGCTGTCATCGGCATCTATTTCTATGACCACACCGTCTTTCAGAAGATTCGCCGCCTCAAGCCCTCCGGCCGCGGCGAGCTCGAAATCACCGACGTCAACAATTTCTATATTGAGGAAGGCACGTTGACCTGCGACTTCATCGACGGCTGGTGGACTGACGCTGGAACTTTTGAGTCCCTGCTTCGCGCGAATACGATGGTCGCGAAAACCGGCGCGAACAAGATGCCTGCACCCTCGAAAAAAGCCGCGCACGAAGGCCGCGGAGCTGGCCGGTGAACCTTTTCATCACCGGAGGCGCTGGCTTCATCGGCTCCAATTTCATTCGCCACATTCTTGCCCTGAAATCGCCGCCCTCCGTCGTGAACTTCGACAAGCTGACCTACGCCGGAAACCTCGCGAATCTGGCTTCCGTTGCGGACCACCCCTCCTATCACTTCGTCAAAGGCGACGTCTGCGACGCGGCTGAGGTCGAAACGGCCATGCGCGGCTGCGAGGCCGTCGTCCATTTCGCCGCGGAATCCCATGTTGACCGCAGTATCTATGAGCCCGCCGCCTCGATTGAAACCAATGTGAAGGGCACATTCACGCTTTTGCAGGTTGCGCGCAAGCTCGGCATCCGCCGTTTCGTCCAGATCTCCACCGACGAAGTCTATGGCGACCTGCCGCCCGGAACCTTTTCCGACGAACGCGCACCTCTGCGGCCCAGCAGTCCTTATTCCGCCTCGAAGGCCGCCGCCGACCTCCTCGTTCAATCCTTCGTGCGTACCTACGGTTTTCCGGCCGTCATCGTGCGCTCCTCCAACAATTACGGCCCGTACCAATTTCCCGAAAAATTCCTGCCTCTTCTCATCACCAACGCAATCGACGCGAAGCCGCTCCCGATCTACGGTGACGGAAAGCAGCAGCGGGATTGGCTCCACGTCGACGATAATTGTCGCGCGATTCTCACCGTCCTCGAACGCGGACGCATCGGCGAGACTTACAATATCGGCGGCGCTGACATCGAAGAGAATCTTGGAATGGCTCGCCGGATTCTGCGCCTCATGGGCAAGCCCGAAACGCTACTCGCCTACGTCCAGGATCGCCCCGGCCATGATCGTCGCTATGCCCTCGATTGCCGAAAGATTCAAAGCGAACTCGGCTGGCGTCCTCAAATCGATCTGGAGAAGGGCCTCCGCCAGACCATCGACTGGTACCTTGCAAATTCCGATTGGGTCGCCGGCGTTCGCGGCGGGGAGTACCGCTCCTATTACGAGAAATATTACGAGCACCGCGACTCCTCGCTTCACGATATCGCCGCACTGAAGTCCCGCCCCTGACCATGCAGCGATTCGAGACCTCGCTCCCCGGCGTGCTTGAGCTCCGCCCAAAACTATTTCAGGATTCGCGCGGCTTCTTCTTCGAGTCCTACCATCGTGGCGATTTCGAGCAGCTCGGAATTTCCGACTCTTTCGTGCAAGATAACCACTCCTCTTCGATCAAGGGCACCCTCCGCGGCCTCCACTATCAGTTGCGCCATCCGCAGGCCAAGCTTTGCCGCGTCATCGAAGGAGAAGCGCTCGACGTTACCGTCGATATCCGCCTGGGTTCTCCTAACTTCGGCAAGTGGACCGCCACCACCCTCTCCGCGAAGGCTCACAATTCGCTCTACATTCCCGCCGGATTCGCGCACGGCTTCTTGGCTCTCACCGGCACCGTCCAATTCCTCTATAAATGCAGCGACTTTTACGATCGCGACGACGAACGGGGAATTCTCTGGAGCGACCCGGACCTCGCCATTTCCTGGACAATCGCCTCGCCTCTCGTTTCCGAAAAAGATTCTCGCTCCCCGCGTCTTCGCGATGTCCCTCGCGACCTTCTCCCTCGCTTCGAATCGAAATGACGCCGCGCATTCTTCTGATCGGAAAGAACGGCCAAATCGGTTCGGCACTCGCGCCTTTGCTCGCGCCTCTCGGCGAGCTCACCGCGCTTGGCCGCAGCGATCTTGATCTCGCAAATCCTGATGACATCCGTCGCGCTATCTCCAGCCTGCGCCCGCTCATCATCGTCAACGCCGCCGCCTACACCGCCGTCGATCGCGCCGAAGCCGAGGAGCCTCTCGCTCGCACAATTAATGCCGATGCCCCCACAGTTATCGCCGAAGAAGCCCGCAAAATCGGCGCCTTCCTCGTTCACTACTCCACCGACTACGTTTTCGATGGCCGCAGTCGTTCCCCATACACCGAATCCGACTCAACGAATCCCGTCAACGCCTACGGCCGCACCAAGCTCGCGGGCGAGGAAGCCATTCGCAACGCGCAGGTTCCACATCTCATCTTGCGTACCGCTTGGGTCTACGCAACCTCAGGGAAAAATTTTCTCCTCACAATTCTCCGCCTCGCCGCGGAGCGCGACGAACTTCGCATCGTCAACGACCAATTCGGCGCCCCCACCTGGAGCCGCGAAATCGCAGCCGGTACCGCTCGCGTCCTGAATCCCTTCTGCGCCTCCGAATCCGCCCTCCAGGAATTCGCCGCTCTCTCGGGCACGTACCACCTCACCGCCGCCGGTCAGACCAGCTGGTACGATTTCGCTCTTGCCTTCCTCGACGAATCCTCCCACCTGTCTCATCAGCCTCCCTGGCTTACCGCCATCACCGCTGGCCGTCCGATTCGCGCCAAAATCGTCCCCATCCCAACCGCCGATTACCCCACTCCAGCTCTCCGCCCCGCCTATTCCGTCCTCTCGAACGTCCGCTTCGCCTCAACCTTCGGCTTCGCTCTTCCAGACTGGCGCGCGCAGCTCGCCTCCGCCTTCCGTTCCTGATCTCGCGTCGCCGGCCAATCCGCGCCGCCCGAACGGAACAATTTCGTCCCGCGCCGCCCGGCCCTCGTTTATCCTGTTTGCCATCGCTTAGCCTTCGATGAAGAAAAAGCCCAAATCACTCTGGCAGGCCGACAATCAGGCCGCTCGTCTCGCCGAGCTCATCGCTCGCTCCGACGACGCCGCAAAGGAAAATCCGCTGCGCCGCGACGTTCGCTCGCTCGGCGAACTCCTCGGCCAGACTCTCGTCGAGCAGGGTGGGCGCAAGCTCTTCGATTCCGTCGAGCGCCTCCGCCGCCTCGCCATCCGCCATCGCGAGCAGGACCGCCGCGCTCGTCCCTCGCCCGGTTCTCACAGCAACATCATGGCTCAGGCGCAATCCATCATCTCCAAGCTCGATTTGCCCGCCGCCTATCGCATCACGAAAGCCTTTGCCATCTACTTCGAATTGACGAATCTCGCCGAGACCAACCATCGCAAACGCCGCCGCCGCGCCGGCAAGCTCGATACTCACCACAAGCCGCCCGCTGGCTCCTTCCGCGGCACTCTGCTTCGTCTCAAGGCCGCCGGCATGTCCGCCTCGCAGGCTCTCGCTGCCCTCGACAAAATTCTCGTCACTCCCGTTTTCACCGCGCATCCCACGGAGGTCGCTCGCCAGACCGTGCTCGTCAAGCGCCGCCGCATCGCCGATCAGCTCGAAGCCCTCGATCGCCTTCCTCTCACGCCGGAAGATGCCGAGCTCTTCGAGTCCATCATTCGCGCCGAAGTCGCCGCCCTTTGGCAGACTGACGAAGTCCGCCTCAGCAAACCTTCCGTCGACGACGAAATTCACATGGGCCTCCGGTATTTCCGCCTCTCCCTCTTTGATACTCTTCCGAAGGTCTATGCCGAAATCGCGGACTCATTCCGCTCCGTCTACGGCGTCGCTCTCAATGATTCGCAACTGCCGCTTCTTATTCGCTTCGGCTCGTGGATCGGCGGCGACCGCGACGGCAATCCCCAGGTCACGCCGGACAGCACCTTCCGCGCTCTCGAATTTGCCCGCACCGCGATCCTCGCCGAGTACGTCCGCGAAGTCGAATCGCTCAGTGACCAACTCTCCTCCTCACTTCGGCAGATCGATGCCTCGCCCGAAATTCTCGCGGCCCTAGCGCAGTACGAGCGCAAGATTCTCGGCATCCGCTACCTCTGGGGTTGGCAGAACACCACCGAAACCTACCGCCGCTTCCTCTCCTTCGTCTCGCATCGCCTTCAGCAGGCACTCGCGCGCGGCGATCATTCCTACTCCTCCGCTGCCGATTTTACGCAGGACCTGCTTCTCGTCCGCGACAGCCTCCGCGCCCATCGCGGCGAGCGCCTCGCCGAAACTCTTCTCGATCCTCTCCTTCGCAAAGTCCGCACCTTCGGTTTCCATCTCTCGGCGCTCGACATTCGCCAGCACGCCCGCGTTCATGCCCACGTCGTCAGCGAAATCGCGGAATCGCTTCAGCAGGACCAGCACACTCTCGATCCCGCCGATTTTTCCCCCGACACTCGCGACGTCCTCAACACCTTCATCGCCATCGCGCGCCTCAAGGGCGGTTACCCGTGCGACTCGATTCAGCGCTACATAATCAGCGGTGCCGAATCCGAAAACGACGTTCTCGCCGTTGTTCGTCTCGCAAAAATCTCTGGCGTTCAAGTTGCCGCCTCGTCCGCCGACCCTGGCCTTATGCCCGTTCCTCTCTTCGAATCGATCGAGGCTCTTCGCCACGCGCCCGCCGCGATGGCCCGCCTCTGGACCGACGCCGAGTACCAGCCCCTTCTCGATTCGTGGAATCGCTCTCAGGAAGTCATGCTCGGCTATTCCGACTCGAACAAAGATGGCGGCATGTTCACCTCCACCTGGGAACTTCACAAGGCGCATCGCGAACTTCACGCCGTCGCCCGCGAGCATCGCGTCAAGCTCAGCCTCTTCCATGGCCGCGGTGGCACCGTTGGACGCGGCGGCGGCCCCACTCACGCCGCGATTCTTGCTCAGCCCATCGGCTGCTTCTCCGGAGAAATCCGCATCACCGAGCAGGGCGAAGTCCTCAACTGGAAATATTCCGATCCCGTTCTCGCCGAATGGAATCTCGAATTGATGATCGCCGCGAGTCTCGAAGCCCTCTCGCGCCCCGATCGCCAACAGCCTCCCGCTGAATCCTGGCAGCAGGCCATGGAGGAAATGTCCGCTTCGGCTTATGCCGTCTACCGCCGCGACATCGCCGAAAATCCCGGCATCCTCGAATATTTTGAGCAAGCCACTCCCGTCAACGAACTCGACGCCGCCCGCATCGGCTCGCGCCCCTCGCGACGTACGGGTGGCCGCCGCCTCGAAGATTTACGCGCGATTCCTTGGGTTTTTGGATGGATGCAAAGCCGCTTTGCGGTGCCCGCGTGGTTCGGCGTGGGTCACGCCCTTGAGCAGTTCGCCAGGAAAAGTCCGGCCCACAAGCAGTTTCTGAAGGACATGATGCGCGGCTTTCCTGTCTTCGCCGAACTGCTCCGCAACGTCGAGCTCGCCATGGCCAAGGCCGATCTCGACATTGCCCGCCTCTATTCCGAGCTCGTCAAGAACGCCGCGCTGCGGAAGAAAATCTTCGCCACTCTCGAAGGCGAATTTCTTCGCTCTCGCCGCATGATTCTCAGCATCAAGGGCCAGCGCGAACTCATGGGCCGCAATCGCGTCCTCTCGCGCTCGATTCGCCTTCGCAATCCCTACGTCGACCCCATGAGCCTCATTCAGGTCGAGCTTCTCCGCCGCAAGCAGCTCTCGCCCGATGATCCCGGCCTCGAATATCCTCTCGGTGCCACCATCAACGGCATCGCCGCCGGCCTCCACAACACCGGCTAACCCGCTCGCGCGGCATGGTTGCCTCTCGGCTCGTCATCTCAGGGCGGGAGCCGGTTTTGACCTAGCCGTCATGCTCCATGTGCATCCGCAAGATGCTTCCATTTTTCCAACGCTCTTAGGCTATAATCCGGCAACTTGTCCCGTCACTTTCTCCTTTGAGGTGCTCCCATGAACCTCGACACTGGTCCGGCCAGCGCCACTGCGCCTAACCCCGCGGACATCTGCGTGATGCAATTGACCACCGCTTACTGGGCCTCGCGTTGCTTGCACGTCGTTGCAGAGTTGGGCATAGCCGATCTCATCGGCGATCAGCCACAACCCACCGAGGCGCTGGCACTCGCGAGCGGCACCCAGCCCAGCCCGCTCTATCGGGTCCTGCGTCTGCTTTCCTCAATTGGAGTCTTCGAATGCACGCAGGGAGGCTGGCGTCACACCGATGCATCTCGTCTTCTTCGTTCCGATCACCCCGGCTCCTTGCGCGATTACGTTCGAATGCTCGGCCTGCCGGAGTTCTGGAGAACCTTTGCAGACCTCGAGCATTCTTTGCGTACTGGCGAATCCGCCTTCGCAAAACGCCACCCGGAGGGAGTCTTCGTCTATTTGGCCCGTCGTCCTGAAGAAAGCCACATCTTCGACGCGGCCATGACTTCAAAGGCCCGCCGCGATATCGCTGCCATTCTCCCCGCCTATGATTTCTCGCAATTCGCCAGCGTTGCTGACATTGCTGGCGGGCGCGGCCACTTGGTCCGGGCAATCTTGAAGGCTTCGCCCAGAACCCGCGGAATTCTCTTCGATCAGCCCCACGTCGTGGCGGGGGTCGTGCCACACGATGGCGAGAAGCTCACCACCATTGGAGGCAATTTCTTCACTGACTCGATGCCGAAAACGGATGCCTACCTGCTGATGAACATCATCCACGATTGGCCCGATGAAGAATGTACGAAAATTCTGTCCGCAATCCGTCGCGATATGCCCGCCCACGCCAGAGTTCTGATCATTGAGACGGTCGTACCCGAGACTCCTGGGCCCCATCTCTCGAAGGAGATCGACATCATCATGCTAGCCATTCCCGGTGGCATGGAGCGCACCCGGGAGGAATACGCTGCGTTGGCCGCAAAATCAGACCTTCGACTGCAGCGCGTGATCCACACCCCTTCCCCATTTTCCATCTTGGAGCTGGCCGCCGCATGAATCCTCATTAGAGCTGGCTGTTAAGGTTTGCCTTTCGAAAATACGCCAGTCCCGCGGGGACGCTCGCTCGCGTTGCTTTCCTACTCTATCGGAACCCGGTATAGATTCCTTCGCGTCGTCCGCACCACATACGCATACACGGACGCGCTGGCTGCTGCCGTGACATACGCCGGGAGGGCTGTCTCCTTCCCCTCCGCGATCTCCGGCATTTTCGCGAGTCCTCCGGCGGGAACCTTTGGCAGCCCGGTTGCTGCTTGCACCGGCAGCTCGTACGAACCGGCTTGGCGTCCCGTGTGCATTCCCTCGATCCTCGGAAGAAATACATACAGCTCCTTGCCCGAACTGTCCCACGTTATCTGGCACAGCTCGTCGCACAGTTCAACCGGCGTTCCCCCTCCCAACGGAATCGCCGCCGCATTCGGGCTCCCCGGTACCGTGATCGACGCTACCACCCAACGCCCGTCGGGCGACACCGTCTGCAGGTCCAAAATACTCTCCGGGATCGCTTTCTGCCGTCCTGTTCCGTCGGTTTTTTCCCGGTAGACGTAATTCGCGCCATTCTCCGTCCCGCGAAAAATCAAATCGCCATTCGGCAGGAAAGAAACGCTGTCGTCCCCCTCCGCCGCGGAAATCCGCGCCGGTGCCGAGCTGCGATTCGTCGGAGCAATCCACAGTGAGAGCTGCCCGCTCTTGTCCCTCATGGAAAACGCCACTTTCTCGCCGTCTCGCGAAATCGAATAATCATTGATGGAGTATCCCGGCAGCACTCTTTCGCTCTCGCCCGTCTCCATGTTTCTCGCCCAGAGCTCCTGAATCGCCGTCCGCGCGCTTGTCACCACGTAGTAGAGTTTCTTCCCGTCGCTCGAAAAGATCGGCCCTCCTGCGTCGCCCTCCGACGGGACTGCGTGATCGCCCCCTTTATCGTGAATCCACAGCGTGGCCTCTCGCGACCCCACCGATGTGATGAACGATTTCCCGTCCGGCGCCATCTCGATTCCTTCTTCGCTCGTGGGGCCCGACGTAATCTGCTCCGGTTCTCCATCTGGAAACCTTTGTCGCCAGATGTGCGACCCAACCATATTGAATCCCACTTCTTGGTTCGCCGCGCTCAGATACACATACTTCCCGTCCGGCGACCACGCCCCCGCCAGGCACGCTCCGCTTTTTGGCCCCACCACCTGTCCCGGCCCTCGGCCGTCGAACGGCACTACCTTGCACGGCAGCAGGTTTCCGGCGCCATCCATCTCAACCAGGAGCACCCATTTTCCATCCGGTGACAGGTATGAATGGTGCGCCATGCCTCTCTCTCCTGCCGGTGCATACACCGTTCGCCCGCCTCCTCGTGCCAGGTCCGTCGTCGTCAGCACCATGTGCAGTCCGCCCAGCGGCTCTATTTCTGAAAAGAGCAGCCGTTGTCCTCCGTCGATCCACGTCAGCGATGAGCTGTTCGGAAACAGCACGTGCGGCTCGCCTCCCAGCACCGGAACCTCCCACGTTTCCCACGGCGGGATTGTGCTGTACGAAATTCGCGACCCGTCCGGCGAAAATACGGGTGCCATCTTCAACGTCGCATCGTGCGTCAGCTCCACTGGGTCGCCGTCCGGCAGCATCTTCACGCACACTTGTCCCGGGCCGAAAAAAGGGTCGGCCCCGTGTATGAACGCCAGCATCCGGCCGTCCGGAGAAAGCGCGGGATACACCGCCGAATCCTGGTAAAACGTCAGTTGCTGCCATTCCTTCCCGCTTGTCGGCGCCTGCTTCGCTCCGCGATACAACAGGATCCCCGCAATCGCCGCTATCGCCACCACCACGCCCGCGCCCGCCAACGCATATCCCTTCCATCTCGACGGCTTCGCCTCCGCCGTCTGCGTCACCACCCGCGAACTCGACTCCGTATCCCTCCTCAGCCGCTCCAAATCCGTTCGAATGTCGGCCGCGTGCTGGTACCGCAGCTTCACGTCCTTCTCCAGCGCCTTGTTGATGATCTCCGCAAGCTGCGGTGGCAGGTCCGGATTCAGTTGCACCGTCGGCGCCGGCGCCCGGTTCAGGATCGCCTCGAACACCACGCCCGAAGTGTCGCCTCGAAACGGCAGCGTCCCCGTCGCCATTTCGTACAGCACCACGCCAAACGAAAATAAATCCGTCCGCCCGTCCAGCTCTTTCCCGCGCACCTGCTCCGGCGACATGTATGCCACCGTGCCCACGGCGCTGCCGGGACTTGTCAGCAGCTCGTCGGCTGTCATCGTCACGCCGGCCGTCCCTCCGGTGTGCGCTCCTGCGGCGGCCACCTTCGCCAGACCGAAATCCAGGATCTTCGCGTGCCCGCGCGCCGTGATGAAAATGTTCGCCGGCTTGATGTCCCGGTGGACGATTCCCTTGCTGTGTGCCGCGTCCAGCCCGTCCGCCACGTCGCACCCGATTCGCAGAATTTCCTCCAGGCCCAGCCGCCGCTCCGAAATCCGGTGCTTCAGCGTTTGCCCTTCCAGAAACTCCATCGCGAGGAACGGCTGCTTCCCATCGCTGCCAATCTCGTAAATCGTGCAGATGTTGGGATGGTTCAAGCTCGACGCTGCTCGCGCCTCGCGCCGGAATCGCTCCAGCGTCTGCGGGTCTTTCACGATATCCGACGGGAGAAACTTCAGCGCGACGAAGCGCCCCAGCTCGGTGTCCTCGGCCTTGTACACCACGCCCATTCCGCCGCCGCCCAACTGCTCCACGATTCGATAATGCGAAATGGTCTCGCCGATCATCGCTCTCTCGCCGCCTCCCGCATGTTAGGGACTCCCACCCCTCTCGTCAACGCATCCCCGCCTCCAGCGCTGCTTTGCCGACGGTTGGGTAGCAGAGTCCTCGCCTTTGCCCTTGAATTTGCGGGTGCCGCAGTCTTTGCGTTTTTCGCAAAGGCTGCGCGGCGTCGCCGTTCGTTGCATCCTTCGCCGTTGCGTTGCGCTTGCTCACAAGGATGTTCTGTAGCGCGGCTCCTCCCTTTGAACCCGGCAGCCTTTGCTTTGTTCGCGAGCCTCCTCCAAACTGCCGCTGCTCCGCGTGTGAAATCGGGGATGTAGGCAGGGTCATTTCAAATTCGAATCGTTCCCGTTACAAATCCCCGCTGCCTGCGTATACAAAATAGAGACACTTCGCTCACGCCGCTTCCGCGCACGCTCGTCTCTCTCGAACCGCTTTGAAAGGAGCCATCATGCCCGCCGCGAATCAGAAACCCCCACGCAAAGGACACAAGGGTCCCGGCATGGAAGGTCGCATCGCCCGCTGGTACACCCGCACCCGCAGCAAAGACATGGAAGACTTCCGCCGTCAGGCCCGCACCGTCGCCGCTCGCCTCCGCCCCAGCGCCGATGTCCTCGAAGTCGCCCCCGGCCCTGGCTTTTTCAGCGTCGAACTCGCAAAGCTCGGCAATTTCAAAATCACGGGCCTCGATATCAGCCGCACATTCATCGACATCGCGCAGCAGAACGCTCGCGCCGCCGGCGTCTCCGTCGACTTCCGCTGCGGCAACGCCGCCGAGATGCCTTTCCCCGGCGATTCCTTCGACTTCATCTACTGTTCCGCCGCCTTCAAGAATTTCTCCGAGCCAGTCAAGGCTCTCGACGAAATCTATCGTGTCCTGCGCCCCGGCGGCGAAGCCCTGATCGTCGACCTCCGCAAGGACGTCTCGCTCGACGAAATCAAGTCCTACATGAAGCACAGTGGCCGCTCCGCGCTCGACCGCTGGCTCACCGTCTTCACGTTCCGCCACATGCTCATCAAGCGCGCCTACACCACCGGCCAGCTCGCTCAAATGGCCGCCCAAAGCCGCTTCGGCTCCTCCCGCATCGACCTCGCCCCCATCTCCGTCGAGCTCCACCTCGCAAAGCCCCCGCTCGTCATGCCCGCCCACGGCACCGTCTAGAGAGTGCTATCCTCTCCCCGACCGCATACGCAGATGGGTTTCCTGGGAACCATCTTATTCACGATTGGAGTCTCGATCATCGACGGCTCCCGCGAGACCGCCCGGCGAGCCTTCTTGTGGGTCAGAGCGAAGCGCCCATTCTCCCCGCGACTGTGGCTCGGCTCCGACGAAAGCGGGTACCGCTTCCTGTTTCTCGGACTTGGTATCCTTTTCATGGTGGCAGGAGGTGCCCTAATCTTGACCAGCCTCCTAATCGACGTTGGTTTTCTGGTGGAAGCCCCGGACTTCAGTCCGGGGAGCACCGCGCTGTTTGCGGTGCGAAAAGCGCCGGCAAATCGAATTGGGCTTTAGCCCTGGCTGCTCACTCGAATTGCAGCGCTAGGCGCACATTTTGCGCTGCTTCCCAATCCGGCGCGAAAACCAATCGCCCCTCGCTCGGTCGACCATGACCTTTGACCGGCCGCTTATAACTCTTGGGGTATTTGTCAGCTAAAATAAAGCGCCATGAGCCCCGTGGGGTTCTCCCAAAAGTGGCCGGATCTGCTCGCCTCTCTTCTGGTGGTGCCGCCTTGGGTATGGTTGGCCGTCCGCACGAAGGACTTCTTGGGGTTCCTTACAGGACATAGCGTACCGTTCTCAAAACGTGCGATCTGGCTTCTCAAGCTGCTCGCCCTGGTCGTTGGAGCTGGCGGTCTCGCTGGCGCCCTGAACGATCTTGGCCTCCCGTGGTATCTCGCGCTTCTGCCGGCCGGAATCATCGTGTGGATCGCTCTCACGAACAGGGTCGAACGCCTGGATCCCCCAGTGCCGCCTCAAGACGCATCTGCTCAGCAATTGTCTTGGAACGGGTACTGGAAACTGCGCTCAGCCTACGCGCTTTCTCTCAAGTGGGTAGGTCTTGCGACCATCTCAGTAATAATCGCTTTCGTCTTTCGCAACAGATTGCCGGACGTCATCGCCGAAATTGTCACGATCCTCTTCTTCCTCGTGCTTGTCGCGTCCTTCTTGGTCAGCGGAGGGAGACGGCTGAAATTTCGCCGCTGGCGCTGCCCGCGATGCGGCTGTGCATTCAACGGTTGGTGGAACTTACGCTTTTTCCCGAAACGCTGCGTTTATTGCGGCCTAGCGATTCAACCCAAGTCCCGATAAATCGGCAGGTGCACACTCGACCATCTGCCTGCTCCATCTGCTCACGAAATTACTACTTCACGCCTCAGGCAAGGCCGCTACCGGCGATCTTGCTACATTCGTGTCCCAATTGGACTCACCGTTTCCGATTGCTCCTACCTCGCGCCTAGACTAGAGCAGGAATCGAATCAATGGGTTTTGATGTCTGCTCTATGTGTGCTCTTGGCACTGGCGTGCTTTAGGCAGGCATGGAAATCCCGGCGATGAGGCTCGTGGTTCGATGAGCACCCAGGTCACACAGACGAGAGCGAGTCCCGTTGCGCTCCTGATGCTTGCCTTGTTCTTTATCTGGGGACTTGGGTACGAGACTGTCGGACGACGCCTTCGAATTGACCTGAACGGAACGATAATCTCCAGTCGTGATGTGCCTCCCTCCCGCGGCCCTCGGTACGTCACGGAATACACCCTGCGAGGACCTGATGGCCGTGATAGCACCTACACGGCTGGCCCGACCGACGCGTCCTTGCCGCGGAGCATGCCAGTCGGAACCTATATCAGGAAGGAGCCCGGGCATTTCTACTACGAGAGGAATGGAGACCGCGTCGATGATTTTCCAATTCCGTTTTATTCGTTGATGCTGTTCCTCGCGGCCGCCCTGCTGGTTTGGAGTCTCGTCGTGTGGCGCTCGCAAATAAAGCAACATTACTAACACGTTTGCACGGTCGCCCCGCACGACACGATATTCAGAGAATTACGGTGTTCGCCAGCACCCTCCAAACTATGCGGCAGCCTCTCCCTGGCCCGTCGGCCTCCGCCAGCTTGGAGTGCCTGGTTCCCGTAGGGTCCCCGCCGCTTTCCTAGCGCGATTTCCAAATTTCCGTTGCACAGATGTATGATGGCAACCAATGCCTCCAAGCCAAGTAGCCTCTCTTCCGTTGCGCTGTCTACTTGCGCTCACATCTCCTGTGAAAGGCTCGAGTCATGCGCGCCTTCAAGAAAAGCTCTATCCTGGTGGCGTTAGCAATTTTTTCGTGCGCATCAGCGGTGGCTCACCAATCGCCACAATCAGCGGGTGCCGCAGTGCTCCCAACCCACAGTCAGGCACAGTCCGCTGGTCTTCACTATGATGTCCACATGTCCGACTGCGAAAATCGCTGGGTCGCCCTGTATCATGAACCGCGCGACGCCGACTACACCTTCGGTTTCGTATACATCGATCCCCAAGCCGGATTCACGCTTCAGCTCGGTGGGCACTTTACAATCGGTGCCGACGGAAAATATCATCCCGCTCCTAACCCCATCCCTCCAGACAAGGTCGTTCTCAAGATTCGTTTGGACGAAGACGGGGTTGCAGCTCTGCTTCCGCCCGAGGCCTTGGCACAACTCGGACTTCCGGAAAAACCGGACTGGCTGAAATTTTATGAGGACGACTCTGATTCCCTTACTCACGAGATCAAGTGGGGATCGTTCTACAACAATATCGGAGACTCGCGACGAGCAATCGATTACCTCGAATCCGCCTACAAGGAACGGCCTGATGCGCCGAGGCTCGCGTTCGAGCTTACATTCGCCTACAACGCCGTCGGGCGGCCCGACGACGCCATTCGCATCTCAAAGGCTGAGTTCGCCAAGAATCCGAAAGATGAGTCGCTGTGCCGGGAAATGGCCTACGCCTACCTTGGCCTGAAAAGTTACAAGGAAGCTCAAGAGCAGTATCAGACTTGCATCGCCCTCTGCGGCGACTCGGAATCCGAGATGGCTGAGAAGAGCGAATTAGCGATGAATTTGAGTGCAGCCTATGCCGAGTTGGGCGACACGGCCAATCGCGATGTGTGGCTGGAAAAGGCGAAGCACTGGGCGCCTAAGGGCTCTGCGGTCTATAAACACTTTCACCCGGAAGGGCCGTAACCACCGCCCTTGAGGAGACTGCTAGCGGGTCCACATTAAGCTCAATGCGTTTCGGAACAACCGCCCTCGCGCAGCTTCGCTCGTAGAAGCGGCATCAGCTTCCGCCGAAACTCCTTGCGGTAATGATGCCAGCGTCCCGGATAGGGAAGTTCCACATGAAGCCCGCTCCATCTCGCGTCCACCTCGGCTCGTCTCACGTTCGCTCCGATCGACCGCACCACCGTCACAATGACCTTCGGACGCATTTGAAAAATTCTCCGGCTCAAACGCCCTTCGCCGCTCAAACAGACGCCCCGCCGCGCCGCCATTTCCATCTGATCGACCGGCCTGCCGCAGAGATCGACCAGGTAACAACCCAGCGACTGAAAGGCGTCGAGAAAATCCGTGCTCTTCAGATGGGGAAATGCCAAGAGAAATGCCTCCCGCATCGCGCGGTAGAGCCCGGAGTCGCCTTGATAGAAGAATCGTCCCGAAGCAGGCGGCGCCTCGCCCACAAACAGAATCCGCACCTTCTTCGGCCGATGCCGTCGCCGCAAGCGCTCCTTCGCGTTCAGAGACGGTGAGCTCCTTGCTGCGTCGGTGCGGCTCCTTCGCACTTACGCCTGCGTCCGCTCGATCCGCTCCCGAAAATATTGCTTCCAGCTCTCCGGCAACGCCGCAACCTTCAGTGCCCGTTCCACTGACGCGACATCCTGTCCATCAAACCTCTTCGTCACGTACAGCCGCGTAATCTCCGGCACCGGCACGCCATTCGGATCCCGGCCGACCGACCGAATCTCGTCTCCCGCTCCAACCTCTCCCTCGCCCGCCACCGAAACGTAGAAACCTGTGCGCCCGCTCGCCAGGAACCGCTTCACCATCTCGTCCGATTCGAATCGAATCCCCAGCTTGTAGCAGGGAAGCCGCGGCTGCGTCACCACAACCTCCGTCGACCCGATCGAAAACCTGTCCCCAATGTGCACCGCGTCCTCGAGCAGCCCGCTCGTAGTGAAATTCTCCCCGAAGTTAGCCGGGTCCAGCGTTCGGCCCGCCAACTCCTTCCTCCAGTAGTCGTAGTGTTCCACGGGATAGCAATAGGCCGCCTTTGCCTCCCCTCCATGCACCGTCAGGTCCGCCTGCCGGTCCCCATCCAGATTGAGCTTCCGCAGCTTCACGCGCCCGTCCACCGGCCGCTTGAAAATTCCCGTGGACACGGTCATCCCATGCCACACAACCTCTCTCGGAAGCCCGCAACTCACCGTAACGACCTTCATTTCCATCGCCAACCCCGCGTTTCGCGCCCTAAGGCGCCTCAAACCAGCCGCTAAAAGCCCGCCTTCGATTTATACAGCACTCCCGCCACCCTCTCCAAATTCCGCCGTCGCACCCTCGATCCGCCCTCGGTCGGTGGCACAGCCACTCTTGGCTGTGCAAGAGAGGTCTCTCGCTACCGAGTCAACTGGCCCCTCCCGCCCGCTTTTTTCCCTGGGAATCGAGCCCCAGAGGCGCGGCAGAACGTAGCCCAGCACGAAGCGCAGCGGAATGCTGCGTAAGAGGTTCGCCGCGAAGCGCCCACCTCTAACTCCTTTGTTTTCGTTTCCCGCGAAGTGGCAAATTGTTTCCTATTGACTTTTGTTTACGAGTATGCTAACATGACTTGTTTTTACCTTTGGCGTTCAGTCTGGCGCCTGGCGGGAGCGGGCCTTATGGGGTGCGGCTGGCAGATGGCGAGAATCCGGCGAATCCTGATATACGGTTCCGCGATTAGAAACGCCCGTAAGTCATTGAAAACAAAGGACGGAGACCTTGTCTAATATACGGTTGCGGACTCTCTCCCTGGGTCGTCGCTTCTGTGGCCGTTCGCCGCTCGTCTCCAGCCACTGGGGGCTTCTAATCGCCAAAATGGGGAATTAGAAATAGACCTAACTTGCACAAAACAAAGGACAAAGAAATTTCTAATCGCCAAAAATCGCCATTTCGTCACCGCCGATTGGCCGGCCCGCCCTCTGTCTCCGTGCCTCCTCGGATCCCCGCCTTTCTAATCTATACACTGAATATTAGAAATCGCCGCAACCGCTGCAGAATCAGCAACTTGCGTTTTTCTAATCTATACAAACTCCGGGTGCTTTTGGGGGTCTTCCAGGCGAATCTTTGGCAGGACGGACACAAGCCCACCCAGAGCCGAGGAACTTCTGGGCCGGCTCGGGGCGCTCTTCGAGGGTCTTCTTTAGGCGCTCAGCACACGGCCAGGAAACCGAACATTCCGCGACTTGTTGGCCAGTGCAAAGTTTTCCACAGGCTGCGGTCCAAGCTCTCGGCGCAACTCCCCATCCGAGTGCTGCAGGATCGAGTTCGAGCCGCCTTCCATCATCGGCGGTCGCAACAGGCCCGCCGCCCGCCGCGCCAGCTCGGTCCGGTTTTCCACACCAAACTTGCTGAGCAGCGACGAGATATGGAACTTCACGGTCCGCACTGTGATGTTCAGCTTCGAAGCGATTTCCTTGTTCGCGCGGTTGCAAAGCACCGAATGGAGGATCTCCTGCTGCCGCGGACTCAGCGATGCCGGCCCCGCTACGGAGCGTCCCTCATCCAGCAAATCCTTCGCCCTCGATACCAGCCTTCCCACAAAGTCCTTCTCGGCCGGTACAAGGACCACAAAATCGTTCGGGTCGTGGCCTCTCACCAGGCATTGCATCGCCAGCAAGCCGGCGACGCGATCCAGGCTGCATTCGGCCTCTTCGCTGAACGATCCCGCGCGAAATTGTGCTACTCCTGTAGTCTTCTCGCAAAATACGAAGAAGTTCGACTGGCTGTTCTCTTTTCTCTTATCCTCGGGAGAAATCTTGGAAAAAACGCGGACTTTCTTCACTGTAAGCCTCGTGTCTGCTTGCCCAGGACTGCATTCGGCGAAGCTTTTGGTTTTAACGTCTGGTTTTCTTGGGGTAGGCGAGCACGCGATATCTTTGGAAAACTGCAACACTCCCCTCCGAGACCACAAGCCCTGATCCTAGATGCCCAACGCTCTCTGAGGACCGGAAGAGCGTCGAAACTACAGCGAACCCGGCAGTTACTGTGCCAAAGCAGCCCATTTCTCCAAACGCTTGAACCTGCGCGAGATACAGAATCGACTCTATACTGTATTCACCTGAGCCCCTGTAGAAAATTCCCCGACGCGGCAAAAATTCCCTGTAAATTCGCGAAACGCACCCTGTACTCCGGGCATTTCATTTTGGTTCTACATCCTCTGAACCGCCCGGACCCGATCGAGGCGCTGGCGCTCCACATAGCGCAGATGCACCCTGTGGAAATCTCCTATATCAGCCCGCCACCCTCCTCACCCTTCTTAAGTGGACCCGAAGAGACCACCCGACAATACTCACGAGGAGGCGCTATGAAGCGATTGATTCAGGTTCTTCTGCTGGTGACGGCGACACTGCTCACGGCATCGTTGGTGTTCGCGAAGGACCCTCCCACCTACGACAAGGCCTTGCTGCTATCGATGGAGTCGTCCACCTGCGGCGCCACGGAGAAAGCCGGCAAGACGCTCGCAGGGGAGATCCTTGGCACCGATGGCTCTCACAAGCAGACCCAGGAAGTCCTGTGCCAGGAATATGTCCTGCAGTCCGACCACGTTGTCTATCGGATTCGGCCGGTCGATCAGAAGCATCCCATCCTCTTACCCGTTGGCGAGTCGGTCGATTTCCGAATTCACAAGGACAAGCTGTACCTGCTTGATCCCGAGGGAGATAAGAAGGAGCGTCAATATTTGGTGCTTTCCATGCAGCCGCGCCCCGAGGTAAAAGACGCGCGAGTGATGCAATAATCCGGCGCCGCGGGGGAGAGTTTCGCGGTTCTCATGGCTTCTTCCGCTGCTCGGGAGGCATCCGATACTGTGAGTCCTAGTTCTATAGGTCGACTTTTCGGAATTTAGAGCCGCGGGGGAGACTTGGGGGAAAGAAACAGAGTAGTCATCATAGGCGGCGGGTTCGGCGGCCTCAGCTTGGCGCGCTCGCTCAAGAGCGCTCCTGTCGACGTCGTGCTGATCGACCGTCTCAACTACCACCTGTTTCAACCATTGTTGTATCAGGTCGCGACGGGTTCGCTCTCGCCCGCGAACGTCGCGACGCCGTTGCGCGAGATCCTTCGCAAGCAGAGGAACGTGACCGTGTTCCTCGGCGACGTGATTGACGTCGACGCCGCCAATCGCCGCGTGATCCTCCGCGACGGCAGCGTCTCCTACGACACGCTGGTTGTTGCCTCCGGCTCCAGCCATCAATATTTCGGCCACGACCAGTGGGAAAAGTTCGCGCCCGGATTGAAGACCGTCGACGACGCGACCGAAATGCGAACCCGCATCCTGCTCGCGTTCGAGGCCGCAGAGCGGGAGCCCACTCCCGAAAAGCGCCGCGCCTGGATGACCTTCGTCATCGTCGGCGGCGGGCCAACGGGCGTGGAACTCGCGGGCGCGCTCGGCGAAATCGCCCACGATACGCTGCGCCACGATTTTCGCGACATCGATCCCGGCAGTGCTCAAATCATTCTGGTGGAGGGCACCGACCGTCTTCTGCCCACGTATCCTCCGAGCCTCTCCGCAGCCGCTCGCAAAATGGTAGAGCGACTCAAGGTTACGGTGCGCACCAGCGCATTCGTCGTCGACGTTCAACCGCACTCCGTTGCGATCCGCCACGGCGATACCACGGAGCGCGTTTCCACGCGGACCGTTCTGTGGGCGGCCGGAGTTCTTGCGTCGCCGCTGGGGCAAGTTCTGGCGAAGCAAGCCGGCGCGCCGCTCGACAAGGCTGGGCGCGTGATCGTTCAGCCCGACCTCACGATTCCGAATCACCCGGAAATATTCGTCATCGGCGATCTCGCGAGTTTCAGCCAACAGGGCGGCAAGCCTCTGCCGGGCGTGGCGCAGCCTGCGATTCAGGAGGGGCGCTACGTCGCGAAGGTGATTGAGCGCAGGCTCAAAGGCCAATCGAGCAAGGCATTCCACTACAACGATTGGGGAAATCTGGCGGTGATCGGGCGCGGCGCGGCAGTGGCCGATCTGAATCGCTTGCGGCTCAAGGGTTGGCCCGCCTGGCTTATCTGGGTCTTCGTTCACCTCGCGAATATCGTCGAGTTTCAGAATCGGCTGCTGGTGCTTCTCCAATGGGGCTGGCTTTACATCAAGTATGACAGGTCCGCCCGGCTGATTACTCGCCGCAATCCTCCGGACCTGGATCTCTGACAGACGATTTCCCCGTGACCCGATTGTCGCCGAATGAAGTGATTAGCAGTTTTCGCGCCGAAGGTCGCATATTAGAATTGGCGTCCGGCCACATGCCATGAGAACAGGCGAAAAAACGATCCTCGCATTTCTGTCGGTGCTCCTTCTGGCATCGCTTGCCCTCGCTTTGTTCACTCGGAGCTGGGCGAACTACCGGGAGCGCCTGCGAGCCATGCGAAGCGCGTCGGCGCGCGCGGCGGCCCTGGTGGATACGCGCGAACTCGATACGGCGCAGCAACTCGCGCAGCTCGCCGTCACACACCGGGAAGACGACTACGCGCAGCAGGCTCTACAGCTGGCGGATCATGCCGTGGATACGGCCTTTGACATCGCGCTGCGCGACGCTACGGACAACCCCCCGCCCCAGACTCCCGAGACGGGCGCACTGGCCGCGCGCATCAAGACGGCGGAAGCCGCTGTGGATGCGGATCACGATCGCCTGTCCGACTTGCAGGCGAAGCTCGCGAAAGCGCGGCCCAGCGAAAAGGACAACATTCAGGAGCAAATCGACCTGGTACAGGCGCAATCGTCGCTCGACCAGGACGAGCTGACGGACGCGCACGAAGATCTGATCCGCGCGGGCGGCGACAAGCGCGCCATCGTTCAGAAGCAGCTCGACCAACACGAAGCGTCCGAAACGCACGGCGGAAAAATGAACGCGTCCGCGCTGGCCGCGAACGCGGCGTCATCGCCCGAGGCGACGCCTTCGACCAGCATCGTCGCCGAGTCGCGCGCTTTCTTCTCGCTGCGCAACAAGGAAGCGCTGCTCGAACAAGCCAAGGCGAACGCGCTAAGCCGCCAGGCAGCGCTCACGAGCGAGCACGAATCGCTCGAGAAGCAGATGGACCAGGAAAAGGCCGAACGGCGCATCTTGCGAAGACGAGACGCATCTGCCGCGGCGGCCCCGAGTCAGGTCCCAGCCGTGTCTGGCGCGAACGCGACAACGGCAGCAGCGAGTGCGGCCGCAGCGGAGTCGCCGGCGCAGACATCGCTGGAACTTCTGCGGCATTTGACAACCGAGCAGAGAGACCTGAGCAGCTTCGACAAGGCGATCGAAGATGAAGAGGCGCTGGCGGCGAATTACGGAAACTGGCTGACGTTCGTGGGCCTTAGAGAAAAGGCTTTTCTGCACGGGATTTTCGTTTCGATCTTCTGGATCTTGTTGATTGCGGTCGGTGTCTTGCTTGCGAATTATTCTGTGCAGCGATTCTTTTCCGATGTGACTCCGGAGCGGCGCGAGCTGCACACCATGCGCACCGTAGCGCTCGTGGTCACGCAGGCGCTGGGAGTGGCGTTGATCCTGCTGGTCGTGTTCGGAGTGCCGAACAATTTCGCGACGTTCCTGGCGCTCGCGACAGCCGGCGTGACGGTGGCCATGAAGGATTTCATCGTGGGATTTGTGGGTTGGTTCGTCCTGATGGGGAAGGATGGAATCCGGCCGGGAGATTGGGTGGAAATCAACGGGGTGGGCGGCGAAGTACTGGAGGTGGGGCTGTTCCGGACGGTGCTGCTGGAAACGGGGAACTGGTCGGACGCTGCGCATCCGACGGGGCGAAAAGTGGCATTCGTCAACAGCTTCGCGATCGAAGGGCACTACTTCAATTTTTCGACGTCGGGTCAATGGCTGTGGGACGAGCTGCAGATTCAGGTTCCGGCGAATCTCGATCCGTATCCCACGGCCGAGGCCATCCAGAAAATTGCGGCGGACGAGACGGCGCCGAATTCCCGCCAGGCGGAAGAGGAATGGACGCGCGTGGTGCCGGCGTATGCGAAGAAGTCTTTCTCTGCAGCGCCGTCGATGAGCGTGAAGCCCACGGGCGGTGGCGTGAACGTGACGGTTCGCTACATCACGCGGGCGCGGGACAGGCAGGAAGTGCGCGGACGGCTCTACCGGGCCATCGTAGAACTCCTGCACCGAAAGGAATCTCACGAGAGCGAGCCGCCGGTGAGCACGCGAGTAGAGCGAAAGTAGCGCCGGAGTCCAGCGAGACAGCCGCAGACCGGAGCGGGGAGCTTAGAGAAGTGCGAAGATGTGGAACGCCGTGAAGCCGAGTATCACGCCGATGGCGGAGCCGGCGATCACATCGCTGAGAAAATGCATTCCGAGAATGATGCGCGAGCTGGCGATGAGGAACGCAACGGTGAGCAGGTACGCCAGCAACTCCGGATAGAACAGGCCGACGGAGAGCGCGACGGCGAATGCCGAAATCGAGTGGCCTGACGGAAACGAGTATTTATCGGGCGGCAGGATGGACGACCAGCAGTGCGGCTCGATTTCGCACGGCCGCTGGCGGCGGCTCAGCTTCTTGAGCGCGCGGAAAATCAAGATTCCCGAGAAGGTGGCGGCCGCGGCGGCGCCAATCGCAAGAAAGCGGTTCGCGCCTCCGAAGAGATACAGAATCACTCCGAGGGCGTACCACAGCCAGCCATCGCCGCCGCGCGTGGCGATAATCATCAAAATGCGAAACCACCTGGGAGCGCGCCAGCGATGCACGCGGCGCATCAGGCGGTAATCGTTGGATTGAATCTGATTCCAAAAGGCTCTTCCTACGGGCATAGAGATTCTCCCATGGCCGTTTGCGGCACCGGACGTGGAACGGTGACCCAACGAGGACGTTTGCGAGACTGCGGCTGATCGAGAACTTCGGCGGCCCAGCGGCGATTGAAACTCCGCTCGTCGCAATAATTGAACCAGGTGATTGCAGGGATCAGAAGGGCGAGCGGAGAAAGAAGCGCCGTCCAGGTTTTTTCGCGCATCATTTCGCCGGCGATTGAGAGAACGTCGCGCGTCAGCTTGCGGAAGTTTCCCGATTCGCCGCCAACGCGGCCCATGCCGGCGCGAAGGCCAGCGAAGAATTCGTCCTTGTCGCGCGCGCCGCGCACTTCCGTGAAGGCGGTTCCGACGGACGGCATCGCGTGCGCGTCGCTGCCGCCGATGGCGATCTTGTCCCACTGCTTCGCAAACATCGCTGCGTGCTCGTTCGCTTCGGGGAGCATGTGCCCGTTTCGCGTTTCGACGGCGGGAAAGTATTCCTGGAACCAGGCGAAGTCCTCGCGCTCGCGGCGGCCGGTGAGACTCGAGAAAACGTGGTTGATGCTGAAGAAGAGCCGGCGCTCGCTGAGGTACATCAGCAGAGAGACGAGATCGTTTCGCCGCTGCTGGAGCTGAACATGCTGACGCTCATGGAAGTCGTAGACACCGACGTGGACTTCCGTACCGCTGGGCATCCGGCACGTCAGCTCCTCGCTGAGAAAGAATCCCGGACGAGAGCGCAATTTTTCGGCGCCCTCGATCGAATCATGATCCGTGAGTGTGAACAAATTCATGCCGCGGCGCTTCAGGAGCGAATAGACCTCCTCAGGGTCGTTGTAGCTCTCGCGACAGAATTTGCGGGCAAAAGGCGTAGTGCACTGGCCAGAAAAGTAGCTGTGGACGTGCAGGTCGCATTTCACAACTACAAACGTACGAGCGGACTGTTACGGGCGAATGACAACCGGGCTAAAGTTATGAAAACACAGCTATTTAACTCTTACAACACAGACACGGAATTTTAACATTCCCGTAGTGGGACACGGCATTTCGGGTGCCAAAATCGCCCGAATGGAGCGAATGGAATTTTGCTTTTTCGATGCTGGCGGAGGGCACAGGGCGGCCGCTACGGCGCTGGAAATGGCGATTCGGTCGCAAGGGCGCGACTGGGCCGTGCAGCTCACCAATCTACAAGATCTGCTGGACCAACTCGACATTCTGAAGAAGTACGCCGGAATCCGGATCCAGGACTTCTACAACTGGATGCTGCGAAGCGGCTGGACTTTGGGCAGCGAACAACTAATGAAGGTGCTGCAGTTCGCGATTCGCTTGAGTCACGGGCGGCTGGTGCGGATGCTGGAGAGTCACTGGAGAGAAACGAAGCCGGACATTCTTGTGTCGTTCGTGCCGCACTTCAACGGGGCGCTGGGCGAGAGCTTTCGCCGAGTGTTTCCCTTGCGGCCTTTCGTTACGGTGATTACGGACATCGCTGATTATCCACCTCACTTCTGGATCGAACAGCAACCGCAACACGTGATCTGCGGATCGGACAAAGCGGTGGCGCAGGCACGATCGCTGGGACACAGCGATGATGAAATCTTCCAGGCGCCGGGAATGATTCTGCACCCGCGATTCTACGAGGCGCGGCTCCCGAACCGTTTTCGCGAGCGGGAGCGTCTGGGCCTGAGCGCGGACCTGGCGACGGGACTCGTTCTGTTCGGCGGCTACGGATCGAAGGAGATGCTGGAAATTGCGGAGCGGCTGGACAAGTCGCCATTGAAGCTGCAACTGATTCTGATTTGCGGAAAGAACGAGAAGATGGCGGCGGAGCTGCGCGGACAAAAGGCGCGGCTTCCCAGAGTCGTCGAGGGTTTCACGACGAAAGTGAACTACTACATGCAGCTTGCGGATTTCTTCATCGGGAAGCCTGGGCCGGGAAGCGTGAGCGAAGCGCTGGCGATGCGATTGCCGGTGATCGTGCAGAGAAATGCATGGACGCTGCCGCAAGAACGGTACAACTGCGACTGGGTGCTCGAGAAACAGGTCGGAATGGTGGTACGAAATTTCCAAAAGGTCGCCGAAGCGGTGGCGCAACTGATCGAGCCTTCAACGCTGGCGCGTTATCAAGCTAACGCGGCAGCGATGAAGAACAACGCCGTTTTCGAGATTCCCGACACGCTTGAGAAGATTTTGCAGCGATCCCGCCAAAGAACGGCGCGGCCGGAAGCTGTCGCTTCGCCTGTCGTTTAGCTCCGGATTTCACCCATTCCGACACGGCTGCCGCGAAAGACTTTGCGCGCGCACGACTCGACGGTGCGCTCCGAGTATGGCAACATGACGATAGAAGCGGGGGCGCGCTTCCGGGGGTTTCATGAATGGCTAAGGCGACGTTTGCGGCGGGATGTTTTTGGGGAGTGGAGGACACGTTCCGGAAAGTGAGGGGCGTGAGCTCGACGACGGTGGGGTACACGGGCGGGACGACGAAGAACCCGTCGTACAAGGACGTCTGCACCGGCAAGACCGGGCACGCCGAAGCCGTCGAGGTGGAGTTCGACCCGAAGCAGGTGTCGTACGAGCAGCTTCTGAGCGCCTTCTGGCAGAGCCACGATCCGACGACGGTGAACCGGCAGGGACCGGATGTGGGGACGCAATACCGCTCGGCAATTTTCTTTCACGACGCGGAGCAGGAAGCGGCGGCGCGGGGATCGAAAGAGGCGCTGGAGCGCTCGGGAGTGTTCAAGCGGCCCATCGCGACGCAGATCGAGCCGGCGAAGGAATTTTATAAGGCCGAGGAATATCACCAGCAGTACTTCGAGAAGAACGGCATCAAGTCCTGCCACATTTAGACCAAAATTTCTTCGGGACGTGCAGAACGCAGACGGATACGTGTGTCAGCCGCGATAGGCGCGGAAGGCGATGACGGCGTTGAGTCCGCCGAAGGCAAAGGAATTCGAGAGCGCCGCTTCGACGCGCAGCTCGCGCGCTTTGTTGGGAATGTAATCGAGATCGCATTCGGGATCGGCCACGGTGAAATTCGCCGTGGGGGGAAGAATGCCGTTGTGCAGCGCGAGGATCGTGGCGACGGCTTCGAGCGCTCCCGCGGCTCCGAGCGCGTGGCCGTGCATCGATTTGGTGGAGCTGACGGCGAGCTTATCGGCGTGCGCGCCAAAGACGGCGCGAATTGCACGCGTCTCGACGGGATCATTACCAGGCGTGCCGGTGCCGTGAGCGTTGATGTAGCCGATCTGTTCGGGCGCGAGGCCGGCGATGCGAAGAGCATCGCGCATGGCGCGAGCCGGGCCTTCGACGGTCGGCTGCGTCAAATGATGCGCGTCCGAGGACATGCCGAAGCCGCAAATCTCCGCGTAGATTTTCGCGCCGCGGGCTTTCGCCGCGTCGAGAGTCTCCAGAATCATCATCGCGCCGCCTTCGCCAAGAATCATGCCGCGGCGATCCTTGCTGAAGGGGCGGCAGGTATCGGGCGAAATGACGCGCATGGCCTCCCAGGCCTTCAACATTCCGATGGTGAACATGGCCTCGGCGCCGCCGGTGACGGCCATCTCCGCTTCGCCGTCGCGCACGAGACGGAATGCCTGACCCATCGCATGATTTGCAGAGGAGCACGCGGTGGAAACGGTGTACGTGGGTCCGCTGAGGCGGAGGTCCATGGAGATGTGGCTCGCGCCGGCGTTGGACATGGTCTTGGGAATCGTGAGCGGATGAACGCGGCCGCGGCCGGTGACGTAGAGATCCTCAAATCCCACTTCGATTGCGGACTGGCCGCCCACGGCCGAGCCGCAAACGACGGCGCACTGCTCGCGGAGTTCCTGTGAAGGCTGCAAGCCTGAATCGCGCATGGCGTCGCGAGCCGCAACGACGGAAAACTGGGCGAAGCGGTCGATGTAATCTTCCTTCCCGGGCTCGAAGTGCTTTTTCGCGTCGAAGCCGCGAACCTGCGCGGCGTTCGGAAAGCGGAGAATCAGCTTGTGATAATCGACGCCCTCGATCGGGCCGATGGCGGAGCGGCCCTCGCGCAAGGAAGTCCAGACCTCGGCGGAGTTCAAGCCAAGCGGGCAAATGATTCCGATTCCGGTGACGGCAACTCGGCGGGGCGCCATGTCAGTTGTGTCGCCGCTCGCGCGGGAAAATGTGAGATGAGGCCATCCGGTAGCTGTGACTCACGTGGCGGGAGACGTGGAGCCGACCGACGCGTCGGGAGGCTGAGCAGCGATGAGCTTCTTGATTCCGTCGACGACATCGTTGACGGTGCGAATGGAGCGGACGTCGTCATCGGGAATGGAGATTTTGAAGGCGTTCTCGAGCTCGAAGAGCAGCGTGAAAACGTCGAGCGAATCGATGCCGAGTTCCTGCAAATTGGTCTCGAGCGTGATTTTCTCGGCCGGGATCCGCTTCACGGATGCCAGCGTCGCAATCACCTTATCGGCTACAGGATCAGCCATCGTTCCTCCGTCGGCGTCACTCCGCTACACGCTGCCGCGACTGAAAATCGCACCGCGACTCCGCATTGCAGCCACGTATAAGCAAACCGTAGCCCAACCCGCGAGAGAAATCAAATCTTACCAAGACTCGAAGATTTGGAGACGCTGAGTTTCGTGGGCTGCAAAGGGCCGGCTTTCTGTGCCCGGAATTTTATTTTGGCGCCGCAGGCGGCTGTTGCGCGGCTGGGGAGTTTGTGTCGAAGACAGCCTTCGCAGCGGGCGGAAGCCGCTCAATGTTGCTCATGAAGGTGACGATCTGCCAGATCTGCTCGTCGGTGAGCGTCTTGTTCCACGCGGGCATGCCGGTCCATCGAACGCCATGCGAGGCGATGTAGAAATTCTGATTGTCGGGCATGTCGGGAGGATCTTTGAAGAATCGAGGGACGGGCGGATTGAAGGAGCGCCCGAACTGACTGTCGGGATTCTGCGGCGTGCCGTGGCATCCGGCGCAGTGGTTGAGATAGAGCTGCGCGCCGGTGACGAGATTCTGCTCGCTGGCCGGAATCGGATTTTTTACGTCAGGCGCGCGATGCTCCGTCGCCGCATCCATCGCGCTCATTGCCAAGTGCCGCTCGAGCGTGGAAGCGGGCTGGTCGGCTTCGAAATTGACGCGGCCGGTCTTCGCGAACCAGATGACGACGACAACAAGCACGAGAAGCGTGAAGACGATTCCCAAGAGAAAATTTCGCATCGGAGAAGAGCCTTTCGTTTAGTGTGTGCCGGGAGCTTCGACCAGCCGATTATACTTCTTCAAGACGGCGCGAAGCTGGTCGTGCGGAAGGGCCTCGACCGTGCGGCCGTTGATGCCGGTCATCGTCTTCGCGGCGACCATCGCGTTCACGACGGCCTCCTCGGTGGCTTGCACGGTGGCCTCGAACAGCGGGTTGATGCGCTCGTTCGGGATTGCCTCGACCTGAGCCATACGTTTGGCCATGCCCGCGCCGGGATTCGCGGTCGAGAATGCGATGAAGATGTCGCCGGAACCGTTGCCGGAAATGCTGCCGAGGCGGCCGAGTCCGAGAGTCACGCGGCGCGCAATGCGTTTCAATTGGTGCGGGAGCAGAGGCGCGTCGGTGGCGACGACGACGATGATCGAGCCTATGTCGTCGCGATGCGAGTTCTTCGGAATCTCGACCCCAACGGGAACGCCTGCGATGCGGAGCAGCGGACGCGTGCCGAAGTTGCACTGCACAAGCACACCCACCGTATAGCCGCCATAGCTGTCGGGGAGTCGGCGCGACGCGGTGCCCGTGCCGCCCTTGAATTCGAAGCAAATCATCCCGGTGCCGCCGCCCACGTTGCCTTCGGCAATCGGGCCGGAGTGAGCGTCGTCCATCGCGGCGAAGGCATCTTCCGGCTTGACGTGGAAGCCATTGATGTCGTTCAGCCCTCCATCCCACGTTTCGGCGACGACGGGAAGCGACCACCAGTCGTCGAGCGGAGTCGGAGTGCCATGCTTCAATTGCCACGCGATCACGGCATCGCGAACGACGCCGACGCTGTGCGTGTTCGTAATCATCACCGGGCCGTAGAGGAAGCCTGACTCCTCGACCCATGTGGTGCCGGTCATTTCGCCGTTGCCATTTTCCGTGAACCAGCCGGCAAAGGCGGGATCAACGGCGGTTTTGCCGCGCGGAAAAATCGCGGTGACTCCGGTGCGCACCGGGCCCACGCCGACCTGGAGTTTGCCATCGCCGGAAATCAACGTGCGGTAGCCGACTTCGACGCCCTTCACGTCCGTGATCGAATCGAGCGGGCCGGGCGTGCCTTCGAAGGGAACGCCCAGGTCACGGGCGCGAGGAGACGTCTGCGCGAATGCCGGGAGGGCGGCGACAAGGCAAAGAGCAATGAGTGCGGCGAACGCGGCTGAGCGTTGCGAGAAGCCTTGCATGGTCATTGTCCGTTTCCTGAATCTGAAGCGAGTTCCTTCTGAATCTGGCGAAGGAGGGCTGAGTTCTTCGAGAGTTCGTCTTCAAGAATCTTTGCCTGCTCAGCGGCGCGGTTCCAGTCGCCGGCCTCGGCAGCTTCGGTGAGCCCGGGAAGCTCCAGGTGCGCGTAGGTGTAGCGCGCGCCGTACAACGAATGCTTCCACCACGGACGGCCGGGAATGCCTGCAGGATTGCACCAGTTGCGCTCCACCTCCATCAGCAAGGAATTGATTCGCGACGCTTCGGCCGGGTCAAGATGCCCGCCGGCAATCGCGCGCGCGGCGCTCTGCTTCACGCCGGCGCCTTCCGTCTCGAATTCAGCGATTCGGCGGCGCAACGTGTCGAGCGGGACCTTGCCGCTGAGGTGCGTCGAATCGTTGAGCTCATCGAGAAAGCTGCGGATCGTGGCGCCGTAAAATTCGAAATCGTAAGGAAGAAGATCTGCATTCGCGAGGCGAAGGCCGAGAACTCCCCAGAGCTGGGTCATCAGAGTGTGATAGTGGTAGCCGGGATCGCCGAAACGGTTCATCCAGTAGAAGTCGTCGTAGGCGGAATGGTAGACGCCGTAAGGCCCGGTGAATGTAAGCCCCATCGTGGGAATGCCGAGAAAATTCAGAAAGACCGTATGGTCGGAGCCGCTTCCGATGCGCGTATTCGGAAGATCGGAGTCAGCCAGAGGCGCTGGCTTGTGAAGTTCCGCCTGACGCGAGACTTTCCACTCATCGTATAGGGTTTTGCCGGAGGGCGCGGGGAGCGTGCGGCTGACGTCGACGAGCAGAGGCGCGAGCGAGCCGACGGCGTCGCCCTGGAAATCTTTTCCTGAAGTGGCTTCGTCGACGTTCAGGTAGGCGACGGCCTTGCGCTTGAGCTCGTCCGCGTACTGTTCGCCCCATTCCGTCGAACCGGTAAGCGCGTATTCTTCGCCGTCCCAACTGCAAATCACGAGCGTGCGTTTCGGGCGAATGCCCTGGCGGAGAAGTTCGCCGAGATTGCGCGTAAGCTCCATCATCGACGCGGTGCCGCTCGAGGGATCGACGGCGCCGAAGACCCAGGCGTCGCGATGATTGCCGAGGATCACCCATTCGTCCGGATATTCACTGCCGCGGATGCGAGCCTCGGTGACGAAGTAAGGCTGGACGCTCGCATCCATATCGACCTTCACGTGGACGACGACGTTCTTGCCTCCCAGCCGGTATTTCAGCGGCAGGCCGCCCTGCCAGGCGCGCGGCGCAACGGGACCATCGAGGTGCCGCAGAAGAGGCTGCGCATCACCCCACGACATTGGCACGCCCATGATCTTCGGCAACGAAACGGCGTCCTCGGGAGCAATCCGCTTCGCGCCCGGCACGGATGCGTACCCTGGCGTGAGTGGATCGCCCGGCTCGAGAAAATCGTATGTGATCGCTCCGCGCTGGATGTGACTTTTCGGGCCCCACGGCCCGTTGGGGTAAACGTTGCCCTGCTTGTAGCCGTCCTCAACCGGATCGGAGTAAATCAAAATCGCGGCTGCGCCGAGCCGCTGCGCGGTGAGAGCTTTGAATCCGCGATAGCTGTACGGATTCGAGTAGCGAACCAGGACGACCTTGCCGCGCACGTCGATGCCATGCTGCTTCAGGTATGCATAGTCCTCGGGATTTCCGCTGTGCGCGTAGACGAGCGGCGCTGTGACCTCTCCCGATCCCGAATAGCCGAGATAGGCGCCATCGACATTTGGATTCTTCGTATCGGGATCGACGTCGTACCCCTCTTCGCGAAGGCTAGCGTGAAAATGCGCTGGACGAACCATTTCGACGGAAACTTCGCGCGGCCGCGAATTGAGCACATCGTATTCGTGAACCGTGACGTTCTCGAGGCCCTGCGCGCGCCACTGATCCGCCACCCAGCGGGCGAGGTCGTTGTTGCGCTTCGTGCCGGCCGGATGGGGCTCGGCGGTGAGATAGCGATGGAAGTCGCGAATCTGACTTGTAGAGGTCAGCGAGCGATAGCGTTGCTCGAGCGAAGTTTCCTTCGCGGCGTCGGCGGTTGAGAAGCCCGGCATTTCGGGGGACTGGTTCTGGCTCGTGAACGCGCCGCTCCCTGCGAGCAGCAGAAGGGCGAGGAGGCCGCAGGAGCGGGCGTTACGCGCGCGCAGGAGACCCTCCCGTGCTCGCCATGTGAGCCTTTTCGAAATCGCCGATCGAGTGTTCGAGGGCCGAAGCAAGCATTTGAATCATCGCGGAAGTAATCGTGAACGGCGGCGCCAGAAGAACGTGGTCTCCCCGGTTGCCGTCGACGCAGCCTTGCATCGGATACGTCGCCACGCCGGCTTCAAGCACGTCCGCAGCGATGCGAGAAGCGATGTTGGCGTCGGCGGGGAAGGGCTCGCGCGTCTTAGAATCGCGCACGAATTCAATGGCCTGGAGCAAACCGATTCCGCGAACATCGCCTACCACCGAAAAGCGCTTCAGCGGCTCAAGTGCCGCCGCGAGCTCTTTGCCGGCCGGCTCGACGCGCGCGAAGAGCTTCTCGCGTTCGGCGAAATCGAGCACTGCGTTTCCCGCCGCGACGGAAACGGGATGCGAATTATAGGTGAACCCATGGAGGAAGGTGCCGGAACCCTGTGAGATTGCGTCCGCGACTTGCCCTGCGACAATCACAGCGCCGAGCGGAGCATAGCCGCTGGCGACTCCCTTGCCCACAAGAATCATATCGGGCACGACGCCCCAATGTTCAACTGCGAACGCTTTACCCGTGCGGCCCATGCCCGTCATGATTTCGTCCGCAATGAGGAGGATCTTGTTGCGCCGGCAGATCTCGGCGATGCGTTGAAGGTAGCCATCCGGCGGAACGACGGCTCCCAGCGTGGCGCCGGAGACCGGCTCCAGGATGAAGGCGGCAACGTCGTCCGATCCATCGCGGGCGAGTTGCCGGTCGAGATCGTCCGCGCAATCGACATTGCACTCGGGATAGCGCAAGTCGAAGGGACAGCGGTAGCAGTAGCACGGCGCGACGTGCCCCCATTCCGCCAGTAGCGGAGCGAAAGGCTCGCGCCGCCGAACGTTCCCGGAGAGAGAGAGAGCGCCGAGGGTCGAGCCGTGGTAACTCTGACGCCGCGCAATCACTCGCGTGCGCTTCGCGTTGCCGCGCTCCAGCCAATACTGCCGCGCCAGTTTGATGGCGGTCTCGGTGGCTTCGGAGCCTCCCGAGGTGAAGTAGACCCGGCCGCCGCGCCTCATGCCATGGGGCGCGAGAGCCAGGATTCGCTGCGCGAGTTTTTCCGCGGGAGCGGTCTGGAATTGCGAGGAGTGTACGTACGCGAGCCGCGCGGCTTGCTCGGCCATTGCGCGCGCAACGGATTCGACGCCGTGGCCAATCGTTACGACTGCGGCGCCGCCCGCCGCGTCGAGGTATCTGCGTCCCTCAGCCGTATAAATAAAGCAGCCTTCCGCGCGCGTAGCCTGCGGGTACGTTTTCAGGAAGTTTCGCGGGAAGACGGCTTTGCTGTCCATGGTGAGCTGGCCGACGCGATTGCGGTCAGCAGAGCCTATTCACAAACCGGCGAATTTGCAAGGCAGGAGGTGAAGTCTCTGCCTTGCGGCGGAATTTCTCGGATCGAAAGCTGCCGCGGCCCGGGCGCGACGAATGAGACTATGCCAACTTGATCTTCGAGAGGTCCACCGTCGGTGCGGGAAATTTCAAGTGCAGGCTTTCCAGCGTCTCGGCGATGATGTGAGAAACAGCCAGATTGCGAAACCATTTCTTGTTCGAGGGAATGATGAACCACGGGGCATCATTGGAATTGCACTTCGTGAGCGCGTCCTCGTAGGCCTCCGTGTAGTCGTCCCAGAATTTTCGTTCGTGAAAGTCGGCCTCGGAGATTTTCCACTGTCGGTCAGGATCGTCGATTCGCTGAAGCAGCCTGTCTTTCTGTTCGTCTTTGCTGATGTGCAGAAAGAATTTCAGAATCTTCACGTTGTTTTCCGCCAGGATGGACTCGAACTCGTTGATCTGGTGGTACCGTTTCGACCAGACCTCTTTCGGAACGAGTTTGTGCACTCGGACGACCAGCACGTCCTCGTAATGCGACCGGTTGAAGATTCCGATCTGGCCCATCGGCGGCACTGCCTTGTGGATGCGCCATAGGAAATCGTGAGCCGCCTCTTCGCTTGTCGGGACCTTGAACGGAGTCACCTGGCAGCCCTCCGGATTCACACCGGACATGACATGCCGGACGGTTCCATCTTTGCCCGCCGTGTCGAGGCCCTGCAGCACGATCAGCAACGCGTGCTTCCTCTCGGCGTAGAGGAGGTACTGAAGCTTGTCGAGCCGCTCGACTGCCTTCTCGAGACTCGCCTTGGCCTTGTGGCCCTTCTCCCAGCCACAGCAGTCGTCCGGGTCGTACTTCGAGAGCTTTACCTTTTTTCCAGGCTTCAATCGGAATTCATCGCAGAACTTGTGGGCCATGCTCGGTCCGTCCTCGTCTCGTCCAGCTCGAATCTGCTCCAGCATAACTCCTTGCCGACGAAGGAGCTAGCGCCCGGCTCCGCGCACGCGCGCCGCTGAGTCACGGCGCTGTCACACTTTTTTCATGGCGCATTCAAATTCGCGAAAGTATCATAGCGGTTTGGCGCGGGCTCTTCCGATGGCTACCTCAACTCCTGACATCTCAGCGGCGGAGACGCCATCCGAAAAGGTACTAGGCACCAAGCGCCCGTATCCCGGCGCCCTGGTAGTGGTCGAAGGAATCGACGGCTCCGGGAAGAGCACTCAGCTTTATCTCCTCAAGCGGTGGCTCGAAATTGGCGGTTACCGCATTCATTTCACGGAGTGGAATTCCTCGCCGCTCGTGAAGTCCGCCACCCGCCGGGGCAAGCAGCGGCGGCTCCTGACCCCGATCACCTTTTCGCTTCTGCACGCCGCCGACTTCGCCGACCGCTGCGAGCGTCAGATTCTCCCCCTGCTGCACGGCGGCTATCTGGTCCTGGCCGACCGCTACATTTACACCGCATTCGCGCGCGACGCGGCGCGTGGCTGCTCGCCGAAATGGCTGCGCAATCTCTACAGTTTCGCACCTGTGCCGGACATCACCTTTTATTTTCGGGCGCCCCTCGATGTGGCGGTAACGCGCATCGTGGCCGGACGGCCAAAATTGAAGTACTACGAGGCCGGCATGGATTTGGGAATCTCGCTCGATCGCGCGGAAAGCTTCCGGATTTTTCAGGAACGAATCCTGGCCAATTATGACCAGATGGTCGAGACGGATCGGTTCGTGCTGATGGACGGCACGGTTCGCGTGAACAAATTGCAGAAGCTGATGAGGACGATCGTCGGCGAGAGAATCGACCTGACCCAGTTCGCGCCAAAGAAGAAGCGGAATGAAGCGAAGCAATAAGAGTTCGGCTGCCAACGGCCGCAATGGGCGGTCCTCTACGGGAAGCCGCAAAGGCGCAGCGGTCCGCGCGGAAGTTCCTTCGCGCTTTTACGGCATTCCGCTGCCGGGCGTGAAGATCGAGGAGCTTGGCGGATCGCTGATCGTCCTCGAGGGAAGCGATGGCTCGGGCCGCTCGACGCAGATTTCGCTGCTCACCGAGTGGCTCGAATCGGAAGGTTTCGCGGTGCAGACTATGGGCCTGCGGCGCTCATTTCTTGTCGGCGAAGACATCGACGCTCTGCTTGAGGAGAACGCCGTCACGCGCATGACGCTCGCGCTGATGTACAGCACCGACTTTTTCGACCAGCTCGAGCGGCGGATTCTCCCGGCCCTGCGCTCCGGCCTCGTTGTCCTGGCCGACCGTTACATCTTCACGCTGATAGCGCGCGCGGCGGTGCGGGGCATCAGCCGCGACTACCTGCACGGAATCTACGAAATGGCTCTTCGCCCGGACCTCACATTCTGGTTGAATGTGCGGCCGGAAGTCGCGTTCGATCGCGAGTTCAAGAAGTCGCATTCGATCAGCTACTGGGAATCGGGCCGTGACATGTCGCTTTCGAACGATCTGTTCCAGTCGTTCATCCGGTATCAATCGATGATCAAGCGCGAATTCGAATACCTCTCGAACCGGCACGGCTTCGTGGAAGTGGACGGCGAAGGAAGCGTCTCCGAGGTCAACCGGGCGCTGCGAAAGCAGATCGCGGCGCAGCTCGGCATCCGGGGCACGCAATACCATCCCTCGCACGCCTTGTCTCATCTCTGGCGCTGAGTGGCCGCACCGGTCCAACTGGCAGCGATCGACGCTGGCTCGAACGCGATTCGTCTCGTCATCGCGCGCGCCACTTCTCCCCGTCACATTCAGATTCTCGACAACGAACGCGCCGCCGTTCGCCTGGGCCACAATGCCTTCACTCGCCGTCTGCTTGACGAAGACACCATCAGCCGCGCCGCCAGGGCCTTTCGTTATTTCCGCGATCGCATGGACCACTACGGCGTAGGCGCTTACCGCGCCGTCGCAACCGCTGCCGCGCGTGAGGCGCGCAATCATCGGGAGCTTCTTGAGCGCATCCGCAGGAAGTCCGGCATCGAAGCGGAAGTGATCGGCAGCGCGGAGGAGGCGCGCCTGGTTTGCTCCGCCGTTCATTGGGCGCTCGGCGATCGAATCCGTCCGCGGCTGATTTTCGATCTCGGTGGCGGAAGCCTCGAGCTGAATTTCTTTCAGCGCGGGATGCTCGAGAACCGCATCGCCCTTCCGCTCGGCACGATTCGCCTGATGGAAACCTACCGCATTGACGGCGCGATCGATGAAGATAAGGCGTCTCGCCTGCGCCATCACGTTCTCTCGCTGCTGCGCAGCGCGCTGCCTTCGCCTCCCAGGTTTGGCCGCTCCATCGCCGTGGCCTGCGGTGGCAATGCCGAAGCGCTGGTCCGCATCACTCCCGGGCCCAACGTCCTTCATGTGCCGTCCATCAACGTGCGTCTCCTGCGCGATCAGACCTGGCGTCTGCTCAATCTCGACGTGCCGGGCCGCATGCGCGTTTTTAAGATTCGCCAGGACCGCGCGGAAGTAATCGGCATCGCCGCCATCATCATCGGCACGCTCGCGAAGTGGCTCGACCTGCGCGCGATGCTGGTTCCCGGCGTTGGCGTGCGCGAGGGGATTCTGCTCGATTTGGTCGCCGAGCAGTATTCGGTCAGCGCGAAATCCGAGGAGGAGAAGGGAAAAGCCAACGAACTTCTGGCCAACGTGCGCTGGTTCGGCCGCAAAGTCGACTACGACTCCCAGCATGCCGAGCAGGTTGCGCGTCTGGCTCTTTCTCTCTTTGATCAGCTCAGGCCGCTTCACGAGATGGGAGCCGATATGCGCCTCGTCCTCGAAATTGGCGCGCTTTTGCACGACATTGGCCATTTCATCAGCCGCAAATCGCATCATCGTCACGGCGAATACCTGATTCGCAACGGCGAGATTCCCGGGCTCCGGGGCTGGCGCAGGGACATGGCGGCCGCTCTGGTGCGCTATCATAATTGCAAGTCGGAGCCGCAACTGGAGCACGCATCGTATGCCGCGCTCGACGGCGACCGGCGCCGCCAGCTTCGCATTCTCAGCTCTTTGCTGCGCATTGCGGAAAAGCTGGAATCAGAGCACGCCCAACGCGTTCACGGTGTCGACGTGCAGATCCTCGGCCACCGCGCTATTTTTGTGGTTCGCGCCGCAGACGGAACCCGCCTCGACATCGCGGGCCTCGAAAGGAAATCGGATCTCTTCGAAAAGGAATTTCACCTCAAGGCTGAGTTCCGGCGCGCGCAGCGAAAGGAAAAGGTCGCATAAGCCATGATCCTCTACCTCGTGCGGCACGGCATTGCCGTTGACCGCACCGATCCCAAATGCCCTCCTGAAGCCGAAAGGCCCTTGACCGCCAAGGGCGTCCAGAAATCGCGATCCGCGGCTCTCGGCTTGAAAGAAATGGGAATCAAGCCGGACGTCCTCATCACCAGCCCTTTCGTCCGCGCCGCTCAGACGGCGGAGATTTTTGCGGAAGCTCTCGGCTTTCCCACCGCCAAAATTCGCGTCACCGATGCGCTGAAGCCCGCCGCGAATCCGAGCGACATCATCAAGGAGCTCGCTCACCTGAAGGGCAAGGAAGTGATGTGCTTTGGGCATGCGCCGCATCTCGACCAGCTGATTTCGCAGCTTGTGGGCGCGCGAGGCGTCTTCACGGAATTGAAAAAGGCGGGCGTAGCGTCGCTCGAACACACGGGGGCGCAGAGCGGTTGGAGGCTTCGGTGGCTCGTTGCGCCGAAGGCGCTGCGTCAGCTTGCGTAGCGTGCCGCGCTAGGTTCGGGAAGAGAAGCAGGAATCAGTGCGTGGCCCCATTGGAAGCCGGCGCGCCACGTCGGCCATGGCGCATTTTTCGATGATGCCTTCAGCCGAAACTCGGCGAGCCGCGATTTCCGATGGGAGTCGATCTTTTCCAGCCACTGTGCGATATCCACGCCCGCCAGCTTGGAAGATTCCTTCTTGACGTCGGCGCGCAGCACGTCGAGATCGTGAAGCTCCCCGAGTAGCGTCTGCATCTGCTTCATGTCCGCGGCCCAGACCTCATACCTCTGCGGAAGGAAATTCTCGACGATATACCGGAATCGCTTGATGCCGATGCGCGTCCGGTGCCACGCGACGCTGCTCGGGCTCTTCCGTGCCTTCTGATAGAGAGCCACCGCCTCGTTCAGCGCCTCCAAAGCCTCGCGCTGATAGACCACGCTCTCGAGTGGGAAAAACCGCGCTTTCTCCAGCAGCTTGCGTGAGAGCTTCCGCCACGCCTTCCGGTCGAACTGGTCCAGCGCATCCTCGGCAGCGGCCCGGAACTGCCTCTCGCGCCGCCCAAGAACCTTCAGCATGTGCTTCCGAACCGGATCGCCCCTCGAGCTCAGCTTCTTGATCCATTCTTGCTCCACCTGCGCATCCCGCAGGGCGCCGAGCGTATGAAAAACGTGTTTGCTGGTCTTTTTGAGCTTCCGCCATCCCGGATCCGGATTTACTTCGCGCAGCGTGTCGGCCATCGTGCGGCATCGCCGCAGCGCAGTGCGAACGTCGTGCACCATGTCCGCGTCCCAATCCGGACGCAGTTGGCCCAGCCGCTCGAGCGCCCGGTCCATCCACACTTCCAGCCCCGTAACTTTGGCCGTGATACCTCTGGGCAACGAAATCGCTATCGACATGGAAACCGACCGGCCCCCCAGGCAGGAAATCCCATCCTATCTTGGATACGGCGATTTTGCCAGTTGACCCGGGTCTCGCCTCAGGGGGCCGAAAGCGCGACTTTTCACGCCGCATTCATCTGTCTATAATCCGCCGCCGATATCAAGTCCGCGAGCGGAGCCTGCCCGTACCGCTGCGGGTTGGGGATATGTGTTCTTTCGCTCTGTCGTGCGTTTGTACTCGGGCCGGATGTTCTTGCTCTTACAAGGGATTGCAACTCGCTGCTTCCTCCTCGCGGTTTTGACCTGGGCCTTTGCCTCGGCCGCCCCTGCGCAATCCTCCGCGGATGTGTGTCCTCGCCCTTCGCCGGGAGCCGAAGTTGCCAACCCGCCGGAAGCTCGCAGCGAAAATGGAGTACTTCGAGTCGATCTCTCGTACCGCAACTCCGTCGATCGCATCGGCCGGATGCGCTACTGCTACATCGACTCCGAAGGCCGCCAGGCGCCCACGCTGCGAGTTCATCCCGGCGACGAAGTGATCCTCACCCTGAAGAATGACGTCGTCCTTCCTCCTGGCGCGATGGAAATGGCCGGTCATTCGGTCGAGGCATCCCCGGCTCATGCGCCTTGCGGGCACGGCGTCATGACTCCCTCCGCCACCAACATTCATTTCCATGGCCTCACTATGCCGCCCACATGCCATCAGGACGATGTCCTTACCACGCTCGTGGACCCTTCGAGCCCGCCTTTCGAGTACAAGTTCAAAATCCCTGAGGATGAGCCTCCCGGTTTGTACTGGTACCACCCGCACGTGCACGGCTTCACGAAGAATCAGGTCCTCGGCGGCGCTTCCGGTGCACTGATCGTCGAGGGGATCGAGCGCTTCATTCCGCGAGCCGCCGGATTGCCCCAGCGCGTCCTCGTCATTCGCGATGAAAATCTTGCCAACCCAAAAGCTGTGCCTGCCGGCGCGGGTACGTCGTTGCCTCCCGCTATCGTCGATCGTGACGGCGACGTAGTGAATACCGGCACCGGAACCGGCACCCCTGCCAAGGACTTGTCGCTCAATTACGTTCCGGTTCCTTATCCTGATTATCCGCCTTCCGTCATCCACACGAAGCCGAAGGAACGGGAACTCTGGCGCGTCCTGAACGCGTGCGCCATCACGTACCTGAATCTTCAGGTGCTGTACAACGGCGTTCCCCAACCCGTTGGCGTCGTTGCTCTTGACGGCGTCCCGCTCAATGCTGAGGGCGTCGGCGGACCCGGCATCCTGAGGCTGACCCACTTGGGCCTGCCTCCGGGAGCTCGCGTGGAATTCATCGTGAACACGCCACCGGAGGGCGCCAAAGCAATCCTGGTGACGCGAAGTGTCAATACCGGCCCAATTGGTGAAAATGATCCGGGCCGCCCGCTCGCCACCATCGTCGCCGCGCCCGATGCACCTGATCCGTCTCGCGTTCCGCCTGAGACTTCATCGCCTCCCAAGGCAACAAGCCTCGAGTGGCTGGGCAACGTAAAACCGGTCCGCACTCGAACCCTGTATTTCTCTGAAACGCCAAAGGATCCGAAGGATCCGCTGGGTCCCACTGACTTCTACATCACAGTGGAAGGCCAGCAGCCGAAGGTCTTTGATCCTTCGGACCTGACGCCCGACATCATCACCCACCAGGGCGACGTCGAGGATTGGATCATTGAAAACCGCACGCGCGAGGTGCATGTCTTTCACATTCATCAGGTTCACTTCATGTTGCTCGAATGGTACGGCCTTCCCATGAGTGAGCCTTACCTCCGCGATACCATCAACGTCCCTTTCTGGGACGGTGCGGAAAAGAAGTACCCGATGGTCAAGGTGCGGCTGGATTTCCGCGATCCCAACATCGTCGGCACTTTCGTTTATCACTGCCACATTTTGGAGCACGAGGATGGCGGCATGATGGGAATCATTCGCGTCGAGCCGGCGGTCCCCGCTAGTCCCTCGGCGAAGCAGACGAAACGGCCGTAGCAGGAGTTTTTTAATGACTCTGTCATCAGCCAATAACAACCGCCGCGTATCCAAGTCATCCAGCGTTTGATTCGAGAACTCAGGTGGGGTCGCCCCGGCGCCAAGCCGCGCTTCACCTGAGGGTCGATCACGACGGATACTTCGCCAAGGAGAATTCATGATCCGGAAGAATCTCCGGTGGATGTCGGCTGTGTTGCTCGCCGTCAATCTCACCGTCGCAATGCCAAACAGCCTGATGGCGCAGCCACCGAACAACAACGTAAAGGATGCGAAGGATTTCTTCACGACGACTCCCATCAAGCACGTCGTCGTGATCTTCCAGGAGAACGTTTCGTTCGACCACTACTTCGGTACGTACCCCAATTCGCAGACGCTTCAGGGCGAGCCCAACTTCCACGCTAAGAAAGGTACGCCCAGCATAAATGGAATCTCCGAAGGCTTGGTCGCGCAGAATCCGAACGCGCCCTATCCGCCCTTCCGTCTCGACCGCAGCCAGAACTACACCTGCGATATGAACCACGACTACGGCCCTGAACAGCAAGCTTTCGACAGTGGTCTGATGGACAAGTTTCCCGAATTCACCGCGACTCCTTGCACCACCTATCCCAACCTCGCGGCTTATGGCGCAGGCGTGGTGATGGGCTACTACGACGGAGCCACCGTTACCGGTCTGTGGAACTACGCCCAGAACTACGCGCTCAACGAGAACTTCTTCGGCACGAACTTTGGCCCCTCCACACCCGGCGCAATCAACGTCGTCTCCGGCTTGACCGGCAATGCCGATCTTTCGCACTCAATCGACGATAACGGCGGAGATCTCGAGAACGACGTCGTTAATGGAGCCGTGATCGGCGACCCCGATCCCTACTACGATGATTGCGGCTCGCCGGACCAGACCTCGGTGACCGGCAAGAACATCGGAAACCTCCTCAACGACAAGAACATCAGTTGGGGTTGGTTCCAGGGCGGCTTCACTCCATCGGCCACGACGAACGGCAAGGCCGTTTGCGCGACGACAACGAACCGCGTCGACGGCACGCCCGAGACGGCGTACAGCGCCCACCACAATCCCTTCGAATACTACTCATCTACTGCCAACGTTCACCACACGGCGCCTGCCAACATCAACGAAATCGGCCACGCTGGCCAGGCGAACCATCAGTACGATCTCTATTGGTTCTGGAAGGCTGTCGCAGCCAACAAGCTCCCGGCCGTGACCTACCTGAAAGCCAATCGGGCTCAGGACGGGCATCCCGGCAACTCTTCTCCACTTGACGAGCAGGCTTTCATCGTTCAGGTCCTCAACGTGCTTCAGGCTTCTCCTGCGTGGGACTCCACCGCCGTGTTCATCACTTGGGACGACTCTGATGGCTGGTACGACCATGTGATGGGCCCGATCGTGAACCAGTCCGTGTCGAAGTCCGACTACCTCACGGGCGTGGGCTTCTGCGGCACGGGCGCCAACTCTCTCGCCGGCATGCAGGCGCGCTGCGGCTACGGTCCTCGCATTCCGATGCTCGCCATTTCTCCCTACGCGAAGGAAAACTTCATCGACGACACGCTTACCGACCAGAGTTCCATCGTTCGCTTCATCGAAGACAATTGGGACCTTGGCAGAATTGGCCCGGGATCGTTCGATCAGATCGCTGGCCCTGTGACCAACATGTTTGACTTCAAGCATCCGCGGAACGACCGCGTCTTCCTCGATCCTGGAACGGGTCAGGTCGTCGCGAATCCGAAATAACAAAATCCTCGTAGTGCCTCACTCCCGTACGCCCCCTGGCTCGCCCCGAATCCCTCGGGGCGGGCCAGCCCCGTTTTTGCGCTAGTGCCGGCTGGCGCGCGATGTATTCTTGATTCGCTTCGACTCGGCTCGCTTGCCGATTCAGGAGGCACGTTTGCCCCGCCAGCCGCGCAGCGTCGATTTGACCCAGGTCTCCGAATGGGACGATGGACGCGTCCAACGCAAAGAGGACTATCTCGCCGTTGAGGAGCCCCTCGAAATCCGCATCGGCGACCAGCCTCTCAGCGTCACGATGCGCACGCCGGGAGATGACGTTGAATTGGCCGCCGGATTCCTCTTCACCGAAGGCTTGATCCAGCGCCGCGAACAGATCCTTTCGCTCGAGAGCAATCACGAATCTGATGAGCCAAGCCGTGGCAACGTCGTCCGCGCGCAAATCGCGCCCGAGTGCGCGATTGATGCCGAAAAGATGCAGCGCCATTTCTTCGCTGCCTCGAGCTGCGGCATCTGCGGCAAGGCTTCCATCGATTCCGTTCGTTCGCGAACCCTTCAGCCGCCCAATCCCGCCTTTCGCGTCAATCCTGAGACGCTCCTGGTGCTTCCCGATCTGCTTCGCGGCTCGCAGGCGGTTTTCGGGCGCACGGGCGGACTTCACGCCGCGGCGCTCGTCGGTGCGAAGGGGAACCTCATCGTCGTTCGCGAGGACATCGGCCGCCACAACGCAGTCGACAAAGTGATTGGCTGGGCGCTTCGTGAGGATCGCCTTCCGCTTTCGGATTCTTTGCTGCTCGTTAGCGGAAGGGGCGGGTTCGAAATTGTTCAGAAGGCGATTGTGGCGGGGCTTCCGGTGGTGGCTTCGGTTTCCGCTCCGTCGAGTCTCGCCGTAAAGCTTGCCCGTGAACTCCGTCTCACACTCGTCGGTTTTCTGCGCGGCCGCCGCTTCGTTATCTACGCGGGCGAGGAGCGTATCTCAAGCGCCTGACGCGCGTCCTACCGCCATCGTAGTATCGCGAATCATTTCGCGAAACGCGCCCAGCAGCTCGCGGTCGAGCCAACCGCGTGTTGCCTCCGCCGTCATGATTTCCAGCGCGGTGCCCGAAGGGTCGGCCTTACGGTATGGACGATCGGTCGTAAGCGCATCGTAAACGTCCGCGAGCTGCATGATCCGCGCGGTCACCGGAATTTCGTCGCCCTTCAAGTGATCGGGATATCCCGAGCCGTCGATGCGCTCGTGATGATGCCGGATGATCGGCAGCACGAGCCGGAACGTCTTCAGCGGCGCGCAAATGCGTTCGCCCACCACGGGATGCTCCTGCATCACCGTGATTTCTTCCGGTGACAGCTCGCCCGGCTTCAGAAGAATCGAATCGGGCACTGCTACCTTGCCGATGTCGTGGACGATTCCTGCGCGGCGCAGCGCTTTGATCTCTTCGCTCGCTAGCCCCAGCCGTTCGCCGAGACGAGCGGACATTTCCGAAAGCCGGTCGCAGTGCCCGCGCGTGTAGGGATCGCGCGCCTCGATGCTCAGCGCCAGGCTGAACAGCACCGACTCGGCATTCTCCAGTTCGTCCGTGTATTGCTTCAGCCGGATCAGCGACCGCGTGCGCGCCAGCAGCTCGTTGAAGTCGATCGGCTTGGTCAGCAAATCGTCGGCGCCCGCGTTGATTCCCTTGATTCGGTCTTCCGTGTCGGATAACCCGGTGATCAGAACGACGGGCGTGAGCCGCGTCTCAGGCGTGGTCTTGATTCGCCGGCAGACTTCGAGACCGCTCATGCCCGGCATCAGCACGTCCAGCAAGACCAGGTCCGGGCGAAACGAGGCGCACTGCGCCAATGCCGTCGCGCCGTCGGAAGCGGTGTGCACCTCGAACTCGTGGCGGCGCAGCAGTGTCTCAAGAGCGGCTCGCGAAGCCGATTCATCGTCGACCAGCAAAATCCTGTGAAGCATAGGCATTTCGTAATTGCGTCTGTAATTCACGGGCGTAACGCACCCGCAAATATGATGACGAAAACCCTCGCCAGGTAACCTGTGCGAAGGGCCCTTCCTCCATTCGCTGAAAATGCGCGCCCAACTTTATCGTGCTTGCCGGTTTCGAACAACCGCGATTCGAGCGCCCGACAGAGGGCGTGCGTCAGCCTTTGCGCAGAGTCGCCTCCATCACCACTCTCGGCTCGTCCGCCGGAGCCGAAAAGACCTCGGCGGGATTGTCCATTCCGAATGGCTCCAGATCGACTAGCCCGTAGTGTCGGTCGCGGAGCTTCAACTGAATCTCAGCGATGCTGTCGAAGTTGTTCAGCACCGCCTGGCCCATCGCATACAGGGTGTGCTGCAGCGACCGGCTTTCGTGCTCGGCAAAGGTTTCCAGCAGCGCTTGACGCACTCCGTGCCACACCGGCCCGAATTCGATGTCCGATCCTTCGTATCGCCATCGCGCCTGAACCGCCGTCGACAATATCAAGTCGCCGTCGTCCTTGAGAGTCGTGTAGGGATCTCGCAGAAATTTTTCAAACGTGGATTTCGACGTCTTCAGCAGGACCAGGTCGTCGATGCCCGCGCGGACCGTCGTCTCCTCGCGCGTGCCGTCCACCACAGCGATCCTCTTCTGGCTGCCTGCCTGTTCGAATGTGTTAGCGTGCGGCTTCCCCCCGTGCGGCACGCGGCTCCACAGCGTTTCGGCCACGTCCACATGGACGTGCGACACCTGCGGGTTGTAGGTCAGGAAGTGCTCGATCAAGTGCAGGCAGAACTCTTCAATCGCTTCCACCGGATATTGCCGCGCGAGAACGTACGCAGTGTTCTTCATGGTGTCCGCCGGCAAAATCTTTCGATTGTCGCCCTTTGCGTGTGCCTCTTCGAAGTCGCCCTCGAACCGGATTCCCACTGTCATTTCTTTCACGTCGTGGCGGCCCTGCTGCCTTACCACGCGCAGGAGCCTTATGCGCGAATTGCCGTAGCTGTTTTCACCGAGCGCGATCGACATGAGTCATCCTCAGTAGGGAAGTTTGCCGGGATTCGCCGCCCATGCGCGAAAGGGTTCGAGCGCCTCGGCGCGCATCAGCGACGTCATCGGAATCCGCCGCTCCGAACTCGCGCGCGACAGCTCCGCGTAGATCTTAGAATCGTCAAATCCCGCGCCGGCAGCGTCGGCTGAATGAGCTCCAAAGAAGACGCGAGCAATCCGCGCCCAATAAATCGCTCCGAGGCACATGGGACATGGTTCGCAACTCGCGTAGATTTCGCAGTTCTTCAGCTCGAAGTTTCCGAGCTTCTTGCACGCCGCTCGGATTGCCACAATCTCGGCGTGCGCCGTGGGATCGTTTGTCACCGTGACGCGGTTCGTTCCTTCCGCCACGGTGATTCCATCCCTCACGATCACGCACCCGAACGGCCCTCCCCGGCCGGACTTCGCATTTTCGGTCGCCAGCTCGATGGCTCGCGCCATGAACTTGTTCGTCATTCGTTTCACACCCGCTTGCGGAAGGTTGCGAGAGCCGTGGCGCGCGGTCGCGCCGAAAAATCGCTCCGATTGTAGCGCACTTGGGGGAATCAGCCAGTTGCGGCGCCGGCCTTCTCGAGAGCCGCGGCGAACGAGCGTTCCTTGCGGCGCCAAAGGTAGAGGAGCGTGCTGCCGATGAAAATCAGCGCGACGCACAGCCCGCTCCACATTCCCGCCGCGCCGAGTTTCACGCGGAAGCAGAGATACGCCCCGAGCGGAAGGCCGAGCGCCCAGTAGTAGACGAGGTGGCAAATCATCGGGGTGCGCGTGTCGCCCGCCCCGCGCAGCCCGCCGGTCGCAACGGTCTGCAGGCCGTCGAAGAGCTGGAAGAATGCCGCGACGAAAAGCAGCCGGCTCGCGACGCGAATCACTTCGTGGTCCGGGGTGTAAATTCGCGCGATGTACTGCGGTACGAGCCAGAAAAGAAGCGCCATGCAGGACATGAAACCGGCGCCGAGTGCCATGGCGGTCCATCCCGCCCGGCTGGCCCCGTGCGCATCCCCGCGCCCGAGCGCGTGGCCCACGCGAACGGCCGCCGCGGCGCTGATGCCGAGAGGAACCATGTACGTGAAGCTGATCGTGTTGAGCGCGATCTGGTGGCTGGCAAGCGGAACGGCGCCCAGCTTCCCGATTAGCGTCGTTGCTACGGCGAAGACCCCCACTTCGACGCCAAGCTGTGTCGCCGCCGGGAAGCCGAGATTCAGAAGCTCCCAAACCCGGCGAAAGTGCGGGCGGCGCGAGGCGCGGCGGAGACCCGTCTTGTGGCGAATGTCGCGGTACACCGCATAGGCCATTAGAACGGCGGCCATGTAGCAGCGAGCCACGGTGGTAGACCAGCCGGAGCCGACGGTTCCCATCGCGCGAAACCCCCAGTGGCCGTAGATCAGCACCCAGTTTCCGACGAAGTTCACGATGTTCGCAGTGACCAGCGAGAACATCACGGGCTTCGCGAGGTTCACTCCCTGCAGGTAACGCCGGAAGGCGAAATAGAGGAGCAGGGGAAGCGTGCCCCAGTTGAGCGCGCGAAGGTAAGGCACGGCTTGGGCCATCACCAGGGGCTGGATGTGGAAGGAGCGGACGATAGGCTCCCACAGCCACACCACCCCCATGAGGATGGGGCTGATCGCCAGGCTCAGATAGACGCCGTTGACGAGCGAGCGGTGGGCGTCCTCCAGGTCCCCCGCGCCGTACGACCGGGAGACCAGCGTATCGAGGCCCAGCATGATCCCCGTGCCGAAGATGGCGACGACGTAATAAAGGATGCTGCCGAGGCTGACGGCACCGATGGCGACCGCGCTCTCGGGGAGCCGTCCGACCATCATGGTGTCGACGATCGCCATGGTCATCCAGCCAAGCTCGGCCATCACGATAGGGACCGCAAGCCGAAGCATCGGCTGGACTTCGTCGGCGAGATAGTGGGCGAAGAGACGTTTGATCATCAAGTTGGCCGCTGGGCGTTCGTGCGAGTCTATCGGAAGAGGAGGAAGGAAAGGAAGCAAAGGAGACAGAGGAGGGACAGGAGGCAGAGAAAAAGGTGGAAAGAGGCGGATCTGTTGCGATTAGAATTTTGGAAGTGATTGATTTTGGGGGATTTGCGTCGATTTCTAATAATGAACAGTTGCGATTAGAGATGAAGCGGCGAAGCACGGGGCACGGGGGCAAGGAAAAAGAAAGGGCCGGGACGGCGTATAGATTAGAAAAATGCAAGTGATTGGTTTCAGGGCGGTTACGGCGATTTCTAATCTTCAAGCGCAAGATTAGACGCCTCGACCGGCGAACCCGCGATCCGGCGGAGGAGGCGGGAGCGGAGATCTCGCGGTGACGAAATGGCGAATTTTGGCGATTAGGAATTTTTTTGTCCTTTGTTTTCTGTGGGTTAGGTCTCGTTCTAATTCCCCATTTTGGCGATTAGAAATGAAGTTGGGGGGCAAGGAGCGGGCCGACTGAGGGATTGCCGAGTCATCGAGCGCTATCTCCTTTCGTTTCAGCGCGCGGCGCGAACCCCGCCAAGACAGCTGGCGGGCACACGCCCGGCGCTGGGGTGCCATCGAGCGGGCACACAACAATTATTATCAATTTTAATGGAAGAAGTAGTATACCACAGGATGGGACCCAAAGTCAACGAAAATCGAGAGGTGAAGGAAGGAAAGGAGATAGAGGAAGTGGAGGAGAGGCGCGAAAGGCGTGCTGCGCTCGCGGCAGCGGGACGCGGATTCCGGCCGGATGGCGAGGGCGACTCGCGGTCGGTGCGGCCTTGTCGCGGTTAGGCGATGAGGAGGGCCCGGGGATTTTTCCAAGCGATGGCCAGGAGCTTGAGATCGGCTCCTTGAGGCCGCCGGGTACCCTGCTCCCAACTGCGAATCGTGCTGGGGCTGACATTGAGGAATCGCGCAAAAATGACCTGGCTCGCATTCAGCGAGCGGCGGATAGCGCGAATGTCGCGAGGCCGGAGCGCCCGGGGCGGAGCAGGGAGCTCGGTGACCCGAAGGTCCGTGCGGCGTCCCCGTTCAAAGGCCGCTGCGTCTTCGAGCGAATCGCGAAGATCGTCGAACAGTGTCGGTTTGGTTTTCTTGCTCATCGTTTTCTCCCTACGTCTTGATGCGTTCGACCAACCGCCGAAGGAACGAGCGTAGGCGGGGTCGAGATCTTCCTGCTCGTTCTTGTCGAATAAAAAAGAGCAAGTGAATGTACCACACAGTGATACTAACACTCTGTGGTATTCATATCAAAGAGGTGGAGTATGTTTCCAAGCTCCGGTCGAGAGGTAAGAAATTGCGAAGAGAAGCAACGCCGCACCGCGGGGATTGGCTGCGCTACCTAAACCCGATGCGGAGCCAACGTGGGATTGGGAATATAATTTGGGGACCCGGCCGAAACGTTGAGGGGAGTGGTGTCTGCGGAGGAGACCATGGCGAAGAAAGACGGCGGGACGAAAAAACAGAGCGGGGCGAAGGGGCGAGGGAAGGCGAAAAAACAGGATGAGGCGACGGGGCAGGCGCAGGCGATGGGCCAGCCGGGCGCGAGACAGGGGCGGGTGGAACTGAAGGGGAGCGCGAAGAGGCCGCTGGCTGGCGGGCAGGATGTGGGTCCGGCGGACCCGAACCAGCAGATTGAGGTGACGGTGTATCTGCGGCGGGGAGGGAAGAAGGGCGAATTCCCGTCGATCGAGGAGATGGGAGCGAGGCCGCCGCAGGAGCGGGAATACCTGACGCGGGAGGAGTTTGCGCGGAGATATGGAGCGCGGGAAGCGGACGTCGAGAAGGTGCGGGCGTTTGCGGAAGAATATGGGCTGAAGGTGGTGAGCGAGGACCGCGGCGCGCGGCAAATGAAGCTCAGCGGGACTGTGGCGGCGTTCAACGAGGCGTTTGGAGTGAGCCTGCGGCGGTATTCGCACGCGCGAGGGATGTACCGGTGCAGGAGCGGGAACCTGACGATTCCGAACGACCTGGACGGCGTGATCGAGAGCGTGCTCGGATTGGATAACCGGCCGCAAGCGAAGGCGCACTTCCGGTTGCGAAAGAGGAAGCCGAGCGCGCAGGCTCAGGCCGCGGCTGTTTCCTACTCGCCGGTGCAGGTGGCGCAGGCGTATGGATTTCCGACGAGCGCGAATGGCGCGGGACAGTGCATCGCAATCATCGAGTTGGGAGGCGGGTATAACGCTTCGGATTTGAATGCGTTTTTCAGCGGGCTTGGGCTGAAGACGCCGAGCGTGACCGCGGTGTCGGTTGACGGCGCGACGAACGCGCCAACGGGCGATCCGAGCGGAGCGGACGGCGAGGTGGAGTTGGACATCGAAGTATCGGGAGCGATCGCGCAGGGCGCGCAGATCGCGGTGTATTTCGCGCCGAATACGGATCAGGGATTCATCGACGCAGTGACGCAGGCGGCGCACGATACGACGCGGAAGCCGTCAATCATTTCAATCAGCTGGGGCGGGCCGGAAAATTCGTGGACGGCGCAATCGCGCGACGCGTTGAATTCGGCGTGCCAGGATGCGGCGACGATGGGAGTGACGGTGCTGTGCGCGTCGGGGGATGACGGAGCAGATGACGGGACGAATGCGCCAGTCGTCGATTTTCCGGCGGCGAGTCCGTACGTGATTGGGTGCGGCGGAACGAAGCTGACGATTTCGGGCTCAGCGATCAAGAGCGAGCAGGCGTGGAATGAATTGTCGTCGGACGAGGGCGCGACGGGCGGAGGAGTGAGCGAAGTCTTCGCGCTGCCGAGCTATCAGCAAAACGCGAAGGTGCCGAAGGCGCCGAACGGTTTTGTGGGGCGCGGCGTGCCGGACGTGTCAGGAGACGCCGATCCGGAGACGGGGTACAACGTGGTAGTGGATGGTCAGACGACGGTGATTGGCGGGACGAGCGCGGTGGCACCGTTGTGGGCGGGGTTGCTGGCGTGCATCAATCAGTCGCTGGGAGCGAATGTGGGATTCGTGAATCCGCTGCTGTATTCGGCGACCGAGGAGGCGACGTTTCGGGATATCACGTCGGGAAGCAACGGAGATTATTCGGCGGGAGCGGGATGGGATGCATGCACGGGGCTGGGGAGTCCGAATGGGGCGGAGTTGCTGAGTGCGCTGCGCGGAAAGTGAAATTGTTTGGAACCACAGATGAACACAGATAAACACAGATAAGGCGATTTCAAACTTGAAATTTCAGCGGGGTTTGTAGATGCGGATGATGTCGTCTTTGACTTCTAGGGTGCTGCCGGGATATTCGGAGGCGGCGTGCGCGCGGAGCTGGTCGATGGAGGGGTAATCGCGGTTGGAGCCGTCGAAGTAGCGGGCATCGTCGATGAGCAGAACGTGAGTGTGGATGGGGTGGTGGTAAATGCAGTCGAGCTCGATTTTGATGGGAGCGTCGATGGCGCCCCAGTGGGCATCGAGCCAGAAGAGAGCCGGCTCGGTGATATTGGGAATGATGGTGGGAAGGACTTTGCCGCTGTCACCCTGATAGAGATGAATGTTGGGATAAGCGGCGAATTTGCGCTTGGCGCGGGCGGCGAGCCAGGTGTCGAGTTCGATGGAATAGATTTCGCGGAAGCGATCCATCTGGGCGTTAATCATGTTGCCGAGATTTGTGCCGGTCTCGACCATGACTTGCAAGCCGAAGCGGCGCGCGAATTCGGCGAGAGTGCGCTGCTTGATGATGTGAGGAACCTTGGGGCGGGGTGAGCCTCGAAGGCGCCACCAGAAATATTCTCCGCGTTGCGCGACCCACTTGTAAGGCTCAAAGAAAATACTGTCGCGAAAGGCCTTGTCGGGGATTTCGCGCGTGTCGTCGAAATTTTTGCGCCTGAGCATGGAGGTGGTACGGGCGTCGATGATAGCAGCAGCGCGAAACATTGTGGCCGAAATGTGGCGGGCAGAGACGGGAGCGAGTTTCCGGGCGCAGTGAGGGCGCAATTTGGTATAACGGGTCCGGATTTTTGGAGGCACATAGATGCGATTGGGACGGCGGCGTTATAGCGGAGTTCATGCGACGGCAATTCTGGCGGCGACAGCGATTCTGCTGGTGATCGCGTCGGCAGCGATCGCGCAGCAGTTCAGCCCGGAGCTTTATCAGGGGATGCGATGGAGATGCATCGGGCCGTTCCGCGCGGGGAGAACAGTGGCGGCAACGGGCGTGCCAAGCGAGCCGAATCTTTATTATATGGCGCAGGTGGACGGCGGCGTGTGGAGGAGCACGGACTACGGTCTGACGTGGAAGCCGATTTTCGACGCGGAGCCGACGCAGTCGGTGGGATCGATTGCGGTGGCGCTGTCGGACCCGAAGATTATTTACGTGGGGAGCGGCGAGGGATTGCAGCGGCCGGACCTTTCAGTGGGCGACGGGATTTACAAGTCGACGGACGCGGGGAAAACGTGGACGCACCTGGGATTGAGAGACGGGCAGCAGATTCCGAGGCTGCTGGTGGATCCGCACGATCCGAATCGCGTATTCGCGGCAGTGCTGGGACATCCGTACGGAGCGAACGAGGAGCGGGGAGTTTTCCGGTCGACGGACGGCGGCGAGACGTGGAAGAAGGTGCTGTACAAGGATGAGAACACGGGCGCGATGGATTTGGCGTTCGACCCGAAGAATTCGCAAATCATTTACGCGGATATGTGGGCAGCGCGGCAGGTGCCGTGGGAAGGATCGATCGAAGGGCATGAGGGCGGACTCTTCAAGTCGACGGACGGTGGCGACACGTGGAAGCCGTTGACGAAGGGATTGCCGACGAACGAGCAGGGACTGGGGCGCATCGGGATTGGCGTGGCGCCAAGCGACGGGAACCGCATTTACGCGATGGTGGACGCGCCGCAACTGGGAGGAGTGTACAGATCGGATGATGCGGGCGAGAGCTGGCAGCGCGTGAACGACGAGCGGCGCGTCTGGGGACGCGGCGACGATTTTGCGTGGGTGACGGTCGCGCCGGACAACGCGGATGAGATTTATGTGTGCAACACGTCGCTGTACCGGTCGATGGACGGCGGGCATACGTTTACGGCGATCAAGGGAGCGCCCGGCGGGGACGACTATCACAGCGTGTGGATCAATCCGAATAATCCGCAGATCATTTTCCTGGGAGTGGATCAGGGCGCGACGCTGAGCGTGAACGGCGGGCAAACGTGGAGCAGCTGGTACAACCAGCCGACGGCGCAGTTCTTTCATGTGATTACGGACAATCAATTTCCGTACTGGGTGTACGGCGGGCAGCAGGAGAGCGGGTCAGCGGGAACCGTCAGCCGGAGCGATTGGGGCGAGATCACGTTTCGCGACTGGCATCCGGTGGGGGTGGAGGAGTATGGGTACGTGGCGCCCGACCCGTTGCATCCGAATTATATTTTTGGCGGCAAGGTGACGCGGTTCGACATGATCACGGGTGAGACGCGGGATGTGTCGCCAATGGTGCTGAGGACGGGAGAGTACAGGTTCGTGCGAACGGAGCCGCTGATCTTTTCACAGGCGGACAAGAAGAGCCTGTATCTGGGAGGGAACGTCGTCTTCAAGACGACGAACGGCGGGGAGAGCTGGCAGGTGATCAGCCCGGACCTGGCACGACCGAAGATGGAGATGCCGGCGAATCTCGGCACGTTGGCGAAGGATAGGCCGGACGAAGGGACGCATCGAGGCGTGGTGTATTCGATTGCGCCATCGCCGATCGAGGCGAACACGCTGTGGGCGGGGACGGATGACGGACTGATTTGGGTGACGCGGGACGGCGGGACGAAATGGAGCAACGTGACGCCGCCGGAGCTAACGGATTGGAGCAAGGTGACGCAGATGGATGCGTCGCACTTCGACGCGGCAACGGCGTACGCGTCGGTGAGCCGGTTCCGAATCGATGATCTGAAGCCGTACATCTATGCGACGCACGACGGCGGGAAGACCTGGCAGAAAATCGTGGACGGATTGCCGGACAACGCGCCGGTGAATACGGTTCGAGAAGATCCAGTGCGGCGCGGATTGCTGTTCGCGGGAACGGAGCGGGGGATATGGGTCTCGTTCAACGATGGCGGGTCGTGGCAATCGCTGCAACTGAATCTGCCGGCAACGTCGATGCGGGACCTGGTGATTCACGGAGACGATGTGGTGGTGGGAACGCACGGGCGGTCGTTTTGGATTTTGGATGACATCACGCCGCTGCGGCAAATGAATCGCGACGCGGCGAGCTCGGACGCGACGCTGTTCAAGCCGGCGGACGCGTACCGGATGCGGCGAAACGCGAATACGGACACGCCGCTGCCGCCGGAAATTCCGGCGGGGCAAAATCCACCGGACGGAGCGATCTTCGATTACTACCTGAAAGCGAATCAGGAGAAGCCGGTGACGCTGGAGGTGTTCGACGCGAGCGGGAAGCTGCTGCGGCGCTTCGCGAGCACGGACAAACCCGCGGCGACGTGGGAGGAATTGAGCAAGGAACTGAATGTGCCGCTGTACTGGATCAAGCCGCCGGAGATTCTGTCGGCGGAAGCGGGAATGCATCGATTCGTGTGGGATTTGCACACGCCGCCACCAGGATCGGTGTTTCACGACTATCCGATTTCGGCGATTCCTCACGACACGCCGCGATATCCGCTGGGCGCGGCGGTGCTGCCGGGAATCTACACGGTGAAGCTGCACGCGGGGGAGCAGACGTTGACGAAGCAGTTCCGCGTGAAGATGGATCCACGGGTGAAAACGGCGCCGGAAGGGCTGGCGGCGCAGTACGCGCTGGCGTCGAAGATCTGCAAGGAGATGGATGAGACGTTCGCGTCGCTGGAGCAGGTGCGAGCGGTGCGAGAGCAGTTGAAGGACCTGAAGGCAAAGGCGCCGGAGGGCGAGTTGGCGGAGGCGATCGCGGCGATGGATAGGAAGACGGAGGCGTTCGAGGGAGCGGCGCAGCGGTTTGGACGGGGAGGGGCAGCGGCGCAACCGAGCTTCGCGCGGTTGAACGGGGAGTTCGGGCAGATGCTGTCGTTCGTGGAGAGCGCGGACACGCCGCCGACGATGCCGGCGCAGAAGGCGTTTGCGAAGACGGAGGCGGACGCGGCGGGGCTGGCGAAGAGCTGGGGCGAGGTGAAGGCGAAGGACATCCCGGCGCTGAACGAGCAACTGCGCAAGGCGAACCTGCCGACGATCAATCTGACGACTAAGGTGGCGCCGGAGGAAGAGAGCGCGGGCGACGACGAGCCGTGAGGCGCAGAGCGCAGACGAGGGCGCTTGACGCGAGTATTGGTGGCCGGCGGGCTACTGGAGTTTGTCGATTTTCGCGGCGAGGACGAAGTCGCTCTCGGTGAGGCCGTCGACCTTGTGAGTCCACGTGGTGATTTCGGCCTTGCCCCAGGCGAGCAAGATGTCGGGGTGATGGCCCTGCTCCTCCGCGAGATTGCCGACGCGGTTCACGAAGGCCATGGCCTGCTTGAAATCGGGAAATGTGAATTTGCGGACGAGGTGGTGGCCGTTGACGACGGTCCAGTGAGGGACTTGGCTCGCGAGAGCTTCGAGTTCCTTGCCGGAGAGGGCAGGGATGCCACCCTTGCAGGGGACGCAGGTCTTGGAGGCGAGGTCGGTCATGAGGTTCTCCCTTTCGAATTGTACCGGAAGTGAGGACGGGCGGGAACGGGGGGCGAGCTAGGGTTTGCCGGAAGCGGCGGTGTGGGATTCGACGTAATTGCGGACGAAGGCGGTGAAGGCCTTTTCCAGAGCAGCGATGGCGGGGCCGGGGGCGGCGGCGATTTTGTGGCCGTTGATTTCTCCGACGGCGATCATGCTGCGGTTGGTGGAGGAGATGAAGACTTCGTCGGCGGCGTAGAGATCTTCGGGGAGAAGCGCACGCTCCTCGACGGGATAGCCGGCGGCCTCGCCAATTTCGAGCAAGACGCTGCGCGTGATGCCTTCTAGGCAGCCGGAACTGAGCGGCGGAGTGAAGACGCGGCCGCTGCGCGCGCAGAAGATGTTGGCGGCAGTGCACTCAGCGACCTGGCCGCGCTCATTGAGCAGAACGACTTCATCGCAGCCGGCCTGCTGCGCTTCGTAGAGATTCCAGACATTGTTGAGCCAGGAAGTGACCTTCACGCCGGCGAGCGGGGAAGCAGCGTGGCGTCCGTGTTCGCGGAGTGCGAGGCGCGCCGGTTCGCGGTAGGAAGGCAGGCCGGCGGAGTAGAGGATGAGGTCGACGCGCGGAAAATCTTCGTCGCTGCGCCAGAAACCGACTTGATTGTAGACGGCATAGATGCGGGCGCATCCTTCGCGGACCTGGTTCGCACGAAGGACTTCGAAGAGATGCGCGCGAACGTCGTCCTGGTTGAATGGAAAGGGACAATGGGTGCGGACCGCGTCGCGCTCGAGGCGTTTCCAGTGGCGCTCGAAGGCGAAGGGAATGCCTTCGGTGATGCGAACCGTGGTGAAAAGCCCCCAGCCATTGAGGAGGCCGGCCTGGCCGGGCGAAAGGCGGACCTGGTCGATGGGAAGAACGCGATCGTTGTGAAAGACGAAGCGATGGATCATTGCGAGCCTCGAAAGCGGGCAACATTCTAACGCAAAAGCGCAGCGGGCGAGGGATCAGGAACGTGGAGGACCAGCCCGGTAAGAAATCAGTGTTCATCAATAGCCTGATCAATGCACGTTCCATTGACAATTTCTGAGGACATGGCAGCATCGCGAGGAGATGCGAAATTCCCGAATCAATAAGACAAAAGCCCGGAGTCTTGTGGAGCGGCTCAATGGCCGGTCGTCGATCGATGTCTACGAGGCCGCAAAGGAGATTCGGAATCGAGACGACCCGACCATGGTGCCGGCAGTAATTCGCACTCTGAGGCATGGCAGAAGGGTCTTGAACCGAACGGCGGCCGCCTACGCGCTAAATCTAATGCATGGGAAGGCATCGATCCTGGCTCTTGAGAGTTCGCTCAAGGACAAGCGGGAGCATCCGGAGGTCAGGGGGCAAGCCGCTGAGTCGCTCGCACATAACCACAGACCGAAATCGCACCGCATCCTGCTTCAAAATCTTGCAGATCGGTCCAAAGACGTTCGCTTTTGGTGTGCTTACTCGCTTGCAGAAATGGGCGACGGAAATGCGCTGGCTCCGCTGAGGGAGCTTGCCAGGACGGACCACCGGGTTGTCAAGGGATTTTGGTCTGTAAGCAGAGAAGCTGCAGCGGCGGTTCGCAAGATCCGATCCCAGATTCGGAGAAGGGGCCGAAGCAAGCGGTGCTGGTTTTGCTAAAGAGCTCGATGGGAGTGCCGATCAGCGGGTGAAATTCGAAGAGAATGCGGATAGAATGGCGGGTCTTGGAGTAGGGGCGTGGACTGGTGACCTCTGAAGCTTCCTCGCGAAGGACCGTAGGGCAATTTCGAGCATGTTTTTTTAGGAACGGAACAGGCGAATGATTGTAGGTGTGCCAAGAGAGAGTTTTCCGGGCGAGCGGCGCGTGTCGATGGTGCCGAGCGTGATTCCCATGCTGAAGAAGGCGGGACTCGACGTGGTTGTCGAGAAGAATGCGGGAATCGAGGCGGGCTACCCGGATGGAGAGTACACGGCGAAGGGCGGAAAGATTCTGGGGAGCCGCGCGGAAGTATTCGGCACGGCCGACATCATCGTACAGGTGCTGTGCAACGGCTCGAACGACAGGACGGGGAAGGCGGATGTTCCGCTGTACCGGCGGGAACAGATTTTGATCGGATTCCTGCGGCCGCTAGGGACGCTCGAGACGATCGAGGATATCGCGCGGGCGGGCGTGACGTCGTTCAGCGTGGAGCTGATGCCGCGAACGACGCGAGCGCAGAGCATGGACGCGCTGTCGTCGATGGGGACGATTTGCGGATACAAGGCGGTGCTGATCGCGGCGGACACGCTACCACGGCTGTTTCCGATGCTGACGACGGCGGCGGGAACGATTACGCCGGGACGCGTGCTGGTGATCGGGGCGGGCGTAGCGGGATTGCAGGCGATCGCGACGGCGCGGCGGCTGGGGGCGGTGACGTCCGCATACGACTTGCGTCCGGCGGCGAAGGAGCAGGTGCAGAGCCTGGGCGGGAGATTCGTCGAGCTGCCAATCGAGGCGAAGGATGCGCAAGACGCGGGCGGATACGCGCGGGCGCAGGATGAGTCGTTTTATGCGCGGCAGCGCGAACTGCTGGGGCGCGTGGTGGCGGAGAACGACGTGGTGATCACGGCGGCTGTGATTCCGGGGAAGCAATCGCCGGTGCTGGTGACGAAGGAGATGGTGGCGGGGATGGCGCCGGGGTCGGTGATCGTGGACCTGGCGGCGGAGCGCGGCGGAAACTGCGAATTGACGCAGATCGGCGAAAAAGTGGTGGAGCACGGCGTGACGATCATCGGGTGGCTGAACCTGGCGAGCAGCGTGCCGTATCACGCGAGCCAGATGTACGCGCGGAACGTGACGGCGTTTCTGACGCATCTGCTGAAGGACGGGAAGCCGCGGCTGGATGTGGCGGACGAAATCATTCGCAGCACCTTGATAACGCGGGGCGGGGAAATCGTAAATGCGCGGGTGCGGGAGTTTTTCTCGCTGCCGGTGGCGGCAGCGCAAACGTAGGAGGTGGCGAGTGCCATCGGATTTCATCTCAAATCTTTTCGTGTTCATCCTGGCGGGATTCGTGGGATTCGAAGTGATCAAGCGAGTCTCGCCGCTGCTGCACACGCCGCTGATGTCGCTGACGAACGCGCTGGACGCGATCGTGGTGGTGGCGGCGATCATCATCGCGGGGCGGCATGAAACGAAGCTGGCGACGGTGCTGGGCGTGATTGCGGTGGCGGCGTCGTTCAGCAACATGGTGGGCGGATTCCTGATTACGGACCGGATGCTGCGCATGTTCAAGACGGGCAAGACCAAGAAATCATGAACTCGTTCTCTGCCCAGCAGATCATCGACTTCACGTACCTGATCGCGGCCGTATTGTTCATTCTGTCGCTGAAGTGGCTGAGCTCGCCGGTGACGGCAAGGCACGGCGTGCTGGCGGGCGAGATTGGGGCGGCGCTCGCGGTGGGCGCGACGCTCTTCAATCCGGAACTGGTCCAGTACAAGTGGATTGTGGTGGCGCTGATCGTGGGCGCGGGCATCGGCATCCCGCTGGGCATGGTGCACATGACGGCGGTGCCGCAGCGGACGGCGCTGAGCCACGCGTTCGGGGCGCTTTCGGCGACGATGATCGGAATCGCCGAATATTACGTGCGTGCGCCGCAGGTGACGAAGTTCGGGATGGTGGAGATCGGGCTCGAGGTGATCATCGGGTCGCTAACGTTCACCGGGAGCCTGATCGCGGCGGGGAAGCTGCAGGAGATTTTGCCGCAGCGGCCCATCACGTACCGCGGGCAGAACGTGGTAAGCCTTTCGACGCTGGCCGCGGCAATCGTAATCGCGCTGATCATGGTGGTGCATCCGGAATATACGCACCTGTTTCCAGTGATGGTGGGCGTGGCGCTGTTCTTCGGCGTGCTGCTGGTGACGCCCATCGGCGGCGCGGACATGCCGACCGTGATTTCGCTGCTCAATTCGTACGCGGGGCTTTCGGCTGCGCTGCTGGGATTCGTCCTGAACAGCAAGGTGCTGGTGGTGGCGGGCGCGCTGGACGGGTCGTCGGGGTTCATCCTGTCCGTGATTATGTGCAAGGCGATGAACCGGTCGTTCACGAACGTGATGTTCGGGGCGTTCGGACAGGTGCAGGCGAAGGCCGCAGGCACGGCGGAAGAGAAGACGGTGCGGAGCGCGTCGGCCGAAGAGGCGGCGGCAATCCTGGGGAGCGCGAGCAAGGTGGTAATCGTGCCGGGGTACGGGATGGCGGTGGCGCAGGCGCAGCACAAGGTGCGCGAGCTGTTTGACGTGCTGACGAAGCGGGGAGTGGACGTGAAGTTCGGGATTCATCCGGTGGCAGGGCGAATGCCGGGGCACATGAACGTGCTGCTGGCCGAGGCGGACATACCGTACGACCGGCTGTTGGATATGGACGACGTGAACTCAGACCTGCCGCAAACGGATGTGGCGCTGATTATCGGCGCAAACGATGTGACGAATCCGGCCGCGCGAACAGACGCGAGCAGCCCGATCTACGGCATGCCGATCATCGACGTGGACAAGGCGCACACGGTGATGGTGATCAAGCGGAGCATGAATCCGGGGTTCGCCGGCATCGACAACCCACTCTATTATATGGATCAGACGCTGATGCTGTTCGGGGACGCGAAGGCGTTTGTTGGGGACATCGTGCGGGAGCTGGGCGGCGGGGCTCACTGAGCCCGGGAGCAAACGACTTGCCAAAGGGCCTTCCACGAGATTTTATCGCGCAAGGTGTTTCTAGTATTGACATAGGCTTCCGCCGCGCCTAGATTTGTTGCGCAGCCCTTGGGAGGAAGCCCTTTGCGATTTTCTTGCCGCTGCCTTCTGATCGCTCTGATCACGGCGGGAATGTTGAACCTGCCGATCCAAGCCGCAGACAAGCCATTCGGCACAATAGCCCTTGCAGATCAAGCCCATGTAGGAACGGCAGACGCTGCCACCGGCGCGACCGTGTACGCAGGCGATTCCGTCGATACGCAGATGGGCGGCACGCTGCGGCTGCGGGTAGGGACGGGGCAGGTTTACCTGCTGTCGTCGAGCGCCGCCAACCTAACCCAGAACGGCGACGTGCTGCGAGCGGCGGTGGTGCGCGGGACGGTGGGATTTTCGTCGCTGACGGCGCACGAGCTGGAGCTGGAGACGCCGGAGGGAACCGTTCGGGCGGCGAATGGCCTGCCCGCCTACGGGCAGGTGACGATCGCGGGGCCGAAGGAGATGGTGGTCTCCGCGTATCATGGCGACTTGCTGCTGGAGCGCGGCGGGCAGCAATTGCTGGTGCCCGCCGGGAAATCTTACGACGTTTCGCTCGTAGCGAACGCGGATGCGACGCCCGCGCAAGGCCAGGTCGGCGTGACCTCAGCGTACAACGATCACCTCGTCTGGAAGCTAATCGTCATTGGAACGGCAGCTGTGGCGGGCTACCTGCTGTGGCGGCACTTCTCCGAGAGTCAAACCCAACCGAACTGAAGCCTAGAAAATATACCCGCTCGGATTTGGATGATGGTGTCCGCGGTTCCCGCGGACTTCTGCCTTAGAAAATCGACAGGACAAACGGAAGCAGCATGCTGGGACTCCAGGGCATGGGAACAGGAGTCCAGCCGCGGGTGAGTTCGTCCGCGAGTGTGAAGGAGAGCAAAATCGCGAGCCAGAAAAGCCCTGCGAGAACGACCAGGCGCGTCATGCCGGAACTGTATTTGACGTGCATGAAGAAAAGAACGACGAGCATCATCTTTACGGCGGCGATGGCGAGAGCGACGACAGTGTTGAAGGGGCCGAGGTCAATGTAGGCCACGCCGGTGGTGAGCCCGGTGAGAATGAGGAGAGCGATGAACACGAAGACGTAAATCTTGACCGGAACAATATGCTCGGACATCAGTGTCCTCCCGTGGAGTACCGGCCGCCGACAAGATAGAGGAGCGGGAAGAGGTAGATCCAGATGATATCGACGAAGTGCCAGTACAGGCCGCTGATTTCAAGCGGAGCGAAGTAGCGGGGCGAGAAGCGGCCGCGGGCGGCCATGATGGTCAAGACCGTGAGAATGCCAACGCCCACGATCATGTGCAGGGCGTGGACGCCGGTCATGAAGAAATAGAAAACCATGAACATCTGGACCTGTGGAGCGTTGGCGCCCCACTCGGCATGATTCTTGAACGCGATACCGGGAACGATGCCTTCGAGAAAGTCGTGATACCACTCGAAATAAAATTTGACGCCGAGGAAAGTGAGGCCGAGAAGCATGGTGAGGACGAGGAAAGTGATGACCGTGGACTTGCTTTTGCCGGTCTGGGCGGAATGGATGGCGAGGGCCATCGTCAAGCTGCTGCAGATAAGGACTGCGGTGTTCGTGGCTCCAAACTTGACTTCGAGCAGGTGGCTGCCGATTTCGAAGGCTTGCGGATGCAGCGAGCGGTAGATGGCGTAGGCGCAAAACAATCCGCCGAAGAACATGATTTCGGTGACGAGGAAGACCCACATGCCGAGGGTGCCGGCTTCGCGCTGCTGCTCGCGGTCCTCGAACTGATGCGAGTGATCGGCGTGCGCGTCGTGGAGCGGAGATGGGGCAGCCAGTTCAGCCACGAACCACCGCCTGAGATCCGGGATAGTTGTAAGGCTCCTCGGTCACGACTGGAATCTCCTCAAAGTTTTCGGTCGGCGGCGGCGAGGGCGTTTGCCACTCGAGGCCGGTGGCGCCCCACGGATTCGGGCCGGCGATGGGGCCGTAGCGCATGGACCAAATCAGGTAGATGAGCGGAATCAGGTAGCCGATGCCGAGAATCGATGCGCCGGCGGACGACATCACGTTCAGCACCTGAAACTCGGCAGGATAGACGGCGTAGCGGCGCGGCATGCCGAGATAGCCGAGCATGAATTGCGGGAAAAAGGTGAGGTTGAAGCCAACGAAAATCACGAGAGCGGCGAAGCGAGCCCAGGCGTCGGGATAGAGGCGTCCCGTTATTTTCGGCCACCAGTAATGAATGCCGCCGAGATAGGCCATCACTGCGCCGCCAACCATGATGTAGTGGAAGTGGGCGACGATGAAATAGGTGCCGTTGAGGTGGACGTCGGTGGCGAGGGACGCGAGGAAAAGTCCGGTGAGGCCGCCCATCGTGAACAGGCCGATGAAGCCGAGAGCGTAGAGCATCGGGGCGTCGTAGGAAATCGAGCCTTTATAGAGGGTAGCCGTCCAGTTGAAAACCTTGATGGCCGAGGGGATGGCGACCAGGAAACTCAGGACGGAGAAGATCAGTCCGGCGTAAATCGATTGTCCCGAGACGAACATGTGGTGGCCCCAAACGAAGAAGCTGATGATCGCGATGGCCATGCTGGAGAAGGCGATCATCTTGTAGCCGAAGATCTTTTTCTTGGAGAAGCAGGTGATGACCTCGCTGATCACGCCCATGCCGGGAAGAATCATGATGTAAACGGCGGGGTGCGAGTAGAACCAGAAGAGGTGCTGGAAGAGAAGCGGATCGCCGCCGAGGGCAGGATCGAAGATGCCGACGTGGAGGAGCCGTTCCAGCGCCATGAGGAACAAAGTGATGGCGATGACGGGCGTTCCCAGGATGAAGATTACGCTGGTGGCATACATGGCCCAGAGGAACAGGGGCATGCGGAACCACGTCATGCCTGGCGCGCGCATTTTGTGAATCGTGACGATGAAGTTGAGGCCGGTCAAAATCGACGAAAAGCCGTTGATAAAAATTCCGAGCACCGCCGCGATGACGTGCGTGTGGGAAAAGGTGGTGCTGTACGGAGTGTAGAAGGTCCAGCCAGTGTCGACACCGCCCGAAAGGATGGCGTAGAGCATCAGAAGGGCGCCGGTAATGTAGAGGTACCAACTGAGCAGGTTGATACGCGGGAATGCGAGATCGCGGGCGCCGATCATCATCGGTACCAGGAAATTACCGAGCACGGCAGGGATCGATGGAATCAGGAAGAAGAACACCATCACGATGCCGTGAACGGAAAACAGCTTGTTGTAGGTCTCGGGCTGGACCAGGGCGCCCTGAGGCTCGATGAGGTTGAAGCGCATGAGCACGGCGGCAATCCCGCCCACCAGGAACATGAAGGTGATGGAGGCGAGGTACAGCAGAGCGATCCGCTTGTGGTCGGTCGTCAGGAGCCACGACTTGATGCCATAGCTGGCATTCAAGTAGTTGACTTGCGACCCGGAGGATGCTGCCGGGAGATCTGCGCCTGCCGTACTCATTTACTTGGAGTCCTTTCTTGACTTCCGAGCGACTTCACGTAAGCGATCAGCTGCAAGACTTGCTCCTCGTCCACCTGGCCCTTGAATGTGGGCATGATGGGCGGGTAATTGGGCAGCAACACAGAATTCGGATTGACGATCGCCTCGCGAATCAACGACTCATCGACGGTCCGGGTCGAGCCGTCCCTCAGGTGCTCGGGCTTGCCGTAAAGGCCCACAAGCGAGGGAGCGCGCCCGGCGTTGTCTGGATTGTGGCAGGCCGCGCAGCCGAGCTGATCGAAGAGCCGCTCGCCGGCCTGGGACATGGATTCGCTCTTCATCGAACCGGAGAGCCACGCGGCATAGTCCGTGGGCGTCATCACATAGACCCAGCCGATCATTTCGGAGTGCTCGGCGCCGCAATATTCGGAGCAGAAGAGATGATAGACGCCAACCCTGGTCGCCTGAAACCAGATTGAAGTGTAACGGCCCGGCAGGACCTGCTTCTTGACGCGAAACGCGGGAATGTAGAAGGCGTGAATGACGTCCTGCGAAGTCATAGTGAGCTTGATGGGGACGTTGACGGGCACGTGCAGCTCGTCGATTTCGCGCACTCCCTCCGGGTGCTGGATATGCCACATCCATTGCTTGCCGATGACGAAAATCTCGGTGGAGGCGGTGGGCGGCCGAGAATTGCGCACGTACAGCGCCGAGGCCCAAATGAAAATGACGGCGCAGATCAGCGTGGGAATCGCGGTCCAGACGATCTCCAGGGGAATGCTTCCGGTGATCTGTTGCGGCTGATCGTCGTCAGACTGCCGGCGATAGCGGACCATGAAGTAGAAGATGGCAGAGAAGATGATGACGGTGAAAAACAGCGTAATGGCGGTGAGAGTGAAGTGCAGCCGGTCGACGTTCTCGGCAATCGTCGAGGCGGCAGGCGGGCGAATGGGAATGAGCGCCAGTGCGCCGAGCGATTGCAACCCCGATTGAATCAGTCCAGTCATAGCCTTCCCGCGAAAACGATGTGCATGCGCATCGGCGGCGTCATGCGTGCCTGCGCGGCAAAGAGTAATGCTCGCCGCGACTCAGAATCAGGATGAGCCCTCCGACGAGGAGGATGGTCAAGACGCCCGCGAGCTGAATGACCCGCGAAATGATCAGGCCGTATTTCCCGGTCGCCGGATCATAGTGATAGCAGAACAACAGAACGGCGTCGGCCGGAGTGCCGATCTTCCCATTCGAAGCATCAACGAGGCCGAGCCGCAAATCGCGCGCGGAATACTTGATGCCGTAGAAATAGCGGGAAATCTTACCGCTGGGCGTGAGCAGCATAATCACGCTGGCATGAGCGTATTGCTTCGACTGCGGGTCATACGCGTAGCGGTATCCAACGGCGGCCGCCAACTGCTTGATCTGCGATTCTTCGCCAGTGAGGAAATGCCACCCAGCCGCTCCGCCGGGCCGGCCGTACATTCCTGTGTACAGCTCGTGCTTTGCCGAGGCGAGCACAGGCCTCTCCGTGGGATCGATGCTGAGCGTCACGACGGTGTAGTCCTTGCCGAGGTCGAGAGAGATGTTCTTCAGGCTTTCGTCGAGGCCATTCAGAATCTGCGTGCACAGCATCGGGCAGCTGTAATAGACGAGCGAGAGAATCACCGGCTTGTTGCCGAAGAATTGCCGGAGCACAACGGGATTTCCATGCTCGTCGTTGAAAGTCAGGTTCAACGGAATCGATTGGTTGAGCTTCTGGTCGACGCCGACATCCTTGAGCAACTCGGGGCGCACGCCGATATTCTGAATCGGGTCGTCCAACTGGGCCGAGGCGATACTCGGGACAAGCAAGGCGGCGACCAGCAGAACGAAGCAGGCAAGATGCCTCGCGGCAACCGCACCACGAAGCGAAGTTCGCAAGCTATTTCCTGATTTCACTTCTACCTTTCCTTCCTTCACCACAACAAACTCCTGAAAGCCGTCCCTCATCGAGGACCGGCACTCGAATCCTTGTCGAAGAGATAGGAGCACGGGCCGCCGATGCCCTCAGGTCCCGGCGCCAGAACAGTTCCCACCGGCGCCTTCGACTCAGCCACACTGGTAGCTTCTCCGGCGGGCCTGGCGGGCAATCCCTGGCGCAAAATCTCGTCCATCGCGCGGTCGATCGGAATGCGCACGACGCCAGCCTGCTGGTCGACCCAGCCATAGCTATTCAGCTCGCTGAGCTGACCGTCGCAATACGATCTCAAATCCTGCCGCGGATGGACTTGCAACCGGGGCGAAGGAGGAATGACGCGCGCATTTTCGAAAGGCGTCGGCGGCGGGCCAAGGGGCTCTTTGGCCGAGAGGAAATTGAAGGTCCATCTCATCGCGAAAAAGACGACGATAACCAGCACGGCCAGACCTATCGCGAACGTGAGCAGGGCGCGGACGTTAACGTCGCGGCGCTCGTAGCCTTCCTCCCGGTTGGGCTTGTGCTCAGTCTCCGTGCTCATGTTCGAGCTCTCCTTCAAAGCGCGGATCGTGCTGAGGCAGCAGCGGCATCTTCTTCACTTCCCAGAGGAATGCGGCGATCCACAGACCGCCGACTCCGATAATGGCGAAGAAATCGAGCGGGTGAAAATACGGGCCGTGGGCCTCATCGGGGAAGCCCGGAACGATCAGCCAGTAGACGTCGATCATGCTCATGAAGACAATCGCGGCGGCGAGAATGGAAAGAGTGCGCAGCTTTCTTTTCACGGGCCGCTGAAGCAGCAAGAGAAAGGGAATCCCGAAGTTCAGGATCATCAAAACGACGGCGATTCCGCCCCAGCCACCGTAGGCGCGAGTCAGGTACCACGGGATTTCGTCCTTGAGGTTTCCCTGCCAAATAATCAGAAATTGGGAAAAGGACAGGTAGGCCCACAGCATCAGAAAGGCCAGGATGAGATTGCCGAGATCGTTGTACTGCGCAGGCGTGACGCAATCCTTCAGCGGTTCAACATCGGAAAGCATCCGAAGAATGAAAACGATGAAGCACATGGCTGTAAGGGCGGCAACAACCATGAACAGCATTCCGTAGATGGTAGAGAACCAGTGCGACTCGATGGACATGACCCAATCGACGGAGGAGTACGTGACGGCGATTCCCCACAGGATCAATCCGGGAGCGCTCATCGCTTCCATTCGTCCGGCAACGGCGCGATTGCCGGTGTCGTCCTGCTCGCGGGACCAGCGATTGAGCAGAAAGGCCAGCAGCAGCCAAATCGCGAAATAGATGACGGCGCGGACCGTGAAGAATCCGGGATTCATGTAGGGCCGTTTGTGGCCCACCCATGGATAGAGGTGCGACAGCCCGAAAAAGAGAGGGATGAAGAGCAGAGCCATCAGCCAGATCGTCCGGCCGCCCGCTTCGAGCAGGCGGCGAATCGGGTAGCCCCACCAGCCGCCCGTCAAGTGGTGCATCATCAAAATCGCGACGCAGCCGATGGGAATTGCGAGCCAGAAGACATTGGCGAAAAGATACGAATGGAAAAATTGCTCCCGGGAATGCAGGCCGAAAGGAATGCACAGGAGAAGGCCGACGAGGCCGAGAATCAGCGCGATTCTCTGAGCGCGGTCTACTTTTGGCCGAAGTGTCTCCGGGAAGTTCATTGGTTTTCCTGCGCCGCGCCTTTTGCGCCTGCATCAGGGGCACCGGGCCCCGTCGACGAAGTTTGCCCCGGCGCTGCGAGATTCTGCCGCTGATCCGGAGGAACATCCTGAATGCTCGCGTGCTGGCTCAACTGCAGGGCGCGGATGTACGCGGCGATGCGCCAGCGGTCTTCGGGATCGACGCGCGAACCGTAGCTATACATCGCGCCGAAGCCGTTGGTCATCACGTCGAAGAAATGACCGACGGGCGCATTTCGAAGACGGTCGATGTGATACGACGGCGGGCGCGGAAAGCCGCGCTGGACGATCATGCCGTCGCCGTTGCCTGTGTAATCGTGGCACGGCGTGCAGAAGATGTTGAACTGCTCGCGGCCGCGCTCGAGATCGGCGCGCGTGATGGGGAAGGGAAAGCGATTCGACACCACGCCATTTTCTTTTCCGGTGTAGAGCAGCTCATCGAGCCGGAGATGGCCGCGGGCAATGGTTCCGGGAACGGGCTGGCGCTCCGAGCGGCCATCGTGGAAGAAATCGGTCGGCTGCTCGGGGAGATACTTCGGCTGAATGTGCATGTCGAGGCGACAGCCCGCGAGCGCGAAGGCAATCACGCCCAGGCAGAGCATCATCATCCTGCCGGCGGCCGCTACCGGAGTAGCCGGGTGATGCGAGGCGCTTCTGCGCGCGAATTTGGAGGTCTCAGACTTCAATCTCAAATACTCCATGAGGGTTCAGGCCGTTGAGAAAAGCCTTCGTTTGGGCCAAATCGAATTTCTTGTCGCGCGCCTTGATGCACAGGAAAAAGCGGTCGGTGGACGCAAGAGCGAATCGCGCGACGTTGAATACCGGGTGATACGGAGTCGGCATGCCATTCAGCGCGAGCATCCCAAAGACAGTGGTGAGAGCGGCGCCGAGAATGGTCAACTCGAAAGTGATGGGAATCCAGGAAGGCCAACTGTTGTATGGCCTGCCGCCGATATTTAGCGGAAAGCTGATGACGTTGGCGTAGTAGCACATGAAGAAGCCCGTGAGGCCGCCGAGGATGCCGCCGATCAAGACGAGGAGCGGGAGAACGGTCCTCTTGAAGCCGACCGCTTCGGCGAGACCTTCGACGGGAATCGGCGAAAACGCGTCGATACGCTTGAATCCAGCGGAGCGCGTGCGCCGAGCTGCTTCGAGCACCTGTTCGGGCGTCTCGAACTCCGCCAGCAAACCGTAAATTGCCTTGCGCTTCATGAGCTAGTCGCGAAACTCCGGATTTGGATTGCGCACACGCGCGAGATAGCTGGTGCGCGGGCGCGTATTCAGGTCAGCCAACAACACATAGTTCCGGGACTGAGCCTTCAACTGCGAGACCTGGCTCTTCTTGTCGTTGATATTGCCGAAAACGATCGCTTCGGCGGGGCAAGCCTGCTGGCACGCGGTCCGAATTTCGCCGTCGCGGACGACGCGATTTTCTTCTTCAGACCGAATCTTTGCGGCATTGATTCGCTGCACGCAGTAGGTGCACTTCTCCATCACGCCGCGACTACGCACCGTGACATTCGGATTGCGCACACCATAGAGGCTGGGCGTCTTGTAGTCGGAATAGAGATAGAAATTGAAGCGGCGCACTTTGTAGGGGCAGTTGTTCGAGCAGTAGCGCGTGCCGACGCAGCGGTTGTACGTCATATCGTTCAGGCCTTCGGCGCTGTGGGAGGTGGCTCCGACGGGGCAGACGTATTCGCACGGGGCGTTTTCGCATTGCATGCAGGGCAGAGGCTCGAAGTACATTTCGGGAGTTTCGAGTCCACCGTGGAAGTAGGTGTCAATGCGAATCCAGTGCATGACGCGGCCGCGCATGACCTGGTCCTTGCCGACGACGGCCACATTGTTTTCGGAGGTGCAAGCCACAACGCAGGCGTTGCATCCGACGCAGCGATTCAGGTCAATCGTCATGCCCCACGCGTACCCGGGATATTCGAAATTGGGGTAGAGCGACAGATCCTTCGATTCGGTGGCCTCCGGAACCTGGGCGAACTTCGGGTCGCGGCGGAATTCGTCGACGGTGGCGACCTGCACGAGATCCCTGCGGAATGCGTTCACGCTCTCGTCGTCGGACTCGGTTCCTTCGTTGTCGATGACCCACTGATGCTGAACGGAGGCGAAGGCGTAGGTTTTTCCCGTCTTCTCGATCTGCAATCCACGCGTGATCCAGGGAGCCGCCGATGTGCGAAGGAAATAAGCGTTGAAGCCGGGACCGGTGCCGACGTTGCCGGCGCGGCGGCGACCGTAACCAAGATGCAGGGTGACGGCGTTCTCGGCGTGGCCGATCGTTAGGAAGACGCCGGCCTTCAATTCGTGTCCACCGCAACGCAGAGTGACATAGTCCCCGTGCGTGAGGCCATGATGCACGGCGGTTGCGGGGCTCATCATCGCGGCATTGTCCCAGGTGAGCCGCGTGATCGGCTTGGGCGTTTCCTGCAGCCAGCCGTTATTTGCGAACCGGCCGTCGAGAATCGTGGGATCCGGGCGGAAGACAAGTTCAAGCTCGTTCGCCGGCGTCGGTTCGCCCGGCTGCATCTGCCGTATGAAATCCGAACGGAGCGGCGCCGAGACGGCCGGCAACGCGGTGCCGGCCATCGAGCCGTCATGCAGAGAGCGTTCCCAAAATGCTTCGAACGCCTGGCCCTTTTCCGGGCGCTGGCTCTGCCAGTATTCCTTGACCAAATCGTGCGAAGTTTTTCCGGTGTCTGGAGTGAGCGTGCTGACAACTTCGTGAAACGTGTGGCCGTCGTAGATCGGCGCAATCAGCGGCTGAATGACGCCCACCGTGCCGTCGTAGGCACGCGCGTCGCCCCAGGATTCCAGGTAGTGCGCCGCGGGAATATGCCAATTGCACAGATCGGCCGTCTCATCTTGATAGAGGCCGCAATGAATTCGCGTTTCCGCCTTCAACAATGCAAAGCCAAAGTTGTAATCGACAGGCGCGTCGTAGACCGGATTGCCGCCGAGAATGACGAGCAGCTTTACTTTGCCGTCGTTCAGCTCGCCTACCAGGTCATGCAAGGACTCCGCCTGATTTACCGGATTCGGCTCAAGCGGCTCCGTGTATTGGACGGTTTTCCCGACGTTCGCAAGGGCGTCGTTCATTGCGTGCGCAAGAGCGTGGACGATGGGCGGCTGAGTCTCGCCCGCAATGATCAGCGAGGCTCCGCGTGATTTCTGAAGATCGCGCGCGATCGAGGCAATCCGGCCGTCGGGCGGCTGGCCGCCGGCTGTCGAATTGGGAATCGCGAGGCCAATCGCGGATGCGAGGTGGCGCGCGAAGCCCTCGACGTCACTGGAGCGCAGCCGCAGGCGATGATCGGCCATTGCGCCTGTGCTCGTGGGCATGCTCTCAATCGCGTAGAGCCGGTTCAGCTCAGTCGACGGGCTCTCGATGTTGCGGCGCGAGGAAAATTCGCGCGTGTACCGCACGTGTCCCGGACCGGAGACAAGAAAGTCTGAGTCGAGGGAGACAATTACCTTGGCTTGGTCGACGCGATATACGGTGTTCAGCGGCCTGCCGAACACCATACGTGCGCCTTCGCGCGCGTTGTCCCCGCCGCACGGTTCGTACTGATACCACTTGGCCTCGGGGAACTGCTGGAGCAGCTTGCGAATTTGCGCAGCGAGCGTCGGCGACGAAACCGTCTCGGTCAGGATGCGCACGCCTGCGCCCGTCGGCCCAAGTGTCGTCTGTAAATTTCCCATCTCAGCGACGAACGTCTGCCAGGTGCTGATGCGGCCTTCGAAGAAGACAGTCTGCGAGCGATCCGGATCGTAAACGCCCAGGACCGACGCCTGAAGAAATACGTCCGTTCCGCCGAGACTTCCCGGATGATCGGGATTCCCCTCGATTTTCGTGGGCCGGCCCATGTGGCTTTCGACGAGCAGGCCCGTGGCGACACCTTGCAGCGGCATCGACGTCGCGTAGAAGAGCGGCTTGCCCGGAATGATTTCTTCGGGTGCTCGTACGTACGGAACGATTTTCTCGGTTGGCAGCTTCGTGCAGGCGCTGAGACCGGCCATGGCCGCCGAGGCAGCCATGATTTTCAGAACGTCGCGCCGGTCGAGGCTGCCGCTGTCGACGTCCAGGCCGCTTTCATTCGCGGGAAATTCGTTCTCGAGGAACGAGCGGTACTCCTTGCTGTTCTGCAGCTCCTGAAGGCTGCGCCACTCGGGTTTGCGAGCGCTTGCGTCGAGCTTCGCCCGCATGGCGTTGAGGTTGGTCAACTCAGTCGATTTGGACTCGGAGCTCATCTTTCGCCTTCACCGGTGACACGTGGAACAGTATTGCAGGCTGGCAATTTTGTATTCCTTCACGAGTTGGCGTCCCAGAAGCTCCTGATTCGTGTACGACTTGCCTTCGAACGTTACCGGATGGAGGGACGACGGCGGCTGATAATACGGGTTAAAGACTTCCGATTTCGGGCGCACGAAGGCCTCGGGCTGGCGATGGCAGTTGAGGCACCAGGACATGTAGAGGGTGCCCGCGCGATACATCAAGGGCATATCGGCGACGGGGCCGTGACACGTCGTGCAGCCGACGCCCTTGCTGACATGAATGCTGTGATCGAAATAAACGAATTGCGGGAGGGCATTCACCCGCGTCCACGAAATGGAAACGTCATCGCGGTAACTCGCGCGAACAGGCTCGAGCATGGATGCATTCGTCCAAATCTGCGAATGGCAGGACATGCACGTCTGCGTCGGCGGCAGGCCCGCAAATGAGGATTTCTCCACCGAAGTATGGCAGTACCTGCAATCGATGCCGAGTTCTCCCGCGTGATGCCGGTGGCTGAACGGCACCGGCTGCTCCCGCGATACGTTCTGCTCGGTGTACCACGGCGACAACGCCACCGTGTAGAGCGCATACGCGAGTCCTCCGATAATCAGGACCGCGCCATAAATCGACATGCGCGAGATGAAGTTCGTGCTGTGATGAAAAATCTGTGGCATGAGCTCGTCGTCTTCTGCCTACGCAGCCCCCTCTTTTTCGGTTTCGTGCACGAGCGAGCGCACCTCGACGATCGAAATCATCGGCAGGAACCGGACGAACAAGTAAAAGAGCGTCAAAAACAGTCCGAAGGAGCCGGCAAAGATCGCCCAGTCCCACCGAGTCGGATAGAACATGTCCCACTTCGAAGGCAAGTATTCGCGATGGAGACTTACGACGATGATTACAAATCGCTCGAGCCACATCCCCACGTTCACGACCAGAGAAATAATGAAAAGCGCCGTCACGTTGCGCCGGACCTTCCCGAACCACAGAGCCTGCGGAATCACGATGTTACAGGCAATCAGAGTCCAGTAGACGTATTCATACGGCCCCACCATTCGGTTCATGATCATGTAGCGATCGAAAGAATTTCCGCTGTAGAACGCCATGAATGTTTCCATCATGTAGCCGTACGCCACGATCACGCCCGTGGCGAGCATCACCTTGCCCATGATGTCGAGATGGCGCATCGTGACGAGATCCTCGAGGTGGTAATACTTTCGGATCGGGATCGCCAGAGTGAGCACCATCGCGAAACCGGAGTAAATGGCGCCCGCAACGAAGTAAGGCGGGAAAATCGTGCTATGCCAGCCCGGGACAATGGCAATCGAGAAGTCGAAGCTCACTACGGTGTGGACCGAAACCACCAGGGGAGTGGCCAAGCCTGCCAGCAGTAGGGAAGCCGTCTCGTAGCGCGACCAGTGCACCGCCGAGCCGCGCCAGCCCATCGCCAAGAACCCGTAAATGATTTGCGCCGCTCGATTCTTGGTGCGGTCGCGAAGGGTAGCGAGGTCGGGAATCAACCCGACAAACCAAAAGAGGACCGAAACGGTCGCATAAGTCGACACAGCAAAGACGTCCCACACGAGCGGGCTGCGGAACTGCGGCCATAGCCACATCGGATTCGGATAGGGCAAGAGATAGAAGAACAGCCATGGGCGGCCCATGTGCAGCAGCGGGAACATGCCCGCGCATGCCACGGCAAAAATCGTCATGGCTTCGGCGAACCGGTTGATGGAAGTGCGCCACTTTTGATGCAGCAACAGGAGAATTGCGGAAATCAAGGTTCCGGCGTGACCGATTCCGATCCACCAAACGAAGTTCGTGATGGCGTACGCCCAGGCAATGGGAATGTTGATGCCCCAAATTCCCACGCCCTTGACGAAGAGGTATCCGACCGCCCCATTCAACAGGAACAGCAGCGCCAGCGCCGCCGCAAAACCGAACATCCAGCCCTTTTTCGTTCCTTGCGTCAGAACGATCGAGCTGATCTTGTCGGTTACAGTTGCAAGGGTGTGTCCTGGCTCGAGGAGCAGGTCTTGCCGCTGACCGTCAACTATGTTTTGTGAACCCTCAGGATCCACTAACGTCCCCGGAAGTTCTGCGGTAGCTGCGAACGGTAGAAAGGGGCATCCGGCTCGCGGAACCTAACGCCTCTGCACCCCGCGGGGCGTCGGTTCGGGGTCCTGAGCGCCGCTATGTTTTGCGCGTGGTTTTCTGCGCCTTTAGGGCCGGGACCGATTTCTGCTGACCCAGGGTCGCTCGGGACGCCAATTAGGATAAGACCTGGATGCAATCGGCGCAAGTTGAAAGGCAAGAAAATTTTGAGTGTTGAAAAAAGGCGCGGACGTTTTTCTTTTTGGAAAAATCGATTCAGTCGGTCACGCACAGCAAAGTGAGCTGGGGATCAATCGCGAGGCGGGAGGGCCGGAACCGGGAAACGAAGCGAAAGCGAGTTTCTGGCCCGGTGGTGACCACAACTCCCAGATGCTCGGGCTTCTCCCCACTGCGGACCGCGTAGAGAGGTACCGGAGCTGTGAATACATCGTCCACGGCGTCTTGCTCGAGCTTGCCGGTTACGAGAAATTCCTTTCCGTGCGGTTTGGCTTCAAACTGAACGGTGTAGTGGGGAATTCCAGTTGCCTTTACCCATTCGTCGAAGAACCAATTCATGGAGTGGCCGCCTTCGAGATCCATCGAAGGGGTCATCTCCGCCTCCACCGCCCGCTGAAAATCCGCGGTCGAAAGAGGCTGGAAGCGGTACTGCGTCAGGATTGACTGCAGAAGCGTATGAAAGCGAGCGTCAGGATCCTTCGCGCGCGGATCCCAGAGCAACTCGCGAATCATGTGCATCACCCATGTGCCCTTGTCATAGATCACGGTGTCATAGGCGTTCAGATTCTTCGACGACTCGAGCCGATAGCCGAGCGTCAAGGGCCCTGATTCCTCGATGGTTTCGCCGGTGAGCGGAGCCCGCGCCGTCAGCTCCGAACGGTAGCGTTCCAGCCATGTGCTCATTCGATCCTTGGACTTGCGGCTGTCGGCGTACAGCAGCGAAAGATAATTCGCCATTCCTTCCTGAATCCAAACGTCGCGGTAGCTGGCTGAAACGGTCACGTTTCCCCACCATTGATGAGCCACTTCATGGAACGGCATGATGTCGCGTGCCAGAGCCTGGCTTCGTTCGGTGATACCGGCGCGCTGTCCGGCCTCGGGCGGGAGGAACGCGTATGTCGAGAGGTAAACGAGGCCGGGCCAGCCTTGCCCGACTGTCCCGGGAATCTGCGAGACGTCGAGTTCACGGAACGGAAAGGGACCGTTCAGGGTCTCGTAGAAATGAATCGCGTCGCGAATCTCCTTGCCCAAATTGTTGAGCACTCCTGCTGGGCTCGGCTCGAAGGTTGGATCCGGCAGTGAGTTAACAAAAGGGGGCCGAACCGAAGGCGGCATCAACGGAATGCCTCTCGCGCGTTCGGCCAGGCGCGCAAGGATCGCGTTTTCCAGTTGCCGGTTCGCGTACAGGTCAATGGCGGGGCTGCCATCGCCGGCGGTTTGTGTCTCGTATTGGCCGAGGTTGAATCCCGCGACCACGAACGGCACATCGGACCGCCAGTGGCCCGTCATGAAATCTCCGTCATCCTTCGATTCGACCTTCGTTCCGGTCGCTACCAGCACAAAGCGCTTGGGCCAGCGAAAGTTCAGATCAAAAGGAACAAAATGGTCGATCCCTGCCAGGTGGGCATACCAATTCTGATGCTCACCGACATATTGCACTCCGTTTCCGGCGTCGCTGATCACGCTGCCATGGTAGGCAATCACCAGGTGAATCTCGTCGCCGGCACGAGCGGGAGCCGGCAGGATCACGAAAACCGTGTCATTTCCACGCCGTGCGATCTGGCGTTGGCTGAGGTCCTCGTTTTGAAAATAGATGAGAGGCTGGCCGTCGCTCTCCTTCACGCCGGAGACGGCAAGATTGCGCGAGAGTTCCACCGGCACGACCCGCTGCCCGCCTCTGGCGACTCTCACATGCAAGGCCGTGACCCCATCGAGCGACAGATCGTCAGCTATGTTGGTCTCAATCCTGTAGTCGACGGGAACAAAGTTCTCCGGCGCAGTCGCGGAGCCCATTGCATGGAACGACGCCCAGATATCGTAAGACTGCGAGCCTTCCGACCGCCGCGGCTGGCCGAAGAGCACCTGCTCGTATCGTCTGCCGTCAACCAGCATGTCCATGGGCCCCATCGCGTTGCTGAGAATGCCCGCATAGAAGTAAGGGATGGGCTCCGTGGACAGGCGATCGACCAGGATCCGCAGCGAATGCCATGGGTTGACATTGGCGCACAAAGTTTCCCAGTCGCCGCCAAACGTCGGGTCAGCGGTTGCCACCGCTCCCGAATCGCGCAATTCCTTCTCGACTTCGCCGGCAGTATCGTCGTCAAACCGCAGATAGGCCCTCGAAAAGCTTTGATCGAGTATCGGAACGCCGACGAACTGAGCGAGTGAGCGCCGTTCGCCCGGATCATGCGGAGTGGCAATGACGTGACCCTGTCCCACGAAGACGATGCCGGTCACCTGGCCTCCCAGCGGGCGGAAAAACGCGAGCTTGCCATCGTCGAGCGTGAGATTGATGACGTCGCGCCGCAGGGTCACCGAGCGCACGGAATACACTCGCGTCGTGTCGGGACGAAGCGCATTCAGGGCCTGGTAAAGGGCCCGTGGCTCCGTCGGAACGTCTTGCTGGCCGGGCGGCGCCGACACATCGGGCACTTGCGCGGGCAACGTGCGCGCGTTCCCGGGTGCGGCAACGGCGATGCAGCACACGGCGCACGCAAGCAGGGACACTGCGAGAGGAGAACATCGCGCGAAGTGCGGCATAAACTGACTGTACACCTTAGGACATGCGCAGGAAAGCGCCAGGGTTGTGCTTGTAATCCGGCGGGTAAAATGAATCGTGCATTTTCGCCCACTCGCGCTAACTCTCGCTCTGCTGGCGGCAAGCTCTGCGTTCGCGGACACCATCGTCCTGAAGAATGGGCGCCGAATCGTCGCGTCCGTAGTGATAGAAGACCCTTCGCACGTCAGCTACGAGACTCCCGCGGGCCGAATGTCGATTCCAAAATCGATCGTTGCCCGCATCGAAAAGGATGATCTCCAGTATTCGTCGGCAGGTGGCGCGGCTGCACAGCCGCCAATTTCGGCGCCGCAGATCGAGCCCGTTCGCGGATATGAAGATATTCTCCGGCTGACCGTTCACGACGACTCGATCGATTTCGCTTATCTCGCGAAGCTCGAAACGGATGCACGCACCGGCAGCGCGGAAGCAATCGCGAAGGTGACTGCGGCGCATTATGCAGCCGCACAGTTCCTGGCTGGCAAGGGCGACACGGACGCCGCCATCGATCACTACCGCCAGGCGCTAATCTTCGCGCCGAATCACGTCGGGCTACTGCTCAACCTTGCCGTTCTCTACCTGCGCCAAAGCCAATTCACGGCGGCTCTCGATCCCCTGGAGCGAGCCCGCTCCGTTGACGGCAACTCCGGTCCGAACGCGGCGATCATCGCGAAGCTGACAGGTTGGGCGTATTACGGCGCAAACAAAATGGACCGCGCTGTGGAGGAATGGAAGCTGGCGGAAAAGATCCATCCCGATCCCGAAGTGGAGCAGGCGCTCGAGAAGGCCCAGAGGGACGCAGCCGAAGAGGAAAGCTACCGCGAAGGCGAAACCGCCCACTTCGATTTGAAATACTATGGCGGAGCGCAGCCGGATCTGGCTCGGGGAATCCTGCGCGCGTTGGAAGATGACTTCCGCGATCTCGAATCACAGCTCGATTACACGCCGCCCGAACAAATCAGCGTCATCCTCTATACGAACCAAGCGTTCGCGGACATTACGCAAGCGCCCGGCTGGGTCGGCGCGCTCAACGACGGACGCATTCGAATTCCCGTGCAAGGACTCAACGGCGTCACGCCCGAACTGGCCCGCGAGCTAAGGCACGAACTCACGCACAGCTTCATTACCCAGAAGTCGCACGGCCGCGCGCCAACTTGGCTCCAGGAAGGCCTCGCGCAATGGATGGAAGGACGGCGCAGTAGTTCTGTGGCGGGGGCGCTCGTTTCGGCTGCTTCGCAAGGCGGCATCCCCGGCCTCGCTTCCTTCGAGGGCTCGTGGATGGGCCTGTCCGGTAATGCTGCGGCGTTCGCGTACGCGTGGTCGCTGGCGGTTGTAGAATCGATGATTCAGCAGGGCGGGGTTTCGGACGTGAGCCGTCTAATCGACGCGATTGCAACCGCGCCGTCGTCCGAAGCCGCCCTACGTGAAACGCTGCATTGCGACTACGGTGATCTTCAACAGCAAACCGTCGCTTATCTCAAACACGAATATCTGCAGTAGTTTCACCTCGCGAGGGCAGGCGAATTAGAGCGTCGCAAGCAACCCTGCAAGCAACGCCGCGCGCTCGGGCATCGCGCGAATCACGAGGTGCTCTTGCGGACTGTGCGCGCCATCCCCCACGGCGCCGAGGCCGTCGAGTGTCGGAATACCAAGCGCTGCAGTCAGATTCCCATCGGATCCACCGCCTGTCGCGGCCTCGCCCAGCGGCAATCCCATCTGCTGCATCAACGATTGCGCGTGCCGGAAAAGCTGTTGCACGGCAGGTGTGCGCTCCAAGGGCGGCCGGTTTACGCCTCCGCGAACTTCCACCCGGGCGCCCGGCAGTATCGCGCGGACAGCGTGCAGCCTTCGATTAAGCGATATCGCATCCGTCGCTCGCGCATAGCGAATATCGACCTCTGCGCGCGCGTGCTCCGGCACCACATTCGATACAGTGCCGCCGGCCACGACTGTGGCTTGCACGCAAATTCCGCGCCTTGCCTCGTTGATCTTTGCGAGCTGCGCAATCTGCAAGGCCAGCTCGTGAACTGCGTTCACGCCGCTTTTGGGATCAATGCCCGCATGCGCGGAGCGCCCGGTCACGACGATTTCGGCCGTCCCCACGCCTTTGCGTGCCGTCTTCAGGTCACCGCGCTTGCCGAACGCCGGCTCGAGGACGAATACGGCATCGCTTCTCCGCGCTTCCGTTTCGATCAAGCGGCGGGACGAGTCGCTCCCGATTTCTTCATCGGAGTTCCACAGGAAAACGATTCGTTTCTTCAGGCGAATCTTGACGGCCCGCAACGCACTCGCCGCCGCAAGCGCCTGCACGAGCCCGCCCTTCATATCAAATGTCCCGGGCCCCCATGCGCGTCCGCCCGAGACGCGAAAGGGTATCTTCGCGATTGTCCCCAACGGGTAGACCGTATCGAGATGGCCTAGCACTAGAAGCTGTCCACGCGGCCGGCCGTTCCCCAGCCACATCTCCGCTCGGACGTGATTCCCCCGGCTCCTCCGCCGCAGGATCTGAACTTGCGCGCCCTGCCGCCGCCATGCTTCGGCCACCATCTGCGCGAAGCCGTCCACTGCGCGTTTGTCGTGACTCGGCGATTCGCGCCGCACAAACTGGCCGAGCAGCCGGAGCATTTGCGCTTGCCGCCCTTGCAAATAGCGCAAAATCTCGCGCATTCGAATTTCATCGCCCATCGCGGGCGTATGCTATCAGCCGCAACAACCACCGGCAACGCCCGTTTCGCCCCGTTGCGGTTTTCGTATAGAATTGCTTGATTCGCCCGGGAAAACCGCGTGTTCTGTAACGTGCGCCATGGAAAATGACGGCAACAACAAACAGAGGCCAACGATGATCCTCGACATCAACGGGATCCAGCAGATTCTTCCGCACCGCTATCCATTTCTTCTCATCGACGCAATCGAAGAAATGGAACCCAAGAAGCGCATTGTCGGAATCAAGAACGTCACGATGAATGAGCCCTATTTTCAAGGCCATTTTCCCGCCAAACCGATCATGCCCGGCGTCCTGATCATCGAGTCCATGGCGCAGACGGGCGGACTTCTGCTTCTGCGGGAAGTCGAGGATCGCGAAAACAAGCTGCTCTACTTTGTGGCGATCGATAATGCCCGCTTCCGCCGCCCCGTTGTCCCGGGAGATCAGCTTCGCGTTGTCGTCGAAGTGATTGCGTGGCGCGGCACCACGTTTTGCAAGATCGAAGGCAAAGCGTACGTCGGACCGGACCTCGCCGCTGAGGCGACGATGATGTGCATGATGGTCGACGTCAACGCTCCCCAGCCCTCCGCTCCCGCCCTCGAGAAGACTCGATGAGCGAAATTGATTCCCGGGCCATCGTCTCGGCTTCCGCCCGGATTGGGTGCGGCGCGCGCGTTGCCCCCTACGCTGTCGTCGGAGACGACGTCGAGCTCGGGGAGGGCTGCGTTCTCGATCACCACGCCGTCGTGCACGGACCGGCCCGGCTGGGCCGCGATAATCATGTTTTCCCATTCGCGGTCGTGGGTGGCGATCCGCAGGATTTGACTTACAGGGGCGAGCGTGTCTCGCTCGAGGTGGGCGACGCAAACGAATTTCGCGAATTCTCCACGGTCAACCGCGGCACCATCAAGGGCGGCGGAGTTACGCGCGTGGGCAGCCACAACCTCATCATGTCGTACGCGCACATCGGCCACGATTGCCAGGTAGGCAACTCGATTGTTTTTGTGAACGGCGCGACTTTGGCCGGCCACGTCACCGTCGAAGATTTTGCGACCATCGGAAATTTCAGCCCCGTGCATCAATTCTGCCGGGTCGGCCGCTACGCGTACGTCGGAGCACACACCGTGATTACGCAGGATGTTCTGCCATTTTCGAAAGTGGTCGCCCCGCGCGAGACCCGCTGCTACGGCGTGAATACGGTTGGTCTCGAGCGCCAGGGCTTCTCTTCCGATCGCATCGAGCCCATCGAGCGCGCCTACCGCTTGCTCCTTCGCTCCAAGCTCAACACGTCCCAGGCGATTGACGAAATGCGTGGAACCCTCTCTCACTCCGAGGACGTCTTAAGCATTATCCGGTTCATTGAGTCGGCCCAGCGCGGCGTGACCAAATAGGGGGATGCGTGTCGGCGACTCATGACAACCGCCCCAGCGAATGGGGCTTGATTGCGGGCAACGGAGACTTCCCGTTTCTCGTATTGGAGGGTGCGCGCAGCCGCGGAATCGAGATGGCCGTGATTGCGATACGCGAGGAAGCCTCCCCGGCACTCGAGCGCGCCGCCAAGCGATTGCACTGGGTCAGCCTCGGTGAGCTCAGCCGGACGATTTCGCTTCTTCATGAGGAAGGTGTGAAGCACGCTGTGATGGCGGGCCAGGTGAAGCACAACAAAATCTTCAGCGCCATTCGTCCCGACTGGCGTCTTGCGAAATTGCTCTTTTCGCTTCCGACGAAAAACACCGATTCGCTGATCGGCGCGGTCGCGAGCGTCCTCGAAGACGAAGGCATTGAATTGGTCGACTCGACGAAATTCCTCGGCTCGCTGCTGGCGACGACAGGGGTTCTTACGCGCCGCGCGCCGAATGAATCGGAGGCGGCGGACATCGAGTATGGCCGCCAGGTCGCCCGGCAGATCGCGAGCCTCGATCTTGGCCAGACGGTCGTCGTCCGCGATCGCGCCTGCGTCGCAGTGGAGGCAATGGAAGGCACGGACGAAACCATCGAGCGCGCCGCACGCATTACGGAGGGTCAGCGCCTTGTCGTCGTGAAGGTCAGCAAACCAAACCAAGATATGCGCTTCGACGTTCCCGTCGTTGGCCTGAAGACTATCGAAGTGATGCGCCGCTCGAACGCCACCGCTCTTGCCATCGATGCCGGACGCACGCTTCTCTTCGATCGCGCCGCTCTGATTCATTCCGCGGATGAAGCAGGAATTTCGATTGAGGCATTCGCGCTCGATGCCGCGGCCCGTTCAGCCGAGGGAAAGAAGTGAGCGCCCGTCCCATTCGCGTGGCCGTTGTCGGAGTCGGTGAATTCGGGCGCAATCACGTCCGCGTTTGGCGCGAACTCGAAGGCGCCGAACTGGTCGGAATTGTCGATGCGAGTTCGGAGCGCGCTGCAAGCGTTGCCGCTGAGTTCGGCACCCGCGTTCTGCCAAGCCTCGACGTGTTGGCCGTGGAAAGGGTCGATGCAGTCACTCTCGCGGTGCCCACGAAGGAGCACGCAAGTGTCGGTTGCCGCCTGTTGTCCGCCGGCCACGACCTGCTTGTCGAAAAGCCCATGGCTGCTTCACTGGCGGAAGCTGATGATCTTATCGCCGCGGCGAAGCGCGGCGGCCGCATCCTTCAGATCGGCCACGTCGAACGTTTCAATCCCGCCGTCGCCGCGGCCAAAAGCATTGTTTCGCAGCCGATGTTCTTCGAGGTTCATCGCCTGGGCATTTTCACGCCGCGGAGCCTCGACGTCGATGTGGTCTACGATGTGATGATCCACGACCTCGATATTCTCCTCGCTCTCGTGGATTCCGAAGTCGTGGACCTCAAGGCCGTCGGCATCCCCGTGATCACCGACAAGGTCGACATCGCGCACGCTCGCATCGAATTTGCCGCAGGCGCAGTCGCAAATGTGACGGCCAGCCGCGTCTCGACGGAGCGCGTCCGCAAAATGCGCTTCTTCCAGCAGCACGAATACATCTCGCTCGATTTCACCCGCCAGGACGTTCTGCGCGTTCGCGTGCGCCCCGGCGACCCGCAGCCCGAAATTGGATTCGAAAAGCTTCCGACCACCCCCGAAGAGCCGCTCAAGGCCGAATTGCGCGCGTTTCTCGATTGCGTTCGTGCGCGCCGTACTCCGATAGTTGATGGCGCTGCCGGAAGGCGCGCTCTCGAGCTGGCTGACCGCGTGATGGGAGGCATCCTCAGCCACGCCCGCCGCGTCCAACTAGGGGCTTTCACTCCGCAGGAAACTCGATGATCTCTCGCACACTCGTTCCAGTTGACGTGCGTCCGCCATCCCCGGACGACCTGCGCAAAACCGCCCGCCGTACCACCACCTACATGGACGACCGCACCGTCGTCCCGCCTGAGCTCTCCGACGCGCCTCCCCTCGACGGCAAGTCTTCGATCCCATCGCATCTGCCGCTCGGCGTTCTAGTGGACCGCACCCTCGTCCCTCGCGGAATGCCCGCGAAGCCGATCGAGAAACTCGTTGAAGCCGCACAATATAATCCGATCCCGATCGCCATCCTCGATTCGCGCGTCGTCGTGCCCGCTTACGTCGAACGCGCCACACCCGAGGAAATCCGCGATTTCGAGAAGCCTCACGAGTTCACGCCGGAGCTTCGCGAAGTCGTCGAGCCCGACATTTTCACTACCGGAGACGCGAACCTCCTCATCGCGACAGAGGGAAAGCGCAATCCCAAGAACGACGCGCTCGTCCGGGTTGCTTCCGTCATCGTCCACATTGGTTTGGTGGTTTTCCTGATCTTTTCTCCCCGGATTTTCCCGCCGCATGTGCCGACGCGCGAAGAAATGGAGCTGGCGCGCCAGCAGCTCAGCTTCGTCTACATGCCGCCCGAGGTTTCCAAGCCTGCGCTTCCTCCGGGACCCAGGATTCACATCGATCCGAAAACGCTGAACAAAATTGCCCCGCCGGTGTTTGCGCCTCCCGCACCTTCTGCGCCGCGTGTCCAGACTCCGCCCGAGCAGCCCGCGCCGGAATTGCCCTCTGCGCCCACTCCGCGCGTGCCGGTTGCGCCGGCTCCAAGCCAGCCTGCCCCGAAGACCGCGCCGTCGGAACTCGAACCCATTCACCCACAGCCGCAGGGTCATCTGAATCTCAACCTCGGATCCTCATCGCCGAACAAAGGACTGCAGGACGAACTCCAGGATGCGATCAATCACCGGGGCGGGAGCGTTTACACGGCGCCCGGCGGCGGAATCCCGCGCGGGGGTGGCGGGGGTGGTGGCGGTCGAGGTTCTCAGCCCGGCAATGGGCAATTGCAATTGCTTACGCCCACTGATGGTGTCGACTTCGGCCCATATATCAACCGTTTGATTGCGACGGTCCGCCGCAATTGGTACGCGGTGATGCCCGAATCCGCCTACATGGGCGAGAAGGGAATTGTCACGCTCACGTTTCGCATCAACCAGGACGGCAGCGTTCCGGCGCCCGATCCGATTCTCGAAAGAACTTCGGGCCGTGAGCCGCTCGATAATGCCGCGATGTCCTCCATTCGCATGTCGAACCCGTTCGAGCCGCTCCCCTCCCAATTCAAGCGTCCTTACATCGAACTTCGCTTCATCTTCTTTTATAATCTGCCCGTCGACTACGCGCAGTGACCGTTCCTTGAAACTGAACCGTGTCCAAATCGCAGGCGCTCTCCTGCTTGCGGCATTCGTGCTGCTCCTTCTACTTCTGCGCTGGAAGCTCTTCGGATGAGCGAGGCCGCGCCGCTCATCGTCGTCTTGGGCCCTACGGCTTCCGGAAAGTCCGCGCTAGGAATTTCGCTGGCGCAAAAGCTGAGAGGCGAAGTCCTCGTCTGCGACTCGACGCAGGTCTATCGGGGCTTCGACATTGGCACTGCGAAAACTCCGGTTGCCGAACGGCAGGGCGTCGCACACCATCTTCTCGATCTCGTCCAGCCCTGCGAAGTCTTCACGGCGGGCGACTACCGCCGCCAGGCCCTCGCCACCCTCGAGGATCTCCGGGACCGCCGAACGCTTCCCATCCTGACTGCGGGTACGGGCCTCTACCTGAGGGCACTCCTCGAAGGCCTCGCTGATGCGCCGCAGCGCTCCGAGGAATTGCGCGGCCGCCTCCGACGCGCTGACGAATCGCGCGGCCCGGGCTATCTCCATCGCCTGTTGCGTCGTCTCGACCCCGATGCGGCTGCGCGAATTGCTCCGCGCGATCTGCAGAAAATCATCCGCGCGCTCGAGGTTCGCTTGCTCACCCGCAAGCCCGTTTCCGAAGTTCACGGTGCGGGCCGCGAGCCGCTGCAGGGATATGCCATCACCAAGATTGGCCTCCTTCCGCCGCGTCCCGCGCTCTACGAACGTATCGATGCTCGCGTCAAATCCATGATCGCCGCCGGCTGGAAGGACGAAGTTTGCGCCCTGATCTCAGCTGGCGTTCCCGCCGACGCCAAGCCTTTCCAATTCATTGGTTACGCCGAATTGCGCCGTCACCTTGAAGGCGGCCTCGCCCTCGACGCCGCCATTGAACAGATTCAGCAGGCGACCCGCAACTTCGCGAAGCGCCAGATCACCTGGTTCCGCAAAGAGCCGGGAGTCACCTGGCTCTCCACGTTCGGCGACGATCCCGCCGCTCTCGAGCTGGTGCTGGAACTGGTGGGTGGGCGGCCCAGATGATCTCGCCTTGACTCAGCCATTCTCCTCAGATATCTTCTCCCCGGCATACGCTGCCGTATGGCAACACCATCTCCAGCTCCGCTGAAGGCTCCGCACCTCCAACCAGGCGATTGGATTCAAGCCGCGCTGAACCGCTTGATTGCGAGCGATGTGGAGTCGGTTCGCGTCGAGCTTCTTGCCCGCGACCTCCGCGTCAGCAAGGGCAGCTTCTACTGGCACTTCCGCGATCGCGAGGACCTTCTCAGCCAAGTGCTGGACACCTGGGCCAAGTCGGAGCGCGACCGCCTCGACGTAATTTCGAGTGAGCCCAACGCCCCCGCTCGCTGGGCCCGGTTCGTGGAAGACTACTCCGACGGAGCCCGCGTCCGTCTGGAGCTGGCCGTCCGCTCCTGGGCGCACCGCGACCCGAAAGTGGCAGAGACCGTCGCAAATGCCGACCGCGACAAGCGCCGCTTTATTACGGACGTCCTCCACGAAGTCGGGTTCGCTCGACCGGCGGCCGAGTCGTGGTCACAGCTCGCTCTCCTCGTTTGTCTCGGCTGGCTCGATTACGCCGCGCAAGCTACCTCAGGCCAGCCCCGCCCCGGCGATTCCTCGCTCGGCGATCTCCTGTCCAAGCTCGTCATCGCCGCCTCAAGCGGCTCTTCTGCCGCCCAGTCCTAGATCTTTCCTCTCGGTTCCAAATCACCCTTACAAACCTTCGGTGAAATCGTATAATGAGCCCAGATGAGATTATTTCGCCTCCGGTACTGGCTGCCCTGCAAAGCCCCACGCGAATGAAGACCGCCCAGCAAGTAGACAACCGCGAACGAGTCTTGCTTGTTGGCGTTGGTTTGAAGCGGGCTTCTCGAGGAGGTTCGCCCGGCCCCGTCACTACCGGCCGCGAATCTCTAAGGGAACTCGAAGAACTCGCGGCCAGCGCGGGCGCCAACATTGCCGGCACGCTCTTTCAGGTTCGCGACGCTCTCGATCCCGCCACGCTCGTCGGCCGCGGCAAGCTCGATGAGATTCGCGCCGAAGCTCACGCGCTCAGCGTCCCCCTCGTGATCGTCGATCACGACCTCACGCCCGTTCAGCTCCGCAACATGGAGAAGGGCGCTGGCTGCCGCGTCATCGATCGGACCCAGCTGATTCTCGATATCTTTGCCTGCCACGCGCGCACCCGCGAAGGTCAGCTCCAGGTCGAGCTCGCGCAACTGAATTATCTGCTTCCGCGCCTTACCGGACGCGGCGAAGAACTCTCCCGCCTCGGTGGCGGCATCGGCACCCGCGGACCCGGCGAGCAGAAACTCGAAACCGATCGCCGCCGCATTCGAGAGCGCGTCAGAAAAATTCGCGACGCCATCGAAACCGTTCGCCGGCAGCGCGCCACGCGCCGCCGCGCTCGTCAGGCCGTCCCGCTCGGCATGGTCGCGCTCGTCGGCTATACGAACGCCGGCAAATCCACGCTCTTCAATCGCCTCACCAGCGCGGACGTTCTCACTTCCTCCAAAATGTTCGCCACGCTCGATCCCACCATTCGCGCCGTCCGCTTGCCGTCCCATCGCCGCATTCTTCTATCGGACACGGTCGGATTCTTGCGCGATCTTCCGCCCGACCTGATTGCCGCTTTTCGGGCCACGCTCGAGGAAGTTCAGGAAGCCGCGCTGATCCTCCAGGTCACCGACATTTCCAATCCGCAGCACGCCGAGCAGGACGCCGAAGTTCGCAAAGTTCTCGCCGATCTCGGCGCCCAGGACCGCCCGCGCCTCCAGGTGCTGAACAAGATCGATCAGCTCAGCGAAGAGCACGTCGCCGCGCTGAAAAAAGCCAACGGCAATCACCAGAGCGTTTTCACTTCCGCCGCCACGGGAGAAGGACTCCACGAATTGCTCGATCGCATGGATGCCGCCATGCCCGTCGATCCTCTCGTGCGTTCCGTTCTTCGTATTCCGACGTCCGACGGCCGCACCCTCTCGCTTGTCCATGCCTGCGGCCGCGTCTTGCGCGAAGAAGTCAGCGATAGCCATTTCATCGTCGACGCGGAAATTCCCGAGTCGCTCGCCCGCCGCCTCGAAGAATTCATCGCGCGGCCCCAAGCGCTCGGCGGGGTGCCGCCCCACGTCGACGTCGGCTAGTCTCGATTGCTCCGCGGCCCCTAGCGCCGGGAAGCCTCATTTTTTCAAGGATTTCCGGGTCATTGGCGGAGGTCACGACTGTGGAAATCACTGTGGAAAAGCTGGCCCCGTCAACCCCTCGAAATCATCTCTCGCCCGCTCCGGCGGCCGTGCGTGGCCATTCGCGCGGGCACTCTAACATCTTCTGAATCAATAGCTTACAGGTGACCGGCCGAATCTTTCGGGTGCAATCAGGTCCCCGACTCCAGCTCCGGCACAGCTTCACGAATTTGCACAGATTTGCAGCAACCCCTGTACGTAAGCTTAGGGTTTTCCTGTATTTGCGGGAGGGCTGGCCGCATTGCTCGCGCCGCTTCTTAACCCGTCCTCCCGTTGACTCCGCCCGCTTATCAGGACTATAGTCAAGGTCTTCCCGGGTCGGCCTGCTCGCCCGCCGTCCGGGTTCTTACCGGGACTGCGATGAACCTGCCGAACAGCTTGACGGTTCTGCGAATCTTCTTTGTCCCGTTGCTGGTCGTTGTCCTTCTCACGCGTCAGCCCAACTGGAATTTCTGGGGACTTCCGATTCACTTCGAGGTGTGGGGCGTGCTGATCCTCCTGATCGCCGCGGCCACCGACGTGATGGACGGCTACCTCGCTCGTTCTTGGAAGGAAGTCACCACCCTCGGCATTCTCCTCGACCCCATTGCAGATAAGCTCCTCATCTCCGCCGCCTTTATCTCTCTCGTTGCGATGAACCTGGTTCCGGCGTGGATGGTAGTCATCATCATCGGCCGCGAATTCGTCATCACCGGCTTGCGCGAGATCGCCAGCGTCGAGGGCCTGGTGATTCCCGCCTCGGCTCTCGGCAAGACGAAAATGATTCTCCAGGTTCTCGCCGGTTGCGCGGTGATCCTAACCGCCAAGTATCCGGTTCTCAAAACCGTCGGAATGGGCCTGATGTGGCTCGTCGTTCTTAGCGCAATCGCCTCGGCCGCGCACTATTTCCAGATGTTCTGGAGCCAGATTAATTCCCGCGTCCAGCAGCGCCGGAGCCGCGTGGTGATCGTCGAGCCCAAAGAAAAGCCCCAGGATGTCCTCACTCGCTGATAGCGAGAAGAAGCAGCTCCTCGAAGTGGCGCGCCGCGCTCTCGTCGCGGCCGCTGACCGCCACGAACCGCCCCCTGCCCCTTCCGGCGCATCAAGCCGCCCGTCCTCCGGCGTATTCGTCACGATACACCGGGGCTCTCGCCTCCGCGGATGTATTGGCCAGCTTGCCACGGGCGAGCCGCTCCTTGAAGTCGTGGCGCGCTGCGCTCGTTCCGCGGCTCTGGAGGATCCCCGTTTTTCCCCGGTTGTGGGCGCAGAGGCCTCGCAGCTCGAAATCGAGATTTCGGTTCTATCCCCGCCCGAAGACATCTCGCCCCAGAGAATCGAGGCAGGCAAGCACGGCCTGCTCGTTAGCAATGGATGGCGCCGCGGGGTACTCCTGCCGCAGGTCGCGACGCAGTTCGGCTGGAATGGTTTGCGATTTCTCGAGGAAACGTGCGTGAAGGCGGGCCTCGACCGCGAGGCGTGGAAACAATCGGGAACTCGCGTGCAGGCCTTTACCGCAGAGGTCTTCAGTGAATCGGAGTTTCGCGAGCCGCGCCCCGGAACTCCGGTGATTGATCCGTCGAAGCCGAGCTACTCGAGCTCGACGTAGTCGCCGGAGTAGATTTCCCGCAGGGTGAATGTCAGCAGCACGGTCGCCGAATTCGGCCCCGTCCGCACCACCACCCCCTCGCCGAGCACTTCGCGAGGCGTGTTGTTCCAATCCCACTTCTTCGATGGAGCGGCGCCCAGGCCGAATGTGGGCCCCCAGTCGCCGTTCAGGTCGTACGCGAACCGCGGCGTCTGATAGGCCGTCTCATGCTGCGTTCCGGTATAGCGGAAGACGCGGAAGTAATCTCCCACGCGCACGCCCTGATCCCTGCCCAGGTTCACGTACACGATGTCGTTCGTCCCAGACTGCTGCTGGAATCGCTTTCCTGTGATGACCATTGCCTTCGCCTTGCCGCTGGGAGGCGCGAACCGGTCGAAGTTCGCTTCGGATTTCATGGGAGGCGCCGCCCGCTCCGCGAATGGGACGATGACGTCTCCGCGCTGGAGCATTTCGCACGCTTGCACCACCTGCGCCACGGCCGTATTCCGCTCCACCACCACCACCTTCAGGCGCCCTTGGTCCGCCCACACCGTTCCCATCTTTCGCAGGATGGCGTACTGCCACTTCGACCACTCCATGTCGATCGGGTCGACCTCCGGCCGTATCACGGAAAACTCGTCGCCCACCTTCGTCCCTTGCTCGGCGCCTCGATTGATGTACACGTAGTCGCCGTAGTCGAAGGTGATGCGGTAATTGGACCCTTCGCCCGTGATGATGTAGCTGCTGCGCGGCACGTTCTCCGTGGTCACGGTTCCCGAGCAATACAGGTCGTTCTCGATCGGCACCGGCGCTTGATCCTGCGCCAACGCGGCCGCTCCAGAGACGGCCAGAATGAGCCCGGCAAGGACAATTTTCCCGCGCATGATTTCGTGCTCCTTTAAGCGTCTGTGGATGCGCCGCGCACGGCGCGCCCCAATGAAGCGACCGTAACAGACGCTTCCAACGGGCGTCAAGACAAGCCTCTGATAGGCTTTACACATTGGGTACCGCATGGTAGAAGCCTGAACTCTCCTGTCCGAAGGGTCAGGGACGCTGAATTGGCTTGCCTGTGCGTGCCTGACGGAGGCATGGTCCCCGGATGATCGCAAGAGACAAAATCTGCGCTGTGGTGGCCGCGCCTGATGCCGCCTCCGCCTGGAAGCAGCTTCGGGCCGCGCTGCGGTCCGTCAGCACCGTGGAATTGCGTCTCGATTGGCTCGCCTCGGACGCCGAAATCGACCGTTTCCTCCGTCGGCTTGCCTCTCGCAAGCTTCCTGCCGGTGCGACGCTCATCGCCACCTGCCGCCGCCGCGCTGCCGGAGGAAACTACCGCGGCTCGATTGCGAAGCAGCTCGTTCACCTTGCCGAAGCGCTCCGCGCCGGATGCTCCTGGTACGACCTCGAAATCGAATCCGTCCGCGAATGCTTGCCCGAGCTGCTCGATGTACTCATCGGCGAAGGCCGCCGCCTCGCATCCGCCCATTTCTTCCATCGCATGCCGCGCCGCCTCGATCGAGTCGTGCGCGAGCTCGGCTCGGGCGCGTCCGACGCAATTAAAATTGCGGCGCACTGCGATTCGCTCAACGATGGCCGCAAACTGCTCCGCATCGCAAGCCGACGGCGTGATTCCGTCGTCATCCCCATGGGCGACGTGGCGCTTCCGCTTCGCATCCTCGCGCTCCGCGAGGGTAGCGCGCTCTCGTACGCTCCCGTGGAAAATGCCACCGCGCCCGGCCAGGTCTCGCTCGACGAGATGAAACATCTCTACCGCGCGGACCGTCTCGATCGGCGCACGCGCATCTACGGCATCATCGGCGATCCTGTCGCGCATTCGCTTTCGCCCGTGATGCAGAACGCCGCGTTTCAGGCGCGCCGCATGAACGGCGTCTATCTCCCATTTCTCACGCACGACCTGCGCGACTTCCTCGCCGCCCTGGAACCGCTCGGGATCGCGGGCTTCAGCATCACGATTCCGCACAAGGAATCGATCCTTCGCCATCTCGATGGCTGCGATCCGCTCGCGGCCGCGATTGGCGCTGTGAACACGGTCGTCGTCCGCGGCGGTGGCAAGCTCTACGGTTACAACACCGATTACGTCGGCGTCCTTCGCGCGCTCGAGCCGCGCATTCCGCTTCGCGGGAGCCGCGTCCTCATCGTGGGATCCGGAGGTGCCGCCCGCGCTGTTGCATTTGCCCTCGCATCGGCCGGAGCATCGGTCTGCGTCTGTGCCCGTCGCGCCGCGCGGGCTGCGGCTCTGGCAAAGGCCGTTGGCGGCGAGGCCGTCGCGCGCAGCCGCCTGCGCAATGAATTTTTCGACGCCATCGTGAACGCCACGCCCCTCGGGATGCATCCCCGCGCTCACGAATCGCCTCTCGATGCCCGCGAATTGAATTGCCGCCTCGTTTTTGACACGATTTATCGCCCGCGCATGACGCGGCTTTTGCAGCTCGCGAAGCGCCGCGGCATCGAGACCGTTTCCGGCATCGAAATGTTTATCGCGCAGGGAACGGCGCAGTGGGAGATTTGGACAGGAGAGCGCGCGCCGGTCGAAATCATGCGCCGCGCGGCGATTCGCGCCCTCGCACGCGAGGAAAAGGCGGCGCCACCGCGCCAAGTGCGATGATTCAGCCCGATTTCAAAACGTTCGCCCGCCTCGCTCGGCAGGGCAATCTCGTCCCGGTGTACGAGACGTTCACCGCGGACCTGCTCACGCCCGTCGGCGCGCATCTTCGCGTCGCCCACGATGCGCGCTACGCCTTCCTGCTTGAGAGCGTCGAAGGTGGCGAGAACATCGCGCGCTACACCTTTACGGGAGCGAATCCCGTTGAAGTCTTTCGCGCTCGCGGACGCTCCTGCACGCTCGAATCCGCCGGCAAGAAGAAAAACTTCGAAGGAAATCCGATCGAGGAGCTGCGCCGCCTCACCGCCCGCTTCCATCCCGTTCGCGTTCCCGGCCTTCCGCCGCTGATCGCGGGCGCCATCGGCTATTGCGCCTACGACATGGTGCGCCTCATCGAGCGCATCCCCGCCACCGGCCGCGACGACCTCCGGCTCGACGATTGCGTGATGATGTTCTACCTCGGCCTGCTCGTCTTCGACCACGTGCAGCATCGCGTCTGGATCATTCGCAACGTCTTTACCGACACTCCCGGTAGCCTGCGCGAAAAGTACGACGCTGCCGTGCGCGAAATCAGGCGTACTCGCCGCCTGCTCGAGGGTCCGCTTCCGCGTCCTCGCCGTGCGCGTCGGAAAGCCCGCCTGCGAATCCAGTCGAATATGACGCGCGCACAATTCATCGCCGGAGTGCGCAAGGCCAAAGAGTACATCCGCGCGGGTGACGTTTTTCAAGTGGTTCCCAGCCAGCGCTTCTCCACCGAAATCAGCGCCGAGCCTCTCGAGATTTATCGCGCCCTCCGCGTCGTGAATCCTTCGCCCTATCTCTGCTTTCTGCGGCTCGACGACGTCTCCGTCGTGTGCAGCTCGCCGGAAATGCTGGTCAAGGTGCAGGGACGCGATGCGTTCTACCGCCCGATTGCAGGCACTCTGCCGCGCGGCCGCAACGAGAAGGAAGACCGAGAGTTCGAAGCGAAGCTCATCGCCGATCCCAAGGAGCGCGCCGAGCACATCATGCTCGTCGATCTCGGCCGCAACGATCTTGGCCGCGTCTGCGAATACGGCAGTGTGAAGGTCGACCGGCTGATGTTCGTCGAGCGCTATTCGCACGTGATGCACCTGGTCTCGAGCCTTCACGGCAAGTTGCGCGAGGGCGTCGACTGCTTCGACGCGCTCATGGCCTGCTTTCCTGCGGGCACTCTTTCCGGCGCGCCGAAGATTCGCGCGATGGAGATCATTGACGAGCTGGAGCCCACGCGGCGCGGCATGTACGCGGGCGCGATTCTGTATCTCGATTTCTCCGGCAATCTCGATTCCTGCATTGCGTTGCGCACGCTCGTGGCCAAGAACGGACGCGCCTACATCCAGGCCGGAGCGGGCATTGTTGCGGATTCGGTCCCCGAGCGCGAATATCAGGAATCTGTGAACAAGGCGCGCGCGCTCATTACCGCGCTCGAAATCGCGCACGGCCATTCGACCTAGCCCCCAGGAAAAGGAGCAACCATGCCATTCACATCGACAAAGAAAACTCGCGGCGTTGCATTGATCACCGGTGCGAGCACGGGTTTCGGCCGACTCATCGCCGAGACGATGGCGCGGAACGGTTACACCGTTTTCGCCACGATGCGCGGCCTCGCCGGGAAGAACGCGCAGGCGGCCGCTGAACTGCGGGACCTCGCGAGCAGGGAATCGGTCGACCTGCATCCGCTCGAACTCGACGTGACGCAAGAGGATTCGGTCAACCGCGCTGTTGCAGCCGCCGTGGAGAAAGCGGGCCGCATCGACATCGTCATCAACAATGCCGGCTACGGAGTCATGGGCGTCACTGAGGCGGTCACACTGGAGCAGGCGCAGCGGATCATGGACACGAATTTCTTCGGCGTCGTTCGAGTGAACCGCGCCGTGCTGCCATGGATGCGCCGGCAGAAAAGCGGACTGCTGATGTACATCAGCAGCGGCGCGGGGCGTCTCGTGATTCCCGGCATGGCTTTCTACTGCGCCAGCAAATTCGCGATGGAAGCTCTCGCGGAAGCCTATCGCTACGAACTGGCCGCGCAGGGAATCGATTCCGTCGTAATTCAGCCCGGCCCCTTTGCGACCGCTGTGTTCAAGAATCTCGAGCGCGCGGCCGATGAATCGCGAAACGCCACCTACGGCGCCGTCGCCGGCATCGCCGACCAGGTGAGCGATTTGCTGACTCGATCCTGGGCAAATCCGCAAGAGCTTGCCGATGCGATCCTGAAAATCATCGAAACCCCCGCGGGCGAGCGCCGCTTCCGCTATCGCATCGGCGGCAGTGGTCTCGGCGTCGATGAAATCAACTCTGTCTGCGAGCGCGTTCAGCAGGAGACGCTGAAGGCGTTCGGCCTCACCGAGCTCACTCGCTTCGCTCCGCCACAGCAATCCACCTCCGCCTAGCGCGCAGCGCATCAGAGTCATTTCTCCGCGCTGGCGCGCGCGCCGGACGGATCGGGCGACGTCGCCGACTCAAGATCGACGTACGGCGATCCGGGACCCATTCCCGGCGGATAGCATCGGCCGTCGTGGTTGTAGGTTGCCGCGCAGGCGCGAGTGAACTGCCTGCGCCGAGGCGATTGCGCGAATTGCCACGCGACCGCGAAGGGCACGCCGCTCTCCGATGGTTCGGGCACGCGGGCATAAGCACAGCCGGGCGCCGGAGGGCATGCGTCGTCGTAAACGAAGTAGAGGATGTTGCGGTGGCTGGCGTGGGCGCGGATGTAGTTCGCCGTGATCGTAAATTCTCCGTGGCCCTCGTTTGCGGGCATCGCCGAGCAATAAATTCCGCCGCGAAATCCCGCCGCGGTTACCACGTCGAACCAGACCATGAGGTATTCCATTTGCGCGGCGTCCAAGCTGCCGCCTTCCTCCTGATCGACGAAGATCACCGTGCCGGGCGCGAACCCTTCGCGCTTTGCCGTGGTCACGGCGGCGCGAGCGTCGCTTGCGCCGAGGATGCTTGCGTTGGCGACCGTTTTAAGCTCGCGATCCCAGCGCCCGTTGAAGAGCACCAGAAAACCAAATCCGAGTTTTGCGAGCGCGGCGCGACGGCCGAGCCACGGTTTGAGGCTGGCCGCGTCTTTCGCGGAAGTGCCGGGCGGAACATTCAGCCAGTAGCCTGCGAACGAGAATGTTTTTCGCAACTCGGGGAGCGCCGCGTCGCCGGGATAATCGTTTTCGTCGAATCCGAGGTAGGCGCGGCGGGCGGAGTGCGATTCCTGCGCGGCGGTACTTGAGACGAGGGCGGCGAAGATGAGCAGCGCAAGCACCCCGAGGCGCTCGGCCGTGCGGCGTCTGCTGGCTTGCTGTCCGGTCCTCATCGCGATCACAGCGCCAGAAAATTTTCGAGCAGGCGGAAGCCCGCTTCGGTGAGCACCGATTCCGGATGGAACTGAACGCCCTCGATGAGCATTTCGCGGTGGCGCAGGCCCATGATCGTGCCATCTTCCGTTTCCGCAGAGATTTCGAGGTCCTTCGGGAGCGATTTGCGCTCGACGATCAGCGAGTGGTAGCGCGTGGCGGGAAAATCCTGGGGCAGGCCGCGGAAGATGGTCCGGCCGTCGTGGTGAATTTCGCTGGTCTTGCCATGCATGATTTTTTCGGCGCGGATCACGCGGCCGCCAAAAGCCTCGCCGATGGCTTGATGGCCGAGGCAAACGCCGAGGATGGGGATTTTTCCGGCGAAGCGCTGGATGAGCGGCTCGCTGATGCCGGCCTCCTTTGGGGTGCAGGGGCCGGGCGAGATGACGATGCGCTCGGGGGCGAGATCCTTGATTTCGTCGAGGGAGATCTTGTCGTTGCGGCGGACTTCGAGCTGCTGACCCATCTGGCCGAGGTATTGGGCCAGGTTGTAGGTGAAGGAGTCGTAGTTGTCGAGGAGGAGAAGCATCGGAGGCCTGAGTCTACCACGCGAAGGACCGAGGCCGCTTTTCGAAGGGGTGAGCGTCGGCAACCGTAGATTAAGCATGGTCGCCCTCCTTTGTTTTCAACAACTTACGACGGGTCTTAATCCCGTTACCGTAGATTAAAGTTCGCTGCGTTTTCGCCCGAGGCTCGGGAGGCAAGGAGCTAGACCTTTTGGCTTCAGGGGTTAAAACCCCTGAAGCACTCGCGCGCGGTACGCCGGGGCTGAAGCCGTGTCTGCCGACAGGCAGGCCCCGGCCTCCTGAAGAGCCTCGACCGGGCGACTGCGGAGGCGCGGAAGGAGAAGGATCGGAGGCGTAATCCGACAAAAAAAGGGCCGGGGATTTGTATAGATTAGAAAAATGTAAGTTGCTGATTCGGCGTGGTTTGCGGCGATTTCTAATCTTCCGTGTATAGATTAGAAATTGGATGGGGAGCGCCCGGCGGTTGGGAGGAGAAGGTCGCCGGAGCATCCGATTTGTGCCTCTAGTCTCTCATTCTTTCCTACTGACACTATTTTATCATGCGTGGCAACTTGACACGTGTGCTCCAAGTCTGCAAGACATTGGAAATATTGGAATTACGAAATCGTGGTTTGTGATCAGGAATCCACGAAAATCGAAAAAAGTCGAAAAAAGTTGAAGGGGTTCGTGCGGCTCTCTGTCGCCCGTTACACGGGCTGGGCATAACAACATCGCGCACCCGCGGCTAACGCCGCGGGCTACGTTCTTCTGCCCGCTACGCGGGCGGGAGGTTGAGGTTCATGAAGCACGCGACTTACACGGCCGATCAGGACGGGTAGGGGGGCAAAGCAATCTCAAGCTTACTTCAAATTTCAAAAGGCGATGGAAGCGGCGGACGCCGAAGCAGAACCCAGCTCGGGCGATAAAATGCTGATGAAAGAAGGCGGTGGGGACGGCTTTACAGGGCTGTGAATCATCAACCGGGACTCTCGGACCATCTAAGAGGCGGCGTGGGGCGCGGAAGGCGCCTTGACAATGCCGCCCGGGGGTCCAATCATTCGGCCCGACAGGGCGCGCGGCGCAGAGGTGAGTGATGAAAACCAGGATAGCGGCGATTTGCGCAGCGATCGTGTTGCTGACGATGTGCGGGACGGCGGCGGCGCAGGGCGCGGGGGATGCGGCACTGGCGCAGGAAGCGTCCGCCAAGCCGCAGCGGATTCGGATTGGCGGGAGTGTGCAACCGCCGAAGATTGCTCAGTACGTAGTGCCGGTTTATCCGCCGGAAGCGAGGGAGGCGGGCGTGAGCGGCAGCGTGATGGTTCACGTGATCATCGGCACGGACGGGAAAACTCAGGAGGTTGAGTATGTTTCAGGTCCGGCGCAGCTGAAAGGCGCCGCGATGAATGCGGTGAAGCAGTGGACGTTCGAGCCTGTGCTGCTCAATGGGGAACCGGTGGAAGTGGACACGACGATTTCGGTGGATTTTACGCTGAGGCCCGCGAAGCTGGTCCATCAAGTGATTCCGAAATATCCCGCGGATGCGAGGAAGGCTGGAATCACCGGGACGGTAGTGCTGAAGGCGGTGATCGCGAAGGACGGTTCGGTGAAGGATCTACAGTACGTGTCGGGACCAAAGGATCTGGCCGATTCGGCGATCAAGGCCGTGAAGAAGTGGAGATACGAGACGACGAGGATTGGCGGGAACCCGGTGGAGGTGGAGACAACGATTTCGGTGGCGTTCGCGCTGTAGGTAGACGCGAGCCAAAGTCCTGGAATCCGCCTCGTTTGCGATGGAGAGTCGGCTTGACGGGGCGGTGAGGTTCGGATACGGTAGAGGGCATACAGAGGTGAGCAGAATGTGCAACGTCATCGCTGTTTCCCGCCAATAGGGCGCGCTTCGGCCGCCGAGGCTGAATGCCGCGCCGCCGGCGCCTGCTGACGAAGCGGGCCGGCGTTTCCTTCACGCAGTTTCGAATTACTCCAACTTTTCGCGCCTTGAAATTTGCGCGCGAAGCACTGCGAGACGCATATGCCGAACTTTGCTCTGGAAATCGAAGACCTGGTGAAAGTGTATCGCGCGCGTCGCGGCGGCCTTTTCGGCGCGGACAGCGCGGCGGTGCGTGCGGTGGACGGCCTGAGTTTTGCCGTGCCGCGCGGAACCATTTTCGGGCTGCTGGGGCCGAACGGCGCAGGGAAGACGACGCTGCTGAAAATTCTCTCGACGCTGATTCCGGCGACGAGCGGGCGCGTGCGAATCGAAGGAGTGGACGTGGCAGCGGAGCCGCTGGAGGCGCGGCGGCGCATCTCGACGGTGCTGCAGGAAACGGCTGTGGAGATGTTTTTGAGCGTGCGCGACAACCTGCAGACGTTCGCGCGATTTCACGGAATCGAGACGGGCGAAGCGCGGCAGCGCGCGGACCGAGTGATCGAGCTGTTCGGACTTGGGCCAGAGGTTGAGCGAAAGGTGCAGGACCTGAGCGGCGGATTCCGGCGGCGCGTGCAGGTGGCGAAAGTGTTTATGGTGAACACGCCGGTGCTTTTTCTGGATGAGTTTTCGACGGGCATGGACCCGATCCTGAAACGGGCAGTGATGGAGTCGCTGCGAGCGGAGGCGGCGCGCGGACGGACGATCGTGCTGACGACGCAGATCCTGAGCGAGGCGGAAGAGCTATGCGACGACATTTTGATTTTGCACAAGGGGCGGCAGGTGGCTCGCGGCGATTTGAACACGCTGAAGCTGCTGTCGCAGGGAGTGTATGAGGTGGCGATGACGTTTGACGCGCTGCCGGCCGGCATCGAGGCGGAAATCGCGCGGCTGCATCCGCTGCGGCAACAGGTAAGCGGGAACACGATCGAAATCGCGCTGAAGGCGGAAGAGGGCGGCGCGATCGAAATCGTGGCGGCGCTGGCGAAGAAGGGGCGCGTACTGCACGTGGAAATTCGCGGCGCGAGCCTGGAAGACATTTTCGTGGAGCTGACGCAGAAGGCGTAGCGAGGAGGAAGAATGTCCGCAATCACGGCGATGCTGTACCGCGAGAGCAAAATCCGGGCGACGAACGTGACGTTCGTCTTCTGGGATTTCTGCTACCCGCTTTTCAATCTGCTGGTGTTCGGCGTGGGGCTGACGGCGGCATTTGGGTCGCCGCACTCGACGCAGGGCGTGGACTACAACTCGTTTTTCCTGGCGGGCGTGCTGGGAATGGCGAGCTTCGCGATCGCGTCGAACAGCTCGTGGTCGTTTTTTCTGGATCGCGACAACGGAATTTTCTACGAGATGCTGACGTATCCGATGAGCCGCGCGGAATATCTGCTGGGGAAGCTGGTGTTCAACGTGGGAATCGCGGTGGCGCAGGCTGTGCTGACCATCGGAGTGGGTGCGGCGGTGCTGGGAATCCGGCTGCGGTTCGATTTGTTCGGAGTGCTGGCGGTGGGGATCGTGATCGGAACGGCGGGCTGGTTTTTCTTCTACACGATCCTGGCGCTGAAAATCCGGCGAAACGACGTGTTCAACAGCGTGACGTCGGCGCTGTATTTCGTGTTTTTGTTTTTCAGTTCGATGTTCTATCCGCTCGGGCCGCTGCCGGCGGCGCTGCGGCGCGTTGCGATGGCGAATCCGCTGACGTGGGAAATCGATTTGCTGAGGTATGGGTCGATCGGATTGGGAGAGCCGCGGCGATTGGCGGTGGAGGCGGGGGCGTTTGTGGTGTTCGTGATGGCGTGTTTTGTGTATGCGGTGCGGACGCTGAATGAAGAGTAGGAAAAGGCAAGACGTTTGGAACCACAGATGAACACAGATAAACACTGATGAAGCAAAGACAATTTCAGGTTTGAAATGGCTCTGTTGAGATTCTCGGTTTTCGAGAGGCTGGAAGAGAGATCCCTCGACTGCGCATCCCGACGCGAAAATCGAAAAGACGCGATTTTCGCGGGAAAAAGCGTCGGGACGCTCCGCTCGGGATGACAAAATTCGCAGGTCGTGCCGAGAAAATGGGCAGCGGCGCGCCTTTGCGTGAGGAAATCAACAGAGCCATTTGAAATTTGAGATTGGGAAGAACGAAAAGCGCGCACCGGAGAGACGCAGAAGTGGAGAGCATGGACAAAATTCGAAACCAGAACGACGTCACCGCAGAGCGGCAGAACCCCAGGGCTAAAGCCCATTCTCCATTCACGGCGTTTTTCGCACCGCAAAAACCGCGGTGCTCCCGGGACTGAAAGTCCTGGGCTTCCACCCCAACCGCACGTGAAAGACAAAAGCGCACCGCAGAGACGCAGAGAAAAGCAACTGCGAGAAGGCGAACCACAGAGGGCACGGAAGCAAGGCGGAGGGCACGGAGAAAAAAACGAGTGATTTCAAATTTGAAATGGCTCTGTTGACATCCTCGGATTTCGAGAGGTTTGAAGAGAGACACTTCGCGGGCGCGTCCCGACGCGAAAATCGGAAGGTGCTGAAAAGGAAAGGTCGGGCGGAACGAAGTGCGCGACGGCGAAGCAAGCTTCGCCGAGTGGTGGTGTCCTCATTGCTGAGCGGGGAGGAAAGCGGTAGCAAGCTACCGCACTCCAAAGGGCGCTAAAGGCGCGCCCCGAGGAAGAATCTCAAATGAAGTTATCTTATAAACACCTGGAGGTGATTGACTGGGTGCAAGTTAGGGGAATAGGGGTACACCAAGGGGATGGATCTTACGGACGCCCAATGGGCGCAGCTCGAGCCTTTCTTCCGGCCGAAGCGGCGAGCCGATGGGCGAGGACGGCCGTGGCGCGACGCGCGCCAAGTGCTCAACGGTGTGTTGTGGATTCTGCGCACCGGAGCGGCTTGGTCGGATTTGCCCGACCGTTATCCTCCCTATCAGACCTGCCATCGCCGTTTCCAACAATGGCAACGCAATGGCCAACTGGTGCGCGTCCTGCGCAAGCTGGCCGAGGACTTACGCGACCGTGGGAAGATGGATCTGACCGAAGCGTTCATCGACGGCAGCTTCAGCAAGGCCAAAAAGGGGGCTCTGCTGTGCGCTATGATCGCCGCGGAAAAGGCTGCTACATCATGGCGATCGCAGACCGCCATGGTCTTCCTCTCGCCGTGCACGTGGCCGGCGCTGGAGCGCATGAAGTCGGCCTCGTCGAAGCCACGCTCCAGCAGCGCTTCCTCTCCACCCCGCCCCAGCGGCTGATCGGTGACAAGGCCTATGACAGCGCGCCCTTGGCGCGACGGTTGCGCTCCCACTACCGACTACAACTGATCGCTCCGCATCGAGACAACCGTTGCCGGAAAGCAACGCAAGACGGCCGCTGTCTGCGGCGGGCCAAGCGGCGCTGGGTGGTCGAACGATTGTTTGCCCGGCTGCAATGTTTCCGCCGCTTGGTCACCCGCTGGGAACGCCACGCCGAAAATTATCTGGCCATGGTTCATCTCGGCTGCCTCAAAATCCTCCTGAGGTATTTATGAGATGGGTTCATTTCAGATGGCTCTGTTGACACCCTCGGAGATGGGTTTGAAGAGAGGTCCTTCGCTCCGCTCAGGATGACAATTGGGAGAAGGCGATGAGGTGGTCGAGCTTTTCGCGGGCGGCGCCGGAATCGATGGAGTCGACGGCGAGATCGACGCCATCGCGAAAATCGCGGGCTTTGCCAGCGGCGACGAAAGCGGCGGAGGCGTTGGCGAGGACGATGTCGCGATAGGGCGTGTGCTCGCGGAAGAGAAGCGAGCGACCGAGAATTTTGTGAATGATTTCGGAATTTTGCGCTGCGTCGCCGCCGCGGATGGCTTCGAGGGGAGCGCGGCGGAGGCCGAAATCCTCGGGCGAGACGACGTGGTTGCGGACAGCGCAGTTGCGGAGCTCGGAAACGAAGGTCTCGCGCGAAATGGAAATCTCGTCGAGGCCGTCGCCGCCGTGGACGACGAAGGCGCGGCGGACGCCGAGTTCGCCGAGCGCCTGGGCGACGAGATTCGTGACACCACCTTCGTAGACGCCGACGACCTGCGCGGAGGCGTTGGCGGGATTGGTGAGCGGGCCGAGAAGATTGAAGACGGTGCGGAATTTGAGTTCGCGGCGAACCTTCGCGACGTTGCGCGTGGCGGAGTGCATCGCGGGAGCAAAGAGGAAACCGATGCCGACTTCTTCGATGGCTTCCGCGACGCGCTCGGGAGAAAGGTCGACGCGCATGCCGAGCTGCTCGAGGACGTCGGCGGAGCCGCAACGGGAGGATGCGGAGCGATTGCCGTGCTTGGCGACGCGGACGCCCGCGCCGGCAACGACGAAGGCAGTGACGGTGGAGATGTTGAAGGTGCCGCGGGCGTCGCCGCCGGTGCCGCAGGTATCGACGAGAGCTTCCTCGGCGACGGGATGACCTGGCGGAAAAATTCGCGGCGCGTGACGGCGGATCGCCGAGGCGAAGCCGGCAACTTCAGCGGCGGATTCGCCCTTGAAGCGCAGAGCGGTGAGAAGCTGCGCGATGCTGACGTCGCTGGCGCCGCCGGAGAGAATCTCCTCCATCACCGCTTCCGCTTCGCTGCGCGAGAGGTCTTCACCGGCATCGATGGTGACGAGCGCGGCGTGAATGCTGCGGGGATGCGCGAAGGTTTCGCAGGCGGTGGGATCGACGATGCCGGTGGCCTCGGGAGGAAAACGCGTGCGCGCGGCGTCGATTCCGGCCTCTTCGTCTTTGGTCTGGCCCTTCATCGACATGGCGGTGATGAAGGAGGCGGCTTGCGCCTCGGTGACGCGGCCGCAGAGAATTTCTTCCATGAGGCGCTCGACGTGATCGCGAGGAAGGTCCTCGCCATTGAGAAGTTTTTCGAGCGCTTCGTGAATCATGGTGCCGCCCTGCTTGCTTCGCTCCAGAGGTTCCAAGTAAACTGAGTGGCTTTTTGCAGCGGAAATCTTAGCACTAATCCGGTTGAGCTTCAGGAAACGGGCGGAGCACTCATGAAGATCCACGAATATCAGGCGAAGGCGATCCTTGCAAAATTCGGGGTGCCGGTGCCGCGCGGCCAAGTGATTTTCAAGAAGGACGAAGCGCGGGCGGCGGCGGAGCGGTTGGGAACGAAGGTTGTAGTGGTGAAGGCACAGATTCACGCGGGCGGGCGCGGAAAAGCGGGAGGCGTGAAGCTGGCGAAGTCCGCGGAAGAGGCGGAGACGCTCGCGGAAAAGATGTTGGGGATGAAGCTGGTGACGCCGCAGACGGGCGAGGAAGGGCGAATCGTGCGGCGGCTGCTGATCGAGGAGGGGCTCGACATCAAGCGGGAACTCTACCTGGGAATTCTGGTGGACCGCGTGGCGGGCGCGCCGGTGTTCATGGCGAGCGCAGCGGGCGGAATGGAAATCGAGGAAGTGGCGAAGACGAATCCGGAGGCGATTCTGCGGGAGACGATTCGTCCAACGACCGGGATGCAGCCGTATCACGCGAGGAAAATTGCGTTCGGGCTGGGGCTGCCGGCGGAATTGATGGGAGCGGCGGCGCCGTTTTTTCAGTCGCTGTATCGCGCGTTCGTGGAGACGGACGCGTCACTGCTGGAAATCAACCCGTGCGTGGTGACGGGAGACGGGCGGCTGGTGGCGCTCGATGCGAAGGTGAACTTCGACGACAACGCGCTATACAGGCATCCGGAATTTAAGGAGCTGCGAGACACGGATGAAGAGACACCACTGGAGGTGGAGGCGTCGAAGTTCAAGCTGAATTACATCAAGCTGGACGGGACGGTGGGCTGCATGGTGAACGGAGCGGGGCTGGCGATGGCGACGATGGACATCATCAAGCTGAGCGGCGGGAGCCCGGCGAATTTTCTGGATGTGGGCGGAGGGGCGTCGGAAGAGCAGGTGAAGAACGCGTTCCGGATTTTGATCAGCGATCCGAACGTGAAGGCGGTGTTCGTGAATATTTTTGGCGGGATTCTGAGGTGCGACGTGCTGGCCAGCGGCGTGGTGAACGCGGCGAAGGAGCTGAAGTTCAAGGTGCCGGTGGTGGTGAGGATGGAAGGGACGAACGTGAAGCAAGGGCAGGAGATTTTGAAGAATTCGGGATTGAACTTCACCGTTGCGGCGGGGATGAAGGACGGGGCGGAGAAGGTAGTTAATTTAGCCCGGGTGCAGCCGTAATTTCGTGAAGCAGAGGAAGCAAAGGAAGCAGAGGAGGCAGAGGATTGGAGGAAAAACCTTCTCGCGTCGGGCCCATACGCCGGTATCGCGATCTGCTTGTCTACCAACAAGCATATCGATTGGCGCTTGAAGTATCGGGGTTGTCGAAAGGCTTTCCGCGGCACGAGCAGTACGAGTTGGGGAAGCAGATTCGCTCATCGTCGCGATCGATCGCGGCGAATATCGTAGAGGGCTGGGCCAAGCGTGAATCGTCCGCCGAGTTCAAGAGACATTTGCAGATTGCAGTGGGCGAATGCGAGGAAACAAGATTTTGGCTGGAGCTAGCAGTCGATGAAGGTTGCGCGGAAGGGGCAAAGGCGCAGCCGTTGGGCGCAGAGTACGCGAAGCTCGGAATGATGATTCATAATCTATGGAAGGAATGGCGGAAGATATGAGAGAGGTTTTCTCCTTTACGTCCTTTACCTCATCTACTTCCTCTACGTCATTATGAGCATTTTTGTCGATAAGAAGACACGCGCGGTGGTGCAGGGGCTTACGGGGCGCGAGGGAAGTTTTCACGCGCAGCAGATGATGGACTACGGCACGAAGGTGGTGGCGGGCGTCACGCCGGGGAAAGGTGGGACGAAGCATCTTGGCGTGCCGATGTTCAACACGGTGGCGGAGGCGGCTCGCGCGACGGGAGCGAACGCGTCGATTATTTTCGTGCCGCCGCCGTTTGCAGCGGACGCGATCCTGGAGGCGATCGACACGGGGCTGCCGCTGGTGATCTGCATTACGGAGGGAATTCCGACGCTCGACATGGTGCGCGTGGAGGCGGCGTTGAAGGATTCGAAGACGCGGCTGATCGGGCCGAATTGCCCCGGAATTATTTCGCCGGGGAAATGCAAGATGGGAATCATGCCGGGATCGATTCATAGGGAAGGGCATGTGGGCGTGGTGAGCCGCAGCGGGACGCTGACGTACGAGGCGGTGGATCAGTTGACGCGGCTGGGTATCGGTCAATCGACGTGCATTGGTATTGGCGGCGATCCGATCATCGGGACGAATTTTCTGGATGCGGTGAGGGCGTTCAACGATGATGCGGAGACGCGCGCGATCGTGATGATCGGGGAAATTGGCGGCAACGCGGAGGAGACGGCGGCGGAGTTCATCAAGAAGCATGTGAAGAAGCCGGTGGTGGGATTTATCGCGGGGCAGACGGCGCCACCGGGGCGTCGCATGGGGCACGCGGGCGCGATCATCAGCGGCGGGCAGGGTACGGCGGCGGACAAGTACAAGGCAATGCGCGCGGCGGGGATTCATACGGTGCAAAGCCCAGCGGACATCGGCGCGACGATTGCGAGGGTGATGGGGAAGGGCACAGCGAAGAAGAAGGCGGCGAGGGCGAAGAAGCGCGGCCGGTAGCCGGGGCTGAGGCGGCCGAAGAAGATCGTTTGACGAAAGAGGAGGGAATTTTCTTGGCGACGGAGCGAACGCTGGCGATTATCAAGCCGGATGCGGTGAAACGGAACCTGACCGGGGAAATCTTGAGCCGCATTCACGCGGCGAAATTTCAGATTGTGGCGATTAAGTCGCTGCGGCTGACCAAGACGGAGGCCGAGGGATTTTACGCGGTGCATCGCGCGCGGCCGTTTTTCGGCGAGTTGACCGACTTCATGAGCTCGGGCAAAGCGGTGGTGATGGTGCTGGAAGCGGATGGCGCGATCGCGAAATGGCGCGAGACGATGGGCGCCACCGATCCGGCGAAGGCCGCGCCAGGAACGATTCGGCGCGAACTGGGAACGAGCATTCAGTTCAATTGCACACATGGTTCGGACGCTCCGGAAACGGCGGCGTTCGAGATCGGCTACTTTTTCGCGGGCTCGGAACTGGTGTAGGCGCCCGACGCGGAATTCACAGACACGGCTGCGCCGCTGCGCGATTTCCGAGCGAGAGTTGAGCAGGCGATGGATCCGCTGCGCGAAACCGGAAAGCTGCTGGTGGTGCTGGGCGTCGTGCTGCTGGCGGTGGGCGCGATGCTGGCGCTGGGCGGGAAGCTGCCGTTCCGGCTGGGGCGCCTGCCGGGAGATATCGTTCACCAGGGACGGCACGGCACCGTCTATTTTCCGATTGTCACGTGCGTTGTCGTCAGCATCGTGCTGACGCTTCTTTTCTGGATTGCGAATATTTTCCGGCGTTGAGACGCGTGAACGTATGAGCCAATCCTCCCTTTTCGACACGAACCTGATGCCGCAGCGGCGCGTGTGGAAGGTGAGCGAACTCACGCAGAGCATCAGCGACCTGCTGGAGGGAAATTTCCCGGATGTGTGGATCGAAGGCGAGGTGTCGAATTACCGCGCGGCGCAATCGGGGCATCTCTACTTCACGTTGAAGGACGCGCGCGCGCAAATTCGTTGCGTCTGCTTCCGCGACCAGCTTCGCGGATTGAAATTCCGTCCCGAGGACGGCTTGCACGTGATTGTGCGCGGGTCGCTGGGAATCTACGAGGCGCGCGGCGATTACCAGGTTTACGTCAGCTACATGGAGCCGATGGGCGCGGGCGCGCTGCAACTGGCGTTCGAGCAACTGAAGAAGAAGCTGCAGGAAGAAGGGCTCTTTGAGGAATCGCGCAAGAAGCCGCTGCCCGTGCTGCCGCGGTGCATCGGCATCGTGTCGTCGCCGACGGGCGCGGCGATTCGGGACATTCTGCGCGTACTGAAGCGGCGCTTTGCGAACGCGCACGTGCAGCTCTATCCGGTGAAAGTGCAGGGCGACGGCGCCGCGGCGGAGATTGTCCAGGCGCTGCGCCATTTCAACCGCGTGAAATTCGCGGACGTGCTGATCGTGGCGCGCGGCGGGGGATCGCTCGAGGATTTGTGGGCGTTCAACGAGGAGATCGTGGCTCGCGCGATTTTTGCGTCCGTGATTCCGGTGATCACGGGCGTGGGGCACGAGACGGACTTCACGATCGCGGATTTTGTTGCCGACCTGCGGGCGCCGACGCCGTCCGCCGCGGCCGAAGTGGTGGTGCGGTCGCGGCACGAATTCGACCGCAGCATCGCGGAGCACCAGCGGCAGCTCGCGCAGCGCATGCGCTACGTGCTCTCGGAATGGCGGCACCGCGTGCGGGATCTCGAGACGCATCGCGGCTTCCGGCAGATCGAGCTGCTGGTGCGGCGGCGACGGCAGGACGTGGACGACTTGGCGGCCGATGTCGCAGTGGCGCTGCGGTTGCGACTTTCGGCAGCGCGCCAGCGGTTGACGAAGGCGGACGCGCAGATTTCGTCATTCGATTTGCGCGGGCGGGCGACCGTGCTGCGGCGGCGCATCGAGCATCAGCGCGAATCGCTGCGCTCGTCGCTCGAACGCATCGTCACGAGGAAGCATCGCGGATTCGAATCACTGCACGTGAAATTCGCGCGGATCGATTTGCGGGCACGCGTCGGGCGCGTGCGGCGTGAGTGGGAGGGGTATTCGCGCGAGCTGTGCGTGCGGATGGACGCGGTTCTTGCGGCGAAGCAGCGGCGCTTTGCCCACGCGGACGTGCAGCTCCAGGAGCGCGGGCCGCTGAAGCCGCTCGAGCGCGGCTATGCGATTGCTTACGACGCTTCCGGGAAAGTGCTGAGGTCGGCGGAGCAAGTAGCGGCGGGCGACGACATTTCGGTGCGGCTGGCGCGCGGCGAAATCGACGCCACGGTGCGGCGCACGAAAAAGGCAGATTCCTGATGGTCGGCGCTTCCCGGCTGCGCTAGCGGTAGACCTCACGTCGATGTCCAACGCTAAGGATTGTGACTACCCGCCCCGAGTCATCGATTTCATAGATCACTCTATAGTTTCCGACTCGAAGCCGCCAGCCGTTGCGTCCGGCGAGCTTCAGGCAGTTAGCCGGACGGGGATTCTCCGCGAGAGCGAGAATCGCTGCTTTAGCTTTTTCGTAGTCTTTTTTCTCGAGAGCGGCGAGTTCACGCTGGGCGCGCGGAAGTATGAGAACGGAATACTTCACTTGCGCGATCGTTCGATCTCGCGGACAGCCTGGTCGAAGGGAATTGGCGTTTCGCCGGAATTCTTGGCGGCGTCATATGCGCGGATTGCTTCGAGCTCTTCCAAGTCCTCGATCAGGCGCTCGTATTCCTTGATTGTCAGTTCGATGCTGACCTTCTGGCCTCTCTTGTTGGCCCGGAGTTTGGTCTTGTTGGTCATCTGCGTAAGCGAAGTTTACTAGCGATTCCGGCTGCGGCGCAAGAAGGCTATTCCTCGTCGGAACTGCTGGCGACCTTGAGGACGGCCAGGAAAGCTTCCTGCGGAATGTCGACGCGGCCGACACGCTTCATGCGCTTCTTGCCTTCCTTTTGCTTCTCGAGGAGTTTGCGTTTGCGCGTGATGTCGCCGCCGTAGCACTTGGCGAGCACGTTCTTGCGAATGGCGCTGATATTTTCGCGCGCGATGATGCGGCTGCCGATGGCGGCCTGCACGGGCACTTCGAACATCTGCCGCGGAATCAGCTTGCGAAGGCGCGTGACGAGCTCTCGCCCGCGCTCGAACGCCTGATCGCGATGGCAGATGATGGTCAGCGCGTCGACCGGCTCGCCTCCCACCAGCACGTCGAGCTTGACGAGATCCGATTCGCGATAACCCGAAAGGTGATAATCGAGCGAGGCGTACCCACGCGAGACGCTCTTCAGCCGGTCGTAGAAATCGAGGACGATTTCGTTGAGCGGCATTTCGTACGTGAGCATGATGCGCGTCGGCGAAAGGTATTCGAATTTCTTTTGCACGCCGCGCTTTTCCTCGCACAGCGCGAGCACACCGCCGACGGAATCCTCGGACGTGATGATCATCGCGGTAAGGATCGGCTCCTCGATTTTCTGAATCGAGGAGGGCGGCGGAAATTTCGTGGGATTATCGACCTCGATTACTTCCTTCGTGATGGTGGTGATGCGGTATTCGACGCTGGGCGCGGTGGTGATCAGGTCGATGTTGAATTCGCGCTCGAGCCGCTCCTGAACGATCTCCATGTGCAGCAGGCCGAGGAAGCCACAGCGAAATCCAAATCCCAGCGCGACGGAATTTTCCGGCTCATAGAAGAAAGCCGCGTCGTTTAGCTGTAATTTGCCAAGGGCGTCGCGGAGCAACTCGTAATCCGTGGCGTTCACGGGAAAGAGGCCGGCGAAGACCATCGGCTTGATGGCTTCGAAGCCGGGCAGTGGAGGAGCGGGGCGGTCGGCTTCGATCACGGTGTCGCCCATGCGTGCGTCAGCCACGCGCTTGATGTTGGCGACCACGAATCCCACGTCACCCGCGGCCAACTCTTCGAGTACGACGGGCTTCGGCGTGAGCGCGCCGAGAGTCTCGACTTCGTAGACTTCGCTATTCGCGCAGAGGCGAATCTTCATGCGCGGCGCGATGCGCCCTTCCATCACGCGAACCAGGACGACCGCGCCGCGATAAATATCGAACCACGAATCGAAAATCAGGGCCTGCAGCGGCGCGTCGGCAGAGCCTTTCGGCGGAGGCACGCGCTTGACGATCGCTTCGAGCACATCCTCGACGCCCAGCCCGCTCTTCGCGCTGATCAGCAGCGCGTCATCCGCCGGAATCGCCAGCACATTTTCGATCTGTTCCTTCGAGCGCTCCGGCTGCGCGGCGGGCAGGTCGATCTTGTTGATCACGGGAATGACTTCCAGGTTGTGGCGCGAGGCGAGAAATGCGTTCGCCACGGTCTGCGCCTCGACGCCCTGGCTCGCGTCGACCACCAGCAGCGCGCCCTCGCACGCGGAAAGCGCGCGCGAAACTTCGTAGGAAAAATCCACGTGCCCTGGCGTATCGATCAGGTTGAGCCGGTATTCCTGGCCGTCGCGCGCCGTGTAGTGAAGGCGGATGCTCTTGGCTTTGATGGTGATGCCGCGCTCGCGCTCCAGGTCCATCGAGTCGAGCACCTGCGCGGTCATCTCGCGCTGGCTGAGCGCGCCGGTCAATTCGAGGAGGCGGTCGGCCAGCGTGGATTTGCCGTGGTCGATATGCGCGATGATGCAGAAATTCCGGATGAACTGAGGGTCCATCTATTCCTTGGGCTTCAGCTTGAGTTTCGATTTATTCTCTTCGAGGAAGGCGCGGAGGCTGTCGGAGGCGTCGAGCAGGCGAATCCACTGTTCGTAATACAGTGTGACCGGGAAGCGGCCCAGCCCGTATACGCTGACTCCGCCCTTTTCGCCGACGCGAAATTCGAGCGTGCCGCGCTTGCGTCCTCCGGCCTGGCTTTCCAGCTCGGCGATGCGAGCCATCAACTCTTCTTTGGTTGGTTCAGGCATACATCCATCTCCTCTGCCGTTTGATTCGAAATGCCCGCCTGGGCGGGAGTTCGGTCGTCGATTCGTTGCGTGACTGAGACTTCGATATTACCACGCCGGTTCGCAAAACCTGCCGCGCGGAGAGCGGCGCGGGCGACGGGGGCGCAGCGAGCGGATGCACAGGACACGGGCGGCATTTCGCGACGATTCGGTTGAAGCCGCCGCGCGGAGTCACTATACTTCGCCGCGGTTGACGCCGCGAGAAACGCGCGTTTCTAACTTGGGAGGTTCCGCATGCGCCATGTTGCCCGGATCCTGATTGCAATTCTGGCTTTAGTCTTTGCCGCCGTTGCGTTGCCGTCCGCAGCGCCGGCGCAGGAATCGTCCGCCAAACTCGCTGACGCCACTCCGCACAGCAAGGATGGCAAAAAGCTGTTCGGCACCGAGGAGGCTCTGCGGCTCGCGCGCGTAAGTTCCCCCAGAATTTCGCCGGACGGCTCGCGCGTGGCGTACCTGGTGGCAGAGGATCGCATGGAGAAGAAGGACGAGCCGTGGAAATCGGTGACGCAACTGTGGGTGGTTCCCGTGGCCGGACCTGCGAGCGCGGCGCGGCAATTCACGCGCGGCGAGAAAAGTGTCTCGAGTCCGGCGTGGTCGCCCGACGGCAAGATTCTGGCATTCACGATGGAGGCCGGTGAAGAGAAGGACGCGCACCCGCAAGTCTGGTTCATGTACGCCGACGGCGGCGAAGCGTGGCAGGTGACGAAGCACAAAGCCGGGGTACGCAGCTTCGAGTTCTCTCCGGACGGCAAGACGCTGCTGCTCGTGGCCACCGTGGCGCCGCGCGAGGATGAGGACAAGCGAAAGAAGGAGAAAGACGACGCGGTGGTGGTCGATCACGACTTCAAGATTGCGCAGCTTTGGACCTGGAACATCGCGACGGGCGACGAAAAGCAGCTCACGATGGGCGATACGCCCGTGAGCGATCCGCGATGGTCGCCCGACGGCGCGCACATCACGTTCACGACGACGCCCACGCCGCTGCTCGACGATACGGGGTTTCAGACGGCCTGGGTGATGGACGTCGCTACCGGCAACAAGCGAAAGCTCGCGGACACGCCGCAGTACACGCACACGGCGCGGTGGTCGCGCGACGGCAAGTGGATCGCGTTCCTCGGCAACTCCGGAATCATGATTTACAAGACGAACATTTTTGTCGTCGACGCGGATGGCGGCCAGCCGCGCGAGCTGACCGGCACGTTTGACCTGTACGCGGGCGAACCGATCTGGTCGTCTGATGGCAAGACGATCTTCTTCGACGCGAATATGCTGGAGTCAAACGAGATTTTTGCCGTGGGTGCCTCGGGCGGCGGCGTGAGGCAACTGACCGAGAAACCCGGCGTGGCGAATCTCACGGAAATCAGCGAAACGGGAGACACGGCCGTTGGCACGTGGACTGATCCCATGCACCCCAACAACGTCTTCCGCTCGGATTTGAGTTTCGGCTCGCTAATGCCCATCACGAATCAGAATGCGTGGCTGGCCGATTACGCGCTGGGCGAGACCGAAGTGGTGCAATGGAAGAGCAGCAAGGATGGGATGGAGATCGACGGCGTATTGACGAAGCCGGTGGATTTCGACGCCGCGCACAAGGCGCCGTTCCTTCTGAATCCGCACGGCGGACCGACGGGAGCGTCGCTGCTTTCGTTCAATCCCACGGAGCAGATCATGGCCGCCAACGGCTACCTGGTGCTGGAGCCGAACTTTCGCGGTTCCACGGGGCGCGGCGAGAAATTTGCGACGGCGAATCAGAATGAATGGGGCGACGTGGATTACAAGGACGACATGAGCGGCGTGCAGGCGATGGTCGACAAGGGCTGGGCCGATCCGGACCGGCTGGGCGCCTTTGGATGGTCTTACGGCGGCTACATGACGTTCTGGATCGACACGCAGACGGACCGCTTCAAGGCGATTTCGCCTGGCGCGGGGCTCCCGGATTTGTACTCGATGTACTCGCAAACGGACATTCACCGCTACCTGACGCTCTTCTTCGATATGAAGGCGCCCTGGGACAATTTCCAGGAGTATTGGGACCATTCGCCAATGAAATATGTGGAGAACGTGAAGACGCCGACGATGATCCTGCACGGCCAAGCTGATACGCGCGTCCCGACTCCGCAGGGCCAGGAATTTTATGAGGCGCTGAAGGAGAAGCACGTGCCGGTGGAGTACGTCACGTATCCGCGCGAGGAGCACGGCTTCGTCGAGCCGCGGCACATTCAGGATCGTTGGCGGCGGTACCTCGTTTTCTTCGGGAAGTATCTCGATAATCCGCCGGTCACCGAACCAAAGGAAGTGCTGGAGCGCATGCAGAAGGACTTGCCGTAGCCGATTCGGTGGCGGCTGGAGCGGGGCGCGGACCATTTCGAATTTCGAGCCCCTTTCCGGGAGCGTCGCGGCGCGCGATTGCTGCTTTGACTGCGGACGCGCTGATCCCGGAAGTCCCGCATTGCCTGAGGGAGGGTGTTGTCGTAGGCTGTACCGAGTTTTGGGACTTTCGCCGCCCCGCGGTGCAGGAATCCGCGGCACGGGCGGCGATTCGGCAGCGGCGAGCGCGCTCTGTCCCAGAGCGATGTTTTGAACCTTCGCTGGAAGGTTGGCGTCTTGACGAAGAAGTCTGCTCCCGCTTCCAGTCTGTTGCCGGGCATACAACCGCATCGCGCATAGGATGAGGGGTGTTGATCAGCGTTGGCCAGCGTTGCCCAAAACGGCTCGCGAGTGAAATCCAGGATTCTTCGCATCCTCGGCTATGGACTTGCGACCATCTGCCTGGTCTGGGTGCTGCGCGATTTTCATATTGTCAAAGCGATGCGGCAGTTCGCGGCGTCCGATTGGCGATGGATGCTGCTCGGCATGGGCTTCGATGTCCTGAGCTATGTGGTGCAGGCGGTTCGCTGGAAGTTCCTGCTCACTCCGTTCGGGAAGGTTCGAATCACCACGGCGATCCGCGCCGTGTACGCGGGACTTTTCGCGAATCTGGTCTTTCCCCTGCGGCCCGGGGAGCTTCTTCGCACCTACTTGATCTCGAATTCGGAGAATATTTCGGTCGGGCGCGTGCTTGGTTCCGTCGGAGTGGAACGGCTTATCGATTTGGTGGTGGCCACGGCGGCGCTCGGCGTGGCGTCGCTGTTCGTTGAGCTGGACCGCAGCATGAGACGAGCGGCGGATATTCTCGGCGTCGTGACGCTGGTTATCGTGTCGATTCTCGTCGCGCTGATTTTGTATCTCGAGTTCAAGCTGGGCAAGAATCCCGAACTCTCAACCGGAAAACATCACCTTCCGAGCCGCTTGATGGGCGCGCTGACCGGGTTGCACGCGATGGGCACCGCGCCGAGCTTCTATCTCGCCGTGCTCGCATCGATCGGCTTGCCGGCGTGCCAGGTGCTGGGCCTGTGGTGCATGATGAGGTCCTACCGCCTGCCTCTATCGTTCATGGCTGCGGTGGTGGTGCTGCTCGTCATTAATCTGGGAGTGTCGCTGCCGAATGCGCCGGCGAACTTCGGCGCGTATCAATTGTTCTGCGCCGTGGGCGTGAAGATTTTCGGAGTCGAGGCCGATACGGCCACCAACTTTTCCTTCTTCGCGTTTCTGGCGTTGAATCTTCCGTTTGTCTTCCTGGGATTTGCCGCGCTGCTTCGCAGCGGAATTTCGCTGCGCTCGATGCGAGAGAAAGTGTCCTCGTTGCCGCGCCAGGTCTCGAGTTCCAGCGCGCCTTCCTGAGGAATTTCGGCTGCGATTTCGCCGGTTCCGGTGCGTTCTCGCCTGCTCTTGGATGGCTCAAGGTTAGCTTTCGGACGCGCAGCGGAATTCGTTTTGAGCGGCTCTTGCCCTCCGGTATATATTTGTAGTTTCGTCCCCGCGCGCCGGTATGAACCCGCGCTGCCAGTGAGCCGCGGCTCCCCCCTCCGCGAAGGCACGCGTCCGGGAGTCGGCAGCACGCCCGAGGGACGCAGAGTGTCCCATGAGCCCGGACGTCAACAAGCACCTCGAGCGTGCGCGCCGCAGCCTGGAGAAGAACAAGCTCCGGGAAGCGGTGGCCGAGTATCAGGCTGCGTTCGACGAGTCGCCTTCCAATCACGAGGTGGTGCAGTCGCTGGCCGACCTCTACACGCGACTGAACGAGCCCGCGCAGGCCGCGCAATTCTACGGCATCCAATTCGACAAGCTGGTTGAATCCGGCGATGCCGCCAAGGCGTCGGCGATCTTCTCCCGTTTTCTGCGGCAGTTCCCGCAGCCGCCGGACCGCCTGATGCGCTACGCGATGCTCCTGCAGCGGCAGGGCCGGGCCGGGGAAGCCATCGAGCAATTCGGCAACGCTGCCGACGTCTTCCAGCAGCAACAGCGCGACGTGGAAGCCCTCGCCTGCTACGAGAGCATCGCGCTGCTCGATCCTGAAAATCCCGCGCGGCATGTGCTTCTCGGCGATCTCGCCGCGAAGCTGGGCCACTCCGATCTCGCGACGCGAAGCTACCTTCGCTCTGGCCAGCTCACTCTTGCATCGGGCGGTCTCGACGAGGCGCTCGAATTCTTCGGGCGCGCTCATCAGCTTTCTCCGGAAGATCGCAGCGGTGCGCTGCTCTTTGCCGAAGCGAAGTTGCGCAAGGGCGACGCCGAAGGGGCGGTGGCGCTGCTCGATCCATTCGCGCCAAACGAGAAGGACACATCGTTCCTCGCGCTGCTTGGCGAGGCGTTGCTGCGCACGGGGAAGCTCGATCGCGCTCGCGAGACATTCGAGGCGTACTACAAGCAGAAGCCCGACAGCTTCGGGAAGCTCTTCGAGCTTGCGAGCGCATATGTGGGCGCAGGTCAAGACGAGAAGGCCGCGGCGGTCCTCACGCAAACGAAGAACTGGATGCGCGGCGCGCGCAAGGAAGCGGAACTGGCTTCGCAGATGGATCGAATCGCCGCGGCGCATCCCGGGTCGCTTCGAATCGCCGAGGTTTCCGCGAAGCTCTACGAGGAGCTCAACCGCGAGACGAAATATTTCGACGCGCTCGTCCGGCTCTTCGATCTGTATCTCGTCGCGGGAGAAGTGAAGAAGGCCTGCGACGCGCTCGACCGGCTGGTTGACATCGATCCCTACGATTATCGCAATCACGAGCGCATCGCGCAGCTCGAGGGCAAGGCGGATTCGAATTTCCTGCAGAACATTCAGGCGCGCGCGGCGAAGGCAGCCACTGTTTCCACTCGCAACGAAGGCTTTTCGGGAGCAGGCGCTGAAGTGGGCGCGGCCGCCCCGATTTCCGAGGAACAGCGCGCGCAGCAGGCGCTGGAAGATCTGATTGTGCAGGTCGAGATATTTCTCCAGTACGCGCTGCAATCGAAAGCGGTCGAGCGGCTCGAACGAATCGCGGAGCTGTTTCCCGGCGAAGAGGAAAACAACGAGCGGCTTCGCGCGCTCTACGAGCGAGCCAACTGGTGGCCGAAGGGCGCGCCGCGGAAGCCCGCCGCACCGAAGCCCACTCCTGCCGCACCGGTGGCGCCGCCACCACCGCCGGCTCCGGTGTTCCAGGCGCCCGTCGAAGCTCCGCCTCCCGTTGCGGCGATGACGCCGGCGGACACGCATCGCGATCTTGCCGCCATCGGCGAAATCAACCGGCTGATGTACCGCCAGCCAACGCCCCGCGAAGTTCTCGCCGCGACCGCGGCTGAAATCGGCAAGCATCTTGGCGTCCCGCGCTGCCTCGTTGCGGTTGGCGCAGCCAGCGATACCGTGCAGCTCACAGCGGAGTATTCCGCGCCCGGTGTTCCGGCGGCAGGCGCTCCGCGCATTGCTTCGCTGGCGGCGATCGTTGGGAAGACGCCCGCGGATTCTCTGGGCGGAGTCGAGATGCACGCTTCCGGCGCGGCGCCGCTGCGCGAACTGGGCATCGAATCGGCGCTCGGAGTTGCGCTGATCGACAAGGACACGCAGGAGCCCTCCGGCGCATTGATCGTCGGCGACACGAAAGCGCGCAAATGGAAGGCCAACGAAAGCTTCTTCCTCCAGGCCGTCGGTGATCAGCTTCTGCTCTCCGTGAATCACACGCGCTTGCGGTCACTGGTTCGTTCGCTTGCCGTTGCCGACGAAAGGACGGGCTTGCTCAGCCGCGGCGCGTATCTCGATTGCCTGATGTCCGAGTCAAATCGCGCGCGCTCGCAAGGCACGCCGCTTTCGCTCGTGATCCTTCATCTCGATCACGGCGGCGATCTGCTGCGGCAGCACGGCGATTCGACCGTGGACCGCTACATCGAGCAGCTTGCCAAGGCTCTTTCCTCGGCCGTGCGGCAGACGGACATCGCCGTGAAGTACACGGCGTGGTCGCTCGTTTTCATTCTTCCCGACACTTCGCTGGAAAACGCGCAGGCGCTGGCGGAAAAGCTGCGGCAGGTGGCTGCCACCGTGCGTCCCTCGTGGGGCGCGGCCGACCTGACCGTGAGCGCCGTGGTGGCCGAAGCATCGTCACGTCCCTCCGACGAAACCGAAGATCGCGTCACCGAGTGGATCAACCGCGCCGAGTCCGGGCTGGACGAAGCGCGGCAGCGCGGCGGGAACGCCCTGGTCGCACTCGCGACACCTTGAGAGGTCAACCATGTTCGTAACGGACGTCGTGATTCTTGCAGGTGCCCGTACGCCGATGGCGCGGTACATGGGCTCGTTCGATTCCACCAGCGCGATCGAACTGGGCGCCGCGGCAGGGCGCGAGGCAATTCGCCGTGCGGGCGTGGATGCCAAGGATTTTGACCACGTGGTTTTCGGCAACGTGATGCAGACGAGCGCGGACGCCCTGTACGGCGCGCGTCACGTGGGCCTGCGGGCCGGGTTGCCGGAGGAGACGCCTGCGGTGACTGTGAACCGGCTGTGCGGGTCGGGCATCGAGTCGATCAGCCAAGCGGCGCAGAGAATTCTTCTCGGCGAGGCGAAGCTCGTGCTTGCCGGCGGCATGGAGAATATGTCGCAGTGCCCGCACGTGGTTCGCGGCGCGCGCGGGGGCCTCAAGCTGGGCGAAGGCAAGCTCGAGGACTCGCTTGTCTCCGGGCTGTTCGATTCGTACTGCGGTTTCAGCATGTCCGAGACCGCCGAAAATCTCGCGGCGGAGCAGGGCATCACGCGGCAGGCTTGCGACGAATACGCGCTGCGAAGCCAGCAGTCCGCGGAGGCTGCGTTCAAATCGTGCCGGGTGAAGGATGAAATCGTTCCGGTGGAGGTGAAGAAAGGAAAGAAGACCATCACCGTCACCGAAGACGACCATCGCAGGCCGGACACGACGATGCAGATTCTGGAAGCGCTGCCACCGGCGTTTCGCAAGGACGGAATCGTGACCGCGGGGAACGCGAGCGGCATCGTCGATGGCGCGGCTGCGGTGGTGCTGACGCACTCGAAGATGGCGAAAGAGCGCGGCTGGAAGCCGCTGGGCCGGCTCGTTTCGTGGGCGGCGGTGGGAGTTCCGCCGCGCATCATGGGCATCGGGCCGGTGCCGGCCATCAAGAAGGCGCTCGCGCTGGCGAACTTGAAACTCGAGCAGATCGATTTGATCGAAGTGAACGAAGCATTTGCCGCGCAGTACCTTGCGGTGGAGAAGATGCTCGGTCTGAACCGCGAGAAGACCAACGTGAACGGCGGCGCGATCGCGCTGGGGCATCCCCTGGCTGCGACGGGCACGCGGCTGGTGCTGACGCTGCTGCTGGAATTGCGGCGGCGCGGCGCGCGGTATGGAATCGCGAGCGCGTGCATCGGCGGCGGGCAAGGCATCGCCATGATTCTCGAATCCGTCGCGTGAGCCGGCCGCTTCGCGCGAGCATCGCTAGTCGCCCTCGCCGGTTATCGTGTTCAGCAGCCTGCTGACCGGATTCTGCTTGTTCTGCTGGTGCTTCGATAGAACCGGCGTCAGCCTCGGAACGATAAATTCCTGAAGAATATTGGCGGCGGCCGTTTCGCCGATGCCGATGGCTGTGTTTTCAAACGTGAGGGCGACTCCGTTGCGGTCGCTTGCGGGATAGTAAAGGTTTGAAATTCCGCCGGTGGCGAGGCTTCCGAAAATTCCCGAATAGTTTGGCTGCCAACGGCCGTTGTCGCCCTTGCAGATGACGGCGTTGGCGATGGCGTAAAGAAGGCGCGAGCGACGGCTGCCGGTTCCCTTGTAGAAGTAGCGCGGGTCCTGCTTGAGCAGCGAGGGGAGAATTGCGCCGCCGATGAAGGTGCTGATCGCGCCGTCAGCGTAGGATGCCCCGAAGCGCTTGCCGAATCCCTGCGCGCCCTGGCCGTATCCGCTGAACTCGTTCGTGGCCTGCTGAACTCCTGCGACGCCTGCCGTAAGTACGAAGGTGATGGGATCGATGCTCGTCTTCCAGGCGAGTTCAAATTTTTGTTTGGGCGAGAGCGGAACCGGATCGGGGGAGTAAGTGACGTAGAAGTTGGGGACGAAGCCGAGGACGCGCTGCTGTTCCTGTTGCTTGATTTGTTGCTCGGCGATTTGCGGGCCAACGCGAACCACCGTGCTGGCCGCGGCGACGGCGAGTGTGATTTTTCCGGCGGCGTAGGTTTCGCCGGCGAGCAGCGTGCCGGAAACGGTTTGCGAGGCGAATCCTTCGGCTTCGATGGCGAGCTGGAAGGCGCCCGGGGGGATGTTGACGAAGGAGAATTCGCCGTCGTCCTTCGATTGCGTTTCGGCGGTGGTGTTGGAGGCGGACTCGAGGAGCTTGATGTGGGCGCCATTGATGGCTGCGCCGGTCTGGTCAACGACGGTGCCGGCGATGATTCCGGAAGATTGTTGCGCGACTTGCGGCCAGGCGGGCTCGGAAGCGAGGGACCAGGAGGCGGATGAGCCGCTCGGCGGCGGGGCGGCGAAGGAGGGCCACTGCGCCTGAGCCGGAGTTGGGAGGGCCAGGAAGAGGAGCGCAAGGCTCGGCGCGGCGAACTTGAGCACGCCGCCAAAGAAGGGGCGGCGCGCGGGCAAGGCTTTCGTTTCTGCGGTTCCCATGATCCTCAGTGGCACCACTGCTAAGTTAGAGCGTCGGCTCCTGGCAGCGGTTTCTCTCAATCTTTGAGGCGTTGCCGGGCGCCTAAGGTTGTTCTGGTATCGGCGGGGGAAAGTTCCCGGACATGCAACTCGGTTCCCAGGTCCTGGGGCACCTGTTCAAGGATTCGTCGGCAGCTTGGGCCGAGCGTTGCCGATAGAATGAGGCAAGGCCCAGGGCTGAAGCCCAGAATTCTGGGGATGCGGGCGTTTCGCGCGACGTAGAGCGTCGCGCTCCCGGGACTGAAGGTCCCGGGCTTCCGCCCCAAAACCCAATCTCAAATTTGAAATTTCAGAGGGCTCTGTTGAGATCCTCGGTTTTCGAGAGGCTGGAAGAGAGATCCCTCGACTGCGCGTCCCGACGCGAAAATCGAAAAGACGCGATTTTCGCGGGGAAAGGCGTCGGGACGCTCCGCTCGGGATGACAAAGTTCAGAGGTCGTGGCGAGAAAATGGGCAGCGGCGTGAGGAAATCAACAAAGCCATTTCGGATTTCAAAAAAAAGGCAAGGGCGCGCACCCTTCGCAAAGTTCGCGAAGGACGCGGCACCCGAAACGTCACATGCGGACGCGGCGATGCGTTGACGGGGGTGCGGGGGCAAACTAAGATGGCGCGCAATGGCGAGCACGGACGGTCTCATCGGGAAGACTGTTTCGCACTACCGCATCGTCGAGCGGCTCGGCGGTGGCGGGATGGGCGTGGTGTACAAGGCCGAGGACCTGAAGCTGGGGCGATTTGTCGCGCTGAAATTCCTACCGGAAGAGACCGCACGCGATAAGCAAGCGCTGGAACGCTTCGGGCGCGAGGGGCGGGCCGCGTCCGCTCTAAATCATCCGAACATCTGCACGATTTACGACATCGACGAACACGAAGGCCACCCCTTCATCGCAATGGAGCTGCTGAAGGGTGCGACGCTGAAGCATCGCATCACGGGCGGGCCGATCGCGCTCGACGCGCTTCTGGACGTGGGTATCCAGACGGCGGACGCGCTGGACGCGGCGCACGCGGAGGGGATCGTCCATCGCGACATCAAGCCCGCGAATATTTTTGTGACGGACCGCGGGCAGGCGAAGGTGCTGGACTTCGGGCTGGCGAAGGTGCTGCCGCAGGCGACCGGCGATCCGGTGGCGACGCGGTCGATGGTGGACGAGACGAACCTGACGAGCCCGGGAGTGGCGTTGGGCACGGTGGCGTACATGTCGCCGGAGCAAGTGCGCGGAGAGGCGCTCGACGCGCGGTCGGACCTTTTCAGCTTCGGGCTGGTGCTGTACGAAATGGCGACGGGGCGACAGGCGTTTACGGGAAGCACTTCGGGAGTGATCTTCAACGCGATCCTGGAGCGCGAGCCAGCGGCGGCTGCGCGAGTGAATCCGGAACTTCCAGCGAAGCTCGACGAGATCATTTCGAAGGCGCTCGAGAAGGATGTGCGGCTGCGGTATCAGCACGCGTCGGAGATGCGGACGGATTTGCAGCGGCTGAAGCGCGACACGGATTCGAGCCGGCGCGCGACGGCGCCGGGAGAAGCGGCGAGCCATTCGAGCGCGGCAGCGGCGAGCGGCAGCAGCGCGGCTCCGATAGCGGCGCCGGCGAGTGGCGCGCACGCTTCGAGTTCGTCGACGATGGTGGCGGTGGCGCGCGAGCACAAGTGGGGCTTTATGGTAGCGGCGATTGTGGGGCTCGCGGTGCTTGCGGCGGCCGGATACGGGCTGTACGTGTTGCTGCACCGGCCCGCGCACCTGTCGTTCGAACACTTCACGATGTCGCAGGTTACGAGCACGGGAAACGTGCTTGAAACGGCGATCTCGCCCGACGGCAAATTTCTGCTCACGATCGAGAGCGACCAAGGGCGGCAGAGCCTTTGGCTGCGCAACATTGCTACGGGAAGCAACGCGCAGGTGGTGGCTCCCTCGGATCTCGCGCTCAGCTATCCGGTCTTTGCTCCGGACGGAAATTACTTCTACTTCCGGCAGTACGGAAACGAGAACGGCTTCAATTTGTTTCGCGCGCCCGTCCTGGGAGGGGCGCCGACGCTAATCGCGAGGGACGTCGACTCGAACGCGACGGTGTCTCCCGACGGGAAGAATATCGCGTTTGCGCGCGCCAACGACCCGGAGTTAAGCAAGTGGCGCCTACTGGAAGCAAACGGGGACGGAAGCGGCGAAAAGGCGCTGCTTGTGACGCCCGGAGAACTGTATCCGCAATTTGTGGCGTGGTCGCCTGACGGCAAGCAGATCGCCCTCGCAGCGGCCACGGCCTCGAATGAGCAGGGCGTGGATCTCTTCGATCTGGCGGCGGGGAAGGCAAGCCCATTCGTCAGGTTTCAAGACAAGCTTGCGTTGCAGATCGGGTGGGCACCGGATGGCCGGTCGATTTATATGACGTACGCGTCGGCGCAGAAACCATTCTCACTGAAGACGAAAATCGGAGCGCTCTCTTATCCGGGGGGAGAGTTCCGGCCGATCGTGAATGACGTCAACGACCACATTGACGTAAGTCTTGCGTCGGACGGGAAGATGCTGGCGACGGTGCAGGACGAATCGGAGAGCGAAGTGGATGTTCTACCGGGCACCGGAGCAGGGCCTGGCGTGCCGATTCCTGGAATTCCGAAGCAGACCGTTTTTCCGTCCATCGATTGGACTCCGCAGGGGCAGCTTCTTGTCTCCGAGGGGCTGCAATTGGTGCGGATGAATGCGGACGGCAGCGATCGGGTGACACTGCTAAGCGATTCAAACGCGTGGATCAACGACATGATGACATGCGACAGGGGCCGCTCGATCGCGTTCACATGGATGCTCCACGACAGCGAAGACTATTATGCGATTTGGCGAGCCAATGCGGACGGCTCGGACCCCGCTGCGGTTGGGTCGGACAAAACCCTCAAGAACCTGCTGGCGTGCGAGGATGGCTGGTTCTACTACTTCACGAACGCGGGCATTTCGCTGATGCGAATGCCGGAAACGGGCGGGAAGCCGGAAGTGACTCCGGGGACGAGCGCCGACAAGGGATTGCAGAAGGCGGTGGCGTTTTCGCCGGACGGAAAAACAATGGCGATGTTTTCTCCGCAAGGGGAGGCGAAGACCCGCAAGTACAGGAACGCCGTAGTGTTCTACGACGTGGCCGACAAAGGACAGAAGCCGCTGCGCTACATCTATACGGATCCGCGGTGCGGCGTCGGATTCATAGTGCCAGGGCCTGGGGCGTGGGGCGGATTTCATTTCACTCCGGATGGGAAGGCTGTGGCGATCCTGATCGAGGACAAAGGCGTGGACAACATCTGGATTCAGCCCATCGACGGATCGCAGGGTCGCCAACTGACACATTTTGATTCGCTCCAGATTCAGGATTTCCGGTGGTCGCCGGACGGCAAACATCTGGCGGTGATCCGGTCGGCGTTTGCAGGCGATGTGATTCTGGTGCGTGACGGGGGCGCGGGGGCGGCGCAGAACTAGGGCCGATGCGGAGGCGGCGCGTGATATGGGGCACCTGGAGGGATGACGGAGGTCACGGGAGGCGAGGGGCGGCGGGGGTATGTTGGCACTGGAGCAGGCGGAGCTTTGGGACCTGCGGCACAAGAGCAGCCGCGCGCGTTCCCCGTGGTTTTGGCCTCCGCCTGAACTCCGGGTCTGCGCGCCGACCGAATGGCGGAGCGCGATTTGGCGAAGAAAGAGGTTCCCATGAACACGAAACAGCTCAGAACACTGGCGGCCGCCTTTGTGGCATTGATCCTGATGGCTTTCGCAGGATCGGCGACAGCGGCCCATCAGGACGAGATGAAGACGGGCAAAAAGGCCGAGATCGTCCTGTACAACACAACGCATGTCGGCGACGTCGTTTTGCCGCCGGGACACTATACCTTCCAGCACGTGGTTTCCGAGGGCCAGCACTATGCGACGTTTGTGGGGCCCAAGGGGACGAAGACGGCGATCCGCGAACAGGTGAAATGCACGAATGAGCCGCTGAAAGAGACGGTGAAGCAGACCGCCATTACGCTGGAGACGGCCAGCGGAGTGGACAGGATCACGCGAATCGAAATCAAGGGAGAAGACGTAGCCCACATCTTCAGCTAGGCATTAAGGTTGGCTACGGCGAACCGCGTGGGAAGTGAACCAGAGGTGGGACGGTGAGTCGCCCTCGGCGATGCTGGCGGTTTGGGTGAAGGAAGCGGCAGTGATATCCGAAATGGCTTCATCCCAGACCATTCTCTTGCCGGCCTGATCGCTGACGATGTGAATCGAGAGGGTCTTGCCGTCCCACCGCGGGCCGGGCTGCGGAGGAGGCGGAAACATTTCGCAGCCGTCGGGATAGACGTTGATGCACCAGAGGTGCTGGAGCTGGGAGGCGGTCTGGTCCCACCAGATGATGCCGGTGCCGAAGAGTTCGCCGGCGGGAGTTTTGGAGTGATAGTTTTCCAGCAGAGTGAAGCCGCCAGGCCCTGAACGGAAGATTTGCATGCCCGTGCCGATGCCTCCGTGGGGAGTCATGAAGAGCGGCTCATACTTTTCGTGGGTGGCCCAGTTGCCTTCGAGCGCGTGGATCAGCGACTGGATGGCGGGGGCGGGCTGAAGGAGGGCTGGACTGGCGCTGGGTGGTGTGCCGGCGGACTGGGGCAGCGATGAGTTCGAAGCGGCGGCGCGTTGCGCGGGGCGCGTGAGCGCAGCGAAAGACAGGGCGAGTACGAGCAGTGCGATTGCGAGCGGCCTCATGAGTCTCCTCCCAAAGCGATCCGCGGATCGCGCGACAGAATAAACCAATCCGGCGCTGGCGGGGCGGCGGGTTTTTGCGTACCCTACTACGGCGCGGTGCGGGCCGCGCGGGTCTGACAGGGGAAATTTCGAATGGCGATTGAAAAAGTAGGCGTGGTGGGCTGCGGACTGATGGGGTCGGGAATCGCGCAGACGGCGGCGCAGGCGGGGTTCGCGGTGACGGTGCGCGAAGTGTCGCAGCAACTGGTCGACAAGGGCGTGGCGTCGATCGAGAAGAACCTGGGGCGGCTGGTGGAGAAGGGAACGATTGCGGCAGGGGAGCGCGACGCGATTCGCGGGCGGTTGCGCGGGACGACGAATGCGGAAGAGTTGAAGGATTGCGACATCGTGGTGGAAGCGATCATCGAGCAATTGCCGGCGAAGCGCGAGCTATGGAGTGCGCTCGACAAGATTTGCCCGAAGGCGACGATTTTCGCGAGCAACACGTCGTCGCTATCGATTACCGAGATGGCGACGTTCACGCAGAGGCCGGAGCGGTTTCTGGGGCTGCACTTTTTCAATCCGGTGCCGGTGATGAAGCTGGTGGAGGTGATTCGCACGATCGCGACGGACGCGAAGGTGTATGAGGAGGTGGTGGCGTTCGGGACGAAGCTGGGGAAGACGCCGGTGCGGACGACGGACCGGACGGGGTTCATCGTGAACCGGCTGCTGGTGCCGTACATATTGGATGCGGTGCGGGCGCTGGAAGAGGGAGTGGCGTCAATCGAGGATATCGACAATTCGATGAAGCTCGGATGCGGGCATCCGATGGGGCCGCTGACGCTGCTGGATTTCGTGGGGCTGGATACGACGTATTACATCGCGAATATCATGTTCGACGAGTTCAAGGAGAAGAGGTTCGCGCCGCCACCGCTGCTGAAACGAATGGTGATGGCGGGATGGAACGGGCGGAAGGCCGGGCGGGGATTTTACGATTATTCGGATCCGGCGAAGCCAAAGCCAATGCAATTGAGCTGAAAATGGAAAAAAGAAAATAGAAAAGAGAAACGCGAGATGGGATACGAGAATTTGCTGTACGAAGTGAAGGACCAGATCGCGCGGATCACGTTCAACCGGCCGAGCGTGCTGAACGCGCTCAACCGGAAGACGATGGACGAGCTGGGCGACGCGCTGAACGCGGCGAAGCGCGATGACGGGGTGCGCGTGATTATCTTGACGGGCGCGGGCGAAAAGGCATTTATCGCGGGAGCGGACATCAACGAGCTGGCGCAGCGGACGCCGGTGGACGGGAAGGAATTTTCGCTGTACGGGCAGGAAATCATTCACCGGCTGGAGACGATGGGGAAGCCATCGATCGCGGCGATCAACGGGTTCGCGCTGGGCGGCGGATGCGAGCTGGCGCTGGCTTGCACGATGCGCATCGCGAGCAAGACGGCGAAGCTGGGGCAGCCGGAAGTGAAGCTGGGAATTCTGCCGGGATACGGAGGGTCGCAACGGCTGGCGCGGTTATGCGGCAAGGGCACGGCGCACGAAATGATTTTGACGGGGGATATGATCACGGCGGAAGAGGCGCTGCGGATCGGGTTGGTGAACCGCGTGACGGAGCCGGGCGAGCTGCTGGCGACGGCGGAATCGATCGCGAAGAAGGTGATTGCGAACGCGCCGCTGGCGGTGAAGTACGCGATGGAAGCCGTGGAGCACGGGATGGAAATGACGCAGGAGGAAGGATTGTTCCTGGAGGCGACGCTGTTCGGGCTCTGCTGCGCGACGGAAGACATGCGGGAAGGGACGCGGGCGTTTTTGGAAAAGCGGCCGGCGAAATTCCAAGGGAAGTGATGGGGATCGATCAGAAATCGGCGACGACGCGCGGCGAGCTGAATGCGAAGGGGCTGCGATTCGGCGTGGTGGTGAGCCAGTTCAACAGCTTCATCACGGACCGGCTGCTGGCCGGGGCGTTGGACGCGCTGGAGCGCGCGGGAGCCGGTGAGAAGCAGATCGAAATCGTGCGAGTCCCGGGCTCGTTCGAAATTGCAATTGCCGCGAAGAAGCTGGCGGCGACGGGGCGGTGCGATTCGATCATTTGCATCGGATGCGTGCTGCGCGGAGAAACGTCGCACTACGATTACGTGGCGACGGAGGCGGCGCGGGGCATCCAACTGGCGCAAATCGATAGCGGCGTGCCGATGATTTTCTGCGTGCTGACGTGCGACACGCTGGAGCAGGCGATCGACCGCGCAGGGTTGAAGAGCGGCAACAAGGGCTACGAAGCGGGGCTGGCGGCGATCGAAATGGCGCAGGTTGCGCGCAAACTCGAGAAAAATTCTCCATCCGCGGGCGGCGGCTCGCGCCGATCCTCACGGTCTTCACGCCGGTCTGGCCGGCGCTGACGGCTGATGGCTCCGGGACTCCTCGCATCATGACGCTGCGCCACAAATCCCGCGAATTCGCGCTGCAAATGCTTTTCGAGTGGGACATGACGCGGAAGAAGCCCGCGCAGGTGGAACAGCTTTTCTGGAAGTCGGCACGCGCGGCGGATTCGACGCGGAAATTCGCGGAGCAGCTTTTCGAAGGAGCGGCGGCGGAGGCGGAAGCGGCGGACGCTCTGGTGACAAAGCTCTCAGAGAACTGGCGGATCGAGCGGCTGGCGGCAATCGACCGGAATATCCTGCGGCTGGGGATTTACGAATTGCGGTTCGGCACGGCGCCGCCGAAAGTGGCGATTGACGAGGCGCTGGAGCTGGCGAAGAAGTTTTCGTCAGAGGAAGCGCCGAGCTTCCTGAACGGGATACTGGACGCGGCATTCAAGTCGCTGGAGGCGAAGGAGTAAGGGTTTCTTCTGTACTGCCGACAAAGCTGCGGAGAAGAGTGGCCCTCAGTGAAAAGAAGTGAGCCTTCTGGTACTTTCTTCAGAGATGCGACGCGACAGAGTAAGAGCCGTTGTCCCCACCAAGGAGTGCGTCGCGGGTGGCACCAAGTTCTGCTGTCAGATTGACCGGGCAGCGGATGGCCACAGCGGCGCGGTGCGGGATGAGCAGGGGCGGATTCGCTGGCGATACGGCATGCGCAAGTCCTCCGGACGCGGTCGGGGGAATCCATTCAACAAGCCGGATTTCGTGGTTGCTGAGCCAGACTCCACGAATGAAGTGGTCATTCGCAGAGCTTCTTTTATCCCTTCCGTCTTCAACATCATAAAGACAGGCAGAGTCGTTGGCAGGATAAAGATGCTCAGCATCTTCCGCAATAAATACGCTGTCGATATCGACGGAGTGGACTCGTGGACATTTCGCATGCCCCTATTCACGATTCGATTCTTCGGGGACTCCAGAGAGGGCGTGGGAATCTGGGTCGCAGTTTGGCCTTCTATGATGCAGTGGAACATCCTCATCAAGGCCGGCGTCGAGGAATGGCCTCTTCTGGCTGCGCTAGCTTTTATTCATACCGAGTGGTGGAACTATGGATGAAGTTCTCATAGTGCTGTTCTCATCGCAGCAGTTCCTCGACTGAGGTTCTCCGTGGTCTGCTGGGCGACTCTTGCTCTGCACGGATCCGAAAGGGTGCGAGCAGGACCGGCGGTGGGACTCAGGCTTCGATTTGCGCTTCGAGAATGCGCACGGCGGACCCGCTGACTTTCGGGACCAAGCGGCCGCGGTCGGCGCCAACTTCGACGCGGATTTCGCTCGGGCGGCCCATTTCCACTCCCTGCACAATCGAGAGCGTTTGACCTGCGTTCAATTCTTCCTGGCGCACCAGATAGGCGCCAAGTGAGCCGCCCGCCGAACCGGTGGCGGGATCTTCCGTAAGGCCCCAAGGGAGCATTCCGCGCGCGAAGGCGTGCGCGCCGCCATCGAGGGCGAAGCAATAGGCCATAGAGGCGTGGCTGGAGAGCAATCCGGCAAGCGCGCGGACGTTCGTGTGGATTTTCTTCAGCGTTGCGCGGTTTTTCAGCGGAACCATCAGATTGAAAATTCCGGTGGAGACGAACTCGACGGGAAGCGCGGGATGAAAGTCGGCCATCTTAAGGCTGAGCGCTTCGGCCAATTTTGCGCGGTTGATTTTTGCGGGTGTGAAGCGCGCAGGCTTCTGCGTCATGGTGACGGAGATGGGATGGCCGTCGTCGAAGCGCACCTCGACAGGCAAGATACCGGCGCCGGTCTGCTGGAGGACGTGGACGCGGCCTTCGGATGAGGCGGGCACGACGCCAAGCTCCGCAAGCAGAAACCACGTGCCGATGACCGGATGGCCGGCGAGCGGGAGTTCGACGGTGGTGGTGAAAATCCTGAGGCGCGCGAGGGCGCGGTTGTTCGTGGGCTTCTGCACGAAGACCGTCTCGGAAAGATTCATCTCGCGCGCGATAGCCTGCATCGTGGCGTTGGAAAGGCCGTCACCGTCGATGACGACGGCGAGCGGGTTTCCGGCATAAGCCTTCGAAGTGAAAACATCGAGTGTGTAAAGTCGCCGCTTCATGATTTACATCTCCGGGATCTAGATGCGCTCCAATTCTGGCACAGTTCGTTCGTTGCGCACGTTTCCGGTGTTGAGGGTCGTCCTGGGCTCGAAGAGGACAATATGGACCTCGTCGTCCGCAACTGGAAGGTGCTCGACGCCCTTGGGCACGATGATGAATTCGCCGGGCGAGACCATGACGTCGCGGTCGCGAAAGCGCATGCGGAGGCGGCCCTTGACAACGAGGAACAGCTCGTCTTCAGCATCGTGATGGTGCCAGACGAATTCGCCCTTCAGCTTGACGACTTTCACGTAGGAATCGTTGAGCTCGCCGACGATTTTCGGGCTCCAGAGTTCGGTGACCTTCGAAAGCTTCTGCTGCAGGTTCACGGCTTCCATGGCGGATTTCTCCTCGTTTGGCAGGATGCCCCGCGTCCTGAGGTTGAATCAAGTGCCAATGCGGCGCCGGCTGCGCGGCGTCACAGTTCGCGAACGGTTTTCACGACCTCGTCGAGGACGCGGCGCGTGGTTGTCGGCTCGGTGGTTTCAGAATAGATGCGGAGCATGCGCTCGGTGCCGGAGGCGCGCACCATCGCCCATCCGACATCGCCGAGATAGATTTTAATCCCGTCCAGATTTTCGCGCCGCACCACGGGCCAATCGAGAAGCCGATCGACTTTGCCATCGGCGAAAAATTCGATGGCGCGCTCCTTTTGGCCGGGCTTCAGATGCAGGTCGATGCGGCCATAGTGATGCTCGCCGAATTCGCGGTGGAGCATGGCGACGAGTTCGCCGAGGCGTTTGCCGTGCCAGGCCATGACTTCGGCGAGCAGGAGTGCGTTCACGGTAGCGTCGCGCTCAGGAAGGTAGAGCTTCGTGCCAATGCCGCCGCTTTCCTCGCCGCCGAGCAGAACATCGCTTTCGAGCATGCGCTCGCAAATGTACTTGAAGCCGATGGGCGTCTCGGCGACGTTGCGGCCGAACTTCGCGGCGATCTTATCGATCATCTTCGTGGTGGAGAAGGTCTTGGCGACGCCTCCCGAGAGGCCGCGAGTACCCGCGAGGTGCCAGAAGAGAATCGAGAAGATTTGATGCGGCGTGACGAAGGTGCCGTCTGCGTCCATGGCGCCGATGCGGTCGGCGTCGCCATCGAGAGCGAATCCGGCGTCGTACTTGCCGTCGCGGAGAGCGCCGCGAAGCGCTTCGACGTGCGGCTCGATGGGTTCGGGATTGACGCCGCCGAAAAGCGGATCGCGCGTGCCGCGAATTTCAGCGCAGTCGATACCATTGCGGCGGAAGAGCTCACGGAGCAGGCCGCGTCCCGCGCCGTGCATGGGATCGACCAGGAATCGCAATTTCGAAGCGCGAATGCGATCCCAATCGACGAGGGCGTTGAGGGTTTCGAGGTATGGCGCACGGACGTCGAGCGAATGAAGGAGATCGGTGCGCGGCGGGAGCGGCGGAATGCCTTCGCGAAGGACGCGTTCGAGCTCGGATTCGATCTGCGAAACGATGGCGGGCGAGGCGGAGCTGCCGTAGCTCGCCTTGATCTTCACGCCATTCCACTGATAGGGATTGTGGCTCGCGCTGATCTGGATTCCGGCAGCCGCGCCACGCTGGCGCACGAGAAGAGAAACGGCGGGAGTGGGGCAAGCGCTCGCGGAGAGCCAAACGGGGGTGCCAGTGGCGGCCACGGTTTCGGCGGCGACGCGCGCGAAACGCTCCGAGCCGAAGCGCGTGTCATAGCCGACAACGATGCCTCGGTCCGGACGCTCGGCGCGAATCACGTAGCGAGCGATGGCGTGCGCCACCTTGCGCACGTTGTCGCAGGTGAAGTCCTCGGCGATGATGGCGCGCCAGCCGTCCGTGCCGAGCTTTATCTCGCTCATCGCCCAGCAGTATAAGCGATGAGCTTTGTCGGGAGAAGGCGCAGCCGAAGCTGCGCGGTCTACTGTTCAGGGAGCACGGGCAGCACGACCGTGTTAACGGTAGAGGGATCGTCGCGCAACTTTAGATAGAGAAGGGTTCCGTTGGGCCGCGGAACGGTGAGCGTGCCCGAGACGAAGCCGAGTGGAACCGGAACCGTGTGCGTGAACTCGGCGTCCGAGGCGACGGAATCGATAAGGAAGAGGTTCGTGCCGAGAAGCGTGCAGGGCTTGTCGGGCTCGTCCGGGCAGTGAACTTCCTTCAGGGAAGGAATGCGAACGAGGCGCGCGAGCGGCTCCCAATTTCCCTTACCGTGCTGGCTGACGGGGCGGAAGCGAAGCGGGCCAAAAGCCGAGGGCCCGAAGCTTTTCAGCGGATCGAGGACCGCGAGAATGGTTTGCTCGTCCTGAAGAATGAGGCTGCCATCGGCGACGGTGAGTATGACATTCGAAAAGCCGTCTTCGGTTCCCACTTCGATTTTTTCCGATCGCGAAAATTTCTCGGGAACTTCCGACTTGAGGAAAAAGGACAAGCGGCCGTCCTGCGGAAGCAGCTCCGGGCTGCCGAGACGAATCGCAGACGGAGTCGGACCCGGTTCAACGGTCTTTCCGAAGAGAGTGACCTTGGGGCGCGGCGGCTCGACGGTGGTCTGCATGTCGAGGATGCGGCCATCTTTCAGGGCGACATAGGCGACAAGCTTTTCGTCGGGAGTCATCGACGACGCGGAAGGCGATGGATCGTTGGAAGCGAGCAGGGGCAGTTCGTCCTTCTGATCCTCGCGCGAGAGCTTACCCGGGACAAATTTCATTCCGTCGAGCTTGACGCTTTCAACCTGATCGAGGCGCGTACCGGTGAGAACGGCCTGGTTGTCGCCCGTGTTGATCGTGAAGTTGTCGAGGTGCGCGGCCTCGGAATAGGCTAGAAGGGAAATGTCGTCGGTGTGAGGGAGGCCGAACTGCTTGACCTTGAGAGTGACACGGCCGCTAGGCTCGTCCTTGAGAGGGACTTTCACTTCGAGTTCATCGGGCTTCACGGCCTTCGAGGCTACAGTAATGTCCTTGCCACGCGCATCGTGAAGAACGACGGACTCGACGCACGCGGCGCAATCGCCGCTCAGGTGAATCGTATCCTCGCGGCCAATGACGAGAGCATCCTGATCGGTCGCGGTGACAGCCCATTTCACTTCGTGTGCGCCGCGCAGATTGAAGCTCGGGCCTTCGAAGGCTCCGAATCCCCAATAGCCGCGAAGCGTACCTTTCACCTGCGAATCGAGCGCGCCGGTAGGGAGGGTGCGGGCATCGACTACAAAACCGCCGCGCGCGGCGTCCGCCGCGGCCGGAAGATCGAAAGCCTTGCCGGATTTCGTCGAGAAGTGCAGCACGAAATCGTGAGCGATGGAGGTGGAGAAGACCAGCGGGGCGCCCTCGACGGGAAGCAGCAGGGGCGTTTTCTGAGCACAGAAAACTTCGTCGGAATTGACGGCGCGCAAAGGCGGAAGCTGCGCGGCCTCGACGGCAGGCAAGCCAATGACGAGAACGGACTTCGGATTCGCGAACGAGGGAGGGCTATTCAGGCGGAGATGGATTTGATCGCCGCGCGGGAGGACCAGCGCGGGGATGTATTGATACTCGGCGGTGTGAAGGGTTCCGAGAAGGCGAGCCAGATCGACGACGGAGCCGACGTAGGGACTGAAGTAACCTCCATGGACGAGGGGCGTAGTGCTGACGGCGCCGATCAGGTCGGACGAAGGGCCGGACGTAAGCGCGTCGACCATGGATTGCGTGTGGCCGTCGTCGAGCACGAGCTGATCGGTGTTTTGAGTGAGGCAAGGCGCCTGCTGCTCGGTGGGCTTATCGAAGCACTGCTGATCGACTTTGATGCTGAGAGTGTGCGCGAGGGTTTCGGAGCGTTCGTGAAGCTCCATCGGATCGGCGGAGGAAGTCTGCTTGATGTCGTCGAGATACTTGTCGAGCCGCGCGCGGTCGAGGCTGGCCTGATTCAAGTCCTGAGAAGCGCGGACGAAGACGCCGGGGCGCGCGCGGACGGCTCCGCGAAGAGTGCTGAAATCACCGCCGGTCTCAGGCGCGAGGAAAATCAGGGCTTGCTGCGCGCCTTTCGGCACGGTGACGACGATTCCCTCCTCGCGAACTTTTTTCGTCCAGGTCTCGGCGCGGGTGAACCATTCCTCGGGCGGGGGATTCGTGGAGCCGCGAAGGAAAGCGACGATCATCAGGTAGTGAACGGACTGGGTATCGGGAAAATCGGGATGAATCCAGAGGCGGTCGCCTGCCTGAAGATTCGCGACTTCGGAGATAGGAAGCGTCTTGCCGGAGCGGCTGACGGTAGCTTCGAGGTGCGGGCCGGTAAGGTCGAAGGCAGCAGAGCCCGCGTGAGCGGTCTGCGCGAGAATCATAAAAAGGGCGGCCGGGATCAGAAAACGAAGTCGTCTTGCGGAGACGGGATTCCGGTACGAATGCGACGACATTACCATTCGACTCCTTGAGGCGGCGTCACGCCGTTCATGAGAATGAAGTGCAAACGAGAGATTCGACCTGCGAATCTTCGGATGGGCTGGGGAAGGAATCATTGTAAATAAAAAATGGACACGCCGAACGTCCAAATTTTGGATGCAGTGTTCTTTCGGTTCGATGCCAAAGTAATTGGCCTGACGCGAAAGGGTATCGGGGTGCGGGGGAACGCAGCGGCGGCTTTACAGCAGGGCCTTCTTTTTGTGCTGTTCGAGCCATTTCACGATTTTTGCGACGTCCTGCGATTTTTCGCGCGCGCAAAGAAGAATCGCGTCGGCGGTTTCGACGAGGACGAGGTCGCGGACGCCGACAGCGGCGACAAATTTCTTGGGCGACCAAAGATAGTTGCCGGAGGCGTCCAAGGTGAAGGAGGGCCCGGCTGAGACATTCGCGCCCGGGGCACTCGCGAGGAGTTCGTAAACGGCGGCCCAGGAGCCGATGTCGCTCCAGCCGACTCTGGCGGGAATGACGATGACGCGCGGGGCGGCTTCGGCGCTCGACGCGCTCCTGGTGGCTGCAGCGGTTTCCGATTGCGCACGAGTGGCAGGCTCCATGACGGCGTAGTCGACGGAGATATTTTCGAGCTTGGGATAGATGCGGCGGAGCGCAGCATCGTAACGGCGAGTGCCGATTGTTGCGGCGAGCTCGAACAGCGCAGCGTGTGTAGCGGGAAGGAAGCGCTTGAGGTTTTCGAGAAAGGACGAAGCGCGCCAGAAAAACATCCCGGCATTCCAGAAGTAATTTCCGGAGGCGACGTATTCCTCGGCAGCGGCGAGGGCGGGCTTTTCGGTGAAGCGCTTCACCGCGTACGGCCGCGCGGAAGAGAGGCGCGCGGCGGGGCCGGCCTTTTCGATATAACCGTAGCCGGTCTCGGGCCGCGTGGGCTGGATGCCGAGGACGACCAAGTGCCCGGGCTCGCGGGCGATGTGGAGCGCGGCGCGAACCAAGTCGCGATACTTCGCGGGCTTGCCGATGAAGCTGTCTGACGGGAGAACGGCCATGATGGCGTCGCCGTGCTCGTGCGCCAGATGAATCGCGGCTAGCCCAATCGCGGCGGCGGTGTTGCGCCCGACGGGCTCGGCGAGGACATGAGACGGAGGCACGCCACGCAGTTCGCGGCGAACGGCGGCGGCCTGCTCATCGTTGGTGACCGCCCAGAAATTGCGGGCGCCGAAGACTGGAAGGAGGCGCTCCATCGTGGCGCGGAGCATGGTGGTGCTTCCAGTGATATTCAGGAGCTGCTTCGGAGTGCGCAGGCGGCTGCGCGGCCAGAAGCGAGTGCCGCGTCCGCCGGCGAGAAGGACGGCGCAGGAGACGAGGCGTTCCTTGCGCATGCTCACGGATGCACCAGGCGCGACCACGCGGCGCGATCGACGCCCTGAGCCTCGAGGCGGCGGGCGAACTCCTCGGTGCCGGACGGGGCGTACGTGCGCAGCAGGGAAGTGCGGGAGCGCGGCGAGAGTTGAAAGGCGCCGAGCGAGGCGGGGATCAGCCACGCCTGCGCTTGGGAATACTCGGAGTGGTCGCCGCCCCATTCGATGCTGCCTGCGCCTTCGAGAAAAATGAACAGATCGAAGTGCTCGGGCGACGACTCGGCGGAAACGGGCGCGGCGAAGTCCCATTTTTCGGTGACGAAATAGCGCGAGGCGATGAAATAGGTTTCGGTCAAAGGGCCGCGCTCCACGCGCAGAGGCTCCAGTTTTCCGCCGCCTTGGTCGCCGAACTGGAGGACTTCGAGAGCTTTTTCGATGTGCAGCTCGCGCGGCTTCCCGTGCGCGTCGAGGCGATTGTAATCGTAGACGCGATAGGTGAGATCCGAATACTCCTGAATTTCGCAGAGCACCAGGCCAGCGCCGATGGTGTGCGCGGTGCGCGCGGGCACGAAGACCGCGTCGCCAGGGCGCATGGGGACGCGTTCGAGGCATTTCTCGGCGGTGTTGTCGGCGATGGCGCGCTTGAATTGGTCGGGCGTGACGTCGGGCTTGAGGCCAACGAGGACTTCTGCATCTGGACGCGCGAGAAGTGCATACCACATTTCCGTCTTGCCGCGGCCGCCTGCGGCTGCTTCGTGGAGCGAGGCATAAGCGTCGTCGGGATGAACTTGGATCGAGAGCTTTTCCTCGGTGAAGAGAAATTTGACGAGGAGCGGGAAGGGAGCATCGCCGCCGATGGAGGTTCCCTTCCAGGCGAAATCCATTTCCGTCCAGGCTTCGCCGAGTTTTCTTCCGCCGAAGGGGCCGGGGGCGAAGCGGCAATCGACGCCGGTCATCCAGGCTTCGCCGAGAGGCTCCGTGAGATTCGCTTTTTCCGGGAAAAACGGGGCGAGCGAGAGCGCACCCCAAGGGCGGGGACTAAAGGTCGGTTCCAGGCGAGCTGGAGCTGGCTTCACGATCCTCGGCCGAAAAAGCGGCTCAGGCGGCGAAGGCCTTCCTCGATTCGCTCCATCGAAGTCGCGTAGGAGAGCCGCATGTGCCCGGGCGCGCCGAAGGCTTCGCCCGGAACGACCGCAACGTGCTCGCGCTCGAGGAGCTGCTTCGCGAGGGCGGTGTCGTCTGGGATTTCCTTGCCGATGTGCGCCGAGACATTCGGAAAGACGTAGAAGGCGCCGTGCGGCGCGGTGCAGGTGACGCCCGGAATCGCGCGAAGGCCGGCGACGATGGTCTCGCGTCGGCGCGCGTACTCAGCGAGCATGACGGCGACCGAATCCATGGGGCCGCGCATGGCTTCGAGAGCGGCGTACTGCGCGATTGAAGTGGGGTTCGAGGTTGACTGGCTTTGCAGCTTGGCCATCGCGGAGATGAGGGCCGCAGGACCCAGCGCGTACCCGATGCGCCAGCCGGTCATCGCGAAGGTCTTCGAGCACGAGCCCGCGATGATCAGGCGTTCCTTCGGGCCGGGCACGCTGGCGACGGAGTATGGCCGCGTGTTGCCGTAGACGAAATGCGAATAGCATTCGTCGGAGAGCAGCCAGACGCCGCGGACGCGGCAGCCTTCGAGAATCTGCGCGAATTCGTCCGGTGGGACCACCGCGCCCGTGGGATTGCTGGGGGAATTGATGATGACCATGCGGGTGCGAGGCGTGATGGCGGCTTCGATCGCGGTAAGGCGCGGGCAGAAATCGTGCTTCTCCTCCGTGGGGACGAAGACCGGCGTGCCGCCCGCATACTTCACCATGTCTGGATAGCTGACCCAGTAGGGCGCAGGGATCACGACTTCGTCGCCCGCGTTGATCAGCGAGCAGATTGCGTTGAAGATGGCGTGCTTGCCGCCGACGCTGGCGATGCACTCCGCGGGCTGATACGACGAGCCCAGATTCGTGGCGTGCCAGTCGCAAATCGCCTGGCGCAGCGGCGCGATTCCGGCCACCGGCGTGTATTTCGTGCGATTTTCCTCAAGCGCCTTCACGGCGGCGCGCTTGATGTGATCCGGCGTGGGGAAATCAGGTTCGCCCGGGCCGAAATCGACGACGTCGGCTCCGCGAGCCTTGAAGCGCTCGGCTTCCTGCATCACGGCAAGCGTCGGCGAAATAGCGATGCGGTTGACGCGATCGGCGAAGTGAATTGTTTCTTCGAGCTTCATTCCCGTAGCCGGTTCCATTCTCTCTTGCCTTTCTCTGTGCGAATTCTCAACTCACCTTGGCGCGCAGCCGTTCCTCGACAATCGGCGGCACGAGCCCCTGAATCGGACCGTGCAGGCGCGCCAATTCGCGCACGAGCCGCGAGCTGACGTAGCTATACGCCTCGCCGGGCATCATGAAGACCGTCTCGATTTCAGGCTCGATCTTGCGGTTCATCATGGCCATTTGGAGTTCGTACTCGTAGTCGGAGACGGCGCGAATGCCGCGCAGCACCACCCGAGCGCCTCGCGTCCGCGCGTAATCCATCAGCAGGCCGTCGAAGACATCGACCTCTACATTCTTCCATTCGTACGTGACGCCTTCCAGCATCTCGACGCGCTCGGGAACGGCAAAGAGCGGATGATCCTTGTCGAGGTTGCGCGCCACGGCGACGATCAGGCGGTCGAAAATTTTGGCGCCGCGCGCGATCAGATCGAGATGGCCGTTGGTTACCGGGTCGAACGAACCCGGATAGACGGCGGTCACTCGATTGCTGGCGGGCGATTCCACGAGTTGGATTCTAACCTAGAATTTCGCGGCCAGCCGCGACAAAAAATCCGCAGGGCCACTGCCAAATTGGAAAAGATTCGCTTCGCCCCCTGGGCTCGCGACGCACGCCCGGTAGCCGTTCCCCACCGCGCCGCTGAAACACCTGTTTCGGATTCTTTTGCATGAAACCGTGCGCGGCCGCGAGCCGTCCGAGTACAATCCACGGGTTGTTCGGCACTCCTAAGTCTTAGAAGAGCATTTCTCATCGCGAAGGGGGAGGACTCGATGAAGTTGAACTACTTTGCTGTATCGGCAGTCGCACTATTCGTGGCGGCAGGCACGGCTATCGCGCAGGGGAATCCGGGGCGGCCGGGCCGCGGCGAAATGCCGCCACCACAGCAGCAAGCGGAGGGAGCGAAAGGGCAGGAGAAACAGGAGAAGCCCCATTTGCCACCGCCGGAAGAAAAAGCGTCGGTGACGCACCACAGCGCGCGCGTGGGCGGACAGGAAATCAACTACACGGCCACGGCTGGAACGTACGTCATCAAGGCCGACGACGGCACGCCCAAAGCCGTGTTCTTCTACGTGGCCTACACGAAGGACGGCGTGCCCGATATCGCCAAGCGGCCCGTTTCCTTCGTTTATAACGGGGGGCCCGGCTCGGCGTCGCTGTTCACGCACATGGGAATGGGGCCGATGCGCGTGGTTCTGACGGCCGACGGCCACGGCATGCCCGCGCCGTATACCATCACAGACAATGGGGACTCTTTCTTCGACGCCACCGATCTGGTCTTTATCGACGCCGTTTCAACCGGTTACAGCCGTCCGGCGCCCGGCGAAGACGCGAAGCAATTCTACGGCGTCGTCGAAGACGCAAACTGGTTCGCGGACTTCATCTACCAGTACATCACGCGCGCCGAGCGGTGGGACTCGCCGAAATTCCTGATCGGCGAAAGCTACGGGACGGTGCGGTCCGCCGAACTTGCGGGCGTCCTGCAGGACCGGCATGAAATTTATCTGAACGGGATCGTGCTGGTGTCCACCGTCGCGTTTGCGAACTGGGGCAGCGACGACCGATCCGAATTCTATTTTCCGACCTACGCGACTTCAGCGTGGTATCACCACCTGCTGCCCTCCGACTTGCAAGCGAAGACGGTCGACGAGGTGGCACAGGAGGCGCGCGATTTCGCTCATGGTGAATACGCGCAGGCCCTTGCGAAAGGCGACACGCTGCCGGCGGCCGATGAGCAGAAAGTTGTGCAGGACTACGCGCGACTTACAGGCCTTTCGCCGAAGTTCATCGAGGAGTGCAATCTTCGCGTGAGCCCGTTCCGCTGGTTCAAGGAACTCGAGCGCGACAAGCGGCGCACGGTGGGCCGCCTGGATTCGCGTTTCGAAGGCATCGACGCGGATGCCGCGGGCGAACGTCCCGAGTACGATCCGAGCGAGGCGTCTTATGAGGGGGCGTTTGTGGCGACCTTCCAGGATTACGTTCGCCGCGATTTGAAGTGGGATAGCGACCAGTACTACACGGTCTCGGCCAATGTGCGGCCCTGGGATCGCAACGGCGGCACAGAAGTGGCCGAAGTTCTCCGCGCCGCGATGACGCAGCAGTCACACTTGAAGGTGCTCGTCGTGTGCGGCTACTACGACCTGGCGACGCCCTTCAACGGCATCGAGGAAACCGTGAGCCACATGGGCCTCGACCCCACGATTCGCAAGAACATCAGCTTCACCTACTACCAGTCGGGCCACATGGTCTACATCGACGAGAAGGCCCACGACAAGCTGCACAAGGACGTCGACGACTTCATCAACGCGAGCTACCCGCACTAGCGCGTTCGCTCTCTGTGAATTGCAGGCTATACTTGCGCCCCGGTGGCGAGTCCGCCGGGGTGCGAGTATGGCTGTGGTCCGCAAATGAGAACAGGTCGCTTCGTGTGCGCGGTGGTTCTGCTGCCGTGGGTAGCGCTGCCGCCAACGCACGGCGCGTCGCGGCCTGGCGCCGCGGCGTTTCCTCAATCCGAAGCGGATTCGCCCGTTGGGGCGCTAGCTCGCTGGAAGGCGGTGGTGCTGGTGGGCGATCGAGCGGCCCTCGCAGCGTTTTATTCCGTGAATCCACCCGCACAGGCAGCAACTCCCCAAGGCAAGTCGAGCGATCCGTCTGAGGAGCCCGATTTCTGGTCCGGTCTGCGTGCGAAGGGCCTGACGGAGTTCGACCTCAAGATTCTGGATGTGGGGAAAATTCGGCCCGGCGTCGTGGGCCTTGCGCTCCGGGCCGAGATGCGTATCGGCTCGGGGACAAGCGAGCGGCCGTTTGTGGTAGCGCCACTCGAAGTCTTCTGGTCAAAGCAGGGAGATGCCTGGAAGATCATAAGGACTCATCGGGGCGGCTTCGAACCTGCGCCGGAGCTGAGGCTTCCCGAGCCGGCGACACCGAACGTCGATTTGTATCCGCCGCCCGAGCAGGCCGCGTCCGACATTGCCAAGGCGGTCGAAAGGGCGAGCCGGGAGCACAAGCGAGTGATATTGATCTTTGGCGGCACGTGGTGCTTCGACTGTCACGTTCTCGACGAGGCGTTGCACACGCCAAAGATAGCGCCCTTGGTGGACGCGAGTTTCGTGCTGGTGATGGTCAACATAGGCGACGGGGACAAGAACCTCGACCTCGCGAAGAAGTACGACGTGCCGGTCGCGGACGGCGTGCCGGCGCTCGCCGTTCTCGATTCCGATGGGAGCTTGTTGACCAGCCAGAAGCGGGGCGAGTTCACGTCCGTCGCGCGGCTTGGCCCGAATGACATTGTGGCCTTCCTGGAGGCGTGGAGGCCGAGCCGTGCCCGATAGGTTCTGCCTGCCGCCGGGCGAAGCACGGTTCATTCCTGACGTTACCGTTCAACCCTCGAAAATCACCGTTCAGGCCCGGAACTAAGCCGTTGGCTGGGAGCAATTTGACATCCCGGACTAAAATAGTCGCGTTTTAAGCTGTTGCTGGGGAACGGGTTGGGGGCAATCTGGGCAGCTTGACACGAATGGTCGCAAGCCGTAGAATCGAATTGCGACTCATTCAGTCGTATATGCATCTATGATGAAGCTATCGAAGAAAGCGGACTATGGCCTCATCGCGCTGAAGCATCTGGCGATGCACGGCGGCGCGTCTTACAGCGCTTCGGACATCGCCGAGGTTTACGGTATTTCGGCGCCGCTGATGGCCAAGGTTCTGCAGAAACTGGCCAAGGGGGGAATCGTGGTGGCGCGGTACGGGTCGAGCGGCGGCTACACGCTGGCTCGCGACGCTTCCCGCATCACGGCGCTCGACGCCATCAAGGCCATCGATGGTCCGCTGTTCATCACTTCCTGTGTGACATCCCACGGGGAGTGCGACCTGACCACTACGTGTTCGATCCGGGAGCCGCTCCGGCGCGTGAACGAGAGCATCCTGGAAGTGCTGGGCAAAGTGACGATTTCACAGATGACCGACGAGGCGCCGCTGTCTGAGGTCGTCGAACTGAGGGTTTGATACCCGCTTAGGAGAAACGAATGGCAATCAAGCTTCCTATTTATCTGGACAACCACGCGACGACCCCGGTTGACCCGCGCGTCCTCGAAGCGATGCTGCCGTACTTTTCCGAGAAGTTCGGAAATGCGGCGAGCCGCAACCACGAGTTCGGCTGGAAGGCCGAAGAGGCGGTGGAGAACGCACGCGGCCAGATCGCGCGCCTGATCAATGCAACGCCGAAGGAAATCATCTTCACGAGCGGCGCCACCGAATCGACGAACCTGGCGATCAAGGGCGCGGCGGAGATGTACCGCGAGAAGGGCAATCACATCATCACGCAGGTGACGGAGCACAAGGCGACGCTCGATACCTGCAAGCGGCTCGAGAAGTACGGCTATGAGGTCACTTATCTCCCTGTGGAGAAGGATGGCCGCATCAATCTGGACGATCTGCGCCGCGCGATTACGCCGAAAACGATCCTGATTTCGATCATGTATGCGAACAACGAAATCGGCGTCGTGCAGCCCATCGCGGAGATCGGCAAAATCGCCAAGGAAAAGGGCGTGCTGCTGCACGTCGACGCGGTGCAAGCCGTGGGCAAGATTCCGGTGGATGTGCAGAAGGACGGCATCGACATCATGTCGATTTCCGGGCACAAGATTTATGGGCCGAAGGGCGTGGGCGCTCTCTACGTGCGCCGCAAGAATCCGCGCGTGCAACTTGCCGCGCAGATCGATGGCGGCGGCCACGAACGCGGCATGCGTTCGGGCACGCTCAACGTGACGGGCATCGTCGGCCTCGGCAAGTCGTGCGAATTGTGCCAGGAGGAAATGACCGCGGAATCGCAGAAGCTCAGCCGCCTGCGCGACCGCTTGAAGGATTCGATCATGACGCGGCTCGACGAGGTCTACATCAACGGGTCGATGGAGCATCGCCTGCCGCACAACATCAACATCAGCTTCGCATATGTGGAAGGCGAGTCGCTGCTGATGGGCATCAACGACATCGCGGTTTCGAGCGGTTCGGCGTGCACGTCGGCCACGCTCGAGCCGAGCTACGTGCTGAAGGCGCTGGGCGTGGGCGAAGACCTGGCGCACACCTCGATTCGCTTCGGAATCGGGCGCTTCAACACGCAGGAGGAAGTGGACTACGTCGCGGACCGCGTGGTGGAGACCGTCAAGCGGCTGCGCGAGCTTTCCCCGCTGTACGAAATGGCGAAGGAAGGCGTGGACATCAGCAAGATGAAGTGGGTGGCAGCTTCGGATTCGCACTAAAGGGTGCACGATTTCTCTGGAATAAAGGAGCAATGAAACATGGCTTATTCAGACAAGGTAGTGGATCACTACAAGAATCCGCGCAACGTCGGCTCGCTCGATAAGAGCGATCCGAACGTGGGCACGGGCCTGGTGGGCGCGCCCGAGTGCGGCGACGTGATGAAGCTGCAGATGAAGGTGAATCCGGAAACGCACGTCATCGAGGAAGCGAAGTTCAAGACGTTCGGGTGCGGCTCGGCGATCGCCAGCTCGTCGCTCGCCACGGAGTGGGTGAAGGGCAAGACGGTGGAAGAGGCCCTGGCCATCAAGAACACGGACATCGTGCGGGAGCTCGCGCTTCCGCCCGTGAAAATCCACTGTTCGGTGCTGGCTGAGGACGCCATCAAGGCCGCTCTCGGCGACTGGAAGAAGAAGCAGGGTCAGACAGACGCGAAGACCGCCGAACCCGCCACCGCGAGCAATTAACACGAGACGCGGACGCCGATAGGCCCCGGCTGGCGACGTGCAACACCGCCCAGAAAACCCTCACCTTTCAGGAGGTGGGCTGCGTTCGAGGGTGACGCGTCGCGGGTAGCGACGACGGACTCTTATGATTCACGTAACGGAAAAAGCGGCCAGCAAGATTCGCCAGTTGCTCGCCAAGGAAGGCGTGCCCACTGACTCGGGAGGGCTGCGCGTGGGCGTGCAGGGGGGCGGCTGCTCGGGATTGAGTTACGCGATGCGGCTTGAAACCGAGGCGCGCAACCGCGACAAGGTCTTCGAGGAAAATGGCGCGCGGATCTTCGTCGATCCGAAGAGCTATCTGTATCTCCACGACACCACGCTCGATTATCAGGAAGACCTGATGCGCCAGGGATTTGTCTTCCAGAATCCGCAGGCGGCGCGGAGTTGCGGCTGCGGAAGTTCCTTCACGGCGTGAAGCTCCGCCTTCCCGCGAGACAGGCCGAAGATTTTCGAGACGCCGTGTGAGGGCGCGACGACGGAGGTCTGGAATTTTTGGGGCCCAGCGCAATTTCGGGCGAGACCTGTGAATGCCAGTGAATAAATAATGAGCGCGACACAGACAAAAACCGGTGTGAAGGCTGCCAGCACCTGCTGGAGCTGCCAAGCCGCCGTGGATGGCCGCCATTTTTGCGCCGCCTGCGGCAAGATTCAGCCGCTTCCAGCGGGCACGGACCACTTCGCTTTTTTTGGCCTGCCGAAGAAGCTGACGCTCGATCCGGCGGCGCTCGAGGAGCAGTTTCACAAGCTGAGCTGGAAGCTGCATCCGGATAATTTCGTGCGCGCCGGCGAATATGAGCGCGATCTTTCGCTCGACCGGTCGTCGCAGCTGAACGATGCCTATCGCACGCTGCGCGAGCCGGTTGCGCGCGTCGAGTATCTGCTTCTGAATCTCGGGCTTCGCAAAGAGGGAACCACCAAGCAGCAGGCGCCGCCGGAATTGCTCGAAGAAGTGTTCGGGCTGAATGAATCGCTCGACGAACTGCGTGAGGCTCGCGCTGAGGGAGGCGATCTCTCCGGGCTTCGCGGGCGTCTTGAAGCAGCGCAACAGAATTTTCAGGTCAAGCTGGCGGAAGTAGATGCGGAACTGGCGGCCGTGGGGCGCGAGTGGGATACGGCGCTCGACGCAAATGCGGACGAGGCGAAGCGGACGGCTCTGCTCGCGCGAATGAACGAGATTCTAAATCGCCGCAGCTATATCCGGAATCTGGTGAAGAGCGTGACGGAAGAATTGTCGTCGGAGCGCAGCGAAGGTTAACGAATGGCGCGCACAGTCGGAATCGATCTCGGTACAACGTTCAGCCTGGTCGCTTACATCGACCCGCAGACGGGCGCGCCGAAGTGTATCCCGGGGCCGTATGGTTCGACGCTTTGCCCGTCGGTCGTAAGCGTGCAGCAGGACGGCAAGATCGTGGTCGGTGAGCCCGCGCGGCAGCGGTTGCTTACGTCGCCCGAGCGAACGATCTATTCGGTGAAGCGGCTGATGGGCCGCGGCGTCGACGATATTCAGGACGAGCTGAAGATTTTTCCGTTCCGCATCGATTCGGAAAGCCGCAACGTGATTCGCGTGCGGCTGGGTGAGAAGACCTTCACGCCGCCGGAGATTTCGTCGTTCATTCTTCGCGAGCTGAAATCTTGGGCGGAGGCCTATTTCAAAGAGCCGGTGGAGCGCGCCGTGATTACGGTGCCAGCGTATTTCAATGACGCGCAGCGCCAGGCGACGAAAGATGCCGGGCGGCTGGCAGGGCTCGATGTGCTGCGATTGGTGAACGAGCCAACGGCGGCCGCGCTCGCTTACGGACTGCACAAGCAGAAGCGCGGGCGCGTCGCCGTCTATGACTTTGGCGGAGGCACGTTCGACATTTCGATTCTGAAGCTGATCTCGACAACCGAGGGCGACATCTATCAGGTGCTCTCGACCAACGGCGACACGCATCTGGGCGGCGACGATATCGACAACGCCATGATGGACCTGGCGCGGAAGGGAATTCACGGAGCGCTCGGAATCGAGCTCGATCCGCGCGGCGAAGCGATTCAAGCGCTGCGCAAAGAACTGATCCGTGCGAAGCACGAGCTTTCGACGGCGGAGAAGGCCGAAGTTCAATATGCGAACGACGGGAAGAGGTGCGTCCTTGAATTCACGCGCGCCGATTTCGACGAGCTGATCCAGCCTATCGTTCAGCGGACCATGGGCCCGGTGAAGCGCGCGCTCGCGGATGCGAAGCTGGCGCCAACGGAAATCGACGAGGTGGTTCTCGTGGGCGGCTCAACGCGCATTCCGCTGGTGCGCAAGACGGTCGGCGACTATTTCCAGCGCCCGCCGCATTGCGAGCTGGATCCGGATGAAGTGGTTGCGCTGGGCGCGGCCGTGCAGGCAGATATTCTCGAGACCGGCGTGAAGAACATGCTGCTGCTCGACGTGACGCCCCTTTCGCTTGGCATCGAGACGATGGGCGGCGTGGTGGCGAAAATTATTCCGCGCAATTCGACGATTCCCGCGAGTGCGCAGGAGCTGTTCACCACGGGCGTCGAGAATCAGACGGCAATCGACGTTCATGTCCTGCAGGGCGAGCGCGAACTGGCGAAGGATTGCAGGTCGCTCGCACGCTTCCAGCTCAAGGTGGCGCCGGGTCCGGCGGGCCTCGCGCGCGTCGAAGTGAAATTCCTGATCGATGCGAACGGCATCCTGCAGGTGGCCGCTCGCGACCTGAGGTCGGGCGGGCAGCAGACCATCGAGGTGCAGCCGAGTTACGGGCTCTCGGACAACGAAATCGAGCGGATGCTCGAGGAGTCGATCGATTTTGCCGAGCAGGATTTTGCCGAGCGCCAGGTGATCGAAGCGCGCAACGAAGCCGAAACGATTCTCCGTGCGACCGCGAAGACGCTCACGCAGCCGGGCGCGGCGGAACTTTCCGCCGAGGAGCGTCGCGCGATCGACAAGGCGGACGCTGGGCTTCGCGCCGCCGTCGCCGGCAGCGATTACAAATTGATCCGGCAGCGCATCGACGAACTGAATCAGGCGACCATGCGTCTGGCCGAGATCCTGATGAACGGCGCGGTGCAGACGGCGCTGCAGGGCAAGCGCCTCGATGAAGTTTAGGATTTCTAATCTTCCGGCTGAAGATTAGAAATTTGCGTAAGTTATTGAAAATAAGGGACTAGTGATTTTCTAATCTGTCCAAAAACGCCTTTATAGGAGTTTCGCCTTTAAGGCCTTGGGACGGAAGGAGCAACACAATGGGCGGAAAAAATCCCTACATCGAAGAGACCAAGTACACGCCCGCGACGAAGAAGTACAAGATCACGTTCGTCAAGGAAGGCAAGACGATCGAGGTTGATCCCGCGAATGTTCCCTACGGGCACGACGGTTTGCCCGGAAGCATCCTCGATATTTCCCAGGGATTTCACATGGGTCTCGACCACGCGTGCGGGGGAGTATGCGCCTGCTCCACATGCCATGTCATCGTTCACGATGGGCTCGAATCCTGCAACGAAGCGACGGACGCGGAGCTTGACCAGCTCGACGAAGCGCCGGGCGTGACGCCGAAGTCGCGCCTCGGCTGCCAGTGCGTTCCCGACGGCACGCGCGACATCGTGGTGGAAATCCCGGAGTGGAACAAGAACTACGCGAAGGAAGCCGAGCACTGATCCTCCATCTCTCGCAAAGCGAGGCGCGCGATGCCGCAGACATTCGATTGGGACGATGCCGAAGAGATTGGGATTCAACTGTCGGAGAAGTTTCCGGAAACCGATCCGCTGACGGTGCGCTTCACCGACCTGCATAAATGGGTTACGGAACTGGCCGGATTCACCGGCGACCCGAAGCTCTCGAACGAGGGCAAGCTCGAAGCGATTCAAATGGCCTGGCACGAGGAATTTCAGGACCGCCAGGGCTAGCTCTTATACGCGGTTCGCTCGATTCCGAGGCCAAATTGTCTTTGAGTCCCGTCGCGGCTATGCCGACTGAATCTTGCGCTTCAGTCCCGCATCTCAGTAATCTCGATCCCAACCAACCGTTCGCCGGAGGGCCATGATGGAAGCCGATCTTCGTTACCCGATTGGGAAGCTTCAGCGCGTTGCCAGTGTGAACGACGGCCAGCGCAAAGCGATGATTGACGCGATTGCTGACACGCCGGCGAAGCTGAAGGCGGCCGTCGCCGGCCTCAACGAGCAGCAGCTTGATACGCCGTACCGTCCAGGCGGCTGGACCGTGCGCCAAGTGGTCCATCACCTGCCGGATAGCCACCTGAACGCTTTTATCCGGTTCAAACTGGCGCTTACCGAAGACAAACCTACGATCAAGCCCTACGACGAGGCTCGCTGGGCTGAACTCGCCGACGCGAAGGCGCCGATCGAACCTTCTCTGGTTCTTCTCGACAGCTTGCACAAACGCTGGCTGGTATTACTGAATTCCCTTGGACCGGCCGACTGGCAGCGGTCGATGGTGCATCCCGAGCATCCTGCTCCGATGACGCTCGACGACGTGCTCCAAATTTACGCCTGGCACGGGCGTCACCACGTGGCGCACATCACGTCGCTGCGCGAACGCAACGGCTGGCGCTAGCGGGCGCGGCGGCTCAATTCCAACCTTATCCTGATCGTGAGAATTGCTTCGATTCGGCTTCCGGGCGTGTGAACTCGGCTGGCTCTCTGCTAAACTAGACTCGCTTCACCCACCGCTTGTGGCGCTATGGTGCAACGGTTAGCACGCGGCCCTTTCAAGGCCGAAATACGGGTTCGATTCCCGTTAGCGCTACCAATCGTCTGCCTTCGCTTCCCGGCTCTGGCTGAATTTCACCGTTTCATTTGAGACGGCATAGTTCACGCGGCGCCGTCCTCGGGCTCGACGCGGCACGTGCGCGGAAACGGCGCGCATCCCATGGTTCGTTCAACCCCGCTGGCACCGCCATATACGAAACTCTGTAAGAAAGGAAGCGATGCGCTTGACCTCAGGCGAACTGCGGGCGAATGGAAGGCGGGCGGGCGTTCGGTTCATTTTCGCTGCTTGCGGCGGCCGCCATTTTCGGCAACAGGTCACACGGCAAACGCAGCTGACCGCGCGGGGCTCTCCATTCGGCCGATGGTAATATGTGGGCGCGATCGGACCGATCTGGCGCGCATGAAGGTCCGACGGGCAGGTAAGCCGTGAAAGAGATGAAGCGCCGCGAATTTCTTGCGGTTGCAGGAGCGTTCGCTGGCATGTCCCGCTTGCGGCGCGTCGCTCTCGCGCTTCGGCCCCTTCCTTTCGGCGATTCAGACGAGGGCTCGCCTTCCCGCCTCTCCTTCATCACCAGCGACAAGCGTTATCAGGCAATCTACACGGCCGCGCTCGACGTGTTGAATCGCAACGTATCGACTGTATGGCGCTATCCCCGGCCGGTCTTGACCGAAGGCAGCAGCTACCGCGGAATCTGGCTGGAGTGTGCGCCGCATGAGGGACTCGCCTACTCGCTGATTCGCCCGGACATGGCGCGCAACAACCATTTGGCGTTTTTTGCGGCGCAGCGCGCGGACGGGCAATTGCCCTGCTGGATTCGCACGGACGCGGCCGGCTTCGCTCAGATTCAGATGGTCGTGCCGATCGCCGCGACGGCGTGGGAGCTCTCGCAGCAGACGGGCGATAGCGAACTGCTAGAAAAAGCGTATCGCGCGTGCAGTTTGTGGGATGCGTGGCTGCGCCGTTATCGGGACACGCGGCGGACGGGTTTGTGCGAAGGCTTCTGCACGTGGGACACCGGCGAGGATAACAGCCCGCGCTGGAAAGGAATCCCGAACCGGTGTCCCGATGGCGACGCCCGAAAATGTCCGCCCGTGCGGTCCTTGCCGCGGCTGTGTCCCGATCTTTCTGCGACGCTTTACGGCGGACGCATCGCACTGGCGGCGATGGCGCAGGCCCTGGGAAAATCCTCGGAGCACGACGAGTGGCTCTCGCGGGCGGAGGCTGTTCGTTCCGCGATTGTGAAGAGACTTTTTGTGGCGGACGGTGCCGCGTTCTACGACGTGGACGCCGAAAATCATTTCGTGAGGATTCGCGGCGGCGCGATTCTGCGCGTGCTCAGCGAGCATGTGGTCCATGAAAAGTTGTTCGACGCGATTTGGGACCGCCAGATTCATAACCCGTCCGCGTTTTGGGCGCCATTTCCATTCCCTTCGATTGCGTTGAACGATCCCGCGTTCGTGCGTCCGATCCAGCCGAACTCGTGGGGAGGGCCATCGCAGGCGCTTACTGCGCTTCGGGCGCCTCGCTGGATGGAGCACTATGGCAAGCCCGCCGAGTTGGCACATCTTATGCAGCAGTGGAGCAGCGCAATTCTTCGCGAAGGGAAATTCCTGCAGCAGCTCGACCCGCTGAATGGAGCCTTTACGCCGGACACACCCGGCTATTCGCCCGCGGCTCTCGCATTCGTCGATTTCACGTGGAGATTGTCAGGCGTGCGGCAACAGGGCGACATACTAGAATGGAATGTGCGTCCACCGGCGCATCGCGGCGAAGCAGATTTTCGCTTGCGCTTCGGGCAATCGCACTTTGCGGAGTTGCGCTACCGCTCCGGCGCCGCTGAGCTGCACGTCGACAGCCGGAGGATTTGCCGTACGCGAAGCACAGTTCGCCTGCTCACTTCGCTCGATGGAACGCTCCAAAACGCAGTCGGTATTGCGGCGGAGCCGGCGACCGTGAAGTTAAAGCTGGCAACCGGCCACCAACCGGAGTTTTTGCTGGAGCCCAACCAGAGGATCAACGTCGGTGTGGCGTCAAAGCCGCAGAAGAGCCTTCAGTGAGCGATCGCGATGTAATTTCCGTAGCCGACCACGACCGTCGACGCCACAAGCAATAGCACCGCGAGGGCAAGCAGCGAGCTGGCTCGGCGGCCTGCTCCCTTCCATTCCTTGAATCCGATTCCCCACAGGCTGCCGAAAATAATGATGCTGGCCATGTGCAGCGTCCAACTGGAGAACTTGTACTTGCCCATCTGGCTTTCGCCCATGGTGTAAAAGAAAAATTGGAAATACCAGGTGGTGCCGGCCACGGCGCACAAGAGGTAGTTCGCCAGCATGGGCACGCGCCGCAGTTCGGTGGCGGCAGGCGATTCGGCCACTGCAACGTTCGAGACGCTTCTCGACTTCTGCCACGCCGCCGAGTGTTCCACGACTTCACGGCTCTCTGCATCGAGCGCGGTCTCGACCGTAATTTCGTCCGCTGCGCGCTTTGCACCCTCGCGAGAGTAGCGACTGAAATATTCGCGGCCGCTCTTGTTGCGCGCGTGGAGGATCAGACACCAGACGAAATTGGTCAGGAAGCCGCCCGCCAACAACACCGGCAGAATCGCCAGGCCCTGCCAGATGGGAGCAGTTCCGTGCGCGAGGGTAAGCTCGCGGATCGGGTCGCCCCAGCTCAATCCGAGCGCGAAGCACGCGCTCATCACGCCCGAAAGCACCGCGACGGCGATGCCTTTGCGCAGATTAAACTCCTGGATCACCGCGTTCCGTTCCGCGGCGGGCATCACGCGCTCCTTGCTGAGCCCGGCAAGGCCGGCGACCGTGATTCCAAGCAGGCACACGAACACGCCGAAGAGAATGATTCTTCCCGACGTCGTCCCAAGCACCTGCGCCACAAAAACGCCGTGAAGGATGGGCGGGACGAGAGTCCCGAACGCCGCGCAGAGCCCGAGAACAACCGCCATGCCGAGCGAAAGGCCCAGGTAGCGCATCGTCAGGCCGTACGTGAGGCCGCCCACTCCCCATAGGAGACCAAAGAAAGCCACCCAGAAAAGAGTCGAAGCGGGGGCGCTCGAAAGCACCGCGAACAAATCGCGTGTGTTCGTCCACGCGAGCAGCCAAGGCGCGACAAGCCAACTGAATATTCCGCCGGCCAGCCAGAATGTTTCCCACGACCAGCGCTTCACCCAGCGGTAAGGAACATAAAAGCTGGCGGAGGCAAGGCCACCGAGCCAATGCAAGCCCACACCGAGCGCGGGGTTTGGCGTCACGAGTTCCTCGGATTCGAATCCAGGTGAAACACTTCTTCGAGGCGCGTGAACTTCCTGTCAGCGGCGCCCTCGGGCCCTTCGAAAAACGCGGCCATCTCGCGCTGCCACAGCTCGTTCACTTTGCGCTTGCCCATTTCGCTTAGAGCGCGCGCGAAGTCGTCGGTTTCAAGATAGCCGACGAGGACGCCGTCTTCCCGAAGGAACAACGAGTAATTCCTCCAGCCGGTCTCGCGTAACGCCGCTTGCATTTCGGGCCAAACGGCGCGATGCCGCTCTTTGTACTCCGCCATGCGATCCGGCTTCACCTGCAAAGTAAAACAGACGCGCTCCATGGTTTCCCCTTAGCGCAAGAACGCTTCCGGCAAGCCGCCGTCGACAGGGATCACGTGGCCCGTGGTCTTCGCGCTGTCATCGCTCAAGAGCCAAACGATCGCCCGGGCGCAATCTTCGGGCAGGATCGGGCGCTTCGTGAGCGTCCGGCGGGCGTAAAAATCGGCGAGCTTGCCGCGCAGAGCTTCCGTTGTTTCGACCGGCGAAAATTCGATCTGGTATTTTTCGAGCGATCGCATCACGCGTTCGCGGGGAAACATGGCGGAGCCGGCCACGACCGTTGCCGGCGCGATTCCGTTCACGCGGATGTCTGGCGCGAGCGCAATCGCGAGCTCGCGAACCAAGTGGCTCAGCGCGGCCTTGCTTGTGTCGTAGGCTTCGCTGCCTGCCTTCGGGACGACCGCATTCGCGGAGCTGGTCAGCACGATGGAAGCAGGCAATCCCTGCTCTCGGAAGACTGATTCCGCGGCGCGGCACAATTCATAATTGCCAACAACATTCACCTGAAAGGTTGCCGCCCACTCTTTCGCGGTCAGCCGGTCGCCTTCCGATGGGACGGGATAGATGGCGGCCGTGTTCACGATTGCATCGATTCCGCCAAAGTGAAGGATCGCGAAGCGGAGCGCCCCGGAAATGCTCTCGGTGGAAGAAAGATCGACGCCAGTGTGCCCTACCGAATCCTCGCCGGAAATCTTGCTTACGGCTGACGCCGTCTCCTCGGTTCCGCTGCGATCGAGATCCGCAAGGATGACGTGAGCGCCTTTGCGCGCAAGCAGCAGCGCCGTCTCTTTTCCGATGCCGCTTGCTGCGCCGATCACGACCACAATATTGCGGGCAAGTTCTGGTTCGGGCGGCATGCGCTGCAGCTTCGCTTCTTCGAGCGCCCAATATTCGATTCGGAACGCTTCAGAACGCGGCAGGGCGACATAGTTGTGGAACTGCTTGAACTCGGCGGATTGTTCAGCGCGGCGGGCCTGGGGCAACGCGCCATCTACACTGCCGTCATCGAGCGCCGTCGCTCCGGCCATCACGTGAATGGCGTTGATGAAGAACTCGGTCGATATGCGCGCTTCCTTCTTGCTCCTTCCAAATCCGAAAAGGCCCAGACCCGGGATGATGACTACCGACGGGTTAGGATCACGCAGCTTGGGCGAATCGGCCGTCGCCAAGGATTCGTAATATTGCTTGTAGTCGGCGCGATACTCGCGGATTCCTTCTTGGATGCGCGCTCGCAGAGCCTGCAAATTCGAGGACGCAGGATCCCAATCGACGTACATCGGGCAGATTTTCGTTCGCAAGAAATGATCGGGGCAGCTTGTCCCGTGTTCCGCAAGCTCCTTGCACCATTTCGAGCCAGCGAATGCCAGCGCATCCTCGTTGTCGCAATAGTGCGCCGCGACATGCCGCGCACGAGACAGCTCGCCTCGTAGCGCGGGAAGAATCTGTGCCGCAACGCCGCTCCGCTCGACAAGCGGAGCGTATTTCACGCCACCGAATCGCACCGCGGCTTTCGGTTCATGCTCCTGAACGAAAGCGCCCATCTGGTCGATCGTTCGTAGGCTGTTCGAATAGCATTCCCGCTGCGTCGCTCCCCAGGTGAAGAGGCCGTGGCTCGCCAGAAGAATGCCATCGGCTCGAGGATTTTGTTTGGTGGCGGCATGGAGCAGCATTGCAAGTTCGAACCCGGGCCGCTGCCAGGGAATCCAGATAATGTTGCGGCCGAACTTCCGGTTGAACTCCTCCAGCTTGCGCTTTCCATTGGCGCTGGCCGCGAGCGCGATCGCCCAGTCGGGATGCAGGTGATCCACATGAGCGAACGGCAGGAACGTGTGCAGCGGAGTATCGATCGAAGCGGCGACGCGGTTCTCGCCAAATGCGGAGAGCGGGTAGAAGCGCACCATGTCGTCTTCGTGAGCTTCGCCGCGGTAAATCTCTTTCAGGTGTTCGAGGCGGTCGAGGTAAAGGAGCGCGAATCCCGATTCGCGAATCGAACCCAGATCCCCTCCACTCCCTTTTACCGCCAGGACGCGGACGGGCACGCCGGTGAACGGGTCCGTAAGCTCGAACTTTGAGCTGGTGTTGCCGCCTCCAAAATTCGTGATTCGCAGATCTTTTCCAAGAAGGTTGGAGCGGTAGCGCAGAAGAGCGAGCTGATCCTCGGCCAAGGCATTTGCTTCGGCCGGGTCCCACAAATCCTTCAAATAATTCAGTTCTCCTATTTCAAACATGCGTTGGGCTCGCAGTATTGGCGAAAGCGTTCGGCGTGCTCATCCCATCGATTTGGTTCAGTCGGGTCGTAAATTTCCACCGGGAAGGATTTTTCGATGACGGCTCGTGCCTCCTTCAGCGACGAGACCGCTCCGGTGCCGAGCATTTGCATCGCGGCATTGCCAAGGGCCGTGGCCTCAGCCGGGCCCGCCATCACGCGTTTGTTCGTCGCGTCCGCCGTAAACTGATTTAACAGGCGATTCTTCGATCCTCCGCCCACGACGCGAATCTGCTCGATGCGGCGGCCGATCAGGCGCTCGAGGTCTTCAAGCACCAAGCGGTACTTGAACGCGAGACTCTCCAGGATTCCGCGAATGCACGCCGCCGTTGAAGCCGGGCGAGCTTGGCCGGTCCGTCGACAGAAAGCATCGATTGCTTCCGGCATGTCCGGCGGGTTCAAGAACGATTCATCGTCCGGATCGATCAGGAACTGAAAGCCGGCTTGCCCGCCTCCGAGATCGAGCAGCTCCGCGTGGCTCTGGCCTTCGCCGCGCGAACTCCAGGATTCGAGGCAGCACTGGAGAATCCACAAGCCCATCACGTTCTTGAGGAGCCTCGTGGTGCCGTTCACGCCGCCTTCGTTCGTGAAGTTGAGCCGGAGTGCTTCCGGCGTGATGACCGGATGATCGATTTCCGTGCCCACGAGGGACCATGTGCCCGAGCTGAGGAAAGCAACTCCATCGCGCGCGGAGATCGCGGCAACCGCCGAAGCCGTGTCGTGCGATCCTGGAAGAATCACAGGCGCGCCGCGCAACGCAGCAATGTCTGACTTCGCCGGCCCAAGGATGGTTCCGGGCTGCGCGATCGGGCCAAACAGAGCTGAGGGAATGCCGAGGCGTTCGACGATATTCGTAGCCCACATGCGCGTGGATGCGTTCACTAGCTGGGTGGTAGTGGCATTCGTGAACTCGCAAACGGCGCTGCCTGACAGCCAATAATGAAAGAGATCCGGAATCGTAAGGAAGTGTTCAGCGGCTTCGAAAATTGCAGGGTCGTCTCGCCTCGCCGCCGCGATCTGGAAGAGCGTATTGATGGGCATGAGCTGAATGCCCGTCTCGCGGTAGATCTCCTCCTTTGAAATTTGCTTGAAAACCAATTCCATCGCTCCACGCGTGCGCGGGTCTCGATAATGATAAGGATCCTGGAGCAGCTCGCCACGTGCATCGAGCAGGGCGTAATCGACGCCCCATGCATCGACTCCGATTCCGTCGATTTGGTCCTGAGCGAGATTTTCCAGCCCGTGGCAAATCTCCCACCAGAGGCGAGGGGCGTCCCAGTGCAAGGAGCTGCCGTAGTGCACCGGCTCGTTGGCGAAACGGTGCACTTCCCTCATGCTGAGGGTTTCGCGAAGGAGACGAACCAGGATGACGCGACCGCTTTGCGCGCCCAGATCGATCGCGCAGAACGCCGCGCCGCTCCCAAGGCGTTCGTTCCTAGGCATACGAACTTGCACCTTGGCTGTTGCGCGCCGCGCGCTCAGCGGTGATCCGGGCCAGGTAACCGCTCTCGCGGAAGGCCTGCTGCGGGTCCGCGGGCAATCCTTTGGATTTGCGCCATTCGCGAATTGCCGACCTGACGTCCGTGGCAAACGCGTCTTGCAGGAGCGATTCCGCTTCCACCAGGCAGGATCTCGATTGAGCGTGCGCCAACTTCTCGTGATCGACCAGGGCAGCCTTGCAGTACAGCTCCTGGGCGATAGCGACCGTCTGAATCATCGCCTCGATTTTCCCTTTCAGGTTGTGACTCTGATCGATCATATAGGCGATATCCCCCGGTTGGCCGGTCTCCCATTCGAAATGAAGGATCTCGTGGAAAATCCGGAACACCTGGTAGGGGTCAATCGAGCCGAGCGTCAAATCGTCGTCCGCGTACCGGCGGTCATTGAAATGGAATCCGCCCAGCATCTTTTCCGACAAGAGCCAGGCCACAATTTGCTCGATGTTCTGCGAGAGATAGTGGTGCCCTGTATCGACGAGAACTTTCGCCTGCGGGCCTGCGCCGCGAGCCATCAACAAGGCCATTCCCCAATCCGCCACGTCCGTATGGTAGAAGGCGGGCTCAAAAGGTTTGTATTCGACCAGCATTCGCTGGTTCGGCGACAGCTGCGCGTGCGCGGCCCGCAGATTTTCTTCGAACCACTGCTTGCGCTGGCGGATGTTGGCCGTGCCCGGATAATTCGAGCCGTCCGCAAACCACAGCGAGATGTCGCGACTACCCAACTGGCGGGCGATCTCGATGCTGTCCTTCACGTGCTGCAACGCCCGATCGCGCACGGCGCGTTCGGGATTGCCGAATGAGCCGTGCTTGTAGACTTGGTCCTGGAACACATTGGGATTGATCGCTCCGGGCCGCACGCCGTGCCGTTCCGCTGATTTCTTGACGCTATCGACGCTCGCAAGTCCGTCCGGAAAATCCCACAGAACGTGAAGGGCGACCGTAGGGCACGCACCCGTGAGGGAATGGACCTGTCCCGCGTCGCTGAGTTTCTCTTCAATCGTGCCTGCGGCAGCAGGCTGTAGAAATTTTCCGAATCGCGTGCCTGTGTTCGCGAAGCCCCAGGAGGGCAGCTCGATGCGAAATGCGTCGAGCGCACGGGCGATTCTTTCGGTGTCAGTGGGTTGCATCACGGTTTCGAATCCGCAAGCCTAGCGTAACGGGCCGCGTCCGGTCTTAGTTCGCTCGGCCTCGTCTTCCTGGCGCCATGATAACCCTCGGCTAATGTAGGACCAAGACGCCAGAACCACCCGGTGGAAAAGAACTAGGAACGAATGATGGCGCCGGGATTCACGTCGGGCTCCGCTGAAATCTTCGCCTCAGTTTCGAAGAGCCGCACGTCTCGCGTCGTCTTACCGGCGACTTGAATCAAGCCAGTCCGAACGGCACGCAGCTCCGCGCCGTCGACGCTTTTCAATTCCACGCCCGGTGCTGCCGTGGTTGGTGCGGCTTCGATATCGATGGTGTCGAGACGCAGATCTGCGACGTCTTCCGCAACGAGGCCGGAACGCCACGTCGGCGACGACGCCCCGCTCCATCGTATTTCCGAATCTTTCAGCGAAAAATTGCGCACTTGCCGCAGAACAACGGCATCGCGCGTGGATTCGTACGGCGCCGCGGGATCGTGCGACACGAACAGCCGCACGTTATCGAAGTGAACGTTCTCAAGCCAGCTATCGGGATGCCCATTGATGCCAGACGTGCCTGCGCCGTGCGCGATGACATTCGAAATCGAGACGTTGCGAATCTTGCCCGCCGCCGGCTCATGCTCGCGTTTCGTTCCGTCTATCTCGCTGCGGCGCTTGATGTTGAAGTGGATCGGATCGCCATCGCCCCACCAGAACCAATCGAAGCGCCGCGTCTCGATCGACACATTCGAGATCACGACGTCCTCGACCACGCCGCCGTCGAAAACCATGAAGGCCAGGCCGCGATTGGAATTCGTGATGACGACGTTGTCCACCGCCACGCGGCGCACGGCGTTCGAATTTCCGTCACAGAATTTCAGCGCGCTCGATGCCGACGAAAGCCGGCAATTCGTCACCGTCACGTCTTCGGTCGGCAGCGCCGGGCCCCAGATGTTCGCGGACCAGAAGACAATCGCGTCGTCGCCGGTCTCAATCGTCGAGTTCGCCACGCGCACGTCGCTGCAGCCGTCCAGGTCGAGCCCGTCCGCCCACACCGCCTCCTTGCCGCTCGAATAAATGTAGACGCCGTCGACCACCAACCTCTTGCACGCGTAAGGGTTGATCGTCCAACTGCGCGATCGAATGAATTTCAGCCCCGCCAGTCGAACATCCTGGCAGCGCAACAGCAGAACCAGCCGCGGGTAGACCGTCTCCTTAGGGAATCCGGCGGGGAAGGCTCGCAGCAAGGGTTTCCCGGCCGCCTGCATCTGGAGCTGGTTCGGCCGGATATAAAAATCGGTGAAGGACTGGCTGCTCCATATATAGGATGCCTGTCCGTCGATGGTTCCGCGCCCTTCGATCGCGATGTCGTGCAGATCTTCTCCAATGAGCAGCGCGGATTTCGGCGGCGGATCGAACTCGCGCCCGTCGAGTGAAGCAAACAGCGTCGCACCCGCTTCGAGGTAGAGGCGCACTCCCGATCGCAGGTGAAGCTGCCCCGACGTGTATTCGCCCGGTGGAAAGTACACCGTCCCGCCACCCGCGTTTCCGCAAGCGTCGATCGCCTGCTGCAATGCCGGGCGCGCGTCGTCCTGCTTGTGGCCGCTCGCCCCGTAATTCTTCACGTTGTAGACCGGCGCGCCGGAAAGCTCACGAGGTTCCTCGCGAACATTCGCGCAGAGTGCCTCGCCAAGCAGCGACTGGCCGGCAATTCCCACAGCAAATGACGCGATAAAGCGGCGGCGATCGAGCAAGATCACTCCTCCTGATTCACACGGCGCGGGCGATGCTACCGTCTCGCGCTCGAATTGACAACGCCCGCGCATGCCGCCCTCGCCTTCCACCGCGACACTCGTACTCAGGGGAATCCTGTATCGCACGTCAGGTTCGGTAACGTTTCTACTCCGCCGCCAGGGGCCTCCCGATGAGCATTTCGTGTCACACCCCCTAACCCCTTGCCTTTGCGAAGGTTAGAGCTACCTAAGGCTGGACTAAGACATGCATGACTTCATCCAGCAGCCGGCCATCCCGAACGCACCAAATCGGTTCAAGGAGTCAGCAACGTGATGAAGCGGGGAGACAGGATAATGCGGTCGCGCACCGCGGAAGTGGAACGCGGCTTCACAATGGTTGAGATCGTGATCGTGCTGGTCATTGTCATGATCATCGCGGCGATTGCCTTGGTGCAACTGCAGCCCACCGTGCAGCAGTTCCGCGCCAATGCCGCGATGGCCCAGGTGAAGGGCGCGCTGCGTCAAGCTCGAGAAATCGCCATCTCCCAGCGCCGCACGATCGTGGTTCAGTTCGCGCCCGCCACCAACAGCATTCTCCTCTTCCAGGTGTTGGAGCCGGGCAACGTACGAGCGGCTCAGCCCTTCTTGACTTTGCCGATCGAGACCACCGTTCTGTTCATGACCTTTCCGGGCGAAGCCGACACACCGGATGGGTACGGGATACCTGGAGGGGGCGGCGGAATCGAGTTCGGCGGAGTAGTGGGTGGCCCTCCTGCGGGCATGCAGTTCCAGAGCGACGGCACGTTTTGCAATGCGGCCGGAACTCCGATCAACGGCACGGTTTTTATGGGCGTACCCGGCATTCCAACCACCGCTCGCGCCGTCACCATTCTTGGCTCAACGGGAAGAATTCACGCATTTAAGAGCGCTGGCGGTAACGCGGCGTCCACCTGGTTTCTCTGAGACGGAGGGAACGAAGAATGCGCGCTCGAACGAATCGGCGAAACAAAGCGGGATTCACGCTCATGGAAGTCATGATCGCCACCGTGGTTCTCGCGGTTGGTCTTCTCTCGCTTGCGGCGATGCTGGCGAACGGCCTCGCATACATGAATATGTCGCAGTACGACTACATCGCGCAGGAGAAGGCCATGGAAGCCGTGGAATCGATCTTCACGGCTCGTGACATGGGCGCGGCTACCTGGGGAAGCATCTGTAACGTGGGCGGCGGCCCGGCGTGTATCTTTCAGGCGGGACCGCAGCAGATGTGCGATCCGGGCGCCGACGGAATTATTGGCACTGCCGACGATAACTGCGCGGCTCTGCCGGACGCCATCCTCCTGCCGAATGCCGGCAATACCTTCAATCCGCCGGTCCGCGTTGCGCTTTCGAACTTCACCCGGACTATTGCCATCGCTCCGGTTCCCGGTGTCGCGAACCTCAGCCAAATCCAGGTCACTGTGACGTATACGTCCGGGCGGTTTCGGCGAAGTTACACGCTGTACACGAACATTTCGAATTTCTCGTAGCTGCTTGCTCCGGAGGCTGTGAATGAAACGCAACGCTGGATTCACCTTGGTCGAAGTTCTGGTGGCAACCGCCCTGATGCTCATCATCATGACGGCCACGCTGCGCACGCTCACGGATGCGATGCATGCAAACGAAGCTGTCACCTTGATGGCGGACACGCAGGAGAACCTTCGCGCCTCGCTCAACTACATGACGAAGGACATTATTCAGGCGGGCGAAGGAATTCCGCAAGGCGGCATCACGATTCCGAATTCCGGCGGTGGCGCTCCGATTTCCGCCCTGATCCGGCCTCTTCCACCCGGCGCGCCGCCGCCGAACACATTTCCCACCAGCTGGGTTGCGCTCCCCGCAATCGCCCCCGGCTTCCAGCTGGGGCTGCCCTCGCTCGTTCCGAATCCCAACGTGCCGGGAGCAACCATTGCCGGCACGAATACGGACATGATCACGGTCCTCTACGCGGACACGACGCTGCAGGACGCGGCAGGCCACTGGCTGAATCGCTACCCGATTCGTCTTGCGCCCTACGCAGGTTGCGGCGGCGCAAGTCCCTCGCCCAATGGGTCGATTACGACTGTCGGAGGCACCACGACGATCGTGTTTGATCCCACGTGCGTGAACATCAATACGGGAAACACGGCCATCAACCCGGGTGACTTGATTCTCTTGCAGAACAATGCCAGCGGTTGCGCCAGCAGCGGCGCGATGGTCGCCAGCGACAGTTGCGATGCGAACGCTCCATCGAACCCGGGCAACATGGCCCTGCTGACCGTCACGGGCGTGAACCTCGGCGGCAATAGCATCACCTTCGCGTGCGGCGACGCCTTCAATCTCAACTGCTCCGGCAAAGCGACGGGAACTGTCGTCCAGATGCAGAACGGCGGGACCTGGAACAACGTGACCGTCACCGCGACGCGCGTCTGGATGGTTAGCTATTACATCAGCAATGCGAACCCGCTCCGTCCGATGCTGATGCGTCAGCTCAACCTGAACGCGGCTCAGCCCGTCGGCGAAGTAATCGAGAACATGCAAATCTTCTACGATGTCCTCAACGCCGGTTCGGCTCCGCCGGCTCTGCTCGTGCCCGCGGAGAACGAGAATCCGCTCGGAACCCCGGGTGCCGGCTGGGGCTTCGGCTCGCTTGCCTACGTGCGCGACTGCTACGTCGTCCTGTTCGCCCGTTCCGAGAATCCGTACAGCCAGAGCAAAACATACCTTCGAAATAATTTGCAGACCGTCATCAGCATTCGCGGTCTCGATTTCTATAACGAGTTCCGCTAGGAGACCTTGTGAATTCCCTCTCGAACTCGATTGCCTCGTTCTGCAGAAGGAGAACCTCGATGAGAAGCCGTCGTGAAACGGGAATGGCGCTGGCAACTGCGCTTCTAGTGCTGCTGCTGGTGTCCACGATGATTGTCGGTCTGGCGTGGCTGGTAATGACCGACCAGAAACTCGGTGGCAACAACTCCGACCGCCAGCGCGCCTTCTACGGCGCCGAAGGCGGCATGGAAGCATTGACCGCCGGCATCGAGAATGCCTTCAACGCCAATCCCGCCGTCACCTGCAACTCGATTACGGGCCCCGGGGGCGTCACGGCCAATCCTCCGAACCAGACGGACCTTCCGGGAATTCAATTCTTGAATCCCGACGGAACCTCCGGTTACCAGGCTCTCTTCACCTGCAACGCCGGGGTTCCCGCGTCAGGTTTTGAGACCATCACCACAGGAACTTACGCCGGCCTGTACGCACAGTCCACTCCGTACACTCTGCAGGTCACCGCGCGGTCATCGTATGGCTCCGAAGTGAAGCTTCAGCGCGAAATCCAGACGGTCGCGATTCCGATCTTCCAGTTCGGCATGTTTTCCCAGACCGACCTCGACTTCTTCGCCGGCCCGACCTTCAACTTCGGCGGCCGTGTTCACACCAACGGAAACCTGTGGCTCGCTTCCGGCTCCACGTTGACCATGTCCGGCAAAGTCACGGCCGCAGGCGAACTCATTACCGCGAACCTCGAGAACGGCTGGAACACCAACAACAACTATGGCGGCGCGCTCAACATCACCAACGGCTCCAGCTTCCCGAACCTTCTGGCCCAGACCACCACTCAAAGCGTCGTCGGCGCCAACAACTGGGTCGGCAATCTCGGAGCCATCAACGAGCCTGGATTCGCAAACGTCGCCAGTGGCGTCTATCAGAGCAACATCGGCGTCAAGGAAACGGGAGTCAAGCCTCTAAACCTGGCCATCGCTACTCCCGGCTTCGGCGCGAACGGGCAGAGCATCGACCTGATCCGTCGCGGTCTGCCGACCGATGCGGCCACGTTCCTTCAGCAGCGCTACTTCGATATGCAGGGCATGGGCGTCCGGATTTTACTCTCCGATTATGGTCCCGATGGCACATGCGCGACCAGCGATCTCAGCAGCACCGGGGGAAATCAGCTCCCCAGCCTTTCCGCCAACCTCGCCGCTCCGGTTGCGACGCCGGTGGACTTGGCGACTCTGGCATGGGATCCGGCAGTCGGTGTGGCGCCGTACAAGGGCGCGAACATTCCAGCCTTCTTGGGTGCCACTGGAAAGCTGTATACACAGATTTTCCCGCTGCCCATTTCTGGTGCTACGGGCGGAGTTGCTTATAGCGCAACCGACGGATATTGGGTCAAGAAGGGCTATCCCATCATCACGGGATGTCTCAAGATCGACTATCAGAACAACGCGGGCGTCTGGACCGATATCACGCCGACGATTCTGTCGCTCGGTTACACCGGCCGCAACGTCAACCCGCAATCGAAGGCGACGATGAGCGTCGTTGCGAACCAGTCCCCGAAACTGCTGGCATTGCCCGGCGGCCAAGTCAATTCATCGGGACCCACGGTCAACGGTGCGGTCGCAACCATCGGCTGCACGGACCCGAGTCCAAATGCAGTGATTCGCTTCGCGCGCGAGCGTGACAATCCTTCCTTCGCCAACGGCGTGGGCGGTTGTCCAGTTCCTCCCGCGGCCGCGGCAACCAACTATGGCACTGACTATTGGCCGGACGTGATCTACGACCCCCGCGAGGGACTCTTGCGCGATAACCAGGGTGCCATCGCAGCCAGCCAGGTAGCGCTGGCGGGCGGCATGCATTACGTCGAGCTCGACGTCAACAACCTCGTCAAGTGTCTGACGCAAGCAGCGACTTGTCCGGGCGTTGCCGGCAACGTCTCCAATGGGACGTCTACCGGTTACGCCATTTACTTCTCGGATCGCCGCGGTGAGCGTCTCGATAGCAATCCACCTGCCTCTGTGGGAGGAGCGAATGTGCTTACGGGTGGCTTCGGCTACGATGACATCGTCAACCCCGCCAGCGCTTTCAGTTGCCCGAACGGCGCGGAGGACGCCGGCGAGGACGCCGAAGGCGATTACAACTCGAGCGGCATCGATCTTAATCCGCCCGCAGTTCCTCGGACCTACGGCAATACGCTGGCCCCGCCAGTCGGGCCAGTCCCGACCGATCTCTGGCCGGTTCCATCCACCGCTCCCAGCGGAACGCAAGTGACCGGCGCGGGCAATTTGACGAATCTCGTGAACTCGGTCCTTACTTCGAACGCCAACTGCGGCGGCCCGGGCAGGAAATGGCCGTTCGCAGTCGCGAACGCCACCGAGCTTCGAGAAAACCCGCCGATCTTCTTCCGGCGAGCACTGAAGCTGGTGAACGGCAGCGCCCTCGCCGCCGCCGCGAACCCAATGGGCGTCTGTGGTGCTGCGCCCTGCGGATTGACGATCACTTCCGAGAACCCCGTCTACATTCAGGGCGATTACAACAACAATCCGAACGCTGACCCGACTCTCTCCACTCCCAACGCGGACAACCACGTCGCGGCCTCAGTCGTGGCGGACGCGGTCACCCTGCTTTCGGATAGTTGGAACGACGTCAACTCCTTCGCGTTTCCCTATAACCAGGGGAACCGCACGGCGAACGTCGCCACCACCTATCGCTTGGCTATTGCGGCCGGCAAGAACGTGCCGTTCAAGCAGCCGGCGGTCGGCACGATCGGGCAGGACTTCGGAACCGATGGCGGCGCGCACAACTTCCTGCGTTTCATCGAAAACTGGGGCCCGGTCACGCTCTACTACCGCGGTTCGATCGTCAGCATGTACTACAGCCACCAGGCGATCAGCGCCTTCAAGTGCTGCAACCTGGTGTATAGCCCGCCCAACCGCGGCTTCAACTTCGATACGGACTTCCAGACGCCGAGCAAGCTGCCGCCTCTGACGCCGATGCTGCGCGACATCAACACCATCGGCTTCACGCAGATGAGCTTGCCGACGCAGTAGGAGCGGATTCCAGGGTTTGTTTACTCAAACCCTGGCATGAATTTGTACCCCGCAACACCCCATGAGCGGCTCCCGTTCCCCCCGGGAGCCGCTTTATTTTTGGCTGCGCGAAGTTTCTGAGGTGGGATCCCGCGGGGACTACTTCAGGACCGTCAGAGTTACTTCGACCTTCAGCACATGGCCTGTCACAGGGTCGACTGCGGATGTTCCTTCAATTGTTTGCCCGCTCTTGATCACAAGGGTGAGCTCTTCTCTGAACGAGCGAATTAGCGGTTGGGAGCCGAGAATACTCTCTCCAGCCTTCAGGCCGCTCACTTTCGAGTCGGGCATGGAAACCGATGAGCGGTCGATCCCGAGGTCCAGCCGGTACTCTCCGTCATCGCGTTGTATCGTGGTGCAATCCAGGTTAGTCCCGACATCCTGGTAGGTGTACTGCTGGTTTCCTCCCGGCACGCCTCCCGTGACAATTGGCACGCGGACTCCGAAGCGCAGAAACGCCCGGTGTTGGTTGTGTTGGCCGGTTCCCAGCATGTCCAGCGTGTAGGGAAGGCTGCTGATTTTCTGGTTCCCGTCGAATTCTGTCAGCACAATCTGCACTTTGATCGGAACCTCGGGCTCCGCGTTCTTCGCGGTTGCCTGGCCCTGTGCTTCCTGCCCGTTCAGCGGCGCCAGACAAAGCAGGAAAAGCGCCATCGCCAAGCCCAAGCGGATCGCTCTCATAGATTCACGTCCTCCGGTTGAATTTGCGTCTTGCACATCCTAAAGACGCCGCGGAAGGAGTCCCGGTTCAGGGTCGGCCGGAATCGGCGGTTGTATCGGAGGAACCTTCGGTAGCCGGAGGCTGTTCCAAGGGCTTGATTTCGATGGGGTTGATTTCGAGCGGCTTCGCTACTCGGTCTTCCGACGCGACAAGTTGATCGGCGTCGATTCGGCCGGCGTGAATCGCATCCGCAAACTGTGCAATCGCGTCAAGCTGCCCGGGCTGCACGATCACTTCCGGCTGCGCAGCTAGCGCGGCGCGGTCAGGAACTCGGTGTCGCGCGGTGGTGGGGGTGTGCACTGCCACAGGGTGCGTCTGTGCTCCGCCCGGCGCAGGCGGCGTGATTGGCAACGGCGTCCTTGCCGTCGGCTGTGCCGGAACGTTCGTGGTGAACTGCGGCCCCGGAACTGGCCTTAGCGGCGTCCGCGAAAGCGTCAGAAGGGCCACAACCGCGGCGGTTGCCGTCGTCGCAATCAGCGCCCACGCCCACCACCCCAGCCTTCTGCGCGTCCCTTCTTCCGCAATCCGCGCTCGCAGTCGCGTCGCAAATTGCGCCGAAGGCTCGCCCTCAACCAGCGACTCCACCGCCCGGTCCACGAACGCGCCAACCTCTCGCGCGTGCTGGTAGGCGTCCCTGCACGCGTCGCACTGGGCCGCATGTGCGAGCAGCTCCCGGTCGCTGCGCGCATTCAGCTCGCCTAGCGCCGCGTCCTTCAGCCACTCCGAATATTTTCCGCAGTCCTTCATCTCATTCACTCGCGCTCGCCGCGCTCTCTTTCGCCGCAACGATTCCGGCACTGCGCAATGTTTCCGCCAGGCGTTTCCGCGCGAGATGCATGCGCGACTTCACCGTGCCTTCGGGTACGTCGAGCAGCCGCGCCGTCTCGCGCGTGTTGTATCCCTCGATCGCTCCCAGCACCATCACGATTCTCAATTTCTCCGGCAGCGCGTCGAGCGCCGCGCCGACCACCCGCTCGATCTCCTGTCCCTCGGCGCCGCCTCTCGTTCCGGCCCCTGCTTGCTCCTCGATAGCCGCGAGCTCGCGCCGCGCGCGCCTTCCCGCCGCACGGATGCGGTCCAGCGCCAGCCGCCACGCCGTCCGCACCAGCCACGCGCGAAATCGTTCGCGGTCGCGCAGCCGGTGAAAATTCCGGTACGCGCGCAGCATCGCATCCTGCGCCACGTCCTCCGCCTCTGCGGCATTTCGCAGAACGCCGAGCGCCACCCTATATGCAAGCGTGGGACAATCCGCCAGCCGCTGCTCGAATTCGCGCTCGAGCGATTCGTCCGGCTTCACCGCGCTCCCCGGAAGGCTGGCCGCAAGGGCATCCATCTCGATCCCATTCAGCCAGACTCCGGTGATCGCCTTTTGGTTCACTCGATTTGCCGTTCAGGTGTCCACCGCGAATTCGCTGCTCGTGCCGCGCCCTCGCTCGCCGCGTTACAGATCCAACCGCGCCAGCAATTCGTCCACATTCGTCTCATCCACTGTCAGCTCTGGCCTCGCCGTGCTGAAATCCTCCGCCGAATCGAACGCCTCGAAGAGACGCATCTTCGCCAGCGCGTACTCCTCCGTCCCGGTCAGCGCCCGCCCCGTTTGCTTCGTCCAACGGTCCAGCGCCTCGCGCCGGATCGTCACCCGAATCGGAAACATGGTCTTCCGGTCCGCCGACACGTAGTAGACGTACTCATTCCCCGCCGCGTAAGCCTTCTCCGAAGCATTCACTCCGTGAAATTGATACTGGTAGACGTACCCGTTCGCCGCCGAGTACGACTTCACGCGCCGCACCACCTCCGGCTTCCCCGGATTCGACATGGCCGCATTATTCGGCCGCCCTCCGCCGGTGTCAATTGCCGCCGCCACCCGGCACTCGCGCCTCCCGACGCGCGTCTCCACTCGTCGCGGCTTTCCAGAACGGGAATGGCGCGTCCCGATGTGAAACACGCGCCCCGTCCAAACCTCCTCGTTCGCCCATGATCTCATGGCGCTTCCCTCTGCCACCCGCACGCGCTTTTCCCCGCAATCCGCTGCGCCCGCGCAACTTACCGATATCACTCCCGCATTTCTTTCGCGCCGACTCACCGCGGCAACTCGCTGCTCCGCATTGGCACATCCCTTGCGTTCTACGTCGCGCACATGACGAATTCTCGCAATCCGCTCCTCTCTTTCGCGCTGGCCGCTCTCATCACTCTCACGGCATGTGCCGGCGCCACCTCACGCGGTGTCCAGCCTCCACCACTAGTTTCCGTCGCCATCCAGCCGACCACCGCCAGCCTCTTCCTCGGCCAGACGCAGCAGTTCACCCCCACCGTCACCGGCTCCTCGAACACCTCCGTCACATGGAGCGTCAACAGCATCTCCGGCGGCAACTCCACCCTCGGCACCATCACCTCCGCGGGGCTCTACACCGCTCCCGCCACGCTCCCCTCCAACTCCTCCGTCACGATCACCGCCGTCAGCGTCGCCGACTCCCAAGCCAGCGCTTCCGCCATCGTTAGCCTCAAGGACGACATCGCCGTCTCCGTTTCGCCTCCCACCGCCACCGTGCCCGTGCAATCCGCGCAGCTCTTCACCGCCAGCGTCACCGCTTCCGGCAATCCGGCGACTGGCGTCACCTGGAGCGTCAACGGCATCTCCGGCGGCAACTCCACGGTCGGCACCATCGCCGCAACGGGCAACGACTCCGCCACCTACACCGCCCCCTCCGTTCCGCCGTCGCCCGCCACTGTCACCATCGCGGCCACCAGCGTCGCCGACGCCACGAAGTCCGGCACTGCCAGTGTCACCGTCACCTGTTCTGCAAATTCTCTCGCGCCGCCCTCCGCCAGCGTCTCGCTCGCCCAATCGCAAACCTTCACCGCATCTTTCTGCGGCGCGACCGCCGGCGCAATCTCCTGGGACGTCAACGGCGTCTCCGGCGGCAACTCCACGCTCGGCACCATCACCAGCAACGGCGCGACCACCGCCCTTTACACCGCGCCCTCCGATCTTCCGCCTTCGAATCCCGTCAGCATTCATGCCACTCAGGGCGCCTCCGTCGTCGAAGCCTCTGTCACCATCACGAGCAGCGTGACCGTCAGCGTTTCTCCTCCATTCGTCACACTCGTCGTCTCGCAGCGCCTCGCCTTCACGCCCACAGTCACGGGTACCCCCGATGCCGCCGTCACCTGGACCGTCAACGGCGTCCCCAACGGCAATCCCACCGCCGGCGAAATTTGCCTCACCGGCTCGAATCCCTGCGTCTCGCCCAATGGCGCGCAAGCCGGCAGCATCGACTACATCGCGCCCGCCTCCGTTCCCGCCGCCAATCCCGTCACCATCGCCGCCACCAGCCGCGCCGACTCCTCCCAATCCGGCGCCGCGCTCGTCACCATCGCCTCGCAATCCGGCCCAATCTCCGTTGCTGTCTCGCCGTCGTATGCCTTCGTGCCGCCCTCCACGGGAACGCCAAGCACTCTGCAATTCTCTGCGACCGTTACTGGCACGGGCAGCCCCAGCGTCACCTGGACCGTCCAGAGCGCCGTCTCCGGCCAGGGTTGTGGCGGCGCCGCTTGCGGCTCCGTCAATTCCGCCGGCCTTTACACCGCACCCAACTCTGTTCCTTCACCCAACGCCATCGCTGTCACCGCCACCAGCGTCGCCGACTCCACCAAGTCCGCCTCCGCCACCGTCGCCATCTCGAGCGGCCCAACCATCGAAGCTCTTCTTCCTTCGAGCGTCATGGCCGGAGCCGTCGAAGCATTTCCCTTCGAAGTGAAGGGCGCGAATTTCGTCGCAGGCAGCGGCAGTTCCGCGTCCGTGATTCTCTTCAACGGCGCCGCGCGCGCCACCACCTGCGCCACCACCGCCGCTTGCACCACATCGCTGAATCCTGCCGACGTCCAATCCGCCGCCACCGTCACCATTCAAATTCAAAATCCTGGCGCGCCCGGCCTGCTCTCGAATCCCGTTCCCTTTGTAATCGTTCCTTTCGACGTTTCCGTCGCCTCGCTCTCGCTCACGCAATCGCAGCCCGTCGCCTCATCCGCCAACATCACCGTCGTCGAGCCCACCACCGCTGCCGCTTCGTCTCCCATCAACGTCGACTTCATCGGACTTCTCACCGGCGGCAACACCTGTGGTGTCCAGGGCTCGCCGCTCACCGTCACGCGACCGGCCTCGGGCTCGCAGGTCGTCAGCCTTTGCGTTCACGGCAACGGCCTCGATCCTACGTTCTCTTACGTCTTCACCGGGCCGCCCGGCGGCGACATTCCCGTCGTCGCTTCCGCGGTCACCGGCCTTTTCCCCAACATGATCGAGCTCGATCTGACGCTCTCCGCCACAACTCTCCCCGGCATTCGCGCCCTTTTCATCACCACGCCCAACAACGATGCGGCCGTCGCCACTGGCATGCTGGAGGTCAAATGAAAATCCGAATCGCCTCGCAATCTTTCGTCTCGTTCGCCGCGCTGCTGCTTTTCAGCATCGCCGCCGCCCGCGCCACCACTCTCGAAAGCATTCCCCTTGCGCGTATGTCTCGCATCGCCACCGTCATCGTTCGCGCGCGCTGCATCTCCAATTCCGCCGCATGGGACCAAGGCGAAATCTGGACCTTCACATCCTTCTCCGTCCTCGACGTCTGGAAGGGTTCGCCCACCGCGCGCATCTCCATTCGCTTGCTCGGCGGCACAGTCGGCCAGCTCGCATCCACCGTCTCCGCCGTGCCGCGCTTCCAGCCCGGAGAGGAAGTCATTCTTTTCCTCGAGCCTACGCGCGACGGCAGCCTCTCTGTCGTCAGTTGGCAGCAGGGAACATTCCGCATTCGCCACGACCCGCGCACCGGCGCCGAAATCGTCACGCAGGACACCGCCTCGCTCGCCACCTTCAATCCACAATCGCGCCGCTTCGAAACCATCGGCATCCGCAGCCTTGCCCTCGACGCGTTTCGCGCTCGCGTCGACTCCGCCCTCGCGCCGCAAGGAGCGCAGCAATGAGCCGCCACCGCTGTCACCGCCGCCTCTCCGCTCCTGTTCTTGCGGTGCTCCTCGCTCTCGCGCTCATCTCTGGCCCCGTCGCCCGCGCCTATGTCTTCGACACCACCATCCCTGCGGCCGGCGGCTGCCCACAGCCCGACCGCTGGAGCCTCTCCATCTCCGCCCCGCTCAGCCGCCAGTGGAGCACCTCGTTGCCCCTTGCCCCGCCCACCATCGTCACCTCCGCCGCTTCGCAAACTCCCGCGCAGCTCACCGAAATCGAGCAGGCCATCACCGCCTCCTTCTCCGCCTGGTCCGGCGTCACCGGCACCACCTTCAACGCCACCTCCTATCCCGGCCTCATCGCTCCCATCGCTCGCGTCACCGCGCAAAACGCCTGCTCCAACGACACGGAGACCAACGTCGACGGCATCAACACGATTTGCTTCAATCAGGCGAGCTCTGCATTCACCAGCGGCGTTCTTGCTTTCACCCGCATTATCACCGCGAATGCCCCGGGCGTTTCCGTGGGCTCATCAGCCCCCGCCACCTTTGCGGGACAAATCCTCGACGCCGACACTCTCTTCCGCAACGACGGCCAGGCCACATTCGCCACTCCCGCCGGCCTCGCCACCCCGCAAGGCGTCGGCGCATACGATCTCGAATCGCTTCTCATTCACGAACTCGGCCACTGGTTCGGCCTCGACCACTCCGCCGTCTGGCGCGCCATCATGTTTCCGTACGCGCCGCCTCCCGGCCAATTCCTCGGCTCGCGCCCCACCGCGCAAGTTCCAGACGGCCCTCTCTCCGACGACGACCGCACCGCCGTTCGCACCCTTTACCCCGATCCCAACGACGCCGCGCACACCGGCGAAATCCAGGGCCGCGTCCTCCCCGCAAATCCCTTCGCGCTCGCCACATTTCCCGCCACGTCGCCCGGCCGCTATGTCACCGGCATCGTCGGCGCACACGTTGTCGCCGTCGATTCCTCCACCGGTGCTGTTTTTGCCGGAACTCTCGCGGGCTGGACCTGCAACGCCGCTACTCCGCCGTCTCAATTCGACGGCTCCTTCGATCTCTCGCGCCTGCCCGTCGGCCGCAGTTACTTCATCTACGCCGAACCTCTCGACGGCCTCGCTCTCCCCGGCGATTTTGGCATCGCACTCGGCGATCTCTGCCCGTCTGCCTCCGCCTCGCCCTGCACCACGCCCGCAGTCAACACCAACTTCAACCCGCGCATCCTTCCGCAATAGCATCTTGCGCCGCGCTCAAATCGATTTGCCTTCCACTACGATCGCCCGCAGCGCGTCTTGCAGCTCCGCATACCGAAACTGAAATCCCGCCGCCGTCAGTTTCGCCGGCTTCACGCGCTGGCTCACCAACAGCAGCTCATCCGCCATCTCGCCCAGCACGATTCGCAGCGCGAACGCCGGCGCAGGAAACAGCGCGGGACGCCGCACCGCGCTCCCGAGCCCGCGCGTGAAGTCCGCATTCTGCACCGGATTCGGCGCCACCACATTCACCGCACCGCGGTACCGCTCGTCCGCCAGCGCCGCGCGCATCACGCCCATCACATCTTCCAGCGCCACCCACGACATCCACTGCCGCCCGCTTCCCAGCCTTCCGCCCGCGCCGAACTTGAACGGCGTGATCATCCTCGGCAGCGCGCCTCCGCGCATCGAGAGAATCACGCCAAATCGCAGCAGCACCGTCCTTATCCCGGCCGATTCCGCCCGCAGCGACTCCACTTCCCAGTCCCGCGTCAGTTGCGCCAGAAAATCCGTCCCATTCGAACTCGCTTCCGTCAGCACCTCGTCGCCGCGGCTGCCGTAATACCCAATCGCCGACGCCGCCAAAAAAACGCGCGGCTTTCGTTTCATCTGCGCCAAGGCATCCACCAGCACGCGCGTTGTTCCCAGCCGGCTGCTGCGCAACAGGTTTTTCCGCTTGTGCGTCCATCGTCCGCCGCCGATGCTCGCGCCGCTCAGATGGATCACCGCGTCCGCGCCTTCCATCGCCGCCAAATCCACGTACGCGCCGTTCGGATCCCACGGCACGTTTCCCGGTTCCACTTTGCCGCCTGGCCGCACCAGATGCGCCACGGTGTGGCCGTCCGCGCGCAATGCTTCCGTCGCCGCCGTGCCCACGAGCCCGGACGCTCCGCTGATCAGAATCTTCATTACGGCCTCGCTGCTTGCTCTTGCCCTGGGGGAAACCGCAGTTACCCAACCGTACGGCGCTCTGCCGCGTGCGTCAAGCAATCCGCCCTCGCGCCGCAAATTTCAGCGCCTTCACTTCTTCCGCCTTCGCCGAAATGTTCGAACCCTCGCCTCGCTGCCGCGCGACGTTCGCTCCGCGTTGGGTTAGAATCGTTGACTTTGATGCCGCGCCGACTCCAGCTGTCGCCTTTCCGCTTTGTTCCCGCAGCCATTCTTCTTGCGCTCGCGGTGCTTACCGCCGCGATGGCTGCGCGACGTCAATCGCCCGGCGTGATCCGCGGATTTCTCCCGTCACGCGTCGCCGCCGAACGCACGCTCGAGCAAAAACTCCAATCCATCCCCGATCCCGCGCACGCCGAGGCCGATCTTCGCCATCTCACCGCGGAGCCGCACATGGCAGGCACCGAAGCCAGCCACCGCGTCGCCCTATGGCTGCGCGCGCAATATCGCAGCTTCGGCCTCGACGCCGACATCGTCTCCTACAGCGTTTGGCTGCCTCTCCCGCGCGAAATCCGCCTCGAACTCGTCGCCCCCGATAAGGCCGTCCTCGGCACTCGCGAGCAGCCCTTCGCCGGCGACCCCGATTCCTCCGATCCGCGCGCAGTAGCCGGCTTCAATTCCTACTCTCCCTCCGCGGACGTCACCGCGCCCGTCGTCTACGTCAACTACGGTACCGAGCAAGACTACGCCGACCTCGAATCTCTCGGCGTCAGCGTTGCCGGGAAAATCGTCCTCGTCCGTTACGGCCGCGATTATCGCGGCGTGAAAGCCCGCATCGCCGAAGAGCACAAAGCCGCCGGCCTCCTCATCTATTCCGATCCGCAGGACGATGGCTACGTTGTCGGCGATACGTATCCGCTCGGCCCCTGGCGCCCGCTCAGCGCGATTCAGCGCGGCTCCGTCCTTTACACGCAAATCTATCCCGGCGATCCGCTCACTCCCGGCATCCCGTCCGTGCCCGCCTCAAAGCGCATCGCGCCCGCGGACGCAGCGAGCCTCCCTCACATTCCCACTCTCCCCATCAACGCGCAGGACGCCTCCGTCATCCTCTCGCATCTCGGCGGGGACCACGTTCCGCGCGAATGGCAGGGCGGACTCCCGCTCACGTACCATCTCGGTCCCGGCGACGCGCAGCTTCATCTCAAGCTCGTTATGGATTATCAGCAGCGCCCCATCTACGACGTTATCGCCCGCCTCCGCGGCGCGAACGACAACGAATGGGTCATCGTCGGCAATCATCACGACGCCTGGGTCTTCGGCGCCGCCGATCCTGGCAGCGGGACGGCCTCTCTGCTCGAGGCCGCGCGCGCCCTCGGCAATCTCGCGCGCTCCGGCTGGAAGCCGCGCCGCACCATCGTCATCTGTAATTGGGATGCCGAGGAGCCCGGCCTCGTCGGCTCCACGGAATGGGTCGACGGGAATCTCGCCGCGCTCCAGCAGAAGGCCGTCGCCTACATCAATACGGACGTTGGCGTCACCGGCTCGAACTTCAGCGCTTCCGCCACTCCTTCGCTGGATCAGCTCGTCCGCGATGTCGCGCGCGACACGAAGGATCCCGCTTCCGGCCGTTCCATCTTCGACCTCTGGCGCGAACGGCTCACCCATCCGCGCGCCACAGGCGAGATCCCCGAATCCGATGGCGGCTCGGATGCGCTCGTCGAGCTGCCCCTCGGCGCTCTCGGCGCCGGTTCCGATTTCTGCCCGTTCTTCGATCACGCCGGCATTCCCGCCATCGATGTCAGCTTCACCGGCGATTACGGCGTCTACCACTCGCTCTACGACGACTTCTACTGGATGAAGCACTTCGGCGATCCCACGTTCGAATACCACGCCGCTCTGGCGCGCGTCCTCGGCACCCTGGCGCTTCGCTTCGACGAAGCCGACATCCTCCCCTTCAACTATCCCGAGTACGCCGTCGAAATTGGCCGCGCTGGCGACGATCTCGCCGCGCGCGCCACGCTTGCAAAGGTCACCGGGGAAGGTGCCCAGACCGTCTCCGAAGCCTCCGCTGTTTTCACCGCCTCCGCCCAGCGCGCCGCACAGGCGCTTCGCTCCATGTCGCCGGATGCTCTCGACGCCGCGAAAGAAGACGCCATCAATCGCGCCCTCGTCACCGTCGAGCAGCAGTTTCTCGATCCGCGTGGCCTCTCAGGGCGTCCTTGGTATCAGCACACCGTCTTTGCGCCCGGCACCTATGCCGGCTACGCCGCCGAAGTCATGCCCGGCCTAAGCGAAGCGCTCGACGGCGACGATCCCGCCATGTTCCAGCGGGAGGCCGGCTCCCTCGCCGCCGCCCTCCGCCGCGCCGCCGCCCGCCTCGACGACGTCACCCGCCTCGCCGGCGCCGCCGCCCCGCCCGCCCCCTCCTCCCCCCGCTAGAAGGGCTTGTCTTCCCGACCGAAGTCCCGCGCTTTTTGTTTCTTCCCTCCCGCGCGCTGCGCGGGCGCGGGACGTAGCGGAGGGACCTCTCTTGGGCCGCTTTGTTCTCCTCTAACTCCTTTATTCCCTTCACCTCTCAAATTTTCTCTTGACTGGGAGCTTCCTCTGTGGTATACTACCTTTTCCGTTAAAATTGATAATAATCGTTCTGTGCCCGCTCAACGGCACACCAACGCCGGGCGTGTGTCCCGTTGGGGAAAGGACGAGAATGTCGCCATTTACAGGTCGCTGGTTCATAATTCAGCAGAGTTGGGGCCGAGTCTAATCGCCAAAATGGGGAATTAGAACGAGACCCAACATGCTGAAAACAAAGCACATTAAAATTTCTAATCGCCAAATTCCGACGTTTTGTCACAGCGCTTTGGAGCGCCGCTCCCCGTCCGTCGGCAGCTTCTTCCCAACCTCCAACCTCTCGCCTCGAGCCTTTGGTTTTCTAATCGCGAATTCGAAAATTAGAAACTCTTCTAACTCCCGCCTTTTCACAGCCTTACATTTTTCTAATCGCGAAAAGTCGGCAGTTCGTCCCTTCCCTGCGGTCGAGCCCCTCCTTGCCTCCCTGCCTCCTTGCATCCGTGCCTCCCTCGTCTTCGATTCTCTAATCTTCCGTCTGAAGATTAGAAATCGCCGCAACCCTCACCAAATCAGCTACTTGCATTTTTCTAATCTATACAGACTCCCGGCCCTTTTTTCTCATTTCTCGTCGCTCTCGGAGTTAGAATGCGCGCTGCAATTCGCCGACTCCAGGATTTCCTCTTCGAGGGTGCCAAATTGAATCGACCGAAGCTTCTTAGCCTTCTTATCTCCGCCGTTTTCCTTGTACTCGCCGCCATTTCCATCCAGCCTGGCCATGCCCAGAACCGCACGACCGTCGCTAACCAGCCAGCCTCCGAGGGCCGCCCCATCAGCCCCGCCGGCACCCTGATCAACGACGCCAACACCGGCAATCCCGCCGTGGGCTCGCTCCCCGTCAATTTCGTCCGCACGCCCGACCACTCCGCCAGCGACGGCGCCGGCCGCTTCCTCGTCGCCGTCAACAGCGGCTACGGAATCCAGTTCAGCGGCGCCACAAACGAGGGCCAGCAATCCCTCAGCGTGATCGACCTCAACGCACAGCCCGCGCCGCAGGTCGTCCAGAATGTTTACTTCCCGGCTCCCCAGAGCGCCAACGTCGGCGCCGTCTTCGCCCCGCAAGCCGCTCCGGATGGTTCCTACACGCTCTACGTTTCCGGCGGCTTCGAAAACAAAATCTGGATCTTCCGCTTCAATCCCAAGGCTCGCGAGCCCATCTCGCCGCCGTCCGACGGACCCGAAACGAAGGTCACCGCGCCCTTCATTTCCGTCGCCGGTCTTGCTTCGCAGGCGGGCTCGCCGCGCTACAACCGGGGCGTCGAGCCGGTCTATCCCATGGGCATCGCTCTTAGCCCCGACGGCGAAACTCTCTTCACCGCCAACAATCTTGGCGACAGCCTCGGCATCATCCGCAACCTCCGCTTCGGCCGCCATCTCGAGCGCGTCGATCTCAGCGACGGCCACGTCGGCCACTTCGTTTATCCCTACGGCGTTGTTGCCTTCGCTCCGCCGGGCGCGCGCGAAACGCAGAAGGTCTACGTCTCCTGCTGGGCCACCGCAACCGTCGCTGTGAAAGATTTGGCCCATGCCGATTCTCCCGTCTCTTTCATCCCGGTCGGCCGCCATCCCACGGAAATGATTCTCAATTCCGCGCACACCCGCCTCTACGTCGCGAACTCCGATGCGGACAGCGTCTCCGTGATCGACACGGCGCGCGACCGCGTGGTCGAAACTATCAGCGTCCGCCTCGAAGAAAAGGCCCTCCCCGGCACCTCGCCCGAAGCCATCGCGCTCAGTCCCGATGGCGCAACGCTGTACGTTGCTGGCGCGCACAGCAACGCGATCGCCGTCGTCTCGCTCTCGCCCGCCGCCACGGGCGGCGCCGCCGATGAAAATCACTCGCGCGCGAAAAAAGACAAAGATGACGACGATGACGACACCTCAGGCCGTAGCGTCGTTCGCGGATTCATCCCCACGGGACAATATCCTTCGGCTCTTGCCGTCGCTGACGGACACGTCATCGTCGGCAACGGGAAGGGAACTGGTTTCGCGAATTCCTCGCTCGTTGTCGATAACTCCGGCCGCAATCCCGATGCTCCGAACGACCGCTTTCCCTTCGGCCGCGGCGCTCATCGCCTCGAAGGCGGCGAATACGACGTTGCCATGATCGCTGGAAACTATTCCCTGATCGCCCTGCCCGATCCCAAGGCGCTCACCGGCTACACCGGCGAAGTGATGCGCAACGACGGCCTGATGGGCTCGCCAGACGTGCATCTCTTCGCCGGAAAATCGCCCATCCGCCACATCATCTACATCATTCGCGAAAATCGCACCTACGATCAGGTCTTCGGCGATATTCAGGCTGCTGGCAATGGCGAACGCGCCGATGGCGAACCCTTTCTCGCGATCTTCGGCGATGGCGCCGCGGCCGAGCTGCCGGGCGGCCCGCCGCAAAGCATCACGCCCAACGCCCACGCGCTCGCCGAGCGCTTCGGCCTCTTCGACCGCTTCTTTGTCAATTCGGAAGCAAGCCCCGACGGACACAACTGGTCGAACGCCGCGTTTTCCAGCGATTACGTGGACAAAGCGTATCGGTGGAACTACGCGGGCCGCGGCCGTTCCTACGATTTCGAGGGCACGAATCGCCAGCCCGACGTGGAAGCGATGAAGGGCGAGCCGCCCATCATTCCTCTTCCCGCGACAGCCGACGAAATCGCCGCCTACGTGAAGCGCTTCGTGCCTTACGTCAACGGAGCGCGCGACGTGGGCGAGCCGGATACTCTCTATCTCTGGGACGACGCCGCTCGCGCCGGAATTTCCTATCGCACTTTCGGCGAATTCATGGGAACGATTTCGCAGGCGGAAGTCGACTCCTTCAACGCCAATCGCGATCGCGACTATCCCGATCTCTCGCCCACTGTCCTCGTGTTCCCCGCGAAAAAGGCGCTTGAAAATCACGACAGCCAGACTTTTCGCGCGTTCGACCTGTTGACTCCCGATTCGATGACCACCGATTCCTATCGCGCGGCGAAGACCTCGGGCGGCTCAACCGATCCCATGATCTCTCCGTGGAACTCCGACGAGCATTTCCGCGGCTATTCCCGCATCGCCTCGTTCCTCGCGGATTTTCGCGGCTACGTCGACGCGCTCAACAAGGGCCAGGGCGACACGCTTCCCGCGCTCTCCATCATGCATTTGCCCAATGACCACACCAGCGGCTTGCGCCCGCACGTTCCCACTCCGCAGTTTTACGCCGCGGAAAATGATTACGCGCTCGGCCTGCTGGTTCAGGAAGTTTCATCGAGCCCCTACTGGAAAGACACCGCGATCTTTGTTCTCGAGGATGACGCGCAGGATGGCCCCGATCACGTTGACGCGCATCGCTCGCCGGGACTCGTCATCAGCGCCTACAATCGCCCCGGCGCCCTCATCCACGCGTATCACAACACGGTCAGCATGATTCGCACTATGGAACTGCTCCTCGGCCTGCCTCCGATGAATCAGCTCGACGCTGCGGCGTCTCCCATGGATATTTTCCAGGCGCAGCCGGACCTTCGCCCGTACAAGGCAGTCCTGCCCGAAATTGCTCTCAACAATCTGATGGTTCGTCCCACCGCCGACCGCGAAACCGCCAAATGGATTCGCGAAAGCGAGAAGCAGGATTTCGCCTCCGAGGACCTCGCCGATCCCCACGTCCTCGATCGCATCATCTGGTTCTCGGTTCGTCACACCACGCGCGACTATCCGGCGGTGATCGCCCAGATGCCTGCCTTCGACGTGATGCGCACCACAGCCGAAGAGGAATCCGCGGAGCAGGTGGACATCAACCGGCTGATGAAGAATTTGCTGGCGCGGCGCACCTCGAAATCGCGCGGAACGACTGCCGACCGGGACTGATAGAATGACTCCTATGCGCGTGCGCGTTCTCTTTTTTGGCCAGCTCAGGGAAATCGTCGGCGCGGCTCAGGACGATGCCGAACTTTCCGAAGGCGCGCAGGTGCAGGATCTCTTCGAGAGATACAGCCGCCGCTTTCCGCAGCTCGCGGAATTTCGCCCGTCGATTGCCGCGTCCGTGAATCAGGAATATGCGGAATGGCGCGCGCAGCTCTCGCCGGATGATGAGGTGGCATTCCTGCCGCCGGTCAGCGGAGGTCAGCCCACCACGGTCGGCGAGGATATCTTCCAACTCGTTCGCGAGCCCATCGATTCGCGCGCGATCACCGAAAGCATGAAAGCGCCCGAAGATGGCGCCCTGGTCGTCTTCGACGGCTTCGTCCGCAACAACTTCAAGGGCCAAAGCACGCGCTACCTCGAATACGAGGCCTACGAGCCCATGGCGCAGGCCAAGATGCGCGAAATCGGTGCGCACATTCGCGCGAATTTCAGTATCCGCCGCGTCGCCATCGTGCATCGCCTCGGCCGCCTCGAAGTCGGCGAAACCAGCGTCCTCATCGCCGTCGCTTCCGCTCATCGCGCCGCCGCATTCGACGCGTGCCGCTACGCCATCGACGCGCTGAAGCGCTCTGTGCCCATCTGGAAAAAGGAATATTTCTCGAACGGCGCCGTCTGGGCCGAAGGCGAAAAACCGGGACAGCAAGCCATTTCCGCTCCGGACTCATCTACCACTAGATGAAGAAATTCGCGCTGGCCCTTTGCGCGCTGTTGGCGGCGTTTCTGGCCCCGCATTTTGCGGCGCGGCTGCGAGCGCAGGAGCGGCGTCCCGGCAAGATTGAAGTCCAGACGGATCTGGTCGATATTCTCGCCAGCGTCATCGACGCCCACGGCCAGCCCGTGGCCGATCTCAAGCAGGACCAGTTCGAGCTTTCCGAAGAAGGCGTGCCGCAGAAGATCGAGCGCTTTGAAGCCGAGACGAACCGGCCGCTCGATCTCGCGCTGATGGTAGACGCCAGCGCGAGCACATTCAAGGATCTGAAATTCGAGAGCGAAGCCGCCGCGCACTTCATCCGCCAAGTTGTCCGGCCCGACGACCGGCTCGCGGTTTTCGAGTTCGATGAGGACGTCACTGAGCTCGCGCCGTTCTCGGACAACGTTCCGCAATTGCAGGCGGCTGTGCGGCGGCTCATTCCCGGCGCCGGCACATCGATCTATGACGCGCTGGTGCTCGGCTCGAATGCGCTGCGCCACCGGCCGCAGGGGCGGCGCCGCGCCATCGTCCTGGTGACGGACGCGGGCGAGACGACGAGCGTCGCGAAATTCGAGGATGCGCGGCGCGCGGCGATCAACTCGGAGGCGCTGCTCTACTCCATCGTGATTCGGCCGATCAAGAGCGAAAGCGGGCGCAACACCGCGGGCGAGCACGCGCTGATTACGATTACGGACAGCACGGGCGGCGCGATGTTCATCCTCGACGAACTGAATCAGCTCGACGCGATGTTCGACCGCATCGATCGCGAGCTTCGCACGCAGTATTTGTTAGGCTATTATCCGAATCCGGTGCCGCCCGCGGGAAGTTACCGCACGGTAGAAGTGAAAGTGAAGACGGGCGACACGGTGCGATTCCGGAAAGGATATTTCACGGCTGGTGAGGGGTTCAGGCCCTTCACGCCGCCGCAGAACTGAGGGTCATGCAGAATTTTCTGGAAGTCGCGATTGACGCTGCGCGGGAAGCGGGTTCGATTCTTCGCACCGAATTCGACCGCCCGAAGAAGATCTCGTACAAGGGTGAGGTCGATATCGTCACGGAATCCGACAAGCGCTCCGAGGCGCTGATCGTCGGGAAGCTGCGCAATCACTTTCCGCAGCACGCGATCGTCGCGGAAGAAGGATCGCGCGGCGCCGCTGCGGGAGCGAAGTATTGCTGGCACGTCGATCCGCTCGACGGCACCACGAATTTCGCGCACAGCTATCCGTGTTTCGCGGTCTCCATCGGATTGGTCGAGGACGGCGCGCCTTTGATCGGCGTGGTCCTCAATCCAGTCAACAACGAAATGTTCACGGCCATGCGCGGCCAGGGCGCATATCTCGATCATAAGAGGATTCACGTCTCGCCCATCGACAAGCTGGCGACGAGCCTGGTCTCGACCGGCTTCCCGACACATCAGCGCGCCAACAACCGGAACATTTATTACTACTGGGATTTCACGCTGCGCTCGCACGGCGTTCGGCGGGACGGTTCCGCCGCGCTCGATCTTTGCTCGGTGGCGTGCGGCCGCTTCGACGGCTTCTGGGAGTTTGGCCTGAACTCGTGGGACACCGCCGCGGGCATGCTCATAGTGCAGGAAGCCGGCGGCACGGTGACGAATCTTCAAGGGCTTCCGTATCACCCCGGCGACGCCAGCATTCTCGCGTCAAACGGGCACATTCACGCGGAGATGCAGAGAGTGGCCGCGGACATCGGCGAGCGCGCGTCCGTGCCGTTGTAGATTTTTGCCGGGCGCCGTCAGGTTGCCTTTTCCTTCATGGCTTCGCTGCTTCGTTTCCTCAAGCCGCTTTCGCTGTGTTAGTTTGCTCGCGACCCTTTCATGCGAGCCGTCGACATCATTCGGAAAAAACGCGATGGCGCCGAACTGACTCGCGAAGAAATCGAATTCCTGATTCACGGCGCAACCGACGACTCGATTCCCGATTATCAATCCGCCGCATTCCTGATGGCCGTGCTTTGGCGCGGCATGACGAGCGCAGAACTCGCCGCGTTGACCGAAGCAATGCTGCGGTCCGGCCAAGTGCTCGATTTCTCCAGCTTACGCGGCGCCAAGGTGGACAAGCATTCGACCGGCGGCGTGGGCGACAAGACGTCGCTCGTCATCGCGCCGGTAGTGGCTGCGGGCGGCGTCGATGTGCCGCTTGGCCGCAAGCCAGTCTTCGTGCCGATGATCAGCGGACGCGGCCTGGGCCACACGGGCGGAACGCTCGACAAGCTCGAATCGATTCCGGGATTCAACGTGAACCTATCCCTCGGCGATTTCCGCGCGGTGCTGCAGAAGTGCGGCTGCGCGCTGATCGGGCAGACGCCGGAAATTGCGCCAGCGGACAAGAAGTTGTATGCGCTGCGCGACGTTACGGCGACCGTCGAAAGCCCTTACCTCATCTGCGCGTCGATCATGAGCAAGAAGATGGCGGAGGGGATCGATGCGCTGGTTCTCGACGTGAAGACCGGCGACGGCGCATTCATGAAGAAGCAGGCGGACGCGGAGTATCTGGCGCAACTGATGGTCGAGACCGGCACGCGAATGGGAAAGAAAGTGGTGGCGCTGATCACGGACATGGAGCAGCCGCTCGGACGCAAGATAGGCAACGCGCTCGAGGTGGACGAGTGCCTCGACGTGCTCCACGGCGCGGGTCCGCCGGACCTGCGCGAATTGTGCGATGAACTTTCTGCATGGATGTTCGTGCTGGCGGGGCGCACAGCGGACCTGAACGAAGGCCGCGCGCTGGCGGCGGAAATGATTGCATCGGGACGCGCCCGTGATACATTCCGCGAGGTCATTCGCGCGCAGGGCGGCGATCCTGCGGTGGTGGACGATCCAGCACGGCTGCCGCGAGCGAAGAATTTTGCGAAAGTGAAGGCGCCGCGCGGCGGATTCGTGACTGCGATCCGGTCCGAGAAAGTGGGCGTCGCGAGCATGATGCTCGGCGGCGGCCGCGAGAAGAAAGAGGACGCGATCGATCCGGCGGTCGGGCTCGTGCTGGAGAAAAAGGTAGGCGAAGCGGTGGAATCGGGCGCGACGCTTTGCACGGTGCACTACAACTCGGAGGCGCGGCTGGCGGAAGCGATGAAGCTGGTGTCGCAGAGCTTCGAGATTGGCGATGCGGCGCCGCAGGCGGCTCCTCTGGTGCGCAAGGTGATTGGCGCGTAGAGCAGGGAAGAGGCGAACACTGAAATGTATCGACTGACGGGCATCCTCGGGATGCTCACGATGATGGGCTTCGCGTATCTGTTCTCCACGAACCGGAAAGCGATTCGTTACAAAACGGTTGCGTGGGGATTGGGACTCCAGGTCGCGTTTGCATTTCTGGTGATGCGCTGGGACGAAGGCCGCGCTCTGTTTCAGCGGCTGGGCGACGGGGTCGACTGGTTTCTCAATTTCGCCTCGTACGGCGCGACGTTCGTTTTCGGACCACTGGCGAAGAACACGCAGCCGTGGGGCGTGGTTTTCGCATTTCAGGTTTTGCCCGGGATCATCTTCATCGCGGCCGTCTTCGCGCTGCTCTATTACTTCGGAATCATGCAGGTGATTATTCGCGGCGCGGCCATCGTGATGACGAAACTGATGGCGGCGAGCGGCGCCGAATCGCTGAACGTGGCGGCGAGCATTTTCATGGGGCAGACGGAAGCTCCGCTGACGATTCGGCCATACCTGCCGGACGTGACGCAATCTGAGCTGATGACAATCATGACCAGCGGCATGGCGCACGTTTCAGGCGGGATCATGGTGGCGTACATCTCGGCCGGAATTGAAGCGAAACACCTGCTGGCTGCGGTGATCATGACCGCGCCGGGAACGATCCTGCTCTCGAAGATGCTGGTGCCCGAGACGGAAAAGCCGCTGACGGCGGGCAAAGTCGAGATGGCGCACATGGAGAAGGATACGAACGCGCTGGCGGCAATTGCGCGGGGCACGACGGATGGGTTGAACCTGGCGATCAACGTCGCGGCGATGCTGATCTCGTTCATCGCGCTGATCTATCTGGTGGACGGCGTCTTCGGCGCGATTCACGCGCACCTGATTTCCTGGTTTCCGCAGAGCCTGGAGCAGGTTTTCGGCTGGATTCTTTCGCCGATTGCATGGGTGATCGGGATTCCGTGGAAAGACGCGACGACGGTGGGGAACCTTCTGGGGCTGCGCATGGTGACGAACGAGCTGATTGCGTATCAGCGGCTCGGCCCGATGGCGGCGGCGCACACGATCGATCCGCGGTCGTTTACGATCGCCACGTTCGCACTTTGCGGATTCGCGAATCTGAGCTCCATCGGGATTCAGATCGGTGGCATCGGCGCGCTCGCGCCCAACCGCAAGTCAGACCTGGCGCGGCTGGGGATTCGCGCGATGCTGGCGGGCACGATGGCGAACCTCATGTCGGCGTCCATCGTTGGAATCATGCTGAAATGAAGGCAGCGCTGAAGAAGGCGGGAGCGCGCGATTCGGAGTTTGCGTGCGCGGAACGCGCCGCGAAGTTCATCCTCTCGAAAACGAAGCTGCGGCCGCGAATCGCGCTGGTGCTGGGGTCCGGGCTCGGAGCTTTCGCGGATGATCTGACGGACGCCGCCCGCATTCCCTACGCGAAGATTCCAAACTTCCCTCATTCGACTGCGACGGGACACGCCGGGCAGCTTGTGGTCGGCAAAGCGGGCAACATCGCGGTGGCTGCGATGCAGGGGCGCGTGCATTTGTACGAAGGATACTCAGCGCGCGAGGTGGCGTTTCCGATGCGCGTCTTCGGGCGGTTGGGAATTCGCGCGGCGATCCTGACGAACGCAGCCGGGGGAATCAATCTCGATTTCAATCAGGGCGCACTGGTGGCGATTCGCGATCACATCAACCTGCAAGGCGCGAATCCGCTGATCGGGGCGAACGATGAACGGTTCGGGCCGCGCTTTCCGGACATGAGCGAGGCATACGCGAAGGCGTATCGCGAAATCGCGCTGACGGAGGCGAAGCGGCTCGGCATCGAAATGCACGAAGGCGTGTATGCGGCGCTGGCCGGGCCGAGCTACGAGACGCCCGCGGAGATTCGGCAGTTGCGCGCGATCGGCGCGGACCTGGTGGGCATGTCGACCGTGCCGGAAACAATTGCCGCCCGGCACATGGGGATTCGCGTGCTGGGGATTTCGTGCGTGACGAACATGGCGGCGGGGATCCTCGACACGCCGCTCGACCACGCCGAAGTGATGGCGACTGGAGAGCGCGTGAAGGGGCAGTTTATTGCGCTGCTGCGGGCTGTGATTCCACGGATCGCGTCGAGTTTGCAATAAACGGCGCGCGCCGTGGTTCCTTTGATTCCTCTGCGGCGACCCGCTACAATGCCGGGCGATGGCCGAGCACGATGCACTGATTGCCGCGGCAAAGAAGGCGCGTGAAAACGCGCACGCGCCGTTCTCGAATTTTCGAGTCGGCGCCGCGTTGCGCGCGAAGTCAGGTCGCATCTACACGGGCTGCAACGTGGAGAACGCGTCGTACGGGCTCACGTGTTGCGCGGAGCGCGTGGCGATTTTCAAGGCCGTGTCGGAAGGCGAGCAGGGATTTGATGCGATCGCGGTCGTGACCGACACGGATCAGCTCACGCCGCCGTGCGGCGCATGCCGGCAAATCATCTGGGAATTCTGCGGCGATGTCCCTGTCATCCTGTCGAACCTGAAAGGGAAGGTCGAGCAGGAGAGCTCGGGGAAGCTCCTGCCGAGGGCCTTCGACTCTTCGTTTTTGTGAACCACCCTGAAACCGCGATGGATGCCGATGAACGCCAACGCCAATAAGACGCAGCGCAATCCACAGCAGCGCGGAGTTACCTGGCTCGCGGCGCTTTGCGTTTGCGCGAGCGCCATCGCGTGCGGCATGGCGGGTCTTGTCGCGCAAGCGAAGCAGAAGGCGGACTTGATCATCACGGGCGGGACGGTGGTGACGATGGATGCGCAGAAGCGCATCCTGGAAGACGGCGCGGTGGCTGTGCGAGGCGATTCGATCGCGGCGGTGGGGCCGCGCGCGGAAATCGAAGGGGAGTTCGACGCCGCCAAAACAATCGACGCGCATGGCGATCTGGTGATGCCGGGCCTGATCAACGGGCACGCGCACGCGGCGATGAGCCTGTTCCGCGGCCTTGCGGACGATCTCTCGCTCGACGACTGGCTGCACAAATACATTTTCCCGGCCGAGGCGCGCAACGTGACGCCAGACTTCGTTACGTGGGGCACGCGGCTGGGCGTGCTGGAGATGCTGCGCGGGGGAATCACGACGTACGCGGATATGTACTACTTCGAGGACGAGGTGGCGCGCGCCACGAAGGATGCCGGGATGCGCGGCGTGCTTGGCGAGACGATCATCGATTTTCCAGCGCCCGACAACAAGACCACCTCTCAAGCGTTCGAATACACGCAGAACTACATCAATCGATGGAAGGGCGATACGCTCATCACGCCGGCGGTGGCGCCGCATTCGATCTACACCTGCTCGGAGAAGACGCTGCAGGAATCCGCCGCGCTCGCAAGGCGCAACAGCGTGCCAATCCTGATTCACATTGCCGAGGCGCCATTCGAGCTGGAGCAAAGCCGCGAGAAGCACGGAGCTACGCCGGTCGGCTACCTGGAGCGAATCGGATTGCTCGGCCCGGACGTGGTGGGGGCGCACTGCGTGTGGGTGGACGCGGCGGACATTGCGGCGCTGGTGCATTTCGGAGTCGGGTGCATCAACAATCCCTCAAGCAACATGAAGACGGCCGCGGGCGTGATGCCGGTGGGCGATATGCTGGCGGCGGGCGAGGCGATCGGGCTGGCCACGGATGGCGCGGCCAGCAACAACAATCTGGATCTCTTCGAGGAGATGGACCTGGCGGCGAAGCTGCAGAAGATTACACGGATGGATCCACGCGCGTTGCCGGCGGAGCAGGTGGTAGAAATGGCGACGATCGGCGGCGCTCGCGCGATTCACATGGAAAAGGAAATTGGATCGCTTGAGCCGGGCAAGAAGGCGGACTTGATCCTAGTGGATACGACCGCGCCGCACGCGACGCCGATGTACAACGTCTACTCGGAACTGGTCTTTGCGCTGAAGGGGTCGGATGTGCGGACGGTGGTAATCGGCGGAAAGATCGTGATGGAAGACCGGAAGATGCTGACGCTCGATGAGCCGGCGATTCTCGCGAAAGCCCAGGAATACAAGAAGAAGATCGTCGAATCGCTTGCGACGCCCGTACAGCACTGACGCGCGCCAAAGTGCGCGCTAGAGGCAATTTCATATTTCAAAGGCAAAACCCTTTGGAACCACAGATGAACACAGATAAACACTGATGGGGAAAGAGCAATCTTGGGGACAGACCGCAAAGACACAGAGGTCGACTCACGGCACAAGGCACGGGGACGCAAAGAACACGGGATCCACCCTCTTCCGAACCATCTGTTTGTGAAACAGGTCTGCTCTAATCCTGAATGCCTTGCTTCCGCTTGCGGTGCAGCTTTTGCGCCATGGAGCGTAGCGTTTCCGGAACGTTCTTGTTGGTCGTCAGCTTGACGAGATCGGTGGCTGTCAGGCGCGGAAACAGGTGCAGGGAAACGTCCAGGGGCGTTTTCGGATTCATCACGAGATTTTTCGCCACCGAGTAGTTCTTCATGAAAACGCGATTCAGCGAAATGCTGCGCAGAACCTCCCCGGTGAGGTTTGCCATGGCAGCGAACGACTCGACCTCCGTATCGGTGAGCCGCGGCGATTGCAGGACGCATTTCTGAACCAGCTTGTTCGGGTCGCGGATGAGAAGCATGCGTTCTTCGCGGCCGCCCTTCAGCGCCAGAGTGATGCGCTGCACGACGGTCATATAGGCGAGCTTTTGCATCATCGTCTTGCGCTTGACCGGATCCGGTTCAACCTCTTCAGCGGCTTCTTCGAGCTCCTTCATCGACATCGCGCCCTTCTGCATTTCGTCGAGCATTTCGCGCTGCTCGGGTGTGGCCGTCTTGCAGTGGCAGACGGCCAGGACAAGCTCGGGGTCGTTCGTCAGCCACTCGAGGTTGTCGAGAAGGACTTGAATGCCGGCGGCTGTGAGGTGCGGAGCGACGCGCGCGACGAGAGACGTGGGGCAGCCGGGGTTCTTTGCGAGGGCGTCCGCGATGCCGGGCTTGTCTCCAAGATTGTCGGCGCAGTAGGTGAAGAGGCGGGAATCGGCGTCAGGCCGCGAGATGGCGGTGATGAACGAGGGAAGTGGATGCGTCAGCGCGACGTTCTTCGCGCGTTCGGCCACGGCGGCGTCGGAATCGGACGCGAGGACAGCGAGCAGCTCGGCGCGCTCTTCGGGCGGCAGAGACATTCCTCCGGTGCAAATCGCCAATTTCTGTTCGGGACGGATGTGCCCGGAGCGGACCGCTTCCCGTAATTCTGTATTAATGGACTCCTCCAGCGGAGGACTTCAGGTCCTTCGCTGTGAGTGTAACCTGCCCGGGTTTGCCGGCAGAGCCCATCGTGGGGAGAGGTTGTCCATTCAGTTCAAGGCGGACAGCGGCGCCGTCTGTGGAGGAGACGCGGAGGGAATCGCGGGCCGAGAATTCCTTCGTTTCATTGGGGGAAAGCTGACCCTGGAACACGGAAGCGCCGTCGGCGGCCACTTCGAGATGGACAGAGGCGCTGGACTGGATCGTCAAGCGGAGCGGGGCGGCGGCTGAGGCCGCGGCGGAGGATTGCGTCGAGCTATTCGGCGCTACGACAGAAGTGGCTGCAGCGGCGCGATGGGCGCGAATGCGAGTAACGATTTTCGAGGTGAGGAACCAGCCGCCCGCGATAATCACGATTAGGGCGCCGACAAACGCGGCAAGAGGGCGCCAGTCGCGGGGCAATTCGGTGGCGGCCTGAGGCGCAGTTTGTGGCGTCCCGTTGCCCTTGGTCTCCAGCGCGTACTCGGCCACCATGCTCTCTTCGTTCAGGCCAAGGTAACGCGACGTCGAGCGGATAAAACCGCGATTGAACGCGCCGCCGGGAAGGTGCTCCCACTGGCCACTTTCGATTGCTTCGAGGAATCTGGTGCTGATGCGCGTGGCGGCGGAGATTTCCGCCAAAGATACGCCACGCATTTCCCGCTCGCGCTTTAGGTGTTCGCCAAAAGGTGACGTCGACGCCATCCGCAAGGACCCACAACCAAATCAAAATATAGGCGCGGGTAATAGCAGTGTCAATCCTCGCTCGGGGAAGGGCTGGGGCAGTCCCGTGGGGACAGGCTGGGACTGGCCCATTGGCCTTTCGGCAATCAGTTCACGCAGGAGCGTTGCAGAGCGCAAAATTGGTTCACTATAATGTTCGAGTTGCCTCCCGAATCCAGAGACGCGAAACCGCGCGCGGCTGAGCCCGCTGCGCGAAGGACCACCGCCAAGGGTTTTGACGGTGTCGAACGCCGCAGAAATCCGGGCGCGCCGGCCGACCTGCCAGAAAGCAACGAAGTCACCGTTTTTCATGAGCTTGGCAAGGCGCTCACCTCCTCGCTGCAACTCGATCAGGTACTGCGCACCATCATGGAGAAGATCAATGAAGTGCTGCGGCCTGATACGTGGTCGCTTCTCCTGATGGACGTGGACAAGGGCGAGCTCTACTTCCAGATCGCGACGGGCAAGGGTGCCGAGGCGCTGAAGGATGTCCGCATCAAGCTGGGCCAGGGCCTGGCGGGCTGGGTGGCGCAAACCGGCGAAGTAGTGGTTGTGCCCGACACGACGAAGGATTCGCGGTTCTTCTCGCAAGTGGACGAGAAGACGAAGACGGAGACGCAGTCGATTGTGGCGGTTCCCGTGCGGTTCCGCGAGCAGTGCCTCGGCGTGATCGAGCTGATCAACTGCATGGGGCCGGAGGGCTTCAGTCAACGCGACCTGGCTCTTCTGGAAGCGCTGGCCGATTACGCCGCAATCGCGATCGAAAATGCGCGACACGTGCAGCGAATCCATGAGCTCACGATCACCGACGATTGCACGAGCCTCTACAATGCACGCCACCTGAATTTCATGCTCGACACGGAAATCTACCGGTCGCATCGCTACGCATTCGAGTTCTCCCTGATCTTCATCGACCTGGACCATTTCAAAAGCGTGAACGACACCTGGGGACACCTGATGGGTTCGAAGCTCCTGGCGGAAATCGGGCAGGCCATCAAAGATAAATGCCGGCTGATCGACCTCGCCTTCAGGTACGGCGGAGACGAATTCGTCGTGCTGCTGCCGCAAACATCGAAGGAGAACGCGCTGGGAGTTGCGCGGCGCCTGCACAAACTGATCCGGGACACCATATGGCTCAAGGAGCCGGGCCTGAACGTGCGAATCACGTCCAGCGTCGGCGTGGCTTCCTATCCTACGGATTCTCGAACGAAGGCGGAGCTGCTGCACCTGGCCGACGAAGCGATGTACCTGGTCAAGAACACCACGCGCGACAGCGTTGCCGCGGCTGCGCTTGGGGTGCTGCCGGGTTCCGTGCCCACCTCTTAGCTGCGCGGCTGTTGAAATCCGAAGCATCCCCGGCTTGATTCACTCCTAGCGCCGTGCTACGCTGCGCACGAAATTCTCGCAAGCAAACGAGGGGAATTCGCGGCGCAATGCCGCGCGGGGTGAGGGCGCATGTCCTACGAAGCGCTGGGAATGATCGAGACGAAGGGGCTGGTGGGCTCGATCGAAGCAGCTGACGCGATGGTGAAGGCTGCGAACGTCATCCTGGTGGGCAAGGAATATATCGGCGCCGGATTTGTGACCGTGATGGTGCGCGGCGATGTGGGTGCCGTGAAGGCCGCCACCGACGCAGGCGCCGCCGCAGCGCGACGAGTGGGCGAGCTGGTTGCGGTTCATGTGATTCCCCGTCCGCACGAATTGGTGGAGAAGATCCTTCCCGGCGGCGGCCAGCCTCCGGTTCGGAAATAGCGGAGCAATCCGGGCGAGATTCGCCCGATCAGGTACGATTCTTTGAGCCTCAGCGACCGCGACCTGATTTCGATTCAGGAAGCCCGCCACGCGCTCCAACGCGCGAGCCAAGCGCAGAAGACCTTCGCAGTATTCTCTCAGCAGCAAGTTGATGCGATTGTGGAAGCCTGTGCGAACGCCGCCACCGAGGCGGCCGAGCAGCTTGCACGAACCGCGGTCGAAGAGACCGGCTACGGCAATGTCCCCGACAAGATCATCAAGAACCGGCTCGCATCGGTGGACGTTCCGCGCGCAATTCGCGGAATGAAGACGGTGGGAATCCTTCGCGAAGACCGCGAGAAGGGAATCATCGAGATTGCGGAGCCGGTAGGCGTCGTGGCAGCGGTGATTCCGTCGACCAATCCCACCTCCACGACGATCTATAAGACGCTGATTTCGCTGAAGGCGCGGAATGCGGTTGTCCTGAGCCCGCATCCCACCGCGATGCGCTGCATCTGCGAAGCGGTGGGCGTTCTCGAGCGTGCGGCGCTGAAAGCAGGCGCGCCGGAAGGGCTCATCATTTGCCTCGCGCATCCCACGATGCAGGGCACGCAGGAACTGATGAAGAGCCGGCTGACCGGCGTCATTCTTGCGACGGGCGGCACCGGGCTGGTCCGTGCGGCATATAGCTCCGGGCGGCCGGCATTCGGCGTTGGCCCCGGCAATGTTCCTTCGATGATCGAGCGCACGGCGAATATCCCCAAGGCCGTTGCGGACATTTTTGCGGGAAAGACTTTCGACTACGGGACGATTTGCTCCTCCGAACAATCGGTCGTCGCCGAGGACGCGGTTCGCGACCAGGTGCTTGATGAATGCGGCAAGCAGGGCGCCTACTTTCTCAACGCTGACGAAATCCGCAAGGTCGGCGAACTGATTTTTCGCGGCGGAACGACGCCAAGCCCGCAAATCGTCGGGCGCGCCGCGACCGTGATCGCAGAGATGGCCGGAATCAAGGTGTCCGCTTCGACGCGCGTGCTCGTCGCGAAACTCGACGGCGTAGGCCGCGAGCATCCGCTTTCCGGTGAGAAGCTTTCGCCGGTTCTCGCCTTTTATTCCGCCTCGAATCTGGCATCGGGAATTGAGATTTGTACCAAACTGCTGGAATACGGCGGGCTGGGCCACACGGCGTCGATCCATTCGCAGAGCGAAGCGGCGGTGAAGCAGTTCGGGCTGGCGATTCCGGCGTTTCGAATCGTCGTGAACACGTCGGCGGTTCACGGCTCGATCGGCTATTCGACGAACCTCTTCCCAGCGATGACCCTAGGCTGCGGCTCGCATGGCGGGAACATCACCTCCGACAACATCGGCCCGCAGCACTTGATGAACATCAAGCGCGTTGCGTGGGAATCGCGCGCAGTGGAGCATCGAACCATTCCCGCGGAGCAGCGGCTCGGTGGCCGGTCTTTCGCGTCGCCACAATCCGCTTCGACCGGAAATTTGGCAACCGTCGCGCCGAAGGAGATTGCCGAGGCAGTATCTTCCACCGCGCAGACGCTTGCAATTGCGGCCGCAGCGAGTGCTGGGGGGCCCGCGGCTTTCCCTGACCGGCAAACGATCGCGCGCGTCGTCGAGCAGGTTTTCGCGGCTCGCGGGATCACACGGGGTGCGGCGTCGAAGGTCGACGAGTCGCCAAAGACGTCCTCGCCAGCGGGAGGTTTTGCGCCTGCATCGGTGCCGGCCGGCCCACCTCCTGCGGTCAGCGAAGTGCCGCCGCCTCCGGCTGCAGCGCCTCCGGAGGCTCCGCCAATCGCGGTTGCCGAATTTGTCTGCGAACTCGACGTTCGCGCGGCGATCGCCGGAAAGCACAAGATCTTCGTCGGTCCGAAGTCCATCATCACGCCTTCTGCGCGCGACCTCGGCAACGACCACGAGCTGTTCGTCGTTACGGATTTGCAGCCCGCCGCGCGGCGCCCGGCGAAGTAGTTCGTCGTGAACCAGCAGTCGCCCGCAAGCTGTCCTTCGGAAACCACTTCCCCTATACTCAGCTTCTAACCAGAAGAGGAACGCTTTGTGCGAAATCAGGAAGCAGCGCGATACGCGCGTTGGTCGGCGATTGCCGCGGGCCTGATCGCTCTGCTCGTCATCGGAGTTTACGCCGAGCGCGCGATCACCGCGGCCCGGCGCCGCAGTTCTATCCCGGCGATGGTTTCCTCCGCCGTGCAGCAACAAACCGACACGTTTTCCTACAAGCGCGTCGAGAAAGACCGCACGATTTTCGAGATCCGCGCTTCCCGCGCGACGCAATTCAAAGAGAATAATCGGGCTCTGCTGGAGGACGTTTGGATCACGATCTACGGCCGCGACGGCAGCCGCAACGATAAAATCCACGCCCGCCAATGCGGCTACGACCGTGCGACCGGTAACGTTCAGTGTCAGGGCGAAGTGACGATCGACGTTCAGGGTGGCAACTCAGCCGCGAACGCCGGTTCGACCGCGGGAGGCAAGCCAGCTACCAAGTCGCTTGCCATCAAGACAAGCAATCTGAGCTTCGACGGCCAGACGGGCGAAGCTTCCACGCCCGCACCCGTCGATTTTGTGCTGCCGCAGGGAACCGGCCGTGGCGTCGGTGTCAGCTACAGCACCCGCGCCGCCATCGTTCGCATCGAGCATTCCGTCGAATTCGATTTGGCGCCGTCGGAACGCACCGGCGGCGCTCCCGTAACGCTCAGCGGCAGCAATCTCGAGATCCGGCGCGACGATCGCATGATCATTCTTGGCGGTCCTGTGCAAGTGCGGCAAGCGGACCGCGAGTTGTCAGCCAGCCGCGTTTCCGTCCAGCTCGACGAAAATTTCCACGCAAGTCACGTTCTCGCTGAAGGGCGCCCAGCCGTTCACAGCGTGAATGCCGATAAAGCATTCGAGGTTGCCGCTGATACCTTCGAAGGTTCTCTAAATCCAGAGGGCTGGGTCCAGAGCGTCGTGGCAAAGGGCAATGTTCAGGGGATGCGGCACACTCCTCAAGGTACGGACCATTTCTCGAGTGCGCGTGTCGATGTGGCGTTCGAGCCGCAGCACAACACTCTTCGCGAGATGACGGCGAGCGGCAGCGTGGTTGCGCGCGCAGAACAGAATGGCGTCTCTCAACTTCTGAAAACGAATGCTCTGCGCGTTTCGTTCGCACCGGGCGAGCGGCCCGATCGCCAGCGCGTGGATTCCGCGGAGACACTGGCTCCGGCGACCATTGAATCGAAGAGCGCCACTGAAGCCACCCAAATGAGCGCGCCGAAATTCACGGCGCAGTTCGCCCAGAATGGGCGCCTGGAAGGTCTGCGAGGCACGGGCGGAGTCGCCGTGCGGCGGGAGGCCGGAAGTTCGGCCCCACAGACCAGCACCTCGGAGAATCTAGCAGCCACGTTCGGCGCGGACGGCCAGTGGACGACGGTTGAGCAAACGGGCCACGTCCACTTCGTGCAAGCGGACCGCCAGGCCACGGCGTCGTTCGCCCGCTTTGATCGCGCCAAGGACGAAATCCTGCTGACCGGTTCGCCGACGCTTACGGACTCGATGAGCCGTACCACCGCGCAAGAGGTCACGCTCAACCAGAAGTCGGGCCAGATTGACGCCCACGGCGGCGTCATCTCCACATATCTGCCATCCGGGCAAGGCAGCGCAATCAATATGGGTTCTGGCCCCGCCAACATCACTGCAGACACCCTCGCCGGGTCCGTTTCGTCCGGCGAGGTGGTTTATGCAGGCCATGCCCGCCTTTGGCAGGGGCAGTCCGTTCTTGACGCGGACCAGATTGCCGTATGGCGAGACGACAAGAAAATGCAGGCTTCGGGACATGTCGTCGCGGTGTTTCCGCAAAGTTCGGGGCCCACGCTGAGACCCGGCCTGAAGCCAGCCGCGGCTCGATCCGGGCCGACGCTTTGGCGCGTCCAGGCTCCTTTGCTCACGTACTGGAACCACGATGGGAAGGCCCGGCTCGAGGGGGGCGTCACGGCCGTTTCCCAGGAAGGCTCGCTCGAATCCCGAGCGCTCGACGTTTACTTCAACACAGGATCGGGTCCCGCAGCAGCGCCGGCTTCCAGCGCAGCAGCCTCTGCGAACGGCCAGTTGAGCCGCGCGGTTGCTTTGGGCGGTGTCGTCGTGCGCCAGGACGACCGCCGCGGGACTGCCGAGCAGGCTGAATACACCGCGGCCGAGGGAAAATTCGTTCTTTCCGGCGGCCAGCCCACTTTGACGGATGCTTCTGGAAACACGACGTCCGGGCGTTCGTTGACCTTCTTTGTGGCGAGTGATACGATTTTGATTGATTCGCAGGAAGGTTCGCGCACTCTTACCAAGCACCGGGTTGAGAAATGAACCGGCATGTTGAAGCTTCAGGCCGCCGATCTCAGGAAGTCGTACCGGGGTCGCAGAGTCGTTGACAACATCAGCCTGGAGATTCAGCAGGGCGAAGTGGTTGGGCTGCTCGGGCCGAACGGAGCAGGCAAGACCACGACGTTTTACATCCTGGTCGGACTAGCCCGGCCGGACTACGGCCGTGTCTTGCTGGATGGCGAGGACATTACCGACCTCCCGATGTATCTTCGGGCCCGCAGCGGTATCAGCTACCTCCCTCAAGAGCCCTCGGTCTTTCGGAAGCTGACGGTCGAAGAGAACTTGCTGGCGGTTTTGGAGACTTTGCCACTCACTCCGGAGCAGCGGCGCGACCGGGTGGAGGAGCTCTTGGCCCAGATGGGCCTTGAAGGAGTGCGGAGCAGTCAGGCGCACGTGCTGTCGGGCGGCGAGCGGCGAAGATTGGAAATCGCGCGCTCGTTGGTGCTGTCGCCGTCGTTCGTGCTGCTGGACGAGCCGTTTTCCGGCATCGATCCGCTGACGGTGGTGGACATTCAGAAGATTATCGCGGATTTGAGCGCGGCGGGCATCGGCGTCCTGGTGACGGACCACAATGTGCGCGAAACGCTTGCTGTGACGAATCGGGCGTACATCATCAGCGAAGGAAAGATTTTGTTTACCGGCACGCCGGCGGCGCTCTCCACGAACGCGGATGTGCGCCGAATCTACCTGGGAGAAGGGTTTCGCTTGCACTGAGTCGTATGAGCTGGCTCCAGCCCAAACTGAATCTCCGCGTTGCGCAAAAGCAAATTCTGACGCCGGGCCTCGTGCAGATGGTGAGCGTGCTCGCGCTCAACCGTCTCGAGCTTCGCGAAATGATCAATCAGGAGATCATGGCGAATCCGGTCCTCGAGGAACTTCCGGAAGAGGGCGTCACGGCGGAGAGCTACACCGACGAAGCGTTTCTCAAGAAGGAAACGGAAAAGGTTCCCGAGACCGAGGCCGCCAATCCGTTTGACGAGTTCGACTTCGGCTCATTCTTCACGCAGTATCTCGATACGGGAGCCGAACGCGCGGCAGGCGGCGAGCACGAGGAAATCGAGAAGCCCTCATTCGACAAGTTCCTTTCTTCTCCCGCGAGTCTCGCGGATTATCTCACCTGGCAGCTCAGCGTCAGCATCAGCACAGACGTGGTGCGCAAGATCGCCGAAGCCATCATCGGCAATCTCGATGAAAACGGCTACCTGACGGCCACGCTCGAGGAAATCGCGCAGTCCGGCGACTATTCGATGGAGGACGTCGAGGAAGCTCTGGCGATGGTGCAAGAGTTCGATCCGCCGGGAATCGCGGCGCGCGATTTGCCGGAATGCTTGCTGATGCAGCTCAAGGTTGTGGATCCGCAGAACACGTTGGCGCAGCAAATCATTACGGAACATTTGAAGCTCCTGCAGAACAACCAGATGAAGGAAGTGGCGCGCGCGCTGAATCGCCCGATTGAATTGGTGAAACGCGCCGTGGACGTCATCAAGCGCCTCGATCCGAAGCCTGGCCTTCGCTACAACAAAACCGAACCGCGGCTTGTGGAGCCGGACGTTCAATTCCGTAAGGTCGATGGTGAGTGGCAGGTGTTCATGAACGACGACGACTTGCCGCAGCTTCGGCTCAATCCGACGTATCGGCGCCTCCTGGCGCGCGATGCCGCTGACCGCGATGTCCGCAACTACGTGAAGGAGCGCTTTACCGCGGCTATTCAGCTGATGAAAAATATCGAGCAGCGCAAGCACACGATACTGCGCGTTTGCCAATCGATCTTGCGCCGCCAGGCGGATTACCTCGACTATGGCCCGGATCACTTGAAACCGATGATGATCAAGGAAGTCGCCGAGGAAGTCGGCGTCCATCCTTCGACGGTCAGCCGCGCCGTCGCGAACAAGTACGTGCACACGCCCCAGGGAGTGCTCGAGCTCCGCAGCTTCTTCTCGGAATCGGTCAACGGGCCGCAGGGCGGCGAAATGTCGCTTCTTTCGCTGAAGCGCCGCGTGAAGCAGATGATTGAAGAGGAAGACACCGCCCACCCGCTCACCGACGAGCAGATTACGAAGAAATTGAGCGACGAAGGCATTCACGTCACCCGCCGCACGGTCGCCAAGTATCGCGAAGATCTCCGCATCCCCAGCACGCATCGACGGCGTGTGAAGGGCTAGCGCCAGACGCCGTGGCCCGCTCTCAACGGAAACGCGACTCGCGCCAGTTGGTGATTCTCACCGGGCTTTCCGGCTCAGGAAAAGGTTCGGTCCTCAACACTTTCGAAGATCTCGGCTTCTATTGCGTCGATAACCTTCCGGTTGCTTTGATTCCTGTATTCAGTGAGCTATACGACGAAGGCCGCGGCGAAATCGAACGCGCTGCGCTGCTCGTCGACGCGCGCGAGGGCGAGCAAATCGAGAAGCTGCCTATTCTTTACCGGTCCCTCGCGAGCGATCATCCCGCGACGCTGGTGTTCGTCGAGGCGAGCGACGAAGCCCTGATGCGCCGCTTCAGCGAGACGCGCCGGCCGCACCCTCTGGGGCACGGACTTTCCGTTGCCGAAGGGATCCGCGAAGAAAGGCGCCGCATGGCGCCGATTCGCCGCCTTGCGGACGTCATCATCGACACGACGAAATTCAACGTTCACGAGCTGCGGCAGTTCATCATCGACCGCTTTCAAAAGCCGGGGCGCCGCCCGCTGTTGGTATCCGTGGTCAGCTTCGGTTTTCGCTATGGGATTCCCGCGGACGCGGACCTTGTCTTCGACGTCCGCTTTCTTCCGAATCCGCACTTCATTCCGAAGCTGCGGCCGTACAGCGGCAAGAATCGCCGCGTCGCCCGGTACATTTTTTCGTTTCCGCAGACAGGCCAGTTTCTGCGGCGAATCGAGAGCCTCCTCCGCTATCTGATCCCGCACTACATCAACGAAGGCAAGAGCTATCTGACGGTCGCGCTCGGATGCACCGGCGGTAGGCACCGCTCGGTCGCGCTTGCTGAAGTGATTCGCAAGGATTTGCATCGAAAGGGTTTCGCCGCTAAGGTTGTGCATCGCGATCTTGAGAAATCGTCCGGCTGACTGCGGCAGGGGCGGAAGAACGGAAATCGAATCGGGATGAGTTTCGTCTTGGGCGTCTTACTATGCTGATGCCTCCTCGCAAAACCGAACGGGAGGAGTTCGCGAATCTCCTGCGATATCTTCGTCCCTACACGGCCCTAATGGCGGGGGGTGTTCTGCTGCTGGCGGTCATGGGCGCCATCGACGGTCTCATCGCTTTCGCGATCAAACCGGCGCTCGACGTGATCCTGAGCCCGTCCTCCACCGTTCAGAAGCTGGCGCTCTTCACCGTTCCCGGGACCAATCGCATCGTCTACCTCAACTCGTTTGTGCCGGCGCGCGTGCATCACGTTTGGTCGGTTTTCGCATTGGCCCTTTTGTTCCTGTCCCTTACGAAGGCCGTCGCCGAGTTTTGCGGCGTCACGCTGATTCAGTACGCGGGTTTGGCGAGCATCACCGACATCCGAAACCGCGCCTATAGCAAGGTTGTTCAACAGCCGGTCGGTTTCTTCGAGCACAATCCCGTCGGCCGCGTAATGTCTGCGGTCGTCACTGACATCGAGCAGATTCGCTCGGCATTCTCCGATTACTTCGCCGATTTCTTTCGCCAGATTTTCAATCTCGTCTTTTTCGTGCTCGTGCTTCTGGTCATCAATTGGCGAATGGCCATCGGCTCCGCGGTCATCATCCCCTTGGTGGTGTGGCCGGTGGGCAAACTGGGCCGCAAGATCCGTCGTTCCGCGGAAAAGAGCCGTTCTCGATTGGCGGACATCAGCCAGATTCTTCAGGAGACCATCAGCGGCAACCGGGTCGTGAAGGCGTTCGGCATGGAAGGGTTCGAGATCCGCAAATTCCGCGAAGCCGCTCGCGGCCTCCTTCGCGAAAACATGCGGTGGATTCGCGCTTTCGCGGTCACGTCGCCTCTAATGGATGTGCTCGGCGCGGTTGTGATCTCCGGCGTTCTTTTCTTCGCGCGTGGCGAGATCAAGGTCGGCCGCATGACCATCGGAACGTTCGGCGTCTTCATATTCGCGCTGTTCAAGGCCTACGAGCCTCTCAAGCGCCTCGGCAACATCTATCAGCTCTTCCTCCAGGCGGCCGGAATTTCGTCGCAGGTGTTTGCATTCATCGATTTGCCCGAGGAAATCCTCGAGACGCCGGGTGCGAAGACGCTTCCGCGTTTTTCAGGCTTGATCGAATTCAACAACGCCAGCTTCTCCTACGATGGCGGCCCGCTCATACTGAGAGGAATCGATCTGAAGGTTCGCGCTGGCACTGTGGTTGCGATCGTGGGTTCCAGCGGCGCGGGCAAGACCACCTTGGTCAACCTTCTGCCGCGATTCCATTGCGCCAGCTCCGGATCGGTTTCGATCGATGGCTACGACGTGCGCGACATCACGCTGCGCTCTCTTCGCGAGCAAATGGCTATCGTCACGCAGGAAACGATTCTCTTCAATGATACGATTTGGAACAATCTCTGCTATGGTCGTCCCAACATGCCGGAGGAAAAAGTGACGGCCGCTGCCAAGGCTGCTCTCGCCCATGACTTCATCACCCAGCTGCCGGAGGGCTATCAATCCATCATCGGAGACCGCGGGCAGCGCCTTTCCGGCGGCCAGCGGCAGCGGCTCGCCATCGCTCGCGCTCTGTTGAAGGACGCGCCGATCCTGATCCTTGACGAAGCCACGTCCGAACTCGACTCCGAATCCGAACTGCTCGTGCAAAGCGCCCTGAACAACCTGATGACCGGCCGCACCGTCTTCGTCATCGCGCATCGCCTTTCGACGATTCGCCGCGCAGACGTGATCGCGGTTCTTGACGGCGGCACGATTTGCGAGCGCGGCACGCATGAGGATCTGCTCGCTCTCGGCGGCGTCTACGCGCGCCTCCACGACATACAATTCCGCGACGCCGAGCCCGCGACTCGCGGGGCGGAGTCCTGATATGTCCGGCTCTCGGCCACAATCCGCTGCTGTTCCGCCGAAACAACATCCGGCTGAACTGAAGTCGATGACGGGCTATGCGCAAGCGCGAATCATCGAAAACGGCTGGTCGCTTCGCGTTTCCGTGCGTAGCGTGAATCATCGCTTCCTCGATTTGCATCTTCGCGTCCCGGACGGCTTTGAGCCGGTCGAACCGGCCATACGCCAGCTCATTCGCGAGCGCATTCGCCGCGGACACTTGGATGTTTCCGTTCACTACGAGCTCGAAGGCCCGGCGGCCATCGGCGTCAATCAGGAAGTCGCCGCGGCGTATCTGGAAGCCGCCAATTCGCTGCGAAGCAAATTCGGCCTAATCTCTGAACCCGATATTGCCTCCATCCTTCGCCTTCCGGGAGTGATTGGCCCGGCGGCAGCCTCCCTCGAGGAAGAAATGGTGAAGCTCGAGAGTGCTGTTTCTCGCTGCTTGCTCGAGGCCCTCGACAAACTCGACCGCATGCGCGAGCGCGAAGCCTCTCACCTTCGTGACGAAATGCTTTCGCGCCTCCAGAACATTGCCGGTCTGGCTCTTCGCGTGGAGCAGCTTGCCGAGCGCGCTCGTCCGGCGTTTGCCAAGCGCCTCGAGACACGAGTTCGCGAACTTGTCGACGAATTGCAGCTCGATCCCGCGCGCCTGGCTCAGGAGGCGGCGATTGCTGCCGAGCGCAGCGATGTTTCCGAGGAACTGGCGCGCCTGCGTAGCCACGTTCAGCAATTCGAATCCCTCCTCGCGGGCGGCGCGGACGTGGGCAAGAAGCTCGACTTCCTCTTGCAGGAAATGCAGCGCGAGACAAATACTCTGTTGTCGAAGACGCCCGGAAACGATTCGGAGGGCCTCGAGATCACGCAGGGTGGCCTTGAGATCAAATCCGAGATCGAAAAATTGCGCGAGCAGGTGCAAAACATCGAATGAGCTCCGCTGAGCCGCTCGTTCTCATCGTTTCCGGCCCTTCGGGCTCCGGAAAATCGACGCTGGTCAGGAAGCTTCTCGAACTGCCCGAAACGCTGCTATCGGTTTCGTGTACCACGCGGTCCCCGCGCAAGACGGAGAGCGACGGCAAATGGTACAATTTTGTGTCGGAAGCTGAATTTCAGCAGATGGTATCGCGCGGCGATTTTCTCGAGTACGCTCAGGTCTTCGGCAAAAATTGGTACGGAACGCCTCGCAAGTGGCTCGACGAAGCGAAGGCTCAGAAAAAAGACTTGGTTCTCGAGATTGATGTGCAGGGGGCGCATCAGGTCAAGCAGAAAGTGCCGGGCGCGATTGCGATTTTCGTCCTGCCCCCATCCAAGGAAGAGCTGGAGCGGCGCATCCGCGCTCGCGGCCAGGATTCCGATGATGAGATCCGGCGCCGTCTGGAGCGGGCCCGGCAGGAAATGCTAAGTTACAGCATCTACGATTTTGCGGTCGTCAATGACGACCTCGAGCGTGCCGGCAAGGAAGTTCAGGCCATCGCGCTCGGCTCGCGTTGCCGCGTGGCACGCAAGGAAGATAGAATTCGCCAGATCCTGAAGTCTTTTGGAGGCTGACCTTTCATGGCCGTTTCGAGAGAGGCACCGGACAGTCAGTTCGCCTACGTCGTGGTCGTCGCGCGTCGCGCCCGCCAGCTCATGATTGGTGGCGGCAGGTCGCTGGTCGATAACCCGAGATCGCGCAAGACCACGCGTATCGCCGAAGAGGAATTGCAGAAGGGCCTGCTCGAGTACCAGACGCCCGAGCTTCCCGATGAGGCCGAAGAAAAGGACGGCAAGCGGCGCAAGTAGCGGTTCGCCGCCGATTTTATGAAGATTGCCCTCGGCGTCACCGGCGGTGTCGCGGCCTACAAGGCGGCTGAACTCGTCCGCCGCCTCCAGCAGGAAAAGCTCGACGTGCAGGTCGTCATGACCCGTGCCGCTCAGCAGTTCATCACGCCTCTCACTTTCGCGGCTCTCACCGGCAAGAAGGTCATCACCGAAATGTTCGGCTCGGACGACGCCTCGCCCGCCAACGTCGAGAGCGCCATCGAACACATCGCCGTCGCGCAGCGCATCGACCTCCTTCTCGTGGCACCGGCGACCGCCGACATGCTCGGCAAATTCGCTCACGGCATCGCGGACGATTTCCTTTCGACGCTCTATCTTGCCACGAAGGCTCCCGTGGCCGTTGCTCCCGCGATGAACGTCAATATGTGGGAGCACGCCGCTACGCAGGAAAATCTTGCCGCTCTGCGCGCGCGCGGAGTTCACGTCATCGACCCCGACGAAGGCTACCTCGCTTGCGGCATGACCGGCGCTGGCCGCCTCGCTGCCACGGAAACCATCGCGCGCAAAGTTTGCGATATTCTCGGCCTCCACTCGGACCTGGTCGGCCAAACTGTTCTGGTCACCGCCGGTCCCACGTGTGAGGACCTCGACCCCGTCCGCTTCCTCACGAATCGCTCCTCCGGGAAAATGGGCTACGCGCTGGCGGAAGCCGCCGCGCGGCGTGGCGCGCGCGTGATTCTCGTCAGCGGCCCCACGGATTTGCACGCGCCTGAAGGTGTCGACTGGATTCCCGTGCGCACCGCGGAGGAAATGCGCCGCAGCGTCCAAGATCGCGCTGCTGACTCGACGATCATCATCATGGCCGCCGCCGTCGCCGACTATCGGCCCGCCGCTCCCCACGGCACGAAAATCAAACGTTCCGGCGAGCGCCTCACGCTCGAACTCGAACCCACGCCCGACATTCTTGCCGAACTTTCGCGCGACAAATCGAATCGCGTGCTCGTTGGCTTCGCCGCGGAAACCGACCGCCTCGCCGAAAACGCGCGGGCCAAACTCGCGCGCAAGGGCGCGGACATGATTGTCGCCAACGACGTCACGCAGGAAGGCGCGGGCTTCGACATCGACACCAACGTTGTCACGCTCTTCCTTCGGGACGGACGCGAAATCGCTCTGCCCAAACTCAGCAAGCTTGATGTTGCTCACCGCATTCTCGACCAGGCCCTCGATCTTCGCTCCCACCGCTGATCCCGTTTAGCCCTCGATGATCGGCCTTGAGAACTCTCCTCGCGCTCGTCGCTCGTTGTGCTAAATTCTTGCGCGGCGAATCATCACAAGGGAGACGCATTGAACGCGAACAATCGCACCGCCCTCGAATCCTGGTTCCGCTACGCCGAAGATCTTGGCTTGGGTCCTTACTTTCGCGTTCGCGCAGCCGCCCCCCTCTCGCCGGGGGCCGCGTCCGCTTCGGCGCCACGACTCGACTCTTCCGCCCCGCCACCCGCCGTGCCTGCGACCTCGGCCGCGCCGCGAGAGCGCATTGCGCCTCCGCCGACTGTCCCTCGCGCTCCAGCGAAGGCGACTCCGCTGATCCAGGTTCCCTCGGGCCCGTCCCTTTTCGACGAGCGCATCGAAAATGACTCCCTCGAACGCATCCGCGCCGACATCGGCGATTGCACTCGCTGCAAACTCCACAAGGCGCGCACGAACATCGTATTCGGCGTCGGTAATCCAAAGGCTGAGCTTGTGTTCGTTGGCGAAGGTCCCGGCCACGATGAAGACATACAGGGCGAGCCTTTTGTTGGCCGCGCTGGCAAACTCCTCACGCAGATGATTGAAGCAATGGGCCTGCGCCGCGCCGACGTCTACATTTGCAACGTCGTGAAGTGCCGCCCGCCCGAGAATCGCCTACCCGAGCGCGACGAAATCGAGATTTGCTCGCCCTTTCTAATGCGTCAGCTTTCTGTCATCCAGCCGAAGGTGATCTGCTGCCTGGGAGCTTGTGCCGCGCAGACTCTCCTGGCGACAAATCAAGGAATCTCACGGTTCCGCGGCGAGTGGTTCGATTTTCGCGGCTCGAAGCTCATCGCCACATACCATCCCGCGTATCTTCTGCGGAATCCCAACGCGAAGGGCGAGGTCTGGAAGGATCTCCAGAAGGTGATGGCTCTCCTCGGCCTGCAACCGAAACCGCGCCGCTGATGCGCCTGCGTCGCGCGCGCCTGAGCGGCCCCCGCTAGCATGGGAATACTTCTTGGCTTGATGGCCGCCGTCGGTTGGGGCGTCGCCGACTTTTCCGCGCGTTTCGCCTCGCGCCGCGTCGGCGCCTACCGCACGCTGTTCTTCATGCAGCTCTTCGGCTTCGTTGTGATGACCGCCTATCTCGAGTTTACCGGTGGGATTACGCGCGGCGTTGCGGCCGGTTGGCAGCCTTGGGCGTTCGCGGCCTTCGCGGGCCTAATCAACACTCTGTCGTCACTCTCGCTCTACTACTCATTTCAAATCGGCGTCATGAGCATCGTTGCGCCCATCTCGTCCAGCTATCCTGCTCTCACCGTCGCTCTTGCGCTGCTCAGCGGCGAGCGCCTCAAGCCTCTCGGAGCGGCCGGCCTCGCCGTCACCTTCATTGGCGTGATTCTTGCCGCGACTGCTTTCGGCAGCGGCAAGCCGGCTTTTTCCGCCTCTGTACCTGCTCCGTCGCGTGCGCACCTCGCGAAAGGGGTCGGCTGGTCGATTGCCGCTGCTGTCGGATTTGGCTTCCTCTTCTGGTTTCTCGGATTCCACGTAATCCCGCTGACTGGCAGCGCCGTTTCCGTTTGGATGATTCGCGTTACATCTTTTTCGACTCTAGGCCTGGTCGCAGCGCCTGTTCGCCAGAGCCTTCGATTGCCCCGCGACCGCGTTTGGGGGTTCTTGGCGATCGTCGGCCTTGCCGACACTCTCGCGTTTCTGGCCAATAATGCCGGCTTGCGCTCCGGCCAGGTTTCCTTGGTCAGTGTCTTGGCCTCGTTGTATGGTGCCGTCACTGTACTGCTCTCGTGGATTTTCCTGCGCGAACGCCTCGAGCGCTCGCAGTGGTTCGGCATTGCCCTGATCTTTACGGGAATCATCCTCGTCAGTCTTTAGCCCTCGTTAGACAACAGGACTTACCGCCGTCGCATCGAAAGCAAAAGGGGCGAAATTCGGTTGAGGTGAATCGATGCGCCGTTTCTGGCTTGTTGCGGCAGTCCTTGTCGCTTGGAGTCTTTTCGCGGGAGTCGCTCGCGCTCAGGATACCTTTCAGGTTTTCGGCGGATATTCCTATGTCAGGCAGTCACTCGCGGTCAATGAAGGCATTCTTTGTCCGCAGCCGACCTGTCCTACGCAGACCGACACCCTGCACCCGAGTCTCAACGGCTTTGACGTTTCCGTCGCCTACAATCCGTATCGATGGATTGGAGCGGTGGCCGATTTTGGTGGCAACTATGGATCGGTTCAGGGCGCCACGACTCACTTCAACACGTATCTTTTCGGTCCGCAGGTCCGCTTTCCGGGACCCGTTTCGCCTTTTGCCCACGTTTTGTTGGGCGGCGCGCATGAGACCATCGGGTCTGGTGGCGGAACGAACTCCACCGTCCTCATTCCCGGCTCGTCGAGTGCGTTTGCAGTTGCGGTCGGTGCGGGAATCGATGTGAAGGTAGCTCCGTTTGTCTCGTTCCGCCCGATTCAAATCGATTACCTGGTCACGCGCTTCGGCTCGTCGACGCAGAACCAGCCCCGCGCCTCGGCTGGAATCGTCCTGCATTTCTAAGGGTATTCGCGTTCTGCCGAGCGACGATTTCATCCACAAGCCATTCAATGCTCATTGTTTTTGTGTTTCCAATTAAAGTCTCATTTCGGTGTCAGGTCTATCTTTGTCATCCTGAGGACGTCCGGTCAGGATGCCCGAAGGGTCTCCGTGACGATTTCGCCCAAATTCAGCCCGACGTTCAATTCATTTGCGTGATTCGCTTCCCGCTCGCGCAAGAGTGTGCCACACCCCGCGCCCGCCCGGCCATCAAAACTCCGTCGCGACCATATGCGTAGCGCGATCCTGCTGTGAGGCGGGCCCCCAAAAAAATAGCGGAAGGGTTCTCTCGAATCTTCCCGCCACTTTAGTTAAAGGAAAGTATTGTCAGCGATCTTCTTTACTTCTCGATCGCCGCTCGCAGCTGTGTGTCAAAGTCATAGAGGGCCTGTCGAAACAGAATTTTAGAAGGCGAGACAATGTACAAAATCCAATTCATCGGTGGCCCCGCCGGTGGCGTTGTCGTCAAGGTTCCGCGTCCACTCGCATCGATCGCGTAGGCGCCGCTGAACGTACTGCCCATGCCGAATCCGTTCCCATCAATGGCATCCACGGTCCCGCTCAGGCTGCCGTCGCCATCCGCCGTCAAGATGCCGCTGCTCGACCCTCCAAAAAACACCCCATACGCATTCAGAACATAACTTCCTGAGATCGAAGCATTGGTGAACGGCCCTCCCGATTGGGATTCCAACGTTCCGAGGCCAAGCACGAACGCTTTCCCCGACGCCACAAAATAAAATGAAGTTGAGAGGTCTCCGGGGAACTGGGGCCCGGAGAGACTGAGCGTTCCGCGGCCAAGTCCGTCTCCATCCACCGTGTACGACCCGCTAAACGGGACGCTTGTGGCCACATTGTTTTGATCCACAGTATCGCTTGTCCCGCCGACGGCGCTTGTTCCGTCAAATGTCGCCAACTCCACGTTGAGATCGCCCGGTCTGAAGACATCGTTATTAAGAACGTCCCCGGAGTAAACGACTGTCGACCCACTTAACGAGCTTGCGGTGAATGGCCCAGCGGACCGGCGCAGGGCAGTTCCTACAAGCAATGTCTCGTTGGCCGTTTCATTGGTTATGCCGTCGGTCTCAACAAATAGCAATTCGTTCGCAGAAATCACGTAGAACACAAAATCGGAAAATGGCCTGAACGATCCGTCAAAACTCATCTTTGCGGTTCCTCTCCCCCGTGCATCCACGTTGTACGTGCCCGCGAAAGATAGCGGCTGTGAATCGATCCCAGGGCCATTTCCAAGTGTGTCAGTTTGCCCCGCGCTCAACAACCCACTCTTCGCCGTGAACCTGCCTGTCGCCTCCCAAGTAAAGGATGTGGGTTCATAAAGACCGAAGTTGGGGGTGGGTTTCATAAAGAACGCAAAGTCTCCCGCAATGGCATCACTGCTGAACGCCGACGGGTCTTGCCGGGCAAGAGTTCCGCTGACAATGCGTACTTCCCCGACGCCGGAGCTGATTCCGCCCCCTAGTTTCCCCCTCCCCGCCACGCCCGAAACAATCGAACCCAATGCGAAGGAGAGAGAGAACGAGTAGCTTTTATCGGGATCGAAATCAGATCCCAAGACCAGAGTCATAGCGCCGCGGTTGTCTGAACCTACGGAGTAAGTGCCTCCGAGTATTGGTGTGTTCAAGCAATTGCAGAGGTAATTTCCTGAAAATATCGAGAAATACCCATCAAACACGCCACCGGTAATATTTCCGCTACCATCGGCGGTAAGGGTTCCCGCTATAACGCTTCCTCCACCCGTATCAACATCATTTAGATCGTCCGAGTGGATCTGAAATGCGTACGACCCTGTCAGCTTTGAGTTGTTCGCATTTGCGCCGAGCAGTACAGTAGCCGACCCGCTGACGGAGCCGCCCGCAACGGATGCCGCGGTCACTGTCACCATCGGCGGATTGGGAGTTGAGGCGGGCGCTGTGTACATCCCAGTTGGATCAATTGTTCCGCAAGTTGCTCCCGCGCACCCTGTTCCGGAAAGTGCCCAGTTGACGACGGGTATCGCGCCCTCGGGGACGCCTTGAGCTATAAACTGCTGCGCCCCATTATTCTGCACCGTCGCATTGCTTGGCGTAACAGAAATTCCCGTCGGCACTGGGGTGATCCTTACACTTGCCAACGCTTGCTTGGTTGGATCGGCCACAGAGGTCGCAATAATTTCTGCCTCCGCTTCCGAATCCCCTGCCTCTATGGCTGTCGGCGGCGTGTACTTTCCTGTCTGGTCAATTGTTCCGCAGCCCGCGTCACAGACGTAATCTCCCACGCTCCATGTCACTCCCTGATTCGACGGGTCGTTTTGAACTTGCGCGCTGAATTGCTGGATCTGCCCGATTTGCACGTTCGTGTTCCCTGGCGTGAGTATCACCGTGATCGGCGGCGAAGATGGAGCCAATAGAGTTACGGAACCCGATGCCGACTTGGTTGGATCTGCAATCGATGTCGCTACGATCCCTATGCCGGGGAAGTTACTGGTGACGGTTGCCGGGGACAAATATTTTCCGGTCGCGTCAATCGTTCCGCACAGCGCCGCCGTGCACACCACATTGCTGATGCTCCAGGTGACTCCCCTGTTCGTGGGATCGTTTTTCACCGTCGCTGTGAATTGTTCTGATTGCCCCGATTGAAGGGTCACGGGGGTGGCGGGGATGACGCTGACAATAATCGCTGGCGGCGCGCTTGTGCCGTCTCCGCATCCCGTCATTAGTCCAAAACACGAGATCACCAATATCGCGATTCCAAGCGTTGAAGCTGTTCCACGGTTCATATCACCCCCCCACTTGGCAACCAAGCAAGTTCGGCTGTCGCTCAGAAATACGGGAGGCAAGCCAACTAAGTCATGATGTCAGGCCGATTTTTTTTCTGATGGAATCCCGGCCAATCGTAAGTTGTCGATAATAGGTCACATAAATCGCCCAGCAATACGTTTTTACGAATTCGGGCCCTTCCGCGTTGACGCCGCCGATTGCCGTCTTCTCCGCGACGGAGTCGAAGTTCCGCTCGCCCCGAAGGTTTTTGAACATGAATATGCAAAATCCTATGCCCAGGCAAAAAGAGTGTCAATCGGACCGCCCGGCTGGGCAGGCTCAGATTCGTGACGATGAAGGCCCACTCGCGGAAACAGCTCCCCAAAGTGAAACTCCACCTTCGCCACCACCCGCCGCGCCGTTTTCCAACTGGCCGCTTGGTAGAGAAAGCTTTTGTACCAAACCACTGGCTTGTGGCTCGGCCTTCCCACGGGCCGCCTCAGCAACTCCGCAATGTCCCGCTCCTTCTAATGTATTTCAGTGTCCGCCCAGAGTATTTCCGTGTAGTTGTTTTGCCGAATTGCCCCCTAAATCCTTTTCATTTCAAGGCTTCGCGGTATTCCTTCTCCTGCTTGGCGTTTCTACCATTGGAAGTAGCACAGCCCGCCTGAATCGCTTGCGTGTCGGAGGACATCAATGAAAGTACTCGTCGGTACGGCGCTCTTATGTTTTCTGATCGCGGTCCCGTCTTACGCGTATCAGCAACAGGACCAACAGCAGCAACAACAAGACCAGGAAAAGGACAAGCAAAAGACCCAGGAGCAGCAGAAGCAGCAGGAAGATCGGGCGAAGCAGCAAAAGACTCAGGAGCAGCAGAACGCGAAGCAGCAACAACAGACTGAAAAGCAGCGGCAGGACGAAGTGAAGCGTCAGCAGGAACAGCAAACGAAGCAGCAAGAAAATCAGAGGAAACAGCAGCAGGAAGTGGCAAAACAGCAGCAAGAGGAAGCAAAGCGCACGCAACAACAGCGGGACCAACAACAGCGTGCGCAGGAACAGCGGAACGCGGCGCAGGAACACAACGCCACACGCGAACGCCGCATTCCCGATTCAGATTTCCATCGCCATTTCGGGCGCGAACATCATTTTCACGTCGACGTATCAATCCGGACCGATCGCCGCTTCAACTACGGAGGCTATTGGTTCGCCTACAACGAAGCATGGCCCCCCGACTGGAATCCGGGCGACGACTTCTACATCGATTTCATCGATGGCGAATACTATCTGATTGATCTGGATCATCCGGGCGTCAGGCTTCTCGTTGTCATCAACGGTTGATTCGCACCTTCACCGTGCGGTTCGGTTCGAAATCCAGCTCGATCATCCGAACCGCACACCTTTTTTCCTGAGTCTCCATCATCCAGATTGCGAAACTGTTCGTCCGTATTGCGCGTGTGAAGCTCTGCGAGTAGGCTAGCGGTGTCGCATCCAACTTCCGTTCAATCGCGGGCTAGGCCAACAGCGATGGTTCCACTGGCTCGCGCAAAGTCCTATAATCGGGGCATCCGGTCCGGGGTGGTTTTCAAAACGCAGTGAGACGGAGGAGAACATGCAAGCAGATCGTGTCGACGTCTCGTGGGATCAGGGGAAGTCCAGCTGGCTCGTCCGGATCGCGAGTGGTGAAGAGGTGATCCGCCGCCACTGCAGTATGCCGAAGGACGCCGACGACCAGTCGCTCCGATCGGCGGCGCAGAAAACCGCACGCGATGAGGGCTATGAAGGCGGCGCAATCAACATTCAGCGCTAGCGGGAAGTGCCGCGCTCAATCGCGGCTTGCGGCGTAGACTGCGCCCGCGAAGCGCCTCATCAACTGAGCGAAGCACCGCGTCAGATCTTCGGCAGCACGATTCCTTGCTGCGCCTGGTATTTCCCTTTTTTGTCTTTGTAGGAAACTTCGCAGGGCTCGTCTGATTCGAAGAACACCACCTGGCACAATCCTTCGTTCGCGTAAATCCGCGCGGGCAGCGGAGTCGTATTGCTGATTTCGAGCGTCACGAATCCTTCCCACTCCGGCTCGAACGGCGTCACGTTCACGATGATTCCGCACCGCGCATACGTCGATTTCCCCACGCAGATGGTCAGCACGTTCCGCGGGATTCGGAAGTATTCCACCGATCTTCCCAGCGCGAACGAGTTCGGCGGCACGATGCAGACCGGCCCTTTGAACTCCACGAACGACTTCGCGTCGAAATGTTTTGGGTCCACGATCGACGAGTTCACGTTCGTGAAAATCCGAAACTCATCCGCCACCCGCATGTCGTATCCATACGACGAAACTCCGTAGCTGATGACGCCGTCCCGAACCTGCCGGTCCTCGTACGGCTCGATCATCTTGTGCTGCAACGCCATCCTGCGAATCCACTTGTCAGACTTGACGGCCATCCAATCCCTCGCTCTCGGATAAGTGAAAAGAGATCCTCTCGATTCGGTCTCGCGCCGCGCTCGGTTGCCACCGATTGGCCCCAAAGGGCCGGCCCTTGCCGCCCCAAACCCGCGTCGCGTCAGGCTCCAACGAAGCTGCGCAGTGTATTACACCCCCATCGGCTTGACAACCCGCAAACCCCTGACTAGCATAGGTTTCCGGTTGGTGGGAGGCATTGTGATCAAGCTCGACATCGTCAACGCGATCGTCCAGAAGACCAGCGTCACCCGCAACAAGGCCGAGCAGGCCGTCGAGACCATTTTTGAAGCCATGAAGAACGCCCTCGGTCGTGGTGACCGCATCGAGCTTCGCCGTTTCGGTGTCTTCAACGTCAAGCGCCGCAAGACCGGCATCGGCCGCAACCCCCGCACCGGCCAGCAGGTCCACATCCCGCCCGGCAAGGCCGTCCGCTTCAAGCCCGGTAAGGAACTTCAAGAGCTTCCGACTGAGAAATCCTGATACTGGCTCGTTCAAGTTCGGCCCTTTCGAAAGTTGTGCCGTCGAGTCGCGCCCGGGCATCCAAAGAGTGTTCATGAGCAGCTCCTCCGGCACCAACGGTAACGGTCACGGACGCCTTCCCCTCGAAGTCATCGAAATGCGGTTTCCCCAGCCGGTCGAAGCGCCGGTTCGCCGCCTTCGCAAGCGTCCGCTCTGGCCCGCCGTACTTTTGCTTTTGCTGACCGTCGTCTCCACGCTCGCCGTGGGCTCCGAATTTGCCATTTCCTATTCTCAGAATCGCGAGCCCTTCTCCGGCCCCGATCCCTACGCACGAATGTTCGCGCCGTTTGAGAATCCGCGCCTGCTGGTCCTGGGCGTCCCGTTTTCCTTCACTCTCCTGACCATCCTGATGGCTCACGAACTCGGCCACTTCTTCGCCTGCCGAATTTATGGCATCGACGCCAGCTATCCCTATTTCATTCCCGCTCCCACTCTCTTCGGCACGTTCGGCGCCTTCATCCGGATTCGCTCGCCTATCACCACGCGCCGCGCGTTATTTGATGTCGGCCTCTCCGGCCCCGTGGTCGGCTTCGTTCTCGCCGCGCCCGCGATGGCCTTTGCCGTCGCCACTTCAAAAGTCGTTCCTGGCGCTACCGCCGATGCCAACATTCTCTTCGGCATTCCGCCGCTGATGCGTGGCCTGATCGCGCTCTTCCATCCGGGCATCGATCCGCAGTGGCTTCTCCTCAATCCCATTGGACGTGCCGCCTGGGTCGGATTATTCGCCACCGCGCTGAATCTTCTTCCTGCATGGCAGCTCGACGGCGGCCACATCCTTTACAGCGTCGCGAACAAATTCCATCAGCGCATTTCTCTTACGGTTGCTCTTGCTCTGCTGGGAATCGGCATCGAAGGCCACGGATACCGCGGAGTCACCTGGATTCTCTGGGGCGGCCTTCTCACAGTTCTGTCTCTGCGTTTCCGCCATCCGCCTTTGTACGATCCCTGGGAGCCGCTCGACCGTTCACGCCGCGCGTGGGCCGTTGTCGCGCTTCTGATTTTCGCGCTCTCGTTCACTCTCTGGCCAGCCACCCAGCTCCAGTAAGCCGCGCCGGGCCGTCGCTTCGCGCCGCCCTACGCGAGCGACGTCGGGTCCACGTCCACGATCACCGCCGTATCCGGAATTTTCTTCCCCGCGCAAAAATCCAGTGCTCCGCTCAGCGTATGTGCCAGGGCCGACCTCCTCGGCGCCTTCAGCACGAACTGAAATCGATAATCCTTTCGCAGTTTCGCCAGCGGCGCCGCCGCAGGCCCCAGAATTTTCATTCCCAGCCGCTCGAACGGCGCGAAGTATTCCGCCAGGGCGCGCGACCACCGGATCGCATTCTCGATTTTCCGGTCGCGCACCAGCACGCTCGCCAGCGCCGCAAACGGTGGGTAGTGCAGCATCCGCCGGAAGTGCGCCTCCTTCTCGTAGAACGAAACATAATCCTGCTGCACCGCGTACTGAATCGCGTAGTGCTCCGGATAATACGTCTCCACCAGCACTTCACCCGACAGCGTTCCGCGTCCCGCGCGCCCCGCCACCTGCGTCAGCAGTTGAAACGTCCGCTCCGCCGCGCGAAAATCCGGCCGCCCAAGCGCCAAGTCCGCCGCCACCACTCCCACTAGCGTCACCCTCTGAAAATCGTGACCCTTCGCCACCATCTGGGTTCCCACCAGAATGTCCAGCTCGCCTTCCGCAAACGCGCCCAGCACCTGCTGGTATTCACGCTTCGTCCGCACCGTATCGCGGTCCAGCCGCGCGATCCGCGCCTTCGGAAACTGCTCCCGCAAATACTCATCCACGCGCTCGGCCCCGTCGCCGACGAAATACATGAACTGCGCCTTGCACTTTGGGCAATCCTTCGGCGGCCGAATCGAATACCCGCAGTAGTGGCACTCCAGCCGCTGCCGGCTCTTGTGATACGTCAGCGCGATGCTGCAATCGCGGCATTGCACCACCGCGCCGCAGCTCCTGCACAGCATCGACCACGAATAGCCGCGCCGGTTGATCAGCACCATCGCCTGGGTCGACTCCTCCAGCCGCAGCGCAATCGCCGCTCGCAGCGTCTCGGATACCGGCGTCGCCTTGTGCTGCCTCCGGAAATCTTCGCGCAGGTCGACGATCTTCACGTCCGCCAGCGGCCGATTCGCCACACGCTGTGCCAATTCCAGCAACCGGTATTTTCCGGCGCGCGCGTTGTGATAGGTCTCGAGCGACGGTGTCGCGGACCCCAGCAGCGCCACCGCTCCCTCGATTCGCGCGCGATACACCGCCACGTCGCGCCCGTTGTATCGCGGCGTTTCCTCCTGCTTGTAAGCGGACTCTTGCTCCTCGTCCACAATGATCAGGCCCAAATTGTGAAGCGGCGCGAACACCGCCGACCGCGTCCCCACTACCACGCGCGCCTCGCCGTTTCGCACGCGCCACCATTCTCGCGCCCGCTCCACGTCCGGCAGCGCGCTGTGCAGCACGGCTACGGTCGCGCCGAATCGCGCCCGCACCAGCCGGCTGATCCACAGCGTCAACGCGATCTCCGGCACCAGCACGATGGCAGACTTTCCTCGCGCCAGCGCCGCGTCCACCGCGCCCAGATACACTTCGGTCTTCCCGCTCCCCGTCACGCCGTGCAGCAGTCCCGCCGTAAACTTGCCGGCCACCACCCAGCGCCAGACTTCGCCCAGCGCCTCCTTCTGTTCCACATTCAGCACGTTCGTCGGAGGCGTGAAATCCGTTTCCCACGGATCCTCGTCCGCTGCGACGGGCTCCTCCCAGCTCTGTAGCCGTCCAGCCTTTTCCAGCTTCTGAATCGCAGCTCGCGACGCCTTCGCCTTGGTCAGCAGAATCGCCAGCGGCACCGGACCGCGCGTCGCCGTCAGCACCTCGCGAATCCGCTCCTCTGCCTCCGTCTTGAGCGGTTCCCGGTTCGTCTCATTCCACGCAATGATCTTCTGCGTTCGCGCCTTCCGGTGCCGCGCTACGTCATGCGCGATCAGCAGTCCGCGCCGCACCAGCCGTTCCGCTGCGCCTTCGCCGCCGGGCCACTTTCGCACTTTCAGCGAAGGCGCCGCCTCGCTTTCCGCGTCGATGCGTCTCAAAAGCGCCATGTCGTCCGGCTCTGCTTCGGCCGCATCCGCCAGCGCGAGTTGCGCTAGATACGCTCGCCCTGCTTCCGTCAATTCATACTCGCGGTCGTGGCGCAGTTCGATTTCAGGAGGCAGCATCGACCGCAGCGTTTCTCCGATCGGCGCCACGTAGTACTGGCTGATCCACTGCCCTAATTCGATTAGTTTCAAGGGCAGTGCCGGCCTCGCGTCCATCAGCTCCGAGATTTCGCGAATTCGGTTGCCCGCCGCCTCTTGCGGCAGCCGGGGCGATTCGCCGATCGCCACGCCCACCATGGCTCGGTTGCGGAACGGCACCACCACGCGCCGCCCGATCAGGGGCTCTCCGTTCAGCGAGGAAGGAATCAGGTAGGTGAAGGTCGAGCGCAGAGGGACCGGCAGCGCGACCTCGCAATAGCGTGGGGACATGACAGCGCAGTAGTGTAGCAGCGAACTCCGCCCTTCGCCTGTGATGCAGGCCCCGCTTGGGCCCTCGAGGCACGATTGGAGTTGCGTCCTACTACGTCAGCGAAGGCCAAGACTCGTCTTTCGAATCTCAAATGGCTCCGTTGATTTCCTCGTGGAACGCAACATTGGTTCGGCACGGCCGCCGAACTTGTCGGCCTGAGCGGAGCGTCCCGACGCTCTTTTGCGCGAAAATCGCGCCTTTACGATTTTTCCGTCGGGACGCGCAGTCGAAGCCTGCCTGCCGCAGGCAGGGATCTCTCTTCCAACCTATCGAAATAGGGGATGTCGACGGAGCATCTCAAATTTCAAATGGCTTTGTTGATTTCCTCATGCGAACGCACGCCGCTGCCCATTTTCTCGGCACGACCTGCGAACTTTGTCATCCCGAGCGAAGCGTCCCGACGCTTTTTTTCCGCGAAAATCGGCCTTTTTCGATTTTCGCGTCGGGACGCGCAGTCGAGGGACCTCTCTTCAAACCCGTCAAAATCCGAGGATGTCAACAGAGCCATTTCAAATTTGACATTTTGAAATATGAAATTGCCTTTGCTTAGGTTTTCTCCGCGCCTCTGCGGTGGACTTGTCTCGCCTTCCTCTCAAATTTGAAATTTCGAATCGCTTTTTCTTTCCATTTTCCCTTTTCTCTTTTCCGTTCTTTATCTGTGTTTATCTGTGTTCATCTGTGGTTCCAACTTCACTTTACAAACGGCGCAGCCTCGCCCCACTTCCCCTCGAACACAAACGACTCGAGGGGCTTCCTCGTTCGCGGCGCTGTCTCGCGCTCGCGCAGCCCGTCGGGCAACGTCGCCGGATCGCCCGGATACCCCAGTGCGAATCCAGCCACCGCCTCATATCCTTCTGGAATCCCCAGCAGTTGCCGCGCCTTATCCGGCAAAATGCCTCCCATCTGGTGCACTTGAAGACCCAGCGCCGCTGCCTCCACCGCCAAGTTCGACGCAGCCTGGCCCACGTCGTGAAACGCGTGCCGGTTCGCCTCGCCATTATGCTCAAACTTTAGCCTCGCTACGCTCAGTCCAATCACTGGCGCATGCTTCGCCCACGCCTGGTTGAACTCCATGAAGGATTCGAGCACGCGCTCGAAGCTCTTCTTGTCGTCCTGCGTCGCCACAATGAAAAACCACGGTTGCGCGTTGTACGACGATGCCGCCCACCGCGCTGCCTCAAACAGGCTCCGCAGCTTCTCCGGTTCCACAGGCCGCTTGTCGAATGCCCGCGGGCTCCACCTCTCGCTCAGGAGTTGATGAATCGGTGCCGAAGTTTCTGCATGTCTCGTTACATCTGCCATGATGACGTCTCCTTGAAGAATTTCATCCCTGCCGGATTGTTTTGGTCGCAACGCGCTACTGGCATGTAGCGAACCACAATGGGCGGCGCGACCAACCCTCACCGCGCCGCCGCCCTCAACCGTTAGGCTGTTGCCGTCTTCCGTGCGTCCACTGCGTAGCCGCCCGCCCCGCTGGCCGCGAGAATCAGCAGTCCGCCCATGATCGCCAGGTTCTTCATGAAGTGAGCCTGATTGTCCATTTTTTCCATTCCCTGAAGCGCCCAGAAGTTGTGAAACAGAAATGTTGTCGGAATCACGTACAGAAAAAGGATCCACGATGCGATTGTCGTCTTGAACCCTACAAGCACTGCCAGCCCTCCCAGAATCTCCACCGCTGCCGCGATACCCAATGCCACAGCCGGCATCGGCAATCCCTTGGCCGCCACATACCCAGTCATCATCGAAAAGGCAATCACTTTTGAGAGGCCGCTTCCTATGAAGACCCCGCTCAGCAGGATCCGTCCGATCAACTTGACCGCACTGCCCGGCGAATTCGCCATTTTCATCTCCCTCCGTGTGTTTTTTTCCTCTTACCCCAGGTCGAACAGCAAAACTTCCGATGCGTCCTTCGCTTCCACCCGCACTTCCGGTTCCTTCGACACAGCCACGCCGTCGCCCGCTTTCAGCTCCGTTCCGTTCACGCGAACCGCTCCGCGCGCGATCTGCAGCCACGCGTGACGTCCCGCATCGAGCGTGTGCTTCGCCTCCGCGCCCTTGTCGAGCCGAGCGATGTGTAGGTCCGCATCCTGATGAATCGTGATTGGAGCTCTCGGTCCTGCGACGTGATGGAACTCTCCCCGCAGCTCCGCATCCGAGAAAGCCAGTTGCTCGTACTCCGGTTTCAATCCTCTCCGCTCCGGCAGGATCCAGATTTGCAGCAGGTGCACCGGATCCTTCTTCGACGGGTTGAACTCGCTGTGCATCACGCCCGTTCCCGCGCTCATGTGCTGCAGTTCGCCCGGACGGATCACTCCGCTCCCGCCCGTGCTGTCGCGGTGCTCGATCGCGCCTTCCAGAATCCATGTCAGGATTTCCATGTCGCGGTGAGGATGCATCCCGAAGCCTTGCCCCGGCGACACCACGTCCTCATTCAGCACGCGCAGCGTGCGGAAGTTCACGTGTTCCGGGTCGTAATACTGATCGAAAGAAAATGTGAATCGTGTGTCCAGCCACGAAAGCTTGTTTCGCCCTCTCTCGTCACTCGGTCTCACTTGCAGCATGTTCGGTCTCCCTCTTCCTTCTTTCCTCGCACAATTCTTCGCCGCCTTTTCCCAACTTCCTGCACAGGTGGCGCAAGCCCTCTTGCTCCTGCTCATTCAGTGCCGAAAAAACTCTCACAATCGCTTCCACGTGCTTGGGGCATACGTCCGTAATCTGTTCGCGCCCTTTCGCCGTCAGGTGAATCATCACGTTCCGGCGATCATCCTTCTGGCGTTCCCGACGCACCAGCCCCAGCTTCGCGAGATTGTTCACTACCAGCGTCACGTTTCCGCCGCTGCGCAAGAGCTTCTTCGCCACCGTCTTCTGGCACATGGGCCCCAGGTGGAAGATCGCCTCGAGCACCGCAAACTGCCCCAGCGTCAACCCGTGGCTCTCGATATCCTCGGCCAGCTTGCGCATCACCGAGTCGGACGCCCGCACCAGATTGATGTGTGCATTCAGCGCCCGGATCGCCTTCTCGTTCCCTTGAAAATGCGTAGGCATCTGTCTGTAAATAAAGTACTTAGCTATCGCTTATCCGAAATTGCTGCCTGGCGGCTGCCAAATTCGTTTAAGCTCAAACGAATAGATGCAGCTCTGCCTCCCAAGGATTCATGGCTTCCATGGGCCCCACCAGCCCTAACAGCCTCCAGCCCGGCAGTCTCCAGCCTCCGGCTTCCAGCTTTCCTGTATTGAACCTTCGCCCAGTCCGGTCTAATCTCTCTGCAGTTCCCGGGGGTGAGAACGGCACAGGTTTTTACCGTTTCTCTGTCTTAGGCTCGGCCGGAGCGGAACGGTGTCAGGCCGGACCACGTTCTCATCCCAGAGCTCTTATGGGCGAAACGCCAAAGCGAGCGCGCATGTCCGAATCGAAGCTGCAGTTGCGCGAAGTCATCGAAAAGTATCTGGCCGCCGCGGGAGGGTATGGCCACGAAGTCGCTCTCGGTGCGCTCGGGTTCTCCCGCGAGGAAGTCGAGGACGCTTTCAGCCTCTTCGACGAGGACTACCACATCGGCCGCTTCTTCCACTTCCGCAGCGCCGCCGGCGAAAGCTATATGATCGACGGCTTCCCCCAGACCCACGTCTCCATCGACGCCTCCATCCAGTCCATCCTCTGACGCGCTAACTTCTTCCCCTTGAAAACGTCCCTTCGAGGGTTAAGATGGCGTGTCGCTGCTTCGCCGGGGAGACGCGGGATTCTGCCCTTCGACAAAATAGTTGGCCGTGTTCATATTGCTGTAACATTCGTTTGCTATAATCCGCGATGGCGCGTCTTGCGCCAGAAGGGAGGGCAACGTACCGTGCCTCCGGAGGGGCAGAGGGAGTCTAATCGCAACAGTCCAGAATTAGAAATTCCCGTAACTCCTTGAAAACCAACATGATCCAAAATTCTAATCGCAACAAATCAGCCATACCTTTCATCGCTGTCCTGGTCTTCGCTCTGGCCTTCTTCGCCGCTTTGAGTGCCGCGCCGAACCAGTCCAAGGACGCCAAATCGTCCCAGAACCCGCCTCCGCCCGTCTCGACCCTCCCGCCGCTCCCGGCTCTGACCGTCTCGAAATCCGATGTCGTCCCCGACCTTGCCAAGCGCGTCGCCCGGTTCCAGCGCGTCAAGATGCCCTTTCACTCGATGGACCTGACGCACGCCCAGCGCAAAATGATCATCAAGCTCGTCGATGCGGCCGGCCTGCTCGACTGCATCTACTGGCGCCAGAGCGATCCCGAAGGCCTCCAACTCTACGTCTCGCTCGCCAAGAGCAAGGATCCCAAGGACGAGCTCCTTCGCCGCTATCTCAAGATCAACGGCAGCCGCTTCGATCTCGTCGACGACGACAAGCCCTTCGTCGGCACCACTCCCATGCCGCCCGGCCGGGGATATTTCCCCGAAGACTTGACCCGCGCCGAATTTGACGCATACGTTGCGCAGCACCCCGCTCAGCGCGCGCTCCTCTTCGATCCCTTCACGATCGTCGAGCGCAAGAATGAGCTCCTCGACACAGTTCCGTACCACGTCGCCTATAAGGATTTTCTCGATCTCATGGCGCAGGACCTGCGCGATGCCGCCGACCTGAGCGAAGATGACCCGGCCTTCGGAAAATTCCTGCGCCTCCGTGCCGCCGCGCTCCTGAACGACAACTATTACGCGAGCGACATTGCCTGGCTCGGCCTCCAGGACCCGAAAATCGATATCGTCTTCGCGCCTTACGAAACCTATCTCGATAGCCTCCTTGGCGTGAAAACCTCCTACGGCGCGGCCGTGATGATTCGCGACGATGCTGAGAGCCAGAAGCTGTCTGTCTTTCAGAAATATGTCCCCGATCTTCAGGAGGCGCTGCCGCTTCCAGCCGAGGATCTCCCATCGAAGCGCGGCAAGCAGTCGCCGATGGAAGTGATGGACGCCATCTATCGCGCGGGCGATCTCCTCCACGGCTATCAAGCCGTCGCCGACAATCTGCCGAACGATCCCCGCGTTCACGAGGAAGCCGGCTCGAAGAAAATCTTCTGGAAGAATTTCATGGACGCGCGAGTGAACTATGTCGTGCTGCCGCTCGCGCGCCACGTGATGCGCCTGAGCCAGGCCGAACTTGCGTCAGGCGAAGGCTATCTCGACGACACGATGATGCACGAAATCGCCCACGGCCTGGGTCCCGCCTACGCCGTCACGCCCTCGGGCAAAGTGAGCATCAACGAAGCCATCGGCCCGCAATACTCCGCGCTCGAGGAATCGAAAGCGGACGTTGTCGGAATGTTCTGCTTGAAATGGCTGATCGACCACGGAGCAATGCCGAAAGAAAAAGAACAGATGATGTACGCGTCTTACGTGGCGGGGATCTTCCGCACCGTGCGCTTCGGAATCGCCGAAGCACACGGCCAGGGGGAAATGATGCAGTTCAATTACCTGGTCGAACAAGGAGCCATTCGCGTCGCGCCTGGTCTCGGCGGAGTCTACGAAATCGACTTCGACAAGATCCCAACGGCCATCGCGTCGCTCGCGAAGGAATTGCTCGAGCAGGAAGCCACCGGCGACCGCGCGCGCGCCGAAGCGTGGTTCAAGAAATATGCCGTGATGCCGCCGGAACTCGCGGCCCTCCTCGCCAAGACCACCGACATTCCGATTGATGTCGACCCGGACTTCTCTTTCAATCCGCCGGTGACTCTCACTGCGCCGCCACCGCCGCCTCCGCCGATGCGAGATGAATGATGCGAATCAAATCAGTGAAGTCGACGAGGAGAAAGGAACTGCGGGGAAAGTTGGGACGCTTCGATGCGGGGCGCTACGGCTTGAAAGTGTCGCCGCACTTCTGTTTCTTCACGCGCTTCGATGTTATGTCCAGCGCGTAGCAGCGCGACTTTTCATCCTTTACAAAGATTGAATTCTTCACGAGCTTCAGATTCGTGATGAACACCCACTGCCTTTCTTCGTCGTGCTTCCAGAATTTGACGTCCGTGTGGAAGATCTTCGCTTCCCATTGCACCTGCCCTGACCTCGCGTCCGAAGCGACCACGAATTGATCCTTCCCGTCCCCTTCGGCTGTATACCGCACGCCGTCGGATACCACCGGCGTCACCGTCGGCAGCGTTCTCTTCGGCGTGTCCGCCGCTCCTAGCAGCGCGACCACGACGCAGGGAATCAGGATCCTCCAACGAAACCGACTCTTCATCACGAACCTCTGCGCGCTAGTCTACGACAGGATGAGGAAAAACAAAGGGAGCTTTCGGCAGAAACGCTATTTCACCGGCACGCTGACTTGCTGCAGCCGTGATGCCAGCGCCTGGTGCTCCGCGCGAATCGCGTCGGGCAGGCGATTGCCGAACCGCGCGAAGAATTCGCCGGTCGCTCGAGTTTCTTCGGCCCAGGCAACCGGATCGACGCGCAGAAGCTCCTCCAACGCATCCCGCGAAATCGCCAGACCATCGAGCGTTAGCGATCCGGCGGTGGGAACGAATCCGATGGGTGTCTCCGCAGCCTGCGCTCGCCCCTGGATTCGACCGAGCATCCACTTCAGCACGCGGACATTTTCCCCATAGCCGGGCCAGAGGAATTTTCCGTCTGCGCCCTTCCGGAACCAGTTGACGTGAAAAATCTTCGGCCGTTGCTTGATCTTCGGGCCCATTGCCAGCCAGTGCGCGAAATATTCCGCCATGTTGTAACCGCAGAAGGGAAGCATCGCCATCGGGTCGCGGCGCGTGACGCCCACCGCCCCCGTTGCTGCGGCCGTCGTTTCCGATGCCATCGTCGCGCCGACGAAGACCCCGTGCTGCCAGTCGCGCGATTCGTAAACCAGCGGTGCGAGATGAGCGCGGCGCCCGCCAAAAATGATCGCCGAAATCGGAACGCCGGCAGGATCGTCCCAATGCGCTGAAATCGAAGGCGACTGATTCGCCGGGACGGTGTAGCGCGCATTTGGATGCGCCGCCGGCCCGGAACCGGGCGTCCATCGCTCGCCTTTCCAGTTTGTCAGTTCCTCATGCGGCGGGCCGTTGATGCCTTCCCACCAGGGTTCGCGGGAGGCCGTCATCGCGGTGTTCGTGAAAATCGAATCGTGGTGCAGAGCGGCGCGAACATTCGGATTCGTCGTGGCATTCGTGCCGGGCGCGACCCCGAAAAACCCCGCTTCGGGATTGACGGCTCGAAGCGTTCCGTCCGCGGCTATGTGCATCCACGCGATGTCGTCGCCGACGGTCCAGACTCGATACCCCTGATCTTGCAGCGCGGAAACCATCATCGCGAGATTCGTCTTCCCGCACGCGCTGGGGAACGCTGCAGCCATGTATGTCACTTTGCCCGAGGGATCCTCGAGCCCCAGAATCAGCATGTGCTCCGCCATCCAGCCTTCGCGGCGCGCCATCCAGCTGGCGATGCGCAGCGCAAAGCATTTCTTGCCGAGCAGTGCATTGCCGCCGTAACCGGAGCCAATGCTCCAGATCAACTTCTCTTCGGGAAAGTGGAGGATGAACCGGCGCGAAGGATCGAGATCGCCGAGCGAATGCAGCCCCGGAACAAAATCGGAAGAAGAGCCGAGACGTTCGAGCGCCACCTTGCCCATGCGCGACATGATGCGCATGCTGGCGACAACGTACGGACTGTCGGTGATTTCCACGCCGACACGGCTGTACGGCGAAGCAGCGGGGCCGAGAATATACGGCACCACATACATCGTGCGGCCCTTCATCGAACCGTGGAAAAGCGGCCGCACTTTGCTTTTCGCTTCTTCCGGCAGCATCCAGTTGTTCGTCGGACCCGCATCGTCCTTGGAGCGCGTGCAGATGAATGTGACGTTTTCAGTGCGAGCTACGTCGTTGGGATTGCTCAGATGAAGATAGCAGCGCGGGTAGGTCTTCTCATTCAGCGCGATGAACGTGCCATCGCGAAGCATTTCCTGGGTCAGTCGTTCGATTTCTTCCTGGGAACCGTCGCACCAGTGGATTTTTTCAGGCCTGGTCAGACGCGCCGATTCTTCCACCCAGGTTTCAAGCGGTGTAGACACCGAACCTCCCGGCAAATCAGCGGGGGAACGTCGCCCGGCAGAGCAACAGCATCAACAGAAATACCCGGCACAACCTTGCTAAAAAAGTTTAGAGCAGCCAAAAGGGAATTGCAAGGTTGCCCGCCCGGGAGGATGCGCAGAGTGCGCCAAACGAGGAACTATTCCTGGCGAAGCGCCTGCATGGGATCGACACGGGCGGCCCGCTGCGCCGGGACGTAACAAGCCAGCAGGGCGGCGGACATCAAAAGCAAGGCAACGGCGCTGAACGCCGTGGCGTCGATGGTACCGACGTTGTAGAAGAGCGAATGCATCACTCTCCCAACGAAATAGGAACCAGCGAGACCCAGAACGAGTCCCATCGAGGCGAGCAACATTCCTTCGCGCAGGACGAGCGCTAGTACGCGCCCCGTCCCCGCGCCGAGGGCCATCCGCAGGCCGATTTCGTGTGTACGCTGCGCCACCGCGAATGACATCACGCCGTAGATTCCCAGCGCGGCCAAAAGGAGCGCGATTGCTGCAAAGCCACCGAACAGAAACGCGGTGAAGCGGTCGCCCGCCATCGACTCGTCCATGATTTGGTCCATCGTCTTCGGGTCAGCCAGCGGCAAATTGGGATCCTGCGTTTGAACGATGTCGCCAATGCTCTTGCTCAGAGCTCCCGGATCGCCCGCGGCGCGGACTGCAATTGCCGCTTGCGGCCACCGGCTTTGCCAGAAGGGCACGTCGATTTCCGGGAAGCCATCGCCTTTGGGTCCGCCGTTTCGCACATTGTGGTAGACACCCACAATTTGCCATTCAATTTCCGGGCCGAGATTGGTGACCCCCGGAATCAACTGCTCCACCAGAATCCGCTGCGTCAGCGGGTCGACATCAGGGAAATATTTCTTCGCGAACGTCTCGTTCACGACCGCAACAGGAACTCCACCGGCGATATCCTGATCCGTGATGGCGCGCCCTCGATCGATTCGAATGCCAAACGTCTGAAAGTATTGCGGCGTCACCATGTTGAACCCCGCGCCGGGACGCTGCGAACGATCGGAGACCAGTTTTCCGACGATCTGAAACGGCATGCCGAAGTTCACGCCCTGCAACGGCATGCCTTCGGAAGCCGAAGCGGATGAAACGCCCGGGAGCGCTTCGATTTTCTCGAGGAGCTGCCGGTAGAAGGAGGTGATTTGTTTCGGATCCGTCAGGCGCCCGTCCGGAACCGGCAGAAAGAACGTGAGCAAGTGGTCGCTGCGGAATCCAAGGTCCACGTGCGCCACGTTCCACAGGCTGTGAATCGCCAGGCCGCCGCCCGCCAGGAGGCTGAGCGCGAGCGCGAACTCCGCGACCACGAGTGCGCGTCGCAGGCCGTGGCGTCCCGCGCCCATCGCCGAACGGCCTCCTTCCTTCAGCACGTCGTTCAAATTCATTCGGGCAGCCCGCCACGCCGGCGCGCAGCCAAACAGGATTCCCGCAACCAGGCTGGCTGCGATGGTGAACAACAACACGGGAACGTTCAGCCGCAGGTCGGCTTCGGAGGGCAGCGTGAACGGCGGCATCATCGCGATGATGAGCTGCAGAAGTCCCCACGCCAGCACAATGCCAACCACGCAGCCGACAAGCGCGAGCGCAACGCTCTCCGCCAGAAATTGCCCGAAGAGACGTTTCCGCGATGCGCCGAGCGAAGCCCGCACGGCAACTTCCTTTTGCCGCGTCGTTGCTCGTGCCAGCAGCAGGTTCGCCACATTCGCGCACGCGATCAGCAGAACGAATCCCACGGCGCCCATCAGCAGCCACAGCCCGCGGATCACGTCGCGATCGAGAAAGTCATTTTTTAGCGGCTCGACGCTCGCGCTCCAGCCCTTGTCGGATTTCGGATAGACCTCGGCAAGGTGACGCGTGATTCGGTCCATGTCTGCATTTGCTTGTGCCAGCGTCACGCCGGGTTTCAGGCGCCCCATGACGAGCAGCCAATGGAACTCGTGATTGATTTGATCGGGCTTGAACGCCAACGGAATATCCACCACGTTTTGCAGACGGTCCGCGGGACCCGGCGCAAGGACGCCCACGATGGTGTAAGGCTCCCCGTTCATTTGGACTTGCTTGCCGATGATGTTGCGGTCCGAGTCGAAGCGGCTCTTCCACAATTTGTTCGAGAGAATCGCCTCGTGATCTTTGCCGACCTGGCCCTCTTCAGGAAGAAAATCGCGGCCCATCAGGAAACGGTGGCCCATCATTGCCTGAAAGCCCGGCGTCGCGGCTTGCGCTTGCACGCGCTCAGGCCGGTTCGACGTCGAAAGATTGATGCTCGCCCCGCTCCACGCTCCCATCGATTGGAAGACGGTGTTCTCCCGCTGCCACTCCAGAAAATTTCCGGCCGCCGTCACGTTGCGGTTGCCCTGAATCTTCGACCAGACCATCATGAGTTGTTCGGGATGCGGATACGGGAGAGGCGCCAGCAGCGTGGCGTAGACCACGCTGAAGATCGCGGTGTTCGCTCCGATGCCCAGCGCCAGCGCGAGCACGGCAACTGACGCAAAGCCGGGATTCTTCAGCAGCAGCCGAAAGCCGAATTGCAGATCACGCCATAGAGTGCTCATGTGTCCTTCCCGTTGAACGGGCCGCCCGAATGCCTGGCGCTGCTCCCCAGCCAGTCATCACTGTAAACGCACGAACCGGCGCAATTGTTCCTCCATATCGCGAAGTGCTACACGCTGTAGCATTAAAGGACTTATCTCAGGCTCGCCCTCATGAGCAGGACTCCCGCGTCCGAATTTGATTCTGCCGCTGTCCGCTTGCGGACATCTGAGCTGATCTCTGCCGCTGCCGTCGCGCGCATTGAACCCTTGAGCGCCATCACGCAAAGGGATACTGTTCGCTGGTCAGCAAGGAGTGTCCGCATTGAAAGGAGCACGATGAGAGACAAGCGAATCACCTCGACGTGGTTAGCTCTCCCGGCCGTTCTCATTTTGGCCGCCTTGTGCGCACAAGCGAGCGACACGGGCTGGAAGCAGCTTTGGAATCACAAGGATTTCACGGGATGGGAGCACGTGGGCCCGGGAAAATTCGTCATCGAGAACGGCCTGCTCAAGTCCGAGGGCGGCATGGGGCTGCTGTGGTACACGCCGGAAAAGTTGGGGAACTGCGAGATTCGCGTCGTCTACAAGACGACGAAGAAGAGCGACAACTCCGGCGTCTTCATCCGCATTCCCGAAAAGCCAACCGAGGAGTGGATGCCGGTCAACCGAGGTTACGAAGTGCAGATCGATGACTCCCAGGACGACTACCACATCACGGGCGTCCTCTACTCCTTGACGAAAGCTATGGCCAAGTCCGGCAAAGTCGGCTGGAACACAATGGACATCACGCTCGACGGCACGCACACGATCGTCACGTTGAATGGCGAGAAGGTGACCGATTTCACCGAAGGCGAATCCGTTCCACCCAAAGTGAAAAGCTATGAGCCCGACCGCGGGCCTCGCCCCGAAATGGGCTACATCGGCCTCCAAAATCATTCCGATAGCGACACGGTGTACTTCAAGGAAGTCGCCGTGCGCCCGCTGAAGAAATAGCCGGGGCAACAAGCGATCCGATGTCGCCGCGTGGCAATCGCTGCGCCACTTCGTCTCTCATCGCGAATGCTATACTTCGCCCGTGTACGCGCGAAAATTGGAGGCTGAAATTGTGATCGGCACCGAGCGTCGTCCGATGCCGCTCGATTGGCTCGATAGCTTCTGCATGCGCAATTTCACTGGCTCGGCCGAATTTGACGACACTCTCCCCGTTGGCGAGGGCCGCCTCGAAGCCGGCCTTCGCGTTGATCCTGCCAGGCTGGCGGACGCGATGAGCGAATGGTTGACGAAGCGCGGGAAAGGCAACGGCCAGCCGGTGCGCGTGGAACTCCGCGAGTTGAAGTGACCGCTTTCGGACAGATTGCTTCTGATTTCAGGATCGGAAGACTACAGATTGCGGTAGGATTCGCAAAATAGAAGAGCCGGGCTTGCTCTGCGGATGACTGGGGCGTTGCAGCGGTCATCGCAAGGGGCCCGGCTCTCCACTTCTCCTTCGACGCGGCACCGCTGCGATTGTTAGCAACGTCACTCGAGAGTTATGGTGCCGGCGCGCGCCGCCAGTGCAGTGCCGCTGCCTGGTGAATTCTGTCGCTATCGCCGCGCTCGTTCGGCCGCGCGACGACTCCGCCGCGAAGACTCTCGTTCGCTCGATTCGTACCGGCCGTCCCGATTCCGGCCACGTCCCCTCGCCATAACCGCCCTGATTCGCGGCAACGCAGCTTTGGCTGCTTCGGCGCCGCACGCCACCAACTCCGGCGTGCGCACAAATTCGTCCCACAAAATGTCGTGGACGTCGGGTTCGATAAGGACGTCGGTGGCGTCGCGCCACGGCTGATGCGAGATTGTCTGGATGATCGAAAACGAACGGCTGATCACTTCGATGGTGTTGCGCGGATGGCTTGCGAGCAGCCCGGGTTCAAGATTGACGGAGATCACCACGTCTGCTCCCATCTCTCTGACGCACTCCGCAGGAACTGTCTCCGTGAGGAAGCCGTCGACCAGGACGTGCTCGCCCAGTTCGATCGGCAGGAACAGCCCGGGATAGGCGCAGGAGGCGCGCAGCGCGGGACCAATCTCGCCCTTCGTGAAATGAACGGACTGTCCCGAGATGATGTCGGTAGCGACGATGCCGAGGGGAATTTTCATTTCCTCGAACTGGCGAAGCAGCGTGAAGCGGTGCAAAAAATCTTCGAGCCGTTCGTTCGAAGCCATGCCCATGCGCGAAATCGTCCAGCGGCCGAAGTCACGGAAGCGAGTGGCGGCGCCATGGCGTTCCATGTCTTCCAGCGTGCTTCCGCTGGCGTAAGCCGCCGCGATCAGCGCTCCGACGCTGGTGCCCGCGATGAAATCAACGGGGATCTCATTGTCCCTCAGCACGCGCAGCACGCCGATGTGTGCGATCCCTCGCGCGAATCCGCCGCCGAGGGCCACACCCACGCGCGGGCGCTCTGTTTCGCCGGAATACGCGAATGAACGCAGGCCTCTTACCGCGCTCCCAAGCCACTTGAAGACGGTGCCCATCCCACCTCTCAGGCGTTGACGAATACTTTAGCGCAATTCCAGTGATGCGCACGCGCGGCGCCCCGACGGGCTGTGCAAGTGCAAACCTCCGAAGCGGGGCGAGCGATGCGAGCCTGTTGACCCGCGGTGGTGGTTTTGCAACCATGGTCCGCGGCTGAAAGAACGATGACGAAGCGTCACATCGGAAAAGTTGCTGTGCTGGGTGCGGGCACCATGGGTGCGCGTATTGCCGCTCATCTGGCGAACGCCGGCATTCCGTGTTTCCTGCTCGACATCGCCCCCGCCGAGCTCACCCCCGACGAGTCGAAAAAGGGGCTCTTGCTCGAAAGTCCCGCAGTGCGCAACCGAATCGTCCTTGCCGGCCTCGAAGCCGCGAAGAAGTCGCGCCCCGCCGCGTTTTTCACGCCCGAAACTGCGCGTCTGATTACGCCTGGCAATCTCGAGGACAATCTCGCGTGGTGCGCCGAAACTGACTGGATCATCGAAGCGGTCGCCGAGAATCTCGACATCAAGCGCAAGCTCCTCGAACGCGTCGAAAGCGTGCGCAAGCCGGGCACTATCGTCACGTCGAACACCTCCGGCTTGCCGATTCACCTAATCGCGGAAGGCCGCTCCGACGATTTTCAGCAGCACTGGGCTGGTTCGCACTTTTTCAATCCGCCGCGTTACATGAAGCTCGTCGAGCTGATTCCCGGCCCCAAGACGCGCGCCGACGTGCTCGAAGCGCTCGATGAAATCTGCGACCTGCGGCTCGGCAAGGGCGTCGTAGTCGCAAAGGACACGCCGAACTTCATCGCCAATCGTATCGGCACGTTTTCCGTCCTCAACGTGATTCGCCAGATGCTCGAACTCGATATGACCATCGAGGAGGTGGACGCCTGCACCGGCCCCGCCATCGGCCAGCCAAAGTCGGCCACGTTTCGCACCGCGGACATCGTTGGGTTGGATGTGTTGGTACACGTCGTGCGAAACATCTACGAGAGCATTCCAAACGACGAGTCGCGCGAGATGTATCGCGTGCCCGCGCTCGTCGAGGAAATGATGAAGCGCGGTTGGCTGGGCGAAAAGACGGGAAGCGGCTTCTACAAACGTGTCAAGGGAACCGGCGAATCGGAAATCCTCGCTCTCGATTGGCACACGATGGAATATCGGCCGCGCCAGAAAGGGAAGTTTGGCTCCGTCGAAGCAGGCAAGGGAATTGACGACACGCGCCAGCGCATTCGGGCCCTGGTTGGCCCGGCGCTCGAAGGAAAAGGAGGCGACAAGGCCAATCGGCTGCTGTGGTCCACGCTGAGCGAAACCTGTCTCTACGCCGCGCGGCGCGTGCTCGAGATCGCCAATTCGATTGTGGACGTCGACCGCGCGATGCGATGGGGCTTCGCGTGGGAACTGGGGCCCTTCGAGGTATGGGACGCGATTGGCGTCGAGCGCATGGCTGCGGCGCTTGCGGTCCAGGGAAAGGCGATTCCTCCTGTCGTTCAGAAGGTGCTCGCATCGCCCGACAAGGCTTTCTACAAGACTGAGAAAGGCCGCACGAGCTACTTCGATCTCGCGTCCGGAGCGATGAAGCCGCTCGAAGAGCCGGCAGGGATCATCGTTCTGAAGTCGCTCAAAGAACGCACGCGCGTCGTGCAGGAAAATTCCGGTGCGAGCCTGATCGATCTGGGCGACGGCGTCGTCTGCTGCGAATTCCACGCGAAGATGAACGCCATCGGCGGCGACATCGTCGCCATGATTCACGCCGGAGTGAATCGCCTCGGCTCGGAATTCGACGCGATGGTCATCGCCAATCAGGCCGTGAACTTTTCCGTCGGCGCAAACCTGATGCTTCTCCTGATCGGCGCGCAGGAAGGCGAGTGGGACGATATCCACCTCGCCGTGCGCCAGTTTCAGCGCTGCAACATGGCCATCAAGTACGCGCCAGGGCCTGTGGTCGTTGCGCCGCAAGGTATGGCGCTCGGCGGCGGATGCGAAATCAGCTTGCACGGCGCGCGCATCCACGCGGCGGCTGAGGCATACATCGGGCTCGTCGAATCGGGCGTGGGGCTGATTCCCGGCGGTGGCGGCACGAAAGAAATGATGATTCGCGCGGGCGAGCATGCCGCCGGTGGCGAAGACCTCGACCTGCTCCACGCGCTGAAGCCGGTCTTCGAGAACATTGCGCTTGCGAAGGTTTCGACCAGCGGCGAAGAAGCGCGTTCGCTCGGCTACCTGCGTCCGTCGGATTTGATCGCGATGAACCGCGATCGCCAAGTGGCCGACGCCAAGCAAACCGCGCTTGCTATGCTGCGCGCCGGATATCATCCGCCCGCGCCGGCGCAAATCCGCGTTCTCGGCGAGGAATTTCTGGCGGCCGCCAAGCTCGCGATTCACATGATGGTCCGCGGCGCTTACGCCACGGAGCATGACGCGGTCGTCGCGCGAAAGCTCGCCTACATTCTGGCCGGCGGAAGCATCACGGCGCCGCAAATCGTTCCAGAGCAGTACGTACTTGATCTGGAGCGCGAGGCGTTCGTCAGCCTGTGCGGCGAGCGCAAAACGCAGGAGCGCATCGCGCACACGCTGAAAACGGGTAAGCCACTGCGAAACTAGTTGCTGACGTTGACTTGCAGGGTGGAACGTCAAGTTGGCGTTGCCTCGCAAGCGAACCTCCCGGGAAATCGGGCAACTTTTCTGCCCGAAACGTGTTCCTATAATCGGAGAAACCTGCGCTGGATTGGGCGAGTCCAAATGTGTGGGCAGTAACCTGGGGTGGTCCGAATTTGGCGGAACTTTGTTCCGCTCACCACGCAATATAGTTGAGCGTTCCCCAGAGATAGTTTGGGCGGTAAGCCCGGGAGACGAGAATGATTCGAAGGTGGATGGCATTCATTCCTGTGATTGCAATGACATTGGCGGTTGGTGCGCCGGCAAGGGCGCAGGAGGCCGATTCCTCGGCTTCCACCACCGTGCGGCCCGCCTCCATGGAGCCGGCCTACGACCTTGCGAAGGAAGTGAAAATCGAAGGCACGATTCAGAAGATTGAGGTTGCGGAAAGCGCGGGCCCGATTGGCACGCACATCCTGATTCAGACGGCGCAGGGCGTGGTCGATGCTCACCTTGGTTTCGGTATGGCCAGCAAGCCGGCGCGCCTCGGAATCGTGCAGGGTCAGAGCGTCACCGTCACTGGCATGATGCAGACTTTCGGCAGCATCAACGTGTTGATGGCGCGGATTCTAACCACGCCCAACCATATTTTCGTGCTGCGCAATGAGCACGGAATCCCAGTTCGCGCCGTTCCGCGAACCAGCGCACAAACGAGAACCCTGGAGGGAGGGCTCTGATGCTTGCAAAGCGCCGGAGGCTACCGCTTGTACTGATCGCGGTGGCCGGCCTGATCAGTCTTGCGGCTTGCAGCAGCGGCAGTTCAGGCACCGGTGGCGGGGGCGGAGGAGGCGGCACGCCTACTCCATCTTCCAACGGGCTCACGGTTTATCCGCAGACGGCCAGCGTTCCCGTGGGCGGCACGGTTGATTTCACCGGCTACGTTCCCAGCAATTCCAGCGCGACAATCACCTGGGCGGTGAGCGGTTCCTCGAACGGTTCGATTACCAGCGCGGGCGTTTACACCGCGCCCGCAAGCGTACCCAGCCCTGCACAGGTCGCCGTCACCGCGACTTCGGGTAACTTCTCGGGCACCGCCGTCTTGACCATCACATCCGCGTCAGGCGTGAGCGTCGGACCTGCGGCCGCTTCCGTTGCGGCCGGAGCTACGGTGCAATTCGCTGCGACAGAAAATGGCGCGGCTGCGACAATTTCGAAATGGGAAGTCAACGGCACGCAGGGCGGCGATTCCGTTCACGGCACCATCGATGGCAACGGCAATTACCTCGCACCGCTGACTCCTCCACCGGGGGGCTCAACCGTCATCACCGCCGTCGCTTCCGATAATTCCTCCGGCACTTCCACGGCTACCGTCGTCTTCTCGAACGCGTCGCTCAGCGGAAGCTACGCTTTCTCCTACTCCGGCGATGATTCTTCTGGATTTCTCGCCGTAGCTGGTAATTTCATCGCGGATGCGAATTCCGGAACGATCACCGGCACCGAGGATGTCCTCTCCCTTGCGACGGATCCGCCCGCGACCACGGACATTGCCATCACCGGAACCTATTCCATCGGTCCTGACGGCCGTGGTACCGCTCTGATAGGCAGCACCAGCGAGCAGTGGCAGTTCGCACTCGGTTCGAATCAGCACGGAGTCATGATTAATTTCGGCGAGATTGGCACCACAGGGGCCGCCACGGGCAGCGGCACAATCGATCAAACTACCATTGGAACGCCTCTCGTTGCGGGCCGCTATGTGTTGCAGGTTGCTGGCCTCGCATTTGGCACGGACGGGAATCTCTACCCCGCGGACGCCGCTGGTTCGGTCAGCAGTCTAGGCAGCGGCTCGTTTGCCGCCTCTCCGGCGAATACCATCGACATCAACAACGCCGGCACAATCACCTCCAACGACACCACCATGACCGGCGTCTACTTTCTGCCGCCCGTCGCCGGCTCGCCCGGCACGATTGAGCTCACCAGCACCGCTCTAACCACCATGACCGGCGGCACCGTCGTCTTCGATTACTACGTCGTCAGCGCGGGCCATCTTCACTTGATCGAAACCGACGGCGACGCGGTCATGGCCGGCGATCTCTACGCTTCTCCTGCCGCTCCCGGCGGCGGATACGTCGCCTCGCTGCTGCAGAAAGGCAGCTACGCCTTTACTCTCGGTGGCTCCACCGGCAGCCCCTATGCCGCCGGCGGAGTATTCATCACGGACGGCGGCACGAGCAGCACCTCGACCAGCGGCACCATCACTGGGGGCGTTTTCGACAATAACAATGGCGGCGTCCATTTCCAGAAGGACGTGTCGCTCAGCAGTACCACCTACGGTGTTGACGCGACGACCGGCCGCATCTCCAGTTCCATTACCACTTCCGCAGGTACGTTTGATTGGGTTGGCTACGTCACTTCGCCCGTCGATCCGAGCAATCCCGAATCGATTGAGGTGCTCATCATCGAAAGCGACAACATTGCGGTTGCCGCAGGCACCGGGTATCTCCAAGCAGCAACCTCCCAACCCTCTGGCAATTTCGCCCTGAACTTGACCGGGATCGGTTTCTCCGGCTCGGCGGGCGCCACCGAGCAGGACATTCTCGCCCAGCTCGGCATCAACGGCACCACCATCACTGGCACGATGGACATCAACAATTTCGAAGTGAACGGCCAGTTCCTGGGACTGAACATTGCGACCAGCAAGAGCACGATTGCCAGCCCGGACTCCAATGGGCGCGGCACGGCCACATTCACCGCCGCGGGCGGCGCTTCGTTCCCCGTCGCCTACTACGTTGTCGACGGCAACACAGTCGTCATGATTGAACTCGATAGCCAGCGCGTAATGGTTGGCACGATGCTCAAGCAGTTCTAGCTCTCAACCGTCTGGGGCTCGCGCTCTTTGCGAGCCCCGGCCATCCTCCAGAAAGTCTCCGTAACCTGCTGTGCCCCCCGCGCGTCACTCCGCTCGCACATCACGGCGCAAGCAATCGCGGCGTAAGGGCTCGCGCCCGCGGAACTTTTCCGAGTTCCCTTGATTTTGCGCGAGCGCGTCTATAGCATTCAGCGGTTTCGCGGCGTGCACGGCTGACCGTCGCTCTGCCGCTCTTCATTCCGACCGTTGCATTGGGGGTGTGTGATGGCTCTTGCACCGAATCGCGCGCGTTTCTGTGTCTTCGTCGCTGCCATCGTTGTGGCCGCGTGTGCGCTGTGGTCCAGCCGCGCCAGCGGCGAAGGCGGCGAGCCGCCTTACTTCGCAATCACGAATGCGCGAATTGTTCCGGTTTCCGGACCGCCGATCGAAGGCGGCACCATCGTCATCACCAAGGGACTGATTCAAGCCGTCGGCGCGAACGTCACGATTCCGCCCGAAGCGTGGGTCGTCGATGGCAAGGGCCTCACCGTTTATCCCGGCCTTATCGACGCCGGCACGAACATCGGCTTGCAGCAGGAGGGTGGCGAAGGCGGTGCCCCGATGGCCGGGGGGCGTGGCGCGCGTCGCGCTGCTGCCATGATGGGCGGCCCCATCGCGCGCGGTCCCGAGGACCGTCCCGGCTCCACTCCCTGGCGCGTCGCCGCCGATGAATTCAAGACCGACGACAAGCGCATCGAGTCCTGGCGCAGCGCAGGTTTCACCACCGTCCTCAGCGCACCCGAAGGCGGCATGCTGCCCGGGCAGGGAAGCATCATCGATCTAGCCGGCGAGCGCGCCGGCGATTTCGTCGTCAAGCCGCAGGCCACTCTGCAAGTTTCGTTTCGGCCCGCCGGCGGCTTCTTCGGTTTCCCTGACTCCCTGATGGGCAGCATCGCTTACATTCGCCAGGTGCTCGACGACGCCTCTTGGTACGCCGAGTCCGAACCCATCTACCTCGCGAACCCAACGAAGAGCGAGCGTATTCCCTACGACCGCACCGAGCGCGTCGTCAGCCAGGCCCTCGCAAATAAGGAGCTCGTCATCCTGCCTGAGCAAAATTCCGTGCAGATTCTGCGCGGCCTCAGGCTCGCCAAGGAATGGAACATCCACGCCGCCCTCTTCGGCGCGCAGGGGGGCTACGCCGTTGCTGACGCCATCGGCGCGGCCCACATGCCCGTCATCGTCAGCTTGAAATGGCCGGAGCGCCCCAAGGATGTCGACCCTGAGGCCGAGCAGACACTGCGCGACCTCCGCTTCCGCGATCGCGCTCCCGGAACTCCCGCGGCGCTCGCGAAGATGGGCGTCACCTTCGCGTTCTCGTCCGATGGGCTCTCCGGCCCGAAGGACATCCTCAAGAACGTGAAGAAATCCATCGACGCCGGCCTGGCTCCCGACGCCGCCCTGCGCGCCCTTACGCTTGACGCCGCCGGGATTCTCGGCGCCTCCGAGCAGCTCGGCTCGATCGAACCGGGAAAGATCGCGAATCTCGTCGTCACCGACGGCGACATCTTCAACGAGAAGACCAAAGTGAAAGACGTCTTTGTCGACGGCAAGTTCTTCGAGATCCACGCCGAAGCTTCACCACTGAAACCGCCGCACGGAGGTGGCGAACAGAAACCTATGCGCGCGATTGAATCGCAGTCCGCCGCGGCTGGTTTGGGGGCAGGCCGATGAAAAACCTTCGATACTTCGCTTTGATTCTCTCGCTCGCGTTTGCCGCCACACTCGCTCGCGCGCAAAACACGCAAAACTCCAGCGTCGTCCTCATTCAAAACGCGACGATCCTCACTGTCACGCACGGCACCATCGAGCACGGCTCGATCCTCATCCGTGACGGCAAAATTGCTGACGTCGGCGCTGACGTAAAAGCTCCCGAAGGCGCCACCATCATCGACGCTTCCGGCGACTACGTTATGCCCGGCATCATCGATTGCCACTCGCACATCGCCATCGAAGGCGGCGTCAACGAGGGCGGGCCTTCCGTCTCATCGATGGCGCGCATTCCCGATGTCCTCGATTCCGACGACATCGACATTTATCGCGATCTCGCCGGCGGCGTCACCGAAGCCAACGTCCTCCACGGCAGCGCGAACTCGATCGGCGGCCAGACAGTCGTCATCAAGCTGCGCTGGGGCAAGCCCGCCAGCGAGCTTCCTTTCGAAGGCGCGCTCCCCGGCATCAAATTCGCGCTCGGCGAAAATCCGAAGCGTTCGAACTTCACGCCGCCGCCCGGCATCCCGCAGCGCTATCCCGGCACGCGCCTCGGCGTCGAAGAAACCATTCGTCAGGCCTTCACCGAAGCCCGCGAATACAAGAAGCAGTGGGACGACTACAACCGCCGCAAAGCCGCGGGCGAGCAGAACCTGATTCCGCCGCGCCGCAATGTCACGCTCGATCCGCTCGTCGAAGTCCTCGAAGGCAAGCGCTACGTCCACGCGCACAGTTATCGCGCGGACGAAATCCTCATGCTCATGCGCGTCGCCAATGAATTCGGCTTCAAGGTGCGCACCTTCCAGCATGTGCTCGAAGGCTACAAGATTGCCGACGAGCTCGCCGCCGCTGGCGTTGGCGGTTCCACGTTCTCCGATTGGTGGGCCTACAAAATGGAAGCCTATGACGCGATTCCGTACAACGCCGCCTTGATGACCCAGCGCGGCGTGGTCGTTTCCGTCAATTCCGACGACGCCGAGGAAGCCACGCACCTCAATCAGGAAGCTGCGAAAAGCATGAAGTATGGCGGCCTTTCGCACAACGACGCGCTGAAGCTCGTCACGCTGAATCCAGCCATTCAGCTCGGCATCGATAATCGCGTTGGCTCCATCGACGTCGGAAAAGACGCCGACCTCGCCATCTACAATCACGACCCGCTCAGTGTCTACGCCGTCGTCCAGAAAACCCTGATCGATGGCCAAGTTTATTTCGATCGTCAGCGCGATATCGCCGAGCGTCCTGCTCTCGAAAAGGAAAAGCAGGACCTCATCGAGAAGGAAAAGAAAGCGGCCGAGCCCGAAAAGAAACCGGAAGAAAAGCCCGCCGCAAAGCCCGAGCAAAAGCAGAAGAACAAGAAAAAGCCCGAAAAATCCAACCCAAGTGAATCCGGAGCCGTCGAAGGAGGTGCCCTGTGAAAATGTCCCACGCGACGCAAACAGCACAGCGCTCGAAGTTCTTCGCCCTCCTTGCGGTTCTTGTAGCCGTCCTTCTCGCGATTCCTCTTGCCGCCCAGAATGCTCCGGACACCTACGCCATCAAGGGCGCAAAGATCTACACGCTCGCCGGTCCCCCGATTGAGAACGGCACCGTCGTGATTCGCGACGGCAAAATCGCCGCCGTTGGCGCCAACATCGACGTTCCCTCCGGAGCGCAGGTCGTCGACGCCTCCGGCCTCGAAGTTTATCCCGGCATGTTTGACCCCGTCACGCAGATGGGCCTCGACGAAGTCAACGCCGTTCGCGCCACCGTCGACGTCACCGAGCTTGGCGAGTTCAATCCCGACATCATCGCGGCCACGGCCGTCAATCCCGCCAGCGCGCATATCGATGTAACGCGCGCCAGCGGCATCACGCATGTGATCGCGGCGCCCGGCACCGGAGGCTTCGATTCGTCCAGCGGCGGCACCATCGGCGGTCAGGCCTCCGCCTTCAATCTCGCAGGGTGGACCATGGACGAAATGCAGCTCAAGCGCTCGGTCGCCATGGTTGTCAATTGGCCGACGCTCGAAACGCGCTCGTTCGATTTCTCCACCTTTTCGATTCAGGAGAAGCCGTTTGCCGAAGCGAAGAAGGAGTACGACCAGAAGGTCGATGAAATCAGCGACTGGCTCGATCGCGCTCGGCACTACGCTCAGGCGAAAGAAAAAGGCTCAGCCGACAATTACGAGCGCGACCTCAAGCTCGAGGCTCTCGTTCCCGTTGTCGAAGGCAAGCTGCCCGTGCTCGTCATCGCCGAACGCGGCCGCGACATTCGCAACGCCATCGAATTCTGCACCAGGCAGAATCTGAAAATGATTCTTGCCGGCGGCGCCGAAGCCTGGAAAGAGAAGGACCTTCTCAAGGAAAAGAAAATCCCAGTGATCCTCGGTCCCACTCTTCGGCCTCCGCTCGAGGAAGATACGCCGTATGACCGGCCCTTGGAGCAGCCTTCCATGCTCTATTCCGCTGGAATTCCCATCGCGTTCTCGAGTTTCGACGTTTCCTTCTCGCGCCGCCTTTCGCAGTACGCCGGCAACGCCGTCGCGTACGGCCTGCCGCATGACGAAGCGCTGAAGGCCGTCACGCTCAACGCCGCGCAGATGTTTGGTCTCGCCGATCAGCTCGGCACCATCGAGCCCGGCAAAATGGCCAACCTGATCGTCACGAACGGCGATCCTCTCGAGCTCAGCACCGAGGTCCGCTACCTCTTCATCAAGGGGCAGCTCACCAGCACCGAGAATCGCCACCGCGAGCTTTACGAGGAGTACAGCAAGCGCCCGCGGCCTTCGAACTAGAACTGTTTCGCGAATCGCAGGTTTCGGAAAAGCACGGCCTCAGCCCGCCATAACGTGGTCAGAGGCGCGGGCTTCAGAATCTGCGCGAGAACCGAAAAATCGCCCTCGGCCGTTGAATGCAGATTGTGGCCCACGGCGTAAGCCGTGGGAAAAAGATGCCTCGCGGAAGCTCCGAGCCCCTTCAGGGGCGGCACAAGATGCGCGGGTAGGTCATTTTGGCCGCGTGTCGTTTTCCTTATTTGACACTTCGCCACCTCGCGCGAATTCCCCCGGAGCCTCGACTTCTTCGCAGTGTATTCTTGAAGGGTCAATCCCATGCATCCCATCCGGCATCGTCTTGCGCGAATCGCTTTTCCTGTGGCTCTGCTCCTCTGCTTTTCGGCTTGCTCCCAGCACGATTCTCCGGATCCGGCAGACAAGAAGGACGGATCGTCGCGCCCCACCATCGTCTTCATGACGGATTTCGGCACCGCGAACGATTCCGTCGCCATCTGCAAAGCCGTCATTCTCAACATCGCGCCCGACGCTCGCATCATGGACGTCACCCATCAGGTGACGCCGTACTCCATTGAAGAGGGCGCGCGTTTTCTTGCCGGCGTCACTCCGTATTACCCGTCCGGGACCGTCTTTCTCGTCGTCGTCGATCCCGGCGTCGGCACATCGCGCAAGGCCGTCATCGTGAAATCGAAGAAGGGCCAGTTTTTCGTTCTCCCGGACAATGGCCTCATCACGCCCGTCGCGGATCGCGACGGCATCGAAGGCGCCCGGGAAATCACAAACGCCGCCTGGATGATCGGCAACACTGTCTCTTCCACCTTTCACGGCCGCGACATTTTTTCGCCTGCCGCCGCTCATCTCGCCGAAGGTGAGGACTGGACCATGGCTGGCGGCGAGGTCAAGCAACTCGTCCGTCTCAGCCCGCGTGTCGCAGTTGTTGAAAAGCAGGGAATCACGGGCGCCGTTATCGGCCTCGATGATCCCTTTGGCAGCCTCATCACCGATATTCAGGGCGACGATTTCAAGTCGCTCGGCTATGTCCCCGGCGACAAGGTTCAGGTCAAGCTCGACCGGAGCTTCTTCGTAATCCCCTACGAGCGCACCTTCATGGACGTGCCCGTGGGCCAGCCTCTCGTTTACCTCGATTCACGCGGCCGCGTCGGCATCGCGCTCAACGAGCGCGACTTCTCGAAGAAATACAAGATCACACCTCCTCTTCCGCTCTTCATCCCTCGCAAGGGCGAATAATTCGCGAATCTTCGCCGCTTCTCCGCTGTCCTTCGCTTCTCCCTTTTCGGACACAAAGCGTCAATAGGAAGTACGAAGGTACTATTGCCGCCCGTACCGACGGTCCAGAAAATCGAATGGTAACGGGCAGACATTTGAAATCGAGGGGACGCGGCCTTTCGCCGTGCTATCGCCGATGGCGCCATTGACGAAGGATACCGAAGTGGGAAGCGCACAGGATTCACAGGCAAAGTCGCAGCAAGAGAAGGGTGCGCCCGGGCTCTCGCACGCCGACGCCGTCTCCCTGGAAGTTCCCGTCAAGGTCCACGGTTCGCGCGTTACGCAGGCCGCTGGCTCCGCGCCCCGCACGGAACCATTCGAAGAGCAAACGTCCACGATGATCATCTTCTCGCGCGGCGGCGTCGTAAAGATGTCTTCTGGCGTCAACGTCGGTCAGATGCTCGTCCTCACGAATTTGAAGTCACGCCAGGACGCGATCTGCCGAGTCGTCAAGGTTCGCAGCTTTCCCAACATGCAGGGTTATGTCGAAGTCGAATTCACCCATCCGCAGCCCGGCTACTGGGGCGTTTACTTTCCGTCAGAGAGTTCCGGCTCGGCCAAGTCTGCTCCCGCTCCTGCGCCTGCTCCGCAGTCCGACGCGAAACCGAAGCACGAGCTCGAAGTTTCTTGGGCGCCTGCGCCGCCGTCGTCGGCCGCGCCCTCGCAGATCGCACCTCCTCCGGCTTCGTATTCTAAGCCGTCCAAGCCCGCGGCCACTCCGTCGGCCATGCCGAAACCAACCTCTCCTTTTGCCGCTATCGGCACGCAGGAAAAGGTTCAGCCTGCTGCTGCGGCCACCCTCGAAACCAAGTCCACTCGCCCGCTTCCGAAGGACGAATTCCACGCACCGGAGTCGCCGGTAACGTCGCTTCCGCCCGAGCCTATCGCCGCGCCTTCCGCGCAGGCTCTCGACGAACTGCTCGGCACCGCGGATCCCACTTTCGCAGCGACCACCGCTCTTGTGGCCCAGTCCACTGTCGAAGAATCCTTGGCGCCTGCCCACGCTCACGCGCACCCGGTCGCGGCTGCCGCGCACACCACTCACGCTTCAACAGAATCCTTCGGCGCGCGCCTGGATGTAGGCTTGTCCGGCAGCGAGAATCACCCCGCTGCGCCTCGTCAGAACTGGGTGCTGATCGCCGCCTGCATAGCGGTTGTCTTCGTAGCCGCAGCGGCCGGCATTTTCTATTTCCGCCCGAAAGCGGCCGTCAACCATTCAGCCCCCGCTACTGTTCCGGTGGCGACGCAGCAATCATCTCCATCTTCGGCGCCACAGCAGCCGGTCTCCGAGCCGGCTTCCTCGCGCACAGTCGAACGGGTTTCGGAGGCGTCGCGTGTTCCGCCCTCGCCCTCTTCTGCCGCCAACGCAGGCGCGCCTGCTTCTTCCGCTGCGAGATCTCTGAGAGAAACGAAGCCCGAGCCCAAGCCTTCTGAGTCGAGCGCTTCTGCCGCGAACGCTTCCGCTCCTGCTACGGAGCCGGCCAAGCCGAGCATCGCCCCTGAAATGCTCGCATCCACGCTAAATGCACACCCGGTTTCCTCGCAGCGCTCCGTCTCAACGAACGACGCCGCTCCTTCGTTGAATCCCATGGCCTCGGGCGGCCCTGGCGAACTCCCCGGCGTTGCGTCGTCATCTCTTGCTCCGCCTCCCCCGGCGCCCGAAACACCGGTTCGCGTGGGCGGCGAAGTCAAGGAGCCCAAGCTCGTCTCGAGCGTTATGCCGGCCTATCCCGCTATCGCCAAGCAGGCTCATGTCACGGGTGATGTCGTCGTCGACACTCAGATCGACAAGACCGGACATGTCTCTCACATGAAGGTCGTCGCCGGCCCCACACCCCTCCGACAGGCTGCTCTCGATGCCCTTCGCAAGTGGCGATACGAGCCCTCGACTCTCGATGGCCAGCCCGTCTCCGTCGATATGCTGGTCACCATCCGGTTTCGTCCGTAGCCGCCTCCTGTTGCTTTTTGCCGCTCCCTGGCATCCAATAACCTGCATTCCGTGCTGCCGCGCACGTTCGCTCGTGCGTCAGCGCGCCTGAGGTGGCCCATGCGAGAAGCCGTTATCGTAAGTTCCGTCCGTACCGCCGTTGGCAAGGCGCCGAAAGGCGCCCTGCGCACCACACGTCCCGACGATCTCGCCGCCGCCGTCATCAAAGAAGCCGTCGCCCGTGCCAAGGGCCTCGACCCCAAGGAAATCGAAGACGTCATCCTCGGCTGTGCCATGCCGGAAGCCGAGCAGGGCATGAACGTCGCCCGCATCGCCGCGCTTCGCGCCGGCCTTCCCGTCGAGTCCTCCGCGATGACCATCAACCGCTTCTGCTCTTCGGGTCTCCAGGCCATCGCTCTCGCCGCGGAACGCATCATGGCCGGCCAGGGTGATGTCGCCGTCGCCGGTGGCACCGAATCTATGAGCATGGTTCCCATGGGCGGCAACAAAATTGCCCCCAATCCTTGGCTCATGGACCACTATCCCGACGCCTATCTCGGCATGGGCCTCACCGCCGAAAATCTCGCCGTCAAATACGGAATCACGCGCGAGCAGGCCGACGAATTTTCGCTCGCCAGCCACAAGAAGGCGCTCGCAGCGATCTCCGCCGGAAAATTCAAGGATGAGATTGTCCCGCTCGAGGTGAACTACACCGTTCTCGAAGCCGCCGCTTCCGCCAACGGCTCATCGAATGGCGCGCGCCCGAAAAGCGTCAAGCTCTCGTTCGACACCGACGAAGGCCCTCGCGCCGATACGTCTCTCGAAGCTCTCGCGAAGCTGAAGCCTGCGTTTCACGCTCGCGGCACGGTCACCGCCGGAAATAGTTCGCAGACCAGCGACGGCGCCGCCGCGTCCATCGTGATGAGCGCCGATCGCGCCCGCTCCCTCGGCCTCAAGCCTCTCGCGCGATTTGTCGCTTTCGCCACCGCGGGCTGCCCGCCTGAGGAAATGGGCGTGGGCCCCGTCTGCGCGATTCCGAAGGCCCTCAAAATCGCCGGGCTCACCCTCGATCAAATCGACGTCATCGAACTGAACGAAGCCTTCGCCGCGCAGTCGCTCAGCGTCATCAAGCTCGCCGGCCTCGATCCCGCTCGAGTCAACCTCAATGGCGGTGCCATCGCTCTAGGCCATCCGCTCGGCTGCACCGGAGCCAAGCTCACCGCTACCATCCTCCGCGAACTCGATCGCCGCAACGCCCGCTACGGCCTAGTCACCATGTGCGTCGGCGGAGGCATGGGCGCCGCCGGAATTTTCGAGCGCCTTGCCTGACCAAACCGTCGCGCGTCGCATCCTCGCACGCCGCGCATACTTCCACGGTCGTCCCACTTGAATCCTGTGTGCAGGTTTATCTCTTTGAAATTCTAAATTTCGCCGTCTCTGTTCTTCGGCCTCTGTTTTTTCTTTGAAATTTCAAATGGCTTTGTTGACTTCCTCACGCAAAGGCGCGCCGCTGCCCATTTTCTCGGCACGACTTGTGAACTTTGTCATCCCGAGCGGAGCGTCCCGACCCTTTTTCCTGCGAAAATCGCGTCTTTTCGATTTTCGCGTCGGGACGCGCAGTCGAGGGATCTCTCTTCCAGCCTCTCGAAAACCGAGGATCTCAACAGAGCCATTTCAAATTTCAAATTTGAAATCGCTTTTGCCCTATCAGTGTTTATCTGTGGTTCCAGATTCTTCTTACGCCGCCGCAGCCGCCTTCTCCTTCACAATCGCCGCCATGACCAATCCCCCCACCGTCCAGCTCACCACCCACGACCCAACATCCCCCGCCGTGTACGCCGCAGGGAATCCGTACCAATTCCAGTACGGCACGCTATAAATCACTCCTCCCGCCAACGCCGCCAGAAACACAATCAGCACTCTCGACCCGTACGTCGTCGCCCGCGCCGTGATTGCCAGAATCCACGCGATCAGCAGCGCCGCGATCAGGTTCATCAGATACTGATTCAGCAGCAGCCTTCCGAATTGCAGGTCTTTGCCGCCCATCGTCAAAACCAGAATCCCCGTCGGTCCCTGCTTATACTTCGCCGCATATGCTGCTTGAGCCGCCGCCGACTTGTCCGACATATCCGCGCCAGGAAAGATGTACATCCCCGATTCCGTAATCGACGACCGCATCATCGACATCACCGCGTCTTCGTTCGGAAACGCCTTCACTCCCATCTCACCCAGCTGCGTCACCATGTGAAAGATCATCGATATCAGAAATACCGCCACCGACCCCGCCAGTCCCCCAAGCACAATTTTCTTTGCCATTTTTCACCTCGCTTCAATTTTGTCCCACCTGCACACCCCGCTCGACGCCCCTCGCGCCGGGCCGCCCCAGCCCGCCGCCGCTACTTCTTCGTCGCTGTCGCCTTCCACATCAGCGTCATCGGACCCTCTCCCATCTGGTACGACTCCTCGATATCGATTCGCTTGTCCGTGATGTGCGAATACACCGCGTGATTGTGAATCACCGTGTCGCCCATCTTGAAGTCCAGGTCCGTCACCAGATCCTCGCCTTCCCATCGCGCCTTGCCCATCAGCACTCCTGGGAACGAATTTCCCGCCGTCGCTGTCGTGTACGCCCCGCTCGATGGATCCCACGAAAATAATTCGTGCCCGATCTCCTGTCCCATCGGGCTGTCCGCTTCGAAATCCGCGATCACCGAAAAACCTCCCGGGCCCACCCGCTCTTCATACCAACCTGTTTGCTTGCCGCCGTCACCCGTCAGCGGGGTTTTCAGGTACTCGCCGTTCACATCCCATTTGCCGACCAGAAATTTCATCCGCTCCATCTCAGCGCCCGGCTTCGGCATTTCCATCGCCGCCGCCGCCGGTTTCTCACTGGACGCCTGCTGCTCCTGCGCCCGCAGCGTCACCACCCCGCACAGCGCCGCCACCACCACTCCCAATCCCCACACCCACGCGATTCGCCTCATCGCTCCTCCTCTTGGGCAAGATTTCCCCTTGGCGTCCTTCCTCTGTTTCCGGTGATTTCTCTCTCTCGAACTGCGAACCGCCTTGCGCCGAATCCTACACTGGAACCCGAAACCGCGCACCATCCTCTTTCCGCGCGCCCGGTCCCTTTCGTTGACTTGCCTTCCGCCTCACCCTAAGATGTCCCCCGCATGACCTCCAGCGACCCGCCCAATACCGACCAGACCTTCTCCCATTACCGCATCCTCGAACGCCTCGGTGGCGGCGGCATGGGCGTCGTCTACAAAGCCGAGGACACGCGCCTTCGTCGCTTCGTCGCGCTGAAATTCCTTCCCGATAATGTCGCGAAAGATCCGCAATCCCTCGCGCGGTTCCAGCGCGAAGCGCAGGCCGCTTCCGCCTTAAACCACCCGAATATCTGCACCATCTACGATATTGGCGAAGCCGACGGCAAAGCCTTCATCGCCATGGAATTTCTCGACGGCCAAACGCTGAAGCACTTTGTCACCAGCCGCTCCGTCGAACTCGACACGCTCCTCGACATCGCCATCCAGGTCGCAGACGCCCTCGATGCCGCGCACAGCGAGGGCATCGTCCATCGCGACATCAAGCCCGCGAACATTTTCGTCACCAAGCGCGGCCACGCGAAGATCCTCGACTTCGGCCTCGCTCGCGTCACCAACGAGAAAATCGCCAGCCGCACCCGCGTTTCCGTCACCATGGGCGCGGACACCGCGCAGCTCACCAGCCCCGGCACTTCGCTCGGCACCGTCGCTTACATGTCGCCCGAGCAGGTCCTCGGCAAAGAACTCGACGCCCGCACCGACCTCTTCTCCTTCGGCGTCGTCCTCTACGAAGTCTCCACCGGCTCTCTTCCGTTTCAGGGTGAAAGCTCCGGCGCCATCTTCGACGCGATCCTGCACAAGACTCCCGTCGCGCCCGTCCGTCTCAACAACTCCCTGCCGATGGAATTCGAGCAACTGGTCGCAAAAGCGATGGAGAAAGACCGCGATCTGCGCTACCAGAGCGCCGCCGAAATGCGCGCTGACCTGAAGCGCCTCAAGCGCGACACCGGCTCCGGTTCCGGCCGCACCGCCTCTGTCAGCGGTTCGGTCGCGTCGGTGCCGTCGTCCGGCTCAAGCTCCGCGATCGCCGCCGCGCCCGCTTCCGGTTCCGCGCCTGCCGTCGCCGCTCCCGCCGCTCCCGCGAAGCGCGCTCCCTGGAAAGCCATCGCCGCCGCTGCCGTCATTCTCCTCGCCGGCCTCGCCTTTGCCGGATACAAACTCCTTACCCGCCCCCAGGCCTTGAATCTGCAAAACATGCAGATCGCGAAACTCACCGATAGCGGCAAGGCAACCGGCGTCGCCATTTCTCCTGACGGCCGCTACATCGTCTATGTCCTCACGAATGGCGAGCAGCAGAGCCTCTGGGTCCGCAATGTCCCCACCAAAAGCGACGTCGAGGTTCTTCCCCCCGATGTCGTTGCATTCGTCGGCCTCACCTTCTCTCCCGACGGCAATTACGTCTATTTCGTCCGCTCTGACAAATCGACCACGAACTTCAGATACTTGTACGTCATGCCCGTCCTCGGCGGCACTCCGCGCCAGTTGATTCGCGATATCGATAGCCCGCTGACTTTCTCGCCCGATGGCAAGGAGTTCGCCTTCATGAGAGGCGTCCCCGCGAAGAATGTTATTGAACTCCGCGTCGCGAGGGCCGACGGCAGCGGCGACCACCTCCTCGCCAGCATTCCCGCTTTGCCCAATTTCATGTTCGGCGCCTCTTGGTCGCCCGATGGAAAGGCGATCTTGGTGCCCTGGATGCAATTGGGCGAAGGCGCCCAGGCCAAGTGGACCCTGGGAACCGTCAGCGTCCCGGACGGCTCGTTCAGGGGAATCCTTTCCGGGTCCAACGCCTTTGGACGGCCGGCCTGGTTGCAGGATGGCAACTCCTTTCTCGTTCCCATCCAGATGCCTCGCGAGAATCGCTTCCAGTTGTGGAACGTTTCTTATCCTGGCGCCGAAAAACGCCGCTTTTCCAACGATCTCCTTGACTACGACACGTCTCTCGAAGTAACTCGCGATGGACAGAATCTCGTCGCGGTCGAACGCGCCGAAAATTCGCACATCTGGATTCTTCCGGGCGGCCGCGCGAACGAAGCGAAGCAAATTACGTTCGGCGATACTCCCGACGATGGCGTCGCGCCGGGGCCGGCCGGCAAGCTCCTGGTTCGCAGCCACGGCAGCGAGACGGCTCTCCTGAATCCGGACGGCAGCGGGCGCTCCGTCGTCATGCCCGGCTTTGCCACCTACATTTCAATGTCGGCCTGCGGTGATCGCTATCTTCTGTTTGATGCCTACCAGGATAATGGTCTCCGTCTCTTGCGCACCGCTGCCGACGGCTCCAATCCCGTCCGGCTCAGCGACACCGTCTTTAATTCGACCTGTTCTCCGGACGGCACGTGGGTCTTGTTTGATTATCCCAACAAGCTGTACCGCATGCCGGTTGAGGGTGGCGACCGCACCGTCGTCTTCGACTCGGCTCTGGACATTGCCGAGGTTGCGATTTCGCCGGACGGAAAATGGATTGCCTGCAGCTACCAGGAGTTTGAGCCCGCGCCCACTCAGAAATACAGCGTCATGCCGGCGTCGGGAGGGGCCTTTACCCGCACCTTCTCACAGCCTTTCGGCGCCAGCAAACTCCGCTGGTCGCCGGATCAGAAGGGTATCGAATTCCTTTTGACTCGCAACGGCGCCACCAATGTCTGGGAGCAGCTTCTCTCGGGCGGCCCGCCTCGCCCCATCACCAACTTCACGTCCGGCCACATCTTCGATTTCGCCTGGTCCCGCGACGGCAAGCAGCTCCTCCTCGCCAAAGGCGAACGGACCAGCGACGTCGTCCTCCTCACCAACTTCCGCTAACCCGTCAAAACCAGGCACGGCACCGGATCCGCTCTTTGGATCCGGCCTTCTGATCGGTTCAACGGAATTCTCCAACTCACGGGTAAGCCACGATCTCTCCTCGCCTATCGCCCCCAACAATGTGGAGTGCGGTAGCTTGCTACCGCTTTCGCCGCGCTGCCCGTCCGAGAAAACCCCCTTCCGACGGAGCTTGCTCCGTCGGCCTCCTATCGATTGTCCGCCTTGTAGAGTGAGCCCCGTGGTCTTCTCAAGGAGTGCGGCCTTGAAGCCGCCCGAAACAGCCGCGCGCAAATGCGATCGGCTTTAGCCGCGGCGCCCTGCCTTCCCTTTGAAATTTCAAATTTGAAATTGTTTTTCTTCGAGCTGACTATCGTCGCGCCCGTCCGGGGAAGTAGCGCGTCATCTCGCCGCGGCGCCGTGCCTTTGCTTCCCTTTGAAATTTCAAATTTGAAATGGCTTTGTTGATTTCCCCACGCCGCTGCCCATTTTCGCGGCACAACCTCCGAATCTTGTCATCCCGAGCGGAGCGTCCCGACGCTTTTCCCCGCGAAAATCGCGTCTTTTCGATTTTCGCGTCGGGACGCGCAGTCGAGGCCTGCCTGCCGCAGGCAGGGATCTCTCTTCCAGCCTCTCGAAAACCGAGGATCTCAACAGAGCCATTTGAAATTTCCAATTCTTCTTTATCTCTGCCCGCCCTCCATTCTTCCTTGCTTCCCAAGGCCTCCTGCTCAAAGATAGAACCCTCCATGGAAGAGCGAAAATTACGCCGGGGACCTCACCGTCGAAGTGAGCGCTTGCCCACCCAGATGCCTGTTCAGTTGGCCGGATCCGACGAAACAGGCCAGCAGTTCACGGAGAACTCCGAAACCTTGACGCTCAGCCAGCACGGGGCTTCCATTCTGTCGAAACGGAAGTTCAAGCCGAACCACCGGATAACCATCCGCCGTCTGGACACAGGCAAGGAGTCGCAGGTCCGCATTGCCGGAAGAATTGGCGACCGGGTCGAAGGTTACGTCTACGCGGTCGAGTTCGTGGACCCGCAAGCGAATCTATGGGACATGGAATTCCCCTCGGCCCCTGACTCCGGCGAAACGGAAGACCTTGCTTTCCTCGTCTGCGGCTGTTGCGGAAAATCCGAAGCGGTTCAACTCGGCGAGTCTAAACTCGCGGACTTCGAGCAGGCCCATGGTGTTCTGCTGTATTGCATCCAGTGCCAGGCCATGACCCGCTGGATGCAATCGGATGAGCCTCCCCCCGGCGACCGCCGCAGCGCCTAGGTCCCGCGGCTCGGTAGCGCTCCCTCCGAATTCGCTCATGGCTCTGGGCGGGAAAGCCATTGCCGTCTGGCAGAGCGAGCAGATCATGCTGTTACTCAACACCTGCCCCTTATCCGCGCCAACAATGGACTCGGAGTTCCAGATACGATTCCAGGCTGAACAAAACATTTTGAGGTTGAGTTCTATCTATGTAGAGTTGTGGAATAGGGTCATTAACGTAGGCGCGGTACCAAAGAAATGCCGAGGGTCGACTGAACACTCACCAGCGTCGGGGGAGGCCCACCATGAAACTGGACGTCAGGGGTCTGCTGCTGGACGTTCGGTACGCGTTCAGGCAATTCTTCAAATCCCCCGGATTTGCTATCGGTGCCGTTCTTTCGCTGATGCTGGGAATCGGCGCTACGACGACGCTCTTCAGCGTGGTCTACGGAGTTCTGCTCAATCCCTACCCTTACAAAGATGCTGATCGCATCGTGTACTTCGAGCTGCTCAACAAGAGCGGTCGCTATCAGCCGATTCCGATAAACAGCAGCCAGTTTGACGCTATTCGCAACGTATCTGGTGTCGAAGATGTTTTGTTTCAGCAACCGGGGCAGTTCAAGAACCTGACCGGCGACAATTCTCCGGTCGCGGTCAACGCCGGTTCATATTCGCCAAACGCATTCATCTTTCTTGGCGTGCCTCCGTTCCTGGGACGAGTCTTCACACCCGCCGATGCGCCGGGGGGAAATCCCGCGCAAGTTGCAGTGCTTAGCTTCCATTTCTGGCAGGAACACTACTTCGGAAGACGCGACGTCATAGGCAAGACGATAGACCTGGATCACCTGCCCTACACGGTGATCGGTGTCATGCCGCCTCGGTTTACCTGGTTCGATTCCGACGTGTATTTGCCAGGGACGCCCACGGCGGACGCCCACGACTATTGGATGGCATACCCAAAGCTTAAGTCCGGTACCCGCTATTCGGTTGCCGAGGCGGAGTTCCAAACGCTCGTCGTAAGTTTTGCGAAAGAAGACCCCGATATTTACGGGCAGAGCCCGCGCGTGAGGATCGTCGCCCTGAATGGCGATGTGTGGGGCACCCGAGGCACCGTTACGAGCTTGTTTGCCGCAGCTATGCTCCTGCTAATCATCGGCTGCGCCAACGCTTCGATTCTTTTTCTCGCGCGCGGCACGGCTCGGCAGCACGAGTTTGCTGTCCGAGCTTCCGTCGGAGCGAGCCGTGGACGCCTCATCCGCCAACTGCTGACGGAGTCGGTTCTGCTCTCTTTCGCCAGCGCAGCATTTGGTGTCCTGGCAGCATGGTGGGGCGTGAACGCGATGCGCAGAATTCTGCCAGACGATTTGCTTCCGCACGAAGTTGTCATACGACTGAATGTTCCAGTGTTGTTGTTTAGTGGTGCCGTTGCCCTGATCACGGGCATTCTCTTCGGTCTAACGCCCGCGCTTGAGATCTCGCGGCCGCACTCCAGCTCTCGGCTCCAATCCGGCTGCACAAGGGTAGCGGGCAACGCACACGCCCGTCGGACGCACCGGCTGCCCATTGCCGGACAGGTCGCTTTGACCCTCCTGCTCCTGGCAGGAGCGGGCGGCGCGGCCAAAGTCTTTCTGGCGAAGTTGCACGCACCACGGGGTTTCGACCCAGACCATGTGTTCTCCATGCGCCTCCTCGGACTGGCGATTCCGGCGGGAACTACGAGGCCGGAACGAGCCCAGAAAATCTTCAACGAAGAGGAAACAATAAGGCAAAGTGTTGCCCAAACACCGGGAGTGGTCGAAGCGGGGTGGTGCCATATTTGGAGTCCAGGGACACGGGGATTCCTCACGAAAATCGAGATTCAGAGCGAACCAGCGTTAACCGACGCCCAGGCGGTGTTCACGCCGATCAGCCCGCAAATGCTTGTCATTCTCCGAGTCCCGCTGCTACAGGGAAGGATTTTTTCGACCGCCGAAGTGCTGCGACTGGCCCACGTCGCCCTGGTGAATCAAGCGTTCGTCAAGCAATACCTAGGGGGCGTCGCCCCCATTGGTCAGAGTGTTCGCATCCCGTACCTCAAGACATGGGATTCGCCTCCGATATCCTCAGAACCTCTTGATGCTTGGGTAGAAGTGATCGGTGTCGTGGGCGACGCAACAAACGATGACCTCGACCATCCCCGGGTGCGACCTGCGGTATTCTTACCGAATAGCTTCGGTCCCCCCCTCCTCGGGGGAACGCTTTACGTCCGTGCGAGCGGAGACACAGAAACTGCGATCCGCTCCATCAAGGCGCGGCTGCTTCAGGTCAACCCCGAATTGATTGTGGAAGACGCCCACACGCTGCAGTGGGAACTCGATAACTGGGGATGGGGCCGCGAGCGCCTCATCGCCGCGATTTTTGCGCTTTATGCAGGTATCGCCCTGATGTTGGCGGCCACGGGCCTCTATAGCGTGGTCTCCTTCGCCGTTACGCAGCGCACCCAAGAATTGGGCATCCGCATGGCGTTGGGCGCCGGGCGCGCCTCCGTTGTGCAGCTGGTCTTAGTCTCCACCGCCGCCATGACGGGCATTGGCATAGCGGCAGGGCTGATAATAAGCGCGATTCTGGGTCCGCTTGTTTCCGCATGGGGCGGAGGAAGCCTGTCCCAGCCGTCGACCTTGCTTGGCGCTGCCCTGATTCTTGTGCTGGTTGCGGCTATCGCCTGCGTCGTTCCTGCCTGGCGCGCTGCGTCCGTCGATCCGATCGAGGTCCTGCGCGGCGAGTAACCTTACGACCACGTCCCTGGGGGCTTCAGCCCTTCCGCCACGCACCGCCTCTCGCATGCGCTTCTCATCCCGACCGGAGTCCCGCGTCTTTGGCTTTCCCCGCGCAGCGCGACCTGGGAACGCGGATCTCGCGACTGGCGCCTTCATCTCCTTTACTTCCTTCACCTCTCGATTTTCATTGACTTCGGGTCCCATCCTGTGGTATGCTACTTCTTCCATTAAAATTGATAATAATCGTTGTGTGCCCGCTCGATGGCACCTTAGCGCCGGGCGTGTGCCCGCCAGCTGTCTTGGCGGGGTCTGTTCGCGCCGCGCGCTGAAACGAAAGGAGATAGCGCTCGATGACTCGGCAATTCCTCAGTCGGCCTGCTCCTTGCCTCTCAGCTTCATTTCTAATCGCCAAAATGGGGAATTAGAACGAGACCTAACCCACAGAAAACAAAGGACAAAAAAATTCCTAATCGCCAAAATTCGCCATTTCGTCACTTCGTCCCGAGCCCGCTCCCATCGGCCGAGCCAAGTCACCTCTCCTGCCCTCTAATCTTGCGCTTGAAGATTAGAAATCGCCGTAACCGCCCTGAAACCAATCACTTGCATTTTTCTAATCTATACGCTCTCCCGGCCCTTTCTTTCTCTCTCCACCGCTCCTCCCTCTCCAGCCGCGCTCCACGTCCCGGTAGCCGCGCTCTTTTTTCTAATCGCGAATTCCAATTATTAGAAACCCCCGTAAGTTATAGAAAACAAAGGATCGGCAGCCCGTCTAATCGCGAAAAAACGCCATTTCGTCAGCTCCGAACAGTCGCCTCCCTTACGGTCTCCCGGTTTCGGTCAACGGGTCACGCGTCGCGGTTCTTAATCTACGGTTCGGGGATTAAAACGAGGATGCGACGAGCATCCTCGTCCCGAGCGAGCATCGCGAGCCGAGGGATCCCTCCGCCGCCAACACGCGAGCCCAGAGCGAAACTCCAGCGAACTTTAATCCACGGTACGGGGATTAAATTCTCCCGTAACTCGTTGAAAATAAAGGACGGCGACCGTGCTTAATCTACGGTTCCCGGGGCTCTTCGCTCCGACTCTGCGGTCGCTCAATCGAGCCTCTTCCTTGCCTCCCTGCCTCCTTCCATCCTTGCCTCCGGATCTGATCTTCCGGTTAACGCCTACGCTCCGCCCCGCATTGCCTCTGCCTATCCTTCCCGGTAAGATGGAAGTTCTTGGGCCCCGCACTCGATTCCGTAGTTCTCGGACGCCAATGGCCGCCACAGCTTGGTACTTCGCTTACGCCAGCAACATGAACCGCGCGCAAATGCGCTCCCGCGCCGGCGCCATCCTCGAAGAGCGCCCCGGCCGCCTCGACAACTACGAACTCGCCTTCAACAAGAAACTCCGCGGCGGGGTGGCTGGTGCCAACATCCAGCCTTCCTCTGGAAAATTCGTCGAAGGTGTCCTCTACAAGATCAACGAATCGTCATTTCGCGAACTCGATCGCTTCGAGGGTGCGCCCGTCCACTATCGCCGCATCCAGATCGACGTTCGCGATCCCCAGGGCCAAACGGTCGCCGCGCAGGCCTACATCGCCACAAAAGTCGAAAAGGGTTTGCGTCCCGCGCCGCACTACCTGAAAACGATTCTCGATGGCGCCGCCGAGCACAGTCTTCCCGAAGACTACGTCAACCGCATCAAGGCGGCGGCAGCGCCAGGATAGGAATTTCGAAAATTGTTCTCGCATTCGTTCGGCGAGAAAATGGCAGCGTATCGAAGTTCGCGGAGAAGCACCGGAGGTAGGCCATGGCCACGACGCCCGTTGCGCAGAACTTGAATCGCGGTGGCGCTTTCCTCATCACCAATAGCGCTCCGGAAGATATCTTCACTCCCGCGGACCTATCGGACGATCAGCGCCTCATCGGCCAAACCGCCGAGGAATTCGTCGCCAAGGAAGTTGTTCCGGCCATCCCTGACCTCGAGCAGCACAAATCCGGCCTCATGGCGCAAATGTTGAAAAAGGCTGGAGAACTGGGCCTTCTCAGTGGTGCCATTCCGGAAGAATACGGCGGCTCCGGCCTCGACAAAGTCTCCGCCACGGTCCTCGCTGAAAAGCTTGCAGGCTACGCCTCCTTCGCGGTCTCCCATGGCGGCCACGCGGGAATCGGAACGATTCCCATCGTCTACTTCGGAACCGACGAGCAGAAAAAGAAATTCCTCCCGAAAATTGCAACGGGCGAGAAGCTCTCCTGCTATTGCCTCTCGGAGCCGCAGGCCGGTTCCGACGCGCTCGCCGCGCGAACCCGCGCCGTGCTCTCTCCCGACGGCAAGAACTGGATTCTCAACGGCCAGAAAATGTGGATCACCAACGGCGGCTTTGCAGACGTCTACATCGTCTTCGCCAAGGTCGACGGCGAGAAATTTTCCTGCTTCATCGTCGAGCGCGGCACTCCCGGATTCTCCGCCGGCCCCGAAGAGAAGAAGATGGGCATCAAGGGCAGCTCCACCGTTCCCATCTTTTTCGAAAACGCGCCGGTACCGAAGGAAAACCTTCTTCACGAAATCGGCCGCGGCCATATCGTCGCCTTCAACACTCTCAACGTCGGCCGCTTTTCGCTCGGCGCCTATTGCCTCGGCGGCGCGAAGAATGTCCTCGCCGCGTCGTCAAAATACGCGAAGGAGCGGACGGCGTTCGGAAAATCCATCGCAGAATTCGGCCTGATCAAGGCGAAGCTCGGCGAGATGGCGATTCGCATCATGGCCGTTGAATCCATGATCTACCGCTCGGCCGGCATGGTCTCAGCCGCGGTCTCGGAACCGAAATCCGGCGACAAAACGCAGCAGGCCATGCAGGTCCTCGAGGAGTACGCCATCGAAAGCTCCATCAGCAAAGTGGTCGGCAGCGAAACGGTGGACTACTGCGTCGATGAAGCCGTCCAGATCTTCGGCGGCTACGGCTTCCACGAGGATTATCCCGTTGCCCGCGCCTACCGCGACAGCCGCGTCAACCGCATCTTCGAAGGTACCAACGAAATCAATCGCATGCTCATCATCCAGATGTTGATGAAGCGCGCCATGGCCGGTGTTCTTCCGCTGATTCCCGCCGCCATGAAGCTAGCCGACGAAGTCCTCGCCGGGCCGTCCTTCGAGGAAGCGCCCACCGGCGCCTTTGCTGAGGAAGACCGCTGGCTCGCCCAGGCGAAGAAGATTTTCCTGCTCGCCGCGGGAACCGCCGTTCAGAAATATCGCGAGCAACTCGCCGAGCATCAGGAAATTGTTGCCGCGCTCGCGAACATCGCCATGGACGTTTACGCCATGGAATCCTCGCTCCGCCGCGCGCAGAAGGCCTCCGCGGCGCGAGGCGAATCCGCCGCTGTGATGGTCGACGCCGCCCGCGCATTTCTACACGATGCGATGGACCGCATCGAAAAAGAGGCTCGCGTCGCGCTCGCCGCAACGGCCGACGGCGATACCCTGATTACACAACTGGCCGTCCTTCGCCGCTTCGCAAAGCACAGCCCGCTCGATACGATTGCGATTCGGCGGCGCGTGGCCGACGCCGTCCTCGCGCAGGACCGCTATCCCTTCGAGGGCCGCTGAAACGCCGCCGCGAATGAAAATCGAAGTACGATTTGCGCTGTAGACGCAAACCGTCGCTTCATTTGCTTTCTCATCGACGCCCGCCGGTTTCTTTTGCTCGGAAACTGTTTTCCTTTGTCTCATCCTGCGAATCCCGGAACCCTTCATCTTTCAGTGACTTGCCGCATTGAGTCCTTTGGATTGAGGCGTGCATCCAACGCCGTGGTGGTAGGTGAGGGTTCATGAAGACGATCAGTGGGGTCCTTGGGAAAGCAAGAATCGGCAAGGGTGCGGTGACAGTCCTGGCAGTCCTTTTCATCCTCCAGGCTTACTTCGTCCGCGAGCTGCTCGCGGCCGAACTCCTGTTCGCGCTCGGGTTCGTTGTTGTGCTGGCATTGGTCGCGGTCTTCTATGCCATCGGCGCCGCCAGCGAGTTTGGCCTGGATTGGGCGGAGGCGGGTGTTCGCTCCGTTCGCCGCGGCTACGCGATGCTGGAAGAGATCAGTAGAAAGCCATTCCGCCATCCACGTTCAGAGTCTGCCCAGTAATAGCGCTGGCTCGATCGGATACCAGGAATAGCGCCGCAGCGGCGATTTCGTCCGCCGTTTGCGGCCGCCCCTGCAGGATTCCCCCAAGCATCTGCTTGAACATTTGCTCGCCGTCCGTCTGGAAGTAATCCGCCAGCTTGCGCCCAAGCTCCTGTGACATCGCGGTTTCCGGCACGGGACCAGGGCTGACGGCGTTCACGCGAACGCCTTTGCGCGCCGCCTCCGCCGCCAGCGTGTGCGTGAGGCCGATCAAACCCGCCTTCGACGCTGCATACGGACTATTCAACTGGAACGCCGCTTTCGCCGCGACGCTCACCACGTTGAGAATCACTCCCGATCCGTGTTCGTACATTGCGGGGAGAACCAAACGCGATAGCAGGAACGGTCCGCGCAGATTTACGGCAATGACGCTGTCCCATTCGGCGGGGGAAACCCTTTCGACCGGCTGAACGGGTCCGTAGATTCCGGCGTTGTTGACGAGAATCTGCACGCGGCCGAATGCTTTCTCCGATGCGGCGACAATTCGTTCGCAATCCTTCTCCGAGGAAACGTCAGCCGCGAGAGCTTCCGCGCGGCCGCCGGCTTGTCGGATCTCTTCGGCGACAGCATCTATTTCAGCTTTGGTCCGGGCCGTCAGAAGAACCGCTGCGCCCTCGGACGCAAATCTCTTCGCGATGGCGCGGCCGATCCCGCGTCCCGCGCCAGTCACAATCGCAACTCTGCCTGCCAGTTCCAAAGCTCCTCCGTGGATCGCAAAACCGGAATGATAGCATTCCGCGGCGGGCACAGTGTGGGCAAGCATGGCAACAGAGTCGAACGAAGTGGCAGCGCGAACCCGCTTTCAGGTAAACTAGGTGGGTTTACGGAGAGCAATTTGACGCTGACCCACATTCACGGGACGAATCACGGCGCCAAGACGCTGGTGCGGGTGCGCCCGCGCGGCTTCTGTGCCGGCGTGGTACGCGCGGTGGATATCGTGGAATTAGCCCTCGAAGCGTATGGGCGCCCGGTCTACGTGCATCATGAGATTGTGCACAACCGGTATGTGGTGGATCAACTGAGACGAAGAGGCGCGATTTTCGTCGAATCCATCGAAGAGGTGCCGATTGGAGCGGTTCTGGTGTTCAGCGCGCACGGTGTGCCGCCTCGCGTGCGAATCGAGGCGCAAGAGCGGCAACTGCGTGTGATCGATGCAACGTGCCCACTGGTGACGAAGGTTCATCTGGAGGCGCTCAAGTTCGCGCGGGAAGGCCGAACGCTGATTCTGATCGGCCACCGGGATCACCAGGAGATCGTGGGAACTTCGGGAGAGGCTCCGGATCAGACGGTTGTGGTTGGCAGCGTCGAGGAAGTGGATCAACTCGAAGTGCCCGATCCGGACCGGCTTGCGTTTCTGACGCAGACGACGCTCTCGCTCTACGATACGCAGGAGATCGTCGCGCGATTGCGGCAGCGGTTCCCGTCCATCGTGGGGCCTGCGTCCGATGACATCTGCTACGCGACGCAAAACCGCCAGGAAGCTGTGGAAGCCCTGACTCGCGAAGTGGAATTGATTCTGGTGGTCGGCTCGGCGAACAGCTCGAACTCGAACCGCCTGGTGGAAGTGGCGAAGCGCGCAGGAGTGGCGGCGCGGCTGATCGAGGATGCGAACGACATCGACGAATCATGGGTCGGTGGCGTTTCGACGCTTGGCCTGACAGCGGGAGCCTCCGCACCGGAAGTTCTGGTGGAACAAGTGAGCCAACGGCTCTCCAAGATGGGATTCACGAATCAGCGCGATCTGGATCTGATTCGCGAGGATGTGCGATTCACGCTGCCTGCGGAATTGGCCGCTCATCAGGGCCCCGCGGGCCATTGATGTAGTTTATCCAGCGAGTGCGTACATAAGGAGAGATGAGTGGCGGTCAAGATCGTCCGCCAGCCAAACAGGATCTCTTTGTTGGGTGCGCCCACCAGTGCGGCCGCGATGTCGGCGGGGCACGAAGGAGCACCATCGGCTCTCCGGTCTGCAGGTTTAGCCCACCGACTCACGAACATCGGATACGAAGTTACCGACCTCGGCGACGATCCTCCCCAAGTCTACAAACAGGATGACGAAAGCCCGCGCGCGCGCAATCTGCCGGGTGTGCTGGCAGCGCTCGAAGCGCTGAAGCCTCGCGTGGAACAAGCCGTCAAATCGGGAGCGCTGCCGCTGATCCTGAGCGGCGATTGCTCCGTCGCTCTCGCGGCGGTTGCCGGGGCGCGGCGGTATTTCCGGAATGTCGGCCTGGTCTACATGGACCGCGACGCGGATTTGAACACTCCCGCGACGACTCCTTCGGGATGCCTCGATGGAATGGTGGTGTCGCATTTGACGGGCCGTGGCGCCGCCGAACTTGTGAGGTTCTGGGGCGAGCCCCCGCTGGTTCGCGAGCCTGACCTGGCGCTCTTTGGGATCGATCGGCTCGACCCGAGCGAAGAAGAGGTTCTTCGACGCGTACCGCTGCGTACGTACACCGCTGACGACATTCACGCGAAGGGCGCGACGGCCGCGGCAAAGGCGGCGGTGGAGCGCATCCACGGCAACGATCACGAATTCATCCTGCATTTCGACGTGGATGTGATCAGCGGGTTTTCAGCCACGAATTATCCCGGGACGGGCGGGCTGCAGCTGGAAGAAGTGCGCGAAGCGATCGAAGTTTTCGCACAGCAGAAGAACTTAGCCGCAATCGAAGTGACCGCTTACAATCCCACCAAGGATCCGGACGGAAGCGGCGTGAAGATGGTGATCGATCTCCTGGCCGGCGCGCTCCAGAAGCGGCTTGAGACGCTCACCGCGGAGGCCCAAGCGGCGACAGCGTCTGCGGAGCCCGCAAAGCCTGAGGCGGACAGCGCTGCTCCGGCGTCCGGAGTCCAAGCGGAAACCGCTCTCGCAGCGGCAGCGCCGGGCCAAGCATGGTCGTCCGAGACTCTCCACAGCGAATTGCCGGCTGAAGAACCGTCCGGGGAATCAGCATCAGGCAGTGAGGCAAGCGAAGAGTCATCGTCCGAAGAACCGGCCCCGAGCAGCAAGAGCAGCGAAGACTCGCCCTCCAAAGACGAACCCGGCGAATCCCAGGCTTGAAGATTTTTCGTCCGGTGAGGCCACCCTCGATCATCATCTTCGACGTCGACGGCGTGCTGGTCGACGTGCGCGGATCCTTCCTGAAAACGACGCTTGAGACAGTACGATTTTTCACCGGCAAACGGGTGACGGCCGCGGAATGGCATCGCTGGAAGAATCGCTCCGGCTACAACGACGACTGGAAGCTCTCGACGGCCTGGGTGCGGTCGCTGGGCGGCAATTTCGAGTACGAAGAAGTGAAGCGGAAGTTTGTGGAGTTGTACTGGGGGAAGGATCGGGACGGAAACGTGCGCCGCGAGCGTTGGATGCTGCCGCGACGGAGCCTGAAAAGGCTCTCGAAAGACTACGAACTGGATCTTTTCACCGGGCGAAACCGGCAGGAGCTGAATTACACGCTCGACCGAACGGGCGTGCGGGGATTTTTCAAGCGAGTCGTTACGGTGGAAGAGGTCAAGCTTCCGAAGCCGGATCCGGAGGGCCTTCTGAAGATTCTGGACGGGCGGGATCCATCCGAAGCAATCTACGTTGGCGACAATATCGACGATGCACTCGCGGCGCGATCGGCGCGGGTGCGTTTCGTAGGAATATTGCCGAGCGGCGGCTCCGAACGGCGGCAGAGGCTGGCCAGGCTTCAGCAGGCAGATGCAGAGGCTATCCTCAACGAGGTCAAGGAGTTACGGACCTGGCTCGACCAGCAGCGAACGAAAGGGCAAGCCAAAATTCCCACGCGATAGGCCCAGGACTTTATTCCCAGCAGAGGACTAGACTAACCGTTAGTACTCAGCAGGCTACAAGTACCATTGCCCGCCTAAGACCTTCCCCTTCATAATTTTGTGAAAGGCGGGGCTCCGCCAATCTAGGATATGAGCGTCAATACCGATAAACGTACCACGGCGGCACGCGCGTTCGTGCGCAGCCTGAACATCCTGCTAAAGTTTGCCCGGATGTACGACTTCGGCCATCCGCGGACGGCCAAGCAGTATGAAACTGCCTGGACGGAGCTGAAAACCGCGCTGGGCGACAACGAGGCGGGCTTGCTTTTGGCCGTCTCGGGCGATCAGCTCCTGCTGGATGGAACTCCCCTTGAATCCGCCGCCGCTGAAAAGAGTTTTGCCCGAATGCTCTCCGCGGCAGGAATCGCGAGCATTCACTTTTCGCCGAAGGTTACACAAGCGAGCCTCGCCAAGTTCGTGCGTGGGTTTCCGACGGGCAGCGGATCGAAGCCGGCGCAGGTCGCCGAGCAATTGAAACTGGCGCTGCAGGGCGATCCCAACATCCACGTCAATGAAGTTTGTTTCGTACCGGCTGATTCCGCAGTGGCGAAGACAACGGTCGCCGCGCAGCTTGCCGCACGCACGATGGGACTCACCACCGAACAGCAGGACGAGCTTTTCAAGGATCCCGAGAAACTGCTGCAGTTGATCGTGGCCGCAGAGGGAACCAAGGGCGGGCCGGGCGGTCCCGGCGGCCCCGGAGGCGGTTCCGGTGGAGGCGGCGGGTACGGCGATGGTTCAGGCGGAGACGGTTCCGGAGGCGGCTACGGCCCCGGAGGTGGTTTTGGTTACGGAAGCGGTCCGGGTGGAGGCGGCAGTGGCTCGGGCGGCTATGGATCTGATGGCGGATACGGACCGGGCGGAGGTGGCCCGGGGACCGGCACTGGCGGCTATTCGGGTGGAGGATATTCAGGAGAGTCGTCGAGCGCACAGGGCTCCGGCTTCGGTGGATATGGCCCTGGCGGCGCAGCTGGTGCGCCGGGCAGCGGCGGCGGTTTTGGCGGCACTGCGGTCGAAGGCGCGGGCCAGACCGGAGCGCTTCCGGCGGGTGGCAGTCACCTTGAAGGCGGAGGAGTGGTAGTGGGAGGCGCGCCATCTGCGGGAGGACCCGGCGGCGGTTTTGCGGGGCCCGGTGGCGGCACAGGCTCGAGCGAGGGCGGTGGTTCCGGAAGCGGCGCAACGGGCGACGCAGGTACATGGAATATCGTGGGAGGAAGCGGCGGAGGAACGCCGCTCGATCCCAATGCCGGAGGATTCTGGCTGAAGTCAGAAGCAGATGGATCGCCCGGAGGCGCGGGTGGCCCGGGAAGCGGATCCGGCAACGGCATCGCGTTGAGCGGTCCTGTCGCGGGAGTCGGTGCGCCGGGTGGCGGCGCTGGCGGCGGCGCTGGAATGGGAAGCGCTGGGCCAGGCTGGGGCGGCGGCGGGGTGGGAGGTTCTGGCGCGCCGGGTCCGGGAGGCACGGGACAGGGCGGAGGACATTTTGGCCCTGGCCATGGTGGACCAGGAGGCGCAGGCCGACCCGGCGGTCCCGATGCGGGTGGTCCTGGTGGTGGCCCCGGAGGCGGCGGGCCGGCACGGCATCGCGGACCAGGCGGCGCGGGAGATGCAGGTCCGAGCCGGTGGGCGAGCGCGACAACGGGAATACGCGCCACGCGGTCCGCGCGCGGAGCCGGCGCGACGATGGCCGTCGAAACCGGCCTGATGACCCTGCACGAAGACGAACTGCAGGGCATTCTGCAGATGCTGGCGCAGATTGCGCGCACGAACGAGGGCAACAAAGACAAGATCGATCCCAGCTCATTCCAATCGCGGCTTTCGACGCTGCCGCGGCGCGCGCGATTCACGATCAGCCAGGCTCTCTCGGCGCTCGCGGCACAGGCGCCGAGCGAATCGTCGGACAAGCCGACGCTGCTGAAGCTGGCGGAACACATCGCGGTTCGATTCGCGCTGGAGAGCTACGAGCGCGGCGACGTGCAAGTGAACGCCGTGCGCCAACTGCTGAACGACATGGACCAGGAACTGGACGCGCTGCGGAAGGTCCTCGGAATCTACGAGGAAAAGATGACGCGCGCGGGGCTTTCGGTGGAATCGCACGCCGACATGCTGGCGCAACAGTTCTGGGCGCAGGTACCGGAAGAGAAGAAAAAGGCGGTGCTGGATTCGTCGGAAGCGTGGTGCGTACCGCCGGCGAAAATCCGGGAGCACGTGGAGCAACTGAAGGCCAAGAACGAGAACGAAGAGATCGAGAAGGTGCTCCGAAACTACTCAAATTGCATCAAGAACAAGTCGACGGAAGTCCGGCGGCAGACGGCGCTGGGACTTGCGGAATTGGCCGGGGTCTACGCGGACGGCGACGAAAAGCTGCTGACGGATACGATTCGCCAGATCGGAGTGCAGCTCGCGGAAGAGACGGACTCGGAGCTGCAGAGCCTGGTGAGCGCGGCGTTCGTCCGGCTATCGCAAGAGGCCGCGAAAAAGCGGTCTTACGCCGGAATTCAGAAGTCGGTGGAACTGCTGGACTACGTGGAAGCGGAGCGGCCCGGCATCGGGAAGAACATCCGGCCGAGAATCGCGATTGAGAACCGGCTGCCGGAATTCATCGAAGAGGCACTGCGAACTGGCGAGGTTCCGAACGGCCTGACGGATTTGCTGCGGCGAATGCCGACGCCGTCGGCCGAACACATCGCGGTGCGGTTCAGCCGCGCAGGATTCCGGGAAGATTGCGAGCTGCTGATTGCGATGATGCAGACGCTGGGACCCGAAGCGCTGGATCACCTGAGAAAAGTGCTGCGAGAAGGGAATCCGATGGAGGCGATCGACATGATCGGCCTCCTATCGAGAATCGATCTGGATACGGTGGAGCAGACGCTGCCCCTCCGAATGCAGGAGTGGAAGCGCACGGCGCACGACCGCGTGGTGCGGCAAGTGGCGTCGAGCGGCTCCCCCGAACGAGGGAGGTTGCTGCTTCAGCTCTTCGATTATATGGATACGCTGATCCGGCCGCTTGCAGTGGACGAAGTCGGAATGGCGGGCGAACAGTCGGCGGACATGCGCCTCTTGCGGATTGCGGAAGGCGACATGCCGAAGGAAGGAACCGACTACCTGCGGCTGAAGGCAATCGAAGCTCTCGGGCGGCTTCGCACGTCGGGCGCGGAGGCCGTGCTGCGAAAGATCGCGGAGACTCGCAAGACGTGGCGCTGGGCGTATCCTTCGGAACTGCGCCTGGTGGCGACGCAGGCGATGGAGAAGATCGATCCGGATTGGGTGAAGAGCTTCGTGCCGCGCAGCGGCTTGAGCATCGCGGAATTCTCGATTGAGCCGCTCGACGCCGATCCTGAATCTTCAGCGATGAGGCAGCGGCGCTATCCTCGGCTGCGGCTGGAGCGGCCCGTGTCTGCCGCGACGACGAACCTGAAGGAAAATTGCAACGTCGAAATTCCGGAGATGACGCTTGGCGGCGGTGTCGCGGTGTGCGAACAAAGCCTGCACCCGGGCAGCGTCGTTTCGTTCCGCATGAGCGCCGCGCAAAAGACCGTGAAGGCGCAGACCATCGTTCGCGACGCGAATACGCAAGCGCGCGCGTTCGAAGTCGTGGAGATGGATCTGGAAGAGCGCGCAAAGCTGCGCAAGATCCTGGTTCAGCTCGGAAACGTGCAGAAGCGGACAACTTCAAAGGAACGCAATCGGCGCGCGGCGCGAACGATCCTCTCGAATCCCACCACGTAGTCGCAGTCCCGTCTTTAGGTTTATCTGGTAAGGCTCAAATCCCGGCACGATGATTGCGGTTGCGGCGGTTGCGGCTTCTCGCTCGCAGTGCGAAGCGCGCCCAAGCGAATTGCGGGGGCCAGCAGAAGGATTACTGCGGCACAACCTGCCGGGATGAGTGCGCGAGGATTGAAGCGCAGCGCGAGGCATCCGACTGCGGCGAGTGCGGCGGTGATTGAGTAGCAGGCGAACGCGACGCGTCGCGGAGACCATCCGCGGGCGAGCAACAAGTCGTAGCTGTGTCGACGGTCGCCATACAGCGGCGAACCGCCATGTTTGAGGCGGCGAATGACGGCCAAGGCAGCGTCGAGAAGGGGCAGACCTGCCAGGATGAGGGGGAAAGCGAGGAAAGCGGCTGTGGTGGCGTTCGGAGTGATGGCACCGGTTGCGCCGTGTGCGCCGTTTGTGCGGTAGAAGTCGAGCGCGAGAAACGCGGCACAGAAGCCGAGCGCGGTGCTGCCGCAATCGCCGAGGAAGATCTTGGCCGGCGGGAAATTGAAGACGAGAAATCCGAGACAAGATGCGAGGAGAGCGGAGGCGATGTCGCGCGTGAGCGCAGACGTGAGCGCCGCGGGCAAGAGGATGTAGGCGAGCGCGAGAATGGCGGTGGTGCCGGCGGCGATGCCGTCCGCACCGTCCAGAAAATTCAAGGCGTTGCAGAAGGCAGCGACGCAAATGGAGGTTGCGACCAGGCTCCAGGCCGCGGAGACGTTGGCTGGACCTGCGGGAAGGCCGGGGATTTTCCATCCTGTGTACCAGAGGGCGAAGGCGGCCAGGAACTGCGCGGCGAGCCGAACGGCGGGAGAGAGGCCGCGAACGTCGTCGACGAAGCCGGTGAAGCAGATGAGTACGAGGCCGGCGACGAACGGCCACGGCATCGCGGCGCGAGACGCGGGCGTCGCGAAGGCGGCGGCGATGATTGAGATGGTGACCGCGATACCGCCCAGGCGCGGGACGGGACGCGCGTGAATCTTCAGGGGCCCCGGGCGGTCGAGAATGCCGGCGCGAAGGCAGGCTCGAGCGACGAGCGGCGTCAAAAGCAGCGAAAACACAAAGGCCGCGACGGCCGTGATGCTGGTCATGCCGATGGCGGCGGTCTGGGTCATCCGACGATCCTGTGGGCGAGGCGTCGAAGGTGACGCATTCGCAGGCGCGCGGCTTTGCGGGCGAGTCCGCGGACGCCGGATTGGTGGAGGGCGCGGCGGGCGTCGCGAAGGTAAAGGCGCATGAGGCCGCGCGACATATCGCGATAGAAGAGTTTTTCGTAGGAGCCGTTCTCGATTTCGGACGAGATTGTGCGGAATCGATTGAGAATCGACTCACTTGATTCGGCCGCGGGAACGCGAGCGAATCCATCGGCCGCAAGTAGAAGCGGGCGGACTTCGACGCGCGCGAGAGCGCCGTGGGCGTCGAGACCGGCTACGACAATCAGACCCTCGCGTTCTTCCGGAGATGCGATGTAGCCGGAGACGAGGCTGCCGAGACCGTAGAAGCAGAAGGCAGGGCGTCTATTGTGGCGCTGAATTGTTCTGGCGCCGCTGATTCGGTGCGAATGCGACGCGGCAACGATGTCGAATCCGCCTTCGGCCAGGCCATCCAGCAGGCGGACATCTTCGGGATCAGGATAGTTTGTGCGGAGGCAGCCCGCGTGAAGCAACGCGATGCAGCAAGTCGCGCCCTGCCGCCGCATGATTTCGAGGGCTTCCGTTCCACGGTCGAGGCGCGCCGGCTCCACGCCGGCCGATTTTCGAGTTGCCGCGTCGGATACTGCCTTTCCAGCAGCCCAATAGCCGACTCGTATTTGGCGGGGTCCCTGCCAGATCGAGACCTCCGGCGACGCGCACAGATCGAATCCCGCACCCAGAGGAACCATTCCGCGATTCGCGATCGCCTCGCGCGTGCGCCTGACGCCGGCAGGTCCGAAGTCATACGCATGATTGTTCGCGAGGCCTACGGCATGAGCTCCAATCGCTTCGAGATAGTCAAGGCTCGCGTCGGGTGCCGTGACGATGGTTCCCAAGCCGTTGAGTTTTCGCGGCGAAAGGCCTGCGGTGCCGACGGTGCTTTCGAGGTTGACGATCGTCGAGGCCACACCGTCGAAAAGCGGCGCGATCAGAGCAGCTCTCTCCCGCCAGGCCCCCGGTCCGCCAAGAGCCAGATTGCCCGCCGGCAGGAAGTCGCCGCAAACAGCGACGTAGACAACGGGCGATGCTCCCTCGGGCGCCTTCCATAAAGTGAATGCGGGCAAGCTCATTCTTAGCGACTCACTGCGCCGGGATTTTCGCAAGGACCCAGCTGACAAGGCGCTTGCGCATCGGGTGAATCCACATCGGAACGACGATCATGGTCACCGCAGCGGCGATGAAGCCAGCCGCAGTTCGCAGCGAGAGCGCCGCGTTCGCTGGCGAAAAGCGGAAGAAAGGAAGAAAAATCAGCGCGCCCACAGCGCTCGTGAGAGCAATCCCGCTGCTTTCCGCGGGGAGCAATTGGCGAAACGGGACTCGATTTCGGATGTGATAGGCGGCGACGACGGTCAGGTAGCCCGCGATTAGCGATGCGACGGACGCAACAACGACGGCGACTCCTCCAAACCTGGCTCCCGCGGCGAATCCGAGGACGGCGTTTAGAACGGCTGTAGCCAGGCAGCCGATCGTCACCCATCGCAGGGCTCCTGTTCCCAGATCGACGACGTATGCTGGATTGCTGAGGGAATTCACGAGCCACCCGACAGCAAGCAGCGCGACGAAAGTGACAAAAACAGGCTCGTAGCGACCGATCCAAATCACCGAGATGAGCGGGCTCAGGACCACGAGAAAGGCGAACGCGGGCAACGCGAGGAACAGAATCAGACGATACGATTCGCGATAGACCGAGGGAATCAGTTTCGGGTCTTTTTCGTGGAGGCCCGCCACGGTCGGCACGAGTACCTGATTAGACTGAACGATCAGTTCGCGGACGGTAACAACGCAGCGCGCGGCCATTTCGTAGAGAGCCGTCATCGCGAGCCCTCCGAATTTGGTGATCAGGGCCTTTGTAACCGGCTCGCGCAGCGCCTGGCTGGCTGTGATGATCTGGAAATTCAGACCGTAGCCGGCCGCCTCGCGAAAGAGCCGGCGATTCCACCGGCGCGGAATGAGAGGCAAGTCTGGAATGCGCCGCTTCAAGAGGAGCCACGCAGCGAGAAAGCATATTCCTGCCTGAATCGCCTGCGCGTAGCCCAATCCCAGCAGCCCGTGCGCGGGAACGAGATAGAACGCCAGAAAAAGATAGAGCGCCGAACCGGCCAACTCGACATAGTTGCACTCGGTGATCAGCTCATGTCCGGCGAGGCCTGCCTGCAGGATGCCGCCGGTCAGATTGATCCAGAGGGCGAGAAAGGCGTACGGAAGAATCCGGTACGCCTCCGAAACGCTTCCGAACGGCAAAACGACGTGCAAGATCCACCGTGCGGCGGGATAGAGTCCGACCAAGGCGATTCCGAGAAGCGCGCCGACAGAGATCATGGCTGTCTGGACCAGCAGGCAAACATCGCCACGCTCCTTGCGGGCGACATACTTCGCAACGAACTTGATGATGCTGGTCGAAAATCCCTGATTTGCGAGCGTAACGACAGACGTGGTCGCCAAGACCAGAGACCAGATTCCGAGCCGCTCCAATCCAAGGGTGCGAATCAGAAACCGGTACAGAAAGAAGAGAATTGTGGCGCTGAGCAACACCTGAACAAGGGTCGTCACCGCGTTCAGGAATATTTGTCGTCGTTTCATCTTCAATCCGCCGACAGGCGCCGATCGAATCGCACCGTTTCTGCTGACGGCGCGCGTTCCGTCTCCCACATTCCCGACGGACGTCCGGACAGACACTTGAGAATTCCAAGCGCCGCGGCCACATTCACCACACAAAATGAAAGTGGAACAGACCACGGTCCGCGGTTCCGCCGGCCGCGCAGAACGAAGCCGACGAGAGCGAGCAGATAAAAGGCGACCTGCAGAGCCAGCGTGATTCGAGCAAGTGGGCCACTCAGGAGGTCGAGGTTGCTGCTGAGCAAAGCAAGCAAGAAGAAGGGAACGAGCCATCGCAGGAGTTTGTGTGACCAGAGGGCTATCGCCACCGCTCCGTACCGGAATGGATTCAGGAGTGCTCGATTGGCCAGGAGCGCGCGAAAGTCCTTGCTCACGATGCGCACCTTAAGCCGGAGCATCGCCTGAGGTTCGCTCTGGGCCAGACGCGTGAACGCCACCACGCAGGTATCGAGTATGTTCTTCATCCCGGTACGAGCTACCTGCAGCGGAAGAACGAAATCGTCGCCGTGGTGCGCATCAAGCGGCTGCCACAGCGAACGGCGCATTGCAAAGAGCGCGCCCGACCCCATGGCGAGAATTCCCCTCTCGCTTTCTCCATTTCTCAGCCAGGTTTCGTAGCGCAAGTAGAGGCCTTCATTGTGGGTCGTCGACGATTCATCCGCGTTACGATAGCAAGGGCAGGCGGTGACGAGTCCCACTCGTGGATCAGCGAAATTAGCAACCAGGAGCCGCAGAGCGTGAGAAGCGACGAAGCAATCGGCATCCGTGAAAATCAAGATGGAACCGGACGAAGCGTCCACGAGTCCGTTTTGGATGAAACTCTTGCCGCGATGCTGTGGGAACGAGATGAGGCCGACGCCGTCGCTTGCGAATCGCTCGACGATCTGCGCCGTGCGATCGGAAGAACCGTCGCTGCCGACGAGTATTTCGAGGCGGTCGCGCGGGTAATCCGAGGACAGCAAATTGCGAATCTTGGCCTTGATTGAGGATTCCTCATTTCGTGCCGGAATAATCACGCTGACGAGCGGAAACGATTCCCGGCGTGTGAAGCTTCTCCGCCGTCCAAGCCAACCTGCTCGAAGAGCAGCCGGGTAGCCGAAGTAGACCCACACGACTGCGGCGACGCACGTCCAGAACACGGTAGTAGCCGCGGCGTGAATCATGAAACCGCTGCCTCCAGCCCGACGGGATGCAGTCCTTCCGTCCCGGTCAATGTGCGATAACTGACGAGTCGAATCCCCCTCGCATCGATAATCTGGCGAAGTTCCGGGTCCGTGAGCCAGGCCATTTCCATCTCACGTTGAACTCGTATCGCATCGGTCTCCGAAAATCCCCGTTCGAAGAGCCCCGGGTGGCACGCCAGCTCGAAAATGCCGGCCGGAAGGTTTTCAAGAGCCGCCTTCCAGCGTTCATAGAGCGCGGGTGAGTTCTTCCGGTCGTGTGAATGAAATGAAATTCGACTGTCTGTGGATTCGAATCGTCGAAGCAGCGTTCTCTGAAGAGTGGCCCGGTAGCCCTGCACCAGCAGGCGGCGCACGACGCTGCCTTCGTGAGGCCCTCCCCACGAGCTGCTCTTGGGCCATGTCGCACAGCGTGCTGACCGAATGCAACGCACTCCTTCCGCCTCGAGAGCCCGAACAAACGGCCGCGCGGCGGCAGGATAGAGGTGCACATGGTGATGAGAGTCCGCGTGCGTCGGTTCCAATCCGCGCTCCTTCATCCAGCGGATCTGCGCCCGAAATTCGGCTTCAATTTCCCGCTGCGAGACGCGCCCATAGAGAAGGTTGCGCGCGATCTTCGCGGGCGAAAGGAATGTTCCTGTTTGGTCGACGAGGGTTGGAATCTCGTTCGGAGGCGAGACCGGGCGGCCCTGGCAGATATTCAGGTGAACACCGACGCCGAGCCGGGGCAGGTCCTTCGCACGCATCAGCGCGCGCTCGGCGTCCGGCATATTTGCCATGAGCGAAGCGCTGGTGACGAGGCCGTAGCGATGCGCCACGATGATTCCGTCGGTTATGCCGCGGCTCATGCCGAGATCGTCGGCGTTGACGATGAGATTTACGTCGCTCATTGTTCGACTCGATTCAGGATCAGAGCGATTTTGCCCCCCGGACCGGCAAGCGGCTCCGATGCCAGGCCCGCGGTGACGGTGATCTGCGGTCCCAACAGTTCCTGGAGTTGCCCTCGAATCCGCATCAGGTCGTCGAGCGCGCGGCCGTTGCCTGCAACCGCTCGCACGACCACTCTTTCGCGCTGGTCGTGCACGAACTGGCAGAATCGGAGCGCGCTCGATTCCTTCAGCAACTGATTGAGTGCGCGCGGCGAAAAGAGGCGGCCATCGGGGCAACGGAGGATGTCGCTTTCGCGCGTGATCGTCGGGACGACTACAGGAAACGAGCGACCGCAGCGGCAGCGTGTACCGGCGAGAGATATTCCCCGGTCCCCGATCTGATAGCGAATGAGTGGCATCGCGGGATTGATGAAGCCGGTCCACACGAGATGCCCTTCCTGTTCTTCTTGCACGGGCTCGCCGCGATCATCGACGATCTCGAGAAACCCATAGTCTGGAATCAGATGCATGGTTCCGCGTTCGCATTCCTGGATGAGGCCGCAGAACTCCGTCATTCCGTAGCTGTCGAAAATGCGCGTCTGGAAAGCTTGCTCGATGTTCCTCCGCACGGAGGCGTACAGCGGCTCGCCGCTAGTGAATGCCACGCGCATCGGAATCGTCTCCCCGCGGCGCAGGAGAAAATCAGCGAGTATGCCAAGCACCGAGGGGAACCCTTCGAGTATTTTTCCTTGCTGGCGACGCAGGAACTCCAGGTACGTTGGCGCCGTCCTCTCGGAAAGATGAAAAATGCTCAGCAGCACCTGCCGTTCCGGCAGATTGAAGGCCCAATAAGGAGGAGTGCTCTGATTGGCAGGCACGATCCTGGAGCCATATAGCGTGACGCGGGGTTCACGCGGGCCGACTCCCGCCCACGACCACTGGCGCAGGAGGAATGCCCAGTTGTGGCGAAGTGCCTCTTCCGTGTAGGCCACGCGCAGGTTGGAGCCGGTCGTTCCAGTCGTTCCTGCGCGAATCAGGTCGCTCCGCCGGACGGCGCCGGAAACAAAGTGCTCCTGATTGCTCCTGACGACTTCGCGGCGAAGGATCGGCAACGATCTAAGGTCTTCCAGGCTGCGGAGCTGGAGCGAGGGATAGGAAGAATAGAAGGGAACCGTTCGCCGAGCGCAGTCCAATGTTCTCTGCGCACGTGCGAGCTGATACGAAGAGATTTCCGCCGGCGTCCAGGATTCGTGCTCGCGCAGGCCATCTAGGATTGCAAAGGTCGATGGCGCATACCGGATCCGAGATAGGAGCCAGCCGCGCGTGGATGTGGCGAGATTTCGAGCGGGAGCCGGCAAGCGGTCGTAAAGCCGCAGCCAGCGCTGGAGGTTAGATCTCACAAGGGGTTCGAGCATCCGCGAAGTCCTCGCTCCTTGCAGATTCAGTCGCCGCGATTTTGACGAAGTCGCGTTTCAATCTCCGAACCTCTGCGGCGTTGTTGAATCGTTCGACGATTGCCGCTCGGCCGTTTCTTCCCATTTGAGCTGCGGCTCCAGGATGATCAAGCAACCATGCGAGAGAGTGGGCGAATTGAGAGGCGCTTCCCGCACGAAAGAGGAGTCCGCCCTCGGTGCCTCGAAAATACGGACGAATCGGAGGCAGATCGCTCGCAACGACAGGCAAGCCGCACGCCCAGTATTCGAATACCTTCACGGGGATGTTCAGCAGGAACTTGGGCACCGCTTGCAACGGGCAGACGCCGATCCTTGCCTGGCTCAAGGCGGCCGCCATCTCTTCGTGCTCGATTCGGCCTCGGACTTCCACCTGCGATTCGAGACCGAGCGCGCGGACCCGTTCGCTCAGCTGAATCTCATCGTCGCGGCTATCGAAGTATCCAATCAAGAGCGCTCGGACGCGCCGAGACTGATTCGCGAGGAGCTTCATAGCGTCCAGCAAGACGCAAGTGCCCGAGCGTTCCGACATGCCGCCGCGGTAGACCACGTCAAACACCTTTGGCAGGGGCGTCGGCTCGGGGAAAAAATCCAGGTTCGGAAAATTGTGAAATACGAGCTTGCGGCTTCCTCCAGTTCGGGCAAGGCGTCGAAGGGTGAAGGGGTCGGCGGTCATGAGCCCATCCAGGCAGCGAGCCGCAATTGACTCCAGAATGGCAATACTTTTGGAGGCAAGTGGCCGAAGTGCTCGAGGAATTGAGCCACTCGCCCGGGCCATCGAGGGGAAATCCTCGTACGCGTCATAAACGACGCGCTTTCCAAAGATGATCTTCAGCACCAGAGCCAGGGGGAGCAGCTCCGGGTCCTGAAAGTGGTAGAGGCCGGCTTGTTGGTTGAGCAGTGCGCGCAACAGATTGACGATCGAACGACGAATTCGATTGCGGCGGCGCGGCAGCGAGCACAAGGCAACCGGTCCAGTGTCGGCGTGAGGAATTGGCGCCACAAACGAAACCGGGAAGCCAGCCTCGGCAAGCGGGAGGCATTGCCGGTGGAAGGAGCGGCTCTTGAGAGCTGTATGCGCTGTGGTGAAATGGCAAACGCTCGGCAGCCGCGCGGAGGCTCCCGCCTCTGAAGAGCGCGCATCCCGCTGAGGTTGTCGCTGCAAGACAGCCACTTCGCTCATGTCTTCCATGCCTTACGCAAGAACAGGCTTCGTCTGTCCGTATTGAACGCTGCAAAAGTTTGCGTCCCGGAGTCGATAGGAACGCACGACGAACACCAGGCTCATAAACAGCCAGGTCGAACGGTCCGAATTGATATCTCCCGTGTTCAGCGCGTTGATAATTCCAATGGCCAGCAGCGCGGCCGCGACCGTCGAGATCGCGAAATAGTGCGACTGGCCGTCCTTCACTTGGCGATAGCTTTCTCTCAGAGCGGACCCAAAGAGCGCGCAGACCAGGAAGGCCGCCGGAATCCCCAACTCGCACGCGATTTCAAGGAGGACGTTATGCGGCCACTTGAAGGCGCCGGGGTTCGGCGAGGAGTACCGGAAGCCTCCGATGCCCGCCCCGATAAGAGGATGGCGCTGCAGCAGCTCCCAACCGTAATTCAACAGGGCACCACGAAAATCCAGCAAAGCGCTCGCGCTGCGGTCCGTGACAAGCGTCGCGAGATATTCGAGCGACGACTGCGGAATATTGAGCCACGGGAGCACTGCGAGGCCCACCGCAATCAGGCCGAGCACGTCGAGCAACAGCCAGCGAAACAAGAACAGGCTCGCGAGAATCACCACCGCGAGCGCAACGACTGCGCCCCTGGCGCCTGCACCGATCAGCGCCGCCACGGGAGCCGCCAGCAGCAGATAAATGAGCATTCGTCTGCTGAGCGAAGAGCGAGGAACCGCGGCGAACCAGATCACGGCGATCAACGCGGCAGCGACATGTCCGAGGCCAATTGTGTTGTCGCTGGGACTGACAAGGCGCTCGGAGCCGCCCAATCGCGAGAGCGAGAAAACGCAGATTGCATACGCCGCAGTCGCGAATCCGATGAGGAAGCGCTTCATTTCTCTGGGGGTCCCCAGCGCGAAGAAGGGAGCGACAATCGCGATTCCGGTGATCAGCAGAAATCGCCCTAATTTCTCCAGGCCCGCGTCGAATTCCGGGGTATAGCTCAGACTAATCGCCATCATGACGACCAGAGGAATCCACAGAAAGTACGCCGGCGGCATTGCGGCGACGCGCTTTCCGCGAATCAGCTTGAGGGCGATGCCTGCTGCAACCAACGCGGCAAAGGCCAGCGTGAGGTCGAAGGGCAAGAGCGAGGCGACACGGTCGTCGCCCTTGATGTCGCCCACGACAACGAACAGAGCCAATGCCAGTTCCGGATGCAGCAACAATCCGATCGCCGCAGCGGCGCCGGCCGTGTAGATCAGCGCCGTCGTTGGATTGCCAGACAAGCCGAAGACCGCCAGGCTAACGAGCAGGGAAGCCCCCAGAATCGCCGCCCTCGAGCTGAGCAGCCACGCTCTTCGTGGAACACCCGGCGTCTGCGTAGCAGAACTCATCTATGCAGTCGCCTCAGAAACAAACAGCACGTCTTCCACATGTTCGACCGCGCCTAAATCCACGGGCGTGACGCCATCGACCAGATCTCTCGCGGAATAGCCAAACTGCCCCAGGTATTCTGTGAGCTCGGAAATTTTGCGACCCATGAGTGGGTATGCACGCGGAGCAATCTCACAGATGATTGGCGGGCGGTTTCCCTGTTTAGCAAAATGCCGCTCAAGGCCCCTCAGGACCGGCAGTTCGTACCCCTCAGCGTCGATCTTGATGAGCGCAATGCGTCGAATCCGGTTCGCCTCGATGTATTCATCGAGCCTAATCACGCGCACTTGCAGCACGTCCACGATTTCGGGCCCGGACTTGTATGCAGGAACGAGCGTGTTTTGTCCTGGCTCTCGCGTCACGTAGATCTTGCAGTTGCCTGCTGTTTCTCCGGCGGCAGATTCGATGGGGACAATGCGATAGCTACTATTTCGCTGCGCGAGCCTTTGGAGCCTGCGGAAGTACTCTGGGACCGGCTCGAAAGCATGGACCTCTCCGCGCGAACCGACGATTCCAGCTGCGATCGCGGATAAGTAGCCGACGTTTGCCCCCACATCGAAGAACACATCGCCAGATTTCAGGACGCGCTTCATCGCGTCGATCACGAGCAGCGCATACGAACCGAAATACATGGGCGCCGTGCCGCGATAGTCCTCAAGGTCATACTCGAAGACGATATTGTTGATGGTTCGCGAAACAGGCAGCGGAGGCATGCGCCGGGCAGTATTAATTTTGGCGATCATCAGCCGGCAAAAAAGCGACGGATTTCTCGCCAGCAATGTCGCGGCTCTGGATGCAGTAGCCTTCAGATGCATCGCTCTTGCTCCTCTAGTTCGTGGTGCCTGTGCCGGGTGCTTCGTCGACGATCGTCGCGTGAGCGAACAGCTTTTGCAGATCGTTCATCCGGTCAAAGTCGGAACGTCTCAGCCGGTTTTCCCTGCCGTCGCGAACCACGCCGACCTTGCAGCCATGCAGGTCAAGCTTGATCGCGGTCCTGGGAGAATTGCTTGGGTCCCCGGGACACCCCCAAGCCGGGCCTTTGTGAATGCCGTTGCCATGAATCACCGCGATGCTGCCGCGTCCGGTTCGCAGAGTGGCCCATGTATCGCGCGGGTACACGCGCTCGATTTCTTCGTCGCTGAAGCGGCCGTCGTTTCCTGGCAGTCCCAGGTCACGCGAAAGCCGCGGGCGGCACGACCGCACGTCATAACGATTGGTCCCCGGGACGTACACGAGCGGACCGTGAGCATCGTCGATATCGACGAGGTAGATGAAAATCTGGAGGGAATCCGATTCGTCGTTGTCCTTGTGAAAATTGCTCGAGTGCAGCGGCCGATTGTGCGGAAAATCGCGAACCACCGTGACCCGATAGAGAGGCGGAACATATCCCAGGAAACCCGCCGCGATCCTCAGGACGCTCTCGTGAAACGCGAGCCCGATGACCTCCGGGATCTGAATCAGCGGTTCCCGCAATGCGATCATTTTTTCAGTGGCGGCGAGTTGTGCGTACGAGATGCCCGCCAGGCTGCTTTTCTCTCCCGTCTGTACCGAATAGGCTCTTCCACAATCGATCTGAAGGCCGCGAAACAGTTCGTCCGCCTTCGCATAAATGTGGTCGACAAGCGACGGCTGGAAGAAATCCCGAATCAGCGCGTAGCCCCGGGTCTCCAGCGACTTCACCTGCGCCGATTCGAATTCGTTCAAACCGAATAATTCGGCGTGTCGCCGGTAGAGCTTGCGGCTCTCCGCGCCGGCAATATGCCGCGAATAGGCCAGGCGGGCCTTGCAGATCGCGCTGTACACGTGCGGCTGCATTCGCAGCTTTCGAACGAGGAGTGGCGGCTGCGAAATGCGCGCCGTCGTCGCTTCGGCGGTGCTTACCATTTGTTCTGCTCCGTGGTCGGACTTAGAACGATGAGCGAGACGAAGAGCCGCTGGCCTAGCAGGTGCGTATAAAGCTTCTGTGCTGCACTTAACGCGCCGGGCAGGTCAAGCGCCGCCATCTTTGCGGCGTTCTGGATCGAGCTGCGTCCCATCTGCCGCCATCTCGACGCGCGGAACAGTTCGTCTTCGAAGGGTGTTCGCAGCCGTCGGACGATCTCGAAACCGTACCGGGAGCAGATGAAGTCGAGGGTGCGAAGTCCGAGAAAATGCAAATCGTCCGGAATTCCCCAGTGGACCTGGTTCCAGCGGCTCACGTTCGAGCTCATCTCACTCGTTCGCAGAATCAGCTTGCCGCCGGGCCGTAACACAGCCCGCAGTGACCGAAACATGCCGTCGAACGAAGGCACGTGCGAGAAAACGTTGATCATTGTGATCACGTCGAAGCGTCGCTCGCTTCGGAACTCTTCGAGCGGAACCTCGAACACTTCGCACCGTGCGGTTCGCCTCGCGAGTTCAGCCGCTTCGGGATTCAGCTCGATTCCCGCCCTATCCAAGCCATGCCACGCCGCAAATCTCTCCAAAAGGTGCCCGGTACCGCACCCGACATCCAGAATCGACCGCGCTCCCACGCACTCACTTGCGATGCCTTCGAAATGGCGGTCGTAGTAGAGCCGCTCTCCCGAGTAGCGCGCGCTGCAATCGAGAATATCGATCGCCTGCGACTGCTGGATGATTTGCTCGTGCTGCCGCGCGCCAGAGGGATAGGGGTCGACGAAGAACAGTTCGCAATTGCTGCAGACGCGCAGCGTGCACCCGTTATCGCGAAAGGCGGCGCGAGTTGCGGCGCTTCCGCACAACGGGCATTCGAGTGACGCATGCGAATTCTCTCCCCTTCCGGCTTCCCAAGAGGGAGGGGGCGGCTGTGAACGCTGGACTTCTTGGATCGCCGTCATTGTTATCCGTCCCGAATGCGAGGAATCAGCCTGCCGAGGGCCCAGCCGCCATGATTTGCGGTGCAGCGTTTTCAATTCGCTCGCCGAGAATCTCGCGTAATGCCGCGCAGACCTCAAACACTTGCTCGTCCGTCATCGTTGAGAAAAACGGTAGTGCCAGGCACGTTTCCGCCGCGGCCTCGGTGCAGGGAAGCTCAGGCGCCGGTATCAATTCGACGCTGCGGAAGTACGGCTGCCGATGAATCGCCTGAAAGTAGGTTTGGCACGCCATCCCGCGCTTGCGGAGGCCGTCAACGGCGGCATCCCGCAGAACCGGAGCGAGGCGGCCGACGAACCGGATGACGTAAACGAACCAGCTTCTTTTCGCGTCCGGCGGCTCGTGGGGAATTGCTATCTCCGGAATCTTGCCAAGCAGCTGCGAGTAGACTGACGCCACATGAGCGCGCCGCGCGAGCAGTTCCTCGATTCGTTCGAGCTGCGCGAGGCCCAGCGCGCAATGGATGTCGCTGAGCCGGTAGTTGTAGCCAAGGTGGGTATGCCGCAGCCATCGTGCGGTGTCGTCCCGGCCCTGATTGCGAAGGCTTCGGCACAGTTCGGCAATCCAGCGCTCGTTCGTCACTACCATGCCGCCTTCTGCCGTCGTCATCTGCTTGTTCGGATAGAAGGCGAATGCCGCCGCGTCGCCAAGAGTGCCAGCCCGTCGCCCGCGGTACTCGGCGCCCAGAGCCTCACAGGCGTCCTCGATCACACGCAGATTAAGCGTCTGGGCGATCTCCCTGAACGAGTCCATCTGGCAGGGCAGACCAAATACGTGCACCGGAAGAATGGCTTTGAGCGGCCGGCCGCTTATGCGGTTCACCAGCAGTTTGCCTGCTTGATCCCAGGCATAATTACGGTTGATAGCCTCGCGAACCCTCTCTGGGTCCAGGTTCAAGGTCGCCGAATCGATGTCCGCGAAAGCCGGCAGCGCGCCTTCATACAGAAAGCAGTTCGTGGATGCCACAAAGCTGAACGATGTCGTCAATACTTCGTCGTCGGCCTCAATTCCGAGCGCCTTCACGCACAGATGAAGCGCCGATGTCCCGCTGCTGGTTGCCACCGCATACCGCGCGCCCACGAATGAGGCGAACTTCTCTTCGAACTCGTCGACGACCGGACCCAGGCTCAGCCTTCCGGATCGCAACACTTGTGTTACCGCTTCGATCTCGCGTTCACCAATGTCAGGCATGGACAGAGGAATCGTCATACCGCCCCCGCCGACTTGGCCATGCTGAGCGGCCGCGCTTCTTCGCTCGGTAGAGTGCTGGAATTCGTATCGCCGTGAAATTCCGGCATGATGTCGCCCAGAAACTCGATCAAGCCTGCATGGTCCTCTCGCGCGAGGAATGCCTCCATTTGCCGGATCTTGGCGAGCGTTCCGGCTGCGGCGGCGCTTTGGCTGCAAATCTTCAGGATTCGGTCGCAATCAGTCGGCAACGGCTGTTCCCATGTCTCCCACAGCTCCTCAGTCACCTTCTCGCCCGCCTTTAGACCTGTGAACTCGATCGGGACGTCCTTCTCAGGCCGGATTCCGGAGAAGAGCATCATTGTCTTGGCCAGCTCGTAGATGTTGACCGGCTGGCCCATGTCGAAGACGAAGGTCTCGCCTCCCACTTCGAGCGCGCAGGCGCGCAGAATCAAGTGAACAGCTTCAGGCACCGACATGAAGTACCGCGTCGCGCGCGGGTCTGTGACCCGAATGGGGCCGCCCTTTTCAATTTGGTCCCAGAAAAGCCTCAAGACACTGCCCGTGCTCCCGGCGACGTTTCCGAATCGCACGTTGCAAAATCGCGCGCCGCTGCTCGCCGCCAGCTCCTGAATGCACCGTTCCGTGAGCTTCTTGGAGAGCCCCATATAGTTCTTCGGATTGACGGCCTTGTCCGTCGAGATATTCACGAACCTCGCAGCTCCGCGCTCCATCGCCGCTTGAGCGATATTGCGCGTCCCAAGAACGTTGTTCCGGATCGCCTCGTGGGGGTGGATTTCCAGGAGGCCGACGTGTTTGTGAGCGGCGGCATGGAATACGATCTCGGGCCGCTCGCACTTGAGGGCGTCCCGAACTTGTTCGGACCGCGACAGGTCGACAAGAAGAGGCCGCACGCGCTCGGCTCCAAGCCGATCGCTGGCTTCGAGGTGGACATAGAACAGGCTGTTTTCGGCTTTGTCGAGGAGCAGCAAACGCTTCGGACCGGCCGCTGAGACCTGCCGGCAAAGTTCCGACCCGATGCTGCCTCCGGCGCCGGTAACCAGGATCGTTTTCCCCGCCACTAATTTCCGGTTCTCTTGGGTGTCGATCTCGATTCTCTGTCTCTGGAGTAGGTCTTCGACGCGGGGACGGCGCAAGTCCACACGTGAAACTTTTCCGTCGATCAGCTCGGAAATTGAAGGAAGCATTCTGACAGGCACTCGCGACCTGCGGCACGCCTCCAGAATGTTGTGCATCTGCGCGCTCGTTGCGCTCGGAACGCAGATCAGGATTTCGGCCGCCGCGGCCTGCGTGGCGATTTTCGCCAGGTCTTTTGTGCCGCCGCTAACCCGTACGCCGTAAACCGAGTGTCCCCATTTCGTGGGATCATCATCGACAATCGCCACGGGGCGGCACGACGCCTTTTGATCAAGCACCAGCTCCTTCAAGACGGTGATGCCGGCATCGCCCGCGCCGACGATCACCACGGGCTTGCCGGTGCGTTGAGCGGCGCGTCTGGCTCGCGCAATGCGGTGTCGAAAGTGAAGCCCACTCCAAAGAAGAGTCAGAAACGCAGCATCCATTAGAAAGACCGCCGATGGGATTGCCAGTGACCGGAACTTCCACCAGGAAAAGACCCACAGCAGGAGACTCCCAGCAGAAACGGCCTTCACGATCGGAGTCAGGTCCAGCACATTCGCGTAGCGCGGCCACAACCGATGCAATCGCGCCCACACAGCCGTAATCAGCCGCACTACGACGACCAGCCAAATCGTGCGGCTAAGAACCTCAAGCGCCCAGCCGTTGCCTCGCGTCTCTGCGACCGCGATAACCGCCGCTGCGAATGACACCAACGCCAGCGCTATTTCAGCCCCAAGAAGGAGCGCGGACTTTACGCCGCTCTCAAGCCGCTGGTGCGCTTGAGACGCCGCTCCTTTTTCGATTTTTTCGTCGTGAATCTTGCCCCGAGTGGCCTGCCAGACCGACAGGGTATGCATTTAGGAGACCCCGTTTTTCGTTTTGTATTTGGAAAACCAGCGCGCTCGATGCAACTTCGCTCTTAGTCCCAAGCGGAAATCGACGCGATGCGCGCCTGCTGCAACTTGCCCCCTTGGTCCACGGGTGGACCCTGACTCGGCCACTCGGTTCCGTCGCGGTTCCGACTATCCCCGCGCCGTGCTGTCCCGTCTCAGATCTTTCGGTAGATCGCGTCGGGAATCGGGTACGTCCTCTTATTAAGAACTGCCCCCAGCACTGGAATCTGCGCTGCTTCCAAGCTCTCTTTTGCCTGGCGCGCTGTTTCGCGCCGCGTGGCGTTCGCGTCCACCACCAGGATCACGCCGTCGGTCATCTGCGCAAGCAGCGTGGCATCCGGATACGTGTCAATCGCCGGCGTATCCACCAGCACGAAATCGAACTGGCTCCGCAACTCAGCAAACCGCGCCCGCAGCCGGCTAGGATTCAGCGCGCCGTTCGGCACGTGCCCGCAGGAACCTGCTGTGATCACCCACAGATTGCTGCTTCCAGTCTGTCGAGAGAATTCCCGCGGCGGCTTCGCGGCCTTCATGAGTTCCGCAAATCCGGCTGCCTTTTCGATTCCGAATCGCTTGTGCAGCGCCGGCTCTCGCAGGTTTGCGTCGACGGCGCACACGCTGCCCTGCACCTGTTCAGCGAGCACTTCACAAACTTGAGCGCACAGCCACGTGCAGCCGGCATGCCGATTTACGCCGCAGAAGCCTATGACCCTCGGTATTTTCGTCGGCCCGGGTAAAATGAAGACCCGTTGCACGAGCCTCATCACCTCGTCAAACGCAGCTGCTTGGCCGTTCTCTCCTTGCGGCCTTGCGCCGTGCGACGAGTACCCCACTCCCACCTGACTTGATGCGGATCTTCGTTCGCGTTCGCCGCCGAACAGCTCGACGTTGCCCCTCATCGACTCCCCTTGCAAATGCCTCGCGTCGAACCCGCTCTTGCCCGCGCCACCCCTATTCGCCCCCGGTCTTCGACGGAATCGAAGCCAGAACCTTCACATCCAGGTATCGTCCCAACTCGTCCGGAGTCCGGAACGATGGGTCGATTCTGTCCAGCGTGTACGCCGCTCCGACGCTGAGCGTTCCAGCCGCGAAGAACCCTGCAATCAGCAGCCAGCCCAGATGCAGTGTCGCCAGAGCCGGAACCGTAGCCGCCTCTGCGATGCTCACATTCACGATTCGCTCGCGGTCCAACGCGTCTGAGATCCGCGCCTCTTCCCGCTTACGCAGATACAGCAGGTAGTTGTTCTCCGCTTCCTTCACGTCCCTTGTTAAGTCGCCCTGCGTCGCGGCTTCTTCGGTCAGCTCTTCTGCCGTCTTCGCGTAGCGATGGACAGTCCCAGTCGTAGCCGCAATCTTCGCTTTTAGCGTTGCCCGGTCCGCCTCGGCCTTCGCGAGTTCCGTCGCCATCCAATCCTGCGTGGGAGTCCGGTCGGTCGTTGTCTCTTCGATTGGCGACTGCTCCGCTTCTGCAATTGCCTGTTTTGCGCTCGCGATCTGCGACTCCAGTTCCTGCACCAGCGGATATTGCGGCGCATACTTTGTCAGCATTTCGGTGTGCTTCAGCTCGAGCGAGAGCAGCGTGCTACGAAGCTGCGCGAGAAGTTCTCCGTTGTCTGCTCTTCGGATCAGCGTGGTCTGTCTCTCGGGCAGTGCCGCTTCCTGCCGCTTCAGGTCCAGTGACCGTTGCTGCGTGGCGTAGGCCGCTGCGCGATCCTGGTCCAGTTGCGACTGCGCCTGGCTGATCTCTTGCAGCAGAAGCTGTATCTGAATCGCTGCGTCGACGAGCCCCTTCTCGGTGCTGAAGTTCGTCAACCGCGCCTCGTAGGCTGCCAATTCGTTTTGGTAGTGTTCCGCCTCGAGATCGAAGAAGCTGAAGGTGCCCGCGGGACGGTGCACCGCCGCATGCTTTTCCTCATACAACTTCCCCAGCGTCTGCAGCACGCGCGCCGCTTGTTCGGGGTCGCGCGAAGCGTACGTCACGCGAATCAGCGTCGTTTTCTTCAGTGGATCGACAATCAGCTTGTTCTGCAGCGCCGTAACTGCGCGTGCGAGCCGCGTTTCAGGGCTTGGCTTGCCTCCTCGCACGATGTCGCTCCATCCTTCAAGCGTTCGCCGCCATTGGGAGCTGCTTCCTTCGATGTCCAGCCCGCAGGCCGTCACCACGCTCGCCAGAAGATCCCGGCTCTTGAGCAACTCCACTTCGGAATTCAGGTCCTCCTCGGTGACCGGTGCCACCGGCGGCGTCGCTGATTCCGCGTCGGAATTCGGCGTCACGGCCGCGTCGATGCGGTCTCGGTTGAGCAGAATCTCCATCTCGGCTTCATACGTGCGCGGCATCAGGAACGCCGAGAGCACGGCGCCGAGAAAAACTCCGCAGAAAATCATCAACGCCACTCGGCGCTGCCGGAACAAAGGCGCCACAGCGTCGCGGACGGTGACGTGCAACAGCTCCCCGGAACCGTTGCCGCGGAACGCCAACTCCCTGCCGTTGCCCCCGAAATGTGGTCCTTCGCTCATAGCTTCACTGGTACAGCTGGTAGTACGTCCCCACTCCCGTGTTCGGAATGAATTTCTTAATTTTCGAAATCGTATTCTGCGGGACCACCAACATGTCCCCGGCTCGGATCTCGGCGTCTTCGCTGACGTCGTGCCCTTGCAGGATTCGCTTCAGGTTCAGATTCTTCACTTCGTACCAGTTGTCGTTCACTCGCCGGAAGAGCAGCACCTGCGAATGCTTCGCCGATTCCTTGAGTCCGCCCGCAATGGCGATCGCCTGCGTGGCAGTCGTATAGCCTCTTAGGTCGTACTTGCCGGGCCGGAACACCTGCCCGCTCACCACGAAGTACGGCTTGTTGAAGTCCCTCAACTCCACTGTGACGATCGGGTCGTGCAGCACCTTGGCATACGCTGCCCGGATCGCCGCGATCGACTCCGCCGTCGTCATTCCTGCCAGGTGAACGTCGGCAACGCCGGCGAGGCTCACATATCCGTCCGGCTGCACATTCACCGTTTGATTGAACTCCGGCGTCAGCGGGAAACTGATCGCGATCGCGTCGCTTACGCAAAGGCGATAGCGGTCATCTCGCCGCCGGAGCGTATCTTCATTCCCTGCGGGCGGCCCGCTCGCCGGTCCACTGCTCGCCGCCACTTCCGCGCTTGGTTTCGTGTCCACCTGCTGCGCTGGGCACGGGACGCACGCGAGCAATAACGCGAGGGCTGCCGCCGACAATTCGGCCCGGTGCGCCTTCCCGACGTTCCTCGCGAAGATCATTTGCCCAGCATCCTCAAGCGTCGAGCGTGCACCGCAAAGCCTCCATCGCTCGGATCCACGCGCGCCACAACCCCTTCGGAGTCAAGCCGCAAGGTTCTCGTGTGTCCCGAATTCGTGGGAAGGTCGATGCCGATTTCCACTCGGGTTCCAACTGGAGGGCACACCCCGCTGCGGATGTAGACTCCTCTTGAGCTGATATTACCCGTACTTCCCACGCCCTCACGCAACTCGCCGCCTGCGGTCCAGCGAAACACCGCGTGAACTTCCACCACGTATCGCAGCGATCCTCGCCGTTCGTCCGCAGGCGTCTCTACTCGGCGCACATGAACGGTGTTGCTCAGCCGCTTTCCGGCGAGAAGTGGTTCCCTTGGCATGGCGATTTTGCGCCGTCAAGGTAGTCGCGGCGCTCGAAGCGCGCAAGAGGTCAAGTGCCCCGGTTCGGGCCAGGTAATCTGGACCTAGTAACTCTCGTGACTGATCCGGGCGAGTCGTCAGGTGCATTTGTCCCAGTCAGTCCTGAATTTCTGTTCGCGGAGATAGGTACGAATGTACCTAGTAAAACTACGTATGAATGCAGCCGCCGGAGTGCCATCTTTCGGGCAAATCTGCGCGTGGTTTCGGCCGGGCGGCTGCGGGATCAGCTTTGGCTGGCGGATCGTGCGGAGGCTTTTTGCCGGTCCTGGAGGCAGTACAACACCAATTCCACGCGGGTCGAAACTCCGACCTTTTCAAAAATATTAAAGACGTAATTTCGCACCGTGTGCTCGCTCAGTTTCAACTCGAGCGAGATGTCCTTGTTCGTGAAGCCTTCGGCCACCATCTGCGCCACTTGCGATTCGCGCTTTGAAAGGCTCTCGATCTTTCGGCCATCGCTCGGCCGGACCGGCAGCGCTTCGCCCAATGCTTCCAGCAACGAACGCATGTTCTCGCTGTTCACCCACACCTGTCCGTGATGAACGGCATGGATACACTTGCCGAGCGTCTCCAGAGGCTCATCGCGAAACACCACGCCGCGCGCCCCGAACCGAAATGCGTCGACTACGAGGTCGCGTTCTCGCGAGTGCAAGAGCATGATAGGCCGCGTGCGAGGCTGCGTTAACCGCACCTCTCGCAACACGCGATACCCCTCCAGCCCTCCCCCGTCGAGCTGGGAGCTGATGATCGCGACGTCAGGCTGCGTCTGCTTGAGCAGTCCCGCAACGTCTGAGCCCCGAGTCGCGGAGCCCACCACCTTTACCCGCTTGCGTTTCGGTCGAAACACCGTCTCGACCAGCTGGCAATTCATCCGGCTTGCTTCAATGAGCACAACAGAAACGACCGCACGTCTCCACTGCTGCGCTTTTCGCATAGACACCCCGGAGGCAGCTTAGGAGCTTGGAAGGTGGGCGGATTGTAGTAGTACTCAAGATGGAAATACAAGGGGAAAGTTTTCCACAGACTGTCTGTTTCGTTGGCGTTCGTGCAGAGCGGATTCACGCAAATTCGTCACAATGGTGCTTCCGGTTTAGCAGCGAATTCAGTTCTTTGAGATCCCGAATAAGCCCCAGCCTGCGCGCCTCCATCAGGCGGATTTCAGACGTTGTCCAGAGATGTCAGCGTTCCAGCTTGAAAATCCGCCGCATGAGCAGCCACTTTTCAGCCGGCTTTGCTTCGGGCAAAGGCTTCTGGAACTTCCACATCAGCTTCTCCCATTCCTGCACCTTGGGGTTGGCCTTGTCCGATTCGGCCTTCGACTCGAAGGAGAAGTTCTCGCCGGCCTCGATGATCATGAACATCCGCGTTCCGGCGCGATAGATCTCCATGTTCTCGATTCCGGCCTCGCGAATGCTCTTCGTGATTTCCGGCCAGATCTTTTCGTGATACCGCTCGTATTCCGCGATCAATTGGGGATCATCCTTCAGATCGAGCGCAAGGCAGTGTCGCTTGCTCATTCGGACTCCTTAGTCGAGCCTCTCCGCCAGAATGATGACCACGCGGCGTGGTCCGTGAGCGCCGAGCACTAGAATCTTCTCGATGTCTGCGGTTCGGCTTGACCCTGTCACCAGAAAGAGGCACGACGCGCGCATCACCGCATCTTTCCCGCTCATCCGTGAAAACGCGGCTGCCAGGTCTGCGACAAGTTGATCCCGGCTGGCCACGACGAAATGGACCGGCGCTACGACGGAAGCTGCCCGGCCTGCTGCTGCGGATGAAAGGAATATCGAGCCCGTGGAAGCTACCAGGCATTCTGCCAGCGTGACCGTAGCTTGCGATCCCTCGGAAGGCGCACCCTCCCGCGACCAGCGAATCGGGCGCTCAGCCGCCAACATCTGCGTCACGCGCCGCAGAACAGGCGCGTCCTCAACGTAAATTTCGCCTGCTGAAATCGACCCCATCAACTTCGCCAGTGCCTCTGCGCTCGACCGCGAGTCCTTTGTCAGCACGCACTCCGTCACATTGAAAGCGCATTCCTCCTGAAAGCGCGCCAGGACGTCCGGTATCGCGGGAAAAATGGGCACGCCGATTTCGACTGCGGCATGTTTGGGTGCCGGCGTTTGAACGGCGGTGCGGATGCGCCCCAGAATCCGCTCCCGGCCCGAATGTTCAGAGTGTTCCATGCTCAATCCGCCCCACGGCCTTGAAGCTTCTTCTCGCGGGAAGAATCCTTCCAGAGCGCCCGAAACGATTGCTTCGGGATTGCTGGCGCCGCTCGCCGCCGCGTCCACGGTCGCAGCGGATCGAGCCACGTCGATTCCGCGCCCGCCGCATATAGCATTCGCATCGCCGCTCGGCCCAGCCGCCCCGCGACGGCAAATCTCCCGGAGCCCATCATCGCCCACCGCCAAACCTTGAACGACATCCTCTCGGCCCACGGCCTGTCTCCTGCGTTCACCGCGTTCCTGCGGTTGTGCAGCAGGTGATGATGCAGATCGATTTTCACGGGACATACGCTCGTGCACGCGCCGCACAGCGACGATGCGAACGAAAGATGCTGGAACTCATCGAGTCCGCGCGTGTGCGGCGTCAGAACGCTTCCGATGGGCCCCGAATACGTCGTGCCATACGCGTGTCCGCCGATGGTGCGAAACACGGGGCACGCGTTCAGGCAGGAGCCGCAGCGGATGCAGTGCAGCACATCCCGCTGCTCGGCGTCGGCCAGCAATTCCGTCCGACCGTTGTCGAGCAGGACCACATGAAACTCTTCCGGCCCATCGACCTCGCCCGCTGTCCTTGGCCCGCCGATCAGCGTGTTGTAGCAACTGATCCTCTGTCCCGTTCCTGCGGTAGCCAGCACGGGCCAGAACAGCGCAAGATCCGCAAGCCGCGGAATCACCTTCTCGATTCCGGTGACCGCAACATGGATACGCGGCAGCGCCGTCCCCAGGCGGTCGTTGCCTTCGTTCGTCGTGATCGCAATCATCCCCGTGTCTGCGACCAGAAAATTCGCCCCCGTGATCCCCATCTCTGACGAAAAGAAGGCCTTCCGCAGTGCGCTCCGGGCCGCGGCAACTAGTTCCGGCGGATCGTCGGTTCCTCCCGTCCCCAGCTTTTCTCGAAACAGCTCCGCGATCTGCTTTCGCGAAAGATGCATCGCCGGCATCACGATGTGCGAAGGCGGCTCGTTGCGAAGCTGCACGATAAATTCGCCTAGGTCGGTCTCGAGTACTTTGATCCCGGCCTTTTCGAGCGCCGGCGTCAGGTGAATCTCCTCCGTCACCATCGATTTTGATTTCACGATGCTGCGAACGCCGTGGCGCTGCGCCAGTTCCGCGACATACCGCCTTGCGTCTTCCGCGGTCTCCGCCCAGAAGACGTGCCCGCCGCGCTCTTTCACGCGCTGCTCGAACTCCAGCAGGTATTTGTCGAGGTGATTGATGGCTTCCCACTTGATCTCGTGGCAACGCTCCCGCGCAGCCTCCCAGTCGAGAAAGCGCGAGCGCCCTTCCTTTACGGACGTGTTGTAATGCTCGATGGCTCGCCGGACATTTTGCCGGTTCGCAAGGTCCGCGGACTTTTCCGCCGCGCTGCGCAGAAATTCTCGGGCGTGGGCACTCATCGGCGTTCTCCCGCCGTTCCGCCGCCCTGCATCTCCGTCTTCGCCAGGATGCTCGCGAGATGAATCGCGCGAACGCTGGATTTCCGCCGCCTCAGGATTCCGTCGATATGCATCAGGCAGCTCGGATCGATCGACGCGAGATACTCCGCGCCAGACGCTTCCGCATGTCCAGCCTTCGTTTCGCCCATCGCCGCCGAAATCATGTCGAACTTCACAGCAAATGTGCCGCCGAACCCGCAGCACTCCTGGCTGTTCGGCATCTCCACGAAATCGATGCCGCGGACCCGTCGCAGTAACTCGCGCGGTTCATTCTGGATGTGCAACTCCCGCAGCCCGTGGCACGCATCGTGAAATGCCACGCGATGAGGAAACACGGCCCCGACGTCCGTCACGCGTGCTACGTTCACCAGGAACTCCGAGAACTCAAACACGCGCTTTCCAAGGCTCACGGCCTCATCGCGCATCGTCCCTGCCAGCAGCTCCGGATAGAAATTCCGAACCATCGTCGTGCACGATCCCGACGGGCAAACCACTGCCTCGGCGCCGCGAAAAACCTTCACGAATCGCTCGGCCAGCGGCCGCGCATCATTCCAGTATCCGCTGTTGAACGCAGGCTGGCCGCAGCACGTCTGCTCCTCGCGAAATTCCACCTCGCAGCCGATGCGTTCCAGTACGCGCACCGCGTCCATTCCAACCTCGGGCGCCATCTGGTCGACGAAACATGGAATGAAGAGAGAAACTTTCAGCATCAAATCTGTCCGCAAGATGAAATTATGGCTGCGTCGCGACCGCCAAGTATAGTTCGTCCCGTCCGCCAACGGACTTTTATCATTTTGACTCGCGCTCCTGATTCCCTACAATGCTCGCGTACCTCGCGCCCCCAAAGTGCGAGAAAGGCCTCCTGGATGAAGCTGATTCGATTTGGCGATGCCGGCAAGGAAAAACCCGGCGCGATTCTGCCGGACGGCTCTCGCGTAAATGTTTCCGCCGTCGCTTCCGACTATGACGAGCGCTTTTTCGCCGGCGGCGGCCTCGCGAAACTCTCCGCATGGCTCAACGCCAACGCCGGCTCGGCTCCCCGCATTCCTCCCAGCCTGCGGTTGGGGCCGCCCGTTGCGCGTCCCAGCAAGATCGTCTGCATCGGTCTGAACTTTCGCGACCACGCAGCCGAGACCGGCAATCCCATTCCGTCCGAGCCGGTCCTCTTCTTCAAGTCCACCACTTCGCTCGTCGGTCCCAACGACGATCTCGTGATTCCGCGCAATTCCACGAAGACCGATTGGGAGGTCGAGTTTGCCATCATCATCGGCAAGACGGCGCGCTACGTCCCGCTCGAACGCGCGCTCGACTTCGTCGCGGGTTACGCGCTTCACAATGACTACTCCGAGCGCAACTTCCAGCTCGAGCGCGGCGGCCAATGGGTGAAAGGGAAGAGTGCGGACACTTTCGCGCCGCTTGGCCCTTTTCTCGCGACGCGCGACGAGATTCCGAATCCGGGCAACCTCGGCATGTGGCTCAAGGTCAACGGCCAGTTCCGCCAGAAGAGCAGCACGGCGAACATGGTCTTCGGCGTGCCCGAACTCGTCAGTTACATCAGCGAATTCATGACGCTCCTTCCCGGCGACGTCATCAGCACTGGTACTCCCGCGGGAGTTGGCCTCGGCATGAAGCCGCCGCAATACATTCAGTCGGGTGACGTCATCGAACTCGGCATCGACGGCCTCGGCGAATCGCGGCAGCGCGCGGTCGCCTGGCGCGCCTAAGGAGAATCTGCACATGGGCCATGCGGAACTCGACCTCTCGAAGCAGACGGCCGTGGTCATCGGCGGCACCTCCGGCATTGGTCTCGCCATCGCTCGCGGCTTGGCGAAGGCGGGAGCCAACGTGATTCCCACCGGTCGGCGCGCGGAGCTTGCGAAGTCCGCCGCGGAAGAAATGCGCCGCCTCGGCAGCCGCTCGCTCGAGCTTGCAGCGGACGTCACCGACCGCGCGAGCCTCGAAAAGCTTCTCGCAGCCGCGGTCGCCGAATTTGGCAGCGTCGAAATCCTCGTCAATTCCGCCGGCCGCACGAAGCGCACGCCTTCCGTCGACGTGACCGACAAAGAGTGGAACGACATTCTCGACACGAATCTCAATGGCACCCTCCGCGCTTGCCAGGTTTTTGGCCGCCACATGATCGAGCGCAAGTACGGGCGCATCATCAATATTGCCTCGCTCAGCTCCTTCGTGGCGCTCTTAGAGGTCGCTGCCTATTCGGCCAGCAAAGCGGCCGTCGCGTCGCTCACGCAATCGCTCGCCATCGAATGGGCCAAGCACGGCGTTTGCGTCAACGCCATCGCGCCCGGCGTCTTCCGCACCGCTCTCAACTCCTCGCTTCTCGACGGCACGCCGCGCGGCCGCGAATTTCTGCTTCGCACGCCGATGGGCCGCTTCGGCGAACTCGATGAACTTGCCGGGGCCGCTGTTTTTCTCGCGTCGAAGTCGGCCCGCTTCGTCACCGGCCACGTTCTCGCGGTCGATGGCGGCTTCCTCGCCAGCGGCGTCAATCAGTAGCGCACGCGCCGCGCCCCCTGATTGCGGATCGCGAGTGACACCGCGTCAGCGTCCGCATCCGCGGCGTCCGCCGAGTTCGCCGCGCAACTTCGTCCCCCGCTTCGGTTGCAGGACGCCTTTTCATCGGCTAGATTTGCATCCCGGGCCCGGGTGGCGGAATGGCATACGCGGGGGACTTAAAATCCCCTGTCCTTTACAGGACGTGTGGGTTCGACCCCCACCCCGGGCACTTTTGTATTTCCGAGCGGACGGGAGGCAATCCCGATGCTGAAATTCGTCATTGTTTTGCGGCGCAAGCCCGATTGGACGCACGAGAAGTTTCGCGACTACTTCATTGGCGTCCACGCTCCGCTGGCGGAGAAGATTCCGGGTTTGCGCCGGTACAAGCGCAATTTCCCGATGGCCGATCCGAAGCGCAGGCCGCCGGACTGGGATTGCGTCGTGGAGATGTATTTCAAGGACAAGGACGCGATGGAAGAGGCGTGGGCGACTCCGGAAGGCAAGGCCGCTTCCGCCGATACCGAACTCCTGGCCGACATGTCGCGCAGCAGTTGGTCCGTGGTCAACGAAAGAGTCTGGTTTCCGTAGCGCCCGATCTTCGCTCGAATTTTCGCGCAGCGATGCCGCACAAAAACAAAGTCTTCGCCACTCTCGACGCCGCCGTTGCCGGCATCCCCGACGGCGCGAGCATCCTTTTCGGCGGCTTTGGCGGCGCGGGCTTTCCCAACAACCTGATTCAGGCGCTCGCGCGGCGCGGCTCGAAAAATCTGCGCGTCATCAGCAACAACTGCGGCACGGGCGACGGCGAACTCGGAATTCTTTTCAAGAACCGTCAGATTCGCAGCGTCGTGGCCGCGTTTCCCGGGCCCGGCGCGAAATATTTTCAGGAGCAGTTCGACGCGGGCGAAGTGGAGCTCGAACTGGTCCCACAGGGAATTCTCTGCGAGCGCATGCGCGCGTACGGCGCAGGAATTCCCGCGTTCTATTCGCCGGTCGGCGTCGGAACCGAGATCGCGCGCGGCAAGGAAGAGCGCGTTTTTCGGGGCAAGCGCTTCATCCTCGAGGAAGCGCTCGGCGCCGATTACGCTTTCATTCGCGCGCATCGCGCGGACGCGCTCGGCAACCTCGTCTACCGGAAGGCCGCGCGAAACTTCAATCCGGTGATGGCCACGGCCGCCGCGACGACGATCGCGGAGGTCGAGGAGATTGTCGAAATCGGCGCGCTCGATCCCGAAGCGATCGCCACGCCCGCGGTTTTTGTCGATCGCATCGTGCAGGCCAAGGGGCAGCGCTTTGTCTAAACCTCGGCTCACTCGCGAACAAATCGCCGCGCGCGCCGCGCTGGAATTGCCGGATGGCGCGTACGTGAATCTGGGGTGGGGAATTCCGAATCTTGTCGCGGCGTATGTTCCGCGCGACCGCACCGTGTATTTCCACAGCGAGAACGGAATCCTCGGCATGGGCCCGCGCGCGAAGGCGGGCGAAGAGGATTTCGATCTGGTCGACGCGATGAAGGTGCCCGTGACGATCCTGCCCGGCGCGTCGTTTTTTTCGCAGGTGGATGCGCACGTGATGACGCGCGGCGGCCACCTCGACGTGTGCATTCTGGGCGGGCTGCAGGTTTCCGAGCGTGGCGACCTGGCGAATTGGCGCGTGCCGGGGGCGAAAGGCGCGGGCGGCATCGGCGGCGCGATGGATATTTCGGTGGGCGCGCAGCGGCTGATCGTCGCGATGGAGCACAACGCTAGGGACGGCGCGCCAAAGATCGTCCGGCGCTGCACGTACCCGCTGACGGCGGTCGAGTGCATCCATACGATCGTCACCGACCTAGCCGTGATCGACGTTACGCCCGAGTGCCTGCTCCTGCGCGAAGTCGCGCCCGGCTGGACGCCCGCCGAGGTCCAGGAGCTGACCGGCGCGCGCCTCCGCCACGCCCCCACCGTCCCCGAGATCTAGCGCCGCCGTGTGCAGCGTTATCATCCCGATCGAAGTCCCACGCCCCTCGCCATTCCCACGCACAGTGTGAGCGTGGGATGCAGCGAAGAGGCTCCTAACTCCTAGCTCACGCCTGGTGCACTTAAGACACCTTGTAGCGCGGAGTCGCGCGGCGGATTCCGCCGGATCGACTCGCTGATTCTCGCCGGTGGGCTAATCGAAGGCCGTCTTGATTGCTTCCCTCTGATTCTGTCGATCCAATTCGGACGCGATAAACGGGTAGTAGGTGCTCAGGTAGTCAAAGTTGACCAGCCCTTTCGCGTAGTCGCGAACGATCTTGAACCGAAGGCTAACGAGAATATCGTCGCGATTCAGTCTCAAGACCTCAATCGTATTTCTTACCTCCGCTTCGATCTGCGGGGTAAGACCCGTATTCGGCTCAACGAGAAAATTCGTCAGATTCAGAACGAACCACCCTCTGAGGATGAGGAAAGGGTCCAGAACATCCGTGTGATCTCCCTTGTAACTGTTGAGTCTGAGCGATGACAGACGGTAGTTGCTCCACTCATAAGCCAGGTTCTTGTCCACCGTTTTTGGCACAAAGTGATCTACGCTGCTCTCCATCGGGAGCCAGCAAGCAGAGTACGCGCAGACGCCACCATATGCTACGTATAGCTGTTGAAGGCAATTTTTCCAGTGGGCATTCTTGTTGAATTGTTGAGAACTCGGATTCGCAACTCGCCTTAGGAAGGCCCTTCCTGGCGTGCGAACGTTCACTTCGAAATCGGCTGGCTCAGGCTGTGGAGTGACAGGTATCAAAGCGCCACGCCCTTCCTTTTTGCGAAATAACCCCATCGAGGCCAGAACTCGTCCGTCTCCGGCACGGCCTTCGCCAGAAGTCGGTGCAGTTCTCTAATTTCGGTGGAAGTCGCATTCGGATTTGCCATCAGTTGCTTCGCCTTCTCGATGACACGCTCGCCCTCACGTGACCGCGCTTGTCCCAGCGCAAAAACGTCAGAGGTAAGCCATGCGTCTATCGTCCCGTGCCTGACAAACGGGATTGGTGAGAACGCCACGTATCCCTCCGGCGATAGGTCTAGATGGAAGAGGCTATCCTTGCCCGCAGCAAAGGTCGGCTCGACTGATGCGAGAACCATCGGCGAGTGCGTGGTAACAATCAACTGCGATTCAACATCGTGACTGAGCAGCGTGGTAACTTCTAGCAGCGCGGGGAGAATGGCACGCTGCCACTTCGGATGTAGATGAGCCTCCATCTCATCGACAAGCACGACCATCTTTTCCTGCGGCTCCCTCTTCACAAGTCGCGCAGCGATTTGGTGTTCGTTCCAAGCCCAAACCAAAAGGTAGGCGATTGTCGCAATCCGCTTGATGCCAGCAGATTCTTGAGTGAACGGCACGCCTCCGTAGGGGTGTGAGAGAGTCGGTATTTCCCGAGGGTCGTTCGCCATCCGAATAGCTTTGGCTGGAACCAAGGGACTCATATCGGGGGGCGACAGCTTGGCCAAGACGGATTTGAAAGTATCGAAGACCGCCGGTTCAGGGTCGTGTTGCCATTTGACCCAATCGCGGAGCAGGCCCTCGATTTTACCGGGCAATCCGTCAAGAACCTGCTTTCGGGAAAACAACAAGAGAGAGCGTGGACCCTCTTGGACTGGCTGATTCGGTCCGTGACGAATCGGGTCCCACACTGCGAACGAACCGTCTACTCGCGCGTAGACCACCAAACCCGGCAGGGTTGGCCGACCCTTGGGGCTGCCCCACTCTTGTGCATCCCAATCGTATTTGATGACGATCTGTTGGGTCTGCCGTTTCTTGCCTGTGATGGCGAACGTAATACTTGCCTCACCGCGTGGTGCATCCAGCCGGGGGAATGCGGGTTGCTCAGGGTCAGCCCAGCGTCCGGTCAAACTCCACCACGCGCATTCAAGAAGGAAAGTCTTCCCAAGTCCGTTATCACCCGTGACAATGGTGAGCCTCTCGCTCGGATTGAAGGTAAGAGATGGACTAGGACCGACACCACGCAACTCTAGCGAGAGTAAGGTTCCGCCTTCCTCCGGCGTGGCATCCGGCGGCGGCTCAATGATCTTTAGCAGTCGGGCATCGGAGTAAGGCTCATCTCCCAAGAGTGGCCCATCCAAATCGCCCGGCAAAAGGTCTTGAAAAATCTCGTTCCGTTCTTCCCCGTTTATGTTGAACTCCCGAACGAACGCACCGACCATTTGTTCGGCAGTAGTCTGCGCTGACCACTCACGATCACGGAAGATGAAGACCGCCAGCCAAAAGGTTGGGATCCTGCCAGTTCGGTCACGCTCAAGTTTGCGGCGAAGGACCCGTATGTAATCTCCGGCCCAGCCCCACTCATCCGAATCCCGTGGATGGATGAACGCGCTTGCAAGATCACTCTTTGTCCGCTGGCTCTGACCGCTGGTTGAGGCATACCTAGGACTGAGCCAGCGTCCCTGTCTGCTCGACGTTCTGAACGGTGTGAAGAAGTAGCTCGATGATATGTCAGGCTTATAGTAAGTGCGCAAAAACTCGTCTTCCATGCCGTTGATTGGGATGTGCATAGTTTTTCCAACTGGCATCTTGGCCCGCTTGCAGACGAGAAAAGTAGTGCCAAAGAACGGATGGAAGTTGCGCAACCGATCTAACGACCTTTCGACCTGATCGAAAGTTATGAACATACGAAGCGAAGTCGAGATGTGGTGGGCTGTACTTCCTTCGCCTGATTCACGATGTACTTGCAGAAAGCCGGATTGAGTTCAATGGCGGTGCTGTCGCGCCCGGATGCAAGAGCGACTCTGAGAGTGGTTCCACCCCCGGCAAATGGGTCGAGCACGGAGCCTGATGTCGGACAACCTAAATCGAGGCACCGCTCTACAAGTTCGTCGGGATAGGGAGCGGTCTCCAACCCATTTGTCGGTTTCGGCCTTGCCTTGATTGTCCACACATCTTGTTCCCAATCCACGTTAAGCACGGCCTTACGGTTAAAGTAGTATTTTCGCTCTTTGGCAAACATAAACACGTACTCGTAGCTGCGTCGGGGCCGGTCCTTGACTGCCTCGGGCAAAGAATCCTTCCGATGCCAAATTATGGCGCTTCGAAGCACCCAACGTCGCGCTACCATCTCCGAGGCCACTCTCCAAGGGACCCCGATGATCGACTTGCGCATGATGCCAATGCCCACTCCCCCGCTCTTATCAACAGGTCTGAGCCCAAAACGTCGCTTCGTGCTCTTGCGGTCTACTCCCTGGGACTCCCCTCTGCCAGAGTAATACGTGTCCCCAATGTTCAGGAAGAGAAGGCCATTGCCTATAAGGACTCGATAGACCTCATCCATAACTTTTGCTATTGCCGTCACATATTCTTGAACGGTTTCCTCTTGGCCGATCTGATTTTCAACGCCGTAATCTCGAAGGGAGTAGTAGGGAGGAGAAGTAACAACGCAGTTGAACGTCTCTTTCTCCAAATTGTCTAAGACAGTTTTCGCATCGCCGCAATAGACGTTCCACTTCGCCCCGGTGCTCGCAGTCCCGGACCAGTGCTGCACAGGCACCCACCTTTCAACGTCCGCCGACTCTGCCAGATTCCCCCGAAGGCGCCAACAAGAAACAATCCCGCCACGATTCGACGACGAGAATCCTACCAGACTCTCGTTGTAGCGTCACCCCGCTCGTGTTGCGCCCACCGATGCCGCCCTCGCGACCTAGGGATGCATCCGTATTTCTACTGACGATCACCACGCGAGCCTTCATCGGATAAAATATATGTGTTGACTTTTCCGTTATCCTATGATATCCTGCGGCTGGAGGATTACAAAGTGTCTGCTCAAAACATTTACACTCCCGATCCCAACCAAACAACCCTCCCTGGACCGGAAACAAACGACTTACCTCATCCCGGCCCCACGGAACCCCTCGAACCACCCTCCCCACCCGCCCGCCGCCTGCTCCACGACCGTTCCGTCGCAATCCCCCGCCGCAAGCCCCGCCCCCGCAACCGCCCCTCCAACCGCCATCGCCGCAAGTGCACCATTTGCCGTCACCCGGATCGCGAAGTCATCGAGCAGGAATTCGTTAACTGGCACAGTGTGTGGCACTTAGCGAAGCAATACAAAATCGACGACCACCGTTCCATCTATCGCCACGCCTCAGCCACCGGCCTCATCGAGCGTCGCCGCGACAACATGCGCTGGTGCCTCGACTCCGTCCTCGAATGCGCCCCCGGCAAAGTCACCGCCGATTCCGTCATTCGAGCCGTCCGCGCTCACGCTTGCCTCACGGAAGACAATCGCTGGGTCGAGCCCCCCTCCCGCGTCGAATTCACCGTCGCGCCGAAACTCACCATCGAGATGCCCACGGAAGCCGCGGCCATACCGCCTTCCGGCTCCTCCAGTTCCGGGGTTTTAACCCCCGAAGCCAGAATCCTCGATGTCACTCCCGATCCGGCCGGCTGAAGGACCACCGTGAAACTCGGCCATCGGCTCATTTCGCAGGGGGCAGCCACTCCCTCGTGGCTGCCCCTCACTTCTCGCCACCGTCTCTCGATGGCCTCTAGCGAAACTTCAGCGAATCCTAATATACAGTTCCGCGATTAGAAACGTCCGTAAGTCATTGAAAACAAAGGACGGACGTCATGTCTAATATACAGTGGGCGAGAGGTCGAGTTCGAAGCAGCCGGTGCGAAGGATGGGGCGCCCGGAACGGCCTGAACAAGATGTGGAGTGGATTGTTGACTGATCGTATCGTGCTCTGCATCATCAAGGTCATCATTCGCGCATGAAAGGACCACACATGAATCGGCGAGACTTTGTGAGCACTCTATCTCTGGGACTGGCGGCGGCTCTTCCGGTTTTTGCCGAAAACAGCTTGGCCGATGTCATGGCCGCTAGCCCCAACGCGAATGTTGCTGGTCCAAGCTCCAGCCGGACGGCAAGTCCTACTGGCCGGCTGGAATTTGCGTCGGCGCTGGATGCCGCGGAGGCAATTCGCAAAAGACGCATTTCGTCTTTCGAGCTGACGCAACAGACCTTCGGACGGATAGACAAATTCAATCCACAACTGAATGCGTTTGCATATCAGCTTCGCGAAGAGGCGTTCGCGCGAGCGAAGAAGGCGGATGAAGCGCAGGCGAGCGGGAAGTCGCTCGGCGTCCTTCACGGCGTACCGGTTCATGTGAAGGAGAGTTTTGGGGTTGCGGGGCATCCTTGCACTTGGGGAATCCCGGGGCTGAAAGATTCCAAGGCTCCGAGCGACTCGGAGGTGGTAAGGCGGCTCCGGGGCGCTGGAGCCGTGCTGATTGGCGCGACGAATGTTCCGATCGCCCTGGGCGATTGGCAAAGCTACAACCAGATTTATGGCACAACCAACAATCCGTGGGATGTGAAGCGAACGCCGGGAGGATCGTCGGGCGGGTCGGCCTCGGCGCTGGGGGCGGGGCTCGGATACCTAAGCGTCGGCAGCGACATCGGGGGATCAATCCGCGTGCCAGCGCATTTCTGCGGTGTGTATGCACATAAGCCGACGCTTGACCTGGTAGACATGCAGGGCCATGCGCCGGGCGGGCTCCACCAAGACCCAGGTTTCTCGACTCTGCTAGCCGTTGGCGGGCCGCTGGCGCGCAGCGCGGAGGATTTGCTCGCTGCATTGCGCGTTCTGGGTGGTCCGGCGGACTACTCCGCGAAAGCGTGGAGATGGGAACTGCCCGCAGCGCGACACGAAAGTTTGCGGGAATTTCGGGTCGGCTACGTGCTTGACGATCCATATTGCCCCGTAACTCCGGAAACAAAAGCAGTACTGGAGAATACGATCCAGAAACTTGAGAAAGCGGGCGTCGCGCTGAAACCCGGCTGGCCCGCGGGAGTCAAGATTGAAGAATTGAACCAGAATTACAGGTTCCACCTGGATGCATTCACGTTCAGCGTTGAGACCCCAGAGCAGCAAGAAGGGGAGCGGAAAGAGGCGGCGGCGAGGGGTAAAGCCCTGCCGGGCCTGGCGAGCTTCGCTGACTGGCAACAGCAAAACTTCCGGCGGCTGCGATATCGCGCGCAATGGCAAAGTTATTTCGAACAGGTCGACGTGTTCCTCTCACCCGTCGCATTCACCACGGCGTTTGAGCATGACCACAGCGAACCGCAGGACAAGCGCAAGATTGCGACCGTGCACGGCCCGCGCGACTACGACGATCTGTACAGGTGGATAGCGGCCGCTACGCTGACTGGATGTCCGGCCACAATAGCACCGGTCGGGCGTGGTGAGAGTGGCTTGCCTATCGGCCTGCAAATCATGGGGCCGTACTGGGAAGACTCCACGCCGATTACTTTTGCGAAGCTGCTGGCACAGGTAGAGGGCGGATTTGTGGCGCCTCCTGGTTACGAGGGGTAGGGTCTGGCGAAGGCCGCGGCAGCCGGAACATCCAGAGCGCGGCGTGAATCTTAGGCTGTGCCAGCCGACGCAAATTCGATTTGAAATTTCAAATTTCAAAGAAGGCAAGGCAACTGCGAACGGCAACCGCAAAGGCGACTGCGAACAGCAACCGCGAACGGCAACCGCAGAGGCGAAAGCATCCCACCCTTGCAAAAACCGCAAGGATGGGGCACCCGGAACACCCAGAACAGGGCGCCAATCTTAGGCGGTGCCAGCCGACGCAAATTCGATTTCAAATTTCAAATTTCAAAGAAGGCAAGGCAACTGTGAACGGCAACCGCAAAGGCAAAAGCATCCCACCCTTGCAAAAACCGCAAGGATGGGGCACCCGGAACACCCAGAACAGGGCGCCAATCTTAGGCGGTGCCAGCCGACGCAAATCCGATTTCAAATTACAAATTTCAAAGAAGGCAAGGCAACTGCGGACGGCAAGTGCGAAAGGCAAGTGCGAAAGGCAACTGCGAAAGGCAACTGCGGACGGCAACCGCAGAGGCGAAAGCATCGCACCCTTGCAAAAACCGCAAGGATAGGGCACCCGGAAGTTTAAAGGCAAAGACCGGGCGGCGTTAGCCGGTTGGGAGGTCGAGTTCGAGGCAGCCGGTGGTGAAGACGAAGGGGAAGGGGCCGGGATCGGTGGTGCGATAGGAGCCGCCGAAGAAGATGAAAGCGTGGGCGGTGCGGTCGTCGATGTGAAACGAAGGCTTGAAGGGGCCGGAGTGCCAGCCGCGGTTCTCGGCGGTCATGATCTGGATGGGCTGCGACCAATCGGAGAGGCGGCCGGAGGGTTGGCTCGAGCAGCACCACCACAGACCGGTTTCGGGGGGCGAGGCGGACGGTCCGACGGAAACGCGCGAAAAGATCGCGTCGAATGACTCGCCGCGCGGACGAACGCAGAAGTCGAACATCTTCATTTCCGGCGGCGCGAAAATTTCGTGGGCGGTCCAGCCGGTGCGGCCGTCCGCGCTCTCGGAATATCCGTGAACGAGGTAATCCTCGCGATTCGAACCGGCCACGTACCACAGCTTCCATTTTCCATCGTGAAAAATCAGATTGGGCTCGTAGACGCTGCCGTGCTCCCACGCCGCATTCGCGACGAAGACGGGCTCGGGCTGATCGAGCCAACGTTGGCCGTCCCATTCGAGAAAGCCGATGGTGTAGGGTCCCCAGATGTGCTCGGCGGCGCCTGCGTAGTAGATGCGCTCGACCCACGCCGATTTGCGAGGATCCCAGCCGACGACGTAGGAGGGGCAATGGCGGCCGCCGTTGGCGTCCCAGGGGGCGCTGAGGTTCGAGCTGGCGAGAGGCACGGGCTCTCCGGCGGCGTCGCGGATGACTTGCCAGCCCGAGGCAGAGAGGGGCGCGCGAGCTGGGAGCGAGGCGCTGAAGATGTTGGGCGCCCCCTGCTCGTGAGGCTGGCCGGCGACGTAGAGCCACCATTGGCCGTTTCGAAGTGCGATGGTTGGGTCGAGAAGTTCGTTGCCGCGGGCGGGCGAGGAGGGGTCGCGAGGGTCGAAGATTTTGGATTCGGTACCGGATTTTATTTTGTTCATCCCGGGAGTTACGTTAGCACGAAAGTCGGGATCTGCAGGCGGGTCAGGGGGCGGGCTGGTAGTGGAGGAGGATGTTGCCGTTCCGGAAGGTGCGAGTGTTCGTGAGGCGGAGATTGACAGGCTGGGAAAGGCCGTCGAAGAGGGCGCGGCCAGCGCCGATGGCGACGGGATCGATGACGATCTCGAATTCGTCGATGAGGCCCAACGGGGCGAGTTGAGCGACGATGCTGCCGCTGCCGAGGATTGAAATGCGGCTTCCGGGGCCTTCGTTCTTCAGCTTGCGGACTTCGGAGGCGAGGTCGCCCTTGAGGATTCGCGTGTTGTTCCATGGGGAGGACGTGAGGGTGCGCGAAGAGACGAATTTAGGGAGGTTGTTCAGGCGGCCGGCGACGACGGGATCGTTCTTGATGGGATCGGGCTTGGGCCAGTAGGAGAACATGAGGTCGTAGGTGACGCGGCCGAAGAGGAGAGCGTCGGCGGCGCAGATATTTTCCTCGGCGAAGGTGTGGAATTCGGAGTCCTTCATGCCAGCGCCGAAGAAGGTGATGTCGCCGGCGGGGCCGCAGAAGTGACCATCGAGGGTGACGTGATCGAAGACTACGAGTCTGGGCATGGTGGTTCCTCCGGAATGGGTCGACTATCGAAAATAGATTGATTCGAGAGGGGCGGCGGAGGATGTCTGGGCGAGAAGGAGCAAGGCCATAGCCGGCGGTACGAATACGTCCCGTGCCCCTGCGGGGAAGACGGGCAGAGGCGGCAGCGATTCGGCAACGGGCCGCGCGATGGAAAAGGGTGTAAGTGCTTTGCGTTGAGGAGCATGGGGGGAGTAGAATCGCGGCGCGTTTTGGATTCTCTTAGTGTGGATTCTTTATTCAGGAGGCGCATGGTGAGAAGCGGATGGGGGCGATTTTTCGTGGCAGTGGCGATGATATTTTTGGGCGCGCAAATACTATCGGCGCCGTTGTTCGGGCAGACGCTGAAGGAAGACACGCTGAAGGGGATGAAGTGGCGGCTGGTGGGGCCGTTCCGCGGAGGACGCGTGCTGGCGGTGGCGGGCGTGGCGGGCGACCCGAACACCTATTACTTCGGAGCGGTGGCGGGCGGCGTGTGGAAGACGACGAACGGCGGAATCAACTGGACGCCGGTGTTCGACAAGGAGCCGGTATCGTCGATCGGGAATATCGCGGTGGCGCCGTCGGATCCCAATGTGATTTACGTGGGAACCGGCGAGGCCTGCATCCGCGGAAATATTTCGTTTGGCGATGGGATGTACAAGTCGGTGGACGCGGGGAAGACGTGGGCGCACATCGGGCTCGATGATACGCAGCACATCGGGCGCGTGATCGTCGACCCGCATAATCCGGACATCGTTTTCGTGGCGGCGCTGGGGCACGCGTACGGGGCGAACTCGGAGCGCGGAATTTTCCGCACGGCGGACGGCGGGAAGACGTGGCAGAAGGTCCTCTATAAGGATGACAAGACGGGCGGGATCGATATTCAGTTCGACCCGGAAAATTCGCACATTCTGTATGCGGGATTATGGCAGGCCGTGCGGTCGCCGTGGAGCCTGGACAGCGGCGGGCCAGGGAGCGGGCTGTATAAGTCGATCGATGGCGGGATGACGTGGAAGCAACTGGAAGGGCACGGGCTGCCGAAGGGCGTGATCGGGAGAATCGGCGTGGCGCCGGCTCCGGGCGGATCGAATCGCGTGTACGCGCTAATTGAAGCGGAGGATGGCGGGCTCTACCGGTCGGACGACGGCGGCGAAAATTGGCGGAAGATGACGGGCGATCACCGGTTCACGCAGCGCGCGTGGTATTTCACGCATGTGTTCGCGGATCCGAAGAGCCCGGACACGCTGTACATCCTGAACACGGGAATGTACCGGTCAACGGACGGGGGCGCGTCGTTCACTCCGATTCCGGCGCCGCATGGAGACCGGCACGGGCTGTGGATCGATCCAACGAATCCGCAGAGGATGATTGAAGGAGACGACGGCGGCGCGACAATCACGACGGACGGCGGGAAGGCGTGGACGTCCGAAGATAACCAGCCGACGGCGCAGTTCTATCACGTGGCGACGGACAATCAATTTTTGTATCACTTGTACGGGGCGCAGCAGGACAACTCGACCGTGTCGATTGCGAGCCGCAGCGACAACGGCGTGATTACCGACGAGGATTGGTGGGACGTGGGCGGAGGCGAGAGCGGGTTCGTGGTGCCCGATCCGCGGAATCCGAATATCGTGTATGCGGGCTCGTATGACGGGCTGATCACGCGGTTCGACAAGGCGAATGGGCAGGAGCAGGACATTTCGGCGTGGCCGCTCAATCCAATGGGGCACGGCGCGGTGGATCTGGTGCACCGGTTCCAGTGGACGGCACCGATCGCGCTTTCGCCGGAAGATCCCAACGTGATTTATCACGGCGCGGAAGTGCTGTTCAAATCGACGGACCAGGGAATGAGCTGGACGGCGATTTCGCCGGACTTGACGAGGAACGACAAGAGCAAGCAGCAGTCGAGCGGCGGCCCAATCACGAAAGACAATACGAGCATCGAGTATTACGACGTGATTTTCGCGATTGCGGAGTCGCCGCTCGAGAAGGGCCTGATCTGGGTGGGGACGGACGACGGGCTGGTGCAACTGACGCGGGACGGCGGGAAGAACTGGACGAACGTCACGCCGAAGGAGATGCCCGAGTGGAGCATGATCAGCCTGATCGATCCTTCGCCGCACGATGCGGGGACGGCGTATGTGGCGGTCGACCGGCACCGGCTGGATGATCTGAAGCCGTACATATACAAGACGACCGGTTACGGGAAGTCGTGGACGAAGCTGGTGAACGGGATTCCGGACACGGCGTACGTCCACGTGGTGCGCGAGGATCCGAAGCGGCGCGGGCTGCTCTATGCGGGGACGGAGACGGGGATCTTCGTTTCGTACGATGACGGCGAGCACTGGCAGTCGCTGCAAATGAATCTGCCGCAAACACCGATCGACGATTTGGTGATCCACAACAACGACCTTGTGGTGGCGACGCACGGGCGAGCGTTCTGGATTCTGGACGACATCGGGCCGCTGCGGCAGCTCGACAGCAAGATCGAGGGCGAGGATGTGCACTTCTTCACGCCGGAGACGGCCTACCGGACGCGCGTGCCGGGGTTCCAGGTGCCACGCACCATGCCGGTGGGGATGAATCCGCCGTCGGGCGCGATCTTCGATTATTCTTTGAAGGAGGCGCCGAAGGACGTCATAAAGCTCGAGATTCTGGACGAGCACGGAAAGGTGATCCGGAAATACGCGAGCAAGAAGCCGCAAGAGGAGGGACCGCCCAGCGAGGGCGAGCCATTCAGCTTCGGCCGAGGCACGCCGCTGCCGGAGGAGAAGGGTTTGAACCGATTCGAATGGGATCTGCGCTACGAGCCGGCAACGAAGACGCCGGGGCTCGTCGTGTGGGGCGGATCCGGGCAGGGACCTGTGGCGGTGCCGGGGAAGTATCAGGCGAAGCTGACCGTGGCGGGGAAGGAGTACACGGTGGCGTTCGAGCTGAAGGAGGATCCGCGGGTATCGACGTCGGAAGCGGACCTGCAGAAGCAGCTCGAATTCGGGCTGAAACTGCGCGACCGGCTGAGCGAAGCGCACAAAGCGGTGAACGAGATGAAGGAAGTGCAGGCGGAAATGGCCGCGCTGAAGAAGCGGCTGTCCGCGGAAGGCAAGGACAAGGAAATCGTCACCGAGATGGATGATTTGAACAAGAAGATCGAGGGAGTGGAGGACGGACTCGTGCAGCTGAAGGCGAAGGCGGGCGAGGACGCGCTGAATTTCCCGAACCGGCCGGCGGACCAACTTCAGGCGTTGCTGAGCAGCGTGGACAGCTCGGATGACGCGCCGACGGCGCAGGAGTACACCGTGTTCGACACGCTGAACGGGCCGATCGGCGAGAACATCGCGAAGTGGAAGGACCTGCGGGAGAAGGATGTGCCGGCACTGAATGAGAAAATCGCGAAGGCGAATATTCCCGCCCTGGCGATCACGCCACCGAAGGAGGAGTAGAAGCGAATGGAAGAAGAGCACAAGGAGCGCGGACGCCCGATCACGTACTGGATCGGAGAGGGCGCGGGCTGGCTGCTGCGGCACGTGGTGAGCGGGCTGGCGGCGACGGGCATCACGCCGAACATGTTCACGTTCCTGGGCACCGCGGTGAATTCGTGGGCCGCGGTGCTCTTCGCGATGGGAAGCTTCCGCAAGGCAGCGGCGGTGCTGTTCCTGGCGGGGTTTCTCGACATGGCGGACGGGCAGGTGGCGCGGCGAGTGGGGCGCGTGACGGCTTTCGGCGCGTTTTTGGATTCGACGCTCGACCGGTATTCGGATCTGGCGCTGTATATGGGGCTGGTGGTGCACTACACGCTGGTCGGAAGCTCGTTCTACATGATGCTGGCGGCGGTGGCGATGGCGAGCTCGTTCATGGTGAGCTATTCGCGGGCGAGGGCGGAGTCGCTGATTCCGTCGTGCAAAGTGGGATTCATGGAGCGGCCGGAGCGGCTAGTGCTGCTGATCCTGGGCGGCGTGTTCCTGAAGATGGCGCAGGCGCTGTGGGTGATCGCGACGATTTCGACGCTCACGGTGATTACGCGCGTGGTGTATACATGGCAGGAACTGCGCGCGGGGCGCGGACTGCCGGAGCCGGAAGCGTCGTCTCAGCCTTCGTGAGGAGATGAGGCGGGCGGAGCCGGTGGCCTGGGCGGCGCGGTAGACGCACCGGCGGTGGTCGCGTCGGCAGCGGCGAAGGATTCCTCGACAGGCGCGGCAACAATTTCCTGGACTCGGCGGCGGAGCGCGTCAACGTCCGTGCGATCGATTTGGGACGTATCGATCGTATCGTGCAGGTACACCGTAATCTTCCCCGGATGAAGCATCCAGTGGCCGGTGCGGAAGAATTGATATGAGCCGACGATGCTCATGGGCACGATGGGAGTGCCGAACTGCTGTGCAATCCTGAAAATTCCCTTCTTGAATTCCTGAACGCGGCCGTCGCGCGTGCGCGAACCCTCCGCAAAGGCAATCAGGCTGATGCCGGTATCGAGCGCTTGCTTGGCGCGCTGCGTCATGATGGCGAGGCCTTCGCGCGAGGGATTGTCTGGCACGGGGATGTTGCCGAAGCGGCCCATCATCCAGCCGTAGATTGGAACCTTGAAGTGCGATTCGAGTTCGAATCCGCGCACGAACTGCGGAATCGCGGAGTAGATGACGAACGGATCGAAGATGTTCACATGATTGCAGACGAAGATGCTGGTGCGCCCGGGGTCGAAGCCAGGGGCGCAGCGGACTTCGAATTTCGCGCCGGCGAAGCGAAGGATGTTGCGAAAGAAGGCGCGCTGGGGCCAGTCGTTCTTGCGCGGATCGATGAAGATTCCGAGAAAGACGAGAAACGTACAGACGACGGCGAAGTGAATTCCGCTAACGGCCCAGAGAAGGGCGGAACGGACGGTAAGCCAAGCGCGCTTCACGCGAACACATCCAGCGCGCCCGGCAGAATTTCGAGCGAGCGGCAGTTGAGGCGGAGAATCTCGCCGTCGACGAGCGCGTCGACCGGACCGCCGAGATCGAGCTCGATGCGCCTGGCGGAGGCGCGAGACGCTCGCGGATGGCGAATGTGGGTCCCGGTGAAAAGGCGGGGGAAAAGCCAGACGAGCTGCGTGCGCGAAACGGGACTCCAGCGGACGTATTCGATTTTGCCGTCGGTGGGATCGGCGTCGGGCGCGATCATCATTTTTCCGCCGGTGAATTTGCTGTTGCTGAAACTGAGGAAAAGGCACGGGCGCGAATCCCAATCGGGAGCGGCATCGAGGCGATGGGGAAAGGCGCGATGTTCGAGGCGCGCAAGCTGCGTGAACACGCCGAGAATGTAACCGAGTTCGCCCAGGCGTTTGAAGCGGCGATTCGTGAGAGCGCCGACGTCGGCGGGAAACCCGAGGCTGACGAGGTTGAGAAAATAGATGTCGCCGTCGGAGTGGGAGAGGCGAATCACATCGCAGCGGCGGCTCTTGTCGACGGCCAGCGCAGAGAGTGTGTGCTCGACGCCGCGCGACGTGAAATCCTTGAGGAAAGAATTGCCGGTGCCAAGCGGGAGCATGGCGAGAGCGACACGGTCGCCACCTGCGAGAGCCTGTGGAAAGATGCCATTGAGAATTTCGTAGGACGTGCCGTCGCCACCGACCGCGAGAAAATTACGGTGGCCCTGAGCATAGGCTGCGCGAGCGAGAGCCGTGGCGTCGCCAGGACCAGCGGTACGCGCAACTTCAAGATCGATGCCGAGCGCGCGGACTCGATCGAGCGCGGAATCGGCAAGGCGGCCGGAGCGGCCTCCGCCAGCGGCCGGGTTGACGACGGCGAAAAATCGACGCGTCACAGGCGGAAGTCCTCGCAGGCCCGGATTCGGCGCCGAGTCACAGAGCCACCACCGCTTCGCGGCCGAGATGTTGGCGAATCTGGTCGGCCAACTCGACGCGCTTGATCTTCATGGAAGCCGTGCGAGGGAAATCGCGGTCCCAGACGAGATAGGCGGCGATTCGCTTGTAATTCAGCAAGCGGCGATTGCGCTCGAAGATGTTGGCGACCAGGGCGTCGGTGATGGAATGGCCTGAGTCCAGATGCAGGACGAGGACGAGCTTTTCGCCGACCATCGTGCGCGCGGGCCAGAGATAATTCGCGGCGAAGACGCAGAATTCCTTCACGTCGAGGCTTTCGAACGCCGTCTCGACGTCCTCGGGATAGATATTCTTGCCTTCCTCGGTGACGATCATATTTTTCTTGCGGCCGAAGAGCTGAAGGTGGCCGGCGGAATCGAGGCGGCCGAGATCGCCTGTGATGAGCCAGCCATCGACGATCGTTTCGGTAGTCATCTCCGGATCGTCGAGGTAGTGGGACATGATTGTCTTGCCGCGAACGGCGACCTGGCCAATGCCATCGACGTCGGGTTCGAGGATCTTGAGTTCCATGCCGGGAAGCGGCTTGCCGACGGTATCGGGACGAAACGGCTTGAAATCGTTGAGCGTGATGGTGGTGCCGGCCTCGGTGCAGCCGTAGCCGTTGCCGACGGGAATGCCGAGGTCGTAAAAGAATTGGAGAGTGGATGGCTCGGTGAAAGCGCCGCCAACGAAAAGCGCGCGCAGTTCGCCTCCAAACGCAGCGTGCACCTGGCGCAACAGAGTGCGGCTGAGGCGAAGCTTGGGGCGGCGGCGCGTGAACGCGCGGTTTGTTGCGATCAGCGCGTTGAGCATGCTGCGGCGCGACTTGGGGAGATCGTCAAAGCGCTGGCGCAGGCCGCGCTCGAGGTTCTTCAAGATCATCGGGACGACGGTCATGTAAGTGATTTTGTACCGAGTGAACGCGTCGCGAATGTATTCGGGGCGAAGCGTGCGGAGGTGGACGACCGTCGCGCCGCACGTGAACGGGCCGATGAAGCCGACCATGAAATCGATGGCGTGATTTGTGGGGAGGATGCTGAGGTAACGGACCCCGGGCCAAAAAGGGTAAAGAGAGGTAAGAGCGACGCACTGCTCGAGATAGTTTTCGTGCGTCAGGACGCAGCCCTTCGGGCGGCCACCGGTTCCCGAGGAATAAACGATGCAAGCGGGGTCCTGGCGCGCGCGAGGAACAAAGTCGGGCTCGCGCGAATCGCGAAAATCTTCCCACCGCTTCGCTCCGGCGAGATCGGCGCCGGGTGGAGCTTCGGTGACGAGGACAACGCGAACGGCAAGATTCTTGAAGTCCGCAGAGTTCGTCATCGCGCGCCAGAGGTGATGCTCGACGACCAGAAATTCGGCGTGGGAATGCGCGAGGAGCTTCAACTGCTCTTCGGGCGTGAGCTTGTAGTCGATGGGCACCAGAACGCCGCCGCGAAAGAAGATCGCGTAGGCGGAAATCAGCCACTTCGACTGGTTGGTCATGATGATCGCGGCGCGCGAGCCGGCATGAAGGCCAGCGTCCTGCAAGGCGCGAGCGAGCGGAAGCGCGGCTTCCTTGAACTGGCGATAGGTGATGCGGGCGTTTTCGCGATCGCGGTCGGCCTCAATGAGGCAGACTTCGTTGGGCCAGCGATCAAGAGCAGCTCGAAGCGCTTCACCCAGGGAATTGTAAGTATTGAGGTCGAGCATCAGAGGCGCGACTGAATGCGCTCGGCGAGCGTGCGGAAATCGGTGACGCCCTGGAGCTCGTAGTCGGGCAGCTCGATTTGGAAGTGCTGCTCGAGGCGCGTGAGGAGGTCGAGCGCCTGAAGGCTATTTATGCCGAGCTTCTTGAAGAAATCGTCGTCGGGGCGAAGCTGTTCGCGCGGCACCTTGAAGTGCTGAGCTGCGAGCGCGAGGACTTCGTCCGTCGTTTTTTCGAGCGCAGTCATGGTCACGAAGGTCTATCTTGCCACAAAAGCGGAGGAAGCGCGTGGTTGCGAGTCACGGGAGATACGGGAGCGCGTCGGTGCTTTCGACGAATTTGCGCAGGCCCGCTTCGACGGCGGGGCGCGCGAAAAGCTCGCAGAAGATGTCGATTTCGCGGCGCAGCTCGTCGCGAGGGATGGGCTTGATGAAGCGCTTGGCGGCGAGCGCGGTGTCGCGGTCGAATTTATTGAGTTGCGCGGCGGTGGCGCGAGCGAGGCGAAGCGCGTCGCCTTCGGCAGCGACCTGGCTGACAAGGCCGACAGCCTGAGCTTTCGAAGCGTTGATGCTGCGGCCGGTGAGAAGAAGGTCGCGGACGACGGAATTGCCGAGGTCGCGCTTGAGGCGGGGAATGCCGCCGAATCCGGGAATCAGGCCGAGGCGAAGCTCAGGGAAGCAGAAGCGCGCCATCTTGTCCGCGACGATGAGGTCGCAGGTGAGCGCGAGTTCGAAGCCGCCGCCGAAGGTGACGCCGCGAACGGCGGCGATCGTGGTGAGCGGAGCATCATCGAGGATATTCATGACGGCGTGAATGCGCTCGAGAAACAGCCGTACGCTGCTGAGGCGCGCCGCGGGCGAGAGCGGCTGCGATTCGCGATAGAGTTCGCGCAGATCGGCGCCAGCACAGAAGCCTTCCTTGCGAGCGCTCGAAATAATCAGGCAGCGAGCTTCGCGAGAGAGCGCATCGAGCGCGGCGACGAATTGCTCGAGCTCGCGCAGAGTTTCGGAGCCGATTTCGTTGCATGGCGCGCGGTCGAGAGTGAGTTCGATGGTGCCGTCGGTGAGCTTCCACGAGAGTGTATTGCCGCGAAAGTTGTTCATGAGGGTTTCTTCTGGTACATCGCGTCAATTTCGGATGCGAAGCGCGAAGCGATGGCGTCGCGCTTCAGCTTGCCATTGGCGGTGAGCAAGCCACTTTCGATTGTGAACGGTTCGGGCACGATGTGGAAGGCGCGAATCTGCTTGTAGTGGGGGAGGGCGGCGTTGATGGCGTCGAGCGCGGGCTGGACGGAGGAATCCTTGAAGCCGTTGGCGGAATTGACGGCGATGAGCGCCGTAAGAAAGCTGCGTTGGTTGCCGACTAACACGACCTGCTGCGCATCGGGGAGGGCGACGGCCAGTGATTGTTCCAGCGGCTCTGGCGCGAGCTTGTGGCCGGAATTCAGAACGATGAGGTTCTTGATGCGTCCCGTGATGCGCCAATTGCCAGTGCTATCGACTTCGCCCTGATCGCCGGTGTGGAACCAGCCTCCGTCAAGGGCCTTCGCAGTTTCGGCGGGCCGCTGCCAATAGCCCGGGAAAATGTTCGGGCCGCGCGCGAGAATTTCGCCATCGTCTGAGAGCTTCATTTCGAGGCCAGGAATCGCCTGACCGACGCAACCGGGCATGACATGGCCGGGATCGTCCATGGTGCAAATCGCGGTAGTTTCCGTGAGGCCGTAAACCTGAAGAACCGGAATGCCCAGCATCATGAAGAAGAGTTGCGTTTCCACCGCGAGAGGGGCGGAGCCGCAGATCAACGCCTTCAGATTGGGTCCGATGCTCTTGCGAATCGTGGGAAACATGATGCGGTTCGCGAGTGAGAAGCAAAGCGAATCGAGAAAGCCGGCGCGCCCTTCTTGACGCCGCACAAAGGCCCGCTGCGCGCGCGAAAAGACGGCGGAGGCAAAGCCGCCGCGCGCGCGAACCGTTTCCTCGATTTTCGAGCGGACGCGGTCGAGAAGCGTCGGAACGTTGAGGAAATAATCGGGGGCGGCGAGCTTGAGTTCATCGGCTAGCTTCGTGAGATCGGTGGAAAGGGTAAGGACGCTGTTTCGCGAGAGCGCGCTGAGCAGCAGAATCCAGGAAGCGGCGAAGCAGAACGGCGCGTAATGGAAGACGCGGTCGGGCGCCGCGGCGGATTCCTTGCGCGTGGCCATCAGCTGATCCAGGCGCGCGCCGGTACATCCGAGAATGTGATTGACGTTGCCCGCATTGAGCACGACGCCCTTCGCTTCGCCCGAGGTGCCGGAGGTGTAGATGATCGCGATCGTGTCGGAATCGGAATGGTGCACGGGCGGAGTGGAGGCTGCGGCATCGCCGGCAAAGATGCCGTCGATCAGGACGAGGTGCGTGCCTGGCGGAAGCCGATGTTCCAATTGCGCGGCGAGCACAGCATCGGAGCAGAAAAGGCGCGACGGCTTCGAATCGGCAATCATGGCTGCGAGCTCGGCGGGCGCCTGGCGAGCGTAGAGCGGCACGACGACGATGCCCTCCGCCATCATGGCGAGATCGAGGGCGGCCCAGCGGATGCTGTTGGGAGCGAGGAGAGCGCATCGGTCCGCCGGCTTCAGGCCGCGCGCGCGCAAGAATGCGCGGGCCTGGCCGATGAGGGCGAGGAGTTCGCCGCCTGTTGTGGTGACGATTTCGCCGTGGCGAACTTCGCGCAAAACGGGCGCGGTTTCGGCTTGCTGCAACCGATCGAAGATGCGCTCAAGAAAATCCATCGCTCTTATCGCGGGCGACCGAAGCCCAAGCCGCAGATTCTACGCGAAAGCGGACTCATGCGTCTCCACAAGACGGCGCAGGCCGGGGCTGAGCGACGGCAGGTAATCCTCCCATCTCAGCACACCGGTGCGAATCGGAAATTCGGGATACCGTCGCGCAACTTGCTCTTCGAAGTACATTCCCATGCGAGCCATCATCTGAAGATTGCGGGCGACGACGGCGCCCATGGAGAAGCGAATGTCCTCGGCTTCGGCGTCGAGGGAGCGCAGCGAGGCGACGATGCGATCCACGAGATCCGGATCGTCGACGCGTGCGAGAAGATGATCGTGCCCGCGCTCGCGCATCAGATTGCGAATGCGCTCGTCCATGGTGACGCCGGCGGAAGGCACGCCACCGGGCATCGATGTAACAATGGCGTGGTAGCGCGAGGATACGATGCGGTGCGACGCGCGCAGGATGCTGACGAGCTGGTACATGTTGAAGCGGTCGGAAGCAAAGATGGGAACGCCGCCGAGTTTTTCAGAAAGACGCTGACAGGCCTCGCGGTCGAGCATTTCCATCGCGACGAGGACGGGGAAGACACTCCGTTCGCGGCGATAAGCGCTGATTCCCGCGGCCATGGAGGAGAGATAGCGATCGAAGGCGGCATCGACGTCGCGGCCAGAGCGATGAAAATAAATCGTGCGGTAATAGCTTTTCTGGTGCCAGCCCGCGATAGCGTGTCCAGCCCATTTCAAGACGGATGGCTTCACGGGCCAGAAAAACGGATTGATCGGGCAGATGGCGAGGACGTTCGAGGAGCCATCCCAGCCTGCGTCGCGCAGCGCCTTCGAGCCATACTCGGGACCGAGAGGCTCGAAGGTCCAAGCGGTGTCCGTGCCGAGCTCGGAGGAAAGGCCGAGCTTGCCGAGCACCTCCTGCGATTCGGGATTGCGCGTGATGATGAAGGAGCCGCGGCAGAATCGCTTGCACATCTTCTGCAGGAACGGATCCATTGCGCCAGCCTCGCCGCCGTAGGCGATGCTGAGCTTGTTCTGCGCGACCGCGATGCCGAGCGCGCCGATCATCATGTTGGTGAGCGCGTTGGCGAACTTGCTCTTGAACATAGAGCCTTCGCAGGCGACGACGCCGTGGCTTTCGCGCACCGCACGATGAAGGAAGGGCGGGTAAACATCCGGGAGATAAACCTGGCGGGCGTCGCCGAAATAGCCGCGCGACAAATCGAAATTCTGCGACATCACGCTGATCTCGAGATTCTCGGGGCCGAGGATGCGGCGAATCTGACGGGCGATTTCCTCGACGCGCACGTCGGAGCCGGTGTTTCGCGTGCCGTTGTAGCTGGCGAAGAGCAGCTTCAGCTTTGTGCCGGGCTTCCAGGCCGAGCCGCCGCCGAGCACCCACTGAAACTTGTTCAGCTCGATCAGAGTTGCGACCCACGCTTCGAGGGCGAAATCCGAGTCGAGCATCAGCCGGCGTCCTGCGCTGCGGCATTCGAGGGCCAACTGCGATATTTGTAGAGGAAGTTATTTTCGCGACTGAAGCGGAGCAGCGGATAGCAGTAGGCGGAGAAGGGCGCGGGGCGGCGGCCGAGTTCGCTGACGACGCGCGCATTGTCGAAGACCGTGTTCCAGACGAGATAAGGCAGAAAGACTTTTAGGAGTGTCGCCAAGCCGCCAATTTTCCCCGCGCTTCCGGAGAGGAGATTGACCATTTTGGACGAGGGCCCTTCGAGGCTCGGAACGAACATGGGGGCGCGCTTACCTTGCGCTTTGGAGAGGGATTCGGTCACCTGCGAGAACGTTTCGGAATCGACTCCGGACGACAGGTGATAGATGTCGTGCGCCGGATTCGGCTTCTGATGCAGAGTGGCGACCGCGTCCGCGACAAAATCGACGGGCACGATGTCGATCTTGTCGGTCGGTCGAAAGGGAAGCGCCGGAAGTCCGGCGAGAAAAACGAAGGCGCGCACCATATCGAATTGGTTCGTCTCGGGGCGCCGGCTGTCTCCGAGGACGATGCTGGGACGGAAAATCGTCCGCGGGACGTCTGGGAGGAGCTGGCGAACCATGTGCTCGCAGAATTTCTTGGTGCGGGCGTAGGGATCGTAATCGGAGCGGTTCCAGTCGATGGCAGAGTCTTCGAAAACGATTTCGTTGGAGCGCTGTCCCGCGACGGCAACCGTGCTGACATGGCTGAAGCGGCGAAGGCCGTGCGAGTCGCGTGCGCGCATCGCAAGCTGGACGACTTCGAGCGTGCCGCGCAGGTTGACGTTGAGGCAGCTTTTCTCGGATTTGCGATTGAGCGAGGCGGCGCAATGGATGACGGAGTCCGTGCTGCGGACGAGACGCGCGTAATCGTCATCCGAGAGCCCGAATTTCGAGTCGGTGAGATCGCCGAGAAAAATGTCTATGCGCGAATTGAGGAAATCCTCGAAGCGCGCGAAATCCATGTGCAACTGGAAGGAGCGCCACAGACGTTCGCGCGCCTCCTGCGCGTCATGCGCGCGCACGAGCAGGTTGAGCGGATCGGAATGCTCCGCGAGCAGATTGGAAGCAACATGGGCACCGATATATCCGGTGGACCCGGTCAGGAAAATGGCCACGATGTTTGGACGTCAGGGCGCCGCCGGACCGGCACGCGTCGCGCCCGCAGCATCAGCCTCCGAACCAACTGCGAGAGGCACGCTGCGGCGGGGACGAGACTCCGGCTGACGACCTTCGATGAGAGGATAGCACCACTTTCGCAGAGCGGGAATGTGGACGTTGATCCAGTAGTCCCACCAATCGAGCGAGCGGGCATCGTATCCGAAATCGGCGCGTTCGTCGGGGGGCAGGGCGGCGTCGAGGCGCTCGACGTTGGCCGCCTCGAAGACGTGGTCGTTGTGGAGAATGAAAGGCTCGAAGAGGTCGATCAGCTTGATCACTTTTTCGAGTTCACGCTCGCGGCGCGCAAAGGGCTTACGCGAGAGGCGCAGCGGCTCCATGCTGCGACCGATCGCCTGGATGATGGCCTTCTGCGCGGGCGCCGAAAGCGTTTCGTAGCGGGCTTTTGAGACGGGAATCGCGTCGAATTTTGCGCGAATGCGATGCTGGAAGCCGTCCTGAGCCCGATAGAACTTGCGATGGCCGAGCCCGGTCAGTTCGATGGAGCGGCGCATGTCGCAGGGATTCGCCACCGAAGTGGCGAGCTGATAGACCGGCGCGTGGCGGCGATTGACGAGCGCCGCGGCAATCAGCGTCATGCCACGGCACACCAGATCGACGGGAATCAGGTCGAGGCACTTCGTCTCGGTTGTTGGAAGCTGGCGGAAGAAAGTGCCGAGAAGGTAGGAAAGCGACGCGGAGGTATTGATTCCTTCGTTCCAGCCGAGGAACGGCTTCTCGATGGAGGATTCGACAATCGCGGGGCGAACCACGGCGATCGCGGCGCGTGGATTCGCGTCGAGAAAATTCCGAATCAGCGATTCCGCGAGGCTCTTCGTGAATGTGTAGGTGTTGGGCCAGCCCAGTTCGGAGGCGCGCTGAATGCCGGCGCGCGTTAGCGTCTCGCGAATCCAGCGGAAGCGATTCTTGCGAATCTGATTTTCAAGCGCGGCGCCGCGCAGGTCCTTGGCGGCGTGCTCCTTCTCTAGCGCAGCGCGGCGAAGTTCCTCGGCAACTTCCGGCGATTCCGCGCGCGCCTCGGTGTCGCGAACCAGGGCTTCGAGCGAGTGCCATTCCTGTTCCGCATCGAAATCAGCAAGGCCGACCGGAGTGTAATTCCTGGGAAGCTGCTCGATAACGCGGCCGTCGCGTCGGCCAACGACGTAGCAGGTGGAGAGGTGGAGAAGCGCAGCATGGCGGCACTGGCGCAGAAAATCGAGCAGGTACGTCGTGGCGCGAACGTTGGACGTCAGTGCGTCGCGCAAATCGGGATTGAAATCGGTGAGGCCGGAGCTGTTGATGATGACGTCGAGCGATGCGGCAAGCTCCTGCGCCGTCTCGCGCGGGAGACCGAGGCTCGGTTTCGTGACATCGCCGTCGATTACCGTGACGCGCTCACGGAGGAACTCGGAGAAGCGATCACCGTGACGCTCGGCGAGCTTTTCGAAAACCGGTGACTCCTCGACGGCGCGCTGAAATCTCTCGAGCGCCGTGGCCGAGCGATGCCGCCGAATCAGAAGATGCACGCGGCCGATCTCCGGAAGCTCGGTGAGCAGGTTTGCGAGCCACACCTTTCCGATGAACCCCGTGCCGCCGATGAGGAGGATTTCCTTGCCACCGAGGGATTTGCGAACGGACATTGGCGTGTTCGCACCGTGAGAATTGAAATGCACGACCGGCACGCGAATCGTGGGAGCCGGCCGCTCGGTCGGCTGGATCGCGTCTTCAAGAATGGCCGGACGCTTCTTGAGTCCCAGGTCGTGCAGCAAAACGGGCCGCGAGGTGCTGCCATCGGGCTTATGCCGCCTGAGGCGCGCAAAGACGCCGCGCGGCCGAATGACAGGGTCAAGCAAACGGCCGGTGGCGATACCGTCGCGAAAGTCGAGGCGATTGCAGAGGATCCAGCGAACACCCAAATGCCTTGCGAGCGGCCGCATCACGTGGTCGAGGCCCTGGCTGACGAGAACGATGTCCGCGCCGTTCGCCATCGCGGCCTTGAGCCTCTCGACGCCGCGCGGATTGATGCGAGGCTCGAGGACATACTCGAAATATTCTTCGCCGAGCAAGTCGAGTCGATCGCGGCTGACTCCGCGCAGCACCGCGTGCAGCACGCGCGTGGCAAACACGCGATGCGTCGCGTAGAAAAACGGCCGGCCGATCGCGAGCACACCCATCGCGCCGCGCCGGGCCCAGCGCTCGAGGAAGGTCTGCGCGTTCCAGGTGAAGAAGCCGACCGGGCGCACGGCAGTCAGATTCAGCAGACTGCCTTCAACGCGCCAGAAGACGGGCCCCTTCGCGTACGGCGCCGGTTCGCGCTGGATTTGAGCCGATGAATTCAATTCGACAGATTTGGCCGAGGACATATTCGGCAAGTTAAGCCCACATACTCATAACTAACACGGTCCCGGCATGCAATCAAGGAAACCCGACGCGCGGCGTTAGTGCCGCGGCGCAGCCGGGTAGTTGAACCTGTACTCGGCGCCGGCAGGGCCCGCCACGCCGCGCGTGTTGTACTCGATTTCGTAGCGCAGGTGGCTTTCGTCTTCCGGGTACGCGACGCCCGCCGGATATGGGTAGGGAATCAGAGTGTGGAAGGGCAGAGGCGAGACTGTGTCACCGTGCGCGGCGTAAAAATCCATATCCTTCGCGAATCCGTTCGCATAGAAGAAATAATCGCGCGTCCAACCGGCGGGAAGCGGCGGGAGATTCGCGGCATCGAAGTCGACAGCCACTTCGTCGCCCGAGCCGAAGATCACGTAGCGATCATCCGCCGCCCGCACGAGATCCGTGACGCTGCCGTACCGCGTGTAATTCCCGGTCTGGCGCGCGTACGGGCCCGTGAGACTGACGTCTTCGTAGACATACGTGATGTCATTTTTGGGATAGCCTTCGACGACGCGCGGATAGCCGCGGAATCGGAGCGAGGCGTCCGCGAGAGGAATCTCCTCGGTGCGGAACGGCAAGCTGGCGGACGAATTGTCGATGCGGATTCGATCCCAATAAATCTTGAGATTCGTCGTGATTCGAATGTAGCGGGTGCCGGGCGGCAGCTTGCCGGTGAGGTCGGCCACCATCGTGCGCGCGAGGCCCGCGGGGAAGCCCATGTCGTCCACGACGCGCACCCACTTGCCGGAAGAATCCAGCGCTTCCACATAAGGCGCGATCGGCGTGATGCCGGCCTGCCACGCCGCGTACATCGAATTGGCGGTGAAATAGTCGGTGGAGCCGTCCATCAGCAGGCGAAGCGGCCGAGAGGAATCCCACGAACCGAGGTCGAGCTTCAGCGAATGCATGCCGGCGAAGCCCTGATAGGGCGCGTCGGGAAACTCGGTGACGTACTTGCGGTCGCGCGCGCGAAGCAAGGGAAGAACGTCGCGGCCGCGATCGTCCCACGCACCCGCCGGCAGATGCGCGCCTTCGCTGCCGATCACCTTGAATTTCGGGAACGGCGGATTGCTGGCGAAATATTCGTTGGGCCATACTTCGATGCCGGACGGATGATCCACGGCAAGCAGCCGCGCCTGATCGAGATAATCCAGCTCTTCCATCGGCTCGAGCATGCGGAAGCGAATACGGCCGTTTTGCTGTTCGACTTGCGAACCGGCCACCTTGAAGTATTCGTCGGGATCGGGAACATTGCGTTCGTGCGGCCCAATCCAGTGGCCGACGATGCCGGGGCCGATCATGTCCGCGAGAAATTCGAATTTCTTGCCGTTCCACACGAAGACGATCGGGCACGAACTTCCGCGGCGGTCGATCTCCGCGATCTCGGTACGCTTTCCGGATGCGAGCTGCAATTCGTCCTGCAAGACGCCGGTGGGCCAGAGGAGGCGCACGACATCGGCTTGGGATTCGTCGCCGAGGCCCGCGACGATGTCTGCCGGTCCCTGGCCGAGATAGCCTGAAGCACCGGGAATCTCCCACTTTTGCCGCAGGGCGCCGGCAAAAACCTGCACCTTGGTTCCGATGCCGGGCTTGTTGTCATGCTCTCCCTGCAGGGCAATCTGGAGCCAGTTATGCTTGTTTCCGCCAACATTCTTCAGCAGGACAGGCGGCCGATTGTTTTGAGTAATCAAGAGGTCCTGCGCACCGTCGCCTGAAAAATCGAATGCGATGACGCCGCGAGGATCGTGAAGCTCGATCTTGTCGAGACCGGTTTCCGCGGTCACGTCGCGGAATCCCGCCGGCCCTTCGTTGCGAAGCAGAGCGATGCGGCCCTCGTTGGCGAAGGTCTCGCCAACGGCCACGAGATCGATCCATCCATCGTCGTCGTAATCGATCGGCGCGAGGCCCCAGCCGCGCATCCAGCCGAGATCAGGCAGCTTCACGCGGTCGAACGATTTCCCGTTCACGTTGCGCCACAGGCTAAGGCCCGGCTGGCCCCAGTGCGTAAACGCGAGGTCCATCCAGCCATCTTTATCGAAATCGAGCGCGACGACGCCGGCGGTGGGCGACGGCATTTCGTTCGCCCATGGAGAAGTCGCCTTGAACTCGCCCTCGCGCGGATTCAGCAACACGACCGGAGATTTGTGCCAGCCCGTGACGACGAAGTCGATCGCGCGATCGTCGTTAATGTCGCTTCCAATCGCCGCAATGGATGAAGCGGTGCCGCCAAGCCCGGCTTGCTTGGTCCACTCCGTGAATTTCCCGTTGCCATCGTTGCGCCAAAGCACGTTGCCGGGAGGCGGCACATTCTGCGGGAAGGCGAAGGGCTGGCTGGAATTCGCAAGCGGAAAATCGTTGAAGCGCGTGACGTAGAGATCGAGGTCGCCATCGTGATCGTAATCGATGAACGTCATGCCGAGGATCAAACCCTCGGTGTCGATGCCCGCGTCGCTCGTCACATCCTTGAAGGTGCCCTTGCCCTCGTTGTGAAAAAGATGCACATGACGATTGATGGCGACGGCGAGATCGGGATGCCCGTCATTGTCGTAGTCGCCCACCGCGCAGCTTGTGCCCTCACCGTACATTTCGAGGCCGGCCTGCTTCGTGACGTCCTGAAATTTTCCGTCGCCCAGATTCCGGTACAGCGCCCCAAATCCCTTTCCGGTATTGACCACGAAGAGGCCGGTCCGGCCATCGCCATCGAAGTCGATGACGCACGCCCCGCTGCCGAGGAATTTCGCCAGGGCGTCCGGTGAAGCGCCGGGCCCCGTGCTTTGCGTCTGCTGCTTTTCAGCGGGTTCAGTTTCCTTCGCCTGCCTTCCGGCGAGACCGGAAACGTCGGTGACGTTGATGAAATGCACCGGCATCGCCGCGGGAACAGGCTCCGGCGACGAAACCAGCTCCTCCACGAGCGAATATTTTCCCTGCTCGCCGTACGTGAAGCTGATGGGCTTGCCCAGCTTCGCCGCGTTCATCTGCTGGAAGCGCTCGAGATGCTCCTTCGCGCCGTCCTTGTCACCCGAGCGAATCAAGGCCTGCGCGAGGCCAAACTCGGCCGAGAGATGATACGGATTCAACTTGAGAGCTGTGCGGAAGCACGCGATGGCCTTTGCATACTGCTGTTGCTGCGAGTAGAGAAGCCCCAGAAAATACTGCGTATCCGCGTCGTTGGGATCGATTTGCGCCACCTTCTGAAACGCCGTGATGGCGGCATCGGCTCTGCCTTCCGCTTTGTCGATGAGGCCCAGATTGAACCACGCGCGCGGATTGGTGGCGTCGAGCTGAGCGGATTTCGAAAGCACGCGCCGCGCGTCGTCGTAGCGCTGCATGTTGACGAACGCAATCCCCATGTTCATGCACGGAACGTCCGACGTGGGATCGAGCACGCACGCGCGCTCAAATTTGGCAAGCGCTGCTTCGAACTGCTGGCGGTTCATCAGCGCCACGCCGATGCTGTTTTCGCGCACCGCCTGCACGCGCGAACTGGACACCGCCGGCTGCGGCGACGGTGCGGATTCCTCTGCCGCGCCCCGGCGTTGCTGCGTTGCGCCGGCGAACGCGCACGCCAGAATCGAAACCGGCACGGCAAATCGCAACCCTCGATTCATGCATTCCTCAGGAAACGGACTCGAGCATTCTATCGTTTTACGAAGGGTTTCGCAGCCGCGATGCCCTGGCCCTCTTTGACGGTAATGATCTGGTCGGCGGCGATGTTTGAGAGATGGTCCACCTGGCCGCTGGGCCACTTTATTTCGACGGCGTCGGCCTGTTTGTGCGAGGCGAGCCCGAAAGTAAGAATCAGTTCGCTCGAGGAGAGATAGCTCGAACCGCTCGAAAGCATTTTGGATTGCGTGTCGCTGCCCGCAGTGAGCTTCACGACCGCGCCGAGGCCGTCGCGATTCGATTTTGTCCCAACGAGTTTGATGCGCAGGCCGTGGTTCGTCACGCCCCGGTTCAGGAACAGCGCGGCGGGCCCCGCGTTCGTCGAAATGACAATGTCGAGCGCGCCGTCGTTGTTCACGTCGCCGTATGCGGCGCCGCGCGCGATGCGAGGCTCATCAAACGCTTTTCCCATCGCAGCGGCAACATCCTCGAAGCGTTTGCCATCCATGTTGTGGAACAGATGTGGCGGCTCCGCGTAGTGCACGCGCTGCTGCACGCGCTCGATATCCGGATCGATGTGGCCATTCGCGACGTACATGTCGAGCCAGCCATCGAGATCGTAGTCGAAGAAGAAGCAGCCGAAACCCAGAGTCAGCAGGCTGTCGCGGCCCACGGCGGTCTCGGGCGCTTCATCAACGAACAGGCCGTTCTTCTCGTTGTGATACAGAGAAATCATCTGGTTCGAGAAGTTCGTGATGACAAGGCTGGGATAGCCGGAGCGATCGAAATCCGCTGCATCAATGCCCATTCCCGCGCGCGCTACTCCGTTTTCGCTGAATCCGATTCCGGCCGAGACGCCCTTCTCCGAGAACGTTCCATTCTTATTGTTGATGTACAGCTTGTTCGGCTGCGTGTCGTTGCTGATGGCAATGTCCGGCCACCCGTCGTCGTTCGCGTCAAAAATCGCGATACCCAGGCTCTTCGCCGTCGTGTCGTAGAGTCCCGCCTGCTTGGTCACGTCGGTGAAAGTTCCGTTGCCGTTGTTATGCCACAGGCGGACCGACGTGCCGTGATACGACTCGGGCGTACAGTACGATTTCGTCTTACCATCGAGCGTACAGAAAAGATCGTCCTGCGGCGACCACTGCACGTAATTGGCGACGATCAGGTCGAGCCGGCCGTCTTTGTCGTAATCCACCCACGCAGCGCCGGTGCTTAAATCGTTTGGGCCCCAGAGGCCAGCCTTTTCTGTTACGTCCGTGAACGTCCCGTTGCCGTTGTTATGGAACAGATGATTCTGTCCGTACGCGGTGACGAAAAGATCGTCGTAGCCATCGTTATCGTAGTCGCCCACCGCGACTCCCAAGCCGTACAGCGAATCGGCAAGCCCCGCCTCGCGCGTCACATCCGTGAATGTCCCATTGTGATTGTTGCGATAGAGCGCCGGCGTCGTCGCTCCGTGGACGTGATGCCCCGGCCAGTCCTGCCCGTTGACGAAGAAAATGTCCTGCCATCCATCGTTGTTGTAGTCGATGAACGCGACGCCCGGCCCCATCGTTTCCGGCAGCCATTTCTTGCCAAATGCGCCGTTGTTGTGCACGAAGTGGATTCCGGCCGCTCGCGTGATGTCTTCGAAATGAATTGCTGTTGAGCCTGGGGAAGCGGCGGCGACCGGAGGCCTCGCACTCATCGCGGGAACAAGCGCCGCGACAAGAATCGCGGCAGAAGTCAGTGCGGAAAAGGCCGCAGGTTTCCCGCGCTTCACTTCGCACCGCCGGGCTGCGATGCGAGCTGCGCGGGTTGCCGATCATCGCCGCGACGGCGAGCAATCTTCTTCGCCGTGTTGCGGCTTCCGGGCACGGGCTTCGCGACAAATTCCGCGAGCGGCGCCGAATCGTGTTCGTGAATGTTCTGGCGCTCGTTGTTGTCGTCGGGATGGGCTTGCCGGTAGGGGCCCGTTAGCGTCTGCGACGCTTCATCCGCCTTGAACCGCATGTAGCGCGTCTCAAATTCGCTTGCCTTGGCCGCGTCGCCCAGGCCCGTGTAGCAGAGCATCAAATTGTAATTGGCCTCGAGATCTTCCGGGTCGATCGTAAGCGTGTGCTCAAATGCTTTCTTGGCTTCGGCGTATTTGTGCTGCAGGAAAAGCACGCGGCCAATGTCGTCGCTCACGACGCGATCCTCCGGATATTCCTCGGTGGCGATGCGCAGGTGTGCGAGCGCTCCGGGGTAATCGCCCTGCTCGCGCAGCACTGTGGCGTAGAAGTAGTTCGCGCGCGCGAGTCTCGGCGCAAGCTGCAAAGCCTTCTCGAGCACCTGCCGCGCTCCTGCCGTATCGCCTTCGAGCACGCGCGCCCGCCCCACGTTCACCCAGCCGTCCGGATTCGTGGGATCGCCCTTTGTGATCTGCGCAAAGGCGTCCTCCGCGCCTTTCAGGTCTCCTTGCAGCAGAAGCCCGATTCCATAGTCGTTCCAGCGCTGCCATTCCTTCGCGGCGAATAGCGTTCTCGCTTGAGGTTCCGGCATGTTCGGAGCTAGCACGGCAATGTCCACTGAATCCTGCGCCATCGTCACGATCGGCAAATCCGGAATCGCCTTGATTTCACCTGACACCTGAGACAGATCCGCGTCGTAGGTGACCTTGCGGTCGTCGTAATCCGGCGTCACGTCACCTGCCTTCGTATCGTGCAGCACGCCGGCAAACGCGAACTGCGTGTTGAGCCACGAAAACTTCCGGTAGTTCAATTTCGCTTCGAGGTGCAGGTGCCCCTTTTCGTCCTTTGGCACTTTCAGCCGGAAGTGCACCGTATCGGCCGCACCCGGCGGAATCAAGTGCGCGTAGACAGTCGCGCGCGCCGCCCACGCATTGCGCCGCGTGATGGCGTTGCCGTGCGCGTCGATCAGCAGTGAGCGATAGAAATGCGCGCTTGGATCGACGGGACCGCGGCCGTTGTCTTCCACGCCGCCGCTCCAGAAAATCACGCGGCCCTGATCGTCCGTCGCTTTCAGCGCGAGCCAGCAATCGAACGCATCCACCGTGCCGCCCGGGAAGAAGTGGCCTACCTTCAGCGTTCGCACGACCACGTCCACGCGAACCGTGTCGCCGGCGCGCACCGCCGGATCGACGCGATTGAGTGGCGCCGTCACTGGTTCCGGCGCGACCGTCGGCACCGGCCCTGAAGGCGTCGGCGTCGCCGCTTCCTCGCCCACCGCAAACGTCGTCTCAATCTGCGGCTGACTCGACGCCATCGCGGACGCCTGATTCTTAGGTGTCGGCCGATCTGGCGAAACGGCAAAAATGTCCACGCGCACCACGCCGCTCTTGAGGAACTCTTCCGTGTCGTTCAATTGCACTCGATCGCCGCTCGCAAATGGAACGGCCGTGTTCGCCGCGACGAACCGGTGGTTGTGCACGAAGCCATCGATATTCCCCGCATCCTTCGACTGCGCGAGCGGCATGTGGCAATCCGCGCAATTCTGCGGGGTTGGCGGATAGTAGAACGAGCGCGCCCCCAAGCCGGAAACGCCGCTGGCCTGCCAGTTGTCGTAGTCGTCGAAGCCGCGCGTCCATCGGTAGTGATTCACCGGAACATCCAGATGCACCTTGTGGCACACCGAGCAGTATTCCGCCGTCTGCGTACGCATAAATGGCTTCAGGAATGTTCGCCGGTGCGGCTCCGGATTTTCCTGAATCATGAAATCGATGAAGCGGCGCAGATACGGATTCTTCGTCGCCACCAGTTTGCTGAGCGCGGGATATTGAAGCACGTAGTCGCCATTGCCCATCGTGCTCTTGATCGCGCGCAGCGAGTGGCAAACCATGCAGCCGATTCCAGCCTGCGCCGCGGGTGTGTGGACGCGCGGCGCGATCGGCGTATTGAAATTACCCGGGAAAAACAGTGCCGCGTCATGGCAGCCCGCGCACCATTTCGACGACTGCACGCCGATCGTGTCCTGCATGTAAACGATCGACTGGCGGTACCACTGGTTGTTGAACGACGAAAAATGGTGCATCGAACTCTGCCACTGCTTGTAGATGTCTTCGTGGCAGCGCTCGCACGCTTGCGAGTCGAGAAAGAAATCCTGAGTAACGGTTTTGCCGGTCAGCGTTTGCCCGGAACTGGGGAAGAACGGCCCGCCGGGACCATCGCCTTCGCCGTCCATACTGGCAGGCGCGATGTCCGGATTTCGTATCACGTAAGCCTTCTGCCACGGCACCGTTCGTACCCACCACGCGCCGCCCGTGATCAGTCCCGCAGCAATGAGAAAAATCGCGGCGCGGCCGATTCCCGGCAGGGCGCCGCCTGCCATGAACCCGTGCCGTCCGGCCCACGCCGACGCCAGCAGCGCGCCGCCCGCAACGCAGCAGCCGACGTGCACGAACAGCAGCGTCCAATCTGATTTCGGCGTGCCCGTGTAAATCAGAATGATTCCGAGAACGGCGCCAATCGCCAGCAGAATCCACCCGATGCGTTCCGTTTTGTTGCCCCTGCGCAGAATCGGAATCAGAAAAAACGCGAGAATCCCCGTCAACGCGATGCCGGCTACGAGATGCGACACCAAGCCGATGAAATATGGCACGTCCGCGCTTGGCCACGCGAAAAGATACGCCGCCGTCACAAACAAAATGGCGAGGAGAATCGTTCGCGCGCGGTTGATGCGGTTCGGCGGTTTGTCCGTCTGATCTTCTGAAAACAAATGCCTTAGCCCCCGGGGTCTGAAAGTTTCCTTGCCCGACGAACGGGTCGTCAATAATGGTTTTCTACTATCCCGAGATTCCCGCTTCGCTGCAGGACATCACAACAACCCGGTAATCGGGCCCGGGTGAAGCACGTTTCGTTGTTCGAATTGGGGCGCTCCCGAGCTCGACATACTACTTTCAGATTATTGATTCGAAATTTCCGGTCCTTATAATTCGCCGCATTCTGTAACTGCAATCCAACCGAACGCGAAGCCGTCAAGTGGAGACTGAACTTCATTCGCGACAAAAGGGGTGGGGACGTTCGATGAAAACTTTGTGGAAGCTGGCATTGCTTTGGACGATCGCGTCTTCCTTCGTCTGGGCGCAGCAGATCAGCGGCACTCTCCGTGGAACAGTCTCCGATCCCAGTGGCGCCGTTATCGTCGGCGCCAGCGTCACGGCCGAGCAGATCGAAACGCATCTTCAGCGGACGGCGTCGACCGATCGCGACGGAAATTTCGTCCTCCTGGAGCTTCCTCCCGGTCACTACCGCCTGGAAGTCACTGTGAGGAATTTCGAGCAGTACGTACAGATGGGAATTTCGCTGGACGTGAATGAAACTGCCGTCGTCCCGGTTCATCTTGCGATGGCCTCCACACTACAACAGGTCCAGGTGCAAGCCAATGCGGAACTGATTCAAACCACCGTCACCAGCATGGGCGACGTCGTGGGCGAGCGAGACCTGCTCGACCTGCCGCTCGACGGCCGCAACTTTTCCCAACTCGGCCTGCTTCAGCCCGGAGTGGTGCCTCTGACCCCAGGATTGCTTCAGGCGGGCGGTGTGTTGCGCGAGGATCAGGGTTATGCCGTTGACGGCCAGCGGCCCGAATCCAACAATTTTCTTATCGATGGCGCGAACAACGTGAACGCCGTTGATTCCGGCTTCGTGCTCAAGCCTCCCGTCGACGCCATCGCCGAGTTCCGCATTCTCACCCACAACGCCGACGCCGAATTCGGGCACAACACCGGTTCGACCACGAACATCGTCACGAAAAGCGGCACGAATTCATTTCACGGCGCCCTTTGGGAGTTTCTGCGCAATGATGCGTTCGACGCCTCCGACTATTTCGCTCAATCGGTCCAGCCGCTGAAGCAAAACCAGTTCGGCGGAACGTTTGGCGGGCCCATCATCAGGAACAAGACCTTCTTCTTCGGATATTACGAAGGATTCCGGAATCGTCAGGGTGAAACCGTCCCCGCGACTGTGCCCACGGAGCTCGAGCGTCAGGGTAATTTCACGGAGATGTGCCCCGAAGGATTCACCGGCGGCGTCTGCAACAATCCTGCTCACCAGCTGTATAGCTTTTTTACCGGGTCCCCGCAGCCTGTTCCGAACAACACGCTTTCGTCGATTGACCCGATTGCGCAGAACATCCTGCCGTTCTTTCCGCTGCCCAATCAGGGCCCGTCCAATCCGAACGGTTTCGTGACCACGCAGTCTCTCAGCGTCAACAACGATGCCTTCGGCCTGCGCCTCGACCATTACCTCAACGCGGCGAATGAATTGAGCTTCCGCTACATGTACGGCAGCGGCCCGACCACCGATCCGCTTTCATCACAAGGCGCGAACGTCCCCGGTTTTCCCGTGGGCATGTATGACCGCGCGCAGAATTTCGTCGCCCAGGAAACGCATACGTTTTCTCCTTCGGTGATCGGCGTCGCCCGCTTTTCTTTCCTTCGCAATCAGTTTCTCCTCGACGAGCACATCAATCACGAATTGCCCTCCGCGCTCGGATTTCAATACGACCCGACGCTTGCACAGGCGGCCGGTCCGCCGTTCATTCAGGTCGCAGGCTATGCTTCCGTGGGAGACCCGATCACAGGCCCGCGCGACACCTATCAGAACACCTTTGATGTTTCTGGTTCGCTCAGTTGGATTCACGGGCGCCATCAGATCAAATTCGGCGGCGGCTTCCAGCACAACCAGATCAACGCGCTCTTCGGCATCGCGTCCAATGGATTCTTTGTCTTTTCCACCTTCCCATACAGCGACGGCTTCGCCAGCTTCCTTTCCGGTGACCCGGTGCTCTTCCTTCAAGGAGGAGGCAATCCGAACCGGCACATCCGCAACAACTCGATGAATGTCTATGCCCAGGACACGTACCAGATCACGCCGCGGCTCACTGCAAACTTCGGTCTTCGCTACGAAATCACGTCACCCGGCACGGAAACCAACAACCTGCAGAATCTTTGGGTGCCGGGCGCGCAATCCACGGTATTTCCCACTGCGCCGCCGGGATTGCTCTATCCGGGCGACCCCGGCGTTCCCGCCGGCCTGATTCCCACGGAGAAGACAGCCTTCGCACCGCGCGTCGGCCTCGCCTACGACCCGACGGGCAGCGGGAGATGGCTGATCAGTGGCGCCTACGGAATTTTCTTTGAGCCTTACTATACCGGCGAGGGAGGTCCGATCCAGGACCCCGTCAGCGCGCCGCCGTATCTGCAAACGCCGCAGCAAACTTTCCCGGTCAACTTCGCGGACCCGTTCAACGGCGCGAATCCATTCGGCCCGAGCTTTTCGGAGCCGATGACATTGCTCGTCGTGTCCAACAAACTCCGGCTGCCGTACGCGCAGGACTGGAACCTGAATTTGCAGCGGTCGTTCGGGGCGACGTGGCTTTTCTCAGTCGGATACATCGGCACCGTGGGCGTCAAGCTTCCTCGCTTCATTGAAGGCGATCCAGCGGTCTACGTTCCGGGAGTGGATTCGGGCGGGGATCCGCTCTCCACCGAATCCAACGTCAATCAGCGCCGGATAAACTCCGGCTGCACGCTCGCCGAGCCTGACGACTGCATCTACGGTTCCGTCGGCGAAATCGCTGGCATCGCGAACTCCAATTACAACGCGCTCGAAGCCAGTCTTCGCAAGCGCTTCGGCCACGGCTTGGCGTTCCTCGCCTCCTACACGTACTCGAAATCCATCGATGACGTTTCTTCGTTCAATATCACAGGCTCGGCCTCGCAGCCTCTCGCGGGAGAAAATGATCTGCCTCAGAATCCCTTTGATCCCGGAGCCGAGCGCGGCCGGTCCATGTTCGATTCGCGCCACCGCGTGGTGTTGAGCTATGAGTGGAGCGTTCCGTTCTGGGCGCATCCAGTCACCTGGTATGAGCATGTGCTCGGAAATTGGCAATTCAATGGAATTTTCACCGCGGCGACCGGCGCGCCCTTCACCGTCTTTGACTCCAACGATGTGGCTCTCGAAGGAACCGCTCCTGAAATATCCGGCTTTTCCAGCGAGCGTCCGAATGTTGTCAGCGATCCGTTCAAGCCCGGGCCTGTGGCTGCCAACCCCGGCTGCATTGCGCCGACGCAGACTCGCGTTGCCGCGCACTGGTTCAATTCCTGCGCCTTTGTCGAGCCTGCCACCGGAACTTTCGGAGACGAGGGGCGCAACGCCATTCAGGGGCCGGGCTACACGAACTGGGACTTCTCGGTGCTCAAGAATATTCCGGTCTCCGAGCGGGGCCGCTTGCAGTTCCGCGCGGAACTCTTCAATATCCTCAACCACACGAATTTTCGCTTGCCGGAAACCGACATTCAGTCTCCGACGATTGGCGTGATTCAGCAGGACGTCGGTCCGCGAGTAATTCAGCTCGCTTTGAAATTTCTGTTCTAGGGCGGCTGCGCCTTTCGCGCCATCGCTCCGGCATTCTCGTTGATCTCGCGATTCTGCGGGTCAACTGACTCGCGCAAACCTGCATGCTAGACTCGTGAATCTGTGAGACAGCGCACGAGGAGCCGGTTTGAACGGGATCACTTTCCTTTCCATCGCTGAAATGGCGGCTGGAGTCCGCAACGGAAGTCCTTCTTCCGTCGAACTCGTCGACGCGCACATCGCCCGCATCGAGCGGTTGAATCCAAAGCTGAATGCCTTCATTCACACGGATTTCGAGCACGCCCGCGCGCAAGCAGAAGCCGCAGACGCGGCGGTCCGCCGCGGCAAGTCGGCTGACTTGGGCCCTCTGCATGGCGTGCCCATCTCGATGAAGAGTGCCATTGATGTCCTCGGCTTCCCATGCGAGTGCGGCAGCAAGCTGCGGCGCGGATACGTTGCGACGTCCGATGCTCCTCTCGTTACTCGCCTGCGCGGCGCCGGCACGATTCTCCTCGGCAATACCAATGTTCCCGAAACTCTCATGGCGTGGGAGACCGACAATCTTCTCTACGGCCGAACGAACAGTCCGTGGGATTTGGAGCGCACGCCGGGCGGTTCGAGCGGCGGCGAGGCGGCGGCGATTTCGTCGGGCTGCTCGGCGGGCGGAATCGGCAGCGACGGCGGCGGCTCGATTCGCGTGCCTGCGCATTTCGGCGGAATCTGCGGGCTGAAGCCTACGCCTGGGCGCGTGCCTGCCACCGGACACTATCCCGGCTCGGCGGGCCCTTTCGCACAGCTTGGAGTCGTGGGCCCGATGGCGCGGACGGTGCGCGACGTGGAGCGGATTTTTGAAGTAGTCGCGGGACCCGATCCTGGCGATCCATGCGCGGCGCCGGTTCCGCTACGGCGATGGAGCGACGCGGAGATTCGAAAGCTGCGCGTCGGATACTTTGCCGAGCACGAGCTTGCGCCCGTGACGCCGGAAACCGCGGCGGCCGTTCGAACTGCGGCGGATGCTTTGCGCGCGCAGGGCTTTGAAGTGGTCGAATGGCAACCGGAGAATCTCGATCGCGCGTGGAAGCTCTGGTGGAATTTGTTCGGCCGCGCTGGGCAGATGGCCTTTTCGCCGATGGCCGAAGGACACGAAAGCGAGATGAGCCCGATCCTGCGCGAGTTCCGCGCGCGCGTTGCGGAGGAGCCTCCGATGAGCGCGACGGAACTTCTGAACACGACGCTCGAGCGCGACGTGCTGCGCGCGCGGTTCCTCACGAACATGGAAGAATTTCCGATTTTGCTTTGTCCCGTTTCTTCGATTCCGGCGTTTCGGCACGGCGAGCGCGAATGGATGATCGGCGGGCGCCGGGTCGGCTATCTGAAGGCGATGGCGTATTCACAGTGGTTCAATCTTTTCGGCACGCCGGGAGTTTCCGTGCCGGTCGCAAGCTCGCCGGAGGGCCTGCCGATCGGCGTGCAGGTCGTGGGCCGGCCGTGGGAAGAAGAGGCTGTGCTGGCCGTCGCGGCGAAGATCGAAGACGCATGCGGCGGATTCCGGCGGCCTCCAATTTAGCGCGCGGGCTTCACGCCTTCGGCCGCTCGGGACCAAAGAGCAGGCCGCCTATGAAAATGAGCAATCCTGCCGATCCGATCATTTCGTTGCCGACAAACGGCCCCATCATGAAGGCGCCGACGACTGCTTCGATCAGGATCGAAATTCCGCAGAAGAGGACGAGCCCCTTTCGCAAGCATGTATTCACGCATGCAATGCTCAGAACGAAGATTCCAATCACGGTCCAGTGCCAACCTGCCGAAAGAAAAATGACGCGGAAGGCAGCCTGCAACCCGGCACTCAGGTTCGACGCGGCAAGCGCCGGAAAAGCCTTCACGACTGCGGCGAAGCTGTGCAGACCTGCACTGATAAAAAGAATTACGGCGCCGAGAATCACCAGAGTGCGCGCTATCTTGTCGTTGCCGTTCATCAAGGCCTCCCAAGAATCATTCAGCTGACCGTCGAGCGAGCCACCAAAAGAATTGCGAGCAGATAAAAGACGAACATGAGCGCGAGGAATGATTTGGCCTTGATATTCGCGCCTCGAAATTCCTTCCACGCGAAAATTCCCCAGAGCGCGGCGACCATGGGTGCGGATTGTCCGATCGCGTACGAGATGGCGACTCCGGTGTAATTCGCGGCCACGAGGCTGAAGACCGTGCCCGTGGTCCAAATGAATCCTCCGAGCAGCCCGAGGAGATGGCCGCTGACGGGAGCGGTGAAAAATCCGCTGAAGCTGACGGGCTCGCCCACGAGCGGCTTCTTCATAAAATATAGGTTCCAGATGAAGCAGGAGAGAAGAGCTCCAAAGGTGAGGAAAACCACGACCGCGTACGGACCGAGGACGTTGCCGTGCGTGAGCGCGCGCGTAGAGAATGGCGCCCACAATCCCATCAGCACGCCGGAGACGACGCACACGACGATGCTCCTGCGCGAAATTTCCTTTCCTCCAGTGAGCTGGCCGTAGGCTTTGCCGTCGAGGACGACGGCCACGATCGCGCAGATCACGCCCGCGCCGAGCATCGCGAAGTTTCCTCTCGGTTGCTGGACGTAGCTGAGAATTACGCCGACGACGAGCGCGATGCCGATCGAAACGGGAAAGGCCGTAGCGAGCCCGGCCATGTCGATTCCCGCGACGAGGAGTAGGTTAGCGAGATTGAAGATCGCTCCAGCGAGCAAGGCCCATCCTGCGTTCGCAATGTCGGCGCTGTGGATATTCGCGATCAGGCTCGAAGCATCGTGGTGGATGGAGCCGAGCGTGTGGCCGTAGAGAAGCGCGGCAAGAAAAATGCCGATCGCATAGTCCCAGTAGAAAAGCTCGAAGCGATAATTCTTCACGCCCTTGAACGTGTTAGCCCAGGAGCCCCAGCAGATGGCCGTGACGATCATCATCAGGAGCGCGGCGCCGAACGTTTGCGGAGTGAACATGAGTTTTTGTCAGGCTCCGATCGAAGCGGCGCGCCCGCTGGCTTTGATGAAAGCGATCACTTCGTCGCGCTTCGCCATGGAGCGCGCGCCTACTTTCGTGCAGCAGAGCGCGGCGCAAGCGTTGGCGAATGTGCCCACACGCTCGAGATTCCAGCCCTGAAGAAGGCCGTAGGAGAGGCCGCCCATGAAGGCGTCGCCCGCGCCGGTGGTGTCGACGACGTCAACCTTGAAGGCGGGCACCTGGACTCTTTCTCTTGCGCTCGCGATGAGGCAGCCTTCCGCGCCTTGCGTGATGGCGACGATGGCCGGGCCGAGGTTGAGGAGGCCGTCGGCAATTTTGTCGTATTCGGCTTCGCCGGTCATTTCGCGCGCGGCCGTCTTGCAGGGCTTGAGCACATCGGCGAATCTCAGCGCGGCGGTCAGCTCCTCCTGATTGCCGAGGTTCATCTGGCAGAAGAAGCTGGGAGAAACATCGAGATCGAAGATCACGCGGACGCCGGCCTGTTTCGCGATCTCCATGGCTTCCTTGACGGGGACGATTGGGAGCTGCGAAGCCTCGGTGTGGAAATGCTTCGCTTTGCGAATGTGAGGCGCGAAGCGGTTGCGGACCTGAAAGACGGAAAGCTTGCCGTTGACGTTGGGGAACATGTAGATGCAGCGCTCGCCGTCAGAATCGACGGGAATCCAGGTCATGGTGGAGTGTTCGCCCTTGACGACTTCGACGCCGGACAGGTTCATGCCGTCGTCGACAAAAGCCTTCTGAATCAGGCGGCCATTTTCGTCGTCGCCGATGAGCCCGAGCCAGCCGGTGTTGACGCCGAGGCGCGCGACCTGGGTCAGGTTATTGCCTGTAACGCCGCCGGCGTGGATTTCCATGCGGTCAGCGCTGATTTTTTCCTCGGGTCCCAGCAGACGGGGCACGATGGCGAAATAATCGACGCCACAGCTTCCGATCCCGACGACATCAACATTGGCAGCCACGAGAGATCCTTGAAGGCGAATTTTGAAGTTGGCGGTGCTTATAAGTCGCAGCCGCGGCGCGCGTCAAGCAAAAAGCTGGCGCGGAGGAGCGGCGAGGAAGCCTCGCGCAAGCAATCCAGTTGCTATAATCCGCCCGTGATTGCGATGAAGGCAATCCGCAAAAAGATGGCAGCGCGTCGAGCGGCGTGGCTGGGCGGCCTGCTCGTTGCGATAATTCTCGCCAGCGCGGTGGCCGGAGCGCAGACGAGCGCGAGCCGCGCGCAAGCGCTCGAAAACGAGGCTCAGGCGGCGATGCGCGGCGGCCAGTTTGTCGAGGCAATTTCGCGGTATCAGGAAGCATTGGCAATTGCGCCGCGAGGCGCTTCGGCGGAGATTGGGCTCGCGTCCGCGTATCGCGCGGTCCACAACTACGACGAGGCGAAGAATCTGCTTGAGCGAACGGCGCGGGAACATCCGGGCAACGAAGAGGCGCTGGCGGCGCTGGGCGACCTCGAAATCGAGATGCAGACGTACGGCGCGGCCGTGCGGCATCTGGCGGCGGCGGTGGCGCTGAAGCCGGGCGATACGGCGTCGCGAATCCGGCTGGCGGTGGCGTACAAAGAGAGCGGCGATACGAAAGGCGCGATCGCACAACTTGCGAAGGTCTTGCAGAGCGAGCCTCGGAGCGCGCTGGCGTACTACGAGCGGGCGCAGATTTATTCGGACCAGAATGAGGATGCGGCGGCGCTGCGCGACGCGGAGAAGGCCGTGGAGATCGATGCAAACGCTCCGGGGCGTTTGCTGCTGGCGACGATTCTGCTGAGGCCGCCGCACGGCGCGGCGCAAGCGGACGCGGCGCGATGCTCGCGAGCGGCGAAGACCCTGGAGCCGCTGATGCCCGAGCACGCGAACGATTCCGAGACCCTGTTTCTCCTCTCGCGAGCGTACCAGTGCGCGGGGCAGAAGGAATCGGCGCAGAAGACGCTCGACGAATTCGAGGCCGCCTCAAAGAACGATCGCGCGACGAAAGAGAACGAGACCGAAGCGAAGCACCTGGTGCAGCAAGCAAACGACGCGGCGATGAAGAACGATTTGCGCGGCGCCATCGATCTGGTGCAGCAGGCTCTAGCGAAGGATCCGAATTACGGCGCGGCGTATTCGCAGCTCGCGAAACTCGAATACTCGGCCGGTGAAATCGAAAAGGCGAGCGAGGCGATCGGGAAGGCGCTGGCGCAGGAACCTTACCAGCCCGATTTTCTGTACGTCGAAGGAAAAATTCTGGAGAAGCAGGGGCGGTGGGACGAGGCGCTCGCGGCGTTCGAGCGAACGACGCTGGTGAATCCGAAGGAATCGGACGCGTATTTCGAGATGGGCGCGATTTACGAGAGGCGGAACGACCGCGCGCGAGCGATTGAGGCGTACAAGAAGGCGGTGGAATTGTCGCCGGACGATCCGGAGTACCGGAAGGCGCTCGCGGCGGTTCAACGGTAATTTTAGTGAGCATGGGGCGAGACGGCGGTCATGAGCGCCACGAACTCCTTGTAAAATTTGGCGCGGTCGAGATCTTCCTGCACTTCGGCGAGCGGGCCGTGGAGCGGCGGCTCGTGGCCGGGATCGTAGGCGAGGGTATCGCCGTAGGTGGCGCCGCGATCGAGCGAGACATCGAGATACATCTTCTTTGATTTGGTGATGATGGAAGAATCCAGCCAGGCAGCCGCGGCGAGCTCGTCCCACAGATAGCACTGGAAATTGCACTCGGGCGCGTACTTCGCGACATATTTCGCGGAGGGCGAAGTTCCCTTGGCGATTTCGGCGACGAGCGCCTTATCCATACTGGTTTTCACGGAAATGTCGACGGTGGTGACGACGATGCGGGGCCACGGTGCGCGGAGGACGCAGCGGGAGGCTTCCGGATCCATCCAGAGATTGAATTCGCGGTGAGGATTCTTGCGGAATTCGGGGTCGGTGGTCTGCGGATCGATGCTGCCGCCCATGAGGACGAGCTCCCTGGCGAGCGAGGCGAAATGCGAATCAATGGTCTGGGCGAGAGCGAGATTCGTGAGCGGGCCTCCTTCGTAGATCGTGACCTGGTGCGGATATTTGTGAACCATGCGAACGAGGAAGTGGGCGGCGTCCTCGGCGGAGGCTTTCGTGGTGGGCTTGCCTTCGGGCATGGGCGGAATTTCCCACGGGCCGTGGACGGGGTTGCCGAAATTCCAGGCGCCTTGATAGGTGACCTTCCCGAATTTTTTCTCCCATTCGGCGACCGCTTCCTTGCTGTTGACGATGGGGAAGACCGCACCCGGGAGGACGGGAATGTCGGTGCGGCCGATGAGTTCGAGAAGGCGGAGGGTATGGGCGACCTCTTCGTCGCGCCAGGCGTCGCCGGTGACGACGGTGATGCCGAGGACGTCGGTCTGAGGGGAGTTGATGAGGACGAGGAGGGCCTGCATGTCGGTGCCGCCGGGACCGGCGCAATCCTGGTCGATGATGACCTTGCGACGGGACTGAGCGGAGAGGGGGGAGGCCGCGAGGGAGAGAGCAGCTACAAAAAATAGAATCGGGACGAGAATTGGGTGCGGGAGCGCAAAAAGGCGAAAGTGACGATTTGGCGTTTTTTGGCGATTAGAACGGGTACCGGTCCTTTGTTTTCTATAACTTACGAGGGGTTCTAATATCCCATATTGGCGATTAAAAATTTTGTAGGGGGCTACTGAAAACGGGAAGTGGCAGTCGGGGCGGGGGATCGAGGGTTCAGGCGCTCGATCCGGGGGCGCCTTTGGGGTCATAAAGCTCCTTATTTATCATCTCACTACTATTATAGCATGCGTGTCAAGACGACTGGAGCGGAGCGGGCTGAGGAAAAAATAATGAAGAAGGCGATTGGAAGTTCGAAATGGACCCGTGACAGGCACAAAGGGCGAGCGGCGGAGGCCGCCGGAGCAAGCTCCGTCGGTGAAGGTTTTCTCGGGCGAGCGGCCCGCCCAAAAGCGGCAGCAAGCTGCCGCACTCCACATTGGCGAGGCCAACGAGGCGATGGCGATCATGGCTGACCGGTGCGTTGGGGGAAGCGTTCTGACCGCAGAGGCGCGGAGGGCGCGGAGGGAGGCAAATCGCAAGCCGTGCGAAGAAGACGCAGGGAAAAAACTCCTGGCCCGGGGGCTGGCTCCGGGCCAGGAGGGAGTGGAAGAGGCTGGGTGAAGGCTAGAACTGGAAGCGGACGCCAAACTGAGCAGCGAAAGGCGTGCTGCCCGGAGAGATTTCATCGTGGAGACCGTACGCAACGCCGTTGATGATGTCTCCCTGCTTGGGGAGGGCGGTGAGCGGATCGCAGACCGTGGTCACGACGGTAGTGATATCCACGGGCGCACAACCGGCCAGTTGTACGAACCCAGTGTTGTCTGGGTTCGAATAGAGGTTGCCGCGGTTGGTGAGGTTGAAGAGATCGGCGATCAGGCGAATCTGGTAGCGCTCAGACAACCTGAAGTCCTTGCTGAGGCGCATGTCCCAGGTGAAGAAATCAGGCTGGCGCGCGGGATAGCGGGTCAGCAGGCTCTGCTTGCCGCCGGTATCGAGAACGGGGCGATCGTCGTTGGAGAATTGATTGATGACGGTATCGCCGTTGAGGTCCGCGGAAGAGTAGGCGGGATAGGCGAGGCCGCTGTGGTAGATGAAGTTACTGGACCAGGTCACGCCAAAAGGCAGATCAGCGACGACACCCGACTTGAACTGGTGGGTGATGTCGAGACCATTGCGGCCATAGTCGATGTTGATGTTGAAGGGATCCTGCGCACCGAAGAAGGTGTCGGTATCGCGCTCGCTGGAATCGTTGCTGTAGTTCCGCGACCAGGTGTAATTCGCGAAAATCTGGTAGCGGTTCGCGAAGCGCTTGTTCGCGCCGATGACAACTTCGTGATAATTCCCGCGGCTGAAGCTGGCAAGCTCCTCCGCTCCGGAAAACGGCGTGAGAGTGCAATCGAGCGGCATGGGTTCGCCGCCGAACACGAAAGCGCCGCTTCCCGGGCAGTCGAAACCACCGGTGTTCGGGTCTCCGGTGGAAGCGATGATGGTGCGGCCGAAGCTATCCGTTCCGACGCCGACGAGGTTGCGCTGCCAGTTCGAGGTGCTGAATCCGCCGGTCTTGAGGTGCGAGGAATGCATGAAGACGTAGTTGGCGGTGACAGTCCAACCGCCACCGACGCCGTGTTCGGCACCCACGGTGAGGTTCGAGACGCGCGGGTTCTGGAAGGCCGGGTCGGTATAGCTGATGGCGGGGCAACCGATGGCAGGACTGGCGAGCGTGCAGAGGTCGTTCGAGCCCACCGGAATCGCAGACGGGAAATTATAGGGAACGCCGCTCGTCGGAGCGCAACCGAACTCGGGGACGCAAAACAGCGTGGTGGATTTCGATCCGCCGCCGTTTGACGCCTCAGGGAAGAAGATGGTCGGCGTCTGGGCATAGTAGAGGCCCCAGGCCGCACGCACTACGGTGGGATGAGCAGTTCCGCCAACGTTCCACGCGACTCCCACGCGGGGACCCCATTGCATGAAATCGTTCGGAGTGCGCTGCGGCACGGGGACGATCTTGCTGCCGTGATCGAGCGGGCCTACGCCGATATAGACCTCCTGACCGGGGATTGGGGTTTGCGGCTGGGGGTTCCATGTGCCGTCCCAACGGAGTCCATAGGTAACGGTGATGCGAGAGGTAAGCTGCCACTTGTCCTGCCAGTAGAGGCCCAAGCCGGTCTGGTAAGCGGGAAACAGGGTGTTGGCCGCGAAGGGTGTCTGGTTGTTCAAGCCGAAGCCCTGGAAATAGAAGTTGGGATTCGAGGCGGTGGGAGGACTGGCGACGCCCGCGCATGTGGTTGCATTCGGGTCGAAATCGCAAAGAGAGCTGAAGTTGTAGCGGCCGGCGCTCCAGCCGGCGAAGACGTCCTTGCGGTCGACGAACGAATCGACGTCGCCGCCGAATTTGACGTCGTGCTTGCCGAAGGAATACGAGAAGTTGTCCTGGACCTGAAGCTTTCCATTGTCATTGTTGCCGGGAAGGTAGAAGCGCTGGCCGAACTCGCCGATTCCCTGAATCTGAATCTCCGGCGCTCCTTGAAAAATCGGATGGCGGACGCGGGTTTCACCCTCGACCATGGCGCGGATTTCGTTGACCTTGGAGCCCATGACCGTGGTGAGAGAGAACAGGCCGCTCACGCCCTGATTGACGAAGTCTTCCGTGTCGCCGAAGGAATCGAAGGTCTCGGCCTGTCCGTGACCGCCCGTGAATCCGCGGGTATGGTTGCGCGTGCCGAGGCCGCGAATGCTGAAATGGTTGGCGGGGGTGAGTTGGTAGTCGTAGTGGCCCAGCACGGTGAAGAAATCCTGGAACTGGGTGTGCGGACCTTCGAGCGCGCCGAGATTGGGGACGCCGTAGCACCCGGGCAAGAGGTTCATGCCGACTGCAGTGGAAAGGCAGGCGGGGCCGAGGGACTCGCCGTTTTGCGGGGCGGGAATCACGGGGCCCGGATCGTCTTCGCAGACCGGGTCGCCGTTACAGAGGCTGGTGGTCAGTGGGCCGCTATTCCGTTGGATATCGGTGGAGAGGAAGAGGAACTGGCGGTCGCGGCGAATGGGGAAGCCGACGGAGCCGCCGAACTGGTTCTGCCAATCGATGTTCGGGGAGTTGCCGAGGGCGTCATCCTTAGTGATGCCGCCGCCGCGATAGTATTCGTGAGCCTCGCCGTGGAGCTCATTGCTGCCCGACTTGGTGACGACATTGAGGAGGCCGCCGGTGGCGCGGCCGAACTCGGGCGCGAAGCCATTGGTGACGACTTGAAATTCCTGGACGGCTTCGAGGGGAACGGTGAGGTTTTTCGTTTCGAGGGAGCCGAAATTCTCACCGAAGAAATTGTTCGTGGTGTCGGCGCCGTCGATCACGAGGCCGTTGTAGTCGCTTTGCTGCCCGCCGAGGCGGATGGAGCCACGGAGGCCGGGAACCACCTGGGCCGAAGGGGTGAGCTGCGCGAGGTCACGATAGTCACGGCCGGGGAAGGGAAGGTTCTCAAGACTGGTGGCGTTGAGGAGCTGAGTGATCCCGGAGGTGGAGGTGTCGACGACCTGGCCCGTGCTCGCGGTGACTTCGACGGTTTGCGTCTGGCCCTTGACGGGCAGATTCACGTCGATATTGATGGCGGCGCCGACGTTCACGATGATTTCCTTCACCGTGGTCGTGGCGAAGCCGGAGGCCTCCGCAGTGATCTGGTATTGGCCGGGAGCGACGTTTTCAAAGGCGTAGTAGCCGGCGGGGTCGGTGGCGAGTTCACGCTTGATGCCGGTGGCGCTGCTGGTAAGAGTGAGCTTCACATTGGGGACGACGGAGTGCGTGGAATCGTAGACAGTCCCCGTAATGGCGCCGTTCTGCAAGTTCTGCGCGCGGGCGATGGAGGCAACGGCGAGCGAGGACAGAAGCATAACAGCCATGAGCGCGCTTCGAAAGAGTTTCATCGTGACTCCCCTCAGATCCGGCTGAGAAGCGGCGGCCGGTGTCGCGTGAAATTCAATTTTTAGAAAAGAAGCCGGATGGTTGTTGAGTTCGCGTTGTTGTGACGACGAGAGAAGCCGGGCGATTTGCCTCGTCCCGGCGGGCTGGAGATCGCCGAGTAGATACACCCACACGCAGAGAAAGGAGCATTTTGCAGTCGCAACTCAAAGCGGAGCCCACCCCTGGGTCCGCGAAAAATCGTGGGTAGGCTAGCGTGCGGGAGGCGGGGAGTCAAGATGGAAAAGGGGCGAGCGAGGAGGGGAAATTTCAAAGGTAGGACAAACCGTTGGAACCACAGATGAACACAGATAAACACAGATAAACACAGATGAAAGGGACCGAACCAGGGCGAATCCAGGAGAAGAAATTTGAGAGAAGAGCCAAGCAGCGCATGAGCGAGTTACGGCGGGGATGATGAGATACGGTCTCTTGAAGAGGAGGGGAAAGGGCGGGGTCGGCCTGCTAGAATCGGCGCGGCGATGAGGGTAGGGAGGCACAAGATTGTGCGGGCGGCGGCGCTGGCGGCAGGCGCGGTGGCGCTGCTGCTGGCGGCGAAGGCCGAGGTCACGGCGAAGCGGCGCGCGGAGCCTGCGTCGCGCGCGGCGCAGGAATTGCGGAGACGCTCGAACGAAGAGGCGAATCCCTACGGCGTGGAGTTTCGCGACGTGACGCGCGCGGCGGGAATCCATTTTCGTCACGAGCGAGCGGCGTCTGCGGACAAACTGTATTACGAGACGATGGGTGCGGGAGTGGGATTCCTCGATTACAACCAGGATGGGTACCTCGACATTTTTTTCGTGAACAGCGGCTATACGCCGTTCTTCCATCCCGCGCAGCCGCCGCAGCCGGCGCTTTACCGAAATAATGGAGATGGGACGTTCACGGATGTGACGGCGTCAAGCGGGATTCACGCGGACGGGACGTTTTTCATGGGCGTGGCGGTGGGGGATTACGACAACGACGGCTATCCGGACATATATATGACCGGGTACAGGCATTCGGTGCTGCTGCACAACAACGGCGACGGGACGTTCACGGACGTGACGGCGAAAGCGGACGCGGGCGACGACGGAAGCTGGGGTACGGCGGCGGGATGGTTTGACTACGACCGGGACGGGAAGCTGGATTTGCTGGTGACGAATTACGTGGCGTTCGACGCGGATCACCCGGTGCAGTGCGGAGACAACCGGCCGGGGTACCGGGCGTATTGCCATCCGGACAGCTTTCATGGGGAGTCGATGAGGCTGTATCACAACAACGGCGACGGGACGTTCACGGACGTGACGAAGAAGGCGGGGCTGGTGAATCCGGATGGGAAGAGCCTGGCGGTGGTGCTAGCGGATTTGAACAACGATGGATGGCCGGACATTTTCGTCGCGAACGACACGCAGAGAAATTTCCTTTACTACAACAACGGCGATGGAACGTTTCGCGACGCGAGCTACAAGTCGGGGGCGGGGTTCAGCGAAGAGGGAAGGCCGGAAGCGGGAATGAGCGCGGACGCGGCGGACGTGAGGAACAACGGGCTGATGGATCTCTACGTGAGCCATCTGGATTTCGAGCTGAACCGGCTCTACCGGAACGACGGAGATGGGACGTTTTCGGATCAGACAGTGGCGTCGGGGCTGGGGCAGACCAATTTTTTCGACAGCGCGTTCGGGGCGCGGTTTTTCGATTGGGACAACGACGGCTGGAGGGACCTGTTGGTGACGAACGGGCACATCTTGGACAACATCAAGCTGTATCACCCGGAAGTGTCGTATCAGGAGGAGCGGCGATTGTATCGGAACGCGGGGCAGGGGCGATTTGTGGATGCGACGCGAACGCAGCCCGCGGATTTTCGCGCGCCGCGAGTGGGGCGCGGCCTGGCGGTGGGGGATTTCGACAACGACGGGTGGCAGGATTTCGTGGTGAACAACAATGGCGAGGAGGCGCAGCTCTTCCGGAACGAGGGAGCGAAGAGCGTGGCGGCGCGGGGGAATCACTGGCTGGGAGTGCGGCTGGTGGGGACGAAGAGCAACCGCGACGGAATTGGCGCGGCGCTGAAGGTGACGGCGGGGAATTTCACGAGCTACGACCAGGCGAAGGGCGGGATGAGCTATTGCTCGGCGCAGGATCCGCGGATTTATTTCGGACTCGGACCGCACGCGCGGGTGGACTCGCTCGAGATTCGGTGGCCGAGCGGGTACCGGCAGGTGATCGAGGATATAGAGGCGGATCGGATCATTACGGTCGAAGAGGGCAAGGGGATTCGCACGCCGAATTAGGCTATTTGGCGGGTCGACTATTGGAATTGGGCGGCGGGGCCGGCTCTTCGGCTCCGGCAGCGGCTGCGGCAGCGGCGTTTGCAGCTCCAGCTGCTGCGGCTGCTGGAGGACTTTCGGCGAGCAGGCGTTCGCAGGCTTCGACGAGCCTGGTGGGCGCGTCGACTTTCAGAAGCACGTCGCGGATGCCGACCGCGGCTGCGGCTTGGCGAAGAAATTCGAAGTCGTGGAGCGTGCACATCAGGATGGGAGTTTGCGGAAACTCAGCGCGGATTCTTTGCGCGGCCTGGATTCCATCCATAACGGGCATGACGAAGTCGAGGATTACGAAATCGGGCTTGAGTTCGAGCGTCTTCAGAACGGCGTCGCGTCCGTTTTCCACATCGGCGACGACGGACCAGTCAGGATGCGCTTCGAGAATGCGGCGAAGCCTGAGCCTGACGTGAGCGTGGTCATCGGCGATGAGGAACCGAACGGTCATAGAAAACACCCGGAATCGAATTTCGTAGGGCATCCTACATAAGGTCATAGATACGGGTAAATCCCCTAAATACCCGATAAACGACAGCGCGAAACTCTGATACATGGTTGTGAGTGTATGGATGCTGGTTGGAGGGACATCAAACTGTGACATTGCTGAACACCAGCCCGACGAGGACACATGAACCCGAAGGATTTTCCCCTGGTTCGGGATGGCGAACGGACGAGTCACGCCGGAAAAGCCGTAAGAAACAAAATCCTACTGAAAATTCCTGATGTTGAATTCCGTCTGGTGCGCCAGCACCTGGAATTCGTCGAACTGCCCAACCACCTGAGGCTTCACGAACCAGGTGAAACGGTGGAGGCGGCGTATTTTCCCAACCGCGGGCTGATCTCCATCGTGGTGGCGATGCAGGATGGGCGAAACGTAGAGGCGGGACTGGTGGGCAGCGAAGGAAGCGTGGGGACGGCGCTGGCGGTGGGTTTGCGGATGAGTCCCATGCAGCACGTGATTCAGGTGGATGGAGACGGCTTTCGGCTGGAGCGCGAGGCGCTCGAAGAGTTGCTGCCGTCGGCTCCGCAATTCCGGTACGCGCTGGCGAGGTATGCGGTGGTGCAAGGAATGCAGACGGCGCAGACGGCTGCGTGCAACCGGCTGCACGACGTGGAGCAGCGGCTGGCGCGATGGTTGCTGATGGCGCAGGACCGCCTGAACAACGGATGGGTGGGAATCACGCACGACTTTCTGGCGACGATGCTGGGAACGGACCGGCCAACGGTGACGCTGGCGGCGAAGACGCTGCAGGATGCAGGCGCGATCGAGTACGTGCGCGCAGCGGTGAAGGTGGTGGACCGCAAGAAACTCGAGGAGCACTCGTGCGAGTGCTACGGGGTGATCCAGCAGTTCAACGGAGAACTTGGAGTGAGATAACCGCTTTTGCAGCATGTGTTTGACGGCCTACAGACAAATGCACACGTCGATGGATACATTCGCGCCCTCTTTAAGTCTGGAACGGGATGGAGCAGTGGAGAGCGCGACTTCAGCAGAATTTCAATCCGGCGATCTGAGAACGGCCGCTGGGGTGGCCGTGAAGAATCGCATATTGCTTTCCCTCCCAGATGCGGAATTCCGAGCCATTCGAGAATCGCTGGAGTTCTGGAACCTGCCGAGGCGGTCGAGCCTGCACGAACCGAGCCAGGAATTGGAGTTCGCCTATTTTCCAAACGGCGGATTGATTTCGCTGGTGGTGGCGACGGAAGACGGAAAGACCGTGGAAGCAGGAGTGGTGGGACGCGAAGGAGTGGTTGGGACGCCGCTGGTGGTGGGACTGAGAAGGAGCCCGATCTGCGAGATCGTGCAGATTGCGTCGGGCGGATTCAAGATGAAGGCGGCGGCGCTGCGGGAAGCGCTGGTAGCGGGGCCGCAATTCCAGATGACTCTGTCGCGGTACGCGGTGATTCAAGGTATGCAGATCGCGCAGACGGCGGCGTGCAACCGGCTGCACGAAATCGAGCAAAGACTCGCAAGATGGATCCTGATGGCGTGCGACCGCGTGGGAGACGCGGGACCGCTGCCCATCACGCATGACTTCCTGGCAACGATGCTGGGAACCGACCGGCCGAGCGTGACTCTGGCGGCAGGCACGCTGCAGAAGAAGCGGGCGATCGAGTACACGCGCGGCACGGTGAAGACCCAGAACCGCAAGAAGCTGGAAGAAGCGGCGTGCGAGTGCTATCGCGTGATCCAGCAACTGGACCGCGAGATGGATCCGAAGTAGGGGTAAGCTCATCCCCCGCGTGGTTCGCGCGAAAGTCCCCGGGGCTAAAGCCCAACGTAATTCTTGAGCGCTTCCTCACGCCGCGAAGGGCGCGGCGCTCCCTGGGCTGCAGCCCAGGGCTTCCATCCCAAATTCCCAAAGACTTCGCCCTGCGAGGGCAAGCCTGAGGCGGCGCATCGAGTGCGGAGAGCCGCTCGCACACACCTCCGCGAGCGCGCGAGATTCCCTCGCGGCGTTCCCGCGTGGATTACGGGTGAGAATTCACGTAGTGACAGACATCCTTCACAGCATTGTGGAGGAAGCTGGTCTGCGTGCTGTAGACCGCGTCGCCACCGTGCTTGAAGACCGTGAATTCATAGCGGCCGACCCACCGCGCCTCAACCATGAAATCGGATTTCTTGGGATCCACGGTAAGCGAAACGTTGGGGCATTTGTCGCTCAGATTCTTGAGGACATCGGCGCTGGGGATGTTGGATGCGGGAGAAAGAAACAGCCTCAGCGGCCGGGGCTCGGCGTGGATAGACGACGCGCCCGCGAGCAGGAGAATCCCTGCGCCCAGCAAAAGCGTCTTCATGTAAGTCTCCTTCTTCCGCTACTTCCCCGCTTATTCCGACGCATTTTCCCACTGATTGGTTGCCGGAAACAGAGGCGTGTTACGCGTTTGCAACGCCCACAGCGAGGATATCGTTGCCGCGAAATTCAAGAAGGACGCGAGGCAAAGGGCGCGGGGGCGGGCCTTGGAGGACGGAGCCGTCAACGATGGAAAACAGGCCGCCATGACAGCGGCATTCGAAGCCGTTTTCGTCAGGACGGTAGAAGACGGGGCAGGAATTGTGGGTGCAGATGCGGCTGTAGGCGACGTAGCTGGAATCGCCGGTGCGGACGAGGATGCAGGGAGCGACGTCGGTGGGATATTGGAAGATTTTGGTGCCGCCGACGGGAATTTCTCCGAGTTGGGCGATGACGGTTGGAGGCGCGGTGCGCGAGTGGTACCACCAGCGAAGCGCCCAGAGGCCGCCAACGATGGCGGCGCCAATGGCGGCGGCGACGGTCTTGGCGAAACCGCGGCGAGTGGGCTGAGGTTGCTTAGATGGTTGCTGCGACGGAGGCTGCTGCGCGTTTTCGAGATTCGGCGACATGCGCGACTCCATCATACCCGCATTCGCGACGGCCGGGCTGCGGGTCAGGAAGCTTTTCGGGTCATGTAGTAGTAGATGGTAGGAGTGACGAAGAGGGAGAGGACCATCGCGATGAGGAGACCGCCAATAACGGCGATTGCGAGCGGCTGGAGCATCTGGGAACCGGCGCCGATTGCGAGCGCAAGTGGAAGCATGCCCGCGACGGCGGCGATGGCGGTCATCGCAATGGGACGGAGCCGGCGACGGCCCGCCTGAAGAATGGATTCCTCGCGAGAAAAGCCGGCGGCGCGGAATTTTTCGTCGGCGTCGAGGAGCAGGATGCCGTTCTTGGCGACGATGCCGATGACCATGATGAGGCCCATGAAGGACGAAAGGTTGAAGGTGATGCCGGTGAGGAGCAGCGCAACGAAAACGCCGGCGGTGGAAAGAACCGCAGAAACGAGGATGGAGAGAGGCGCGGAGAAATTGCGAAATTCGAAAAGGAGAACGAGGAACACGAGAACGATGGCCATCGCGAGGACGAGCGTGAGGTCGCGGAAGGATTGCTGCTGCGTTTGGTAGAGGCCGCCGTATTCGACGCGGATGGAAGGCGGCAGATGGAGTTGCGCGAGGGTCGATTGAACGGCGGAGATGCCGTGGCTCATGTCGAGGCGTTCGAGGCGCGCGGTGACGGCGACATAGCGCTGCTGGTTGTCCTGGAGGATTTCGGTCTGGCCGGGAAGGTCTGTGATTTCGGCGAGCGAACCGAGATTCGCCAACTGGCCGCCGGGCGCGACGAGCATGGTGTTGTTCATTGCGGAGAGCGAGGAGCGCGTGGCGGCGGGATAGCGGATGCGGACGGGATAGGGGCGGTCGTCGATGACGACGGGATGGGCGGCTTCGACGCCGTCCAGCATCGCTTCCGCTTCGTCGGCGAGATCCCGCGGCGTGAAGCCCACATGCGCGGCTCTGGCCATGTTGACGCGGAAAGAGACGGCGGGGCCGCTGGTGGTGGAATCGATGCCGTCGTCAATGTCGACGACGGGATGGCGGCCGGAGACTGTGATGCCGCCGATGGCGTCGGCAACGCGGGGCGCCCAATCGCCGAGAAGCTTGGCGTCGGGCGAGAACATCATGATGTCGATGGGCTGAGGGGCGCTGGTGAGATCGCCGATCATGTCCTGCAGCTTTTGCGTGAATTCCACTTCGACGGCGGGTTCGGACTGGGCGACTTTGGAGCGGACGTCGTTCATGATGGCCCAGATGTCGCGGCTGCGGTCGGGCTTCAATTCGGCGGAAATGTCGCCGGTGTTGGCTTCGGTGACGGCAGCGAGGCCCAGCTGTAGGCCAGTGCGGCGCGAAGTGGTGGCGACTTCCGGCATCGAGCGGACGATCTGCTCGATATGGGAAATCATGCGGTTGGTTTCCTCGAGAGAGCTGCCTGGAGGCGTGACGTAATCGAGAATGAAGCTGCCCTCGTCCATTTTCGGCAAGAGATCGGAGCCGATTTGGCGATAGCAGATGTAGGAGACGACGACGAGAGCGACAGCGAGGATGGGGACCCAGATGGGATATTGCAGGCTGCGGCGAAACCAGCGCTCGTAGAAGCGAATCACGCTGCCGAAGCGGCCTTTCATGAGGTGCTGCTCTTCGGCTTGGAGGAGGAGACTGATTTCCTGGTTGGCGTGTTCCGGTGATTCGGCAGTTGAGGCTGCTTCGGGAGTTGTGGCGGCGCTGGTGGATGGCTGCGGCTGATTGGGATGCGGCTCGGGACTGCGGAGCACGTAGAGGCATAGAGTCGGCGTCCAAGTAAGCGCGAGGGCGAGAGACGTGAGAAGCGCGGCGCCGATGGTCACCGCCATGGCGCGGAAGAAGACGCCGGTGACGCCGGTAATGGCGATGAGCGGGAGAAAGACAACGATGGGAGTGAGGGTTGAGCCGACGAGGGCGGTGGAGAGTTCTTTCAAGGTGAGTGCGACCGACGCAAGCCTTCCTTCACCGGCTTCGCGATGGAGGACGACATTTTCGAGGACGACGATAGCATCATCGATGATCAAGCCGACGGCAGCAGCCATGCCGCCGAGGGTCATGAGGTTGAAGCTTTCGCCGAGAAGCTCCATCACGATGAACGTGACGAGCAGGCTGATGGGGATGACCATCCCGGCGATGAAGGATGTGCCCCAATCGCGGAGGAAGAGAACGAGGACAATCGAGGCGAGGATGAGGCCGATCAGGATGGCGTCGCGGACGCTGCGAATCGATTCGCCGACGATCCAGGACTGATCGTAGAAGCGGCTGAAACGGACACCGGCAGGGAGAGTCTTTTCGATGCGGGCCATTTCGGAGTTGACGGCGTCAGCGACCTGCATCGTGTTGCTGGAGCGCTGGCGATTGACATTGACAAGGACGGCGGGCTTGGCGTTCGCGGTAACGATGGTGTACTGCGGCTCGAACGCGGGCACGACATCGGCGACGTCGCGCACATAGATGGGGCTGCCCGAGAGAGAATTCTTGATGAAGATGCCGCCAATTTCCTGGGGCGTGTGAGCCTGGCCAGTGATGAGGGCGAGATAGAGCTGATGGTTCTGGGAGAAAAGGCCGGGCGATTCGATGATGTTGGAGCGGTCAACGGCGGCGAGGATTTCCGCAATGCTGACGGACGACTCGCGGAGTTTTGCCGGGTCGGGCACGATGTGAAACTCGGGAACCTGACCGCCCTGAATGAGGATGGTCGAGACGCCAGGGAGGCTGGCGAGACGCGGCTTGATCTGATAGGTGGCCAGCTCCCAAAGTTGCTTCTGAGAGACGGTGTCCGAAGTGAGGCCGTAGCCGAGAATTGGGAAACTGGAAAATTCGAGACGGTCGCTCGTAATTTTCGCAGTGGAAGGGAGCGTGGCTTGCAGGCGTGCGAGCGCAGCATTGACGCGCTGGAGAGTCTGGAACATGTCGACGCGCCAATTGAAGTAGAGGTCGATTTCGGCGGAGCCGCGGCTGGTGATCGAGCGGACATCTTCGATTCCCTGAACGCCGCTGACGGCTTCTTCAATGGGGCGCGTAACGGTGACAAGCATCTGGTCGATGGGCATGACGCCGTTATCGACGCCGACGATAACGCGCGGGAAATCGGTGGTGGGGAAGACCGCGATTGGGATGCTGAAGAGAAGATAGGCTCCGACGAGGGCAAGGGCGATGATGAGGAAGATGATCGATTTGTGCTCGCGCGCAAACCAGTAGCCGCCGGTGTCCGGAGAATTCGAATCGCGAGAAGTGAACCTTTCTTTGAGGCGATTCAGCATGGCGGGCGGGCCGGGCGCTCAGTCCTTCGGCTCAGGCGGAGGCGCGCCCGCGGAGATTTTCACTTTGGTCTTGTCAGGCAGGCCGTAGGCGCCCTGCGTGACGACCTGCTGCCCGGCTGCGAGTCCGGCGAGAATCTGAACGTCCGGGCCGTCGCGAACGCCGACCTTGACGGCGGTTTGATGCGCAACGCCATCGGAGCCAATGAGCATGACGGATGTGGTTCGGTCGGCGGCGGTGAAGATTGCGTCGGCGGGGATGACGAGCGCGTTCTTGATCGTGCTGGAGACAATGCTGACGCTGACGGTCGAGCCGGGCTTGAGCTTGTCGCCGGGATTCGGCGCTTCGACCCAGACTTGAACGGTGGTGCTGTTGGGATCGAGGGCGGGGCTGACCATCGTCACTTTGGCTGGGATCGGCGCCTCTCCTTCGCCGAGCCAGATTGAGGCGGAATCGCCGACGCTCAGCTCCGCCGCTTCTTGCGGAGAGACGTGGGCGCGCGCGATGACGGACGATAGATCCATGACTGTGAGGATCGGAGAACCAGCGGCCGGTGTTTCGCCGACGTAGTAGGGGCGTTCGGTGACGACGCCGTTGATGGGGCTGACGATTTTCGTGAAGTTCAACTGAGCTTCGGCGCTGATGGCTTTGCCCTTGGCGGAATTCAGCTGGCCCTGGGCGATTTTCAGGTTGTAGTTCTTTTCGGCGAGATTGAATTGATTTCGCGCCTGCGTCAAAGCGATGGCGGCGTCCTGGACGTCCTTCAGAGCCATGGCGCCCTGCTGGTAGAGAGTTTCGCGGCTGTCGTAGAGCTTTTGCGCGGCGTCGAGCTGCTCTTTCGCAACTTTCAGATCCTGCGCGGAGCTTTGCAACGTGCTGTTGTAGCTGGCCTCCGCCTGCTCGTATCCGCCCTGGTTTTCGGTGAGTGCACCGCGGAGATCTTCGTTTGCAAGTTCAGCGAGCAATTGACCGGCGTGGACGCGGCTGCCGCGTTGCACGTAGAACTTCTGAATCGGGGCGCTGATGCGGGGCACGATGGCGGCCTGATCGCGAGGGTAGAGGACAGCTTCGGCTTCGACGCTGGCGTGAATTGTCTTGGTTTCAACGGTGGCGGCCTGGACCGAGACGATGGGCGCCGGCTCTTCCGACTCTTTCGATGAGCAGGAAGCGACAAGGAAGACTGCGAGAGCGGCAACGAACGCGAGAGACAGGTGGACGGAGCGCTGGATAAAGGCGTTCATGGCGCGTCAGAAGGTTCCCGTGACGGTTTGAAGAGTAGCCAGAGCGACGCGATAGCGCAACTGGGCGTCGTCGAAAGCGTTGCGCGACTGCGTGAGCGTGTTCTCGGCGGAGACGACCTCGAGCGATGAGGATGCTCCCGCCTGATAGCGGAGGGTGATCAAGCGGAGATTTTCGGCGGCGAGACCAGCGGCGTGGCGGGACTCTTCGACGGCGGAGCGCGCGACCAGAGTCTCATTGTAGGAGCGATAGAGATCAGTCACGAGAACGCGCTGCGCCTGGCTGAGTTCGACGCGGGCCTGATCGCGCTTGTATTCCGCCTGATGAAGCTTGCTGCGCAGCGTGCCCCAATCCCACAGAGGAACGTTGACGCCGACCGTGATGAAGTAGCCGAGGTTCGGAAGCGGGCCGACGTTTGGAAACTCCACGTTGGCGCTGTGGAGCGCGTAGGAATTGGCCTCGATGCCGTAGATGCTGTCTGTGTAAAAGGCGGGAAGGAAGGCGCCTTTCGCGGCGGTAACGTCGAGGTTGGCTTCGTGGAGCTGCTCGAATGCGACGCGAAGGTCGGGATTTTCGTGCTCAGCCATTTTTTCGGCTTCGGCGAAATCGGGAACTGCGGCGGGGGAATCGAGATCGTCGACCACCGTGAAATTTTCGTTCAGTGCGGGAGAAAGAAAAACGGCGAGGTCGAGGCGCGCGGACTCCATGGCGAGCGAGGCGTCGTCGAATGACTGCTTTTCCTGCTCGTACTGAATATCGGCTTGAATCACGTCGGTGTGCGCGACCTGGCCGACGCGCTCGGCGTCGCGCGTGATTTCGCGGAAATGTTCGGCGGTCTTGAGGGCGAGCTGAGCGGTGGCGTACTTGCGCTGGGCGGTGACGAGCGCGTAGTAAGCGTGCGTGACCGCGACGACGAGGCCTCGCTTCGCTATTTCTGCTTTGGCGCTGGCGAGAGCCTCGGCAGCCGCGGCGCGGCGGTAACCTGTACCCATGTAGTTCTCGGGCGAAAGATCTTCGTGGAGGATTCCCCAGGAGCGGTAAACGTGAACGCCATCGTTGGTGACGAATCGGCCGACATCTGTCCGGCCGCCGTTGCCCTGAGTCAACAACGCTTCCGAGCGGTAGCTGACCGAGGGAAGAATCGCGTTGCGAGCCTGGAGGCGGTCTTCGCGCACACTCTTCGCGTCGTTGACGGCGGCGCGGAATCCGGCGTCGTTTTCGCGGGCGCGCTTAAGGGCGTCCTGCAAAGTAATCGTGACGGGAGGTGCGGTATGGCCCGGGCCGGAGGGCTGGACGAGCTGAACCTGGGAGTCCTCGTCCTGCGGTTGGCCCTGCGTTTGTATCTGTGCCTGTGCGGGAACCGGCTGACCGGGCGAATCGAGCTTCACCGTTGGCCGCATTTGGGCGCGAGTCGAGAGGAAGCAGGGAGCGAAAAAGAGCAGGGAGACGAAGGCAAGGATGCAAGTTGCTCTTCCGAAGCGAACGAAATTCGGTGATTCCACGTTCATGAGTGTCTCTTTGCCAAGTGTCGAAACCTGATGATCAGATTGAGGATACGGGCTGAAGCTGAAAAACGCCTGAAAGAACAGGGGTCCTGCGGCGATCAATGAGCGGATTCAGTCGCGCGAAAGCGGAATTTTGACTTCGAACGTGGAGCCGGTAGACGCTGTATTCGCGAGGCGCAGCTCGCCGCCATGGGCTTCGGCGATCCAGCGGCCGATGGCGAGGCCGAGGCCCGTTCCTCCCGATTCGCGCGAGCGGGAGCGGTCGGCTCGGTAGAAACGATCGAAGACATGAGGGACGTCGGCGGAGGGAATGCCTGGGCCGGTGTCAGAGACGGTTGCGGTGGCAAAGCCGTCGTTCGATGCCGCGCGGACTTCGACCTGTCCGCCGCTGGGCGTGTACTTGACGGCGTTGTCGAGAAGGATGGTGAAGAGGCGCTCGAGCGCGGCGTCATCGCCCATCACCCAAAGGGGAGCGGACGGAATCGATGAGAGAAAATTTAGCTGCTTGGCATCCGCGAGAACCTTCGTGGCGTCGCAGGCGTTGCGGACCGCGGCGGCCAGGTCTGTGCGCTGCAGAGGCAAGGAGGCGGAAGCGGAATCGGCGCGCGCGAGGAGGAGCAACTGCTCGATCAATTGAGAGAGCTTCTCGGATTCGGCGAGAATGCGCGAGAGAGTCTCGCGGTATTCGCTTTCGGTGCGGGGTTTGCGGAGCGAAATCTCGGCGCTGGTGCGCATGATGGAGACGGGAGTGCGAAGTTCGTGGGAGGCGTCGGCGGTGAACTGCGTCACGCGGCGAAAGGCGCCTTCGAGACGCGCAAGCATTTCGTTGAGCGTATCCGCGAGGCGCTCCATCTCGTCGGAGGTGCTGGGGACGACCAGGCGGCGGGAGAGATCCTGAGCGCCGATGGTGCGAGCGGCTCGCGTGATTTCGTCGACGGGCGCGAGGGCGCGGCGGCTCAGCCAGTAGCCTCCAAGCGCAGCAAGGATGAGGAAGAGTGGCCCAGCAAAATAGAGGAGCACGCGAAAGCGCTCGAGCGAGGCGTCAAAGGTGCGCGTGGATTCTCCGACTTCGACATCGTAGCGGGTCGCGTCGACTTGTAGCGCCTCGCGAAGGAAGCGGAATCGAGAGCCGCCGAGGTGCGCGATAAAAGGATGAGATTCTGTCTGCGCGCGCGGCGAGGCAACGGCGGACTGGATGTCCGGCGAAGCAAAGATGATTCGGCCGCCTTCGTATGCGACGCGAAGGCGCGCAGCGGAGCCCTGGCTATCGGAAAGTTCGCGAAATTCGTCCTGCAACGCCGCGAGGCCTTCGGGCGCGTCTTCGTGAATGATGTCGCGAACAGCCTGGATGCGCTGATGAAGCTCGGCGTCGACCGTGGCGCGAATACTCTGTTTCATCGCGAAGTAAGCGAGGGCGCCGAAGAGGCCAAGGGAGAGAGCGAGAACCAGGGAATACCAGGCGGTCAAGCGAGTGCCGATGGAAAGCGCCTTCATGGCCTCGATTCCTCATGGATGCAGTAGCCGAAGCCGCGAATCGTTTGAATCAGCTTGTGCTTGTAGCCCTGATCGACCTTGGTGCGAAGCAGGCGGACGAATGCGTCCAGGGTGTTCTCCTCGATTTCGGCGTCGAGGCCCCAGACGGCTTCGATGATGGCGCGGCGCGATGCGGTGCGGCCCGCACGGCGCATGAGGAATTCGAGCAGGCGATACTCGGTGGAAGTGAGATGAATTTCGTGGCGGCCGCGAAAGACGCGATGCGCGCCAAGATCGAGCGCAAGGTCGCCGACGACGAGGCGGTTTGCGGGAGAGGCAGCTGGGCGGCGCGAAAGAGCGCGCAAGCGAGCGAGAAATTCGGCGAACGAGAACGGCTTCGTGAGGTAATCGTCGACACCCGCATCGAGGCCCTTGACGATATCGGGGACTGCGTCGCGCGCGGTGAGCATCAGGATCGGTACTGCGCGGCCGTTTTTTCGCAGGCGGCGAGCCACTTCGACGCCGTCGAGGCGCGGAAGCATCCAATCGAGAACGATGACGTCAAATTGATAGGATTCGCTGAGCGCGAGACCTTCCGGACCGTCGGAAGCGACGCTGACGATGTGGTTCTCCTCGGTCAGGCCTCGTTTGAGGAGGTCCGCCATGGTGCGGTCGTCTTCTACGATGAGGATTCTCACGGATTTGCGAGCCGTGCCGGCGACAGCCTCAGCATCACAATCGACCCGACGCCTGAAATATAGCTGAAAAGAGGCTGCGGGCGGTGGCAGAGGTGGAACTCCCTTGTGGCGAATCAAGTTGGAAGCCGAGGTGGGAGCGCAACCTTATAATGGCGGTGGTCGGCACTTATGTCGAAGGCATTCATCAATCGCGACGCGGATCCAACGGTGGAGGGGTTCCAGCATGAACCCGAGCACGCGAACGGCCACGCGTTTCTGCTGACCCACGGCGCCGGCGCGAACTGCGAGACGAAGCTGCTCGTGGCGGTGGCGGCCGCGCTGGCCGCGGCTGGTTTTCTGGTGCTGCGATTCGACCTGCCATTCCGGCAGGAGCGACGGCATGGGCCTCCGCGGTTCGGGAGCGCTGCGCGGGATCGCGAGGGAATTCGGCGGGCCGTTTTGGTGATGAAAGCGCGGGGCGACGGGCGGGTGTTCCTGGGCGGGCACTCGTACGGAGGGCGCCAGGCAACGATGCTGCTGGCCGAGCAGCCGCGGTTGGTCGACGGGCTGATGCTGCTATCGTATCCGCTCCATCCCCCCAAAAAGCCGAAGGAACTTCGCACGGAACATTTCCCGAAGCTCACGACGCCCGCGCTGTTCGTCCATGGAACGCGCGATCCATTCGCCTCGAGTGCTGAAATGAAAGCGGCGCTCGCGGAGATTCCCGCGCGGCACGAGTTGCTGGAAGTGGAAGGCGCGGGGCACGACTTGGTGGGGAAGAGCGGCGAGATCGAAGTGGCGGCGCGAATCACGCGCGCGTTTCAGAAATTCATCGATCGATAGCGGCGAGTGCCGCGGCCGAGACGCTTCAGGCGAGATGGCCGGCCTGGAGACGCGTTTGCAGGACGCGCAGGATCGTGTCGCGCGTGATCATGCCAACGATGTGATTTTCGGAGATGACCGGCATTTGATTGATGTCCTGGCTTTGCATGCGCTGGAGGACGGCCAGGGCGGCCTCGTCGGGAGCAGCGGAGTGAATTTTATCGACGGGCAGCATCACGGCCTGAACGGATGTGTTGGCGCGCTCGTCGCGGGGAACTGAACGGGCGGCGGCGAGTGTGACAAGACCGACAGGATTTCCGGCTCCCATCACAATCTGACAGCGCTGCCCGGTGCGCAGCACTTCGTGGATGTATTCCTCGATGGACATGTCGCGCGTGACGGTGGGGATATCGCGCGTCATGATGTCCTGCGCGCGCACGCCGGCCAGGAGATTGCGGACGGCAACGTTCGCATAACTCTCCTGAGCCGCGGAGAGAAGGAACCAGCCGATAAAGGCGATCCACACGCCGCCGATCCAGTTGCCGTTGAGCGCCCACCAGACTCCCAGGAAAATCATCAAGTAGGCGAAGAACTTTCCCGCATTCGAGGCGATTCGAGTGGCGCGTGTGAAATCCCCGGTGACGCCCCAGGCGAGGCCGCGGAGGACGCGGCCGCCGTCCAGCGGAAAACCCGGAACGAGATTGAAGAGCGCGAGCGCCAGATTGATTTCGCCCAACCAGCCGGCTGCGGCATGCACCATTTGGCTTCCAGTGACGTAGCGCCAGATCAGTCCAAAGCAGCCGGCCAGGAAGAGGCTCGAAAGGGGGCCGGCGATGGCGACGTTGAATTCCTGTTTGGCGTTCGAGGGATCGCGGGCGATTCGTGAGAGTCCCCCGAAGACGAAAAGAGTAATCGACTGGACGGGGATCTTGTAGTGCTTGGCGACGACGCTATGGCTGAGTTCGTGGAATATGACCGAGGCGAAAAACAAAAAGCTCGTGATGATGCCAAGGAGCCAGTGCTGCCGGACGCTCCATCCGGGGTGCTGCGATTTGAACTGAGTGGCCAGAGACAGAGTGAGGAGCAGGAAGATGATGAACCAGCTTACGTGGAGATAGATGGGAATACCGAAGATTCGCCCGATGGGGATTCCGGATTCGTGTGCGGGCCGTGCGACCGGTTGAGCCATCAGCCACCCCAATCAAAATCTTAGCAGAGGCCGTTGCCTGCGTGCCATTTTCCACACGCGTGGGCGCGAGACCACGGATCTGTCCTTGGGCTATTTCGTTAACTCTCGTGTTTTCAATCACATCGGTAATGGCCTAGTGGGTGCAACTTCGCGCATGTGTCGGACGACTCGAGCCGCCCGGTCGGCTCGAGGAGGAGGAAACGATGGGAACGGCGATGGATTTCGCAGCAGTGGCGGCAGCGATCACAGCGTCAATCGGGTTCGCCTTGCTGCTGGAGTGGGTGGGCCTGCACGCGATGATGCGGTTGATGCCGGCGAGGCCGAAAGGCGGAGCCGAAGATTCAATGTCCGGCGGGCGATCCGGGCTCGCCTCGAAGGCGAACGAGAAACAAACCTAAACCGGCACCAAGTCTCGCAAAGACTGAGCGCCGCGGCGGTATGAAAGGAGAATGCCATGCTAGCCCTGAGATTCCTGCTGTTTCTGATTTCGATTGGCGCTCTTCTGGGCGCAGTGGGACTTGTCGTATACGACGTTTTTCTTGCCCTTGAACTCGACCGTCTTTTACGCAAACCGGCGCCGGCAGCCGCGACGCAGACTGAACCGGGAGCGGAGGGAGCAAGCGCGGAGCAATCGCGCGTGGCAGCTCCACCTAGCCTTCGCGGTGCATTGCCTCGCCGTTCTCGCCGGGTCGTTCTGGGAGACGGGCGCTGGAAGACGGCGCTGAAGCTCGTCGGAATCGCGGCGGTGCTGTCGCTTGCGGCGACGAGCCTCGTCGTCGTCCCCGACGGCGAAGCGGGAGTGCGAATCAGCCAGTTGTACGGCGTCGTGCCGGGGACGCTCTATCCGGGCACGCACTTCGTGACGCCGCTGGTGGATCGCGTGCAGCTCTACGACATTCGCGACCGCGTCTTCGAGACGGCGTCGGGAATTGTGCCGCGGGAGAGATTCGAGTTGCTGAGCGTGGAGTCGCGCGAAGGGCTTTCGATCGGGATCGGAATCGCGGTGCGGTATCGAATCGATCCGAAGCGGCTGGACTACATCCAGGCAAATCTGCCGCAGCCGCTCGAGGATGAAATCGTGGAGCCTGTGGTCACGAGCGCGTTTCGCGAGCTGGCGCCGACGTACGTGGTGCGCGACATCTTCTCGACGAAGCGCGAGGAATTTCGCGAGCTGGCGATGAAGAAGATCACAGCGCGCCTGGCGGAGGACGGAATCGACGTGAAGGAAGTGCTTTTGCGCAAGATCACCCTGCCGCAGGAGTACGCGCAGGGGCTCGAAGGCTTGCTGCTGAAGGAGCAGGAGGACGATCAGACGTCGGTGGAAGCGGAAATCGAGCAGAAGCGCGTGAAGATCGCGGAGGCGCGAGCCGACGCGGCGAAAGTGCAGGAAGTGAAACGCGCCGAGGCGGACGCGCAGTCACGCGTGATTCAGGCGAAGGCGGAAGCGGACTCGATGCAATACACGCTGCCGCTGAAACAGAAGCAGATCGAGCAGTCGAAGCTCGAGGCGGAGGCGCGCAAAGCGGCGACGATCCAGAACGCCGAAGCTGAGGCGCAGGCCAAGGTGATCGACAGCAAGGCGGAGCAGCAACGTCAGGGCATGCTGGCCGAGGCGGCCGCGCAGGCGAAGCTCGTCGACAGCAAGGCCGAACAGCAACGGCGCGACTTACTGGCGGCGTCGGAAGCGAACGAAATTCGCGTGACGGCGCAGGCGCACGCGGAGGAATTGCAGCTGGAGGCCGCGGCGCTGAAGTCGAATCCGCTGCTGGTGCAGTACACGGTGGCGCAGAAGCTTTCGGACAAGGTGCAAATCATGCTGGTGCCGAGCGACGGGAAGTTCTTCTTCACGAATGATGTGCTGCAGTCGATGTCCGGGCAGAACGTGATCGACCCGCCCGCGCGGCCCGGATCAAGGCCCTAGGGCTCGCGAGATTCCCGGCCGTCCCACGCGGCCCGGTGCGAAGGCCGATGTGGGACGGTCACCGGGAGTGACGCCGGCAAAACCCTTGCGGGCGGCCTCGAACGAGCGATTCGTCGGACGGTTTCGCTACCGCCGCAGCGAGCCGACGACGCGCCGCGAAACGAGGCCGCCCCGCCGGTGCGTTGAGGCGTGAGAATTGGAGTGGGAGCTGTTTACGTCTTCGGCAGCGGACAAAGCGGCAGAAATTGAGTATGTTATGATGACCAGCCACGAACGGAAATCACATCGGAATTCGCGCGATGCGGCTGGGCTGCCGATTTCTCCTTCTCATTTGCGTTTGTTCGCTCCTGTTTCTGCCGCCGCATGCCCGCGCCTTGCGAGCGCAAACGGTTTCGCAGCCGGCGAACTGGAATGACGCCGTGCAGGCACTCGCGGAAAAAATCGCCGGCCTCGCCGGGAAGACGCGGCTCGTTTCTCTCGATCTGAAGAATAATTCATCTCTCAGCGCCGAGGATGTGGCCGCGATTCGCGCGGCGATCGAAGCGGAGCTGACGCGGCGGCGATTCCATCTGGTGACGGATTCGTCGGCGGAAACTCACGTGGTGGTAACGCTGTCGGAAGGCGTGGCTGGATACGTTTGGGTGGCGGAGGTTCGCAGCGGCGATGAGGAGCATGTTGCGATGGTCACGATGGCGAAGCCGGGCAACACGGGTTCAGGGCCGCTTCCGGTGATTGTGAGAAATATCGTATGGGAGCAGCCGGCGCCGTTTGTCGATTTTTACCAGCATAATTCCGGCGCGGGTTCTCCGGTGACGACGGTTGTGCTGCAGCGCGATGGAGTCGCGACGAACGTCGAGCTTGGACACCGCTCCGTCGGAGAGACCGGTACACAGTCGTTTTCGAACTTCTCCAATTCGACCACGATATTTTCGCCCACGCGGGATCTTCGCGGAGAGTTCCTGGATCAAAGCGGGCAGACGAATCGCGCGATGCTTGGCGGGAAGCTTTGCGTCGGCGACGGTGGCTGGTTTTGCGGCCAACCTCCGGATGGGCTGTGGCCGTTCGCGAACGGACTCGGAGCGCACTACGAAGCGTCGCGGAATTATTTCACCGGTCTGTCGCTCGGCGCGGGAATGCCTGAAACCGAGCAGGCGCCGTTTTACGCGATTGCGTTTCGCCAGCTGGATCATGGCGAGTGGTGGATCACAACGGAATTAGACGGCAAGGCTCGCCTGTATGAAACGCCGGGAACTGCGGCGGCGACGTTCTCCGGCTGGGGCGACGATATCGCGACGATCGAGACGGGATGCGACAACGAGTGGCAAGTGCTCGCGACGGGAACCGGCGATTGGACCCAGCCGGACCAGATTCAGATTTATGAGATTCGCGATCGCGCGGCGGTAAAGATCGGGCAGCCACTCGATTTTCCGGGACCGATCCTCGCGCTTTGGTCTTCGGCCGATTTGAAGTCGGCACGAGTGGTGTCGCGAAACCTGCAGACGGGATTGTATGAAGCTTCGACCGTGTCTGTTTCTTGCAGCGAGTAGCATGCTGATTGCGGAGCTGGCGGCGCTGCCTGCATCGTCAGCGCGGCGGCCGAGATATGGAGGCACGCTGCGCGTCGAGATAGGAGCTGCGATCAACTCTCTCGATCCCGGCGTTGCGGCCGCAGATTCGGCGGAGGCCAGGGTGAAGGCGCAAATCGCCATGCTGCTCTACGATCACCGCAATTCAGACGGGACGTATACGGAGCCGGGGCCGTTTCGCGTCGCGGAGTGGGAGCCGGCAAAGCATCTGACGCTTTCGGCGAACGATGACTCTCGAGGCGGGCGGCCGTTTGTGGATGCGGTGGAAATTCGGTTCGGACGGAAGGCGCGGGAGCGCGTGGTCGATCTCGAGGTGAACAATACCGACTTGGCAGAGGTTCCGGCCGAGGAGGCCCGGCGGGCGGCCGAAAATGGCATGCGCATCAGTACGTCGGTGGGAGATGAACTTGTAGCGCTCGTTTTCGTCGGCGGGCGTCCCGCAGTGAGCGACGCGCGCGTGCGGGAGGCGATCGCGGACTCGATCGACCGGGAAGCAATCGTGAATTTCATTTTGCAGCGGGAAGGCGACGCGGCCGGCGGCCTTCTGCCGCAATGGTCGAGCGGGACCGCGTTTCTTTTCGGAGTTGCGCCAAACGGGGACCGCGCCAAGGAACTCTGGCGCGAAATCGCGCCTTCGCCCAAGATTGTGTTGGGATATGATGCCGACGATTCGCAAGAACAGGCGATCGCGGAGCGAATTGTGGTGAATGCGCGGGAAGCAGGAATTACGTTGATTCGGCAGGGAATAGTCACGGGCGCCGCGGCGCCGAATGTCGACGCGAAGATCCTTCGCCTAACGATGACTTCGCGGCAGCCGCAAGCCGCGCTCGCAGACTTTCTGGATTTCCTGGCGCCGATTGCCGGGCTGACGGCGGACCCCCTTCCCGATCGAGCGTCGCCCGAGCAAATCTATGAGCTGCAGAAGTCGATTACGGGCAGCTTTTCCGTAGTGCCCATCGCGTGGATTCCGCAGGTGTATGGATTGAGCGCGCGGGTGCGCGACTGGCAGACTCCGGGTCCGGGCGAAGCCTGGCCGCTGGCCAATGTGTGGCTCGATACGGGGCCGGCAGGCAAGGAGCCCGCGAATCCATGACGTTCCGGGCCAAACTCTTCTGGGCTTTTACGTTCGCGCTCGTATTGTCGGTGGCCCTCATCGCGACGGGCGTGACGATCGCGGCGCGAAAGGCGTTCGACGAATCGAACCAGCAACATAGCGACGCGCTCCTCGAGCAATTCAAGCGGGAATTCCAGCGGCGCGGCGAGGAAGTAGCACGCCGCGTACAGGGAATCGCCAACGCCGAAGGCACGGTTCGCATGGCCATCGATCTGGCGCGGCCACAGGCGGACGTTTCGGTTTACGTGAGCGACGCGCGCGGTGTTGCGCAGTCGTACCAACTGGATTTTCTCGATTTTGTGGGCAACGACGGTTCGATCATCTCGTCCGCCGAGAACCCGGCCAAGTTCGGCTACAAGATGGAGTGGGTCGTCAAATCAACCGACGAGAACAAGGCAATCGATTGGGTCGCAGAAGGTCCGTTTCTGATGAAACTGGACACCGAGGCGGGACCGGCGCTGGCGTTGATGGCGGTGTCTCGCGTGCGCGTGGGCGACAGGGACCTTTTCATCGTCGGCGGGCAGAAGCTGGGCAAGGAGTTTCTGGCGTCGCTCGTGCTGCCGGCGGGAATGCGCGCGCTGCTTTATTTGAATCTGGATCCGAGCTTTCAAGCCGGAGACCTGATCGACGTAACCGGCCCGGTGGACCAGGCGCAGCGTTTTGCGCCGTTCATCGAGAAGGTGGAGCAACAGCCGGCGGCGCAGACGTTCACGATTGATTGGACCTCCGACCCGAAAAGCGCGGAAGTATTTCATGCGCTACCGCTGCACGGCCGGCAGAAGGAGTTGCTAGGAATTCTGCTGGTCGGGAACTCGCAGCGGGAAGTGGTGGTCCTCGAGCGGCGGATTCAGGTTCTGGCGCTGATTGCCGTGGCGGTCGGGATTTTCATCGGGCTGCTGCTGAGTTGGTGGGGCGCGGCGCGCGTGACTCAGCCGATTCGGAAACTAGCCGATGCAGCGGGCGGCGTGAGCCAGGGAAACTGGAGCACGCGCGTCGACGTGCGAGGCGGAGGAGAAATCGGCCAGCTTGCGCGGACATTCAATCAAATGACGGAGCAGTTGGTGGAACAGCGCGAACGCCTGCTACAGGCGGAACGCGTGGCCGCGTGGCGCGAAGTAGCGCGGCGGCTGGCGCACGAACTGAAGAATCCGCTTTTCCCATTGCAGACGACGGTGGAGAACCTGCGAAAGGCGAAGGAACAAAATCCGGATCAATTTGAGGAAGTCTTCCGCGAATCCACAGGAATTTTGCTGGCGGAAATCGAGAATCTGAAGACGATCGTCGGCCGCTTCAGCGATTTCGCGAAGATGCCGCAGCCGGAGCTTGGCACGGTGAACCTGAACGAGGTTGTGCGCAGCGTGGTGAAGCTGTTCGAAGCGCAATTTGGAGCTGTGGGACGGCCGCCGATCACTCCGGAGTTGCACCTGGAAGAGAATTTGCCGACCATTCAGGCGGATCAGGCGCTGCTGCATCGCGCGGTGGAAAATCTGGTGCTGAATGCGATGGACGCGATGCCCGCCGGCGGCGTCCTGATGCTGCGGACAGCGCACCAGAACGGCGGCGTGAAGCTTGAGGTCTCCGATACAGGTACGGGTCTGACGCCGGAGGAATGCGAGCGGCTGTTCACGCCGTACTACACGACAAAGCTGCACGGCACAGGTCTCGGGCTCGCGATTGTGCAGTCTGTGGTGAGCGATCATGGCGGTCGCATCGCCGTCGAAAGCGAATCCGGAGTCGGCACGTCGTTCCACATCGAATTGCCCAACAGGCCGCCGCAACGGCCGCAGGTTTTCCCCATGGTCCTCGAGAAGCCGAACGAGGAGTAAGCCCGGTGACTCTGAAAGCTCACATCCTCATCGTCGATGACGACGCGAACACGCTCGCATCGCTTTCGCGAGCCTTCCGGCTCGCGGGACATGAGGCCACGGTGTGCGACAACGCCGCGCGCGCGCTCGAACTCGTGAAGTCGGAACGGTTCGACCTGATTCTTTCTGATGTGGTCATGCCGGGAAAAGACGGGATTGCGCTGCTCGAGGATTTCCGAAAGGGCGGCGTCACGGCGCCGGTAGTAATGATGTCGGGGCAGGCGACCATTGAAATGGCCGTGAAGTCCACACGGCTGGGCGCGACTGATTTTCTCGAGAAGCCCATCTCTACGGAAAAGCTGCTCTGGACGGTGGAGAACGCGCTTCGCATCGTGCGGCTCGAAGCGGAGAACCGCGACTTGAAGCGCCGTCTCGGGCGTCATCAGATTGTGTGGGTGAGTGCTGCGATGCGCGAGTTGATGGCGCAAGTGGATCAGGTGGCGCAGACGGAAACGCGCGTCTGCATTCGAGGCGAGACGGGAACGGGCAAGGAGCTGATCGCGCGCGCTCTTCATGAGAAAGGGAACCGGCGCGAAGGGCCGTTCATCTCGCTGAATTGCGCCGCGATCCCGGCCGAGCTGCTCGAGTCGGAGCTCTTCGGGCACGAGAAAGGTTCCTTTACGGGAGCCGCCGGACGGCACGTTGGGAAATTCGAACAGGCCCACCGAGGCACGCTGTTTCTCGACGAAATTGGCGACATGCCGCTGACGATGCAAGCGAAGCTGTTGCGCGTGCTGGAAGAAGGCGAGATCGAGCGCCTCGGCGGCGACAAGCCGATCGCGGTCGACGTGAGGATCATTGTTGCGACGCACCGGAATCTCGAAGAGCAAGTGCGCGCGGGAACGTTTCGCGAGGACCTTTATCACCGTATCTTCGTGTTTCCGATTGTGCTGCCGCCCTTGCGCGAGCGCCGCGACGATATCCCAGCCCTTGTCGAACACTTCGCGCGGCAGATTGCCGAGCAGAATGGGTGGAAGGCGAAGACTTTTTCGTCGGAGGCGATGAGCGAGTTGGAACACTATCCGTGGCCGGGAAATGTCCGCGAGCTGCGGAATGTGATCGAGCGAGTTCTGTTGTTGAATCCGGGTGATCAAGTGGAGGCATCCGCCGTGCTGCGCGCGCTGCCTCAGTCGGCGCAGCTTGTGTCCCCAGGCTCCAATGGATCCTCCGCGGCGTTCTACAGTGGCGCGCTGGCAAAGCGCGTCGAGGACTTCGAGCGGGAAACGCTGCTGAATGAATTGAAGCAGAACCACTATCACATGACCAAAACCGCGAAGGCGCTGGGACTCGAGCGCAGCCATCTCTACAAGAAGTGCCAGCAGTTGGGCATCGACCTGCGAGCTATCCGCCAGGTTGAATAGAAAATTCAGTCGGACGCAGTCGCCGGGCGCTTTCGAAATGCCTGTTGGGCGAACCAGAGAAGCAGCGTAGCTCCTGCGAGAACCTCTGCGACCCGGTCGCGAAGCGTCACGGTAAACGCGGCCATCGTCACGAAAAATCCCCACATCACAGCCTCGCCGCGAAACGCCTGTCCCCATTGCGGCGCGACGCCCGCGGCAGGGACGCGCGCGCGCAAAGAGGGAATCAGGCGCGGAACGCGCTGGCAGAATGCGCGGAAGCTCTCGCCCCTGCTTGCCTCGAGCTCGGCTTCCTCGCGGCCGATCAGCCGCAGGATGCGGATCGCCGCTCCCACTGCCAGAATCGCGAAGCCGAGGCGGCTTGCGAGGAGTCCGAGGCCGATCGACATCAGGAATGTCCCGAGGTAGAGAGGATTGCGAACGTGGCGATAAGGGCCGTCGGCGACGAGGCTTTCCGTGTGCAGCTCAGAATCGTGAACTACATCGGAGCGAAGGTATGCCGCGGCCCATGTTCGAATCACGGCCGCCAGAGCCACGAGCAGCGCGCCAAATCCAAAGATGATCCGCGTGAGCAGGACGGGATGAGCGGCATCCGCGGGAATCATCGCGGCGACCACGTTGATGCGGTCGATGGAATACATCTGAAATGCGATCCAGAAGTGAATCAAGTTCAGGAGCGCGCGGTGCCGAAATTCGAACTCGGTCGCTTTCACGAACGCTATCTTACCTTGGCTTGGCCGATGACATCCTGCACGGCATCGACGATTGCCTGAGGCTGCTCGAAGGGAATCAAGTGGTGGCTATTGAGCAGGACAATCTGCCGGCCGCGCGTGGAAAGCCGGGCCAGGCGCGGTTGCAGCTCGCCGACCCATACTGCGAAGAAGGAGTCGGTCTCCTGTTGGGAAACGCCGGGATCCGCGAGTGGCGCGCCGGCCGTGAGAACGATCAGAGGCTTATCGCCGAAGCCGGGAGAACCGCGCACCTCCGCGGCGCTCTCTTCAAACGACGATTCCTCCGAGACGATGGCGTCCGTATATTTGCGGCTCAGTTGCAGGTAGGTCATCTCGTCTTGCAGATCAGCCGGCAAGGGACTGGCGTCGCGGTTCATACGGGCAAAGGAGCGCGCGATGCCGAAATCGATAAGAAAGCCCATCACCGATTGCATTCGTCGAAGCTGACGAAGGTCCTTCGCGATCGCCTCTCTCATCTCCGGTCCCATCGATTGCACCTGGTCTTCGTGCGACGAATCCACCAGTACCGCTCCGCTCACTTCGGCCGGATAGAGCTGATTGAACAATCGAACGGTGAAGCCGCCGAAGGAATGACCGACAAGGATGTAAGGAGGCGCGATGCGGTCCTTCTGGAGCAGCGCATGCAGCTCGAGAGCGATCTCCCGGCTCGTCCGAGGAAACGGGCCGGGATCGCTCCAGCCATACCCGGCACGGTCGTAGGAACAGACGCGCGCGAACTGGGCAATCCTGGGCTGCACGAGCTGCCAGCCCACAGCGGGGATGCCGAGGCCGCTCTCAAGAATTACCGTGCGCTTGCCCGAACCCGTGCAGTTGATGTTCAGGCTGAAGGCGCCGAGGCTCACGGAGCGTCCGACCTGCGCGAATCGCTGGCGGTCGCGATGCTCGGCGACTGCCTCGTAGATCGCGCCGATTGCGGCGGCCACGATCAGGAGGGCGACGAAAATCCAGAAGATGCGCTTCACCCATCGCTGTAGCGACTTTTCGCGGCGAACATCGGTTTCGAGCGCGGTTGTCGGCATAAGTCTTCGGCCGCAGCGTACTCTAGTCGCGCCGCATACAAGAATTCAAGCGAGACATGCAAACCCTCAGCCGCTTGCCAGAGATTGACCGGCGCAGACTCACTGAGATGCGCGGTTGGACGGCGAGGGATAGATCACCTTCAGAACAAAATGTGTGGGGAGATAAACGGCGATGAACAGTCCAAGAAAGGTGAGAGAGATGTGCAGCGGAGCCGGGCCCCACACGCGATGCCAGAACGGGTCCGTGAAGGCGTAATTGATGTTCGCCGCGGGATTCGTGAAGCGCGCAGCCACGAGCGCAACGACGGCGATCCCCGACTGGTAGGCGAGAGCGCGCCGATCGTAGCCGGTCCTCGACAGCGCCCACAGCAACAGGGGTGGAAGTGCTACGTGAAACAGCGAAAGCAGACGAATCCAGAGCGCCACGTGCGGATCGAAGAGGTATTCGGTCCCTCCGATCAAGGGCCGTCCGGCGACGACTCTCCAGCCTGCTTCCAGAATCCACGCGGCGTCGATCACGAGCGACGAAAGAGCCTGAGTCGAAATGAGGAGGGGACTACCTGTCCAGAATCCGATGCACGTGAGGACAACGGCGAGATCGCACAGGTGGAGGAAATTGGCGAGTCCCCAGGCGTGCCAATAGGCCGGGAACCACACGACGAACCAAACCACTGCGATCCAGCGAATGGTCGCGGAGAATCGCGGCGGCGCGGCGAGCGATGCTGCGGGCGAGCTCATGAGATCCCGATGCGGAGGCATGCTACCAAAACACGGCTCCCACAGACGAGTGTCGCACGGCGCGGACACCTTTCGGTGACAGTGGGACAGCACGCATGCGACAATCGCGCGCCATGGGGTCGCTTCCGGCGCTCGTCGGCACACTCGTTGCGGGTACGGGGGCCGGAGTATTTTCGCGCGGCGCATTCATGGCGTCGTCCCAGCTCTTTGGCCCGACCATTCGCCGGACCGGCGATTCTTCGAGGTTGGCCTTGACGTTCGACGACGGACCAAACCCTGCCGTGACGCCACGACTTCTCGACGTGCTCGACCGCCACAACGTGAAAGCAACTTTCTTCCTGATCGGCCGTTGGGTGCGCGAGGAGCCGAGTCTCGCCAAAGAAATTGCCGCGCGCGGCCACGCGATCGGCAATCACACGGACACTCATCCACGGCTCACGTTTTGCTCTCCCGCGCGCACGAAGGCCGAACTCGATCGATGCGACGATGCGATCGAAGCGGCCGTCGGCAGAAAGCCGACATGGATGCGGCCGCCGTTTGGATTTCGCAACCCCGTACTGCACGGAATAGTGCAGCGCCGAGGATCGGCGGGGGTAGTCATGTGGTCGCGATGGGCCTGGGACTGGAAGCCACAGCCGGCCGCCAAGGTTATTGAGCGCCTTGCGGCAGTGAAGGGCGGCGATATTCTGCTCCTGCACGACGGAGATCATCGCTTTCTAAATGGAGATCGCGAACACACGGTGGCTGCGGTGGGACGCTGGCTTCCGCGATGGAAGGATGCCGGCATCCGGTTCGTCACACTGGACGACCTGAGTCGAAAAGAATAGGCTAAACACATGGACGAAAAGCGCTTCTACGACGAAAAAGAAGAGATCAAGCAGATGCCGCTGATGTGTCCGCACTGCCGCCAGGAGAACTCGTATCCGGTGCGCTGGATGGTGCGGACGAAAAGGGCTCAAGTTCCCGGCGGCGCGAACGATCAGGACAAACAGAATTTCGCCAAGGCGCGCTCCTACATGGTGCGCATCGACAACCTGGTCGCGTGCCGGAACATCAAGTGCAGGAAGCGTTTCGACTTGACCGGCCAGACGGTCTTCCTGATCTGAACTCCCTGGCTAACTACGGGTCGGGACTGGCGCCGGTTGGCCGTCGAGGACTTCGCGTATCTTCAGAGCGATGGCTTTCAGGTTGAACGGCTTCTGCAGGTATGCGACGCCGCCTTCCAGCACTCCGTGGCGGAAAATGCTGTCGTCGGTGTAGCCGGAAATATAAAGAACCTTGATGCCTTTGCGTTCCTCGGCGAGACGCGACGCAAGCTCGCGGCCGCTGACCCGTGGCATCACAACGTCGGTCACCAGGATGTGGATGTCTCCTTTGTAGGCAGCGGCCACCTCCAGCGCGTGTGCTCCGTCGCCGGCTTCGAGCACCGTATATCCTGTGCCGATCAGGTAGTCCCGCACCAGCTCTCGCACATTCTCTTCGTCTTCCACGAGCAGAATCGTTTCGCTTCCGCGCGCCGGGGCTAGTGATTCGCGTCCGGGCGCTGCCCTCTCCGCCGCGGCCGTAACCTCGGGCAAGAAGATCTTGAAGGTGGTCCCTTGACCGATCTCGCTGTAGACGTAAATGAATCCACCGCTCTGCTTCACCACGCCGTAAACGGTCGCCAGGCCCAAACCCGTACCTTTGCCCTGGGCCTTCGTTGTGAAGAAAGGCTCGAAGATGTGCGATTGCGTCTCGGCATCCATTCCGCATCCCGTGTCCGTAACGGTCAGCATCACCCACGGCCCTGGTTCGATGTTGTGGTGCTTTGCGGAATACTCGCGGTCCAGTTCGATGTTCGAAGTTTCAATCGTGAGGCGGCCGCCCTGCGGCATCGCGTCGCGAGCGTTCACCACCAGATTCAATAGCACCTGTTCGATCTGGCTTGGGTCCGCCTTCACGCGGCCGAGGTTTCGTCCCGGCAGAAAGGCCATTTCGATGTTTTCGCCAATCACGCGAGAATACATCTTGATCATTCCGCCGACCACGTCGTTCAGATCCAGCACCCGCGCGTGCAACACCTGCTTGCGGCTGAAGGCCAGCAATTGGCGCGTCAGCGCCGATGCCCGGTCCACGGCCTTGTCCAACTGCTCGACGTTGTTGACGAGCGGGGAACTTTCCGAGAGCCGGTCGCGCAGTATCTCCGCGTGGCCTTTCACCACCATCAGCAGATTGTTGAAGTCGTGCGCCACTCCGCCCGCGAGTTGCCCGATCGCCTGCATCTTCTGGGATTGACGCAATTGATCCGCCAGCACTTTCCGGTCGGTGATGTCGAGCGCAACGCCGATTACCCCGGCAATTTCGCCTTCGCTGTCTAGAAGCGGCTGGACGTGCGAATCAAAAACTCGTTGTCCCCATTCCAGTTCGTAGCTGACCGACTCTCCCGCAAGCGCCTTCCGGTGCGCGGCAATCGGAATGAATTCGGGATCATCCGTACGGAAATACTCAGAAAGCCTCTCGCCGACCATTTGGCTCGACTGCACCCCAAGCGATTCCAAGGCGGCACCGACGCTCGACGTGAATCGCAGGTCCTTGTCCGTCGTCCACAGGACAGCCGGCACCTTGTCGATCATCATGTCCAGGCGCGTGCGGCCTTCGTGGCGCTCGAGCTGAGCCCGCTCGAGATCCTCGAGCATGCCGTTGATCGCGCTGCCCAGGAATGCCAGTTCATCCTTCCCGGCAACTTGGAGCCGGCCGGAAAGATCGCCGCTGGCACCGATCCGCGTGATGCTCTCGCTCAGGTTCGCGACCCGGGAGAGCACCGTTCGCTCCAGCAGGTACAGAGTGACGGCGCCGAAAGCCAGACCGGCAGCGAGGAATAACAGAAGAAACTGCACGAGCGTCGTCTGGCCCTGCTGATAAATGTCGCGCGGAAGCGAGACGCGCAGGACGACCGCGGGCTTGCCGTAGAGATCCTTTACTTCTTCGTATGCGGCAAGTGATTCGATGTCCTTCGCCCGCACGTGCACCGGATCGGAATCCGAAAGCCCCGGGAGGACTGCGCTGTACTCAGCCGGAGTGTTCTTCAGGTCCACGCGCTGAAGATCGACCGTCAGGTGCGTCATCGCGGCGAGCCGCAGAACCTCATCTGCATCCAGCGCCCGTCCCATGACCAGGGTTCCAACAATTGGTCCATCGGAGTTGCTCGTCAGCACGGGACGCGAATCCACCAGGTAAGGGCCCGAAGCCAGCATCAGGACGCCGAGCATCCGGCCCGAATCGTCCTTGTGCTCGGTAAGCAGCGAGCCAGGCTTGAGATGGTCGAGAAGATCCGCGGGCAAAGGGACATCCTCGAGGCTAACGAGATTGAAGCCCCGCGAAAACGCCAGCTTGCCGGAGTTGGTCAGGACGACGACGAAGTTCAACTTCAGTTGTCCCAAAGTAACCGACGGCAAGTCGGAGCTTCCGTATGCGGGGTTCTTGCCCTTCAGAAACTGATACGTCTGATTCCAGGAGGAATAATCCGCTGTGGTTCGATCAAGCGCTGCGAGTTCATTGTCCAGCGCGCTCGAGACGCGACCCATGTCCTGGCGCGCGAAATTCGCCTCCAGATTCGAATATTCCCTCAGCAGAACAAGCCGCGCCAGGATAGAAAGGCCGCCCACGAGTCCAAAAACGGTGGCGAGGATGATGAGCAGGGTTTTGCGTCGAAGGGACTGGGGCAGGCGCAGGCGCGCTAATCCAAAGGGAGCCAAGGGAACTTCCTCAACATACAGTATACGGAGGAGCTTTGGCCTCAGACCGGCAGCGTGTCTTACCGGTACATGGGCTTTTGGTTAGCTCGTCTCGTTCGGCCTTTCTCGCCTTCAAGAAGTCTGGCCATCCCCGAAAATAAGGCTTATTCTCAATGCATCTCAACCTCCGCGGCAGCGCATCCCTTCAGGGAACGCTGGGGAGGGCAGCATGAAGCTTCTTCATCTCATCATCGTCGGCGGAATGGTGGCTTCCGCAGGTTTGGCGGCGCCTGCCGCTCTAAGAGCGCAAGAGGCCGGCCCGATGAAGCCGCCTGAGAGTCAGGCCGCCACCGCGCAGCAGCCCGCTGCACCTGCCCCGCCTGCCGACGCGAAGGCTGCTCAACCCGCTGGCTCCGCTCCCGCGACTGCGCCCGCTGGTCCGAGGATCCAGCTTCCCGTCGGAACCCACATTCCGCTCGTGCTGCACAACGCCATATCGACCCGCACAGCGCAGCCGGGCGACCCGGTCTACTTCGAGACGTCGTTTCCTGTAATGCTGAACGGCAAGGTAATCGTGCCGGCAGGCTCCTGGGTGAGCGGCGAAGTGACGGAATCAAAGCGCCCGGGCCGCGTAAAGGGGCGCGCGGAACTGATGGTCCGGTTGACGACTCTGATTCTGCCGAACGCCTACGTCATCAGTCTGGCTGCTTCTCCCGCCGACGCGGGAACCGGCGGAAATGAAACGATGGACAAGGAGGGCAAGGTAATCGGCGACTCAGACAAGGCCTCGGATGCCGCGACGGTGGCAAAGACCACCGCGGCGGGCGCCGGAATTGGCGGCCTCGCAACACAGACCGGACGGGGCGCCGGCATTGGCGCTGGCGTCGGAGCGATTGCAGGCCTCGCAACCGTACTGTTCTCCCGCGGTCCCGAGGCAGAGCTGCCCCGCGGCACAACTCTCGACGCAGTTCTCGATCACCCGGTTTGGCTGGAAGCGGACAAGGTTCAGTTTACGAGCCCCGGACAGGCATCCGCGTTACCGGGTCCGCCGAATCGCGAGCCGGTGCGGTCCAAAAATCCGTTCTGATCTTACGAAATCAAATTATGGAGCGACCGTCTTCCGCGTCGCGGCTTCTCCGGCTACGTTCCGCAACCGCAGAGGTGAGAATGTCTCGATGCCCGGCGCTGCCCGCCCCGTCGTAATCCACTCCGCGACGAGCTTCGCCGTAACCGGTGCAAGAAGGATTCCGTTCCGGTAGTGCCCCGTTGCGACGCTCAGTCCTCGTATCTCAGTGGGGCCCAAGATTGGCAAATCATCCGGCGTGCCTGGCCGCAAGCCTGCCCATTTCTCAACGATCTCAGCCGCAGCGAGCGACGGCACCAGTTCGAGCGCGGCCCTCAGAATCTTCTGCGCCCCATCAGGCGTGACCGCCTTTTCGAATCCCGCATCTTCCAGCGTGCTGCCGGCGATGACGCGACCATCCGGACGAGGCACCAGGTATCCCTTCTCGGATCGCAACACGCGAGCCGGTCCTGGCCCCGTTGGACACAGTGCCAGCATTTGGCCGCGCACGGGCTTGGTCGGCGCCCGTCGCGCAATTTCCCGATCCATCCGGCCGGAAAAGCACCCTGCAGTGATGAGGGTGTGCTGCGCCGAAATTTTCTCATCGCTCGTCGTCACTCCTTCGCAGCGATCTCCGCTCAGCAGAAGGGAAGTGATCGCGGAATCCGGCCGAATTTCGACGCCGCGCTTCCGGCTGGCTTCCAGCGCCGCATCCACCAGTTGTCTGGGATCGACTGTGGCCTCCTCGGCGAGCCACGCTGCGGCTCCGACTGCCGGTCCGAGTACCGGCTCCATCTTCCGTGCGGATTCTGGGGTGATCGCTTCTGCCTTCAACCCGAAGCGGTGATGCCCGGCTATAAATTCATCCCGCCGCTGCTCCGCAAAAGGCCCACAAAAAGCCTCGACCGTTCCCGGCCGCGCAAAGGAGGCCGCCTTGCCGGCGGATTCTTCCTCGATCGCCTCTACGAATTGTGGGTATAGCTCGAAGCTCTCTCGTCCAAGCTCGACCAGCGCCTTCGAGGCTGACGCGTCCGGACCCGGCGCCAGCATTCCCGCGGCAGCCCATGATGCTTCGCGTCCCGGCTGCTGCCGGTCGAGCACGACGACGCGCAAACCTTTCCCCGCCAGCTCGAAAGCGGACGCTACACCGATCAGTCCTCCGCCAACAATCGCGACGTCGAAAATTTTCACGCCTCCATACTAGCAGCAATTAAGAGAGCGGTTGCGCGAGAGCGGAATGGCGGCGAAGCGCGTTTGTCCGCGGAGGGTTACAGCGAGTTCACAAGCTCGATCGAGAGAAGCCGGGCCTTCTGCGCCAGGTTTTGCGCGCGGGCCCAGTCGCTGCTCTTGCTCGCGTCGCGTGATTGGTCGAGGAAGCCCTTGATTTTTTCGACCAAATCCTGCTGGCCTGCGTTTAGCTTCCGTCCGTTCGCTTGCTGCAGGTTCTTTTCCGCCGCGCTGATGTCGTCGTTGGTTTTGCGTTCGTAAGCCTGTTGATCGCTCGACGAAAGCTGCGGCGAAATCTGCGGCAGCGGCGCGCGAGCCGGTTGTTCGGCGCTAGGTTCCGGCGCCGGCTGTTCTGTGGCGGGTTTGGGCGGGGCCGGAGGAGCTTTCGACTTGGATATCGAGCCGAGCGGATCGGAGGTCTCATTCGACGAAACCGGGGGCGCCGGAGCATCGGCCGGCTTGGGAGGCAGCGCATTCGTGTCCGGAGCGACATTCATTGGCCGCACGGCCTCCGGTTCGGGAGCCGTCACCACTGGGGCCGAAGCTTGTACGCGATGACGCAGGCACCCAGCCGCGCAGCACGCGACCAGAATTGCAGCCAGTAGTGCGGGGCGAGATTGATTCTTTCGGGTGGGCATCACCGCTGTTCTCGCGCGAAAGGCCGGCCGAATTCTGGGACCTTCGCGGTCGGCATCTCCACCAGGCGCGCCAGGGGAAGTTCCACTCGGAACGTGGTCCCGTTCCCGACCTTCGAATCAAATTCTATCCGACCGTTGTGAAGCTGCACAAATCGAAAGGTATTGGCCAGGCCGATCCCCGTTCCGCCGGGCCGCGTGGTGAAGAACAACTGAAAAATCTTCTTCTGGTCTTCAGTCGGAATGCCTTTGCCGGAATCGGCCACCGAAATCACGGCGAATTCTCCGCCTCGATGCAGGGTCACGCCGATGCGGCCTCCCCGCTCGGTGAAATCGCATGCATTCAGCACCAGGTTGAGCAGCGCCTGATGAATCAGCTGCCGGTCCACCAGCACGGGAGGGAACTCGGCGGGATAATCGAACGTCAGAGTCAATCCTGCCTTGGTCACCGCCGGTCTCGCGGCGTCCAGCACTTCGTCAAGCACAGTCCGAAGGTCCGTCTCTTCCAGCCGCAATTCCACGGGGCGCGTGAAATTGAGGAACGTCTTCACCGCGTGATCCAGCCGGTCGATTTCCGTATCCAGCATTTTCACGGCCTGCTGCGGTTCCGGATCGACGGGCATGTTGCCCTTCAGCACTTCGAGCCACAAGCGCATCGAATTGAGCGGATTCTTCACTTCGTGCGCGACGCCCGCCGTCACGCGCCCCAACGCGGCCAGCCGCTCGGAAACCTGCAACTGATTGCCGATGCGCTCCAGGGACTCGACGTCGCGCAGGGTCACCAGCGTGCCCATGCGGGTTCCGTGTTCGCGAATCGCCTGGACGCTGACTCCGACTCTCTGGGCGCCGCTCGGGCCATCGATGACCGCCTCTTTGCCGTCGACGGGCTCGATTTCCTCGCCCGATATTTGCAGCGCGCTTCGGATCGAATGGCCGGGCGGAAAAATTTCGCTCACGCGATGGCCGCGAAGTTCCTCCGGCCGCCCGCGCAGGAAATTCCCGGCGGCGGGACTGACCAGGACCGCCACGCCGTCGACATTGAAAAGCAGCAGGCCGTCCTCGAGCCCGCTCATCACCTGGTCCAGATTTTCACGCAAGGTGCTGAAGATCTCGCGCACGTCGCGCAGTTGCTTTCCGATTCCGACGATCTTGTTGCTCACTTGTCCCAGTTCGTCGCCTCGTTCGACCGCTGGCTCCAGGTCGAATTGGCCGGCCGATATGCGGTCGAGTTGCCGCGAAATCCGCTCCAGCGGCGCCAGCGAAACGCTGCTCACCACGAAGGCCAGCAGGGTGGAGAGCAGCAGCACTCCGAGCGCCCAATACGCCGCGGAGATCAGTCCCGGTTGAATCTCATTGCCCATGAACGCTGAGGACAATCCGACTCGCACCGCTCCGAAAGGGCTCGCGTTCAATTCGAAGGGAAGCGAATCTTCGTACGTTTGCGGCGGCCCGAACAGCTCGCGAAGCTGCTGAAAGAAGCCGGCATTCGCCAGGGAACTGATGCTCGGGCGCGCTGCCACTTTCTGGCCGCGCAGCGTCGAGTCGCTGGATGCGATCACGATTCCGTTTTCGTCCGTGATGGTGATTTCGATGATGCTGGCATTGAAGCCGATGTCCGACTCCACCACGGTGTTCAGCGTACTGCTGTTGTCGAAGGCTCTCTGGACGTAGGTGCGCAGCTCGGCGGGATCGCCCGGAGTCGACTCGCCGCGTTCATTCGCCTCGCTCACCGCGCTCTTGCAGGCGCCGAGCACCTGCCGCGCGACGAAGTCTGCGTTCTTCGACGCCTCCCGCAGAGTCTGCCGCGTGAGCCGCGCGAGGTACAGGCCCGAAACGAGCGCAACGACGGCGAACACCAGGATCGACGTCGCTACCGTAAACCTAGTTTTCAGGCTGAGACGCATGTCTCCGTCCCGCCTCGTGGTCCTTCGATTTTTCGTATTCCTTCAGCTTGTTATGAAGCGTCTTCAGGCTGATTCCCAGCAGGTCGGCGGCCCGCGTCTTGTTCTGGTTCGTCGCCGTCAGCGTTTGCAGGATAAGCTCGCGCTCCGCGGCTTCCACAGTCGTCCCCACCGGAAATCGAATTCCGCCGAGCCCGGTGGTCGCCACCGTCGGCGCATGGCCGAATTCGCTCGGCAGGTGCGTCCGCGCGATTGTCCCGCGGTCCGACGCGATCGCGGCGCGCTCCAGTACGTTGCGCAGCTCGCGGATGTTTCCCGGCCACGGATACGATCGGAACAGCTCCATCACGTCCGCGCCCACGCCGGTCACTTTCTTCGCGTGCTTCTCCGAAATATCCCCCAGCAGGTGCTCCACGAGCAGCGCCAGATCGTCTTTGTGTTCGCGCAGCGGAGGCAGATGGATATGAAACACGTTCAGCCGGAAATACAAGTCCTGCCGCAAATGGCCCTCGGCGACAGCTTGTTCCGGGTTCTTGTTTGTCGCCGCCAGCACGCGCACGTCGACGGGAGTCTCCACCTTGCTCCCCAGCCGCCTCACTTTGTGATCTTCCAGCACGCGCAGCAATTTCGCCTGCGTCGGGGCCGGCATCTCTCCGATCTCGTCGAGCAGCAGTGTGCCGCCATCCGCCAGCTCGAAACATCCGATTCGGCGCTCGGCCGCGCCCGTAAACGCGCCCCGCTCGTGCCCGAAGATTTCGCTTTCCATCAGCGACTCCGGAATCGCCGAGCAGTTGATCGCCACGAACGGCCGCTCCGCCCGCGGCGATAGCATGTGGATTGACCGGGCCACGATTTCCTTCCCCGATCCCGTTTCACCCGTAATCAACACCGAAGCCGTGGATGGCGCCGCCGTCTCCACCTGGTGCATCACTTCCTTCATCGGCTGCGACGCTCCCACCAGCTCGCCCAATTTACCCGCTTCGCGCAGCTGTCGCGTCAGCGCAGCCACCGCCTGCTGGTCGCGCGACCGTCCGAGCGCGCGGTCCAGTAGCGCCTTCAGAATCGGTGGTTTCAGCGGTTTTTCGATGTACCAGAAGGCCCCGGCGTCGATAGCCTGCACCACGCGCTCATCGCTCCCGCGGCCCGTGATGATGATCACCGGAATGCGAAGGATTTCGTCTCCCAGGTGCCGCATGAAGTCGAGGCCGTTCATCCCCGGCAGTTCGACATCCGCCAGAATCGCGCTCGGGTTGAACTCGGGAAATTTCGCCAAGGCTTCCTCGCTGCTGCCCACTCCCAGCACGTCACAATTCCACTTGCGCAGCAGCGCCTCGTAGCCCTTGCGCGCGTTCTCTTCGTCCTCGACGATCAGGATGCGCTGAGAACCTTGATGGTTTGAGGCCATTTCAACTCAATGTACCAGCACTGCGAACGAATGCCAATAGAACCCGCCGCCACGCTCGCGCGTCCGGGATTCCTTGCGTCCCATTTTCTTCCTCTGGATTGAAACGCCGTGCTGCGTGTATCGTTGCCGCCGGAGCAGTCGGTGCGTCACTTCGCATCTCGAGTCCTGAGTCGGTCGATTCTTCTCGTCCTCTTCCTGCTCCTCGCATTTCTCGAATTGCCCGCCGGGCACCCTGGCGCCGCGCAACCGAACGACGCATCGGCCCCTCCCCTGAAAATCATTCTTCTCGGCACCGGCAATCCGCGCCCTGCCATGTCCCGCTTCGGCCCCTCGACTCTCATCGAGGCGGGCGGGCATTACCTTCTTTTCGATTCCGGCCGCGGAGTCACGCAGCGGCTCTACCAGCTCAAAATTCCGTTCAACGACGTGAATACTCTTTTCCTCACGCATCTCCACTCGGACCACACCGTCGGCATTCCGGATCTTTGGCTCACCGGCTGGGTCATGGGCCGCAAGGTTCCGCTCCGTGTCTGGGGACCTGCGGGAACCTCCAATATGATGCAGCATCTCGAGCAGGCCTATGCCTTCGACGTCCACATCCGCCGGGACGTCGACGAAAAGCTGCCGGCCGCGGGAGTGGCCGTGGAAGCGCACGACATTGGCGAAGGGATCGTCTACGAAGAGAAGGGCGTCAGGGTCACCGCATTCACCGTCGATCATGGACCGGTGAAACCTGCGTTCGGCTATCGAGTCGACTTTGGCGGCCGTTCCGTGGTGCTTTCAGGCGATACGAGGCCCACGGAAAATCTCGTTCGCTTCGCGAAGGGCTGCGACGTCCTGATTCACGAAGTGCTCGACGTCGAGGCGTACCGCAAGGCCGACGACGTCTATACGCCCGAGCAGATTCAGAAGGTTATTGCCCATCACACGACGGCGGAGGAGGCGGGCCAGATCTTCTCACGCGTGAAGCCGAGGCTCGCCGTCTACTCGCACGTCGTCCCCATCGACGCGCCCGACGTCGTCGCCCACACCCGCAAGACCTACTCCGGCCCCCTAGAACTCGGTGAAGACCTGATGGAGATCGACGTCGGCGACCGGATTCAGCTACACCAGCCGCCCCGTTGACGCTGCTTCTGCCCGCGAGCCGCCGCGGCTCTACTCGCGTCCCAGATACAGCGGATGATCGAGACTGATTTCGAGCTTCGTATTCTTCTCGAGCGCCAGCTCCTGGCCCAAGCCCGAGCTCACCATAAACGCCGTCACCGCGCCCACTGCAGCTCCCGTCGCCGCCTCTTTTCCACTATGCGTCGCGACTCCCGGCGCCGCCCCCACGAGTGCCCCGGCTGCAGCGGCCACCGCCTCATCCTGTCGGCGGCTCGTCCGCATTTCGATGGCATCGTCGCTCTCGAAAACCACTCGCAGCGAATGCACTCCGGGAATGTCCGACACGAATGCCACGAGCGAGCGCCAGCCATTGAGTGTGTGCACGTCGTCAAAGGTCAACCAGAGCCTCGCGCGTCCGGTCTGGTGCGCCTGATCCACGCGGTCCACATGTCCCCGGATTTCGGAGCCCGCGGGGAGCGTCATGCCGTCCGCCGCGAACGCGGGTTCGAGCGTGTGAACCTGGAACGGGCTTCCGCTTCTCGCCTCTTTCGTGTTGATCGTGTCGTCGAGCCGCACCAGCAGACGCGTTCCGGTAGGCACGAATCCATCCTGGCTGTTCCCAAGTCCTTCGGGGGTATTTCGGTTCTGCGCCGAAACTGCCAGAACCATCATTCCCAGCAGGGCCGCCAAACCGACAAGCACACTCGTCCTCTTCATCTTGCCTCCTGTGCTCAGTTTTGGGTTGGCCTCTCCGCTGGAAGAGGGCGTTACGCAACTCGATTATCTGCGATGTCGATTCCCCTGGCAAGGTGGCCTTGCGCCCGAATTGTTGCCGTTGAACCGCGTCGCTATTCCCGATTCGGGTCTTCGGCCGTTCCCAATCTTGCATCGCATTGAAACAGCTAGGCTTATTCCTCTACGTATTAATACGATCTTGTTTCCAGTTCCAATGTGGCACTAGATTCCCTCGGTTTCGTGCCTTCACCCCGGCCCTAAATGCTGTCGAATCAATCAGAAAAGTACATTCCCGGACTGGAATTGGCTTTGCTTCTGAATTTGGGAAAGTACAAAAAGAGGAGACCCAAAATTGGCCAGTGGCGCTGAAGTCGCTGTCGCAATGGAACGGCCCATGACCCCGACCGTCCTCATCGTGGACGACGAAGGCTCGACCCGCGACCTGTGCCGCGACGTCGTTGCCGACTTGGGGTTGCGCACTCGCACCGCGTCCACCACCGAGGAAGCTCTTGAAATCCTCGAGCAGTATCCCATCGATATCGTTCTCACGGATCTGCGCATCCCCGAGCTTGGCGGCATCGAGCTTCTGAAGCGCGTTCGCGAATTGCATCCGCAGGCCGCCGTCATGGTCCTTACGCAATACGGCACCATCGAAAGCGCCGTCGAGGCCACCCGCATGGGCGCTGCCGACTACGTCACCAAGCCCTTTCACATTCCCGAATTGCGCAGCAAGCTCGAACGCGTCGTTCGCCTTCTCGACGTCGCCCAGGAAAACCGTGTCCTTCGCGAGCAGCTTCGTACGCGTCCGGGATTTGCCGGACTCATCGGTCTCTCTCCCAAGATGCAACGCGTCTATCGCCTGGTCGAGAAGGTCAGCCAGCATAACTATCCCGTTCTGATTCTCGGCGAGAGCGGAACCGGCAAGGAACTCATTGCTCGCTCGATTCATTTCTCCGGCCCGCGCCGGAATCGTCCCTTCGTTCCCGTCGATTGTTCCGCTCTGGTTCCCACCCTCATCGAATCCGAGCTGTTCGGTTACGTGAAGGGGGCCTTTACGGGAGCGATGCATTCGAAGCAGGGCCTGATGGAGACCGCCAATTCCGGCACTCTTTTCCTCGACGAAATCGGCGATTTGCCCGTCGACCTGCAGGCCAAACTTCTCCGTGCCCTTCAGGAAAAGGAAGTGAAGCCAGTCGGTTCCACCGACCGCGTTTCCATTTCTACGCGGGTCATCGCGGCCACGAACCGCGATCTGGAATCCGCTGTCCGGCAAGGCGGCTTCCGTCAGGACCTCTTCTTCCGTCTCAACGTCGTTCAAATCAAGCTTCCGCCTCTCCGCGAACGAAAGAGCGACATCCCGCTGCTCGTCAATTTTTTTCTCGAAAAATTTGCCGATCCCGAGGGCGGTCCTCGCACCATCTACGAGGACGCGATGACCCGTCTCCTCGCCTACGATTGGCCCGGCAACGTCCGCGAGTTGGAAAATGTCATCGAGCGCGCCGTCGCGCTCGGTTCCGGCCCCGTCCTTCACATGGGCGATCTGCCCACCAATCTCCAATACGGCAATGGCAACGGCGAGCGCCTTCCGCAGAGCGACGAAGTGTTGCCTCTCGATGAGTTGGAACGACGAGCCATCATGCGCGCCATGCGTGAATCCGGCGGCGACAAGCTCGCTGCGGCTCGCCTCCTCGGCATCGGCAAAACCACTCTCTATCGCAAGCTGAAGCAGTACGACTCTCAATCCCGGGACCACGCGAACTGAAGGCCCGTCCCGGCTGCCTTTGATTCGGCTCGCTCTCGGCTCGCGCCTTTTTCCACAGGCCAAAATTCCAGGACGGATTGCGCGCGTTTCGAAGTGGGAATAGGGCCCTTCGCCCCTCTCGATCCTTCACCGCTAAACCCTTGAAACAAAAGCGGTTCCAATTAAGCGGCCTTGGTCCGAGCCATGCAATGTCACCTGGGTGCTGCAGCAACCATCTGCGATTCGCCGCCTCCTGTGGAAACGCCCAGTGCGCCGCGCGGTCGAGTACGCCATCACGATTGGCGCCGCTCTCCTCTGCAGCTATTGGATCGTTCAGGGGCGATGGTGAGCGACCTCATCAAGCGGGCAGACGGCGCTCCCTCCGCCGCAGACTCCAGCGCGTCTTCGCCCGGGCCCTCCCTCAAGCGGCACACGGCTTCCCACGCGATCCTCGCGAGCGACGCATTCAGCATTCTCTTCGAATCCTCGGGTGAAGCGCTCTTGCTGACGGATTTCGGCGGGACGATCCAACGCGCCAATTCGCGCGCCCGCTACCTGCTTGCTCTGAAGAATTCGAATCCCCACGGCTTGAGCCTCGCCAGCGTGCTCGCCGAGTGTTCCGGAGCCGATCTGACTCTACTGTGCGATTCAGCTGCGACGAAGAAGGTCCAGAGCGTCGAAGCGGCGCTCGTTACGGGCCATACCGTGCGCATCACCCTTCGCGCCGTGATGCCGGGTTCGGAGTCGCTGCTGCTTTGCCTCGAAGAAGGATCCGTGGTTCAGCGTGCCGAGGAAAAATGGCGACGCGTCGAGGCAGAGCTGCGAAGTGTCCTCGATTCCGTCGCCACCGGCATTCTCCTGCTGGACGCCGCGGGCCGCGTCCGCTTCTCGAGCGCCCGTCTTGGCCAGCTCTTTGGCATCGATGCCCGCAGCCTTGGTCAGCTCGGAACCTTCGACGAACTCAGTGAGAGTCTCGCGCAGCGGTTTCGAAATCCGGAGGCCTACGCCGCCCCCTGGCGCGCTTTCGCCGAAGGTAACGGCGAGCCTATGCACGATGAACTCGAAATGCTGCGTCCCACGCGCCGCGTGATCGAGCGCTTCTCCCGCCCCGTCCTCGATCGGGAGGGCCGCGCGTTCGGCTGGCTCGAACTCTACTCCGACGTCACCGGCGAACGGCAGATTCAATCGAAGATGCTGCAGACCGAGAAGATGGCCGCGCTCGGCCAGCTTGTTTCCGGCATCGCGCACGAGCTGAATAATCCGCTCACCGCCATCATGGGCTACGCGCAGCTTCTCCTCGTTCATGGACTCAATTCCGGCCAGCTTTCCGAGGCCAAGAAGGTCTACAGCGAAGCCGAGCGCGCCCGCCGCATCGTGAAGAACCTCCTCTATTTTGCGCGGGAGAACAAACCGGAGCGTTCGCGCGCGGACGTCAACGAGATCATCGAGCGCACGCTCGCTCTCCGTGGCTACGAACTGAAAGTCGAAAACATCGTGGTCGATTGCGACCTTGCCTCCGACCTGCCGCGCACCATGGCCGATCCCTACCAGCTTCAGCAGGTGATTCTTAATCTCGTCGTTAACGCCGAGCAGGCTCTCGTCGAGGGTCGCGGCCAGGGCCATGTCTGGATTCGCACCAGCCACCTCCGCCAGCGCGCCGGAGACCGCATCCTCATCGAAATCTCCGATGACGGCCCGGGTATCGCTCCTGAAATCGCCTCGCGGATTTTCGACCCATTCTTCACCACGAAGCCGCCGGGAGTCGGCACCGGCCTCGGCCTCTCCATCGTTTACGGAATCGTGCATCAGCACGGCGGGGAAATCACATTGGACAGCCAGCGCGGTCTCGGCGCCCGCTTCACCGTGGAACTCCCCGTCGTCGCTGTTCCCGCAACCGAGCGTCCCGTGACTGTCCTCCAGCCCGTCAGCGGCCCGGCAACCCGTCGCGGCCGCATCCTTGTCATTGAAGATGAGCCTACTGTCGCCCAGCTCATCGTTGACGTCCTTCGCGAAGAGGGCCATCAGGTCGAGGCCGTGCTCGACAGCACCGAGGGACTGACGCGCATCTCGCGCGCCTCCTTCGACCTCGTCATCTGCGACCTGCGCATGCCGCGCCTCGATGGACCCGCATTCTACGAGGCGCTCGTTCGCTCCGGCAGTCCCATGCAGAAGCGCATTCTTTTCATCACCGGCGATACCGTCGCAAAACGCACGCTCGATTTCCTCGAGCCGAATCGGCTCCCTTATCTTGCGAAGCCCTTTCTTGTCGAGGAGCTGAAGCTCGCCGTCAATCGCCTCCTCGAGATCCTGAGCAAGCGCAATGGAGGCAAGCACGCCGAGTCGCAGAAAGTGTCCACCCGCGAGGCAGGAGATTGAGGATGTTGGGAGCTGTCAGAAAAGCCATGGCCCCGAAAGAACAGACCCTTGTCGCGGGAATCCCGGACGGAGCGGTTCAACGCCGTCTCGCGCGCGATACTCGGCTCGGCGCTGTCACCTTCGCGCCGGATCTTGCCCGCTTGCGCGACCTGGTCCACCGCAATCATCCCCGGGTGATTCTGCTGGACGATCGCTTCGTCGCGCCGGACTCCCTCACGGAGGTGCTGTCGGAAATCGTTTCGGTTGCCCCTGTCGTCCTCGTTGCTCCCTATTCGGCGTACGTCGAGATCTCCGATCGCATCGCCGAGGGCCTCGTGGAGTTCGTACCGCGCGAAGGCGAATGGATTCAGTTGGCCGCGAGCCTCATAGAGCGCCGTCTCCGCTGGGCCGAAGGCGCCTGGAAGGAGCCCGAAGCTCTGCCTTTCGCCGTCGGCAGCCTGGGCGACATCTTCCGCCACGAGATCAATAATCCGCTCACCGGCATTCTCGGCAACGCCGAATTGATTCTCGCTCACAGCGACCGTTTGCCTGCCATTGACGTCCAGCGCATCCGCACCGTCGTCGAGCTTGCGGTTCGCCTCCGCGAAACCGTTCGCCGCCTCAGCAACGCCTTCGAAAATCGCCCCGGCCCGCCCAGGTCTGCCTGACTACGCTCCATCGCCCGGCGCCCCTGCTGACGAACTTTCTGCTAACCCTTCGCGTACAAAACGTCGAAGTAGCCAATGGTATCCGTGCGGCTCGCGGGGGCTCGCCCTGCGGCTGGCAGACGCCGCCACGTCGCCGCAGGTGTACGATAGTGGCAAGGTCCAGGGAGGGAAGCCGTGGGAAAACTCTGGCAGGACGTTCGATACGGCGCGCGTGTGCTCCTCAAGAATCCCGGATTCAGTGCGGTCGCGATTCTGTCTCTCGCGCTCGGCATCGGGGCGAATACGACCATCTTCACTGTCGTCAACGCCGTGCTCCTGAATCCGCTCCCGGTCAAAGACATTTCGCATCTCGTCGAAATCGATACTATTGACACGAAAACTCACGTCACGCAGGCCAATGACGCGAAGCTCGGCATCTCCTATCCCAACTGCCGCGACTATGCGAGCCAAAATCAGGTCTTCGACGGCGTCACCTGCTTCATACCTTTCCTGAACCTCACCTGGAGCGGCGGTGCTGAGCCCAAGCAAATTCAGGGCGAACTCGTCGGAGCCAATTACTTCGACGTCCTCGGCGTTCACCCCGCCGCCGGCCGCTTCTTCTTTCCCGGCGAGGACACCAAACCGAGCGGCAACAACGTCGTCGTCATCAGCTACAGCATGTGGGCAAACCGGTTTGGCTCGGATGCAACGCTTCTCGGCAAGACGCTCACCCTCAACGCGACGCCGTACACCGTCATAGGAGTTGCGCCACGGAGTTTCAAGGGCACCATCACCTTTGCGAACGCCGAGCAGGTCTGGATTCCGAATAGCATGTACCCGCAAATCCTCACGGGCTTCCTGCGCGATTGGTTCAATGACCGTCGCGCCCTCCTGTTGACGTCCGTCGCCCGCGTGAAGTCCGGCGTTAGTATTGCCGCCGCCGACGCTTCGCTCAAAACCGTCGCTACGCACCTCGCAAGCGAGTACCCCAAAGAGAATGCCGGCCGCAGCGTCACTCTGACTCCCCTCACCGATGCCGCTGTCGGCGCGAATCAGCACGACCAATTGGCGCTCGCCGGCGGCCTCATGATGAGCGTCGTCGGCCTCGTCCTTCTGATTGCCTGCGTCAATCTCGCAAATCTCCTCCTCGCGCAAGCCGCCCGCCGCGACAAAGAAATGAGCCTTCGCGCCGCTCTCGGCGCCAGCCGCGCCCGCATGCTCCGCCAGCTCATCACGGAGAGCATGCTCCTCGCGCTCGTCGGGGGCGCGCTCGGCCTGATCATCGCCTTTTGGGGACGCACCGCCCTTTGGTCTTTCCGGCCGCCGTTCATCCAGGACGCCGATATCAACCTCGCCCTCGATTCCCGCGTCCTGCTCTTCACCCTCGGCATCTCGATTCTCACGGGCGCGCTCTTTGGAATCGCGCCCGCCATCAAGGCTTCGCGCGCGGACCTGGTCGAAACTCTCAAGGTCGGCGGCCGCGGTAACGCGGTCGGCTGGCGCAGCAATCCGCTTCGCAGCGCCCTCGTCATTTCCGAGATCGCTCTTGCCATGGTCGCCCTGATCGGAGCCGGCCTTTTCGTTCGCAGCATGCAGAACGCGCAGCGCACCAATCTCGGCTTCGAATCTCGCAATCTCTTCGTCATGAATTTCGATCTCGGCGCGCTTCACTACGACGAAGGCCGCGGCCAGCAGTTTTTCCGCGACGCCATCGCCCGTGCCGAATCTTCGCCCGGTGTAGCCTCTGCCACCGTCGCCTCGAATGCGCCGCTTGGAGGCGGATTCGAGCGCACCACTTTTCCCGAAGGCCAGGATGAGACAACTGGCTACCGCGGCACGCTTACGGAGACCAACGACGTAATGCCGAATTACTTCGAAACCCTCCGCATTCCACTTATTTCCGGCCGCGCCTTCACCGATTCCGACCGCGCCACCACCGAGCCCGTCGCCGTCGTCAACCAGGCGATGGCCCGCCGCTTCTGGCCCAACGAGAACGCGCTCGGCAAGCGATTCCATTTCTTCGACGACCCGAAGCTCCGCGAAATCGTCGGGATCGTCCATGACACCGTCGTCGACAACATCGGCGAAGAGCCTCAGCCGGTCATCTACCTTCCGATGGCTCAGGACTACTCGCCGTTCGCCACCGCGCAGATTCGCACCTCGGGCAGCCCGGCGTCCGTCATTTCAACCGTGCGGTCAGAGATTCAATCCCTCGACCCGAGCCTCGCCATCACCGGAGTTCAGACCATCGACCAGGTTGTCAGCCAGGGCCTCTGGGCGCCTCGCATGGGAGCGGCTCTGCTCGCACTCTTCGGCGGGCTCGCGCTGGTGCTCGCCGTCGTCGGAGTCTACGGCGTCCTTTCCTATTCCGTGAACCAGCAGACGCACGAAATCGGCATTCGCATGGCCCTCGGCGCGCAACCCGCCACTGTCCTTTGGCTGGTTATAGGTCAGGGCCTGCGGCTCGCTGGCGCTGGCCTTGCGCTTGGATTCATCGGCGCGCTGCTGGCCATGAGGCTCCTCTCGAGCCTGCTCTTCGGTATCGGCGCGAACGACCCCATCACGTTTGCCGGCGTCTCGATCATCCTTGTCGCTGCCGCCGTGGTTGCGTGTTACATTCCTGCGCGTCGCGCCACGCGCGTCGACCCGATCATCGCGCTTCGGTACGAATAGCGCATCACTCGACGTGTCTCACGAATCTTTCGCAAGCCGCACGAACTGGAATCTCTCAAGCAATCGCCTCGCGCAGGCCCTCGCGCGCCACCGTGCTGCCGGAAAGCCTTTGCTGGACCTCACCACCTCGAATCCCACCGCCTGCGGATTCCGCTATGACGGCGACGCGATTCTTGCCGCCCTCTCGAATCCTGCATCGCTCGCGTACACCCCGGATCCGAAAGGCCTGGAACCCGCTCGCCGCGCCGTCGCCGCCTATTACGCCGAGCGCGATGCCGCCGTCGATCCCGCTCGCCTCATCCTCACCACCAGCACCAGCGAGGCCTATTCTTTCGTCTTTCGCCTCCTCTGCAATCCCGGTGACGAAATTCTCGTCCCGTCTCCCAGCTATCCGCTCTTCGATTTTCTCGCCGGCCTTCAAGACGTCTCGCTCGTTCGCTATCCGCTCGTCTACGACCACGGCTGGCAGATCGATTTTGACGCTCTCTCTCGCGCCGTCTCCCCTCGCACCCGCGCCATCATCGTCGTGCATCCGAATAATCCCACCGGCCATTTCTGCTCCGCGTCCGACGCGGCAAAATTGAACGACCTCTGCTCCCGCCGCCATCTCGCCCTCATCGCCGACGAAGTTTTCCTCGATTTCTCGCTCCTGGAGCCTCGCCCGCGCACGTTCGCCGCGAACGATTCCGCCCTCACCTTCACTCTCAGTGGCATCTCCAAAATATCCGGCCTGCCTCAAATGAAGCTCGCGTGGCTCGCCGTCTCCGGCCCCTCCGCCGCGCGCGACGCCGCCCTCGCGCGCCTCGAAGTCATCGCCGATACCTACCTCTCGATGAACGCCCCCATCCAGCATGCTGCAAGCGCCCTCATCGACCAGCGCCGCGCTTTCCTCCCGCAGCTCATGGACCGCGTCCGTCGCAACATCGCTGCGCTCGACCGCCTCCTCGCCTCGCAAACCCTCTGCTGCCGCCTCGAAATCCAGGGAGGCTGGTACGCGGTCTTACGCGTCCCCGCCACCCGCTCCGACGAGGATCTCGCCATCAGCCTTCTCGCCTCACGCAATGTCTACCTCCACCCCGGCCACTTCTACGATTTTCCTTCCGACGGTTACCTCGTCGTCAGCCTCATCACGCCCGAATCCGACTTCGCCCAGGGCATCGACTCGCTCTTGCGCTCTTTCTGACCCTCTCGCCGGTGCCCGGCGCGCCGCTATTTACATCGGGCCTCAGTTTCCCTACCATGAGCGGGGCTTTGGTGCCGCGCCTGGGCGCTTTCGTCTCCCGGCACCGGAAAGCCGCGCGAAAATTCATGCCACGTTCTCCCCGTCTCATTGTGATTGAGCCCAACGGCACGCGCCGCGAAGTGCAGATCACTGCCTTCCCGTTCCGCATTGGCCGCCAGGTCGGCAACGAACTCACCTTGCGCGATAGCCGCATTAGCCGCCAGCAGGCGCAAATCCTCTCCGAAAACGGCGCGCTTTTTCTCGAGGACATGGGCAGCCGCCACGGCACCTTCGTCAACGGCGAAAAAGTCGTCCACTACGAGCTGAAGCCCAAGGACAAGATCGATTTCGGCATGCCCGATTCCTACAAACTCCTCTTCATCGGCGAGGGCGCTACCATCGAGGAGCTTGTCGAGCGCGTCGAAGCCCCTGCTCCCACGCAGTCCGGCTCGCGCGAGCTCTATCACCTCGGCGTGCTGCTCGAAGTGGCCCGCACCCTCGGCACCGGTCTTTCGCTCGAAGACGTTCTGACCGCCGTTGTCGACGCCTCCATCCAGGTCACGCGCACCGAGCGAGGCGTTCTTCTCCTCGCGAATCCCGGCGGCGAATTGCAGATGATCGTCGCGCGCGACGCCCAGCACGGAACCCTTCGCCCCGATCAGTTGCAGGTTTCGCAGAGCGTCGTGAAGCGTGTCGCCACGTCCCGCCGCGAACTCATCGTCACGGATACCGGCGCGGAAGGTGGAATGGGCGCGCAGGAAAGCGTCGCTCGCCTCGAGCTCCACACTATCGTCGCGATCCCCATCGACAAGCTTCCCGTCATCGAAACTCTCGATGCGACCATTTCCACGCGCCAGGGCGAGCTCCTCGGCGTTCTCTATCTCGATAGCCACGCGCCCTCCAGCGCCTTCACTGACCTCGACCGCGAAGTTCTTCGCACGCTCGCTCGTGAAGCCGCCACCGTCGTCGAGAACGCGCGCCTCTTCGCCGCCTCGCGCGCGAAGGCCCGGCTCGACCACGAAATCGAAATCGCCAGCCAGATTCAGCACCAGCTTCTGCCCAAGAGCTTGCCGAACCTGCCGGACGTTGCCGTGGCCGGCTCGACTCTGTCGTGCCACTCGGTCGGCGGCGATTGCTTTGACGTCATCGAACTCGGCGGCGGCCGCCACGGCTTCTTCGTCGGCGACGTATCGGGGAAGGGAATTTCCGCCGCGCTGCTTGCCACTCTTCTCCAGGGCGTCTTCTTCACCACCGCCGCCATGGACATTTCGCTTTCCGGCGTCTTCTCTCGCGTCAATCAGTATCTCTGCGAGCGCAGTGGCGAAGATCGCTACGCCACCGTCTTCTATGGGATTCTCGATAAGCTGGGCCGCTTCGAATACATCAACGCGGGCCACGTGCCGCCTCTCGTCCGCAAGAAGTCCGGCGCGCTCGAAGGATTGGGCTCGGCGAATTTTCCGGTGGGGATGTTCGCGGAAGCGGAGTACCAGAGCGCGCGCGTGAATCTCGATCCCGGCGATTTCCTGGTGATTTACACGGACGGGGTTTCCGAAGCGTCGAACACGGAGAATGACTTCTTCGAGGAATCGCGGCTGCGCCAAATCCTCGAGTCGTTCGCGGGCACCACGGTCGAGGAACTGGCCCAAGCAGTCCGCGACGGAGTCAAGACCTTCACCCAGGGTGCCCCGCAGTCCGACGACATCACGATCCTCGCCATCCAATACAAAGGCAACTCCTGACCCTTCGGCCGCGCAGGGAGCCGGAACTTTGATTTGGAATGAAGCGTAGCGCCGTGGCCTTCAGCGCGGCACTCGCCAATCCGCGAGTAGTGTTTGTCATCCCGACCGAAGTCCCGCACATTTTCTCTTCCCGCGCGCAGCGCGGGCGCGGGACGGAGCGGAGGGACCCCTCTTCAAAACTGTCGGCAAAGAGTCTTAGCCGAATCGGGCTGCGCCAACCACGTTCTCTCGTCGTGCGTCGGCACGGCCATTTTGGAGTGCGGTAGCTTGCTACCGCTTTCGCGCCAAGCGCTCGTCCGAGGAGATCTCTCTCCGACGGAGCTTGCTCCGTCGGCCTCCACTTCGCCGCCCAGGCCCTGTTTTTCCTTTGAAATTTCACAGGGCTTGGTTGATTTCCTCACGCAAAGGCGCGCCGCTGCCCATTTTCTCGGCACGACCTGCGATCTTTGTCATCCCGAGCGGAGCGTCCCGACACTTTGTCCCGCGAAAATCGCGTCTTTTCGATTTTCGCGTCGGGACGCGCAGTCGAGGGATCTCTCTTCCAGCCTCTCGAAAACCGAGGATCTCAACAGAGTCATCTGAAATTTGAAATTTCAAATCGGACTGGCGGGCCTTCTCTCCGCCATCCCTCACGCGTAATCGAACAGCGTCATAAACCCAAAATCCATGTGCAGTTGCTGGTGGCAGTGAAAAAGCGTCATCCCCGGATTGTCCGCCACAAAATCCACTTCCGCTTCCTGGTAGCCTCCCAGCATCAGCACATCCTTCATCACGCCCGCCGTCGGCTGCCCCGCCACGCTCGTCACTTCGAAGCTGTGCCGGTGCAGATGAATCGGATGAATGTCGTCGCTCGCGTTCCGCATGCGGATTCGATACCGCTTGCCTGCGTGCAGATGGAATGACGCCGGAACCATATTCTCCGTCATCGGATACGCCGCGCCGTTGATCGTCCACCGGTTGAACCCTTCTTCCGCCGCGTTGTCCTTCGCAAACGTCATCTCGATGGTTTCATCCGGCGCCGCCGCCCTCGCGCCCGGCTTTCCAAACCGCGCATAGCTCCAACGGAACGCCGGCGGCGCAATCCACTGCGCCTTCCCCGCCGCTCCTGCATACTCCAACACGATTCCCATTCCGTGCCGGCGGTCGTCGTTATCCAAATCGCCCAGAATCCACACGCCCGGATGGTTCATCTCCACCACCGCCGAAATTCGTTCCGCGGTCCCCAGCCACAGCACCGGCACGCGCGCCGGATTCGGCACTGGATTCCCATCGAGCGCCACCACCTCGAACGAATGTCCCGGCAGCGCGAGGCTCCGAATCTCCGTCGCGCTTCCGTTCAGGATGTGCAGCATCACGCGCTCGCCGCGCTTCACGCGAATCGGCTCGCCGTGTCCCAGCATTCGCCCGTTGATCGTGAACGACTCGTAGCCCACCTCGTACCCGTGCGGCATCCCTTTCGCCAGCGACGCCTTCATCGCCGCCTCGCCCCTCGCTTCCAGTTCCTTGTCGGGCGCCTTCGGCGAAAGGAAATCCTGCGCCATGTCGCCGCCGCGGCTGAATGTCGGCTCGAACTCTTTCATCACCAGAAAAACTTCACGATCGTATCGTCCCGGCTCCTGCTTCGGCTCGATGTACACCGGGCCCGCCTGCCCGCTGTACGTTCCCGCATACAGGTTCGCGCCTGCGCGATTGTGTGTGTGATAGAAGCGCAGTCCCGCCGGATTCGGCGTGAACGTGATTCGCCGCTTCCCGTGCGCTGGCACCCACGGCGTGCCTTCTTCCGACGCTCCATCCACATCCACCGGCACCTTCTGTCCGTGCCAGTGAAGCTGTTCCGGCGTGTCCGTTTCGTTGAAGATCTCTACGGTCACGGGCCGCCCCTCTTTGAACCGAAGCAGCGGACCCGGAAACTGCCCGTTATAGGTTGTCGTGGAGATGATTCGATTCGGCGCGATTTCGATCGGCGCCGTCCGTATATGGATCGCGTAATCCGCGGCAGCCTCGTCGCGAACCCGCTCCGCCGCACTCAGCGTCGCAATCGGCTCGAGCCCCGGCAACCCCAGCGCCGCGCCCGCGACGCTCGCGCCCGCCAGCACCCCCGCCCCGCCCAGAAACTCCCGCCGCGAAACCCCCCGCCCGTTCATTCCCCCCCACTTTACTCCCCCCGCTACTCTTGAGGACTGTCAGCGGAGGGACCTCTCTTCAAAACTGTCGGCAAAGAATCCTAGCCGAATCGGGCTGCGCCCACCACGTTCTCTCGTCGCGCGTCGGCACGGCCATTTTGGAGTGCGGTAGCTTGCTACCGCTTTCGCGACTAAGCGCTCGTCCGAGGAGATCTCTCTCCGACGGAGCTTGCTCCGTCGGCCACCGCCGTTCGGCCTCACCCCTTTTTCCATTTTCTCTTTTCCCTTTTCCATTTCCGGCCGCCCTGGATAATCCACGATAATCGCTCGTCCATCTGTCAGCGCCTTGATCGAATGCGGCACGTTCGGCAGGACGATCGTAGCGGTGCCCGCCCGCGACACCTGCGCCACTCCATCCACCGTCACTTCGAGTTCACCCTCGATCACCTGCCACACCTCTTCCTCGGGATGAAAGTGCTCGTGAATCGACGCTCCCTTCACGAAGTCGTAGTATGCGAACGTCATGTTCGGCGAATGAAAGTACCGCCCGAACCATCCCGGCAATCGCTCGATCACCTCGAGCTTCTTCGTATCAACGAATGTCATCTTCCTCTCCGCGCTCATCTTACACCCACCCTCCGGCCCCGGTGCGGCCCTCGGCACCACCATCTTGGAGTGCGGTAGCTTGCTACCGCTTTCGTGGCAACTGCTCGTTGGAGAAAATCCCCTTCCGACGGAGCTTGCTCCGTCGGCCTCCGCTTCGCGCCCAGGCCTTGTTTTTCCCTTGAAATTTCAAATGGCTTTGTTGATTTCCTCACGCAAAGGTGCGCCGCTGCCCATTTTCTCGGCACGACCTCTGAACTTTGTCATCCCGAGCGGAGCGTCCCGACGCTTTTTCCCGCGAAAATCGCGTCTTTTCGATTTTCGCGTCGGGACGCGCAGTCGAGGGATCTCTCTTCCAGCCTCTCGAAAACCGAGGATCTCAACAGAGCCATTCGAATTGTGATTTTGAATTGTAAAATCTGAACTCTTGATTCGCACCCACAAACTCGCCCTAATCGGCTTCGGCAACGTCGGCAAGGAATTTCTCCGCCTCCTCCTCGCCAAGGAATCCCGCCTTCGCGATGATTACTCCATCGACTGGAAGCTCACCGGCCTCGCCTCGCGCCGCGTCGGCTGGATCGCAAGTCCCAGCGGCCTCGATCCCTCCGCGCTTCTGGCTGGCAATTTCCCGGCGCCGCCCGCCTGGGCCGCGCCCACAAACGTTCGCGAATGGCTCGAAGCCGCCGAGCCGGATGTCCTCTTCGAAGCCACCTCCCTCGACCGTTTCACCGGTGAGCCCGCGATAGCGCATCTCAAAGCCGCCCTCGAATCCGGCGCTCACGCCATCAGCGCCAACAAAGGACCCATCGTCCACGCCTATCGCCAGCTTCGCGATCTCGCTCGCGCCCGCGGCCGTAGATTCCTCTTCGAATCCACCGTCATGGACGGCACGCCCATCTTCTCCATGTTTCCCCACTCGCTTCCCGCCGTCGAACTGCGCGGCTTCCGCGGCATCCTGAACTCCACCACCAACGTCGTCCTCACCGAAATGGAAAAAGGCCTCTCGCTCGACGAAGCCGTCAAACGCGCTCAGGCCATCGGCGTCGCCGAGACCGATCCCTCGAACGATCTCGACGGCTGGGACGCCGCCGTAAAGGTCGCTGCGCTCGTCATCGTCCTCATGGACACCCCGATCCGCCTCGACGAAATCGAGCGCGTCGGCATCCGCACCGTCTCGCCCGACCAGGTGCGCGCCGCTCGCGCCGCAGGCATGCGCTACAAACTTATCTGCCGCGCCGAGCGCACCCCTGGCGGCGGCGTCCGCGCCTCGGTGAAGCCTGAAGAGTTGCCGCTCTCCGATCCTCTCGCTCTCCTCGAAGGCACCACTTCCGCCCTCCGCTTCGATACCGACGTCTTCGGCCTCTCCATCATCGAGCACAAGCCCGGCGTCATCGCCACCGCCTACGGCCTCCTCGCCGACTTCATCCGCGCCGTCCGCCCCTAGCTCCGCCGCCGCTCCCGTTGCGAATAGCACTTGTCACCCCGAAGCGAGCCGCGCGCATCGAACTTCCTTTCGCGAGCGAAAAGGCATCTGTGGCTTCCACAGGGGTCTTGCCTTCCTTTGAAATTTCAAATTTGAAATCCTCTCTGCCTGCCCTGATGTCCTCTCCCCAAACTTTCTTCAACTTTTTTCAAATCCTGCTCACGATTCGCGATTTCGTAACCCCAATCCTTCCTTCGGCTTGCAGACCTGAAACGCCCATGTCAACTTGCCACGCATGATAAAATATCAGTAGTAGGAAAAATGAGAGATTAGAGGCAGAAATCGAATGCTCCGGCGACCTTCTCCTCCCAACCGCCGGGCGCTCCCCATCCAATTTCTAATCTATACACTGAAGATTAGAAATCGCCGCAAACCTCGCCGAATCAGCCACTTACATTTTTCTAATGTATACAACTCCGGGGCCTTTTTTTCTTCGTCCGAGTCCGTACAATGGATCTCACTCCAATGAGCACCCCAACTCTCCAACACACTAAAAAGCCGCTCGATCTCCCCTGGGTCCGCGCCCAGTTCCCATCGCTCCGCCAAACCGTCAACGGCCACCCCGCCGCGTTTCTCGACGGCCCCGCCGGCACCCAGGTCCCCCAGCGTGTGATCGACGCCGTTCGCGAATACTACGAACAATCGAACGCCAATACTTGCGGCACCTTCGTCACCAGCCAACGCAGCGACGCCATCATCGCTTCGGCTCGCGCCGCGATGGCTGATCTTCTCAACTGCGCGCCCGACGAACTCTTCTTCGGGCCCAACATGACGACGCTCACCTTCGCGCTCTCCCGTGCCATCGGCCGCGACCTCAAACCTGGCGACGAGATCATCGTCACCACGCTTGATCACGACGCGAACGTAGCTCCATGGCGCGCTCTCGAAGAACGTGGCGCCGTCATCCGTCAGGTCGAAATCCGCGAAGAAGACTGCACGCTCGACCTTGACGACCTCCGCCGCAAACTCACGCCGCGCACGCGCCTCGTCGCTGTCGGTTACGCCTCGAACGCTGTCGGCACCATCAATCCCGTTGAAGAGATTGTTCAGCTCACTCACGCTGCCGGCGCTCTCGCTTTCATCGACGCCGTCCACTACGCACCCCACGGTCCCATCGATGTCCGCGCGCTCGACTGCGATTTCCTTGCGTGCTCGCCGTACAAATTCTTCGGTCCGCACATGGGCTGCATCTACGGCAAGCGCGAACATCTCCTCCGCTTCCATCCCTACAAGGTTCGCCCAGCCACGGACGCTCTTCCCGATCGATGGGAGACCGGCACGCAAACACACGAATGCATCGCCGGGGTCGCTGCAGCCGTCGACTACATCGCTGATCTCGGCCGCCACTCTTTAGGGGGTCGGAGCCTGCCTGTCGGCAGACACGGCTTCAGCTCCGACATGGGTCCAGCGAAAACTTCAGGGGCTTTAGCCCCTGAGGAAACACCTGAGCGGCGGGAATCACTCCTCGCGGCCTATCGCGCGATTCGCGCGCATGAAATAGGCCTTGCTGCTCGCCTCATCGAAGGCTTGCTCAAAGTTCCCAGCCTGCGATTCTTTGGAATCTCGGATCCGTCGCGCTTCGCGCACCGCGTCCCAACCGTCGCGATTCGCCTCGCGAATCACACGCCGCTCGAAATCGCCACGTTCCTCGGCGAACGCGGCATCTTCACCTGGGATGGAAACTACTACGCGCTGAATCTGACCGAGCGTCTGGGAGTAGAGAAGGATGGCGGCCTGCTCCGCATCGGCATCGTCCACTACAACACGAGCGAGGAAATCGACCGCCTCCTCGCAGCGCTCAATGAGTTTGCTGCGCCGCGCTGAGAAAAATTATGGACACATCAATGGCTCGGCGTCGGCGCAACCACATACACATATTCGAGAATCTCTCGCCCCGTGTTCTGGACGTTGTGCCGCGTCCGCGGCGGAATATAGACCATCACTCGCGATGCAATTCGAATCGGCTCGCGGCCTTCGATCTGCGCTTCGCCGCTTCCGTGAAGGATCACGAGCGCCTCCTCGTGGTCTCCGGTCGTGTGCCATCCCACCGCTTCCCACGGTTTCAGCCGCACGAATCCGCTGCGCATCCCGGCGGTCTGCGGCTCGCCTTTCAGCAGCGGGCAATCGGCTTCCGCGCACTCGAGCGGCATCTTCAGCGCCTGCCTCGGTGCGTCTTGCGGGCGCAGCGGCGTTGCGCCGATGAGCACCAGAGCCAGACCAACGGCAGTACTCACAATTCGCACGGCGTCCTCCTCGAATCGGGAGCCAAATTACCATGAGCCTCGACCGCGTGCGCGCGCATTTCGAGCAGGAGGCTCGCGAATTCGACGACCTGATCGTCCGCCTCATCCCGCGCTACGACGAGATGATCGCCGCGATGATTGCCGCCATCCCCTTCGATCCCGCGCGCGCCATCCGCGTGATCGATCTCGGCTGTGGCACCGGCACCGTCGCCGACCGTGTGAAACAGCGATTCCCGCGCGCTCGCATCGCCTGCCTAGACCTGGCGGAAAACATGCTCTCCTTCGCGCGGGCGAAACTCGCGAAATATGACGGAATCGATTTCGAGCAGGGCGATTTTCTGACGCACGAACTGAAGGGCCCGTACGACGCGGCCGTCTCGTCTCTCGCGCTCCATCATCTCGAAACGGACGCAGACAAAGCCGCGTTCTATCGCCGCCTATTCGCGGCGCTCGCGCCCGGCGCCGTTTTCTGGACCGCCGACGCAGCGCTCGGTGCCACTCCTGCCTTGAACGCGATGTACATGGAAAAGTGGAAGGACTACATGCGTCTCACGATGGCGGAAGACGCAATCGAGGAGCGCTTCGCAAAAGACGCACAGGAAGATCGTCCTGCCGCCTTGCGCGATCACTTTCGCTGGATGGAAGCCGCGGGATTCGTGAATCCGGAAATCGTCTGGCGATATTTCTACTGCGGCGTTTACGGCGCCCACAAGCCCGCGTGAACGCCGATGAAAATCCGAGGAGGAGTTTGCTGCGGCGGCGCCCACAATCTGACCGTGAGCGCCGCACACAACCCTTTGGAAGATCGCCTACATATTAATGTCTTGCTTATCCTGCAGTTTCTTGATGAAGCCCGCGACGATCGGCTTGATTGCGTCGGGAGCGCCGGCCATCGCCTCGTTCGCTTCCTTCAGCGCGTTGTCGAAATCCCCCTGTCCACTGTAGACGCGGCACATTGCCGCATGCGCCCGCCAGTGGTCCGGAAATTTCTTTGCGAGATCGCGGTAAACGGCGAAAGCTTCATCCTGTTTCTTCTGCGCCTGAAGCTGCAGTGCGTAGCCGTAGAGCTGGTTCACGTCCGCTTTGGCGAGCGCCTGGTTCCGCGCGACTGTCGCATCATCCTTGCGGCCCATCGCGTCCAGCACTTGCGACTTGGTCATCAAGTTGTCGTACCGGTCTTCGATTTGAATCGACTGGTCCGCATACTTCAGCGCTTCATCCAGATCGGTCTTCTCCGCAAGCAGATAATTCGCGGAGTCGTCCCACCCTTCCCAAGTGTATTGCGCGCGCCCGCGAAGCTGCCTGCGCAGGCTCTCTTCCACCACTTCGTGGACATTCACTCCCACCTTGAACGGCACCGCGAGTTTCTCCCATCGCAGCGTCACTACGGTGGAATCAGGCCCGAGGTCGTCGAAGTCGTACGTCAGCGCCTCATGAAAGTCGCTCGCCGCCGGCTTCACGGTCACCCGCAGCGCATCCTCGGCTTTGTCGTACGTGAAGCTGCCCCACGCCGTGTTCGTCTTCGAAAACGCGATCGTCCAATCCGTTTCTGTCGGAATCATGTGCAGGCCGTACGTGCCCGCCGCGAGCGGCTGCCCTTCGATCGTCACCGGATCGCTGAACGAAATCGTCGTGTTCTCGTTCGCGCCTGCGCGCCACGGCTGACCGTAGGGAACCAGTCCGCCCCACACCTTTCGCCCCTTGATCAACGGACGATGGTAGTTGATGGTTATGTCCGTGATTCCAATTCGCTGCGTCACCACCGCGTGCTGGCTCCCGCGCGGCAGGTCCATCACCGCCGACTGCGCCCGGACGAACTGCGGCGCGGCAAGCAGCACCAATCCAATTATTGCGGCTCGAAGCTCTTTCATCGCGGCACTCCTCACATGAAATTGGGCGAGGGATTCAGATTCGAAACACCCACGACCAGAAATCGCGCCACCCAGCGCGGGTCTCTTTTGGGCGGATTAGACGCGCTCGCCGCTCTTTCGTTATCGCCGTGTGTCGAATCCCCGGATTTTCGGCCTGAGACGGCGTTTTCCCGCCGCGAGTGCGTGGTATCCTGACCAGCCATGCCAAAACGACCCAAACCAATCGTGCTCACCGTCCTCGACGGCTGGGGATTTCGTCCGGAAACGAACGGTAACGCCATCGCCTTGGCCCGCAAGCCCAATTACGACCGCCTGCTCAAGGATTTCCCGAACACCCTGATTCACACCTCCGGTCCATTCGTCGGATTGCCGGAAGGACAGATGGGCAACAGCGAAGTCGGCCACCTGAATATTGGAGCCGGCCGAATCGTGCAGATGGACATCACGCGCGTCGACCAGCTCATCGCCAGCGGCGAATTTTTCCGCCAGCCGCTGCTGCTCGAGGCGATGGCGCGGGGGCGTGAGCGTCAGCTTCATCTCCTCGGCCTCCTCAGCGACGGCGGCGTCCACTCGCACATCGAGCACCTCTTCGCGCTCCTTCGAATGGCGCGGCAAAACCAAGTCTCCAAGGTCTTCGTGCACTGCTTCATGGACGGCCGCGACACGCCTCCGAATAGCGGCATCGACTATCTCCGCCAGCTCGAACAGAAGATGCGCGAGTTCGGCGTCGGCCAAATCGCCAGCCTCAGCGGCCGCTATTACGCGATGGATCGCGACAATCGCTGGGAACGCATCGAGAAGGCCTATCGCGCCATGGTTCACGGCGACGCCGAGTCCAAATCCGGCGATCCGGTTGCCGCGATGAAGGCGAGCTACGAAAAGGGCGTTACCGATGAGTTCGTCATTCCCGTCGTGATCACGACGGCTGCGGCGCCGGGAACAGCAGCAGCTCCGCGCGGCCTTATACGCGATGGCGATGCCGCCATCTTCTTCAATTTCCGCGCCGATCGCGCGCGGCAAATGACGAAGGCTCTGATCGAACCCGGCTTCGACAAGATTTCAGATCCCGCGCGTCCCCAAAATCTCACGTTCGTCGCCATGACGCAGTATGAGAAGACGTGGCCGTGGCTGCGCTACATCCTCGGCCCCGAAAAGCTCGAGCACATTCTTGCAAATGTGTTTGCCGAGCTCGACTTCAAGAACCTGCGCGTCGCCGAAACGGAGAAGTACGCGCACGTCACCTATTTCTTCAACGGCGGAGTCGAGAAGCCATTTCCCGGAGAGGAGCGGATTTTGGTGCCCTCACCCAAGGTTCCCACTTACGACCTGAAGCCCGAAATGTCCGCCGCGGGAATCGCGGATACGGTTGTCAAGGCCGTCGAGAAAGGCGACTTCGACGCCATCATCATGAATTTTGCCAATGCGGATATGGTGGGCCATTCGGGAAAGCTCGAAGCCACGATCAAGGCCGTGGAGACCGTGGACGAGTGCCTGGGCAGAATTTTTCAGGCGCTGCGCCCGCGCGGCGGAGCGTGGATCATCACCGCCGACCACGGCAACGCGGAGACCATGATCGACCCCGTCACGGGCGGGCCGCACACTTATCACACCACGAATCCCGTTCCCTTCATTCTTGTGAGCGACGATGGCCGCCTGAAGCTAAAGCCGGGCGGTTCGCTGCGCGACATCGCGCCGACGATGCTGGGCGTGCTCGGCGTGCCTGAACCGCGCGAAATGACGGGCCACGACCTGCGCGCCGGCGCTTCATGAAACGCACGCTGCCCGCGGAAACGAAGCTCGTCATCTGCGCGCTCCATCCCTTCTCGCTTTGGAATGCACCGCTTGAAGTCGGGGAGCGCATCCGCGCGGTCTGGCCGGCCATGCACGTGGTGCAGCTCGAAAAGTTCGACGGCCTCGCGCTGGAAATCGCCGATGCGCACATTTTCGTCGGCGCGTCGCTGCGCCCAAAGCAATTCGCCGCCGCCCGAAAGCTGAAGTGGATTCATTCCACCGCCGCAGGCGTGGGGCAATTGATGTATCCCGAGCTGCGCGCGAGCGGCATAGAGCTGACGAACGCAAGCGGAGTCCACAGCGTCCCGATGGCTGAGCACATTCTTGGAACTATGATTGCGCTCGCCCGGCGCTTTCCCGAGTGCGTTCGCTACCAGCAGCAATCGCATTGGGCGCAGGAGGATTTGTGGAATGCAGTGCCGCCCGCACCACGCCTTCGCGAACTGCGCGGCCAGATCGCGCTATTCGTCGGATTCGGAAGGGTTGGCCGCGAAGTGGCAAGAGTGGCGGCGCCGCTTGGCGTTCGCATCTGGGCCGTGACGCGATCGGGCCGCGCGGACATGGGCCTTGCCGAGCGCGCGTTTGCCGCGACGGAATTGCGCGAAGCGCTGCGAGGCGCGGGTTTTGTGATTCTCGCAGCCCCCGAAACCGCTGAGACGACGAAGATGATGGGCGCGTCTGAATTCGCGTGCATGAAGCCGTCCGCATTTTTCATCAACGTCGCACGTGGTTCGCTGGTTGATGAGCCTGCCCTGATTCAGATCCTGCAGGAAAGGAGAATCGCCGGCGCCGCTTTGGATGTCGCCACCGAAGAGCCACTATCGCCGGAAAGTCCTTTGTGGAAGCTCGACAACCTCTTCATCACGCCACACGTCAGCGCGGTCAGCGAACACCTCTGGGAGCGTCAATCAAACCTGTTGCAGGAAAATCTGGAAAGGTGGTTCAGCGGACGCGAACTCTTGAATCGCGTCGATCTCGCGCGCGGCTATTGACGCCCGCTCCAGCGCTCGTTTGCTCCTAGTCGTCAGTTCCCGGCAGGGGGCGCGCTCAGCGCTGTATAGCCCTGACGCGCGAACACGGTGACCTTGTGTTCCTTGCCCTTCTTGTTGGCCACCATCAGCGGATTGCCCTGCGGGTCGACCACTTCGATCTTCAGTTTGTGATACCGCCCGTCCTGCGGCGTCGACGGTGAAAACGCGATCGTGTACTGCGCGCGCAGAAACGCCGCCACCGAATTGAAAATGTCGTTCGCTTCGCCCTGGAAGCGAGGGAACCACGCGTAGCCGCCCGTCATCATCGCAAACTGGTTGAGCTGATTTTTGGCCTGCGCATAGCTCACGGGGCTGTTGTGGTAGAGGTCGATTTCCTCGCCCATTCCCACGCAGAAAACCGTCGTGTCCGTTTCCTTCAGCACCTTGTACGTCTGATCGAGATTGTGCTTGCTGAAGGTATCGAAGCCGGTAGCGAGCAGCAGGATCGCCTTGCGGCCGTGCACGTCGCGAAGCTGGTCCAGGGTTTCGAGCAGCGCGTCGAACAGGTTTGACTCGCTGAAATCAGGAAAGTAGAGCGAAGCGATGTCCTGGGCGACCTGATTCTTGTTCTGCGTGAAATCGTCGATCAGCCGCGTCTTCAAGTCGAAAATCTTGAAAGCGACCCAGTCTTTCGGGCCCAAGTGGTTCAGAAAGTCGTACGCCCACATTTTCGCTTTGTAGCCGAAGGCGCCCTGCCAGAATCCGTAGGATTTGTTGCTGAACTCCATCAGGATCACGACGGTGATGGGAGCGTCGGTCGGTGCGAAGTTCGAGATCTGCTGCGGCTGTCCTTCGTCGAGCACGCGGAAATTCTCGCGCTTGAGTCCCGTCAGGATGTTGCCGTCCTGATCGGTCACCACCGCGTCGATGTTGACCAGGTTCGATTGCACCGAAATCTGCGATTGCGGCTCCTGCTGCTGCGCCGCTTGTTGCTGCGGCTGCCCCGAAGGCGGCGTCGGCTGCGCCGGCGGTTGCGTCTGCGGCGGCTTCACCGGACCTTGCTCTTGCGCACGAGCGACGATGGCCTCGGGCGGGATGCCCAGCAATGCGATCAGCAACCCGAGAAGGCAGATGTGAGCCCACGATTTCGGTTTCATATTGAACCTCGCCATTCCGCTTGGATGCGGCCCGCGCGCGGCTGGATGGTCACGTGCAATCCAGAAAACCCGTCGCGAACGGCGGTCCGAGCGCTCGAATTTGGCATGATAGTATGAAAGTTCGCTCTTCGTATCGTTGTACTTTCCAGTTTCCAGGAGGCCGACGGATGGCGCGGAGGTTCTGTTGCACTTTTCTGGCTGTTCTCTTGTTTGCGCTTGGTTGCGCGGCGCAGAGCCATCTTTACGGCGCGCCGGCGCAGACCGCTCCGTCGAAGGGCCTGGATCTGCCGCTTGAAAGCCAAGCCATCCTCTGGCTGCAAGGCCTGATTCGCATCAACACTACAAATCCGCCGGGCAACGAGCTGGCCGCCGCGAAATATCTTGCGGATATTCTCCAGGAGGAAGGCATTCCTTCGGAGATTTTCGAAAGCGCGCCGGGACGCGGGATTCTGGTCGCGCGGCTCTCGGCCACGGCGCTGCCGAATCCCTCGCGCGCGCTGCTGTTGGTGGGCCATCTCGACGTCGTGGGCGTGGACAAGTCGAAGTGGACGCACGACCCATTCGGCGCAGCGATTGACGGCAGTTATCTCTACGGCCGAGGAGCCCTGGACGACAAAGCGATGACCATCGCAAACGTCGTCACGATGATCGCGCTCAAGCGTTCCGGCGCGCATCTCGATCGCGACGTGATCCTGCTTGCTGAAGGCGACGAGGAAGCGACTGGAGAATATGGGATCCAGTTCGCCGTCGACAAGCATTGGGACAAGATCGCAGCCGGCTTTGCGTTGAACGAAGGCGGCCGCGTCATGACCAAGGACGGCAAGGTGCAGTACATCGGCGTTCAGGCTTCGGAGAAGGTGTCCGTGAATATCGACGTGATCGCGACGGGCACCTCGGGCCACTCGTCGCTGCCGCGCAAGGACGATGCGGTGACGCATCTCGGCGCCGCCATCGGAAAGATCGGCGAGATCGAGACGCCCGTGCAGTTCAATTCCGTGACGCGCGCCTACTTCGAAGGTCTATCGAAGGTGGTTGACGACGAAACCAGCAAATGGATGCGCGCTCTCGAGGAACCGGATCGCGCGGAACATGCCACTCGTTGGATTTCCACGGCGGATCCGGTGTGGAGCGCGATGATGCGCGACACCATCGCCCCGACAATGCTCCAGGCCGGCATCCGGCCGAATGTGATTCCCGCGGAAGCGCGCGGCGTGGTGAATATCCGCCTGCTGCCGGGCAATCAGATCGATCCGCTTGTCGCAAAGATGCGGCAGGCCGTGAACGATCCGGCGGTCCAGTTCGAGGTCGAGCAAGATGGCGGAGAGGCTGCGCCGTCGTCGTCGCTCACCTCCGATCTTTACAACACAATCTCGCGCGTGGCCGCGCAGGATTTTCCGGGCGCGCCCGTTCTGCCTTATATGTCCACCGGCGCCACGGATTCCGCGCCGCTTCGCATGCGCAACGTGCAGGCGTACGGGCTGATGCCGTTTCCGGTGTCGGAAGAGGATGCTCTGCGAGTGCACGCGGATAACGAACGCATCCAACTCGATTCGTTCCGGAAGGGCCTCGAGTTTCTCTACAACGTCGTCACGGAATTTGCGGTGTCGAAGTAAATCCAATGAGCGAGCGCAGGGCCAAGATCGTCTGCACGCTGGGACCCGCCACTTCGGCCGCGAAGGTGATCGACAATCTCGTGCGCGCGGGAATGGACGTCGCGCGCCTGAATTTTTCCCACGGTAAGCCGGCCGAGCACGCGCACCGGGTTGCGGCCGTTCGCCGCGCCTCCGGCCACTACCAGAAGCCGATCGCGATTCTCGCCGACTTGCAGGGACCAAAAATTCGCACGGGCTCGCTGAAAGGCGGGCGTCCTGTGCGGTTGCGCTTCGGCCAGCGTCTTACCGTCACCACCAGAAATATTCCCGGCACGGCCGAGACCATCAGCACCACCTTCCGCCAGCTTCCGAAGTTCGTGAAGAAAGGCGATCGAATCCTGCTGAGCGACGGCGTGATTGAATTGCGCGTCCTTGCGGTTCATCGCGACGAAGTTGTGTGCCAGGTCGAAAACGGCGGCGAGCTTGGCGAGCACAAGGGCATCAATCTCCCGGGAGTCCGCCTGCGCATTCCTTCGCTCACGCGCAAGGATCGCGAGGACCTCGCCTTCGCCTTGAAACTGGGAGTCGATTATGTCGCGCTGAGTTTTGTGCGAACAGCGGCCGACGTGCGCGCAGCGAAGGCCGCGATCGCTCGCGCGGGCAAGTTCGTTCCTGTGGTTGCCAAAATCGAAAAGCCCGAAGCTGTCGACAATCTCGACGAGATTCTCGCCGTCGCGGACGTGGTGATGGTCGCGCGCGGCGACCTCGGCGTCGAGATGAGCCCCGAAAGCGTGCCGGTGGTTCAGAAGCAGATCATTGCGCGGGCGCGCAACGCGCTGGTGCCCGTGATCACGGCGACGCAGATGCTCGATTCCATGCAGAAAAATCCGCGGCCAACGCGTGCGGAGGCCTCCGACGTTGCAAACGCCGTCTTCGACGGAAGCGATGCGCTGATGCTTTCCGGAGAGACCGCCGCCGGGAATTACCCGCTCGAATCCGTGCGCATGATGGATCGCATCATCTGTGCCGCGGAATCCAGCATGGCGGACCATCTGCGGCCCGCGCGGTTCACGGAGCTGCACATCAGCGAAGCGATCGCCGAAGCGATCTGCCACGCCGCCGAAGAGTTGCGCATGGGAACGATTGCCGTCTTCACCGAGACGGGCTTTTCGGCGCGCCTCGTGTCGAAATACCGCCCGCGCGTCCCCATCGTGGCGTTCACGCCCGATCCCGGCACGCGCCGGAGACTCAGCTTGCTCTGGGGCGTGTTGCCGCGGCGAATTGGAGCCGTGCGCGACGTCGATGCGCTCGTCCGCGCCGCGGAGACGCGCCTGCTCGAAGAGCGCCTCGCGAAACGCGGCGACGTCGTTGGCGTGATCGCCGGCACACCCATCGGCACGCGCGGCACCACCAATCTGATGCGCCTCCTGCGCATCGGCGGCTGACCTCGCCCGCAAGGAACCTCTAGTTCACCCAGTTGTCGGGATTTGACGGCGGCTTGTCGCGGTGCTGCTTCACGTAGACGTCGAACTTCTTCTGCAGCCGCCGCCGCTTCCAATCGGAAAAGTAGTTCCGGAAATTATAGAGATGCGTCCCGCGGCGCAGGTAGATATAGCCCGCGAGCATGCCTCCGAGGTGGCATACATGGCTGACGCCGTCTCCCGTGGCGCCGATCGTCATGAAGAATTCGATCGCGCCGAACACAATCACGAACAGGCGCATCGAGATCGTCACCGGCAGCGGGAACATCCATACTTGCCGGTGCGGCATGATCACCGCGCATGCGAGCAGGACTCCGTAGATCGCGCCCGACGCGCCGATGGTGGGCACGGTCGCCAGCCCTTGCATGTGTGGATCCAGGATGGTTCGCACCGTCAAGTCCGTAATTCCGGCACCGATGCCGCACAGGAAGAAGTACGTGTAGAACTTCTTCGCTCCCCACATGTGCTCCAGGTCCGCGCCGAACATCGCGAGATACAGAAGATTGAAAAGGATGTGCAGGATTCCCGCGTGGAGGAAAAGGTACGTAAATGGCTGCCAGATCGCCGGTATCGGAAACCCTTCGAATCCATGGATCACCGCGCGGGGCGAGAGGCCGAAACAGTAGATCCAGAAGCCCCAGCCTTCGGCGTGGAAGAACAGCCGGGAAAATGTCTGGAGGAGGAAAACCGCAATGCACGCGAGGCACAGCGTTTTGATGGCGCGAGGAAAGTAGCCGCTCAGGTCAAATCGATACCCGTAGCCGCGCCCGAACGAGCCCATATTCTACGAGTTTACGGGGTGGCTGGCCCAGAGTCAAAGCGCGCGCTACTTCCCAGTGAATGTGATCGCGAGGTTGATCTCCGCCTCCACGGGATCTCCGTTCAGCATCGGAGGCTTATAGCGCCACTGCTGCACTGCGTTCACGGCCGCCGCTGAAAGTTCCGGGGTCCCTTCGAGCACCTCCACCTGCTTGATGACTCCGTCTGTTCCTACCAGCACGTGCAGGATCACCACTCCTTGGCCGTGCCCTTTCGGCAGGCCGGTCGGCTGGACGGGATTCACCTGGTGAACCAGCATCTCCTGCGACTCTGTCGCGGGAATTCGAATCTGCGGCGGCTCCACTTCCGGCAGTCCGTAGAACGTCGCCAGGTTGATGACGCGGAAGGCACCCTGCACGTAAACCCAGATGCCCGGCAGAGACTCCTCACCGTGCTTTCCAGCGGACGTGGCAGTGTAGAAGGTCACTGGGCTCGTCACGTTCTGGAATACTTCGTCGACAAAGCGGTCGTCGATCGTTGACGCCGTCGACGCAAACCCCTTCACCGCCACCTCGTGATGCCCGTCGGCGGCAAGCGTGGTGAACAAGTTCGGCAGCATACCGCTGTAGCCGGACCACGTCGTTTCATACGCAGCGGCCAGCTTCGCTCCAATTCCCTCGCCGAAGTTTGCGGCAAACCAGTTCGCGTTCGCGGGGAGTTTGAAATTAGCGAACAGACCCCCGAACTGTGGGGAGTTCGGATCTTTGGCCGCGCGCAGAATCGTCTCGAGTTGCGCCTGTAGGTCCGTGGCCTGGCCACCGCTCGCGGCCGCCTGCGCTCGAGCCGCGCCGCCGGCGCCGAACGCCGGAGTCACGGCCAGCAGTGACAACAGCGTTGCCAGCACCCCCAGCGATCGAATGGACGGGACCACGCGACTGGTTCGCATCGAACCCCCCGATTGCAAAATTTAGGACTGCTTCAGCTTTTTGCGCGCCGAAATGAACAGCGATATCGCTAACAGGACGAACAGAAAAACTCCGAGCCACGGCGCCTGGCGCAAGTGCTGCATGTGACGTTCGCCCCAGCCGCTGAAAAGCTTCTCCGGCCAGGGCAGCCTCAGGATGGTCACCAACCAGTGTGGCATGTGCTTGCTCAGCTCGGAGTCTTGCAGCAGGTTGAACACAATCGCCAGCAGCCCAAACACGCCCCCCGCCGCGATCAATCCGCTTGCGTAGAGCGACCCGGGACTGACCTCGCTCTCCGCGTCGCTCTTCTTTTCCGTGCCTTGCTCGGCTAGCCAGCGCACCATCCCGCCAGCAAACATCGCCAGGGTCGTCGCAATCGAAAGGTACGATCCCACGGCAAACGGCAGCGAGCGAATCCCCAGCAGCTCGATCGCGAGCACCAAGAACACGCCGAGAAACACCAGCCGCCACGGCAGCCGCTGGTTCAGGATTCCGCTGATCACCGTCGCCATCAACCGCGCCTGCGGCGCCGCAGCCTGCTCGCTCCCGATTCCTTGCACCCACTGCACTTCGATCCGCTGCGTCTGCGGATCGTACAGGTATTTCCCGTCGGGAATTTCGTGCGAGCCCAGGGCATTCACCAGCACGTACGTCTTGCCCTCATACGAGTAGTTGCTTTGCTGCTCTTCCACCCCCGAAGGCAGATGATTGATGTCGAGCGCAATCTGCATCGGCTTGTATTGCGCCAATCCCACATTCATCAGGATCAACGTCCCGCCCACCGCCAGTGACGACACTGCGACGCCAATCAGCAACCCGATCTGCTGCGACTTCGGCGTCGCGCCTACCAGGTAGCCGGTCTTCAGGTCCTGTGACGTCGCTCCTGCAATCGCAGACGCGATGCACACCACTCCGCCGATTGTCAGCGCCAGCACTGCATAAGCGTTCGCCGTCCAGTGCATCACCAAAAACATCGCGCACGTCGCCATCAGCGTCGCGATGGTCATGCCGCTCACTGGGTTCGACGAATTGCCGATCAGCCCGCTGATTCGCGACGCCACCGTCACGAACAGGAACCCGAAGACCACGACGAAAATCGCCGCGATCAGGTTGGAAATCGCGCCCGTCTGCGCACCCGGTATCGGCTTGAATTTCAGGAACGCCCACATCATCGCAACGATCACGGCGGACCCGATCAGCACGAATTTCATCGAGATATCGCGCTCGGTGCGCCCCGCTTCATCCAGCGCCGACTGCTTTTCGCGTATGTCCTTCAGCCCCGCTTTTAGTGCAGAGAAAATCGTCGGCATCGTCTTAATAAGCGTGATCAGTCCCGACGCCGCTACCGCTCCCGCCCCCATCGGCCGGATGTAGCTCGACCACAGTTGATCCGGCGTCATCTGCGGAATAGGAATCGTGCTGGGATAGAGCGCCGCGTTCGGCGAGAGCGACCCGAAGAACTTGATGGCGGGCATCAGCACCAGCCACGAAATCACGCCGCCTGCGAACAGCAGCCCGGCCACGCGAGGCCCGATGATGTATCCCACTCCGAGATATTCCGAAGTCACTGCCGCGCGAATCGACGCGCCCGGCAGCCACGCCGGCTGGTAATCCGGCTGCCCTGTCCACAATCCCAGCGTGTTCATCGCGAAGGTGTAGACGCCGCCGAGCCCCAGTCCCCAGAACACGCGCCCCGCAAACGATCCACCGCGCTCGCCCGCCACCAGCACGTCCGCACACGCCGTGCCTTCCGGGAACGTCAGGTTGCCGTGCTCCTTCACGATCAATTGCCGCCGCAGCGGAATCATGAACAGCACGCCGAGCCATCCGCCCATCAGCGCCAGGAAGAAAATCCGCCAGTATTCCGCGTTCAGCGAGAATCCCAGGAAAATCAGCGCCGGCATCGTGAAAATCACGCCTGCCGCCGCGGACTCGCCCGCGGAGCCTGTCGTCTGCACGATGTTGTTTTCGAGGATGGTCGAGCGCCCGAACGCCCGCAGGATGCTGATGGAAAGCACCGCAATCGGGATCGAAGCCGAAACCGTGAGGCCCGCTCGCAGCCCCACGTACACGGACACCGCGCCGAATAAAATCCCGAACAGCGCGCCGAGAATCACCGCGCGCAGGCTGAATTCCACCACGCTCTCTTCAGCCTCCACGAACGGGCGGAACTCTCCGCGCGGTGCCGTCGAGCTCCAGGGTTTTGTCGTCACGCCCAGTTTGGATCGCCCCTATGAGGTAATGGGCCATCATGCGGACGGCCCGGCCAATTTGGCCCCGTTAAGCCCGGCACGGTAACACCAGAAACCACCTGAGGCAAGCCATACCCGCTGCCGCATCCACGCGGCTCTTGCAGCCGTCACGCAGCTTCACGCAGAATAGTCCGGCCTTCAGGAGCCCTCATGAAACTGACTTCACGAATCGCTCGGGACATTTTCCTCGCGCCCTTTTGCGCGCTGGCTCTCTTCGCCGCCCTTGCTTCCTCCTCTCATGCCCAGACCGCGAAGTCTGCCTTTGCGGCTCACGACGCGAAGATCGACGGCGCCACGATTCACTACACCACCGGCGGCTCGGGTCCGGCTGTGATTCTGCTGCATGGATTCGCGGAGACCTCGCGCATGTGGACTCCGATCCTGCCTCTGCTGGGCCGCAAATTCACCGTGATTGCTCCGGACCTTCCCGGCATCGGCGATTCGTCTGTTCCGAGCGGCGCGATCACCATGAAAACCGCCGCCGTCGAGATTCATGACCTCGCGCGTTCGCTCGGCATCACGAAAGCACGCGTCGTCGGCCACGACATCGGTCTGATGGTCGCGTATGCCTATGCGGCGCTCTATCCCTCTGAAGTCGAAAAGCTCGTTGTGATGGACGCATTCCTGCCCGGCGTTCAGGGCTGGGAGCCGATTTACGACGATCCGCACTACTGGCATTTCCGCTTCAACGGGCCGACGCCCGAAGCTCTCGTGAAGGGCCGCGAAAATATCTATTTCGCTTATTTCTGGAACGACCTCGCCGCCGACAAGAACCATTCGCTGCCCGAAGCCGACCGCAAGGCCTATCTCGCCGCTTACTCGCGTCCCGGGCGCATGCACGCCGCGTGGGAATATTTCGCGTCGTGGCCTGAGACCGCTCAGGATTTCGCGCAGATGGCGAAGACGAAGCTCACCATGCCTGTGCTCTCAATCGGCGGCGACAAGTCCCTCGGCGAAGCCCTCGCCGCGCAAATGAAACTCGCAGCCACGGACGTATCCGTCGTCATCATCCACAATTCCGGCCACTGGATTCTCGAAGAGCAGCCCAAGCAGACGACCGACGCGCTTCTGAATTTTCTATGATTTGCCGGTTGTCACAGCGCGCTGAATGCGCGCCGTTCGGCCGAAAGAACTACCGCCCGCCTGCCCAGATGCTTTCGATCTTCGGCGGATGAATCAGCGTCTGCATGACCACGCAATACTGCTCGGTCTTCTCGTGCAGCGCGCGCAGTTGCTCCGGCGTTGCCTGCGGAGCCGCCACGTCAAATCGCAGCCGTATACTCTCGAAGCCCACTGGCACTTCCTTTGATATTCCGAGTGTCCCGCTCAGGTCGAGGTCTCCCTCCGCCGTTACCTCGATGCGTTCCGTCGCGATGCCCATGGCCGTAGCCACCATCTGGCATGTGATTTGCGCGCACGCCGCCAGCGCGCCCAGCAGAAGGTCGCCCGAGCACGCGGACGCACCCGAGCCTCCCACTCCCTTGTGCGCTCCCGCGCTGTAGATCGCCCGTCCAATATCCACCGAGCACGTGATCGGCGTGTCGGTCTGGCTGCCTTTCGCCTTCAGAGTGATTCGCGAGGCGCTCGGGTTACTGCGGTACTGCTCCTTCAGCGGTTTCTGAATCGATCTCAGGTCCATTTCGCGGCCTCCGTGCCTCTCTTGGGTTCGTCCTACCTGCCATTCAATGACCGCCCTTGTGGCGGCCTTCTGCGCTTGCTAGCATGTCTATTCCGGAGGGAGCACATGCCGAAGTTTGTCATCGAGCGCGAAATCCCAGGGGTTGGAAATATGTCGGATTCTGAGATCCGGGAGGCCGCGCGAAAGTCCGTGGAAGTTCTCAAGTCTATGGGTCCTGAAATTCAATGGCTGCAAAGCTGGGTCACCGGCGACAAGGTCTACTGCGTCTATTTTGCCCCTGACGAGGCCACCATTCGGGAACACGCGAAAAGGGGAGGCTTTCCCGCCAATCGCATCTCCGCCGTTCGTCGCCTGATCGATCCGAGTACCGCGGAGTAAGGCTCGGGACGTCCACCGCGTAGCGTTCTCTTTCGTGCGTCGGCGTTAGCCCGGGCCTGGAGCCGGCGTCACCGCATAGTCGATGGCCTTTTCGATCGGCATCACCCATCCCTCCAGCCACGCTTCTCCACCCGTCGTCGCCAGGCTCCGCCGTATTGGCTCCAGACACTTGTCGAGGCTGGCTTGCTCCGCCGGCTTTGGTGGCAACGCAATACTCTGTCGGAGCGCCGCCGCTGTGCCTGCGAGCCGCAACGCGCGCTCCGGCTCCGACTGTGCGGCCGCGGAACAGGCAAAGGCTTCCAGCAGCCGGACGATTCCCCGCTTGTGCCCCAACTCCTGGAAGAGCCTTAAGCTTTCGCTATAGAGCGAATCGGCCGTGCCGCAATCTCCCTGCTCCCGGGCCAGATTTCCCAAGTCCCCCAGGGTAGCGGCCATTCCCCACGGATCGTTTAGCTCGCGAAAGGCTGCCAGGCTCTCTTCGTACAGGTCTCGCGCTGCCGCGCAGTCCCCCTGCTCTCGCGCAGTGTCGCCCTGGTGATTCAGCGCCCAGGCGAGACCGCTCTTGTCGCCGAGTTCCCGGAAAATCGAAAGACATTCCTCATAGAGCGCCCGCGCTCGCTGATAGTTTCCCTGCATGCGAAGCACCGTCGCCATGTTGCTCAGCACGCGTGCCGCCGCGAGCCCATCTCCCATTTCTCGCCACAGTGCCAGGCACTCCTCGAAGAATATGCGTGCCGTACTAAGGTCGCCTCGGTCGCGTATATTCACTCCCCGCGCGTTTAACACGACGGCGATCGTCTTCTTGTCCCCCAGCTGTCTCGCAATTCCGAGACTTTCCTCGAATAGCTGGGTAGCCAGCGAAAGGTCGCCCTGCTCTCCGGCCAGCACGGCCGCCCCAAAAAGTGCCCTAACGCGCGCGTTCGTCGGTGCGGCCGCGCCCTTGAGGCGCAGCACTCGTCCCAGTCGGTCTCTTCCTTCCGAGAAAAACTCTCGCGCCTCCCAGAAACGGAAAAGCGCCACGCCAATTCGCAGGCCCCATTCCGGCTCTCCCGCTTCGGCAATCCAATCGAGGGCCGCGCGGAAATTGTCGTGCTCGATATCGAATCGCTCCAGCCAGACCGCTTCGGTTGCCCCGGTGTCTCCCCCGGCGCCTTCTTCCGCCAAAATCAGGCAGTACGCTGCGTGTGCCCGACGCGTCGCCGCTTCCTCTCCGCTGCCGGCCAGCTTTTCGAGTGCGTACTCGCGAATCGTTTCGAGCATCACGAAGCGCGGCTCTCCGTCCCGATGCTCGATCTGCCGCACCAGGCTTTTGTCGACCATCGACGCCATCCCGTCCAGCACGTCCAGGCCCAGGTCATTCTTCGTATTGCACACCGATTCCACGGCGTCGAGCGTGCATCCGCCCATGAAAACTGAAAGCCGCGCGAAGAGCTTCTGCTCCGGCGCGCTCAACAGGTCGTAGCTCCAATCGATTGCCTGCCGCAGAGTTTGCTGCCGCGCCGGCAAATCCCGTGCGCCGCCCGTCAGAAGCTGCAGGCGGCTGGCCAGCCGCGTCACCATCGCCGCCGGCGTAAGCAGCTTGACGCGCGCCGCCGCCAGTTCGATGGCCAGCGGCAAGCCGTCCAAATGCGCGCAAATTTCCGCCACGGCCGCGGCATTGTCCTTGTTCAGCTCGAAATTCGGCTTCACCGCCGCGGCTCGCTGCACGAAGAGTGAAATTGCCGGGCTCCGCGATAGTTCTCGCAGCGAGGGCTGCGATTTGCTGTCCGGCAGCTCAAGCGGCGGAACCGGGAATTCGTGCTCGTTCGAAACCCGAAGCGCCGACCGGCTCGTCACCAGCAGCTTCAGTTTCGGTGCGACCCCCATCAATTTCGCGAGCGCCGGTGCGGCCGCGATCACCTGCTCGAAATTGTCGATTAGCAGAAGCATCGGCCCGCTCACCGACTTGTCGAAGTGCTCCTTCAGCGCCTCCAGCACCGGCTGGCCGCCCGTTTCTCGAATCCCCACCGCCTGCGCAATCACGGAGACCACCATGTTCGCGTCGGTCACCGCTGCAAGTGGTATGAAGTAAACGCCGCCCGGAAACTCCTCGGCCGCATTGCGCGCCACCTCCAGCGCCAGACGCGACTTCCCAATTCCTCCTGGTCCCGTCACCGTCACCAATCGGACTTCGCGCCGCCGCAATATCTCTCTTGCCTCTGCCACTTCCTTCTCGCGCCCCACGAACGCCGTCCCCGGCGTCGGCAAATTGCTCGGACGCGCCTCCGCCGGCCTCGCCTGCAAATCCGACAGCCGGTCGCGTATCGCCGCCAGATCCCGCGCCAGGTCCCGAGTCGAGAAGTAGCGTTTCCCCGGCTCCTTCGCCAGGCAGCGCTCGATGATCCAGCACAGCGGCGGCGGCGCTTCTGGATTGAGCGACCGGATCTCCTTCACCTCGTCGCGCACGATCGCCAGCAGCGTTTGCGCCGCCGTGCTCTTCCGAAACGCGCGCGACCCCGTCACCATTTCGTACAGCACGATTCCGAACGAAAACTGATCCGACCGGAAGTCCACCGACTCGCCGCTCGCCTGCTCCGGCGACATGTAATCCACCGTCCCCAACAGCGTGCCCGCCTGCGTTTGCGAGCCGGACGTCACGCTCGAATCCGAAACCTCTTCCGCCTCGAGTTCCAGCTTCGCCAGCCCGAAATCGAGAATCTTCACCGCGTCGCTCGACACCATCACATTCTCGGGCTTCAAGTCTCGATGGATGATCCCCGCCTCGTGCGCCTTCGCCAGCCCTTCCGCCACCTGCACCGCCAGCGGGATCACCGTTCGCACCGGCAGCGCGCCCGCCGACAGCACTTGCCGTAGCGTCTGCCCCTCGACGAATTCCAGCACCAGAAAATTCACTCCATCCTGATGCCCGATGTCGTGCAGCGTGCAGATGTTGGGATGCGACAGCTTGGAAATCGTCCGCGCCTCATTCTCGAAGCGCCGCCGCCGGTCCGGTTTCTGCGAAAGCCGCTCGGGCAGCACTTTGATCGCGACGACGCGATCCAGCCGCGTGTCTCGCGCCCGATAGACCTCGCCCATTCCGCCCGCGCCCAGCGGCGCAAGAATCTCGTAGGGGCCCAGTCTTGTGCCGACGTCCAGAGGCATAGGCCCGGAATTATAACCTCGCCTCGCCGCCGCACGTAAGTCACACTGCCGCCATCGCCGCCAAAGTAATTGCTCGCAGCGCTGCCACCCGCGTTCCGCCGCCCGTGTGTTATCCTCTTCCGCCGGAGGGCCTGCTCCGCATGGGCTACATCGAGCGCATTCAGACCGACCTCACCGCCGCCATGAAGGAAAAGGACGAGCTTCGCCTCAGCGTCCTGCGCATGGTCAAGTCCGCGCTGAAGAATAAGGAAATCGAAAAGATGCGCCCCCTCGACGACCTCGAATCCCTCCAGGTCCTCCAAACCCTCGTCAAGCAGCGCCGCGAATCCATCGACCAGTTCACCAAAGGCGGCCGCAAGGATCTCGCCGACAAGGAAGCAAAGGAAATCGGCATCATCGAGAAGTATCTCCCTGCCGCTCCCACCGACGACGAAATCCATCACGCCATCGAAGCCGCCATCGCCGACGAAGGCGCCGACTCCCTCAAGCAAATGGGCGCCGTGATCAAGGCCGCGCGCTCGCGCCTCGAAAGCAAGACCGTCGACGGCAAAGTTCTCAGCGACCGCGTCCGCGCCCGCCTCTCGAAATAGCTCGCCCGCCGCCCACCGCGGCGCCGCCCAATTTCCGTTCGACTTTCCCCCGCCTCGCCGTATTCTGTGGATGCACACGCGCGCCGCCGCTCATGCCCCTTCCCGAAATCATTCACGTCAAGTACACCGAGGAAGAAGCCGAGTACGTCAGCATCCGTCCAGTCGTGCAGCAGGATTTTCGCGGTGCGGAGCTCGTCGACATGGTTCTCACCGTTGCCGGCAAGGACCTCTCGCGCATCCACCAAATTCTTCGCAGCGGCACCGTGGTCTTTCACGACTATCGTTACTGGTGGCCCGGTTTCGACGCCGACTCCGCCTCCCTCGCCGCCGTTCTCGCGAAATATCCTGACCCCGATCCTTCGCGCCCCTTTCAGCCCAGTCAATGCTCCGAAGTGATTCTCGAATCAAGCGGCTCGCCCGCCTCTCACACCGCGCATTTCCCGCGCAAGACCGCCGCCCGCAAGCGCCTCTTCCGCTCTCGTAGCTTCTGGGATTCGCTCATGGCTCTGCCGCGCGGCGCCGCTCCGCAGTATCGCGACTATTCCTACGCTCTCCACGCCGACATTTATTCTGCGCCTCTCGACAGGCAGCAGCTCCTCGCTCTCGCCCTCGACGCCCGCCGCTACGCCACGCGCGACCTTCGCACCAGCCTCGCCCTACTTCCGTCGCTCACCCAAGCCATTTACGTTTGCCCTCGCCCCGATTCCGCCTCCCCGCGCGAGTAGGCCCCGCCGCCGTCGCCGCGAACGCCGCCGCACGCGTACACTCGTCCGCCCTTCTTTAAAATTTTCAAATTCCAAATGGCTTTGTTGATTTCCTCACGCAAAGGCGCGCCGCTGCCCATTTTCTCGGCACGACCTGTGAACTTTGTCATCCCGAGCGGAGCGTCCCGACGCTTTTTCCCGCGAAAATCGCGTCTTTTCGATTTTCGCGTCGGGACGCGCAGTCGAGGCCTGCCTGCCGCAGGCAGGGATCTCTCTTCCAGCCTCTCGAAAACCGAGG